>NZ_JAVIFT010000001.1 GCF_031157355.1 Hyphomicrobium sp. LHD-15
ACCGCCGACGCCGCCGCCTCCGGCACCCAAGCCGCCGGTCGCGCTGCCACCGCCGCCTCCGCTCAGGCCGCCCGTACCGCCGCCCGCACTATCGCCGCCGGGTGCTCCGTCGGCGACAATCCCAGGCGCACCATTGTTTCCGCTTCCGGTGCCGCCGTTAGCTCCGCTACCCAGGCCGCCGCCGCCGCCGTTGTTGAAGCCGCCGTTGCCGCCCATGCCGCCGCCGGAGCCACCATAGCCGAACTGACCCGCGTTGCCGCCGACAGCGCTGTTATCAGCCAGGTTGACATTGCTGACGGTCACAGTCGCGCCGGAATTGACGAACAGGGCGCCGCCGAGCCCTGCTCCGCCCCCGCCAGCGGCCTGCGCAACGTCGCCGCCCTTTGCGGCAGCGTTCTGGATGGTCAGATCCTCAATCCGCACCTGGCCCGAGTAGACAAACAGGCCGCGATAATCGCCTTCGCCGGAGAGCGTATTGCCGTTGCCGCTGATGGTGATGTTGGCACCGGCATTGTTCAGTGCCGGCAGATCGCCCGACAGGGCGACGCTGCTCAGCCCGGCCTGGATGGCGATGGTATGCGTGCCCGCGCCCGCGGCGTTGGCCTGATTGATGGCCCAGCGTAGCGTTCCGGGCGTCCCGTCGTCGGAGGTCGAGGTGACGTTGAAAGTGACAGCCGTCGCCGGACTTACGGCGATCATCGCCACGGCCAGCGCCGCGAGGAAGACGGTGACTACTAACTGCGCAGACTTGCACAGCGGACGCCCACCGCGTTGCCGGCAACCGTCGACCAATACCATTTGCCTGTCCCCTCGGTTCCTCGCCGTATGACTCCACGGCAGGCACATTCCCCTGGGGCAAACCTAAAGCCGCTCTGCGCGACGCCAAGAACGAACAGGGTAAATGAGACGCCACGTCGAAAGAATGAGACACCTTGCAAAGGCCATGGCTTCCGGGGCACGCTAAAACCCATGCTAACGAGGGGGAGCCGTGGATTTAGAGCCAGAACAGCGAGGCACGACATCGGCGCAATTCCGCCTGGATGTTTCGGTCTCCCCAGGAAACGCCCACCAATTCGACTTATGGCGCTTTGGCCTATCCTCTCTGGTAGACATGGAGCTTCTCGACACCGAAGCGCGCGCTTCATTTGCGATGAGCATGACGAGCTGGCAATTTGCCGACGTCGCCATATCTTTCGGATCTTCCTCTGCGGCAACATTCGAGCGGAGCCGGCAGACGATCGCGCGCACTGGGCTCGACGCCATTTCTCTACTTGTCTACCTCGTGGACGGAAGCCTCGAAATCGACGGTCGAGAGACGGTTCTTAAATCCGGCGACATTCTGTTTTTCGACTTGACTCGCCGCTTCAAAATCCGAGTTCCGGATTTTCAGAGCCTTTCTCTGCTAATGCCGCGTGCTCTGCTTGCTCCCTTCGTTCCCAACATCGATGCATTGCACGGGCTTATCCTGCCAAACTTGAGCCCGCTCAATGCAATAGTCATGGCCCACCTGAAGACGTTGCTCGCGGAGGCACCGGCTCTCGCCGCGCAGGACATTCGCACCGTTGCCCGCGCCAGCGCGGCTCTCATTGGCGCGGTCGCTGGCGCGGGCGTCAATGGACACAGCGGTGTTGTGCAGAACACGTCGTTCTCCTCGCTCCCCGCGCTGCGCCGGCTCGTCGACGCCAATCTGGCCAATCCGGAATTAGGCCCGGAGTTTCTCTGCAGGCAGCTGGGTATGTCGCGCGCCACGCTCTACCGGTTGTTTGAGCAGCTCGGCGGCGTGCGCCGCTATATCCAACAACGGCGGCTGATGGGTGCGTATCAGAGGCTCACAGACCCAGTGAACGCCAGCGACCGCATAGGGAATATTGCCGCCCGCTACGGTTTCGGCAACGATTCGGCGTTCAGTCGTGCGTTTCGTGAGACATACAGCATGTCTCCGACCGATCTGCGTGAAGCTTCGCGCGAGGGAAAAACTGCACACCTCAGCCACGGCAAGGATAGCGCGTTCATCACAATGAACCGTTGGCTACTCGGCCTAGACATTGCCGGGCGATAACTACTCTCTTGTTTATGTCCACTAGGGGTTAAAAGGTGAGGGTTTGCCTGCTCGCCTTGATGTCCGTTTGCCAGCCGTGAGCGGACTTGTTTCGCTGATGGATTTAGGCCCAATTTCGGATTCAGAGGATGTCGGCTAATGGGACGACGCCACCACCGGTCATGTCAGTTATAATAGGCTGACGCCGGACAGAGTGCCTACTCTGCCCGGCTGCTCTGGCTATGGCGTGTAGGTTGCTTCCACTGTCCACGCCTCCTTCCGCTGGCTGTGAAGCTGCCAGAACTGTTCTGCCACCGCGTCGGCATGTTGTGAGCCGGGGTCGACAAAGCCCGCCACCGTGACCGTCGCGATGTGAACACCCTTCTGTTTGAAACTTTCAAACAGCCCTTGCGCGAGCGCACGGATGCCCGCCTTCCCTATGCTAAGCGACAGGTAGTCGGGGTGTGGATAGAGACCAAAGCCCCCACCGGTGAGAAGGATGGTGCCTGCGCCCCGCTCGATCATCTTTGGCGCGCCGGACTTAGCTGCCGCCTGCGCGCCACCAATATTCACCGCCAGGTCGGAATTGAACGAATCCAGCGCCTGTTCGTCGAGCGTCGCTTTGCGCATCGATGCTGCGTTGTAATGCAGAACATCAATGGTGCCGAATTCACGCTCGACGTTGGTTACCAGCGCTGCGACGCTAGCCGGATCGGCTGTATCAACCGTGCGGACGCTTACTTTGTAACCTTGGGATTTGAGCTGATCAGCTAGCGCTTTTGTCTTGGCCTCGTTGCGAGCGCTGAGGATGACGTGGAAGCCCTCTTTGGCGAACCGCTTCGCCGTTGCGAGCCCCATGCCAGGACCTGAACCGATGCTGAGAAATGTTTTCATGTCGCTTTACTCCTCGACGTTTGGATGCGCATGAGATAACCAGGATCGTGGCTCGGATAATCTGGGTCATATGCATTATATTCGTGCAAAAAATGCAGGAATTGCTCGAGCGCGGCGGATTGGAGTTGTTGGCGGCATTCGTTGCCGTTGCCGATACCGGAAGCTTTACCTCCGCGGCAAACAAGCTCGGGCGGGACGCGTCAATTGTTTCCCGCCGCGTAACCCAGCTCGAACAGCAGCTGGGCGTAAGTCTGCTTTCGCGCACCACAAGGCGTGTAGCGCTGACGGAAGTCGGCTCACACTACTACGGCCGGGTCCAGGGCATCCTCGAAGAACTTTCCAACGCCAGCAGAGAGGCGAGCGACGTCGCTTCGAGTCCGCAAGGCTTGCTCCGCGTCTCGGTTCCAGTGACGTTTGGACGCCAGTGGATCGCGCCGCTTCTGCCGCAGTTCGTCAGTCGGTATCCGCAAATTCGCATCGACGCGCGCTTTTCCGATCGCTTCGTTGACGTCGTGGCGGAAGGGTTCGACATCGCGATCCGCGTAGGCAGGTTGCGCGACAGCTCGTTAAAGGCGCGGAAAATTTCCACCTTTAGAAATCTTCTCGTCGCGGCGCCCAGCTACATCGCGGCGCGCGGCAGGCCGCGCACGCCGGAAGATCTCAAGAACCACGATTGTATCGGCTTCTCAGGCTACACGGGCTGGCCCGACTGGCCGCTTGCGAAAGCGGGCAAGCGCAAGACCATACGGCCCCATGGCCCAATCATCGCAGACAATTCGGAGGTCGCTCTGTCTGCAACGATAGCAGGCGTTGGGATTACCTTCACAGCAGACTGGCTCGCGGGGCCGGCAATGCGGGAAGGCAAGCTGGTCGAGGTTTTGCCTGGCTGGGGCGGCAAAGGTGAAGGCGGGGTCTTTGCTGTTTTGCCGCCTGGGCGTTTGGTGCCAGCGAAAACGCGGCTCTTCGTTGACGAAATCTCCAAGTCCATAAAAGCGGGATGGCAGAGGTCCGATTCGTAAGTTTGGCGCTTGGCTAGCGGCGGCGCGGTGCCTCCGATGTCGTCTATTCGACACCTATCGGACATTGCCAATGGCTGAACTGCCTGAGCCAAGCTCGCTGTGACTGATGTCAGCTATTGGGACCGAGCGGTCACGTGAGAGCAGGCAGCATTCCCGTCGCAAAATGGCCAATAGCTTCGGGCAGATTATGTTGGCTTCCGAGTGCCTTCTCCGCAACCCCATAGAGAGACGTCAGAGGTCAACCTTAGCGACGAGCGCTGGATTGAACCCTTCACCCTCGCCGTGACTTACGTAACCGCGCGGGTTGTTCATCACGCGGCAACCGCCAAGGCGATAGTCGCAGCCGGTGTGCGTGTGCCCATGAACCCAGAGAGTGGCTTGCTGAGTAAGCTGCTCGCAGTCAGAGGCGAAGCTGGCCGTCAGTAGATCGTCTTTGTAACGGTCATCAATGCTCTTCATGCTGGGCGCATGATGCGTCACGACTATAGCGCTCCCAGCGCTGTTCTCGTCCAGCTGATGCGTAAGCCAATGCCTGCTTGCCTGGTGCTCTGCCAGTGCGTCGGAAGGCGTCCAAACGCGGCCGTTGTGCCTGATAAGCTTATGGTCGTTCATGACCTTCTGAGCGCGCAGCAGTCGGCAGCACGACGTTGCGGAGGGGCACATCGATATCTTTCGGATCGGGAAACAACAGTCGGTCGGAATCCGAGAGCTTGATCGCTTCTTTAATCAGCGACACAGCGAGCGGAGAGAGCGGGACTAGGTGCTCTTTGCCGTTCTTTGAATGCTTCGATGGAATGACCCAGAGCGGCTGCGCGAACTTGAGGCGAAACTCAGAGCGCTCTGCACGACGCACCTCACCGGGGCGTTGGGCCGTTAGGAGGATCAGCTTCAAAGCAAGCTTGGTGTCTGCCCGCACGGCACTTCCATCGAGGGCAGCAGCCCAGGCACTGATTTCATCGTCTCGCAAAGCCCTCGCTCTCGGCTTAGGCTTTGCATATCCGTCGGTGGCGCCGGTAACAGAGCCGCGCCGACGTCGCCCCAGCGTTGCTGCTGGGTTTTTCTCCACACCATACTTTTCGGCCAATGCCGGCCTATCGAGGAGGGCGAAGTTGTACATGGCCTTGACGTGCATAACCATGCGATAGGCGCTTGAGTTGGCATTGCGTACTTTCGCTGAGATAATCGCCCTACTCTTCGCGCGGCCACGAACTTGGGTTTTAGGTTTCCCTCCCACTTGCCGCGCCTTGATCGCTGTTCCCACTTGGTCAATGTCTGCAGCGGTGATCTCAGACGGCCGCTTATTGCCCAGCGCCGGAATTACGTCCTTGCGGATTTCGCGCTCGACCTCGTCGATCCTGGCAAGACCCTGGCGCAGGAAAACGTATTCATCGAAGAAGTCTGTGAAGGTTAGGGCAAGGCGCTCTACCGACACCCTGCTCGCTTGATCGACGGCAACAATGTCGCCCTCATTCTCGACACGCGCGTCAAGCGCAGACGCCTTGGCGCGAGCTTTGGCAAGGCTGACAGCCGGGTACTTACCGAGGCCGACCTTTCGCTTTCGCCGCAGAGCACCGCTACCGAGCGAGTAATAGTATCGCCAAGAGCGCAGACCGGAGCGCTGAACGACGAAGACCAAGCCGCGATTGCCCACAATCCGGTACTCGGTTCGCGCCCCTGACCTAGATGTTTGGCCGCCTTCAGCGCGGTATCTATTGGCGCAATTTCAAACCTTGCCATGCTCCTCCAAATCTCGGCGGTCCCTTCGGCGGTCCCTTTTTGCGAGATACGATGGGGTAAGTGATACGTCATGGTAAAAGGCGGCGACAGATTTTTGAACGTATTTTCTGTTGATTAGGTGTTTATCATCGCAGCATGCCTCTCATGCTGTGTCATGCGTCTCGATGAGGAAAACTCCTGGTTCCAGGTTCGAGTCCTGGCGGGCCCACCAATAAATTCAATGAGTTGGCGCCTTTTATTTTTTTTCTTCCCTTTATTGCAACGCCGGCTGGCCTCGCACAGGCACGTGAGGTTCGGACCCCACGCGTGGGAATCGCGGCGGGAGGTTCGCGCCGCGGCCGTTGAATGCGCCTTGTGTGCTCGCGAACGAAGCCGGCGCCATAGCACCGTTGGTCTTCGGCGTCTCAAATGCCGTCTCTTCGTTTGTCTGCATTCTCCCCTAAAAAAGCATGAGCTCTCTGCTTAACCGTGAAAGGCCGGCCGCGGGGGTGCGGCCGGCTAGCGTGTTGTCGCGTCAGAGAACGAAATCGTGGGACGACAACGTTGCGACCTTGACCAGGATCTCGAAGTCCGCAACGCCGTCGCCATTGACGTCGCCGCTGACGAGCGCACCGTCATCAGACGCCGTGTAGTGCAACTGTCCGGCCTTGTTCGTGAACTCGGCCGTGCCGAGCCACGAGAAGGCCTGATTGCCTTTCTTCAATGTGTTGGCGTCGATCCCGCTCAGATCGATGCGATCGTAGCGGTTCTGGAAGTCGAGGATCGTATCGCGACCCGCCCCGACAACCGTGTCCGCGATGTCGGCAAACACGAAGTAATCGCGTCCCAAGCCACCTTCCAGGATGTCGGTGCCGACCCCGCCGGAGAGCGTATCGTTGTCGGCCCCGCCGAAGAGGCTGTCGTTGCCGTCACCGCCGTATAGCTTGTCGTTGCCGGCACCGCCGTAGAGCGTGTCGTTGCCCACGCGGCCGGACAGCATATCGTTGCCGCTGCCGCCATCCAGCCAGTCGTCACCGTCGTCGCCGTACAGCTTGTCCTTGCCGCTGCCGCCGAACAGTCTGTCGTTGCCGGCGCCGCCGTAGAGCGTGTCATCGCCCGCTTCACCGCTCAGCGTGTTGTTGCCGGCGTTGCCGATGATCACGTTGTTGGACGCATTGCCGGTGCCGTCGAGGTCGCCGGTGCCGAACAGCGTCAGGTTCTCCACGTTCGCCGACAGCGTGTGGCTGACCGATGCGTGCACCGTGTCCGTGCCCTGGCTGCGGCTCTCGACAACCTGGTCGCCGGCGCTGTCGACGACGTAGGTGTCGTTGCCCTTGCCGCCGCGCATCACGTCGTCACCGCCGTGCCCGTCGATGTAATCGTTACTCTTGGTGCCGGTGACCGTCTCGCTCGCAGCCGTTCCGTGCACCATCGCAACGTTGCGCACGTCGTTGATCGCGAGCTTGTAGGTGTCGGTGGTGGCATCGGGCGAGCCGGGGTAGGCCGGTTCGTCGAAGGCGACCGCGACCTGCAGCTCCTTCAGCGTCTTTGCATCGAGCGCCGCGCCGGCCTTGAGGAACAGCGCGAGTCCGACGATCTCAAACAGCGCCCGGTCGCGGCCGACCAGCGACAGCGTGCCGGTCGACGTCGAGCCGTTGGTGATGACGATGTCGGCGACCTTGACGCGCTCGAGCGTAGGGGTCGTCTCGGCGAGCGAGGCGACACGGTTGGTCAGCGTCACGGTCGGCGGGATAGTGTCGTTGACGTCGGTCACGTTGACGACAATCGTCTGCTCGATGCTGTTGCCGGCGCTGTCGGTGACGCGCACCACGACCTCGTGCGAGGTCGCCGCCTCGTAGTCGAGGCCGGTGCTATCGGCGACGACGAGCTTGCCGTCGACGATGGCGAAGCGGCCGCCGGCGTTGTTGACGAGCTCGAAGGTGTGGGTGTCGCCGCTGTCCGGATCGACCGCCGACAGCTCCGCCACAACCGTCCCGTCCGCCGAGTTCTCCGCGACCGAGGCTTCGTCGGGAAGGATGTCGGTCGGCGCGGCGTTGCCGAGCAGATCGGCTAGCGCAAACGTACCGTCCGCAAACTGCAGGAACTCGATCGAGGAGAGCTGGTCGGTGCCGTCCGGCGAGCCATCGCGATTGTCTGTTATAATGACGTAGTCGGGATATTGCGGATACGGCTGCTCGAAGGTGTAGTCGGCGCGGTTGCCCGAGTAGATCGCCGTATCAGTGCCATAGCCGCCCTGAAGAAGATCGTTTCCGGCGCCGCCGTTGAGAATGTCATTTCCGGATTCGGCAAAGGTATAATCGTCGCCGCCGTGGCCCTCGAAGTAGTCGTCGGTGTAGCCGCCGAACCACTCGTCATAGGCATCCGTACCGATATAGTGCTCGGGTTCGACATCCGTGACTTCCACCCTGAACTGCTTTTCGAAGGTGCGTCCCGTCGAGTCCGTAACCTGGACCGTGAAGTCCGCATAATTACGCGCCTCGAACTCGAGCTTCAGGCCATTGGCGACGACGATCTGATTGCCCTCGATCCGGAATGCGCCCTGGAAGTCGTTGACCAGGCTGTAAGCGAATGTCTCGCCTGTGTTCGGGTCCGCCGCAGACAACGTGGCGACAACAGTACCGGTCTCGGCATACTCCGGAAGCGCGACGACATCGGAAAGGATTATGTCGTAAGGCGCACCCTGGCCATCGAGGCTGGCCGCAACCGCGATATCGTTGAAAACGATACGTTCGATGCCGATGAGTGTGTCGTTGCCACTGTCGAGACCGGAAACAACCAGGTTTCCGTCGACCACGGTGAGCACGTAATCGTCGAAGTTGCCGTTGAAAATGACCGTGTCGAAGCCATTTCCACCGACGAACGTATCGCTGCCCGCACCACCCTTGAACGTGTCGTAGCCCGCGCCGCCAGTGAAGCTGACGGCCGTGTCGGTCATCGCGTGGACAATGACGCCGCCAGCGATGCCAGTCCCCGTGACGCCGCTCGCGTCGATTGTCGTCACGTGGCTGATATCGGTTCCTGCGATTGTAAAGTCCCAGCCGACGTTGCCTGTGAGCGTTACCGTCGTCGCGTTATCGAGCACGAGCGCAAACTCGAACGAGTTCTCTCTCGGCAACGTAAAGTCGGGATAGAAAGGCAGAAGCGCTCGTAGATTGGGCGTGTAATCGGTGCGCGCCATAGTTGTGATATTGACGGCCGTGGCGTCGGCAATGTGCACGATCCCGTTGATGTCATAGTCCGGACGTCCTGCCGGGAGGCCGACATAGTCTTCGGTTTGCGTGAACTTGTCGGCGAAGAGGATATTGAGCGCGCTGCTGCCTCCAACGAGATTGACGGTGCCGAAGTTCGTCGCCGTGCTCATCGCCTTGAAGGTGACGAGAGAGCCTTCGGCAAGTTCAACGGTATTGTTGCCCGCAGTTCCGCTCGTTCCCATGACACGAATGTCGAGAAGATCGTCGAACTTGTCGGCGTTGACGGTGTGCGAGCCAGCGTCGACGTCGAACTGGACGGATTCGAAGTTGGAAATCGAGCCGCTTATGTCGGCGATGGCCGCAGCGGTCGTGAACGACATGCGGATGACGTCCGACGATCCGACAGGGTTGTCGCCGCCGTCGATGGTGCCGCCGTCGATGGCGCCCGCACCAAGCAGCCACACCTCGTCGCTGCCACCACCCATGTCGATCTGACCCTTGAGGCCTTGGCCCGTGTTTTTCTCCGATGTTGCGCCGGTGCCGATATTGCCGAGTTGAACGAACTCACGCCCATCGCCGCCATAGAAGCGGAACTCCTCAGAACCGCCGGCGGTCGCGAACGCGCTGTCATCGAGCGCCGTTTCGATGAAGATGCTGCCGTAGGGGCCATTGCCGCTGTTGTTCTGGCCTTCCAGCACTTCCAGCATGCTCAAAGCGCCAGTACGCATGTCGATCTCGCTGACCAGCGGAATGTACCACTTGAGCGCGAGCGTTCCGTCGTTCTGCTTGAACCTGATCGATTCCGCGGAGGCAAACGACAGATTGTAATCGTCGTCACCCGCACCATTCATGTAGCTCTGATAGGCGAAGCCATGGTCGTAGAAGATGACATGGGTTGCCGCATCGTCGGTGATGCGCTGACCATCCGCCAGATCTACACCCAGGAAGAAAAATTGTAGCGTGCGATCGCCTACTTGGTGGGCATCGACGGTGATGCTGCCGCTGCCGTGATTGTAAACGGAAAGTGACGTCACCGCGTCGGACGAAATAACCGTGTCACCTTTAACCCCGTCGAGGGTCACAAACTGCAATCGGTCCTTGCCACCGTTTTCGGCGCCGACATCCTGCAGGTTGACGTCGTTCGCACCGCCGATGAACGCCGCGACCTCGTAGTCGTCCGCCGTGAACGCCACATCAGGAAGCGGATTTGGCAAGCCTCCGGATCCGCTGATGAGGTCGTGGACGTACACGAGCGGCCGCACCATCTGATCCAGAGTCCGGTCGGTGAACTCGAATCTCTCGACGGTGTTGAATTGGACGAGTGTTCTCTCGACGTCGCCGGGGGTGGTGCGCTCGACGAGTATGAAGTCTCCGTTTAGGCCGGTGATGCGGTAATCTTCATATCGGCCTTCGAAAACTACCGTGTCGATGCCGTCGACTCCCAAGGCAGGAATATAGCCGCCGACGGTGCCACCATACACCTCGTTGTGGACACCCGTGCCCGCATAGATGCGATCGTCGCCGAATCCACCTTCGATGTAGTCGCTACCGGCGCCGCCGTAGAGGATGTCATTACCACCGACAGTGCCGTAGTTGTGGTTGTCGCCCAGAATGATGTCGTCGCCGTCAAGGCCGTAGATGATGTCGTCGCCCCATTCACCAACCAGCTGATCGTCGCCGAACTGTCCCGAAGTCAAAAGGGTGAAGTCATTGAGCTGGTTGCTGCCCTGGATGAAATCGTTGCCCCTGCCGCCATAGATCGTCTCGCCTGCCGCGCGGAGGAGCGGACCGCCAGTGGTGTTTACGTTCGAGCCGCCACCGATCAGCGTGTCGTTGCCATCGCCGCCGTAAATCTCGTCGCTGCCCGCACCACCATCGATGTAGTCGTCACCGCCGCCGCCGGACAGCACATCGTCCCCACCCTTGCCGAAGATGCGATCGTTGGCGCTCTTAGCGTAAATGACGTCCGCTTCGTTCGTCCCGATGATTTCTTCATCGACCAGGCCGCGTAAGCCATCCGTCACTTCAGACGAAACCTCGACGGGGTTGAAGCCATCGGGGCGATCCTGGGCCTGCCCCATCGCATCCGGTGCGGCCGAGACGATCCTGAAATCGTCGAATGACAGATCAAGCGGAATGTTTTCCGCCTCGAAGACTGCAAAAAGAATTGCAATCGAATCCGCGCCGCTACCGTCAGCATCGTAGTACAGCGATCCCGTCGCCAGATCGTAGAGAACATAGTCATCGCTGTCGGCAGCCTCGTTGCCGAGATAGAACATCGTCGACACGAGGGACGAGCCAATCAAGGCTGCGAGCGACGTAAAGATCGAGGCGTCGAGCCAAATGCTGTCATCGATGTGAGAAAAATCGGTGATGATATCAACGTTGGTCGCAGCATTCAGGGCGCGATCGAATAGGAAGTTGTCGGCGCCAACGCCTCCGGTCAGTCGATCGTTGCCGGCGCCGCCGGACAGGGTGTCATTACCAGCGCCGCCGAACAGCATGTCGTTGCCGCGCATGCCATGCAGCCGGTTGTCGAGATTGTTGCCGTAGAGTTCGTCGTTACCGTCACCAGTGACGGCATTCTCGATGTCGGTGCCAGCGGCAATCCTGACGAACTCCACGCCGCCTGCCGTCGAGGACGCGCCGCCTTCAAGGCGGATCACCAGATTGGAAGCAATCGCCGCGGCATTGATCCAGTCTTTGCCGCCGTCGCTATCGGTGAGCGTCAGGCGGCTGCCATCGCGCGCAAGAGATTCGAAGACCTCGTTGGTGTAGTGATAGACGTCCGCAGTCAGATCGTTGATTGCCTGTTCGCCGTCGGCGCCGTGCAGAGTGATCTTGACGGAGTCCAGCGTCCCGGCGTCTTCGACCCAGTGGTCAACGATCCGCAACGTCCACTCTCCGGCGCCGTCTTCGCCGCGGAACGCGTTCACGCCAAACTCGGCTTTCCAGCCCGTATTCGAGCCGTAGTACCATTGCAGGTTGAAGTCGATGAGGCGGATTTCTGTCCCGTCAGGCGAAATTAGAATGATCTCGAGGTCGTCGGTAAGCTCGTGTGACAACACGACCTCAACGTTGACGAAATCGACTGCGAATTCGCCGCCGTCGAACGTGAACTTTATGTCGGTCGTCTTGCCGTCTTCGAGGGCGACCCCCTCCGTCATTGTTTGGCTATAGCTCGACTCGTTAGCGCTTGCCTTCGGGCCACCGAATAGGGACCAAACCTCCGCCATGCGTACGGCGTTGTAGGCGTCGACACCACCGAAGCCGTAATCGTTCGAGAAATGCAGGCCGCCACCGTTCCAGTTGTCGGCGTTGTTATAGAACCAGCGGTTGCTTTCGTTTTCTAGTTTGTCGCCGCCGACGCCGCTACCCTGCTCGTGCGCGGAGTAGGCCAAGATATTCTGCACATCGCGCCAGCCGAGGTTTTCGTTGGCCTGCAGCATGAGCGCGATAACGCCGGTGACGATCGGTGTGGCACCCGAGGTGCCGCCAAATCCGGGCGTATAGTCGGTATCGGTATTATTGCCGTTTTCATCAGTGAACCCGTTGTAGCCGTAATACCAGGGAGCACCACCGTCTTGAGCGTAAGCGCCAGATCGGTCGGTTGTGACCAAGCCTGCATTGCGCTGTTCCAGAATGTTTGCAAACCCGCTGGACGGCGCGGAGACGAGCAGGTTCGAGCCGTGGTTCGAATAGTAGGAGGCGTCGCCATCGTCGTCGAATGCGCCGACGATGATCGTTGCACGTGACGAGGAGCTCGACGTGCCGTTGGCATTGAGATTCTGGTTGCCGGCGGCCTTAACCTGGATCGTTCCCAAACCATCTCGACCGTTGTCGAGGGCAGACATCCATGCTTCGACGGTCGCCTGACCCTGCCAGTAGTAATAGGGATCCAGGTTCTCCTGGAAGAAGTAGGCGCCATCGCCCCAGCTATGGTTGACGACATCGAAGTTGGTCGTCTGGTAGGCCGCCTCGAGAAATCCGTCGAAGAAGGTATTGATGTCCGTCATCTTGTGACCGGACAGGATATCGACCGTCGTGAAGGTGACGTCGTAAGCGACGCCGACCGTCCCGACACCATTGCGGGCAGCCGCGATCAGGCCGGCGACCGCCGTGCCATGCTGTGCACCATCGTAGAAAGGAAGGCCGGTCGTCGAGGCGATCCCCGTGGGATAGGGATCGACGTGCATGAAGCCCCACAGCATCGCTTCAAGCGAGGCGTCGTAGTTGGCCGCGAGGTCGGGGTGATCAACCACGGGAACGCCATCGATGTAGGTGGCGTCCATACCGTCGTCATGAATGCCCACCTTCACGCCGAGGCCGGTGTACTCCTCCCAGATCTTCTGGATGTCGCCGAGCCAAGCGAAGTGCCACTGCTGCTCGAAAAGATGATCGGTGGGAGCAGCCTCGGTAGAGGCCGTGGTGGTGGTCGGCACGAACGCGACCGACGCTCCGCCGCCGGGAGCTAGAACAGGCCTCGCGCCGAATACGGCCAAGTCACCGCCTCCGACTGCGAACCGCATGCCGTCAACGAGCGAAACGTCGGACAGCTTTGCCCATGCGCTCTCGTTCAGCGCCAAGGCGCTGTTGGTCACTGCAGAACTCATGATGCTCCCTCCCCGGGATAGCTTTTTTATATTTGTCTAGGTCGTTACCGACTTAAGATCAGATGACAGACCATTGTTTCGTCAGTACTTGTATAATTTCTAGGCGGTGAATAGCTGTCTCTGCAATGAGGGCTTATTCCCGATTTACACGGGAACTTAGGTCGGCCTCCCAAGGCGGTTGGGCATTAATGCAAAAATTGATCGGGATTAACTCCCGACCACGATTGCCTCCCTCATTGTCATCACCGCCCCGTGATCAAAAGCATCCGATTGCGCTGACGCCTAGCTCGCTCAAGCAAACGGCGCGCTCCAGATGGAGCGCAGTATGCGACCCTCTGTTGTGGCCTTTCCAGGCACGCCTTGTTTCCAGCGACAGTCACTATGTCGTATTCAAGAACGGCGACACGTCATTGACGTCCCGAACGGCCAAGCCAATGCATCGTCGATGCGCACAAGCGAGTTTACGGATGCGCGTGACATGCTGCTGACAATGCGTGCGATGTTATTGTGTTGCAATTTCTTCCCGTGCAGCCGAGCTTGCTCCACCGCGACAACTCGGAGTTAGCATCATGAAGCCCGTCGGCTCAAAGGCCCTAGCAATTTGCAGCCTTCTGATCGTTTTCACTAAGCCCACGCACGCGTCGCAAGCGTTCGTTCCGGAATATGGCCGTGGCGCGGTCGCCGTGATCGACATGGCGCAGAACACGATCATCGAACGCATTAAGACTGGGACCAGCACCTGGGGGGTGTCGGTCGATCCCTCGCGACACAGAGCCTATGTCACCAACAGCGGATCGGATGATGTTTCCGTCATCGATACACAGCTCCGGAAGGTGATCGCCACCGTTGATGTGGAGCGCAATCCGACGGGTTTGTCGGTCCTGCCAGACGGCAAGAAGGTTTACGTAGCCAACGCCGACGCCAATACCGTGTCGGTGATTGATACAAATTCTCAGGCCGTCACGAAATCCATCTCCGTGGAAACAAGTCCGCGATGCATTGTTGCTCACCCGAGCTCGAAGTGGGTGTACGTCACCAACAATCACAGCAAGTCCATCTCCGTCATCTCGACCGAGACCGACGAGGTCGTATCCAGCATCGCCGTGCCCGGCGAAAAGCCTTATGGCATCGTGATCCATCCCAACGGGCGGACTCTTTATGTACCGATCTTCGAAGACAACAAGCTTGCGGTCATCGACATCGAGCAGAAGCAGGTCGTGGCAAACATCCCTGTCGCGGTGGGTCCGCAGGGCGTCGGCATCAGCGCCGACGGGAAGGATGTCTATGTGACGAGCGTAAAGGAAAACATTCTCACGGTGATCGATACCGAGACGCATGCAGTAAAGGCCAGCGTCAGCGTCGGCAATTTCCCGCGCGGCATGAGCTACGACGCGCTCACGAAACGCCTCTACGTCGCCACGACGAGGGAAAATACCGTGACGGTTCTCGATGGGGCGACGTATCAACCGGTCGCCAAGATCGAAGATCTTCTTTGGCCCATGGCGTTCGGAAACTTCATCGTTCAGTGACACGCTCGCACGCCGCGCAGACCGCTCTCGAGGGTGGGTGCCTGGCGCCGGCATCACGATCCGCTTGCGGATCAACTCGCGTACGGAGGGTGTTGTCGCCCAAAAGTCCCACTGAAAGTTGGGAACTAATCCCGTTCACAATCGAGACACATTCTGACTAACTTTCCCGGGGATTGGCAGCAAGAAGACGGTCGGAAAAACAACTCAGTAAGCTGATCGTAATTCGCGGGCGAGGACGCCACTTGCGGATCGAAATGAAAATAAAAACGCGTCCATGGGAGCAAAGTAGGGGGATGTTTTATATGCGTATCAAAGCAACGTGACCGACGTGGCTCGGCCGCGCCGCATCACGCGCTAGCGACCGCGCCAGCTAGGGCCTCGTGCCCACGATCTCATCAACAATCAATAAACTAACAACCCGCATCGAAAGATGTGTTTGGGGGGAAGATGTCGTTTGTGTTTTTGCCCAAGGCGCCCGTTCAAAAGAACGCGGCGGCAGTCCGCTGTTCGGTGGCCGCACTCGCGCTTTATTCTGTGTCCTCTATCGCGCCCGCATTTGCGCAAGAAACGCAGCTCGATCCGTTCGTGATCTCTGCGACGCGTAAATCGGAATCCCTGTCGTCGCTCTCGAGTTCCGTCACCGTGGTCACCCGGGAGGAAATCGAAAAGCAGGTCAGCCTCAGCAACAACGATCTCGCTTCCGCGCTCGGAAAGCTCGTGCCCGGTCTCGCTGTCGGCAATCAGACGATGAGCACCTACGGACAGACGCTGCGCGGGCGCAAGCCGATCATTCTCGTGGACGGTGTCCAGCAGAACCCGGCGTTCGATCCCGGCAAGAATTTCTGGGTGATTGATCCCTCGCTGATCGAACGCATCGAGGTCGTTCGCGGCACCACGGCGATATTCGGCGACGGCGCAACAGGCGGCCTGATCAATATCATCACCAAGAAGCCCACCGACGGCGCGCCCGTCAACACCACGACGGTCGGCACGAACTTTGCGCTTTCGTCCTTGGAAGAGGACGGCTTCAGCAAGAGCGTCAGCCACACCACGACCGGCAAGTCCGGCGCGTTCGGATACGTGTTCGGGGCGTCCTACGTGGACACCGGCGCGTTCTTCGATGCCGACGGGGATCGCATCGCACCCAATCCGCATCGCGATGGCGGCATCTCCGACACCGAGCAATGGGACTTCTTCAGCAAAACCTCGATCGATATCGACAAGCTGCAGACCGCTCAGCTCACGCTGAATGCGTTTCAGAATCTGCAGGATACGAATTGGATCGGTGATCCGTCTCAACACGAGGTGTACAACGGCGAGAAAGGCCGCGTCGTGAACGGCGCGAGCTTCGACGACCCGGTCGGGGTCCGGAATCTAGCAGCCACCTTCGACTACAATCACCAGGACGTCTTCGGGAGCGCACTTCATTTTCAAGCCTTCTACAAGGACTATTGGGCACGCTCGACGCCCTTCTTCGGGTTCAGTCCCATCACTTACCAGGATCGGATTGAGTCAGAAAAGGCCGGCGGCCGTATCGAGATCGATACGCCGATCTCTAGCCAGGCGTCCGTGCTTTGGGGTGCCGACTATCTCCACGAGGACATCCAGCAGAATGTCCGCGAGATGGATGCCGCTACAGTTACGAGTAGCGGCCGGCGCGTGTTCCGCTACACCGGCAACGAGTACGGCTGGCTGAATCCTTATGCGCAGGACAGCATTGCCGCGTTCGCCCAGGGTGAATGGCGGCCATTCGAGAAGCTCACGCTTCGCGCCGGCGTGCGCCACGAGGAAACGTTCATCGACGTTCCGACATTCACGGTTCTGGGTTCGAACACGGTTGTCGACGGCGGCAAGCTCGATTTTTCCGCCACGCTATTCAACGCTGGCGCGGTCTACGACCTCACCCAGTCCCTCAACGTGTTCGCCAACTTCTCGCAAGGCTTTTCGTTGCCCGACGTGAGGCAGGTTCTGCGCAGAGGCCGCGCCGGTCCGACCAGCACGCCGTTTTCGGATGTCGATGGTCTCGTGATCGAGCCAGAGCTGGTTGACAACTACGAGATCGGCGCGCGCGGAAACTGGGATCGCATCAGTGGATCGATCTCGCTTTTCTACAACGAGTCCGATCTTGGAGCGAACCCGCCGCTCAACGTCAACTCGGGCATCGTTCGGGCGCCCGAGAAAATCTGGGGCGTCGAAGTAACCACCGATGTGCGCGCAACCGACACGCTGACATTCGGCGGAACGTTCACGTGGCTCGAGGGCAAGCAGGATCTCGAAACGGATACGTTCGGCTGGTTGTATTTGAACAACCAGCGCATCCGCCCGCCGAAGGGCACGGCGTACATCGAGCACCAGACGACGCCGTGGATGAAGAACCGTATTCAGATGCTCGCCAGCGGGCACCGGGATCGCTTCAACGGCTCGACCGCCTCGTTCAAGCGCGAGATCGACGGGTACGTGGTGTTCGATTGGATGAGCGAGATCAAAATTGGCGAAGACACGCTGATGCTCGGCGTCGAGAACATCTTCAATCGCTTGTACTACACGCCGCAGTCCCAGCAGTTCCTGGAAGGCGACGTGACCCACGCGGCGGCCCAAGGCGCGACCTTCAGCGCCCGCTATACGCACAAGTGGTGAGCAGCATGAAAAAGCGAGCACCACAGATCGTTCTCGCATTGGCCGCGATTGTGCTGCTCGCCGTTCCTCTGGATCCGGCGCAAGCCGGATCCACCGTGTACTCGACAGACGAAGGCGCGGGAACGGTATCGATCATCGACGTCGAGACCGGTTCGGTCGTGGGCAGCATCGTTGCCGGAGACAAGCCACGTGGCGCTGCCATCACGCCCGACGGGCGGACGATGTATGTCAGCGATCAGCCTAACAATTCTCTGGTCGTCATTGATCTCGAGCAGCGGAAGCGGATCTCGAGCATCCGGCTTTCCTCCTCACCCGAGGGGGTGACCATCTCGGCCGACGGAAAGTGGATCGTCGTCGCGAATGAGGAAGCCAACACGGTTTCCTTCATCGACACCGCCGACAACACCGAAAAGTTTCAGGTGGCAACCCAGGGCGAGAATCCGGAACGCGCGCAATTCAGCCCGGACGGAAAGTGGCTCTACGTCACAGCCGAAAACGGGACCGAGGTCGATGTCATCGACACCTCTGCTCGCAAATCGGTGAAGCTGGTGATGGTCGGGGTGCATCCCAGGGACATCGCCTTTTCGGCGGATGGGAAGCGCGTATTCGTCGCCTGCCAGGATTCCGATTATCTCGCGGTTCTGGATGCCACCACGCACGAGCCGTTGTCGCAGGTGCCGTTTCGCAAAGGTGGCGTCGGGCTCGCCGTGAACCCCGACGGAAAGTCCATCTACCTATCGAACAGGCTGGACAACACGATCACCGTCTTCGACGTGGCGACGCTGGAGAAAGTAACAGAGATCAAGGTTGGAAAACGCCCCTGGAACATGACGACGACACGAGACGGAAAGCGCCTGTTCGTCGCCAACGGCAAGTCTAATAGCGTTTCCATTATCGACACCGGTACGAACACGATCATCAAGGACGTTCCGGTCGGAGCGACGCCGTGGGGTGTGTTCCTGCGCTGAGCGAGCAAGGGGATTGAGTTCTTTGACGACGCTGCTCGATCAAGATGGCGATGTGGACGGTGGCTCCAGCCAAGGGGGATCTGGCGGCTGGGGTTTGCCGCTGGTTTACGCACTGGGCGTCAATGGCAATCTTGGTAGTCTCGAAAACGCAATCCGGCCTGCCGCCCTTCGTGCGTTGAGCGTATCGGTTTCCGTCGCGCTCCATGCCAGTCTGATCGTTCTTGCCGTGTTTTGGATCAGCCGGGCGCCAGGCCTGATCCAGGAGATGTCGGACGCGATCAGTGTCGAAATGCTGCTGACCAACATGACCGAGCAGCACGAGGCCGAGGAGGTGTCGGAGGTTGTCGAGGTTGCGGCCCAGGAAGCGCAAGCCGCAGATCCCTTGCCGGTCAGTGAATTGCAAGCGGTCGAGACGCAAGACGCGCCGCCGGCGCCTTCTGTTTCGTCTGAACTCGACGAGGGGATGGAGGCACTTACCGGTAAAGCTGAGACCGAGGACGCGATCGGCGTCGAAAAACACGAGAACAATCCGAAGCAGGCTCAGGCTCAGGCTGACGCTGAGGCGAGAGATCGTAAGGATCGCGAGAGCGAGCGCGGGAAAACGAGCACTGAAAAGAAGCCTCCTGCGGCGCAGCCGCCCGACAAGAAGGCAACGGATAAGCCGAAGAAGGCCGTGACAGCGGAAGCAGACAGCGCCGGGGCAAAAGCGAAGGCGCCTCGCGTTTCCGGCAGCACGGGGAACGTGCTCAACTACGGCTCGCGCGTCCGTGCGAAAGTTGCCGGTCATGTCCCCCGGAGCGGTGCGGGCAAAGGAACGGTTGTGGTTTCTTTCGGCGTAACGCCCTCGGGCGGGCTTGCCTACGCGCGTATCTCCCGGTCTTCGGGCAATGCTGCGATCGATCGCTCGGTGCTGGCCGGCGTTCGAGCGTCCTCGCCGTTCCCGGTTCCGCCAGCCGGCGCTTCGCCGTCTCAGCTTCGTTTTTCAGCCTCGTTTCAGTTTCGCTAGCAAGGTGCAAAAGCTCCAAACCAGCTTCGTGGACCTTTCCGCCGCCTAAGTGTCCGCCCAGATCTCTCGGGCGTGGGTCACAGCTAAGTCAATCGCGACCTGCGCAAGCGTATTGGGTTGAACACCCTTAGGACCACACATGTGACGTCCCATTTCGCTGGCCGCGCGGCAGGTTCGTGTCTTGACTGGCCGCCAATATTTTCAAAGGGTTGATCGTTGAGAGCTTTTTGCTGGCGCGAAGAGAACGGGGCTGACGGCCTCCCGCTCCGGGCTTGGCGCAGCCGCGGCCGGGCAATTTGCCCGCTCGGGGGGCGCGCAATTTCACATCCTGCGAGGATGTGCGACAATCCGTAAAATTTGGAGGGGACCCCATGCGCCTTCTCACGTTGCTTGTCCTGCGGATCATGGCCGTCGTGCTGCTCTGCCTGACCGTTGCCATCGCCTGCCTGATTTTCGATGCGCATCGCTCCATTGAAAGCGACGTGTCGGCGACGGGCGCCCGCGTCAATCAGCACCTTCAGGGGCTTTACTGGCAGCGCCTGCTCTGGCGCGACGGCACGGAACGGGGCTCCTTGCTTCCGTTGCCGGAATGGAAGTCGCTCGCGACGCAAAGCATCATCTCCCCCGGTGTTTGCGTCTCCTTCTCTCCACCGGGCTCCGAGCAGCAGACGCTCTGCAGCCAAGTCGAGGTGTTGGGCCCGCCAGCCCCGCAGTGGTTCGCCACAGCCTATCTCGCGCTTCTCGGCCCTCATGAACCCATCGAGCAGGCCCTCTCTATTCGCGACGCGTCTGCCGGCATCGTCGCGACGAGCGTGGATCCGGATGCAGCGCTTCGCAGAGCCTGGCGCGAAATCTCAACGGTTGTCGAAATCGCCGTGATGATGGCGGGCGGTATCGCGTTTCTGGCGGCGGTCATGATCGGCCATGCCCTGATGCCTGCCCGTGCCATCATCGATGCGCTTCGAAAGCTCGAGGAGGGGCAACTTTCGCCGCGGTTGTCAAAGTTCAAAAGCACCGAGTTCACGCACATCGCCGATGCGGTCAACAGGCTGGCCGGGACGCTTCGCCAGACCAACTCGGAACGCTTGACCCTGACCAATCGCCTCTTCCAGGTTCAGGAAGAAGAGCGACGAGCGCTTGCGCGCGATCTTCACGATGAGTTCGGGCAGGCTCTCGCTGCGACCTCCGCGCTCGCGACTTTGATCGAGAGCGGCGCCCCACCGGATCGGCCTGATATTGCCAAGGACGCGCGCGCTATTGCGAAAACGCAAAAGCAGCTGATGGATGCCCTGAGATCCACACTCGTCCGCCTGAGATCGCAGAGCATCGAGGAAGTCGGCTTGGAGGCCAGCCTTCGGCAGCTCATCAACGACTTCAATGCGCAATCGAATACCGGCACGATATTCAAGTTGCAGATGTCAGGCCGCATTGCCGACCTGCAAAAGCGCATCGCCGTGGATCTCTATCGGATCGTGCAGGAGTGCTTGACCAATGCGTCCAAGCACGGCCGCCCCACGGAAGTGAGCGTGCGGCTGGAACACGTCATGGAAAATGCGCCGCATGTCGCTTTGACCATCGAGGATGATGGCGGCGGCGACATCAGCAATGTCCGCACCACCTCGGGGCATGGCATTCTCGGCATACGCGAGAGGCTTGCAGGGATCGGCGGAGCGCTTTCGATTGCCAACGCGCCGCATGGTCTTCGCATTCTGGCCATCGTGCCGGTGGGCCCGACAGAAGCATTCGCATGAGCACCGGCATTTCCATTCTCCTCGTCGATGACCATCCTGTGGTTCGCGAAGGCTATCGACGCCTGCTGGAGAGGCGTCCGCAGTTTTCCGTGTGCGCAGAAGCGGAGGATGTGACGCAAGCCTATCTCGCCTACAAGACCCACAAGCCCGACGTCGTCATCATGGATTTGACGTTGCAGGGCGCGAGCGGGCTGGAAGCCGTGCGCCGGATCCGTGAGTGGGACAAGGAGGCGCGCTTACTTGTTTTCACGATGCATGCCGGCTCCGCGTTCGCGCTGAAGGCTTTCGAAGCCGGTGCGAGCGGATACATTACCAAGAGCAGTCCGCCGGGCGATCTGGTCCAAGCCGTGGAAGTGGTCGCTCGCGGCGGGCGCGCATTGAGCGACGACATATGCCAGGCGCTTGCGGCCGACAGGTTGAGCGGCACCAACCCCGCCATCGACGCATTGTCGACGCGGGAGACGGAAATTCTCAGGCTTCTGGCCACGGGGTTGAGCAGCGACGCGATCGCTCAGCTCTTGAACCTCAGCCAGAAGACCGTCCGCAATCACCACTATGCCATCAAAGCGAAAATCGGCGCCGAAAACGATGCGCATCTGGTGTGGCTCGCGCTCAGTGCCGGCCTGATCAGTCCGGACAAGCTGGCCGGAATGACCCAGCAATGAGCGGGCAAATTGCCCGAAGAGAGCAGGCACGCTGCTCTGGCGTGTTACCCCGGTCTCGCTAATTGTCCGAGGTAGGGAGCGACGAAGGTCGCGCCTCGGCACCAGGACACCGATCCACGAGAAGACCGATGACAGCGCGACGGCGAACATGATTTCGGCCGGTTCGGCCTGACATCACGCGTTATATCTCATAAAATATATCGCGCCGCCGCTGGTGGTGAACATAAAAAACGGGAGGACGACCCAATGCCTTTGGACTCTTCAATTCCAAGCCACCTGAGATGTCCGCGCACGAGATCGCGCCGGGTTAGCGACACCTGGAACCCGCCGGTTCCGATGTATTCCGCGCGCGGCGCGGAAACGATCCAGCACCTCGTCATGGCGTACTTCGGCGTTCAGTCGAAGGGCGACGCGATGAAGGGGCCAGCCTGCTCGGCCTTCCAGAAAATCTTGCAGAGCTTCAAGGAAGCTTCCGGGCCGGAGCGCCACGACCTCGTGCAGTTCGTCGACGCGCAGGGCTACCTCAATCTGATCGCCGTCGGCTATTGGGTCGACCCAGCCCAATTCGACACCTGGAACGACAGCCCCGCCATCTCGGGCTGGTGGTCGTCCGATGACCGCCTCAAGGAGGGCGTCGGATATTTCCGCGAGGTTCTGCGACCGCGCATGGAGCAGTTCGAGACCATCTTCACCCACCAGCATGGGCCGCTCGAAGGCGTCAGCATTCTGTTGGGAGACATGAGCGAACCGATCATCGAGCACGGCTACTGGGGCTCCATGCGGGATCGCCTCCCGCTGTCTCAAACCGACACCATGGATCCGGTTGGCGAGTTGGCGCTCAAGCAGGGCACGCCGGCTCTCGGCGGTCGCGTCATCGTTACCGGTCATGACAACCTGGCGCTCATCCGCTCAGGAGAGGACTGGAGCCTCACGGAAGGCGAGGAGCGCCGTACTTGGTTCGAAGACATCGAGCCCGTGCTCCACGAAGGCATGAACTATCTGCGCGACGATGGCCTCGAGGCGGGCTGCTACTGCAATCGTTACGTCCATCACATGGACGAGAACGGCAATCTCCTTGAGAAGGGGTTTGGCGTCAGCCTTTGGCGCTCGCTCACCAATCTCGAGCAGTGGGCGGAGTCACACCACACGCATCTGCAGATTTTCGTGACGTTCAACCGGCTGGCAAAGAAGTTCAAGAACCTCACGCTCTATCACGAGGTGTCGGTGTTCGACGCGTCGAACCAGTACTTCGAGTACATCAACTGCCATCCGAAGACGGGCGTTCTTCGAGCCGTCTAGATCCAGTCAGCCCGCTGTTGGCTGATCGAGCAAGGTATCCGACGCGACGATTGCGGCGCCGACCTTCGGGTAGGCGCCGCGTTACCTGTCGTGCCGCGGAACACTGTGCCGTCGCAGCGAAGGTCGTAAGCGCGGACCGCATGCGGCCGACACAGCAGGCAAGAGAGACGCTCCCGGCTTCTTATTTCTTGAGCTCGGCGTCGATGTCGAGGGACCTGCAGCCGAAGCCCGGGAGCATTCCGTTCAAAGCGTCGACCTGTCCGCGCTGGCGCGCGGCGAGCTTGCGGCTCTCGGCCGAGGTGTCTGCTCTCGCGACGATCTGGTCGTCGAGCTCTTTGCCATGCAGGAGGCGATCGGTGCTTTTCTTGCTCTTCTTGGACTTGGCGAAATCCTCAAGGCCTGAGCTGCTATGCCCGAGGAGCTGCTTGAGAGACTTGATATCAGCCTCGAGCGTTCGAACCAGCGATGCGCACGGCTCGGTCTCGTTCGGAGACGCGCCTCCAGCTTCCGCGCCTGACGCCCACAGACAGAAACCCGCGGCGACCACCGAGGCGGTCATGACGAGCGAACGATACATCTCGGTCTTGCTCATGATGGATGATGGTTGATGGAATGTAGCGCCCACTAAACCACGCAACGTCCGGTTAGGCGAAGTCCGCACCTCAAGACATTTTAGCGCATACGACGGCGGCGCACAGTCTTGGCCGGAGAGGCAAAATCACCCTCCCTTCCGCCAAGGCCGGCATTACAGCCAGCGGTCCATGGTCTAAAAATGGCGCGTCAGACGTCTGTTACAACCGGTTACACAAAGAACCCCGTCTCCACCGAATGCTTTTCAGGGGCCCGATCGAGACTAGTCGCTGATCCAGTCTGCACACCTGACAGGCGGGGTGTTTTGCCCCCACGGGCTGATCGGCACGCTGGAGGTCGAGTTCTCGGGGCTGCCTTCGATGATCTTGTCAGTATAGACAATATAGACGAGGACGTTCCGCTTGGGATCGCAGCCGCGCACGATTTGCATTTTCTTGAAAATCAGCGAGCGGCGCTGGCTGAAGGCGTCGTCTCCCTGCGAGAGCTTGCGCTTGAACTTGATCGGCCCGACCTGGGTGCAGGACAACGACGCATTCGACAGCTCCTCGGCGAGCCCCAGCCACCCGATCCAGCCGCCCTTTTCCGGCACGGTGAAATAGCAGGCGACGCCTTCGACATCCGGGTCGTCGATGGCGTACGTGCCGAGCTTGTGATCCGGCGACAGAAATTTCCAAACCGTCGTTTTGCGGAAAATCAGATCTGGGTCGTCGGCCTTGGCAGCGGCGGTGCCGATGAGCAGGCACGCGAGCGCCAACAGACCATCTCGTAGTTTCATTGAAGGCTCCCTTGGCCGGCGGCCGCGCGCACCATGCGGCTCGCTTCCGGTCCGGCTTTCTGCATCCTTTTACGGTCGCGCTCCAGGTTCTTGGTGAGACCGATAATTCATGCTTCAGGCTGATAAGGCCCGAAGCGATCATGGTCTAACGAGACAGCACAAGCCGGGTTCCCAGATGCCTCCGACACCTCATCAAGGCAAGGCGGCAAATCGGCAAAGCCCCCCTGCCCCGGGCGCCCAATGCACTCCGGCTGCTGCGATGCACCCGCGATCTCTTCGCATTTTCTTTGTGGATCATGCGGAAACGAGCGATGCGCTCGCACGAAACTTGGCTAACCTTCGGTCTGTAGTCATATCCGGCGGAGGCATCCATGCTCGACACGCGCCCGACTGACGACACCACATTGCGCTGTGAAGCTTTGTTCGATCGCGTTGCGGCCACGCCGATCGGCCGGAACCCGCATGCTCTCAGAGTCGCGCTCGCAGAATGCGACGCTCTCGAACGCGGCGCGCGTGATCCGCTGACGATCTGCAAAGTACGAGACGCACGCCACTGGTTTCGCCTCGCCTACGGCGACACGCTGCACGGCTATCCCGCCGACCAGCTCCGCAGAATCCTACTCGATGTCATTGCCGGATGCGGCGGTCGCCAGGCTGAAACGGCTCCGATCTAGCAGCGCGCCACGCGTTCCGTTCACTCTGCGGGGCAGCCGCTCCACGGTTACGCGACCAGAGTCTTCGAGGCCTCCATGACCGTCCGCGCCGAGGCGCTGGCGGCTTCCGTCGCGCCTTGAATGCGGGTCATGTCCTCGGTAATGGCCTGGACGCCGTTGGAGGCGGTCAGCATGTTCGAGGATATTTCCTGGGTCACCGCGCCCTGCTCTTCGATCGCCGCCGCAATGCCGTTCGAGATGTCGTTGATCGAGTTGATCACCGCGGTGATTTCCTGAATCGCCGACACGGCGTCGCTGGTTCCCATCTGAACCGTTCCGATCTGCGAGGCGATCTCCGCCGTTGCCTTAGCCGTCTGGCTAGCCAGCGTCTTGACCTCCGACGCCACGACCGCGAAGCCCTTGCCGGCTTCGCCGGCGCGGGCGGCCTCGATGGTCGCGTTGAGTGCCAAGAGGTTCGTTTGCGAGGCAATCGTGTTGATCAGGCTCACGACCTGGCCGATGCGATCGGCCGACGACGCGAGACCCGACATGATCTCGTTCGTGCGCTTTCCGATCGTGACGGCCTGGTTGGTGATCTGGGAGGCCTCGTCCACTCGCCGTCCGATTTCGCGGACCGACGTCACGAGCTCTTCCGCCGCCGATGCGACCGCCTGCACGTTGCTGGACGTCACCGCAGAGGCGTTCGCAGCACTCGCGATTCGCCCGGTGGTGTCGGCGATGGCTTGCGTGACCTTGCCGAGATCGATGTCGATGGTCTGCTTGAGGGCGGCCTTCATCTCCACCTGCGCGGTGATGTCGGTGCAGAACTTGACGACCTTGAACGGACGGCCCATCGCGTCGAATATCGGGTTGTAGGTCGCCTGCAGCCACAGCTCCTTGCCACCTTTACGGACGCGCTTGAACTCTCCGGCCTGAAACTCGCCCCGCTTCAGGTTTTCCCAGAACGCGGCATAGGCTTGGCTCGAGCGCTCGGCCTCGGACACGAACATCCGGTGGTGGCGGCCCACGATCTCGTCCAGCGCATAGCCGACTGCGCCGAGGAAGTTCGCATTGGCCGTGACAATGGTCCCGTCCAGATTGAAATGGATCACGGCGCTGGATTTGCTGATGGCCGCGATCTGTCCCTCGAAGTCAGCAACCTGTTGTTTTCTGGCGGTGATGTCGGTGCAGAATTTCACGACCTTGTAGGGGTTCCCGCTCGAATTCAGCAGCGGGTTGTAGGTCGCCTGGATCCAGATCTCGCGACCGCCCTTGCCGAACCGGAGGTACTCGCCCGACTGGAACTCGCCTCTGTTGAGCGCCGCCCAGAACTGCGTGTAGGCCGCACTGCCCCGATCGGCCGCTGACACGAAGAGGCTGTGGTGCTTGCCCGCGATCTCCTGAAGCGTATAGCCGACAGCGTCCAGAAAGTTGCGGTTCGCGGTGACGATCGTACCGTCGAGATTGAATTCAATGACGGCCTGCGACTTGTCGAGAGCTTCGAGCTTGGACTGCAACTCGTTCGTTTTCGGGCTGAACATAGCAGTGGTCCTTCTGCCGAATGTTTTCGCTCGGAGATGATGCGTTCTGAACAGCGCGCACGAATTGCACGTGGACGTCGCATCCGCCGGTTGCAGAGAAGATTGCCGTATTAAGGATAATGGCTGATTAATGCCGGTGGCAATTTCAGCCCTTACGCGATTCTGCAATGGAATGAAGAACTGTTCAACCAACCAGGATGGCGCTTTTAACACCTGGAAATCATGCCTATTTTTGCATCAGAAAATATCGCGATTAAAATCTCGCTCGCGTTTCATAGAAAACAATATTCAAAATTTCCGCCCGCAATCTTGAAAATAAACGCTGGGCAATATTAACCCTGCCAATAGGGGACTACTGCCTTCCAGCCCGCAACAAAGGGATAGAGAACGGCCGGAATTGGCTGTTATTCCGTGTGCTGGTCTTTATTTTTCGAGTTCATAATTCGTTATCCAAACGCGGCTCACCGTCGTGTTTCCGAGACATCGCCCTCATCCTTGTCTCGGTCACGAGGAGAAGGTCTCGTCCCGTCCCCGCGTTCGAGACCTTCTCTTGTCTCGCCGAATCTGGCATCCAGGCCGCTCAAAATCCCGTCAAGTCAGCCGTTTACGTACTCCGTGACATTCCGTCTCAACGGAATTCAATTGTCGCCTTGCGGAACTTAATTATCTGAGAGTACGTTCAGGCCCATTATTGACGGCAAAGTGCCTGCCAATCGCCACAAAGTCGGGACGCCCAATTGAAAGCCCAAGCCTCGCTTGAAGACGCTCCCTGGGAAGGGGGCCAGACGGACGGCGTCGTCTCTACGACGTGGTATTCGTTCACCGACAATCGCCGGGACGCGCTTGCGCTCCGTCATCGCGGTTACGTTCGGGCCGGCCTGATAGAGCCCTCGCCGTTCGGCATCTATACCGACGCCTACGACGACCTGCCGACCACGGTCATCGCCGGGCTGTTCCGCCGTGGCGCCTGCATCGCGACGCTGCGGCTCAGCTTCTATACGCCCGGCACAAACGGGCCTGCCCTCCCCTGCGAGAAGGTCTACCCGGAAGTGGCGGACGTCAAAGCTCGGGCCAAGGGGCTCGTGGTCGAGCTCTCTCGCCTCTCGATCGATCCCGACATCACCAACACGCGCTATCGCGCCCGCCTTTACGCGGCGGTGATTCGCGCCGGCGTCATGGCCTGCGTGGCGATGAATGCCTCGCACCTGCTCGTTGCGACGCAGACGAAGTGGCGGAAGTTCTACGAACACGTCATGGACTTCAAGGTGATGGGGCCGCCGCAGCTCTATCCCCCAGGCGACGTGCCGGTGGTGCTTCTCGAGCGTGCGCTCGACGACAGCCTCAAGCGGCGCATTGCCAGGAACATATTCTTCAAGATCGAGGAAGCCGAGCTGCAGGAACTACGCGGCCTGCTTCCGCGCCTTGTCGGAGCCGACCAAACGGTGGCTTGACGGCCTCTCGTGCGTCCGCATTTCGCAGCGCTGCAAGGCGCGCGGACGCGAGCGAGAGCCTGTAAACACAATCAATCTAACGAAGGAAATGCGGCGTCAGCCGCTGGTTCCGCTCTCGTCCACCGACGGACAGAGAGCCGCCGCACCGCACATGGCGGTCGCGGACGGGATGTGCTTGTCGCGGAGCTTCGTGCTCGCCGCCCACGTCTTGCTGTCGCCGATCAGCTCCGCTTCGATGATCGAGACCTGCTCGCCGGGATAGACGTGCCTCAGCTGATCGACGTCGTCGATCGCGACCGCCCACACGTTGCATTTACTGGTGAAACGGATTTCGCCGCGCTTGGAAATCGGCGTGGCACCAAATCCAATGGTGATGGCATCGCCATCCGGCCAAAACGCGATCTCGCCCTTGCTGACGACAATCCGCGCGTCAGGCTCGGCGTCCTGCGAGATCGGGGTCCGGAAATAGACTTCCTTGCCCCAGGTCTGGGCCGGGCCGCTGATGGGCAGAGCGTTCCAGATACGATCCGCCGTCGGCGTGGCGAGCAGCCGCGCACGAATCGTCACCTTCCCTGCTCTGATGAGTATGTGCCGCACCACAGCCTCCCGAGACCTTATTGGACCGATCCGCCCCCTAGTAACGCACATCGAGCGAATCCGGTTCGCTCCGATAGCGCTGCGAGATCAGGCGGCCGTCACCGACACCTTCTCACCTGGCGCGACGCGGTTCAAGGGGGTTACGTCGTCTAGTGCATTTGCCCAGACGTTGCAGGGGCTTGGAAGACGCATTTCCCCGGGGCGCGAGATCGGCGTCGGGCCGAATGCGATCAGTACGCGGTCTTCCTCGACCCAGAAGCAAATATCGCCGACCTTCGCGAGAATCCGCGCGCCGCGCTCACGTCCTGTCTCAACCGGCGTCTCGAAGTGAATGGCAGCGCCCCAGGTTTCGGCAGTGGAGTAAAGCGGTAGTGCGGCCCAGATGCGATCGGCGGTCGGAGTTGCGGCAAGCTCGGCGCGGATGGCAACGCGTCCGGCCTTGATCAGGATTCGACGCGGCGCTCCCTTTTTGGTCTCGCCGGCATTTGCGGGCCGTACGGGCGGCGTCTTTTTGCGAAGAAGATTGGTCGGCATGCCGCGCCTCTGTCGCTCGTCATCGAGTTTCCGGAACGCAATGAGCCCCGTTTCCGGGGCTCATGCAAACATTGAAAAGATGTCGTCGGGAGATCCGTCGCGCGATCAGGCCGGCGGGGGGCCGAAAACCAGAACGGCATTGAGGCCGCCGAACGCGAACGAATTCGACATCGTGTAGTTGACCTTCATATCGCGGCCGACGTTCGGCACGTAGTCGAGGTCGCACTCGGGATCGACCTCGTCGAGACCGATGGTGGGGGGGACCCAGTTTTCCTGCATGGCCTTGATGCAGGCCACGGCCTCGAGACCGCCACCGGCGCCAAGCGGATGACCGGTCATCGACTTGATCGACGAGATCGCGAGCTTCGACGCTGCGTTCTTGAAGACGTTCTTGATCGCCTTGGTCTCGTTGATGTCGTTGTCCTTCGTCGCCGTGCCGTGGGCGTTCAGGTAGTCGATCTCGGACGCCTCGATACCGGCGTCGTCGAGCGCCATCTGCATGGCGTAGCTCGGGCCTTCGACGGTGGGCTTCACCATGTCCTGGCTGTCGGACGCCATGCCGAAGCCGGAGAGTTCGGCCAGGATGGTCGCGCCACGGCGCTTGGCGTGCTCATATTCCTCAAGCACCAGGATGCCTGCGCCTTCGCCGAGCACCGTGCCGTTGCGCTTCTTGGCGAACGGGAAGCAGCCCTGCGGCGAGAGCACGTGAAGCGCCTGCCAGGCCTTCATGGTGCCGTAGTTGATGACGGCCTCGGAGGCGCCTGCGATGGCCACATCGACGAGGTTGTTCTGGATGTAATCCCGCGCGATGCCGATGGCGTGCGATGCGGTCGAGCAGGCCGAGCAGGTCGCGAACGTCGGGCCCTTGATGCCGAACTCGATGCCGACGTGTGCGGACGCCGACGAGCCGATGATGCGGAGCAGCGTCAGCGGATTGGTGGCGCGCTTGTTGTGAATGAAGAGATCGCGATAGGCGGTCTCGTAGGTGGTAAGACCACCGGCGCCCGAGCCGATGATGCAGGCCGCGCGATAGGGATTGGTCAGCGGAAACTCGATTCCCGACTGATTGACCGCCTCTTCCGCGGCAGCCGCAGCGAACCACGAATAGCGGTCCGCATGCATGATGATCTTGTCGCGCTTGAAGTTCTTGAGGCGAACCTTGGGATCGAAGTCCTTGATCTGGGCGGCGATCAGGATCTTGAGATCCTCGAGGGGGAATCCGCCGAGCTCGCTGAGGCCCGACTTGCCCTCTTTCATGCTCGCCCAGAAATCGGCCACGTTGAGACCGATCGGCGTCACCGCGCCAATACCCGTGACGACCACGCGACGCGTGCCGTTGCCCTTTGTCATGCTTCACTCGATCCTAAGCTGTTGGACAGTCGGCAGCCGCTGACGGCCGCGGGCCGCCCTTTCGGGCGACCCCAGCGCGGGGCTCACGGACTTTTCGAACAAGCCGTTATGCCTTCGCGGCGGCAGGCCCAGCGGCCATCAAGCCCTTAACCTTGTCGACCACCGAGCCGACGGTCTTGAAATCGCCGACGTCTTCGTTGGCGTTGTAGGGAATCTCGATACCGAAGGTATCTTCGATGTCGAACACAATCATCGCAAGGTCTAGCGATTCGATCTTAAGATCGGTCAAAGCCGTCGAGAGAGAGATATCGTCTCTCGGCTCTTTCATGTGCTTCTTGAGAATTTCGATGATTTTGGTTGCGACTTCGTCCATCTCGCTCTCCAAACCCTGCCCAACGCGACTTGCAGGGACCCCGTGTTATTCGACTTAAGTAATTGAACACTTAAGTAGTCGAGGGCCGCAATTATCACAAGCGTGGGCGTCACATATCCTTAAACCGTCCTGAAGTCCAGCCGACGGGGGTATGCCACCCTGCGGCCGTGCGGCACAAGCCAGTCATCTCAGATCCTGGGCGGCGGCGAAGTTCCGTGGGAGACATTCCTGCCCGCCACATCCCTAGGTACAGAACTCAGAGCGCCGGGAAAAGCCGTTCTGTGCGAACTGGCGCTAAGTGCTTGTTTTAGATTCTGTTTCAGTCCCTGGCCAGAGACAAAAACATCCCCTGCCGAAGCCGATCAGGCTCTAGGCGAAAGGTCCAAATAAGTGTTGAATACCAAAAGCGAGATGCCGTCAGCGCCTCGCCTAAAGTACAGATAATGATTGCCCGGAGGATAGTGAAAGCCTCGGAACCCCTACGCGACACGCAGACGCGGGTTTCCCGGGTTCGTCTCCCTCACGGGTGGCTCGGGAGGACGATTGATGGCGATCACTGGTGCTGACCAGGATTCCGACCGTGCAGTGCGTGCCTGGAGCAAGAGCTATCCACGCGACGTGGACTGGCACATGGCGCTTGAGCCGCAGCCCTTGTTCAGCCTGATCGATGCGGCCGTCGCACGGAGCCCCGATCGCCCCTGCACGACATTCCTCGGCCGAACATTGACTTACGGCGAAATCGGCGAACTCGTTGACCAAGCCGCCGCCGGCCTGCAGCAACTCGGCGTCATCAAGGGAACGAAAGTCGGACTTTTTCTGCCGAACAGCCCGACGTTCGTCGTTTTCTACTTCGCGATCCTCAAGGCCGGCGGTGTCGTCGTCAATTACAACCCGCTTTACTCTCTCGAAGAACTCACGTTCCAGGCCAAAGACAGCGAAACCGAACTCATGGTGACGCTCGATCTCAGCGTCCTGTTCGACAAAGTCGAGAAACTCATCGAGCGGAAGGTTCTCAAAGGCGCGGTCGTCTGCTCCTTTCCGTCGCTTTTGCCCGCGGCGAAGGCGGTGCTGTTCAAGCTATTCAAATCGAAAGAGCTGGCGCGGCCGCGCGCGTCGCCGGTGCGGGATCTCATTCGCCTCGAAAGCGAGGTGCTGTGCGACCCCGCGCTGTTCACGCCGGTCGCCATCGACCCGACCGCCGACCTCGCCGTGCTGCAATATACCGGCGGCACGACAGGTACGCCCAAGGGCGCCATGCTCACGCACGCCAACGTCTTTCTCAACGTGCAGCAGATCGCCGCCTGGGCGCCGGACCTGCAGCACGGCCGCGAAAAGGTGCTGGCCGCACTCCCCTTCTTCCACGTCTTCGCGATGACGGTGGTCATGAACCTCGGCGTCAAGGTCGCCGCGGAGATGATCCTGATGCCGCGGTTCGTGCTGGCAGACGCATTGGAGCTGATCGCCAAGCATCGCCCGACCATCATGCCGGGCGTGCCGACGCTGTTCAACGCTATCCTCAACCATCCGCGCATCCAGTCCTACGATCTCAAGTGTCTCAAGTTCTGCCTGTCGGGCGGGGCGGCGTTGCCGCTCGAAGTGCGCGAGCGGTTCGAGGCGACGACGGGCTGCTCACTGGTGGAAGGCTACGGACTGTCGGAGGCTTCGCCGGTCGTGACCTGCAATCCGCTCGGCGGCCCAGTCAAAAGCGGATCCATCGGATTGCCGCTGCCGGGCACGATCGTCTCGCTGCGTGACCTCACCGACCCCACCCACGAAGTGCCGCGGGGCGAGCGCGGAGAGGTTTGCATTTCGGGACCGCAAGTCATGCGCGGCTACTGGAACAAGCCAGCCGAAACGGCCGCGCAATTCGCCGGCACCTTCCTTCGGACCGGCGACGTGGGCGTGATGGACGAGGACGGCTTCTTCTACATCGTCGACCGCATCAAGGATCTCATCATCTGCTCGGGCTATAATGTCTATCCGCGCCGCATCGAGGAAGCGCTCTACGATCATCCCGCCGTCGAGGAGGTGGTCGTGATCGGGATCGCCGACAAATACCGGGGCGAGGCACCGAAGGCGTTCGTCAAACTCAAGGCCGGACAGGTCGCCACCCGCGCCGACCTCATGAAACATCTGGAAGTGAAGATCTCGAAGCTCGAGTTCCCGGCCGACATCGAGTTCCGCGATACGCTGCCGAAATCGATGATCGGCAAGCTCTCCAAGAAAGAACTCAAAGCGGAGGAAACGCAGAAGGCGCGCAGCGGCTGACCGACTACGCGCCCTCTCTGCGATGACAAGAGGTGCCTACGTTCCGCTTCCGGGAACGATCGAGCCCTTCCCACGCTGCCGCGTCGGGCCGCCTTCCATACCCGGCGGCGGGCCTCCCGGAGGAGGACCGCCTGCGCCGGGGGGTGGTCCGGGCGGGCGACCGAAGCCGGCTTTCTCGGGCTCGGCTGCCGGGTTCACACCGATGATCAGCGTCGCGACGTAGCCATCGGCTTCCTCGCGGACGCTCACGAACGAGATGTGATCTCCGTCCGCGCCCGCGATCCAATCCGTGCTGTTCAGCGTGTCACGCTTGGCTGCGCGTGCGTTGTAGGGCGGGACGTTGGCGAAGATGTACTCCGACAAGGCATCCGGGAAATACATCTGCCCTGTCAGCATCGCCTTCTCGTCGAGGAGAACCTTGAAATGGATGTGCGTGGTGCGGCCGCGATACCAGCCCGGATAAATGCTCGCGAACGTGACCTCGCCGGTGGCGCCGGTCATCTGCGTTCCGCGCAGGAACTTCTCGCCCTTGGTCGAGATGTTCTGGCCATCCCCCTGCCCTGGATAGCCCGAGTATTGCCCCGTCGCGTCGCAATGCCAGACATCGACGCGCGCACCACTGATGGGCTGACAGGTTGCGCCTTCGACGACCTGCAGCACGAGCTTCAAAGGCACGCCGGGGCGGCCTTCGGTGATTTCGGCGCGCAGGAGCGCCGGATCGAAATAGAACGGCCCTTCCACCATGCGCGGGGTCATGCGGCACACGTTGGCAGCAGCGGGGATGGCGGGCGCTGTCGCGGGTGAAGCGGCGGCCGCCTTCCTCTCGCCCGCAAGCACCGCTGCGGAGCCCGCGATCCCGGCCAAGGCGCTTCGGCGCGAGATATTTGTTTTTTCCGTCATAGCGGCGCCTTTCGCACTGATCAGCTGATGTCCGTCAGACCTGAGCCGGCCGACGATCCCGGCTCTATAACGCGACACGCACTCCCGATCCTGCGCGCCGGGGCGACGCAGGGCAGCGCGATTGTGTTTCAGTTTGTTTCAACGTGGCGTCATGGCGCCACGCCGTTCTACCGCCGCCTGCGGTTTGGCCGGAGCCCGCGACGGAGCTTTGATCGTTCGACTTACGCCGCTGCGCGGGCCTCGGCGCGGGTGGCACTTTCGAGAATGGCCGCAACGCCCATTCCGCCTGCCGTGCAGATCGAGATCAGTCCGCGCCCGCCGTTGTCAGCCAAAAGCTTCGAGAGGTTCCCAAGCACGCGCGCGCCGGTGGCCGCGAACGGATGGCCGAACGCCAGCGACGAACCCTTGACGTTGAGCTTGGCGCGGTCGATCGCGCCCAGCGGGTGATCCTTGCCGAGGTACGTCCTGCAGTAAGCCGGGTCTTCCCAGGCTTTGAGCGTCGCCAACACTTGCGCGGCGAAGGCCTCGTGGATCTCGTAGAAGTCGAAATCCTGCAACGTGAGATGGGCGCGATCGAGGATCTTCGAGACGGCGATCGTCGGCGCCATCAGCAGTCCTTCGCCAGCGACGAAGTTGTTGGCCGCGCTCTGGCTATAAGTGAGGAACGACTGGATGGCGAGACCTCGCTTAGCCGCCCACTCTTCGCTGGCGAGCAGCACGCACGCGGCGCCGTCGGTCATCGGCGTCGAGTTGGCCGCCGTCAACGTGCCCTTGTCGGACTTGTCGAAGGCGGTCTTCAGGGTCGCGAGCTTGTCGAGGCTCATGTCCTCGCGCAGGTTGTTGTCGCGGAACACGCCCGCGGTCGGCACGATGAGGTCGTCCATGTAGCCCGAGCGATAGGCTTCGGCGCCCTTCTTGTGGCTTTCGAATGCGAAGCGATCCTGCGCCTCACGCGTCACTTTCCATTCGCGCGCCATCAATTCGCAGTGCTGACCCATGGTGAGGCCGGTGCGCGGCTCGGCGACGTTGGGCGGCTGCGGGGCGAGTTCTCGCGGGCTGAAGCCCTTGAACACGCGCAGGCGGTCCATGGCCGTCTTCTGCTGGGGAAGCTGGACGAGACGCGTCGAGAACTTTTTCGAAAAGACGATCGGCGCGTCGGAGGTCGTGTCCGATCCGGCGGCGATGCCGCAGTCGATCTCGCCGGTCGCGATCTTGGCGGCGATCATGCTCGCGGCCTGGAGGCTGGTGCCGCAAGCCTGCTGCAGCGTGACGCCTGGCGTCGAGGGCGCAAGCTTGGTGCCGAGCACGGCCTCGCGCGCGAGGTTGTAATCCTTGGAATGGGTGACGACCGCACCGCCGACGACCTCGTCGATGTGGGCCCCCTTCAGCCGGTACTTGTCGACGAGGCCATTCAATGCCGCCGTCATCAGATCGAGGTTCGAGAGATCCGCGTAGAACGTGTTCGAGCGGCAAAACGGCGTGCGCACGCCCCCCACGATGCCGACCCGCCGCAATGTCTCAGCCATTGTTCGATCTCCTCTGACCCCGACCAGACCGGCCGGGAAGCACGTTCTAGAGCCGTTCCGGCTTTGCTTGTCTGACGCTATTGCGCCGCTTCACTATTCTCAGATCGCGCTGCGAATGCGCCCTCTTCGTTCGCCTTGAAGTGCAGCGGTCCGCCGCGGAACGGCGCGAAGCCGGTACCGAAAATCACGCCAGCATCGACGAGATCGGCACTCTCGACGACACCCTCGTCGCGCGCGCGCTCGGATTCGCGAACGAGCGGCTCGACCAGCTCGCGTCCGAGACGCGCGAGTTCTTCGGGAGCATAGGTCTTTTCGCCCCTCTCGGGCTTGCCATCCTTCCAGACATAGAAGCCCTCACCGGACTTCTTGCCGAGCTTGCCACCTTCGACGAGGCGCTGCAGCAGCGAGCCGTCGGGCGAGAGACCGAGAATGCGGCCGACGTGCGCGCAGACATCGAGGCCCACCGCATCGGCCAGCTCGATCGGACCCATCGGCATGCCGAACGTGCGCGCGGCTTCGTCGATCTTTTCCTTCTCCTCGCCTTTCTCCAAGCGTGCCATCGCCGACATCATGTAGGGCGCGAGCACGCGGTTGACGAGGAAGCCCGGAACGCTCTTGGCAACGAGTGGGAACTTGCCGATGGCGGTCACGAAGGTGGCGCCCTTCTTCACTTCCTCCTCGCGGCTCGAAGCCCCGCGCACCACTTCGACCAGGGGCATCATCGCGACGGGATTGAAGAAGTGGATGCCGATGAGGCGGCCCGGATCTTTCAGCGGGGCGGCGATGGCTTCGATTTCGAGCGACGAGGTATTGGTTGCCAGTACCGCACCGGGCTTGATCTTGCCTTCGAGGTCGGAGAACAGCTTCTGCTTGATGTCGAGGCGTTCGACGATGGCCTCGATGATGACGTCGGCGCGTGCCGCCCCGGCTCCGGTGGGATCCGCGATCAGGCGCGCCTTGGCGGCAGCCTTCTCGGCTTTGGTCTTGAACTTGCGCGAGAACAGCTTGCCCTGTGCCTTGATGCCCTTCTCGATCACCTCGGGCGAGAGATCCTGAAGCGTGACCTCCATTCCCGATGCCACGCACCAGCCGGCGATGTCCGCGCCCATGGTACCGGCTCCGATGACGTGCACGCGCGTCGGCTTCCAGGATTGATCCTTCGGCGCCTGGCCTTTCAGAAGCTCGGACAGCTTGAAGACGCGGCGCAGGTTACGCGATTGATCGGAAATGAGGAGCGGCGCGAAATAGCGGGTCTCGGCGGCCTTCAGAGCCTCGTAGTCGCCGCCGTGCAGCTCGAAGAGATCGATCAGGCGGAACGGCGCGGGATAGTGCGCTTCGCGCGCCTTCTTCTTGGTCTCGTCGCGCATCTTCTTGGCCAGCAGCGCGCGGGCGGGCCAGCGCGTGAGCAGCGATTTGGCGAGGCCGGCTGGCTTGGCCTTGCGTTTTCTCAGCACCGCCTTGCGCGCAGCCCAGCGCAATGCGCCGCGGCTTGCGACCAGTTCGTCGATCAAGCCGATGGCGCGGGCGCGGGACGCAGAGATCATGCTGCCAGTCAGCATCGCCTGCATGGCGGCGATGGGGCCGGCCTGGCGAATGGAGCGGGCCGTGCCGTGCCAGCCGGGGAAAATGCCGAGCTTGACTTCGGGGAAGCCGACGCGTGTTCCGGGATCGCGCGTCGCGATGCGGTAGTGGCAGGCCAGAACAAGCTCCAAGCCGCCACCGACGCAGACGCCGTGAATGCCGGCCACGACCGGAATGGAAAGCCGCTCGATGCGATCGAACAGCGCGAGCACGAGCCGCAGGCGGTCGATCACCTGGGCTTCGGTCTCGAAGCCGTCGAACTCGTTGATGTCGGCGCCGACGATGAAGCCCTTTTCCTTGCCGGAAAGAATGACGAGGCCCGCGATGGTGCGCATGCGCGCGCCTTCCTCGACCCAGTCGACGATCGCCGACAGCTCTTCCAGGGGGCGGCTGCCCAGCGCGTTGGCGCTTGCCCCTTCACGATCGAAGGTGGCCCAGCCGATGCCTTCCTGATCGACGGAAAACCGCCAATCGCGAAACGCAAGCGTGCCCGCCGGCGGAGCCAGAGGTTCCTCACTATCAGCAGCCATTGGACGCTTCTCCCATTACGATTGGTTCGCCCCCGCTGTCAGTCCGCGAGAGTTATGGCCGAGGCTCGACGGATCGGCCTTGGGATAGTTCGGCCGCAGCTCCTCGGGCGAGAAATGATCGACGGCGATGACGCGTGCCGTCAAGATCTCCGCCTCCTTCAAAAGCAGCGCCTCGCTTTCGGTGATCGAGCCGGCCTCTGCCGCCGCCTCGATCCAGTCGAGCCCGTGATAGCGGCGTACGGTTCCCGCACGAATGGCACGTTCGAGCTTCTTCTCGGCCTCCTCGGCCGCGACAACCTTCTTCAACGTCACTTCGAGCAGGCCGGTTGCATCGTCGGGGTCGTCGGAGATAAAAATATCGCGCGTGAGCCGGTCGCGGACCTCGCCGGGCTCCAGCACCAGGCGCACGATTTTCGTCCCAAGCGCATCGGGGGCGGGGAAATAGTGGCGACCGAACGGGAAAACCAAGACGCGCAGCAAGACGCACGCGGCCGGATTGGGGAAGTTCAGGATCGTACCGCGAATGGCCTCCTCGTAACGGGCCAGGCCGTTCGCCGCCGCGAACGCAACGATCGCGCGGTCGGCTTCGGGGCGGCCGTCGTCCTCGAAGCGCTTCAAGACACAGGAGAGCATGTAGATTTCCGACAGCGCATCGGCGAGGCGCCCGGTGAGTTTCTGCTTCACCTTGAGCCCCCCTCCGAGCAGCGCCACCGTGACATCGGCGACGAGCGCGAAGTTGCGGGAGGCGCGCGAGAGCTGGCGGTAGATGGTTTCGAGACCATCGACGCGCTCGGGCACATCCGCGAAATAGCCCAGCGTGAGGTTGTGAAAGAACGCCCCGGTCGCGTTCGAAATCGTGAACGCGACATGCCCCGACAGCGCTTCGTCGAAGGCGTCGAGCCCCTTCGCGCGGTCGGTATCCTGGACGGCCTGCACCTCCTTGTAGAGATAGGGGTGCGAACGCAGCGCTCCTTGAGCGAACGTGATCAGCGTGCGGGTCAGGATGTTGGCGCCTTCGACGGTGATGCCGACAGGAACCAACTGATAGGCCGCTTGCAGGTAGTTGGTGGGGCCATCGCAAATGGCGCGGCCGCCGTGGATATCGAAGGCGTCGTTGACGGCGTGGCGCAAGCGCTCGGTGGTCTGGTATTTCATCAGCGCCGAAATGACCGACGGACGCTCGCCGCGCGAGACCATGGCGGCGGTGACAGCGCGGGCCGCCTCGTTGACGTAGGCCGTCTCGACGAGGCGCGCCAACGGCTCCTCGACACCTTCCATGCGCCCGACGGGCAATCCGAACTGGCGGCGAATGCGGGCATACGCACTCGAAACCCGCAGCATGGCCTTGGCGCCCGCAGTGGCCGAGGACGGCAGCGAAATCGCGCGCCCCGCGGCAAGGCACTCCATCAGCATGCGCCAACCTTGGCCCACCATCTTCTCGCCGCCGATCACCCAATCGATCGGAATGAACACGTCGGTGCCCCAGTTGGGGCCATTGGGGAACGCGGCGCCCGACGGCAGATGGCGGCGGCCGATGTTGACACCCGGATGGCGCGCCGGAATGAGCGCAACGGTGATCCCGACATCTTCTTTGTCGCCGAGGATCTTCTCGGGATCGAAAAGGCGGAAGGCGAGACCGACCAGCGTCGCGTCGGGGCCAAGCGTAATGTAGCGCTTGTCCCACGAGAGGCGAATGCCGACGACCTCACGGCCCTCGTGCTGGCCCGTCGTGACATAGCCGATATCGCGCATGGTGGCCGCGTCGGAGCCGGAGGTCGGCCCGGTCAGCGAAAAGCACGGCACCTCGAGGCCCTGGGCGAGACGCGGCAGGTAGTGATGCTTCTGCGCGTCGGTGCCGTATTTCTCGATCAACTCGCCGGGGCCGAGCGAATTCGGCACCATGACGATGGTCACGACGTCGGGCGAGCGCGATGCGATCTTGCCGAGGATCAGCGATTGAGCCTGAGCCGAGAAGCCGAGGCCGCCGTGCTCTTTCGAAATCAGCATTCCGAGGAAGCCGTTCGCCTTCACGAAATCCCAGATTTCGGTCGGCATGCGCCGCTCGGTATGGCGGATCTGCCAGTGGTCGATCATCCGGCAGAGTTCTTCGGTCGGCCCATCCAGAAAGGCGCGCTCTTCAGGCGAGAGCACGATTGGCGGAACGGCGCGCAGCTTGGTCCAGTCGGGTGTGCCGGAGAAGATTTCGGCGTCGAAACCGACGGTGCCGGCATCGAGCGCCTGCTGCTCAGTGTCGGAGACTTTCGGAAGAATGCCGCGCACCAGCTTGAACGCCGGCTCGACGACGAAGCGGCGACGGATCGTCGGCACCGAGAGCGCGCCGATCGCGGCTATCGCCAGCCAGACGAGAAATCCGAAAAATCCAATATCGGGGGCGTGCGCGTGACCGTGAAAGAAGCCGCTTTGCCAGGCGAGCGTGACAGCTGCGAGCCCGACCGCCCATTGCCACGGAACCGCGCGCGCCATGCCGAGCACCATCGCGATTGCGATCAGGGCGATCAGAAGCAGAATCAACGCCATCGGTGTCTCCGCTCTGCGTTACCGGGCCGGCTTCGTGGCCATTTCGAGTTGTCTAGACTCCCACGGAAAAGCACTTCACCGACCGACTTGGGGCAAACACGCCTCCCGTCGCGTCATGATAAACGAAGAGTATAAAGCGTTTCTCTCCGAGGCGACGACCCGGCTTCGGCCGCGGTGGAAATCATAGGAGGCCCAGGCCTCCTCCCGGTTGTATTTGCTCGCTTTTTATTTGAATTCGCTTCGAGGTTTGGAGACAGACACGCGTCGTTCGTCCATTTGACGACCATTGGCTCGCTCATCCGCGCCCGCTTCCTGGAATGCGGCCCGATGCCGAATCCGACTTCGCGAACATGCTGCCGGTGAGCGTCTCGTACCAGGCAATGCTCTCCTCGAAGGTCTCCTTGCGCAACTCGGCGCTTTCGCCGGGCTGGGATATGAAGCTGTCCTTGGCGACCAGCACGTGCTTGCCCTTCACGTCTCCAGGCGTGTAGTTGGCGCCGATCTTGACGCTGTCGTCGGGCGCCAGCATCGACCAGCATGTATTGCGATAGATGGGCGACGGGCGCTCCGTCCCGGTAAGGTCGGCCAGGATGTTTCCCGCGACCACGAGGGCCTGGTTGCTGGCCGAGTACGCCGACTTCGGCATGTCCTGCGCGATGGCGGCATCGCCCAGGACATAGACGTTCTCGGCTTTTGCGGAGCGAAAGGTTTCGACCTCGACCGGGCACCAGCCGCCTTCAGCAAGACCGGCCTCGAGCGCGATGGTGCCGGCTGTCTGGTCCGGGATGATATTGGCGACGGCCGACTTGAACACCTCGCCCGACTTGGTGACGACCTCGCCGGTTTTCGGATCGACGCGCACAACGCCCATGTCGTCGAGATCGTTGGTGAGGCGCAGCTCGATGATGCCCTTGTAGTATTTCTGGAACGCCTCCTCGAACACGGCCTGCTTCGAGAACGACATCTTGGGATCGAGGATGACGAGCTTGCTCTTGGGCTTCTCGCGTTTCAGATAGTCCGCAATCACGCAGGCGCGCTCGTAGGGGCCGGGCGGGCAACGATAGGGATTGCGCGGGGCCGATATGACGACGAGGCCGCCGTCCTTCATGTCGTCGAGCCGTTCGCGCAGAAGGCGGGACTGGCGTCCGCCCGACCAGGCGTGCGGCATGAAATAGCTCGCCTCCTCACTCAGGCCTTCGATGGCGCCGTACTTGAACGCGATGCCGGGCGCCACGACGAGACGATCATAGGCGACGGGCTCGACATGCTCGATCCGGACAACCCGGTTGGCGAGATCGAGAGCGGTCGCGCGCTCGTGGATGACATCGATGCCGAGCGCGGTGAGCCCCAGGTAGTTGTGCGTGATGTCGTTGAAGGTGCGATAGCCGCCAATATAGTGGTTCGAATAGAAGCATGTCGTGTAGCGCCGCTGCGGCTCGATCAGCGTCACGTCGATATCGGGTGCCGCGCGCTTCAGCGTAACGGCCACGGTGGCGCCCCCGGGGCCGCCGCCGACGATGACCACACGGGCGCGTGCCGCCGCGCGCGGCCGGCGCGAACCCGCTATCAAAGCCAACGACAGGGCGCCGATCCCCTGCGTAAGCTGGCGGCGGTCGATGTCTTTCATGGAGCCACGGTCTCCGAGAGAGTTTGCCGAAAAACCAACGACACAAACGAAAGGCCCCGATCAAGGGCCTGGAAAAAATCCGGCGACTGCAAGAATCGCCCGCAACTCGTCGTAGAAGTAATCCGCACCCGGATATCCCGTGATCCGCCCCAACTCTTCATTGGAGCGCACGACGAGAAACGTCGGGGTATAGACGACAGGCGCGAAATTTCTGATCTCCGGCGCACCGCGCAACACGCGCTTCAAGGGTGCGAAACGGCCCTCGGCCGACTTGCGATATCCGTTGCCGATCTCTGCGTCCCAGGCCCGGCAAAAGCGGCACCCGGCTTCTTCGACCATGATCAGGCGAACGCCGTCGGCCGATCGCACGTCGTATCCAGCCGGCCCCATCGCACCGAGCCCGACGACGAACAGTGCGACCCAGAGCATGGCCGGCCTCCCGCGCATTCTTTTTATCACGCACTTCTTTTTTGGCGCATCGAACTGCTTTTTTGCGCATGATGCCATATTCGCGAGGCCGCACAACAAGGCCGCGCGATTTGCACCTTCTTTTGCACCTATGGTAGCAGTCCCAAGGTTCGGCGAGAAGCGCTATGGCCATAACGACGGGCCATTCCTATCTAATGAATTCAGCGCTCTTCACCGCGTACAAACGTCCCCAGCGAGATGAATGCGAGATCGATCTTGACCCCTCCCAAACCGGCCCGAGATCGGCTTGTCGACAGACGCGAGGTGCTGGCCGGCGCAGGGGTGCTGGCTTTTGTCATCAGCGGGGCGCGGGGCGCTCGTGCCGAGACGGGAGCCGGCCGGGCTGCGGTGATCGCCGATCCGCCACCGCTCGTTCCGACCGCTCAGTTCCAAGATGCTTTCCAGAAAATCGTCGGCTCGGGCACGCCGATCGAAGGGCGTCTCGTGCTCGAGCTTCCGGAAGACGCTGAGAACGGCAACATCGTGCCCTACAAGATCTCAGCCGAGAGTCCGATGACGGAAGCGGACCACATCCAGCGCATCCATCTGCTTTCGACGCAAAACCCGCAGGCGTCGGTCGCCACCTTCCACCTCACCACCCTCTCCGGCAAGGCGGCGGTCTCGGGGCGCATGCGGCTTGCCAAGACGCAAGAGGTGGTGGCGGTGGCGGTAACGTCCGACAATGCGCTGTTGGTCGCGCGCCAGGTCGTGGCGGTCGGCATCGGCGGCTGCGGAGTGGATTAAGCGAATGCCAGCCACAAAACCCCGCGTCCGTTTCCCCGAGCAGGCCGCCGCCGGCGAGATCATCGAGATCAAGGCGCTGATCACGCACGTGATGGAAACCGGCAACCGAAAAGATGCCGAGGGGCAGCCAATCCCGCGGAACATCATCCATACCTTCACCGCCCACTATGACGGCGACCTGATCTTCACCGCCGAACTCGGGTCCGGGATCTCGGCCAACCCCTTCCTCTCGTTCTTTTTCAGGGTGCCTGGACCGGGCGAGCTGTGGGTCTCGTGGAAGGACGACGAGGGCGGCGAAACCGTCGAGCGCTACCCGCTGAATGTGGTCTGAGGCTCGCCTTCGGCGCCCCTCAAACACGTGGCCAGCAGTCGGATTTTTCGCGCGGTATCAGCCGTAACTGAGGCCGTTTTCTGCTCTCTTGTCCTTGATCAAGTCTGAGGCATGCTGGCTCTTGCCCAACGCTTAGGAAGCCGGTACGCCGAAATCGCCGGCTCAACAGGGAGGGGACCATGGCAGAAGAACCCGTCGTCGCACAAACAAGCCCCTACCAGGTGGGTCTCGTGGAAGGCGAAACCTATTGGTATTGCCGCTGCGGCCGCTCCAAGTCGCAGCCATTCTGCGACGGCTCTCACGAGGGCACCGGCCTCGAGCCGCTGGAGTTCGTGGCCCCCTCGACCGGGACGTTCAATATCTGTGGCTGCAAGGCAACCGACGACGAGCCCTGGTGCGACGGCAGCCATAATATGATCTGACCCGCTGCCGCAGGACAGAATCCGGACGGCTGCCTTCGCCGGCCCCTCAGGAAGAGGCCAGGCGGACGCCAAACTTTGCTCCTATAGTGCCTAAATCCACAGCAGTTGCAGGCGCCAACGGGTCTAGTTGGTCGCCGAAGCGAAAAATCAGTTCCCATTCCGGTCTTTCACCCTCTAAACAGCGAAGGGACCGGAGCCACTCTCGGGGGAAAGGCGCTTCATGGATTATTTCGTCCAGCAGCTTATCAACGGACTGACGCTCGGCTCCATCTACGGTCTCATCGCCATCGGCTATACGATGGTCTACGGCATCATCGGCATGGTCAACTTCGCCCACGGCGACGTGTTCATGCTGGCGGCCTTCATCGCGCTCATTCTGTTCCTGATGCTGACCCAGCTGCTCGGCGTCGGGTCGCTCGGCCTCGCGCTCATTGTCGTGCTGGTGCTCGGCATGGCGCTGACCAGCCTGTGGGGGTGGGTCATCGAGCGCCTGGCCTACCGCCCTCTAAGGGGCTCGTTCCGTCTCGCGCCGCTCATCTCGGCGATCGGCATGTCGATCTTCCTGTCGAACTTCGTGCAGGTCGTGCAGGGGCCGCGCAACAAGACGATGGAGCCCTTGCTGTCCAACGTGCTGGTGTTGCCGATCGGGAACGGCTCGGTCACGCTCGCAGAGAAGCAACTCCTGATCATGGCGGTCACGGCCGCGCTGCTCGCCGGCCTCTGGTACGTCGTCAAGCACACGTCGCTCGGACGCGCGCAGCGCGCCTGCGAACAGGACCGCAAGATGGCGGCGCTGGTCGGCGTCAATGTCGACCGCACGATCTCGCTCACGTTCATCATGGGCGCGGCGCTCGCCTCCGTCGCGGGGCTCCTGTGGATGACCTACTACGGCGTCGTCAGCTTCAATGACGGTTTCGTCCCGGGCGTGAAAGCCTTCACGGCGGCCGTGCTCGGCGGCATCGGCTCGCTGCCGGGCGCCGTGCTCGGTGGGCTCCTGATCGGCCTCATCGAGACCTTCTGGTCGGCCTATTTCACTATCGACTACAAGGATGTGGCGGCATTCTCGATCCTGGCGATCGTGCTGATCTTCCTGCCCTCCGGCCTGCTCGGCCGTCCTGACGTCGAGAAGGTCTGAGCGCCATGCAGAATCCGGGAGACGCGTTGAAGAAGGCGCTTCTCGCGGCCCTTATCACGTTCGGGCTTTCGTTCCCGATTGTGGCGCTTCGCACCGACACCAACCTTTCGAACCAGCTGGTTTTGACCGAGCGCTGGAGCCTCGCGTTCACGCTTTCGGGGATCGCGTTCGTCGCCTTTCTTCTGTTGGGCCTCGTGCGCCCGGCAGGAGATGAGCGTGCGACCCCAAAGACGGCACGCAGCGCAGCGCCGCCGCATCCCTTCACGCGCTATCTGCCGCGTATCGGGCTGGCGTTTCTGATCGCCTACCCGTTCCTTGCCGTCGCCATTTCGGGAAGCGCCGGCGCGGTCAAATGGATCGACAATTTCGGCATTCAGATCCTGATCTACATCCTGCTCGGATGGGGGCTCAACATCGTCGTCGGGCTCGCCGGACTGCTCGATCTCGGATATGTCGCCTTTTATGCGGTCGGCGCCTATTCGTCCGCGCTGCTCGCCAAAAATTTCGATCTCTCGTTTTGGCTGACGCTGCCGCTGGCGGGCATTCTCGCCGCCTTCTGGGGGCTCCTGGTCGGCCTGCCGGTGCTGCGGCTCCGGGGCGACTATCTCGCCATCGTCACGCTCGCCTTTGCCGAGATCGTGCGGCTCGTGCTGATCAACTGGGTGCCGGTGACGGGCGGTTATGCCGGCATCTCAGGCATTCCGAGGCCGACCATCTTCGGCTACTCGTTCATGCCGGGGCCTGACAACATCGCGACCGCGCTCGGTCTGCCGGCCTCGCCGCTCTATCGGTTGTTCTTCCTGTTCTACCTCGCGCTCGTGCTGGCGCTTGCGGCCTACTGGGTTACCACGCGCCTGCGCACGCTGCCGATCGGGCGGGCCTGGGAAGCGCTGCGCGAGGACGAGATCGCCTGCCGCTCGCTCGGCATCAACACGGTAACGACGAAACTGTCGGCGCTGGCGGCGGGCGCGTTCTTCGGCGGCATCGCGGGTGCCTTCTTCTCGACGCGGCAAGGCTTCATCAGCCCGGAAAGCTTCACCTTCATGGAGAGCGCCGTCATCGTCGCGATCGTCGTGCTCGGCGGGCTGGGCAGCATGGTCGGCGTCGCGATCGCCGCCATCGTGATGATCGGCGGCACCGAGCTGCTACGAGAGCTCGACGTGCTCAAGGCCGTGTTCGGCGGCGAGTTCGATCCCGCGCAGTATCGCATGCTGTTGTTCGGCCTCGCCATGGTGGTGCTGATGGTTCTGAGGCCCAAGGGCCTGGTCGCGACGCGCGAGCCAACCGTACGGCTGAAGCCCAAGGTCGCGCGCGGCGCGCCGGCGGCCGAGTGAGGGAGCCGATGCGCTGGATCTCCGACCCGCTGCTGACCGTTGACCACCTCTCGATGCGTTTCGGGGGGCTTGTCGCGATCAACGATCTCTCGTTCAGCGTCGGACGCGGCGACATCACGGCGCTGATCGGCCCCAACGGCGCCGGCAAGACGACCGTATTCAACTGCATCACCGGCTTCTACAAACCGACAAGCGGACGCCTGGCGCTCACGCATGGTACAGGCGCTCCGGCCGGCGCCATCGACGCGCTGACGCGCTCGGACCTCAGGCGCACGCGCGGGGCGAATCCAGAGCTGTTCCTGCTCGAGCGGATGCCGGATCACGAGATCTCCGCGCAAGCCCGCGTGGCGCGCACGTTCCAGAACATCCGCCTTTTTCCGGGCATGACGGTTCTCGAAAATCTCATCGTCGCGCAGCACAAAACCCTGATGCGGGCTTCAGGGCTGAGCCTCGCCGGGCTGTTCGGGCTCGCGAGCTACCGCGCCGCGGAACGCAAAGCTTTCGAGCTCGCGCGCGCCTGGCTCAATGTGGTCGGGCTTGCCGACCGGGCCGACGATCCGGCCGGCGATTTGCCTTACGGTGCCCAGCGCCGGCTCGAAATCGCGCGCGCCATGTGCACCAATCCCGTGCTGCTGTGCCTCGACGAACCGGCGGCCGGCCTCAACAACCGCGAAAGCGCGGAGCTGACCCGGCTCCTGCGCGGTATCCGCTCCCAGACCGGCGTCTCGATCCTGCTCATCGAGCACGACATGTCGGTCGTTATGGACATCTCCGATCATGTCGTCGTCATCGAGTACGGCGTGAAGATCGCAGACGGCACCGCCAACGACGTCAAGAACGATCCAAAGGTGATCGCGGCCTATCTCGGTGTCGACGATGAAGAGGTCGCCGCCGCCGGAGGAGGCGTCCCATGAGCGCGCTGCTTTCGATCGAGGGCGTATCGGCCTTCTACGGCAACATCCAGGCGCTCAAAGGCGTTTCGCTCGAGGTGGCGCGCGGCGAGATCGCGACGCTGATCGGTGCCAATGGCGCCGGCAAGTCTACCCTCATGATGACGGTGTTCGGCAATCCGCGCGCACGCGACGGGCGCATCCTGTTCGAAGACAAGCCGATCACCGAGCTCACGACCCACGAGATCGCGCACCTGAGAATTGCGCAGGCCCCGGAAGGGCGCCGCATCTTCCAGCGCATGAGCGTGTTCGAAAATCTGCAGATGGGCGCAACGGTGGATGGTGGTGCGCATTTCGAGGAGGATCTCGAGCGCGTCACGCGGCTGTTCCCGCGCCTCAAGGAGCGCCTCAACCAGCGCGGCGGCACGCTGTCAGGCGGCGAGCAGCAGATGCTCGCGATCGCGCGCGCATTGATGAGCCGGCCCAAGCTTCTCATGCTCGACGAGCCCTCACTCGGTCTCGCGCCCCTGATCGTCAAGCAGATCTTCGAGACACTGGCCGAGCTGAACCGCCAGGGCATGACGATCTTTCTCGTGGAGCAAAATGCGTTCCACGCCTTGAAGCTCGCGCACCGGGCCTATGTGATGGTCAACGGCGAGATCACGATGAGCGGATCGGGACGCGAGCTTCTGGCCCGCCCGGAAATCCGCCAGGCCTATCTCGAAGGCGGGAGGCACTAGGATGATCGAACCGCTGCTCGCTTCGATCGGCTACGACATGCCTGCCTCGAATGGCGGGCTCGCGTTCGTGTTGCTGACCCTCCTCGTGGGCGGTGGGGCGGCCTGGAGAACCGGGCAAGCCGTTGCCCAATCCTGGCAGCCGTTCTGGCCGGTGGCCGCCTACACGGCGCTGATCGCGGCCGCCGTGCGCTTCCTGCATTACGCGCTTTTTGGCGGCCTGCTGCTGTCACTTCCCAGCTATCTCATCGACTTGGCAATCCTGATCGTGGTCGCGCTGCTTGCGTACCGGATGCGGCGCACCCGGCACATGACGGAACAGTATTCCTGGATGTTCGAGCGCGTGAGCCCGTTCCTGTGGCGGGACCGGTCGTAAGATCCGCTTTGTCATGCGATCTGCCGGACAGGGTCCGGCAACCTCCGGACGTGACTTCGCCACCGTTTCGGGGGAAAAGCGTATCGAAAGCCCGACCAGCTTGCCTTCCTCATTGCCCAAGAAGCCCGATCGAGAGGACACCCCATGCGCTTCGTGAAACTTGCGGCCGCCGTTTTCGTCACCTTGGCGCTCGCGTCCTGCGGCGGCGAGCAGAAGCTCAAGATCGGCGTGGCCGGCCCCCTCACCGGCAGGGACGCGGTGTTCGGCGCGCAGCTCAAGTATGGCGCCGAGCAGGCGGTGGCAGACATCAACGCGGCGGGCGGGCTCAACGGGCAGCAGCTCGAGCTGCTTTACGGCGACGATGCCGGTGATCCGAAGCAAGGCCGATCCGTCGCCAACAACTTCGTCGGTGAGGGCGTCAGCTTCGTCATCGGGCACTTCAACTCGGGCGTTACGGAGCCTGCCTCCGAGGTTTATGCCGAGAACGGCATCCTGATGATCACGCCTGGATCGACCAATCCCAAGATTACGGAACGCGGATTGACCAGCGTGTTCCGCACCTGCGGGCGCGACGACCAGCAGGGCAAGGTGGCGGGCGAGTACATCGCCGCGAACCTCAAGGACAAGAAGATCGCCATCGCCCACGACAAGACGACCTACGGCAAGGGCCTCGCCGACGAAACAAAGAAAACGATGAACGGCCTCGGCGTCACCGAAGTGCTCTACGAGGGCGTCAACACCGGTGAACGAGACTTCAGCGCGCTCGTCTCCAAGATCAAGGCCTCGGGCGCCGATGTCGTCTATTGGGGCGGCGTGCACACCGAAGGCGGCAGCATCCTGCGCCAGATGCGCGGCGCCGGCGTCACGGCCGTCATGATGGGCGGCGACGGCATCGCGACCAACGAGTTTGCGCAGCTCGGTGGCCCCGGCACGGAAGGCACGCTGATGACGTTCGGACCCGATCCGCAGAAGCGCCCGGAGGCGCAGGCGGTGCTCGCGAAGTTTGCCGCGCGCAACTTCAAACCCGAAGCCTATACGCTCTACAGCTATGCGGCCGTGCAGGTGATCGCGGAAGCCGCCAAGGCGATCAACTCGGTCGATCCGGCCAAGATCGCGGCTGAGCTGCATACCGGCAAGAGCTACAAGACGGTGATCGGCGATCTCGCGTTCGACGCCAAGGGCGACGTGACCCGCCTCGATTACGTGATGTACACATGGCAGAAGCAGCCCGACGGCAGCATCACCTACGTCCAGAACTGAGGCGACTGCGCCTTCTCAACCCATGAGGATCTTCACGCATCGGGCGAACTTTCTTTCCCCCTTGTTGGGAAACGCGCTCGATTGCGTATGGCCTCGCGGCTCTCGTAAGCAGTCTCGCCCGCACGAGCGAAGCAAACGTGTCCGCTTTTCGCTCGTCGCCGTTGCGGCGGCTTCAATCTTTTCCGCACCGGCTGTGGCCGAAGTCCGCGTCGGGCTCGCCGCACCTTTCACCGGGCGCATGGCCGCCACCGGCCTCGCGATGCAGCGCGCGCTCGAAGCGGCCATCAGCGATGCCAATGCAGCCGGGGGCGTGCTCGGACAACGCTTGGTGCTGTCGGTGGAGGATGACGGCTGCGCGAGCGCGACCGCCCAAGGGGCGGCAAACACGCTTCTTGCGGGCAAACCCGCGCTGGTCGTCGGTCATCCCTGCTCGAGCGCGGCGATCGCCGCGCGGCCGCTCTATGGACAGGCCGGCGTTCTGCTCATGGCTGTCGGTGCGCGCCACCCGGACGTGACGCGGCTCTCCTCTCCTGCTCCGTTGCTGCGGCTTGCGGGACGCGACGACTGGCAGGGCGAGGCCGCCGCCCGCTGGCTGTTGTCCCATGCACCCTCGCGCCGCGTCGCGCTGGTCCACGATCGCACGGGCTATGCGCGCGCTCTCTTCGACGGTGCCGTTGCCGGGCTCAAAGCGGCGGGTGTCGATCCGGTTTCGCTGCTCCCGATCATCGCCGGCAAACCCGACTACGAGGAGGTCGCGCTGCGTCTCAAGGAGGATCGGGCGGAAGCGCTGTTCTTTGCCGGCTATCCGGACGAGGCGGCCATTATCGTCGCCCGCCTTGCCGCGCTCGGCCTCGATGTTCCCGTCCTCGGATCCGACGCGCTTGCGACTCCCGAGTTCGCGCGCACCGCGGAAAAAGCCGGGATGCGTATCGCGGTGTTGCTGCCGTCCGAACTTCCGCCCCTCGCCGCGAAAGACGCCTCCTCACTGGAGAGCATGAATGAAGCGGTGGCCGCGGGCCTGCGCGCACGCGGCGCATTCGAAGCCTGGCTGCTGACCGTCAATAAAATGGGAACGTTCGATGGCGCTGCGCTCGCTCAAGCGCTTAAAGGGGCTGCCATTCGTACGCCCACGCTGGGTGAGATCGGATTCGATGCGAACGGGGATCTCGACGCGCCAGCCTTTGCCCCGGCCTCGCCGCGTGGAGGCCGCTGGATTCCAGACAATTGAGGCTTCGCGATGTGTCGCGCGCTTTTGCTTCGCGACAGGCTGTTTCGCGAATGGCTGTTTCGCGATCGGCAAACCGCGACGGCCTTAACGCGGCCGCCGCACGCTCTCGCAAACATAGTTTCCGGCACGCGCCTTTGGCACACGCGCCGATCTGCTGTGTACATGATCCCGCGCGTGGTGAAGAGCGAGATCAGACCTTTTTTGGCCTCGGCAGGGCTTAGCGGCCCTGGGACTCGAGGCGGCAATCTGCGGCGAGACGGCGCTCCATCAGCGCGAGTGCCTCGGGAACCTGGTAGCCATGCTTGCGGTAGGAACGGATGCGTTCCTGCACCAGCGCATAGGATCTACGCGGATCGTCGATCTCTTCGAGTCGAAGATTGAGTTCTGCAATCTCCGCCTGCATTTGTTCGGTCATTTAATTACCCCTAGCTTCGTCGCGGCATTGACGGGTTTCTCGAGGTCTAGACGCTTCCTGAAATGCGCCTTTGATATTTCTCAAGTCCCGGATCTTCGTCCAAGCTCAATGACCGCGATTCAAGACTATCGGGTCTTTGAACACTTGGCTCTGACAATTTCGCAACAGTTACAACATGGTTTCTACTTGAGCCCTCGACGCGAGGCGCTGATCAACCACCCAAATATGGCTCGATCTGGGCTTGTACCGTGGATCTATTGTTGCGTTGCAAAAATGTGACTTCGGCAACGCAGCATGTCGCAATCGTCTGGGCGACTTTATTTTTTTGAATATTTACGGGACATGAATGAAATGAAACTGTCGCAATGCAAAAGACATTTGAAATGCCGGCTGCGAGAAAGAATGGTCGAAAAATCAGGCTATTCCGCGTGAGCCGGCGCTCTCCCCACTGACATAATGTCGCAACGCAGGCTATCCACACCCTCCCGGCCGCGACAGGCCGTCCGCGGCGGCGAAGCGGTTTCCCCTCGGCCGGAAAATGCTCTATGGCGTGGGCCTTCCTCTCTAATCGGCGCGCAATTCGAAGAGAAACCGATGATTCCCCGCTACTCACGCCCTGAAATGGCTTCCATCTGGACGCCCGAAACCCGCTTTCGGATCTGGTTTGAGATCGAGGCCCACGCAGCCTCGGCCATGGCGGAAATTGGCATCATCCCGAAGGAGGCCGCGCGCGTCATCTGGGAGAAGGGCTCGAAGGCGGTTTTCGATACGGCGCGCATCGACGAGATCGAGGCGGTGACCAAGCATGACGTCATCGCCTTCCTGACCCACCTTGCCGAGCATGTTGGGCCGGACGCGCGTTTCGTGCATCAAGGCATGACCTCCTCCGACGTCCTCGACACCTGCCTCAACGTGCAGCTGGTGCGCGCCGCCGACCTCCTCATCGCCGATCTCGACCGGCTGCTCGCCGCTCTCAAGACGCGCGCCTTCGAGCACAAGACGAGCGTCACCATCGGCCGCAGCCACGGCATCCATGCCGAGCCGACGACGTTCGGCGTCAAGCTGGCGTTCGCCTATGCCGAGTTCGCCCGCGCCCGCGAGCGGGTGGTGGCGGCACGACGCGAGGTTGCGACCTGCGCGCTCTCGGGTGCCGTCGGCTCGTTCGCCAACATCGATCCCTCGGTCGAGATCTACGTCGCCGACAAGCTCGGGCTGGTGCCGGAGCCGGTCTCGACGCAGGTGATCCCGCGCGACCGGCACGCGATGTATTTCGCGACCCTCGGCGTCGTTGCGTCGTCGGTCGAACGGCTGGCCACCGAAGTCCGCCACCTTCAGCGCACCGAAGTGCTCGAGGCGGAAGAGTATTTCTCGCCGGGCCAGAAGGGCTCTTCGGCCATGCCGCACAAGCGCAACCCCGTGCTGTCGGAGAACCTGACGGGCCTTGCCCGCATGGTGCGCGCCTATGCGCTGCCGGCAATGGAGAACGTCGCGCTCTGGCACGAGCGTGACATCTCGCACTCCTCGGTCGAACGCATGATCGGACCGGACGCGACGGTGACCCTCGATTTCGCGCTCGTGCGTCTCGCCGGCGTGATCGAGAAGCTGGTGATCTATCCGGAAACCATGAAGCGCAACCTCGACAAGCTCGGCGGTCTCCACAATTCCCAGCGCGTTCTGCTCGCGCTCACGCAGGCCGGGGCCTCGCGCGAGGAAGCCTATGCACTCGTCCAGCGCAATGCGATGAAGACTTGGGAAAAAGGCCTCGACTTCCTCACCGAGCTCAAGGCCGACAAGGACGTGACGGCCAAGCTTTCGGCTCATGAGCTCGAGGCGATGTTCGATCTCGGCTATCACCTGAAGCACGTCGATACGATCTTCAGCCGCGTGTTCGGGACGGCATAACGGCAAGGACCGGATGGGATCGTCAGTCAGCCGCGCCGTTGGCTACGGGTGCGCCGCGCTCGGCGCCGCGTTCTTCTCGACCAAGGCGATCTTCATCAAGCTCGCCTTCGAGGAGCAGGTCGACGCGAGCCTGATGCTCGCCTATCGCATGCTGTTCGCGACGCCGGTGTTCGTCGCCATCGGCATCTGGGCCTACGCGCAGCGTCGCGCCAAGGGACTGCCGCCGCCTGACCGGCGCAACGTCGCCTGGGCCGTCGTGACGGGCTTTCTCGGCTACTACGTCGCTTCCGCCTTCGACTTCGCCGGTCTCCAGTACATCAGCGCCTCGCTCGAGCGGCTGGTGCTGTTCACCTATCCGCTGTTTGTGATGCTGATCGCGGCCGCCTTCTACGGCGAGCCGCTCACGCGCTTCGGCATTGCGGCGGCGGCCGTTACCTACATCGGCCTCGCCATCGTCTTTACCGTCGATTTGCCGACCGGCGGGCGGAATACGGCGATCGGAACCGCCCTCGTGCTCGGCGCGGCGATCTCGTTCGCCTGGTATCAGATCCTCGCCAAGCGCTTCATCGCGCCGCTCGGCACCGCGCTGTTCACAAGCGTCGCGCTGACGTCGGCAGGCGTTTTCTGCGTGCTGCATCAGGTGGTGTTCGGCAGCGGCAGCTTTGCGGCCTCGCCGCGCTTCCTGTGGCTGTCGTTCGGCTGCGCGATGGTGGCGACAGTACTGCCGACATTCCTGATCAACGCGGGGCTCGCGCGGGTTTCGCCCCAGGCTGTCTCGATGATCTCGACCGTGTCGCCAGTGGTGACGATCGGCCTTGCGATCCAAATCCTTGGCGAGCCGTTCACGCCCGTCGACGCGATCGGCTCCGCGCTCGTGTTGCTGGGCGTCGGGCTTTTTACCTTCGGTGACAGCCGGTCGAGACCGGCACGCGTTGCACCGCAGGCATCCGCGTCCGCTCCCGCCGAAATCCTTCCCGGTCCGGCCCGGGCTTCCGAGCCCTGAACCCGGGTTCGTAGTCTAGGCCCTGAACGCGTGTGCCGCGCGGAACACGTCGTCGTTGCCAATCGAGGCTACCTCTCGGACTATGGCCCGCGGAGGCCAGGCGTTGCAGGTCTTGGTGACATGCCGCTCCGATATGTGCCGGACAAACCAGATGCCTCAGAAGTTCGACCTCTCGTTCGACCAAGGCTCGCTCGCGCGGCGCGGCGCCATCACACTGGCCGCGCTTTTGGCTTACTGCGTCGGGTCATGGATCGTGCTGCCCGGGATTGACGCCAGCGCGCTCATTGGGCCGGCATCGCCCAGCGGGCTCGCTTCCAAAATCGGCCGGCTTTCCATCCTGGCGCTCGGTATCGTGCCGATGCTGTCGGCACTGGTCCTGGTAGAGATCGCTCAGATGGCGTGTCCGCCGCTGCGCCGGTGGGCAGGCGCGACCGCATCCAACGGGAGATCGCTCGATGGCTGGGTGATCGTGCTCACGCTCGCTATCGCCGGGTATCAAGCGAATGGGGTCGCGGTCGCGCTCGAAGGCATTGGCGCGCTGGTGCCCACGCCGGGACTTGCGTTCCGCGCCGGCGTGATCGGGACGCTCGTCGCCGGGAGCGCCTTCGTGGTCTGGCTGACCTCGCTCGTCACACGTCATGGGCTCGGGTCCGGATTTCTGCTGCTGCTTGCAGCACCCCTGTTGATGGCCCTTCCAAGCCTCTTGCCGTCGCAGATCCTCGCCTGGGGAGATGAGAGCCAGCTCACCATCCCGCTGACGCTCGCTGCTTTTCTCGCGGCGGCGAGCGCAGTGGTGGCGGCTGCCCGCATCTCAGCGCAGCCTGACGGCAAGGGTCAGTTGCTGTGGCCGGTGCTGATTGCCTACACACTCGCGCCGTGGCTGCTCGTGCCGCTGCTGCCGCAATTTTCGTCCGAGGCATTCCTCAACGCACTCGAGGCTATGAAGCCCGGCCAGCCGTGGCGGGTTGCGATCCTGCCGGCACTGACGCTCGTCTTCTATTTCCTGCGCGCCCGATCGTTGGCGCAGGCAAGTTCGACGCCGGACGAGGGCGTGCGATGGCTGCCGGCACTTCTCGTCGCGTTTGCCGTCGTCGTCTCGGAGTTGATCATGGTCTGGTTGCCCGCGCCGCTCGCCCTCGACGGACGAAACGTGGTAGTCCTCGTGCTGTTCGCGCTTGCGATCATCGAAGGTCTTGGCCTGCGACATTCGTCAGCAGCCGCGTAGGACTTCAAAACCGGCTCGGCGACCCCATTTGACAATCCGCATGGATCGTAAGCACCATGCGCCTTCACCCTTATTTCCCTTCCCCCAACTTCGTGCATTGCTTGTCGAGCGAGGCCCCATGCGTACGTCTGATGTCGACATCCTGATCGTCCCCGGCAGGTCGGGCTCCGGTCCGGATCATTGGCAGTCGCGATGGGAGCGCACGCTCAAGACCGCGCGGCGCGTCGAGCAGGAAAACTGGGAAGAGCCCGAGCGCGAAGCGTGGGTGAGCCGCATCATCGAGGCGGCGACGCAAAGCACACGCCCGGTCGTGCTGGTCGCGCACAGCCTCGGCGTGGCAGCGGTCGCGCATGTGGCGTCACGTATTCCGAAGGGATTCCTTTCGGGAGCGTTCCTTGTCGCGCCCGCAGACGTCGATGCGGCACCCGGATGGCCGGAGACAGACGGCTTCCAGCTGGACGGGATCAACAGCGGATTTGCGCCGCTGCCACTCGCCCCGCTGCCGTTTCCGTCGGTGCTGATCGCTTCTTCGAACGATCAGTATTGCAGCCTGGATCGCGCCAAGGCGTTCGCCAACGCCTGGGGCTCGACCCTGGTCGAAGCGGGCGACGTCGGACACGTCAACAGCGAGTCCGGTCATGGCCCGTGGCCCGAGGGCGTGCTGCGCTTTGGCACGTTTCTGTCTACGCTCACGGACTGAAGCAGTCGGCAAGACGTTTGCACTGCACACATGAAGAGGGCGGCGCATGGAGACCCACGCGCCGCCCTCATCGTCTTGAATTTCGCTCAGGCCTTACTTGCTGCTGGCTTCAACGTCGGCAACAGCCTTGGCGAGGAACTCGCCAAGCTTGCTGCGGATCTCGGCGTCATCAACCGTGAGGCCCTTGTCGGCGAAGTCCTGCTTCACCTTGCGCAGCACGTCATCATCGCCCTTTTCGGCGAGGTCAGCCTTGCGCACCGCCTTGATGTACTCGTCGAGTGCAGGTCCGGTGATGCCGAGCTTGGCCGCAGCCCACTCCGCCAGCATCTTGTTGCGCCGGCTCTCGGCCTTGAAGCGCAGATCCTGGTCGAGAGCAAACTTCTTCTCGTATGCCTTTTCACGCTCATCGAACGTCGTCATGACCGTCTCCAACTGGGGTGTTTCCGACCGGGTCTGTTCCGGCTTTGTTCTGGGCGAAAAGTGTGTTGTATGGGTCGCACAATTACGCTCTCACCCGGGAGCCGTAACCCGACGTGGCAGACAAATCAACGGCTTGTCCGCCGCATGGCCAACAGGGGGTTTGGCCCCCTCGTTTAGATTGTTTCTGCCCCCTGCTTCAGCTAGTGTCCAGAACATGATTTTTGTGCGTTCGGCCGCCCCCCACCAAGACGAGAAGTCCTAAAATCTCGCTGAAAGATCAAGGGCTCACTGCGTGGGGCAGGCCGTGCTTCCTCAGAGACAAGATTGAACATGAGCGTGATCGTCAAGGGACCAGGGTCGATGAACAAGCGGCGTCGGATCTACGAGGGAAAAGCAAAGGTTCTTTACGAAGGACCGGAGCCCGGAACTCTCATTCAGCATTTCAAAGACGACGCGACTGCGTTCAACGCGAAGAAGCACGCGCTGATCGAAGGCAAAGGCGTGCTCAACAACCGCATCTCCGAATACATCTTCCAGCGGCTCGGCGAGATCGGCGTGCCGACGCACTTCCTCAAGCGCCTCAACATGCGCGAGCAGCTGATCCGCGAAGTCGAAATCATTCCGCTCGAAGTCGTCGTGCGTAACGTTGCGGCCGGCTCGCTCGCAACGCGGCTCGGCCTCGAAGAAGGCATGCAGCTGCCGCGCTCGATCATCGAGTTCTACTACAAGGCCGACAACCTGAACGATCCGATGGTCTCGGAAGAGCACATCACGGCGTTCGGCTGGGCGACCCCGCAGGAGATCGACGAGATCATGCAGCTCGCGCTGCGCGTCAATGATTTCCTCGTCGGCCTGTTCCTCGGCATCGGCATCCGCCTCGTCGACTTCAAGGTCGAGTTCGGGCGCCTGTGGGACAACGAGCAGATGCGCATCGTGCTCGCGGACGAGATCAGCCCCGATTGCTGCCGCCTGTGGGATATCTCTTCGGGCGACAAGCTCGACAAGGATCGCTTCCGCCGCGATCTCGGCGGCGTGCTCGAGGCCTATCAGGAAGTCGCGCGCCGTCTTGGCGTGCTGACCGAGAACCGTCCGCCGAAGGGCGTCGGGCCGGTGCTGGTTGCGTCGAACCCGACGGGTAAACCGAACTAAAGACCGGCATGCGGCATTCGGCACTGGGCAATCGGCTGGTTTCCGATGCTATTGCCGAATGCCTATTGCCGTTTGCCGAGGACACAATGAAAGCCCGCATTAAAATCACGCTCAAAGCCGGCGTGCTCGATCCGCAAGGCAAGGCCATCCAGAACGCGCTCGGCGCGCTCGGCTTCGAAGGCGTCAACGACGTGCGCCAAGGCAAGTACATCGAAGTCGACGTTGCCGGAATGAGCGAGGAAAAGGCCCGCGCCGAAGTCGACCGCATGTGCCGCGACCTGCTCGCCAATACCGTGATCGAGAACTACAGCTACGAGCTGGCACCCTGACATGGTGCGCTTGCCGGCCGTTGTCCTCACCGCCGCCGCGCTCGCCGCTCCCATCGCCGCAGCCGCCGGAGATCCGGCCGCGCCGACGATTGATTGCACGCTCGGGTTCGGTGGATTGCGGACGTCGGCCGAAAGCCTAGCGGGCGTTCAGTGGACACAAGTGGGCGGTTACGATATCGCCACGCTGTCGGTGCCGGAGGTCTGGCGCGTCGAGATCGCGTTCACCTCTCCCGGCCATCCGGCGCATCCGGCCGTTACCCTCAGAACCCGGCGCAAGCAGGTGACGGAGGTGTGGACTGCCGACAGCAAAGGGTGCGGCTACGGTGACCAGGGCCAGTTCGCCATCCTCATGGCAGATATGAAATCCGGCGACACCGAACTCACCAACGCGTCACGCTACGACGTCGAGCAGAGGAAGCGGGGCCAATCGCCTCTCGCGCCCGCGAACTGACCGACGCATAAAAACTAGGAGAGCCACGTCCATGCTCCGCGCATCCGTCATCGTTTTCCCGGGCTCGAACTGCGACCGCGACGTCAAGACGGCGCTCGAGGCCATCACGGGCTTTCCGGTGAAAATGGTCTGGCACGGCGACGCCAGCGTGCCGGCGTCCGATCTCATCGTACTGCCGGGCGGGTTCTCCTACGGCGACTATCTGCGTTGCGGCGCGATGGCCGCGCATTCGCCGATCATGCGCGACGTCATCGCGAAGGCGAAGGCCGGAACGCCGGTGCTCGGCATCTGCAACGGCTTCCAGATCCTTTGCGAGTCGGGGCTGCTGCCCGGCGTGCTGATGCGCAACGCCTCGCTGCGGTTCATCTGCCGCGATGTTCATCTCAAGGTCGAGACCGACAAAACCTTCTTCACGAGCTGCTACCGCAAGGGCGAGGTCATTCGCGTGCCCATCGCGCACGCCGAGGGCAACTACTTCGCCGACGCCGAGACGCTGGATCGCCTCGAAGGCGAAGGCCAGGTCGTGTTCCGCTATTCGGATGGCGAGGGCAATGTGTCGGCGGAGACGAGCCCGAACGGCGCCCAGCGCAACATCGCGGGCATTACCGATTCCAAGGGTCGTATTCTCGGGATGATGCCGCATCCGGAACGGCTCTATGAGAAAATGCTCGGCGGCACCGACGGACGGCGCATTTTCGAAAGCGCGCTGCTGAGCGCCGTCGCAGCGATGAGCTAGCCGCCAAGAAGCCGGCTCCTTCTCCAAAAACTGCGCACCACGGCGGCGATCCAGCTGCGGATCGGGTGCGTCCGCGCGCACGATCATGCCGAACCAGAACGCGCCCGCCTTCCTTTACTTTTTAGACAAGCTTGCGTCTGCCGATTGATCGCCTGCCCTTGCGACCCGATCTATCTGGTTAGTTCACACGGAGAAGATGTTGCGACCCACTGCGGGCTGAAACCCGCAAGCGGAACCGCGTGTTCAGTCAGAAGGGTAAAGTCATGACATCCAGAAAGCAGATTCTCGCTCTCGCCTTCGCGGCTTCGATCGCCACGGCCGGCGCCGCAACTTTCGCCAACGCGGCGCCTATGCACGGAGGCCACGGGCCTGGCGGCCCCGTTGTCGCTCACATGCACAGTCCCGGCCCGGGGCCGGGTCATGGACATGGGCATTGGCACCATCGCGGATGGTGGGGCTTCGGCGCATACCCGGTACTCTACGGCGGCGACTATTACTACGGCGGCGGCTGCGGCTGGTTACACCGCAAGGCGGCTGTCACAGGTAGCCGTTACTGGTGGTCGCGCTACCATGCCTGCATCGGCGAATGAGACTGGTGCACGACAAGCAAAAGGGGACGAACCTTGCGGTTCGTCCCCTTTTTATCTCCCGCCTTCGGCAGGATGAGTTTCGGTACCCGGCATCTCACCGGGAGGGCCGAACTCAGCGCCGCTTGCCACGGCCCGTATCGGGCGACATGGACTGAAGGAGCGCGAGCAACACGGCTTTCATCGGAGTTCTCTCTGTATCGTGTCTATCTTGCGATGCAATATAGCCGAGTCAGATGCACAAAAGAACTGCGGCACTTGCTCGCCAGCAATGCATTTGCGGCTGCGGCGGCGTGCCGCCCATTGAAATATAACAATAAAAAAGGAGGCAGATCTGGGATCTGCCTCCATCTTAGTCAGAACGCGATCGGTTGCCCTTACGACTTGTAGGGCGCACGATCGAAGACGCGTGCGTTCATGCGGGTGGCGCCCGGTCCGCAGAAGAACTCGGCCGACTGGCCGGCGCTGGCGTCCACCTGGACACCCTTGCCGGGAACGACCGGAACCACGAACCGCGTGCCAGGGCTGTCGAGACCGCTCTCACCGCCCGTGACATCGGCCACGACGACGGTCAGGTGGCAGGACTGGTCCTTGGTCTCGAAGTAGCCGACGGCGTGCTTGCCGCCGATGTCCAGGCTCAATCCACGACCCGGGACCATGATCTCATGCGAACTGCCCAGGTCGACCTTTGCGGGAGAGCCGGCGAAGACCACTCCTGCTGCCAGAACACCCATCACTCCCACTGCTGCGAGACGCTTGATCGCCTTCGACATGGTGGATCCCTTTCTTTTCAGGTTGCTCTAAGATCGCCGCGGCGGGACAAAACGATGTCCTGCAATCCGGCTTGGGCATTTTCTAACACTATGACTCAGCAAGCAAAATACAGATTGCTGCATAGCAGTGGCCAACTTTGTGCAGCGCGGCAATGTCGCAATCGTTCCGATGTCGCACCAAGGTTGTCCAAACGCAAATTGGCCAAGGTTCAGTCTGGGGCGGGCCGATGCGGCGTCCTGGATGCGGGAGAAGGCCTCTCGCAGGAGCGACAAGGGCCGAAGCACTCGCTATAAAGCTGCGCTTTAACGCCCTTAAAGCTTTGCTTGCTCTCGAGCTCCCGAAAGCCACTTTTGATGCAGGACACCGTGACCGACACGCCGACCGCCAAAATCACGCCCGAGATCGTCGCTCAGCACGGGTTGAAACCCGATGAATACGAGCGGCTTCTTGAGATCCTCGGACGCGAACCGCAGATCACGGAGCTCGGCATCTTCTCGGTGATGTGGAGCGAGCACTGCTCCTATAAGTCGTCGCGCGTTTGGCTTCGCACGCTGCCGACCACCGGCGCAAAAGTGATCCAAGGCCCGGGCGAGAACGCGGGCGTCGTTGACCTCGGCGACGGCGACGCGGCCATCTTCAAGATGGAGAGTCACAACCACCCCTCCTACATCGAGCCCTACCAGGGCGCAGCGACCGGCGTCGGCGGCATCATGCGCGACGTGTTCACGATGGGCGCGCGGCCGGTTGCGAACCTCAATGCCCTCCGCTTCGGCGATCCCAGCCATCCCAAGACCCGCCATCTCGTATCCGGCGTCGTGTCAGGCATTGGCGGCTACGGCAATTGCGTCGGCGTGCCGACCGTCGGCGGCGAAGTGAACTTCGATGCCGGCTACAACGGCAACATCCTGGTCAACGCCATGTGCGTCGGCCTCGCCAAGACCGACAAGATCTTCTACTCGGCCGCCAAGGGTGTCGGGCTGCCGGTGGTCTACGTCGGCTCCAAGACCGGACGTGACGGCATCCACGGCGCAACGATGGCGTCGGCCGAGTTCGACGACAAGAGCGAGGAGAAGCGCCCCACCGTACAGGTCGGCGATCCCTTCACCGAGAAGCTCCTGATCGAAGCGTGCCTCGAGCTCATGGCTTCGGATGCGATCATCGCGATCCAGGACATGGGCGCGGCGGGCCTCACCTCCTCGACTTCGGAGATGGCCGACAAGGGCGGCGTCGGCATCGAACTCGACCTCGATCACGTGCCCCAGCGCGAAGCGAACATGACGGCCTACGAGATGATGCTCTCGGAAAGCCAGGAGCGCATGCTCATGATCCTGAAGCCCGGCCGCGAGGCCGAGGCCGAGGCGGTGTTCCACAAGTGGGGTCTCGACTTCGCAGTCATCGGCGTCACCACCGACACCGGCCGCATGGTGGTGAAGCACAAGGGCGTCATCGAAGCGGACCTGCCGGTGCCGGTGCTCGCCAACTCGGCGCCGGTTTACGAGCGTCCGTGGGTTCCGACGGTTCCGCCGCAGCCGGTGCTGCCGCAATGGGTGAAGGCACCGAACGGCAATCTCGACGCCTTGAAGACGATGTTCGGCGCGCCGGCACTTTGCTCGCGCCGCTGGATCTACGAGCAGTACGATCACATGGTGATGGGCGACACCATCGGGCGCCCCGGTGGCGATGCGGGCGTCGTGCGCATTCACGGCACGCAGAAGGGCCTCGCGGTCACCTGCGATGTCACGCCTCGCTATGTGGCCGCGGACCCGGAGATGGGCACCAAGCAGGCCGTGGTCGAGACGTGGCGCAACCTCACTGCCGTCGGCGCCGATCCGATCGCGATCACCGACAACATGAACTTCGGCAACCCTGAACGCCCCGAGATCATGGGACAGTTCGTGGGCTCGGTGAAAGGCATGGCGGAAGCCTGCCTCGCCCTCGACTACCCCGTCGTGTCCGGCAACGTCTCGCTCTACAACGAGACCAATGGCGTCGGCATTCCGCCCACGCCCGCGATCGGCGCCGTGGGGCTTATTCCCGATGTCGCGCACATGGCCGACATCCGCTTGAAGCGCGAGGGCGAACTTCTAATCGTGCTCGGCCGCGAGCAGGGCTGGCTCGGCCAGTCGCTCTATCAGCAGATCATCTGCGAGAAACTCGAAGGCGCTCCGCCGCCGGTCGATCTCAACGAAGAGATCAAAGCCGGCCGGCTCGTGCGCGCGCTGATCCGCGAGGGCAAGGTGTCGGCGGTGCACGACATCTCGGACGGCGGGCTTCTGGTCGCGGTTGCCGAGATGGCGCTGGCCTCCGGCGAAAAGGGCAGCGGGCTCGGCGTCGAGCTATTTGCCTACGAGGGCAAACTGCCGGTGCACGCGATCTGGTTCGGCGAGGACCAGGGCCGCTACGTGCTGGCCGTCGATCCCGAGCGCGCCGAAGAGGTCGTCGAGCGGGCGCGTCTGTTGGCGCTGCCGGCACGTATCGTCGGGCGCACGGGTGGCGATGCGATCACGCTCAAGGGCGAGGAGCCGCTGACGCTCAAGGAGCTGGCCGCGATCAACGAGGCCTGGCTGCCGACATACATGGCTGGCGAGGTTTAAGAGGCCGCCTTTGCAAGGCCTGACGGACGTCCGTTGCGCAGAGCCGTCGCGTTCGCGACGGCTCAACGGCGGTTTCCGCATGTCTGCTTCGGGCCAGAAGCGGACAAGCAAACACACCGCTTCGACGCGGCTTAAGCGACCGCATCTTTAACCGCGGGCAAGAGACGACGCATCCCGAACAACAGGGATCGCGCCTCTTGCGATGCCGCGCTATTTTTTATTTGCTCCGAGCGACGACGTCAGCCGGGTAAGCACAACCAAGCGCCCAGGCAGGTTTTGGGTGTCGACACCTTGCATGCCATCTGCCAAGAGCGACACGTCGTTGTACCCGACCCGTCTTCGCACTTCGTGTGGACAGGGCCTTTGCCCTCGCGGCCCTGCCCATAAATGATGTTCGCAAGACCGTTCGTCGCGAAGGTCTCGGCGATACCGCGGGTCACAGCTTCGCCGACCGACCCGACTTTGACGCAATCGGCTTGAGCCGACGCCGAAAGTGCACAGATCGCTGCCGTGGCGGCTAAGCCGAGCTTGAAAATACGCATTTGCCCCTCAGTAAAATGACCTAATTCCTGCCTGGAAACTAGGTCAGCGCGTGGCCTTCGACAACAGAGTCGGCCTGCTGCAGGCTCGTTTATCCCGCAAGGAACCTGAAAGCGTGCCGCATTTGTCACGCATCCGGCGGCCTGGCCTAAAACTCGAAGTAATGCTCGCGTTCGAAGCGAAAACATTGAACGCCGTTGCCCGATTGCCCGCCGAACCGGGCGTGAGTTCAAAGAACCTCTTCGACACAATCAGGCATGGCCGGAAACGGCTGCTGATCCTTCTACCTTGCGCGTGGAACCCGCACTTCGTTGCGCAGAGCCGTCGTGTTCGCGACCGCTCTCCGGCTGATAAGATCACGCGCGAGGCAACCGCTGGCCAATTCTATGATTGCGATCGCAATGTGTGAAAAAGCGTCAGCGCGACGTTAGGGCAGAACCAACTGGCCTTTGTATTTGCCGCCGAACAGGGTGTCCGTCAGCCCCTCGTACATGTACGTGCCGCCGCCACTGGCCCCTTCGTATTTGCCCGTGCCGCCGGTGTACTTGTACGTATATTCTTTGAGATGTGAGCCCTCCTCCCAAGTCATGGATGCCTTGTCTCCGTCCTTATAGTTGTTGGCGCAGGTCCCGGCCCCCTTCCAACTCCCGTCAGGCATGTACTCGTATTTTCCAACGCAATCCTGAGTTAACTTCGGTGCGGTGGAGTCATCGGGGATGAGGACGCATCGTTGGGTAAGATCGACCAACTTGTGTCCCTTGTCAGGCTCCGACTCTTTCAAATTGTCGTTGACGCAAGCGATGGCGCCCGCTTCGTCGATGCTCTCGCCTGCAATTGCCAATCCACCGCCAAAAATAAACATCGTTGCAATTAATTTAGCTAATAGCTGCTTCAGGCTCATGGTGTCCTCCTGTGTTGCAGAACACGTTGCCGTAGAAGATGCCGTTGCTTTGGCTCAGGAGTTCGGACAAGCCGCTCCCGCGTCGGCCCATGCCTGGATCAGCGCGCCGAACTCCTTCTGAGTTCCCGGTGCGGGCTCGCGCCCTTTCCCCGGAGCCCAACCCCAGCCGACCAGCGTATCCTCGGCCATGTGGTGGATCAGCTCCTGCATGGACTTCCCGCCGTTGCGTTGCGGATCCTTGATCTGCTGGCAAATCTCGCCGAGCGTCTTGCCAAGCCATGCCATCTCGACCGGCGCAATATGCCATTGAGGGTGCCCCGGCACTCCGAAACGCACGCCAGCCGGATCAAAGTTCGCCTGACCATGGCACGTGTTGCAACGCATCCCGATGGCGCCCATACCGTCCTCTCCGCGCGTCACTAACGGCTGATGGGGGCGGTGGTCGTCGCCTTGTGCCGGGCGGTTGCCGGGCGGATGGCAATTCGTGCAGCGCGGGTGCTGGATCACGCGACCCGCTTCCTCAAACAACGCAATGGATCGCGCGGACGAATCTTTCAGGTGATCGAAGGCGGAGACGGGCTTCAATGATTGCCGGTTGCGCGTTTCGCCGGCGGCCACCGACCAACCTGCCAGTGCGGCGACCGCGCAGACGCCCCAAACCCTGAACAGATTGCGCGAGGAGAAGACAACCGCCATCATTCAACCCTCCAAGCAGCGCACCGCGACGAGGATTGCGACGCGGTTGCAATGACAGGCGCGACAGCGGCAGGTTTTGCCGTTCCTCGCGCGATCGATGATGGAAAAGCTCGCCATTCACGCCTCGTGAATCCCAAGGCACTCGCCTCATAGCGCAACGTGCGACGGCGGGAATGGTTCAGCCGGTTGTGCTCGGCTCGGCAGCAACGCCTCGCGCCTCACAGCCCGAGAAGCGCGCTCGCGATGCCGTTGATCGCGAGGTCGATCTCGGCGCTCTTGTCGTCGCCGTCGCCGATGAACCACGCGGCGGACAGGCCGGTCCAAGCGACAATCCACTCGAGCATGCGAACCGGCTCGACTTGCGCCGTCTCCGCCACGATCTCGAGACGGGATTGCAAACGGCCCGGCAGAACGCCGACCGGCCGGCTTGGATCGCTCAAATCCGGGTTCGTGAAGATGTTGGCAAAGTCGAAGGCCCTCTCGCCGAGCAGGCCATGCGGATCGATTGCCAGCCAACCCCGCTCGCCGAAATCGAGGACGTTCTCGTGGTGGAGGTCGCCGTGGAGCGCCGTGACGCATCGCGGTTCCGACAGCAGTCTGCGGGCGGTGACGGCCGCCTTTGCAAGATCGGCATGTTGACCGGCGATATCGAAAAGCGGCTGAAACCACACGTCGAGCGGATTGAGATCGGGAGTGGGCTCGCGCCGCGCGGTGTGCAAGCGCGCTGCAGTCTGGCAGAGGATCCGACAGGCTTCGCCATCGTGCCCCGAGCGCGCCATATCGGCCAGGTCTCGCACGCCAAACGCCCGCTCCAACAGCAAAGCCTTGTCGTCAAACGCGAGCACTTTCGCGGCGCCGTCTCCATTCCACCAGCGCATCAATTCGTATCCGCGCCGCTCGTCGGGTATTCGCGCGACCTTGAGCACCGCGGGCGCACCGTTTCGGCGGACCGGAAGAACCCAGCTGGAGTGGGTCGTCGTGAGCGCGCCGTCGGGCTTCAGTCCCCACGTCTCGATGAACTCCAGGACTTCGGACGCCAAGACATCCTGCGAACTCAATGGATCATCCATTCCGCTTTGGGTGGGTCACTCCCCCCAGCCGCCGATGGCCTTGACCTCGAGGTATTCCTCGAGGCCGAAGCGGCCCCACTCGCGGCCGTTGCCGGATTGCTTGAAGCCCCCGAACGGCGCACGGCGATCGTTCATCACGCCATTCAGATTGACGTTGCCCGCGCGAATGCGGCGCGCAACGCGACGCGCCCGCTCGATATCGGACGACGACACGTAACCCGCCAATCCATACGGCGTGTCGTTAGCGATGCGTACGGCGTCGTCCTCGTCCCTGTAGGGCACGATCGACAGCACGGGACCGAAGATCTCCTCACGCGCGATCGTCATCTCGGGCGTGACGTCCGCGAACACCGTCGGGCGCACGTAGAAGCCCTTTTTCAATCCCTCGGGGCGTCCGGTGCCGCCGGCCGCGAGCGTCGCGCCTTCGGCGATGCCGCTTTCGATCAGGCGCTGGATCTTGTCCCACTGCGTGCGATTCACGACCGGGCCAAGATCGATGCCTGCCGCGCGCGGATCGCCGACGCGCAGACTGTTTGCCACGGCGGCCGCGATCTCGGCCGCCTCGTTCATTCTATCCGCCGGCACCAGCATGCGCGTCGGCGCGTTGCAGGACTGGCCGGAGTTGTTGAAACAGTGGCGTACGCCGCCGCCAACTGCCTTCTCGAAGTCGGCGTCCGGCAGAATGATGTTCGCAGACTTGCCGCCGAGCTCCTGCGTCACGCGCTTGACGCTCGGCGCAGCGCGGATCGCCACGTCGATGCCGGCGCGGGTCGAGCCGGTGAACGAGATCATGTCGAGACCTGTGTGAGCGCTCATGGCCGCTCCGACGTCGGGCCCGAGACCGTTCACGAGGTTGAACACGCCGGCCGGCACGCCCGCCTCGTCCAACACCTCCGCCAGAATGAGCGCGCAAGTGGGTGTGAACTCCGACGGCTTCAGCACCATCGTGCAGCCGGCGGCGAGCGCAGGCGCCACCTTGCAGGCGATCTGATTGAGCGGCCAATTCCATGGCGTGATCATGCCGACGACGCCCACGGCCTCGCGAACTATCTGCGCATGCCCGATCCGTTCCTCGAAGGCATAGGCCTTCAGCGCTTCGAGGGTCGTCATCAGGTGGCTCAAGCCGGCGCCGGCGTGCGCCCGCTCGGCCAGCGTCAGCGGCGCGCCCATCTCGTCGGACACGGCGGCCCCGATGTCCTTCATGCGCTTCGAATAGAGGGCCATGATGCGTTCGAGGAGCGCGATGCGGTCCTCGCGCGACGTGGCTGCGAAGGCCGGCCAAGCGGCACGTGCAGCGGCAACCGCGCAGTCGACATCGGCGGCGCTGCCGATCGCGATTTCGTAGAGGGTTTCCTCCGTGGCAGGATTAACGACCGGGAAGGTTTTCGGCTGCTCCGGCGCAACCCACTTGCCCCCGATGTAGAATTTCGACCGATCGACCATCTCGCTGATCCAAATGCCTTAGTTGCCGGCGCACTCATGGCATGGCGCGCCGGGAGATGCCAGCCTTGGGGCGCGGGGCGGGTTTGCTCGCCTCGCATGCCGCAAACGCTCGAGGAGAGACACGATTAGAAATAGAAAAGTAACTTCGTTTTTGATTTTAATTTTCTCATTCTTTTCTAGTTTCGCCGCGAAAACTTCCCTGGATAGATAAAAGTTTAAGTAGATTGGCTCATGCTGGCTCTCAGGTTTTTGGGAGTTTCAGTCATGCGTACCGCAACCGCCTGCGGGCTGCTCGTCGCAGCTCTCGTTCCACTGTCTTTGGATCACTATCCGAGCCCCGCGCCTGAGGCGCGTATCTCGATGCCAACGCTCGGAAGCGAGGTTCAGTCCTCGATTCTGACCGCGCTCTTCACGGCCCGGCGCAACGCCGAGATCAGCAGATCTCTCGCCAAGGTCGCGATCGTGCGCGAAAAGGAGTTCATCGCCGCGCGCAATCGCGAAATCACCCGTTCGATGGCTGCCAGCGCGCTCGCTCGGCCCGCCTTGTACGCGGCAGCGCGTGCCGACCAGATCGAAGCCTGGCGGAAACCCGCCGCCCGCGTCCAGACCGCCATGTTCGCCGCCGCTCGCAACGCCGAGATCCGCATGGCCATGGCGCGGCATGAGCGCGTTCGCCCCATGCTGTTTGCCGAAGCGCGCAATCGCGAAATCGAGATGTCGGCGCACAAGGTTGAAACGACGCGGCTCGCGGCTTTCGCTGCCCAGCGCAACCAGGAGATCGCTTCGTCGATCGAAGCGACCGAGCGCAACCGCCTCGCGATGTTCGCCGAAGCCCGCAACCGTGAGAGCGACGTGAGCCACGCGCTCGTCGGCCAGCATCGCGCACTGGCGTTTGCCGCCGCCCGCAATGCCGAAATCGAGCTCTCGCTGGCCCGTGTGAAGGGAGAATCCAATTTCGCCGCCCTCGGCCGTATCGCACCGCACATCTTCGCGGCCGGCCAGATGGAGGGCAGCCGGATCGAAACCGGCAGTATCAACCGCTGGCCCGCCCCCACCATCGGCCGCTGATCGCAAAACTGCCCGCACAAGCCTTTTCCTTCGTTTTCTCCCCCTGTAGACTGCATCAAGGCCGCCTTGCCCGGGCGGCCTTGATCGTTTCAGGAGAACACGCCCCCAATGCCCATGGACCCGACCGAGATCGAACGGCTGATCAAGGCAAAACTTCCGGACGCGACCGTCGTGATCCAGGATCTTGCCGGCGACGGCGATCATTACGCCGCCAAGGTGGAAAGCCGGGCGTTCAAGGGCAAATCCCGGGTGCAGCAGCATCAGATGGTCTACGACGCGCTCGGCGGGCGCATGGGCGGGGTGCTGCACGCGCTGGCCCTGACGACCACCTCCCCCCCGGATTGACGGCCTTTTTCGGCCTCATCCAGGCTCGCTTCCGGGCCGCATTGACAAGCGCCCGCGACACGCCACATCTACCCAGCGATATTCACCGGCGCGAGGCCGGGTGTTCAGAACAAGGTTTGCACCATGAGCGAAGCGGCCGCCCACGAGGCGATCAAAAAGACCATCGAAAGCAACGACGTCGTTCTTTTCATGAAGGGGACGGCGAAGTTCCCGCAGTGCGGATTCTCGGCCCAGGTTGCACAGATCCTCAACCACCTCGGCGTTCCCTACAAGGACGTCAACGTGCTCGAGGACCAGGGCCTGCGTGAAGGCATCAAGAGCTTCACCAACTGGCCGACGATCCCGCAGCTCTACGTGAAGGGCGAGTTCATCGGCGGTTGCGACATCGTCCGCGAGATGTTCCAGGCCGGCGAGTTGCATGACCTGATCCATCAGAAGGGCATCGCCCACACCAATCACGGCTAAGGCGCGACGCAGCGAAGCGCTGCGCGCCGCCGCTCTGATCACCGGGGACCCCTGCTCCCCGCCAAATTTTTGCCGTGCGCGAGCCCTCCTGATAGGCTCGCGTGAGTTGTCGGGCAAAGCGGAGCGGACGGGCGAATGCGGTTGGGTGGCCGGCGATTTTTGTTGAGCCTCGCCATCATCGGGGCGGCCGTGTGCCTCGCCCTCGGCATATCGCTGCCGATCATCCGCCTCACCAAATACGTGTTCTGGACGACGGAGCACTCGCTGCTCTCGACCGTCGAGGTTCTGATCTCGGACGGGCAGACCTTCCTTGGCGGCACGGTGCTGGTGTTCTCGATCGTGCTGCCGATCCTGAAGCTTCTTTACCTGCTGCTGGTCTCGACGCTTCCGGCGGCCGAGATCACGCGCCAGCACAGCCGCCTCAAGGCGCTCGAGTGGCTCGGCAAGTGGTCGATGCACGACGTGCTGGTGCTGGCGCTCACCATTTTCTTCATCAAGGCGCAGGGCTTCTACGACGCCGCGAGCCTTTCCGGCGTCTACTTCTTCACCGCGGCCGTCGTGCTGATGATCCTCTCCTACGCGTGGCTGCGCACCGAAGGACTTGCGGCGCGTACGCCCCAGGAGCCCACGACACAGACGGTGCTTTCGCGGCAAATCTCGCCATTCCGCAACTTCGTCTTGAGCTTCCTGATCATCCTGGCGACGGTGTTTTTCGCGCTCGGCATCATCCTGCCGGTGATCCGCTTCACCACCGTCTACGTCTGGACCAACGAGCACTCGATCGCGACCATCATCTGGGCGCTGTTCGAGAACGAGGAGTACTTCCTTACCGTCGTGCTGTTCCTGTTCTCGATCTTTTTCCCGTTCCTGAAGCTGTTCTACCTGCTGACGCTCGTTACCTCCCCCGATATCCCGCCGGAGTTCCGCAAGAAGTCCATCTCGACGATGGAATGGCTCGGCCGCTATTCGATGACCGACGTCATGGTGCTGGCGCTGATGATCTTCTACGTGAACTCGTCCGGCTATACCGAAGCGACGGTGCAGCCGGGCGTGTATTTCTTCGCGGCGTCGGCAATCATCACGATGCTGGCCTACGGGTGGGCGAACACCGTACCGGCAGCGCGGCGCGTAACCGTTCCCACGACCGAAGCGGACGGGCCGCCGCCGGCCGCCTTCTCCTCCCCTGCGCCGCGCCCGGCGCAGAGCGACGACGGCTCGCACATCGTCACGCTGCCGACCAACCCCGGACGGCGCCACAAGCCCGCATGACCTAGGCCGGTACGGGCAACGGCCGGCCGTCGAGCTCGGCGTGCATGCGCTCTTCGTCGAGAGCGCCCTCCATCTTCGAGACGACGACAGTCGCCACGCCGTTGCCGATCAGGTTGGTCAACGCGCGCGCTTCCGACATGAAGCGGTCGATGCCGAGGATGATGGCCATGGCGTTGACGTCGATGGTGTGGGTTGCGGCCAACGTTGCCGCCAGCACGACGAAGCCCGAGCCGGTGACGCCGGCCGCTCCCTTCGAGGTCAGCAGCAGAATGCCGAGGATGCCAAGCTGCTGCGCCAACGTCAGATCCACGTTGGTGGCCTGGGCGAGGAACAGTGCCGCCATCGTCAGATAGATGCAGGTGCCGTCGAGGTTGAACGAATAGCCGGTCGGGATGACGAGCCCGACGACGCTCTCCTCGCAGCCGAGCCGCTTCATGCGCGTAATCATGCGGGGCAGAACCGACTCCGAGGACGAGGTGCCCAACACAATCAGAAGCTCTTCCTTGATGTAGCGGATGAACTTGAAAATGCTGAAACCGGTGAACCAGGCGATCGGCCCCAGCACGAAGAAAATGAACAATAGGCACGTCAGATAGAAGCTGCCCATGAGGGCCGCCAGCGAGGCGAGCGTACCGACGCCATACTTTCCGATGGTGAAGGCCATGGCACCGAAGGCACCGATTGGAGCCGCCTTCATGATGATGCCGACGATGCCGAAGAAGACATGCGAGGCCTGATCGATAAGATCGAGCACCAGCTTGCCGCGCTGCCCCATCGCCTGCAGCGCGAACGCGAACAGGATCGCGAACAGCAGCACCTGCAGGATGTTGCCGTCGACGAAGGCGCTGACGACGGTTTTGGGGATGATGTCGAGCAGGAAGCCGACCGTGCTCTGGTGCTGGGCCTTGTCGACGTATTCGGCGACGGCCGATGCATCGATGGTCGAGAGATCGATGTTCATGCCGTCGCCCGGCCGCAGGATGTTGGCGACCAGAAGACCGATGATCAGCGCGAAGGTCGTGACGATCTCGAAATAGATCAGCGCCTTGATGCCGACGCTGCCGACCGTCTTGAGGTTCGACATCGACGCGATGCCGTGCACGACGGTGCAGAAGATGATCGGGCCGATGACCATCTTGATGAGCTTGATGAAGCCGTCACCCAACGGTTTCATCTGCTGGCCGAGTTCGGGGTAGAAGTGTCCGAGCAGTACGCCGACGGCGATGGCAGTCAAAACCTGGACATAGAGGTGGGCGTAAAAAGGCTTTCTTTCAGGCGCGCTTGGCACGCCCTCCGCCGTCTGAACCTGCATCCCCTGGCCGCTCCCTAAGTCCCTTGTTTTGGCGACTATAGATCACTTCATGGACCGGGCGGGAAGGGCGGAAACAACGCTAAAATCGAGAAAAACGCACCTGCACGGGCAATTCCATGCAGGTGCCGAGAAAGACGTTTAATGATCGGCGGCGAGACGGGTGTAGTATTTCCGTTCGTTTTGCCGTTTCTGGAACTCCTTCGAAGCGACCTGCTTGCGGGCCGTCTCCTTGCGGGCGACCTTGCGGCGCTCGATGGCTTTCGCTGCATATTTCCGCTTTGCAGCAGGCCGCTGAGCGTACTGCTTCTTCTTGGCGCCGCTCTTCATGGCGACCTTCTTCTGAGCGTTCTGCTGAGCGGCGTAGTACTTCTTCTGGACCGACTTCTTGATCTCTCCGGCATCGGCAAGCGCGCCGATGCAGCGGGCGGAAAGGCGGGAACCGACGTTCCTCATGCACTGGCGCACCCCGACGCTTCCGGGTGAATGCATGCTGCAGTGCGCGAAGTAATCGTCTTTGCAAGCGAGTTTGACGGCGAGGCTGACGGCGAACGCATTATTCACTGAGAACGCAAGCACAACGACGGCGGCGATGATCGTGGCTCTCATGGGGTGTCCTCCGTGGCACCCTAGTAATTCACCAGATTCTTATGTTTTTGGCTAAGCGTTTAGCTTGCCTCGCGCCGTGTTTCTTCCCGCGATGACTTGGGCGTCATGTAAATTACAGTGACCGCATCGTCAGCGGCGCGTGCCGCTCGGCTGCAGACGCAGCAGCAGATACCAGCACATCAGCACCCAGCTTCCCCCCACAGCCCAGCCGGCCAGCACGTCGGTCGGCCAATGCACCCCGAGATAAATCCGGCTGAGCCCGACCATGATCGCGATCAGCGCGCAAACCGAGATGATGAAGACCTTCACCGGATAGCTCGGCTCGACGCGCGCCAGCATCATGCCGAGCATCAGATAGACGATGGTGGCGTTCGCGGAATGGCCGGAGGGAAAGCTTTCTGTCGTGACGTATTGGCCGTGCGCGACGATATCCGGACGCGGGCGCGCATAGCCAAGCTTGAGCAGCCGGTTGATCAACGAGCCCACGGCAACCGCAACGACCAGGAATGCCGCCTTCTGCGGCCTTTGAGTCATGATCAGGTAAGCAGCCACGATGACGACCGAGAGCGTCAGCACGATCGTGCTGCCGAGCGCGGTGACGTCGCGAACCATCTCCTCGAACCACTGCGGACCAATCGGGTCGGCCAGATTGCCCGGCTCGCGCAAAGCCAGCAGCACCCATTCGTCGAAACGGCGGGTCTCACCCTCCATCACGGCGTCGGCAAACTGAGCGAAGCCGAATCCGGCAAGCCCAATCGCCGCGATCGCGAGGAGCGGCTTGAGCTCGAACCAGCGGGCAGCCGAGGATAAGCCCCTGATACCGCCAGACTGAGTTCCGCCAGCGTGGCTTTGGGTTCGGCCGTCTTTCTCATTCAAGTTCGCTGTCATCGTTCCCCTCAAACGGGCGCGTCTGGTCTTGATCCTGTTGTAGCGCGCAACCAAATCGGGGTGCACGGCATTTTCAATGTGACCATCCCTGCGCTGGAGCACTCAACTTGGCTTTCGATGCAATCGTTCCGACACCTTCCGGAGACGGTCCCACTCGCGACGTGGCCCGCATGACAGCTCGCGCGATCATCAATCTGCGGGCCGGGACAGCGCTCGGCCTTTCCGCGGATGAGATGCGCGCTGTGATCGCGGACGCCTTCGCACACCACGGCCACAGCATCTCGGTCGATTGCCTCCCGCCCGAGATGATCGAGGAGGCTATCGCGGAGGCAGCCCAGCAGGACATCGACGTTCTGATCGTCGGCGGTGGCGACGGCACACTGCGCACAGCCGCCCGCTATCTCATGGGCTCAAGTATCGCGCTCGGCATCTTGCCGCTCGGAACCATGAACCGGCTCGCCAAGGATCTCGAGATCCCACTCGACCTCCGTCGAGCCGCACACTTTCTGGCCACCGCCCAGCCGACAAAAATCGATGTCGCCAAGATCAATGACAGCATCTTCCTTTGCAACTCGCTGATGGGCACGACACTTCGCTATTCGGTGGGACGGGCACGGCTTCGCGGCAAGCCCGCGAGCGAACGCTTGCCGAAGTACTTCAGGTTGATCCGGGACATTCTTTCCAGCCGGCAAAAGATCTCCATCGTCGTCGACAACGGCACCGAGCTGCTTCGGCTGCGCGCGCTTTCCGTGGCGGTGACCAACAACGGGTACGACGAGAGCACAACATGGCTACGGCGATCGCAGCTCGATCGCGGGAAGCTCACGATGTACGTCTCGAAGCATCGGAACGGCTGGGGGCTGGCCAAGGCACTGTTACGCGCCCTTCTCGGACGTTGGGACGGCGATCCGCAGATGGACAAGCTCACAGGAACTCGCTTCGTTATTCACTCGCCGCTCAAGCGCAAGCGGCTCGCCAACGACGGCGAGATCAGCAAGTTCGAGACTCCGCTCGTCTACGAGATCGTACCGCGCGCCCTCACCGTGCTCGCGACGGAACGTGCGGATCAACACGACGGCGAAAATCGCGCAAGCTAGGACGTCTCGAAGCTGTCGGGAAACAGCGCAGCGGCACCGTCCAGGGCGCCGGTGTCGCGATAGGCCAGAGGCTCGGCGCCGGGATCGAGCAACTTGCCATCGATCACTTTTCCCAGCACCAGCGCGTGATCGCCGGCCGGACGCTCATCCTCCAAGGTGCACTCGAACCAGGCAATGGCGTCACGCAGCAACGGCACGCCGGTATGGCCCGCCGTCCAGCTCTGCGACCGCAGTTTGTCGACTGTGGCCGACTGGCCGAAGTGGGCGGCCAGGTCCAGCCGATCCTTGCCCAGCACGTTGACGCTGAACGCGCGCTGCTCCTTCAGCAACCGATAGGACGAATGCCGTGTGTTGATGCTGAGGGCCAGCAGCAAAGGCGCGAACGACACCTGCATCACCCAGGCGGCCGTGAACGCGTTGCGTTGCTCACCTTCGCCCACACCGATCACGTAGACGCCGTGCGTCAGGCGTTGAAACAAGGCTGCGATGGTCGCGCTCATCGTTCTCTCTCCAGCCCTCGACGTCAGATCTCCAAGCCGCAACTCTAGCTGATACGGATCAGCTTATGGAGGGACGCATTTTTTTGCGAAGGGCGGGAGTCGTGAAATGAAAAAGGCCGGCTCGTGGGGAGCCGGCCTTTTCGAATTTCAATGCATGGGGCGGGGCCCCACACCAGCACGCGCGATTAGCGCGAGTAGAACTCGACCACGAGGTTCGGTTCCATGGTGACCGGATACGGCACATCCGAGAGAGCCGGAATGCGCGAGAGCTTCGCAGTCAGCTTGTTCTGGTCGACGTCGAGGTAATCCGGGATGTCGCGCTCGGCGCTCTTGATCGCTTCGAGAACGAGCGGAAGCTGACGCGACTTCTCCTTAACCTCGACGACGTCGCCGATACGGAGGCGATAGCTCGGAATCGTCACGCGGCGGCCGTTGACCGTAACGTGGCCGTGCGAAACGAACTGGCGGGCTGCGAACACGGTCGGCACGAACTTGGCGCGATAGACGAGCGCGTCGAGGCGGCGCTCGAGAAGGCCGATCAGATGCTCGGACGTCGAGCCCTTGAGGCGGCTTGCCTCAACGTAGAGGCGCGAGAACTGGCGCTCGGAAAGATTTGCGTAATAGCCCTTGAGCTTCTGCTTGGCGCGGAGCTGCTGGCCGAAGTCCGAAAGCTTGGACACGCGGCGCTCGCCGTGCTGGCCAGGACGGCTCTGGCGCTTGTTGAGCGGGCTCTTCGGGCGGCCCCAGATGTTCTCTGTTAGGCGACGGTCGATCTTGTGCTTGGCGCGAATGCGCTTCGTCATGGTAACGGCACTCCAAGAGTTGCTGTTCGAAGTTTTATTCGGGAAACCGACAGAACATCGGCTCCCGAGCCTGGAGCGCCCCCTCCTCTGCCCGCTCCCTTGCCGGAGGCGGACCGACAGGCAGACCCAATAGTCCGGGTGTGCCGCGGGTGCGCAAAATACAACGCGGGCCAAAACGGCCCGCGTCGTGGCGTTTCCATAGTCGAGGGCGCGGGCGGCGTCAATGGGCGGCGTTAACTCTGACGCCCGTTCACCAAAACCGCGGCCCCGCCTAGGCGGGACCTCGATCCCTTATTTCTTCTGGGCCGGCGGGGGGGCCGCCGATCCCGTCGGCTCCGGCGCAGCGCCCTTCTCGTTCGAAGCGAGCGCCGGTCCGGCCTTCACGTAGGCTGCGACCAGGTCCTTGACCTTCTGGCGCTGCTCGTCGGTGCAGGTCTGCTGCGGCTGCTGCTTTTCGTCGACGACGACATCCTTGTCGCCGTCCTTCTCGACCAGCTTGATCTTGCCCGAGAGCAACATCACCGTCGTGAGGTGAAGCTGGTTGATGTAGAGCGTCTGCTGATCGGTCCACTTCTTCTTGTCGACCTCGCGACGCATCAGCGAGCGGTGGTTCAGGGTCTGCTCCTCGGGGAGGTTGCAGACCTGGGCATGAGCCGAGATGCGCGCCACGCGCACGACTTCGCGCGCAACATCGAGCGGAACCATTGCCGCGTCGCGCTTCGACTTGTCGACGACGATGACGGTGCCGTCCTTCTTGCTGAACTGCTGCGGCGTGAGGGCCCAGGCGTAATCCATGATGATCTGCACGGACTTGTCGCTCAAGTCGCCCTCGCCGGCCGAAGCCGTCGTTGCAGCCAGCGCCGCCGCGCCCGCCAGAACGGCTCCGACAAATGCTCTTTTCGCCATGATCATTGTCCGCATCATCTGCCCCTGCTGCGATCCTGTTTTGTTATTCGCCATGAGGCAACGCCGGGTTCGCCCTCGGACATTGCTTATGCCGTGTTTGCGGGCATCGCTCTGCCCAAAAACTGGCAAGATCATGGCGGCCTACGAAGACGTCTTACGACTGTGCCCTTTGCCTTTGGACAGAGTGGCAACAATACCACGAAGGGAGCGCACTTCCTGCTCCGTTAATGCCATCCTCGTAAACATTGTCCTCAAATTTTGGACGACAGAAGGGCGCTTCTCCACCGGATTGAAGAATCCGTGGCGGTCCAGCTCGGATTCGAGGTGGCTAAAGAAGCCGAACAGCTCATTCTTCTCGGCCAGCCGGTCGGATCCGAGGTTCAGGCCTGTGGAAATCGGAGCCTCGTAGGTGGTGACCCGGCCCAGCGAACCGGTGCCACTCTCGCGAATCCAGGCGTAGCCTAGCAGCAGCACGGCTTGCGCCAAGTTCAACGACGCAAAGCGGGAATTGACCGGAATCATCACCAGGGCATCGCAGTTGGCGACTTCCGACGTCTCAAGTCCGTTGCGCTCGCGTCCGAACAGAATTCCGCAGCGCTCGCCGCGGGTTATTCGCTCGCGCAGGGCGGCAACGGCCTCCTCGGGCGTCAGCACCGGCTTTTTCAGCGGCCGTTGACGCGCCGTGGTGGCAATGACGTAGCTGAGATCTCCAAGCGAGGTCTCGAGCGTCGGATAGGCGGTGGCGTCGTCGATCACATAGTTAGCGCCAGAAGCCGCAATGCGGGCCTTCTCGTTCGGCCAGCCGTCGCGCGGGGCGACGAGCCGCAAATCGTCGAGGCCGAAGTTGGCCATGGCGCGCGCCACCATGCCGATGTTATCCGCCAGCTGGGGCTCGACCAGGATCACGGCCGGGGTTTCGCCGGGCAGTCCCACAGGCTCGCCCGAAATGTGCGCGCGGCGGATGCCGTGGCGCAGTTTGCGCATGACCCTGCGGGCCCAGAACCAATAGTTTTCGCCGGACCAGGTTTTTTCCAATGCGGCGAGTGCGGGCGTGTGCAGCGTCTCGGTGCCCTGGCCTAAGAGGCGTACGGCGCCGTCTCCGACCACAATTTCCCGATGCGCGGCGATGAAATCATCGAGGGTATTCAAGCCTTGGATTTCCGTGCGCCGCTTGCAGCCGGGGCAGGTGGATTCATCGGATTCGCAGCGCAGCTCGGCACAGTAGGTCAGCACGGTCTGGAGTGCTGACCTGTCGAAATCGGGCGCGCCGAGGGCTGCGAGCCCCTCGTCGATGGTCTTCTCGTGGCAGGCATGAACGACGGACGCCACGGGCAACCCGAGGCGCGCCACACAGGGCACGCGTTCGCCCGTTTCGGCGGCGATTTCGATGTCATTTAAGGGCGCGGCGGTGACTTGCATGGCTTGGCAATAGCACCCTGACACGCTCCCCGTCCCGCCAAAGTTAAGGGCAAGGTTTCACCCGACCCTGGACTTAGTGCCTGCTTGTTGCAGCGCACCCGGGCGGCTAAGGTCGGGCCAAATCCATCCCTCCCATCCGAAGGCGTTTCCATGCAGAAAATCAAGGTGACCGGCACTGTCGTCGAGCTCGACGGCGATGAGATGACACGCATCATCTGGAAGCTCATCAAGGACAAGCTGATCCACCCCTATCTGGATGTGAACCTCGAATACTACGACCTCGGCATCGAAAGCCGGGACAAGACCGCCGACCAGATCACGATCGACGCCGCCAATGCGATCAACAAGCACGGCGTCGGCGTCAAGTGCGCGACGATCACGCCCGACGAAGCGCGCGTCAAAGAGTTCAATCTCAAGGAGATGTGGAAGAGCCCCAACGGCACGATCCGCAACATCCTGGGTGGCGTCATCTTCCGCGAGCCCATCATCGCCAAGAACGTGCCGCGCCTCGTGCCAGGCTGGACACAGCCGATCGTGATCGGACGTCACGCGTTCGGCGACCAGTACAAGGCCACCGACTTCAAGTTCCCCGGCAAGGGCAAGCTCACGATCAAGTTCGAGGGCGAGGACGGCAAGGTCATCGAGAAGGAAGTGTTCAAGGCGCCGAGCGCCGGCGTCGCGCTGGCGATGTACAATCTCGACGACAGCATCCGCGAGTTCGCGCGCGCCTCGTTCAACTACGGCCTCGGCCGCGGCTTCCCGGTCTACCTCTCGACCAAGAACACCATCCTCAAGGCCTATGACGGACGCTTCAAGGATCTGTTCCAGGAGGTATTTGACGCCGAGTTCAAGGACGCGTTCGCGGCCAAGAAAATCGTCTACGAGCACCGCTTGATCGACGACATGGTGGCTTCCGCGCTCAAGTGGAGCGGCGGCTACGTCTGGGCGTGCAAGAACTACGACGGCGACGTGCAATCCGACACGGTTGCGCAGGGCTTCGGCTCGCTCGGCCTCATGACCAGCGTGCTGATGACGCCGGACGGCGCGACGGTGGAAGCCGAGGCCGCACATGGCACCGTGACGCGCCACTATCGCGAGCACCAGAAGGGCAAGGACACCTCCACCAACTCGATCGCCTCGATCTTCGCGTGGACGCGCGGCCTCGCGCACCGCGCTAAGCTCGACAACAACGAGGAGCTGGCGCGCTTCTCGAAGACGCTCGAGAAGGTATGCGTGGATACCGTCGAAGCCGGCTTCATGACCAAGGACCTCGCGCTGCTGGTCGGCCCCGATCAGAAGTGGCTGACCACAACCGGCTTCCTCGACAAGATCGACGCAAACCTCAAAGCCGCAATGGCGAAGGGCGCATGACGATCCGGCGCGCGCTCTCGGGGATCGCGGCCGCGTTTTTCGGCCTCCTCCCTTCGGCGCGCGCCTCGGCCTCGCCAGGGGATCCGCCGATCTTTTCGGCGGTCTTCGACCAAGCTTTCGTTCCCGGGTTTTCGTTGGAGACGCGAGATACGTTCCAGGGCGAGACGCGTATCGAGCGCGTGCCGTTCCGAATTGTGGAGGCGGGCGCGCTCAAACTCCCGAGCGGGCAAGTGTGCGCGACCGATCCCTTCATCGCCCTCGCCGAAGCCAAGCCTTTCACACAAGCCGTGCCTGCCGGCACGTTTCCCGTCCGCCTTGCGGTCGGTGATTTTCCGTCCGGCGGCATACGGGTCGCGTTCGCGCGCGTCGATTTCTCGGAAGCTCGCGTGGTTCGCTGGGCGATGGCCGTGGTCGAGGGGCAAGACATCGCGACGCTGAAAGCCGACGAAATCTTCGGCTACGGCGTCGACGCGGGCACGGGCTCGTTCTTCGACCCCGTGGCAAGCAAGGCTGCGGCCGAACTCCTCAAAGCCGACGAAGACGCCTGGGAGACCTGGCAGACCGATGGCGAAACCAACGGAGCCAAGGTCATCGGTCCCTACTCGTTCCTGCTCGACCTGCCGCTCGGCGACGCCAACGCGATCATGTTCCACAGCGGTTGGGGCGACGGGTTCTACGCGTCGTGGTTCGGGTTCGATGCCGACGGCCGCGTCGCGGCGCTGGTGACGGACTTCACGACCATCGATTGGGCGACGGCGAAGTGGTGAGATCCGCGCGCCTCAGCTGATCAGGTCGCGGCGGCGCGTTATCCAAGGATCTCGATGAAAGTATCCGGACCAACCGCATCCACGCCCTCGCGCCGCTCGTACAAGCGGGCAGCGGATCATGACCCGATAGCGCCGAATAACGGCGCTTCCGATCGGTCTCCGTCAGTGGACTAGTCCAGACGGGCGCCGGGGCGCGGCCCTGCCAGCGGCGCATGACGGCGCTGGTAACGGGCGCAGGCCCAGCTCTTGCCGAAGATCAGACGAAGAAGGCCGTTCCGGACGTAACCAGCAAGGCCTTCGAGGCGCGACGCTGCGCGCATGCTCGTTTGCATGTGTTCCTGGTCGTTGTTCGACTATCCCCCAACGAGCGGCATATTAAGCCGAGTCGTCCGCTCAACGGAGGGGGCGGGAAAAAGTTCCCACACTGATGGGGCGCTGACATAGGTGGCCGCCGGGTCCAGGTCAATGGACGACTTGCCGCTGGGGGATAGAACCTTAGTTGACCCCTCGTCGGGCTACGGGACGTAGGCCCCGAAGCTCGACCGCAGGTTGCGCGCATGCCCGAGGCCGGCGTTGGTGATCTCGTACATACCGGTGCTGTTGGCCGGCTGGCGGATCAGGTCGAGCTTTTTCAGGCGATGGAGCTGCGACACAACTGCCGATGGGGTGTCCTGGAACCCGCGCTGCGCCAAGGCGGCCATGAGTTGCTGGAGGGAGTAAGCCTTCGTCTCGCGCGAAAGCGCCTCCAGCAGCACCAGCTCGCGTACGCGGCTTCGCTGGTTGCGGCCGATCTCGTCCAGGGCCGAGCCATCGGCTTCCGGGTCCGCGGCCGTGATCTCGGGGGGCAGGCTATCGGGGTAGGCGGTGGGGAAAACCGGCGTGGGATAGGTGGCCGCGTCGGCGGTGGCGATCACCTGCTCGACCACATCGAGCCGGCGGCGGATCTCGTCCAAGAGGCGGCGACGCTCGGCCGTGGAGACCCCGCTGAGGGCCACCATCGGGTTGAAGACCTCGCGGGCGAACGTCGCAAAAATGTGCGCGACCTGATCGTGGGCAGGTCCGCCGCTGGTCCCGTCGGCAGCCATTGTTCGCTACCTCATACGAATGGAATTGAATGGCTTGGCATTCGCATGCGTCGGAAGCGAATGCGTACCGTTCTTTCTATTGCATTTGATCCGATCCGTCGCAAGTCAGATGCTGATGCATTCATTTCATTCGTTACATTTCACTCTAATTCGAATTCACACTCGATTGTTTTAACTTGCAATTCCTGGCTTTCCCAATCTCAACATTCGGTAGCATGCGCGCCATGCGAGTTGCAGAAGCCCTCGTTGATTTCAATTCTTCGCTGTTGGCTTCAACGCATTTCGTTTGCTCACCCTTTTCACCTTCTCGCTGGACCATCTTAAGGATGTTTTCAGCTTTCGCCCGGGTGCTACTCAGGAGGGCGGGTGATGGCGGCGTCTCAACAGGTTTCCGAATATCTCTACGATCTTATTCTCGATCCCACGCTGCTCGATCTGGTGCTGGCGATGCCGGATCTGACCTGGCGCGAGATCGCGACCACGGCCGCCACGCTGATGATCTGGGACGTGATCTCGAAACCGCTGGCGTCGCTGGCGTGGCGGCACGCGCGCCGGCCGCTTTCGTGGGGGCTGTTCAAGCTGGCGGTGGCGCTCAGGCCGTGAGGGTGCAGCAGGCAGGGTGCCCGCTGCCTTCAAGACCGCGCAAAAGAAATCGTGACCGTCAGGCGCCGGCGCCGAGGCGTGCTTCGATGGCCGCGAGCGCGTCCGGGGCCTTGGCGCCGTCGGGACCGCCGGCCTGGGCCATGTCGGGCCGTCCGCCGCCGCCCTTGCCGCCGAGCGCTTCCGCGCCAACCTTGACCAGCTCGACCGCACTCCAGGTCTTGATGAGGTCTTCGGTCACGCCGACCGCGAGCCCGGCCTTGCCGTCCTCGGTGACGCCGACAATCGCGACCACGCCGGAGCCGACCTGCTTCTTGCCGTCGTCAACAAGGCCGCGCAGGTCCTTCGGGTTCAAGCCCTGCACCGAGCGGGCCAGGAGTTTCACGTCTCCGATGGTGCGGACGGCGTCAGCCTGCGCCGCGGCGCCATTGGCGCCGCCGCCACCGCCGAGCGCGATCTGCTTCTTGGCGTCGGCCAGCTGGCGCTCGAGCGTCTTCCTCTCGTCGACCAGCGCCTTCAGGCGCTCGACCAGATCCTCGGGCCGGGTTTTCAGAACGGCGGCCGCTTCCTTGAGGCGGGCGTCGGCGTCCGCAAGGTAGGCGCGTGCGCCATCGCCGGTCAGCGCCTCGATGCGGCGGACGCCGGCCGAACTGGCGCTCTCAGCGAGCACCTTGACGAGGCCGATGTCGCCGGTGCGGCGTGCGTGGGTACCGCCGCACAGCTCCACAGACCAGGCCTTGTTGGAGCCTTCCCTTCCCTCACCCATGGAGACGACGCGAACTTCATCGCCGTACTTTTCGCCGAACAGCGCCATCGCGCCCGAGGCCTTGGCGTCTTCGAGCGCCATCAGCCGCGTCTCGACCGGGCTGTTCTCAAGTATGATCTCGTTGGCGAGCTTTTCGACGGCCGCGATCTCGTCGGCGCTCATCGGCTTCTGATGCACGAAGTCGAAGCGCAAGCGGTCGGGCGAAACGAGCGAGCCCTTCTGGGCCACGTGCAGTCCGAGGACCTGGCGCAGCGCCTCGTGCAGAAGATGGGTGGCCGAATGGTTGGCGCGCGTTGCCGTGCGGCGCGCATGATCGACTTCAAGCTCGACCGCTTCGCCGACCTTGAAGCTGCCCTTCTCGACCTTGCCGAAATGAACGAACAGGTCGCCGAGCTTCTTCTGGGTTTCGGTGACGCGGAACAGCGCACCCTTCGCGCCTTTGATGAGACCCTGATCGCCGACCTGGCCGCCGCTCTCGCCGTAGAACGGCGTCTGATTAAGGATGAGTGCAGCCTCGTCGCCGGCCTTGAGGGTTTTGGCGGGCTTGCCGCCCACGACCAGCGCGCGGATCTCGCCTTCAGCCTTCTCAGTATCGTAGCCCAGGAACTCGCTGGCGCCGGTCTCTTCCTTGATCTCGAACCAGATCTCTTCGGTGGCGGCTTCGCCCGAGCCCTTCCAGGCGCGGCGCGCTTCGTCCTTCTGCTTCGCCATGGCGGCGTCGAAGGCCTTGGTGTCGACGGCGATGCCGCGCGCGCGCAGCGCATCTTCCGTGAGGTCGAGCGGGAAACCGAAAGTGTCGTAGAGCTTGAAGGCGACGTCGCCCGGGAAAGTCGCGCCCTGCTTGAGCCCGCTCGAGGCTTCGCCGAGCAGCTTCAGGCCGTTGCCGAGCGTTTTCTTGAACCTGGTTTCCTCGAGCTTCAGCGTTTCGGTGATCAGGGCTTCGGCGCGTCCGAGTTCCGGATAGGCCGCGCCCATCTCGCGCACGAGCGACGGCACGAGGCGGTACATCAGCGGATCGGAGCAACCGAGCTGATGGGCGTAGCGCATGGCACGGCGCATGATGCGGCGGAGCACGTAGCCGCGGCCCTCGTTCGACGGCAGCACGCCATCGGCGATCAGAAAGCTCGTGGCACGGAGGTGATCGGCGATGACGCGCCGGGCGGGCTTCACGTCGACGCCTTCGGGATTGTCGGAGGCGCCGAGCTTGCGGCTTTCATCGCGGATGGCGGCGATGAGATTCTTGAAAAGATCGATCTCGTAGTTGTCGTGCGTGCCCTGGAGCACGGCCGCGATGCGCTCGAGGCCCATGCCGGTGTCCACGGAGGCCTTCGGCAGGTTGATGCGCTCGCCCGAGGGGAGCTGCTCGAACTGCATGAAAACGAGATTCCAGATCTCGATAAAGCGGTCGCCGTCGGCGTCGGGCGAACCTGGAGGGCCGCCGGGGATCTTGGGGCCGTGATCGTAGAAGATCTCGGTGCAGGGACCGCACGGGCCGGTGTCGCCCATCTGCCAGAAGTTGTCCTTGGTGGCGATCCGGATGATGCGGTCGTCGCCAAAGCCGGTCAGCTTTTTCCAGATGTCATAAGCCTCGTCGTCCTCGTGATAGACGGTGACGGAGAGGCGCTTGGCGTCGAGGCCGAATTCCTTGGTGATAACGCGCCAAGCGAACTCGATCGCGTTCTCCTTGAAGTAATCACCGAAGGAGAAGTTGCCGAGCATCTCGAAGAAGGTGTGGTGACGGGCGGTGTAGCCGACGTTGTCGAGGTCATTGTGTTTGCCGCCGGCGCGGACGCACTTCTGCGAAGAAGCCGCGCGCGAATAGGGGCGCGTCTCCTGGCCGGTGAACACGTTCTTGAACTGCACCATGCCGGCGTTGGTGAACATCAGCGAGGGGTCGTTGCGCGGCACGAGCGGCGAAGACGGCACCACCTCGTGGCCCTCCGCCTTGAAGTACTCGAGGAACGCCCGTCTGATTTCGTTGACGCCAGTCATCTGATGCTCTCGTTGGCGGCCGGCCGGACCGAGGGGCGTTTGCCCGCTCAGCTCGGGTTTCTCAGGGATTTTGGCCGATTGTGCTTCGAATTTGCTAGAGGCCGCTTTTAGCGGCCCTCCTGCCGGGTGTCCAGAAACGCAACAGGCGCAGCCCCCGGATATTTCCGAGCGCTGCGCCCCGTAAAATTTGCCTGTTCAGTGGCCTCGGCAGCCGCAGCTAGCGCTTGGCAGCGCGGCCGGCGCCCTTTTTTACCGAGGCTTCCGTGGCTTCCGGCAGCACGCCATCCTCGTCGGGCAACTCGCTGTCTTCGGCGGCGTCCGATTCCGGCTCGACCAGCATCTTGTCGACGATGAGGCCGGCGCTGGCGCGAATGGCCCGCTCGATCTCATTGGCGATCTTCGGATTCTGCTTCAGAAACAACTTCGCGTTCTCACGGCCCTGGCCGATCCGCTCGCCCTGATAAGAGATCCAGGCGCCCGATTTCTCGATGATATTGGCCTTGACGCCGAGGTCGATCAGCTCGCCGGTTTTGGAGATGCCCTCGCCGTACATGATGTCGAACTCGACCTGCTTGAACGGGGGAGCCACCTTGTTCTTGACGACCTTGACGCGGGTCTGGTTGCCGACCGTCTCCTCGCGCTCCTTGATCTGGCCGATGCGGCGGATATCGAGGCGGACGGACGAATAGAACTTGAGCGCGTTGCCACCGGTCGTCGTTTCGGGATTGCCGAACATGACGCCGATCTTCATGCGGATCTGGTTGATGAAGATCACCATGCACTTCGACCGCGAGATCGAGGCGGTGAGCTTGCGCAGCGCCTGGCTCATGAGGCGCGCCTGGGCACCCATAGTGACTTCGCCCATCTCGCCTTCGAGCTCGGCCTTGGGTGTCAGCGCCGCCACGCTATCGACGACGACGACATCGATTGCACCCGAACTGACGAGCGTATTCGTAATCTCGAGCGCCTGCTCACCGGCATCCGGCTGCGAGACGAGCAGATCCTCGATCTTCACGCCGAGCTTCTTGGCATAGGTGGGATCGAGCGCGTGCTCGGCATCGACGAAGGCGCAGATGCCACCCTTCTTCTGGGCTTCGGCAATCACCTGCAGCGTCAGTGTCGTCTTGCCGGAACTCTCCGGTCCGTAGATCTCGACCACGCGGCCCTTAGGCAGGCCGCCAATGCCGAGGGCGATATCGAGCCCCAGCGAGCCCGTCGACACGGCCTCGATGTCCATCGAGCGCTCGTTGGCGCCGAGGCGCATGATCGACCCTTTTCCGAAGTTCTTGTCGATCAGCTCCAACGCGTGCGCGAGTGCCTGCGCCTTGTTCTTGTCCATCTTGCCCCCTTCGACGACGTGCAGCTCCGGCTTGCTCATGTGGCACCTTATGACATGTTAACAGAATTGGTTACAGGGTACGGGCGACTCGACACGTGAATAAGTTGTACTTGTTTTGTTCTCACCTGTAAAGCCGATGTTCCGAATGCGTCCGATGCTTTTAACGGGCTTTTAGGCCGGGTCGGCCAAGCTAAGGGGGTTCGCGTCGCCATGAGCCCCGCCCCATGCTCCCTGCCCTCACCACCGCATCGAATGCGCTCCAGGTCCAAAGCCAGCGGGCCGCCGAGATCGCGTCGGCTATCGCGACCATGGGGGCAACGCCGACCGCTTCGGCTCCCAAGAACGTGGGCGGAGCTGCGTCGACCTCTCCGGTTCGGATCGGGGCGCTGCCGATCGACGATCCGACGGAAGCCTTCGTTTCGCTCAAAGAAGTGGAGCTTGCCTACAAGCTCAACGCGGCGGTGATCAAAACCGCCGACGAAATGCTGGGTACCCTGCTCGACATGCTCGACCCGGCCGACGAGCGATAAATCCAACGCTGCGTCTTTCCGAAACCCGATTGCGCCTTACGTGGTTCAGATGAAGAACCCGGAGGATGCCATGCACAACGACACCTTCAATCTCTCGCTCCGCCGCTTTCTGAAGGAAGTCGGCATCTCCTCGCAGCAGGAGATCGAGCGGATCGTGCGCGAACGTGGGCTTGCCGGCGAAGGCACGCTTAACGTGAAAATGGTGCTGACCGCGGAGGGCACGGATCTTCGCCACGAGGTGGACGGGCGCATCGATCTCGGGTGAACGCGCCAAGCCGGAGAGATGCGTACCTGCGTCACGCGCCGCTTACGCGGCTCCGGCTTTCATGCGTGCAAGAGCCTCTTCGGCGAGTGCTTCAAGCTCGGGCAGAAGCACGACGCTTTCCTGCTCGTTGGGATCTGTGCGCGCGATCACGGCCGACGCCGGCTTGTCCGACAGGTTGATCGGCAGATGCGGAACGCCGGCCGGGATGTAGACGAGATCACCCGCCCTGTTGATCATCTGGTGCTGGAGGCGATCCCCATAGAGGGTCAGCGTCTCGCCAGCGAGGATGTAGATCGCGGTCTCGTGGTTCTCGTGCAGATGAGCTTTGGCGCGCGCACCCGGCGGGATGGTCAGCAAGTGCATGCAGATGCCTTTGGAGCCGACCGTCTCGGCGGCGACACCGCAGAAGTAGGTCAGGCCCTGCTTGCCGTCGTAGGTGGTCTCGGGACGAACCACGCGACAGGTGGGTTTAAACGGATCGCTCATTTCGAAAAACTCCCGATCGACGTCTTTGCCCAACTTTATCGCGGTTTGGCCTCGAACACGAGGTGGGACGCTCTTGCCTCGCCACTCAGAACGGGATTGCAGCCTTAGCGCCGAGCGACAGCATGGTCGAGTTGTCGGAGTAGCGGCCGTCGTAGGTGAGCTTCAAGTCGACGCCGTCGGCGGTCAGGACGTCGAGCCCGACCGTCACGTCCACATAGTGGTCGTCGAACTCCTGGGTCGCGGTAAAGAACTGTCCGGGAGCGGCCACGAAACTCGCCGTCACGTCGAAGGTTGCGTCATCGAAGAAAGTGCCGCCGGCTCGCACATACGGCCTGTAGATGATGCCGTCGTGACGGATCTCGGTGCCGATCTCGATGGCCGGGCTGGCGGCCAACACCCAAGTCCCATCCCCTTCCACGGCGAGATTCGCGCCGATTGCGCCGCTCTCCGTGAAGTCCTTGGTGGCGATGTGCGTCGCGCTGAGATCTACCATCGGCTTGACGTACCAGCGGTTCGGCAGGTCGAAAAGATGGCTCAGCCGCAGGTTGGCGCCGGAGAGCCACATCTCGCGGTCGCTCTTGGCGGTACCGATGAGACCGAACATCTTTCGCTCGGTGTCGGCCCAGGCGTAGCCCGCGAACGCGGTCGCAGCCACGCTCAGATTCTCCCAGCGGTTCTTGAGGACCATCGCGCCGCTGAAGGTATCGCGATCGGAGCTGACACCTGTCGATGTGTTAAGGCTCGCGGTCTCATAGGAACCGGCAAACCCCAGGCGCCATTCGTCCCGCAGCGCGACCTGGACGCCGCCCGAAAAGCTGTAACCCTGATCCTGTCCGCCGATGTTGGTTGCGGTGCGCTCCCAATCGGTCTGGCGTCCGGCGAACTTGGCCCAGTAGCACTCGCCTTCGAGGATCAAGCCGGGGCTGCCTTCGAGCTTGGGGCAACTGTTCACGGCTTGTGTAAAGCCGTTTGTCGACTGCCAAAGGCTGTTGTAGTCAGCCACGAAAGTCGCGGGCGACAGCACGTTGCCAACGAGTGTCTGCGCCGTTGCTGCGCTGACGTCCAGAAGCGAGTCATTGAGGAAGCGGATGGCCGCGCTGCCCGATTCCGAATGCTGCAATATGCCCGCGACCTCGGCCTGATGGTCGGTAAGCGTGACCGAGCTCAAGTAGTTCATCAGTGCGAGGCGGTTCCAGCTCAGCACAAGCTGGTCGCCGGTCGTGGGGAGCGTGGTCAGCGAGGTGATGTTGTATCCGCCGTGCCCGTCGGGCTCATACAGGCGTGTCGACCAGTTCACGCCGTCGCCGATCATCGAGGTCGTGGCGACGACGTAGTTTCCGCAGCAATTGGCGAGGTCGTAGCGATAGTAGGTCGTGCCGCCGGAGGAACCGGGAACGACGCTCAGCGCATATTGCCAGCCGTTCTGGGTCAGCGACGTGATGCCATTGGTCAACGATCCGCCCGAAGTCATGATCACGGCGGAGCCGGAGTTGCCGATCGCGCGGGTGCGGTTCACGATCACGGAACCTGCGATCTCCGCCGTGCCGGACACCGCGATCTGATCGGCGTTCGACGATCCCTGAAGCGTCAGGAGATAGGCCGCGCTCGCGTACTGATTGAAATCGCCGGTGAAGGTCGTGGTCTGGACGTTGCTCCATCCTCCCGGCGAGATCAGGCCGTAGTTCTCGAGCGAATTGCCGGCGCCGACCGAGAAGGTGGCGCCCGACTCGACCAAGCCGCCCCAGAAGTTCACGAAGCTGTTGGTGCCGGTGCCGAGGTTGATGTTGCCTTTGATCGTTCCGGAGTTGATCACCACGTCGTTGCCGGCCGCGGTCTGAATTCCGCCATTCAACGAAGCACCTGCAAAGTTCAGAATCTGAATGTCGCCGTCGTAGCTCGATACGCGGCCGCCGACCTTGCCGTAGTTGCTGAAGACGAGATCGCCGGTTTCAAGTTTCACCTCGCCACCAACTGTTCCGCGATTGATGAAGCTGTATCCATCCAACAAGGTGCCGGCGTTGTTGGCGCTGAACGTGAAGCTGCCGTTGATCTTGCCGGTGTTGGTGACGGCGTAAGGCCCACCCGTGTAATTGAAGGCCGAGAGCTCGTTGAGTGTGCCTGCGTTGGTGAAAGTCGCGTGGACCTGTCCGACGTTCGCGGTGCCGGTGAAGGTGTCAGGGCTGTAACAGACGATGCCGCCCATATACGGTTCGCAGCCCGCGGCGTCAGCGTTCGATACCGGAGGCGCGAACACCGACAGCGCTGCGAGAATGGCAACTGCACGTAAATGAGGGCGCAACAAACAGCGCGCGCAGAAACCAGCCCAGCAGGGCGGCTGCTTCGTAATGCGGATCATTCAAGCTCTCAGGTTTGGCGACGAGGCTTCAGGTCACGCACACAGAATCGGCTTCTGCTCTCGACGGTAACAAACCTTACTGATCTGTGTATAAAAATATCCGTAGCAAGAAACAACTATGCCAAGTCTGTAGACGGATTGATCGCCTTAACGCAGTCAGCGCCAGGAGACAGAGATCAGCGCGCGAGCTGCTCTTTCACCTTGGCGGCAAGCTGGGGAAGCGAGAACGGCTTCGGCAGGAAGGCGAACTGCTCGTTCTTGTCGAGACTGGTCTCGAACGCCTCGTGCGGGTAGCCCGAGACGAAGATGATCTTCAGATCCGGGTTCTTCTTGCGCAGCTCCTTCAGGAGCGTTGGCCCATCCATCTCCGGCATCACGACGTCGGAGACGACGATATCGACCTTGTCGCCATGCTGCGCCATCACCTCCAGCGCCTCGACGCCGGTAGACGCTTCCAAAACCTCATAGCCCTGCCGCTTCAAGGCGCGGACCGCGAACGAGCGAACGATGTCCTCGTCCTCGACCAGCAGCACGCGGCCGGTACCGGTGAGATCCTGCGGACGCTCCTTTTTGGCGGTCTTCTGCGCGACCAACTCGTCCTCGTGGCGGGGTAGATAGCGCGGAAGATAGACGCGGAATGTGGTGCCGTGCCCCAGCGTGCTTTCGGGATAGATAAAGCCGCCCGACTGCTTGACGATGCCGTAGACGGTCGCCAGGCCGAGGCCGGTGCCCTTGCCGACGCCCTTGGTGGTGAAGAACGGCTCGAAGATCTTGTCCATCACCTCGCGCGGCATGCCGGAGCCGGTGTCGCTCACCTCGATCAGCACGTACTCGCCGACGACCATGCCGTGATGCTGCAGGCGCTGGCTTTCGCGCTCGGTGACGTTGCGGGTGCTGACGGTCAGGGTTCCGCCATCCGGCATGGCGTCGCGGGCATTGACGGCGAGATTGACGATCACGCGCGCAATTTCCGTCTTGTCCACCTTGACGTGCCACAGGTCGCGCGTGGTCTGCGTTTTGATCTCGATCTTCTCGCCCAACGAGGTCTTGAGCATGTTCGAGTTCTCGGCGAGCACGTCGCTCAGGACGACCGCCTCGGCCTGCAGCGTCTGTCGGCGTGAGAAAGCCAGCAGGTTGGCGACGAGCCCCGCCGCGCGCGTCGCGCTCGAGCGGATGTTCATGATGTCCTTGTGCGCCGGATCCGTCGGCCGATGCGTCTGCAGCAAGAGATCCGAGAAGCCGATGATCGCCGTCAGCACGTTGTTGAAGTCGTGCGCGATGCCGCCCGCGAGCTTGCCGACTGCCTCCATCTTGGAACTTTGCGCAAACTTGACTTCGAGCGCCTTCTGCTCGGTCGCGTCGATCAGATAGACGATTGCGGCTTCACGCGCGTCCTTGGCCTGGGTCAGCGGCGCGAGATAAAGGCGCAGCGAGAACTCGTTCTTCGCGCCGACTGTGATGTCGATCGGCGTCGTCATGACGGTTCCGGCGAGGGCCTGCTTGATCGCCGTCTTGACGGTGGCGAGCGTATCGGCATCGGCGGATCGGCAGAGGACCGGGGCGGCGGGCGACCCGATCGCGGCCGAGCCGTCGGGGATCATCCGCGCGAACGCGGCATTGGTGCTCATGAGCCGTCCGTCGGCGCCGATGGTGGCAATGCCGAACGGGGCCGACTGGAAGAAGCGGGCGAAACGAATCTCGGCGGCGCCGGGCTCACCATCGGCGGCGCTGGCCTCGCGGCGGAACGCGGCCACGAGGAGACCGCCTTGCGGATCGCGGCGCGCGAAGAAGCGCATCGGAACGCGGGCGCCCTTGTCGATCGCGACATCCAGATCGACGCCCTGGCCGTGGGTGTAAAAGGCCGCCGCGGCATTGGCGATCAGCTCGGCGCCTTCGGGCGAGACGATATCGGGCAAGCGCAGGCCGCGATCGGACAGGCTCTGCGGCTCGAGGCCGAGCCAGCGCAGGAACGTCGCGTTGAGGCGCATGACGGAGCCGCGGCTATCGACCTCCATCAAACCGGCCGGCAGGCTGTCCATGCGCTCGAGCACGGCTTCCAGTGTCTCGACGGCGCTCGCCTGACGGGCGCGCTCGGCCGTGACGTCCGAGATGGTCCATAGAATCATCGGGCCAAGATCGCGCTCCTGGCCGGGCACGGTGCAGGGGCGATTGGCAACGCGGACGAGGCGCGTCGGCTGTCCGGCGGCGGCCAGCTCGATGTCCTCGCGCCACGGCTCGCGGCGGGAAGCGGCACGTTCGAGGCGGAAGTACGCGGCGGCGGCTTTCGAATCGCCGGCAAACAGACCTTCAAGGGCGTTGACCTCGCCCGCGGCCGTCGTGCCGACCAGACGGGCCATGGCTTTGTTGGCGTAGAGCGGGCGGCCGTCACGGCGGGTGACGAGCACACCGTCGTCGAGGTTGTTGGCAAAGGCGCGGATAAGATCGTCGTCGCGGACACGCTCGCCCACTCGGATGTGACCGGCCGCGTATCCGAACAGCGCGAACAGTCCGACCATGGCGAGCACGGACATCAGCGTCAGCAGCAACGGCTCACCGGCCGGAGAGGCGACGAGCGCAAGCACCAGGGCACCTGCGGCTATGGCCGCGGCAATAACGGGAATAAAGCCGGCTTCATGGACGCCCCCGTTCAACGTCTGGGCACGTGCCATTCCGGACTGGGGCTGGCGGACATCGCTATCGCTCATGAAGGCGAAAGCTATCTGATTCTCGGCAGCAGCCGTCTTCGATGCCTGCATGGGGACTTCGATACTCATACGCTTACGCTACGCCCGTGTCGTGACTTGGTGCCGCGCCGCCGCCTGAAACATCCGTTTCGGAGCGTGCCTCGCCCATCCACAGTTCGATCAATAGGGTTAAAATGGCATGAATTCCGCGCTATACGAGCAACGGTCAGCGGCTGCGAGAGGAGACCGCGAGGGAACTCGCGACGACAAGCTCATGTGGGACATAGTTTATTATCTCGCGATCGTTTTGTTTCTTGCGGTCGCGATGATCGGCGGTGCGTTCGCGGTTCGCGCTTATCTCGGCGGCACAGGACCGATGCAGGCGATGAGCGGGCTGTTCGGACCGAAGCCGGAGAAGCGCATCTACGTCACCGAACAGTACAACATCGACGGGAAACGCCGGCTGGTTCTGATCCGTCGCGACGACGTCGAACACCTGATCATGACCGGCGGTCCGGTCGATGTGGTGATCGAGACCGGAATTCGTGCGCCGCACTATGCACCTGTCGATCAATCGGCCGATCATGGCGCCGCCGCCTCTCCCACGTCCTCGCACGGATCGCTGCGGGTTTAGGTCCGTTCGGCGGGCTCGCCTTCTCCCAGGCCAGCTCTCGCACTTCACCCGCGAGGACGCGCGATGGCTTCACTACGGTTTTCGGTTCGGACCAGGGCGCTGCTTTCGGCGCTGCTGGTCGTCGTCGCCCCCGCGCTGTGCCTGTCTAATGCGCTCGCCCAGACACCTCAGGCTGCTCCTCAGGGAAAGCCTGCTCCAGCGGCGGCGGCGCCGGCGCAGCCACCTGCGGCGCCCGCGACCGAAGCAACCCCTGCGCCTGCCCCGCCCGTCCCGGTGCTCTCGGCCGACGATCAAGCCTCGATCGAGGACATTCGCGTTCGCGCCGCCAAGGTCAAATCGACCCAGGACGTGCTCGAGAAATCGGTCGAGCGCGGCCTCGACAACGACGAGGAGCTGCGCCAGCTCCGGGTTGACCTGCTGGCGCTTATCGACAGCGCGCAGGCGATGTTCGATGCCTTGAAGCCGAAGGCTGAATCCCTCCGTCAGCTCGTCGAGAAGCTCGGCGCCGCGCCGGAGAAGGATGCGGCGCCGGAATCCGAGCAGGTCGCCGCCGAACGCGCCCGCCTCAATGCGCTGGTGGCGGAAGTCAACGGCGCGCTCAAAGCCGGGGAACTCGCGCAGGTGCGCGCGCGCCAGCTGCTGGCAACGGTGCAGACGGCGCGGCAGAGCCTGTTCGCCAAGCAGGTTTTGAAGCGCAATCCCTCGCCGGTGTTTCCCGGCACGTGGACGCAACTTATCGACGACATTCCAAGCGCGAGCCGGCAGCTTTCCTACTCGCTCTCCGGCTGGACGGGCACGGCGAAGCAAAAGTGGATGGAGCTCGCGAGTCTCGCGGTCGGCCTCCTGGTGCTGTTCGTTGCGCTGACTGCGATCGTACGTTGGTTCCTCGCCTATCGGCTCGATCATCCGCGGGAAAAGCCACCCGGCTTCTTCGAGCAAGCCGCCGCGATCGGCTGGGTCGCGCCGATCCTGGCGCTGCCGCCGCTGGCGACGCTCGGCGTCGCCGCCGTGGGGCTCGAAAGCCTCGGCCTGCTCGTTCTCGATGTCGGCCAGATCGCCAAGGTCGCGTTTCCGGCGCTCGTGCTATTCATTGCGGTCGCGGCGCTGACGCGCGCCATTCTCTCGCCCGGCCGTGCCGCCTGGCGGGCAGTCGATCTCTCGACGCGCGCCGCCCGCAAAATCACTCGCATCATCACGCGCATCGCGGCGGTGTTTTCGTTCGATGTGATCGCGCAAGAGGCGCTGCAGCGCCTCTACCTGCCGCTTTCGATCAGCATCATGGAATCGGCGCTCGCGAGCGTCGCGATCGGGCTTTTGATGCTGCAGCTCGTTCGCACGCCGTTCGAGCGGCGCTCCGACTCCGGCGCCGCCAGCCGGGCGGGTGCAGGCGGAAATGCGGTGGCGGAAGGAGCGCCGCCGGAGGCGCTGCCGGCAGCCGTACCGGATTCCCGCCTTCGGCCTTTCCTGATCAAACTGCCGCTGCTCATCGCTGCGCTCGCCATTCTGACGTTGTCGCTCCTGGGCTACATCTCGCTCGGGCGCTTCATCACGACCCAGGTGGTCGTCACCGGAAGCGTGATCGCGGTGCTGCTGGTGTTCCATCTCGCGATCCGCGCCGTTCTCGGGGAGCCCGGGACCGGCATCAAGCCATTCTCGACCGTGCTCCAGGAGCGGGTCGGGCTCGATGCCGACCAGAGCGAAGCGCTGTCGCGAACGCTGTCGTTCCTGCTGAATGCCGGCCTCGTGCTGGTTGCGTTGCCGCTGATCCTGGTCACCTGGGGCTATTCGCTCTCCGAGGCGATGGCCTGGCTCAAGGCGGCGGTGTTCGGCTTCGAAATCGGCGACTTCCGGATTTCGCTCGCACGCATCCTGATCGCGATCGGGCTGTTCCTGGCGCTCGTGTTCGTGACGCGGCTCGCCCAGCGCTGGCTCGACACCGGCGTGCTCAGATCGCGCCGGCTCGATCCCGGCATCGCCAATTCGATCCGCACGGCCGTCGGCTATACGGGCTTCATCGTCGCGACGCTTGCGGCGGTCTCGTACGGCGGGCTCGACATCACCAACATTGCCATCGTGGCCGGCGCGCTTTCGGTCGGCATCGGCTTCGGCTTGCAGTCGATCATCAACAACTTCGTGTCGGGCCTGATCCTGCTGGTCGAGCGGCCGATCAAGGTCGGCGACCGGGTGTCGGTCAAAGGACAGGAAGGCTTCGTACGGCGGATCTCGGTGCGCTCGACGGAGATCGAAACCGCCGACAGGGCGAGCCTCATCGTTCCCAACTCGGAGTTCATCACCTCCACGGTGACCAACTGGACGCACCGCAATGCGTTGGGAACAGCGACCGTGAAGGTTTCCGTCAGCTACAAATCCGATCCCGAGCGGGTGCGGGAGATCCTGCAGAAGGTGGGAGCCGAGTGCCCGACGGTTCTGCAGCATCCCGCGCCGAGCGTCGGCTTCGACGGCTTCGGCGCGAACGGCCTCGATTTTTCTCTCAGCACCGTCATCCCCGACGTCACCAAGGCGGCCACGGTGCAAACCGAATTGCGCTTCCGCGTCCTCAAGGCGTTCCGCGAGGCGGGGATCGAGATGCCGTATGCGCAGCATGACGTGCATCTGCGCGATCTCGACCTCGTGCGGACGGTGCTGACGCGGCTTGGCGAGGAACGCGCGCGACAGGCCGGCGTCACGTTTCCGGATCCTCCCAAAACATAAGAGCGGCCAAAAAATAAGAGCGGGCAATCACGCCCGCCCTTATGTTTTTCGTCAGCGAGATCGCCGCCCGAGGCGCCGATCAGTCCTCGCGATAGACACGTTCGCGGCGCTCGTGGCGCTCCTGTGCCTCGACCGAGAGCGTGGCGATCGGGCGGGCGTCGAGACGCCTCAAGCCGATCGGATCGCCGGTCTCTTCGCAATAGCCGTAAGTGCCGTCCTCGATGCGTGCGAGGGCCGCGTCGATCTTGGAGATCAGCTTGCGCTGACGGTCCCGATCACGCAGCTCGAACGCGCGGTCCGTCTCCGTGGTGGCGCGATCGGCGAGATCGGCGTGCTGCGTCGAGTCCTCGTGCAGACCGGCGATGGTCTCCTTGGTTCTCAGAACGATTTCTTCTTTCCACTTCAGCAATTTCTGGCGGAAGTACGCCCGATGCCGCTCGTTCATGAACGGCTCGTCCTCGGAAGGGCGATAGTCGGGCGATAGAACGATGCTGGACGTACCTGCCTTGGCCGTCAGCTTCTTGTCTTGTGCCTTTTCGATGGCGCGCGTCCTTGCTTTGGGCCTGCTCTCGACCGCCACGGCGGCTTTCGGCGGCGCCTTGGCTGCCTTGGCCACCGGCTTGGCGGCAGAGCGAGCGGAACTCTTCGAGACTTGAGACTTCAAAACCTGGGATTTCGACACTTGCGCCCGGGCCGGCGGCTTTGCGGCTGCCTTGCTTTTGGGAACAGACTTCGGCGCGGCCTTGGCTTTGGCCGGCTTCGACGTGGCTCGCTTGCTCATATGGGGCCTCCGATGATGGGCCTGCCTGAGGGTCGTGTGTTCCGATTCCGAGCGAAGTGTTGGGCGTGCTCATTTGGAGAATGCGGCCGCTTATGTCAAGGAATTCCGCCGTTTAACTGTTAAAAGTCCAGCCTGTGGGCCACCTGCAAGTGGCCGGAATCGCGGGCATTTTGCTCTGCAGCCACACGGCGCCGCAGATTGGGGACAACAAAAGTTGCATCAACCCCTCCCCGCAACCCGCTTTTTTGGCCGTCGTTCGGGGCTGGCCCAATCCCCGCGGCCTGCGACGCTGATACCCGCGGGGTGCTGTTGCAGCAGGCGGACGCGGCGCCTATGACGAACCGAATTCTCGCGTTCCCCGGTTTTCACCCGCGCCCTGGCCCTCCGGCCGTGCCCGGGCCCAGACGGAGATCATCCGGCGCATGACAGCACCCGGCCCCACCCGTTTCGACGGCACCACGAGCTACGTCGCAACGCGCGACCTCACCGTCGCCGTCAACGCGGCCGTCACGCTCGAGCGGCCCCTGCTCGTCAAAGGCGAGCCCGGCACCGGCAAGACCGTTCTCGCGCTCGAGGTGGCCCGCTCGCTCGGCGCGCCGCTGATCGAATGGCACGTCAAATCGACGACCAAGGCCCAGCAGGGTCTCTACGAATATGACGCCGTCTCCCGCCTCCGCGACGGGCAGCTCGGCGACGAGCGCGTCAAGGACATCCGCAACTACATCAAGCGCGGCAAGCTGTGGGACGCGTTCGTCGCCGACCAGCGCCCGGTGCTTCTGATCGACGAAATCGACAAGGCCGACATCGAGTTTCCGAACGATCTCCTGCAGGAGCTCGATCGGATGGAGTTCTTCGTCTACGAGACCGGCGAGACGGTGCGGGCGCGTGTACGCCCGATCGTGATCATCACCTCGAACAACGAAAAGGAGCTTCCGGACGCGTTCCTGCGCCGCTGCTTCTTCCACTACATCAAGTTCCCCGATCCCGAGACGATGGCGGCGATCGTGGAGGTGCATTTCCCCAAGCTGAAAAGCCGGCTCGTCGGCGAAGCGCTGCGCGTGTTCTACGAGCTGCGCGACATGCCAGGCCTCAAGAAGAAGCCTTCGACCTCGGAGCTTCTGGACTGGCTCAAGCTGTTGCTCAACGAGGATATCGACCCGGCCGTGCTGCGCGAGACCGACAGCCGGAAGGTCATTCCGCCCCTCGCGGGTGCGCTGCTCAAGAACGAGCAGGACGTGCACCTGTTCGAACGGCTGGCGTTCATGAGCCGGCGGAAGGATTAGAGCGGGCAGCGCCGGAACCTGATTTTCCTGGTGGCGCCAGGAATCTTCGACGGGGAGACAGCCTGGTGCCGTAAAGCTGCCCCATGGCTTTGCTCTTTCGCGATGCTCTTTCAATCAGCTGTGTGCGGATTTTCATGACAGGCATCGATACCCGACCCGCCAACGACGGATCAGATCTCAACATCGCGGAGGTCGGCGGACGCGGCGGGCGCATCGCCTCCGTGCTGTCGGCGCTGGCGCTTGGTTTCTCCGGGCTTTCCTTCTACGAGAGCGTGCTCAAGACCGCTCAGCTCGAAGTCTACGTCCCGCCCGTCGTCCACTATGCGCGCGACCAGGGCGGCGATGTCGAGCTGTTCGCGATCCCGCTCACGATCGTGAATTCGGGGGCCCGCACCGGCACGGCGCTGACGATGGAACTCACCGTCGAGAGCCTGCGCGCCGATGCGGCCGTCAAGACCAAGCGCTACTACAGCGCCTACATCGGAGAGCATTCGCCGAAAGACGATGCAGACAACCGCTCGTTCGCGCCGCTCAGCCTCGCGGGCCGGCAGACTTTCTCCGACACGGTGCGTTTCTATCCGGAAGGCAACCCGCTGCCGGCGCTGGTGGACGACGCCGGCGACTACCGCTTCACATTGAAGCTCACGACGGCGGTGCCCGCAAATCCTGGTTTGCTCGACGGCTTCCTCAGCCGGGATATTCCGCCGATCTCGTTCGAGCGGACGCTGCCCTGGTTTTCCGAACAGCAGCTCGGAATGCGCCGGATCACGATCCCGATGCACGACAAGGATTGGAAGCCGACGACGACGCCCGCAAAGGATGGCTAGATGCGTTCGGCTGGGCCCGGTGCCGAGCATGAACGTTTTCTGTAAGGCCGCTTCAGGCCCCGTTCATTGGCAACATCGTAAGTCTTCTCACGTACTCTTCGAAAAGAAGTTTCGAAGGGTCTCTTGGAGAAGACCATGAGTGAATTCCTGAGAAGCGCGACCCTCGTGCTGATGGGGCTGACCGTCATCGGTGCCGGCGTCATCGTCGTTTTTTACGGCTGAGGCCGATCCCTCTGCGTTCCTGTCGCACTCGTTCGCGAATGTGCGGCCCAACAGCCTTGCGACTTAGGCAACCCCTGCCTATTTAGGGAAACCCATCATGAGGTTTCCCTTGGACGCCCGAGACCTTTCTCTTTCCGTGGCCGACACCTGGGCCCAGGCCGGTAAACGGATCGGGGATTTCCTGACGCCCTCGCTGCGGCTCGGCGTGACCGGGCTCGCGCGATCCGGAAAGACCGTCTTCATCACCGCGCTCATCCGCAACCTCACGCAAGGCGGGCGGCTGCCGTTCTTCGCGCCCTACGCCGAGGGCCGGCTGATCTCCGCCGATCTCGAGCCGCAGCCCGACGACAACGTTCCGCGCTTCGACTACGAGGGGCATGTGAGCGCCCTCTCCGCCGATCCGCCCAACTGGCCGGACAGCACGCGGCGGGTTTCCGAGGTCCGAGTTTCGATCTCGTTCACGCCGGAGCATCGCCTGCGGCGCGCGCTCGGCATCCGGCGGCTCAATCTCGACATCGTCGATTATCCCGGCGAATGGCTGCTCGATCTCGGGATGCTCGGCGAAAGCTACGAGACGTGGTCGCGCGATGCGCTCGATCGGGCACGGATGCCGTCGCGCGGAGCCGCGGCGGCCGATTGGCTGGCATTCGTCTCCGGCCTCGATCCGGCGCAAGCCGAGGACGAGCAGCTGGCGCTCGATGGCGCACGACGCTTCACCGACTATCTTCGCGCCGTGCGCCAGACTTCGGCGGTCGCCACGCTCGGTCCCGGGCGTTTCCTGATGCCGGGCGATCTCGAAGGCTCGCCGCTGCTCACCTTCTTCCCGCTCGCGCTGCCGCCCGATAGCGCTCCCCAGCGCGGGAGCCTCGCCGCGATGATGGCGCGGCGCTACGACAGCTATGTGCAGCATGTGGTGCGCCCGTTCTTTCGCGACCATTTCAGCCGGCTCGACCGGCAGATCGTGCTTGTCGACGTGCTCGGTGCGCTGAACGGCGGGGCCGACGCCATCGCCGAACTCGAACGCGCGCTGGCGTCGGTATTGCGGGCATTCCGTCCGGGCGCCGCGAGCTGGCTGGCAAGCCTCATTGGCGCCCGGCGTATCGACCGGCTGCTGTTTGCCGCCACCAAGGCCGATCACATCCATCACACCAGCCACGACCGCATGGAGGCGATCCTCAAGCTTCTTACTGTGCGGGCGGCGGTACGCGCGGGGGAAGCGGGGGCGGACGCACGCGTCATGGCGCTTTCGGCGCTCAGGGCCACGCGCGAAGCCCAGGCGCGGGACGGCCGTGGAACGCTCCCCTGCATCGTCGGCGTTCCACTCCCGGGCGAGACGGTCGGGCGCGAGCGGTTCGACGGCATGCGTGAAGTGGCCTTGTTTCCGGGCGACCTGCCGGACGATCCTGCTGCCGTGCTTTCGGGCGCCGCACCGTTCAACGCGACGTTCCCGCGCTTCCGCCCGCCCCGGCTGCTTGCCGTGCAGAAATCCGGCGAAGTGCCGGCCTCCCCTCACATCCGCCTCGACCGCGCCCTCGATTTTCTGATCGGAGACTGGCTGGCATGAGCGATATCCGCGAGCCTCGCGTTTTTTCACCCGACGATCCGAAGATCGTCGGCGAGACGGCACAGCCGGCGGACGATGCGCCGTTGCCGCTCGACGAGGAGATCCCGCCTCAGCAAAGGCGCAACACGGGAGCTAGCGTCGGCGGCCTCTTCCTTTCGGCCGTCGCGGCGCTTGCCGGCCTCGCGCTCACCGTCAGTTTCGCGAATTTCGTTTCGACGGCGCTCGCCCGCGACGGTTGGGTGGGCTGGACGGCCCTGAGCCTGCTCGTCATCGCGATCGGAACCGGGCTCATCATCCTCGGGCGCGAGATCATCGGCCTGGTCCGGTTGCGCCGCCTCACGCGGCTGAGGCGCAACGCCGAGACCGCGATCAGAACCCGAGACATCGCGCTCGAACGCAAAACGGTGGCGGGCCTTTCCGCCACGTTCCGCGGGCGGCGGGATCTCACCTGGAACCTCGCGCGGCTGCGCGATCACGCGGGTGACGTGCGCGATCCCGGTGATCTCCTGCGGCTCGCCGACCGCGAGGTGATCGCGCCCCTCGATACCGTCGCGCGCCGCCTGGTGCTGAAATCGGCAAAGCGCGTGTCGGTCGTGACCGCGATGAGCCCGATGGTGTGGGTCGCGATGCTCTACGTGATGGTCGAGAATCTGCGCCTGCTGCGTGGTCTCGCCACGCTTTATGGTGGGCGACCCGGCGGGATCGGCGCGCTGCGAATTGCGCGCCTGGTGATCACGCACATCGTGGCGACCGGCGGCCTCGCGATGACCGACGACCTGCTCGGCCAATTTCTCGGGCAGGATCTCTTGCGGCGGCTTTCGCGGCGTCTCGGAGAGGGCGTGTTCAACGGCGCGTTGACGGCGCGTGTCGGGGTTGCGGCCATCGAGGTGACACGGCCGATCCCGTTTCTCGATTCAGAGCCGATCCGCGTGCGCGATCTTCTGCCGGAGCTGCTGCGCCGCTCCGGTTCGTAGATCAAAACGAATGTTTCAGGCGGCGGTCGCGAGGCGTCCGCGGCGCTCGGCTTCGGCAACTTCGGCGGCTGCGGCCAGCCGCTCGCTCCATGCCTGGGTATGACGCAACGACCGCAGCTCGATCGACGACGGCGATCTGTCGACCGGCGTCGAAAGGATGACGTTCATGGCCGGGCCAGCGGTCTGCGAGGTCATCCAGTTCAACGGGCCCGATAGCACGAGGCCCAGCACCACCGGCGCCATCCAGACGAGCAAGCCCGGCGAAGTTTCCCAGCAGACGATGGTGACGACCACGCCTACGAGCATGTGGGTCCAGTGGAAGCGCATGGCATCTCCCAGCTCCATCGCCGCGTCGTCACGCCGCTGCACTTTCCAGCCCGCGTCGCGCCCGAAGAAGATCTGCAGAACGGAAGCGGTCTGCGTCATCATCATGATCGGGGCCAGCAGCATCGAGTAAACCGTTTCGGTAGCGACACCTGCGATCGCGCGCGGCATGCCGAACAGCTCGCGGGCGCGTTGGGCGCGCTTCAGCTCGAGCGCGAGTCCCAGCGCCTTCGGCAGCAGCACGACTGCCATGGTGGCGAGGAACAGACGCATGGCGGCGCCGGGGTCGATGACCGGCCAGATCGGGAACAGGGTCTTGGAATCGGTGAAGTAGCTCGGCAGCAGCTGCTGGCCCTGCAACGCCAGCACGAGACCGACGGCCAGAGATGCCGCCCAAACGGCCGACACGACGTAGGCGGTCGCGCCCATGAAAAGATGTAGGCGCCCCATGCCGGGCACGCCGCGCCGGAAGACCAGTGCGAGATGCTGGATGTTGCCCTGCGACCAACGCCGATCCCGCACGATGAGATCGGTCAAGGCCGGCGGCATGCTTTCGAAGGAGCCCTCGATCGACGGCGCCATGTGCACACCCCAGCCAGCGCGCTGAAGCAGCATCGCCTCGACGAAGTCGTGGCTCATGATGTGACCGCCGAACGGCGGGGGGCCGGGCAGATGCGGAAGACCTGCAGATCCCGCAAAGGCGCGGGTACGAATGATGGCGTTGTGGCCCCAGTAGTTGCCCTGGTCCTTGCTCCAGAACGCCAGACCGGCGGACATGGCGGGGCCATAGATGTTGGCCGCGAACTGCATCAATCTCTGCAGCAGCGTCTTGCCGCCGATGAGCTTCGGCACGGTCTGGATGAGGCCCGCCGACGGATCGGCATCCATCGCGCGCGCTAGCCGCACGAGCGCCACGCCGGACATGATGCTGTCGCCGTCAAAAATCACGAAATTCTCGTAGGCGCCGCCGAACCGCTCCACCCAATCCTTGATGTTGCCGGCCTTGCGGGCGGTGTTCTCGATGCGGCGGCGATAATAGATCCGGGCCTGCCCTGCGAGCACGCGGGCGAGATCAGCATAAACGGCTTCTTCGCGGGTGCCCTCTTCGGCGCCGCGCGTGTCGGACAGCAGAAAGATATCGAAAGCATCCGCCTTGCCGAGGGCCGTCAGCTCCTCGACGATCGCCGAGATCGTGCCGGAGATACGGGCGGGGTCTTCGTGGTAAACGGGGAACAACAGCGCGACGCGGCCTTCGATGGGACCATCGGCTTCGGGGATCGCGATGTTGTCGGCCTTCTCGCCGGCAAAAAGCGGCAGGAAGCCGAGGGCGGCCGAGAGCGTGCCGACCGAAATCCAGGCGAACGTCAGGGTCGAGAGGACGAGAAACATAAGCTGGATCGGCGTCATCTGCACGAATGACAGAACGCCGTAGAGCTCATAGGCGAAGGCCGCCGTCATCAAGCCCGCGCCGAGAAACACCGCCGTGCGCGGGATGCCGGGCCCGCGCCGCTTCGGCCACGCCCGCTGAGGGCGGGCGGAGAAATCCTGCTCGGGCATTTCCAGAGGGGCGCCTTCGGGGAGAAGAGCGGGATCGCTTGCGTCGAGACGGGGCCGGCTGGAGCGGGCCGCAGCAGGCGATCCGCTCGCCGCGCCAGATGCGAGGTCTTCGGCGATCATGCTCTCGTCCATCGATAAAGCCAGGTTTCGGAAATCTGCTGACCGGCCAGCTTAAGGCTTAAACGCAATTCGATAAGCTCTGTTCCCGCGGTGTTTAACTCGAACTTCACCCGCAGCCCCGGCAGCTCCGGATGACGCTGCACGGTGAGGTTCGAAGATGCCCCGCCGCTGATGAACAGATCGGCGACCGGCAGCTCCCGCGCATCCCGAGCGGCAGGTCCCGCAAAGTCGACAACGAACACCACCGTGTCCGCATTCCGTCCCGCGCCGATCCGCGTCTCAGCCGTCCAGGCCGGAGACCAGACTTCGGGCGCTTCGCCGCCCCAATAAATCCGATAGGCGTATTTGTAGCTCTGGCCCGGCTCCAATGGTTTGGCGGGCTTCCAGTAGGCGACGATGTTGTCGTGGATCTCTTCGGTGATCGGGATCTCGATCAGCTCGACATAGCCGTCGCCCCAATTGCCCTGCGGCTCGACCCAGGCCGTGGGACGGCGATCGTAGCGGGCTTCGAGATCCTCGTAGGACTTGAACGCGCGATCGCGCTGAACGAGGCCGAAGCCTTTGAGGTTCTTGTCGATGAAAGCGCTGGTCTGCAGCGTCTTCGGATTGGTAAGCGGGCGCCACAAGCGCTCACCCTGGCCGTTGACGACAGCAAGACCCTCGCTGTTGTGTACGGCCGGGCGATAATCGCTGCCGAAGCGGCTTTGCGCGGGCCCGTGGAAATACATGCTGGTCAGCGGCGCAAAGCCGACATGCGCCAAAGATCGGCGCGGGAACAGCACGGCCTCGATATCGGCAACGGTCTCGGCGCCGGGACGGATTGTAAAGCGATAGGCGCCGGCCACGCTTTCGCTGTCGAGCAGCGCGTGGATCAGGATGTCGGCTGCGCCAGGCTTCGGCTTTTCGATCCAGAACGCGCGAAAAACCGGGAACTCCTCGCCGCCGGGACGCGCCGTGTTGACAGCGAGCGCGCGCGCCGAAAGGCCGTACTGCTGATTGCGGCCCACGGATTTGAAATAGCTCGCGCCCTGAAAAGCGACGAACTCGTCCAAGGCGTCCGGCCGATTGAGCGCTCCCGAAATGCGAAATCCGGAGAAACCGAACGGCGCGGCATCGGGGGCTTTCTCGATAGAGGGCCCGATGGCGAAACTCGCACTGTCGGCTTTCAGGCTGCGGGCTTTTCCACCCTCAACGATCCAGACTTCGACCGGCGTTTCATAAAGCCAGCCCAACGCGAGAAGCTGCACTTCGTAGCCGAGGTTTTCACCGCGCCAAACGGATGCCTCGGGACGAAAACGAATATCGCGATACTGCTCCGGCTTGAGCGCGTTGAACGGCTCCGGCAGATCGATGCGCGGTTTCACGAACTCGCGGGCCGACAGCTCCTCGGCGAGCTTCTTCACATGGTCGGCTGCAAAGGATTCGTCGGGTGCATCGGCGGCGGCGCCAGCATGGGCCGGACCGAGAGCAAGCACATGCTCTGCCAGCGCGATCATGGCCGTAACCGCGCCCGCACCGATCAGAACCCGACGCCGATTTGGGCCTGCGCCCGTGCCAGGATCGTCACTCATCTATTATTTCTGTTATTCTGTTCGTTCCGGAGAAGTGTCTTGCTCCGGCTTGACGCGTCGCCCAATTCAACCCGGATCAGTGCCCCCCGCATCAACCCGGTGATCAAATCGGATGCTCCCCACGGGGCAAGCCGGCATTTCATAAGCACGGAAACCGAATTCCCTGCTGTCTGGTGCTGATAGACGTCGAATGTGGCAACATTTACTGGCCGACAGCTTCTTAAAGCAGAGCACGACTTAAAGAAGCCTCGAAATCAATCGGCCAATCTGTATATTGCACCGCAATAACAATATCCGACAGGACGGCTCGTCGCAAGGCACCCTCTGTCCAATATTTTCGTTGGCCGGAAGTTCGCCGCAGGGCGATTGAGAGCGCCGTTAACTCGGATGGATGCGTGGATCCGGGGCGGTTGCGAGAGGTGAGCGGCGGCGTCCTACTTGGACAGGGCTTTTTTCCCAAATGAGATAATCTTGCAGCGCTCGAATTCGTCCGACCACGCAGGGTCTCTCTCCTGCACGCGCAAATGGAAAACTCCAACGAGTTCGAAAATTCGTTCGTTATCTCAGCATGTTAAAGGCGCAACACAGCTCGTGGCAATAGCGCCACACGGGGGGTGAATTCCACTGGAAAGCGCATCTTCTCCATTCCCTGCCGACGAGAGATCTGCGTAGTATCTCGGCCTGGGCGGTGATTCGGTTAAGGGTCATACGACCGCTGTTCGAGTTGTGAGCGCGTGGCGTTGATTAACATAATGCGTCAAGCGCCCGTTTCGAAGTTAGTAGACGGGAGAAGGTAAATGAAAAAGCAAAGCCTAAGCGCCCTGGCGGCGGCCGGCCTCCTTGCAGGTGGTCTGTCTGTTACCAGTGCGTCCGCAGCCGATCTCGGGGGGAACTGCTGCGCTGACCTCGAAGAGCGTATCGCCGAGCTCGAAGCGACCACGGCCCGCAAGGGTAACCGCAAGGTTTCGCTCACGATCTCTGGTTGGGTTTCCGAGCAGGTGACCTACTGGGATGACGGCTTCGAAGACAACGTTTACGTGACGGGCACTGGCGCAACGATCGCCACGAACGTCAAGTTTACCGGCCAGGCCACGATCGTTCCGGGCTGGACCGCAGGTTACGTTCTGCATCTCGAGTTCGACGGCTCCAATACTCTTGGCACCAGCCAGGACGATCCGTCGGGCGGCCCCCTCAACAGCGCTCTGCAGTCGTACTGGTTCCTCAAGAGCGAGAGCCTCGGTAAGGTCAGCGTCGGCTTGCAGTCGATGGTTTCTGACAACGCTGCGATCCTCGTTGACGGCTCGGGCTCGCTCGTCCCCGCCAACTGGGTGGCCTTCGACGCCTTCGCTTTCAACATTCGCAGGTCGTCTGACGGTACCTCGCCTGCTAACGGCACCTGGGGCCAGGCTGGCGCTTGTATCGCAGGCGATTGCTACGGCGTTCCTGTGAACTCGGTTCGCTACGACTCGCCGACCTTTGCCGGCTTCTCGGCTTCGGCTTCTTGGGGCGACGACGACACTTGGGACGTTGGCCTGCGCTACGCGGGTGAAGTTGTTGGCTTCAAGCTCGCTGCGACCGCCGTTTACGCGGAAGCTTCGGGCGACGTAAGTTCGCTCTACGGCGACAGCGAATACTTCCAGGCTGGCGTCTACCTGCAGCACATCGGCACCGGCCTCTTCGGTCTCGTCAACTACGCCGATATCAAGGACAATGCTCCGGGCGCCGGCGCATTCCACAACGGCGATGGCAACACCTGGTACTTCAAGGCTGGTCTCCGCCAGCGTTGGACGCCGCTTGGCCACACCGTGCTGTACGGTGAGTATCTCAAGAGCGAAGGCGACGATTTCGATCTGAATGGCGACGCTGGCAGCCGCGAACTTACGTGGTACGGCGGTGGCATCGTCCAGGAAATCGACAACGCTGCTATGTCGCTCTGGCTCAAGGCTCGCCAGTACGAAGCAGAAGATTCCTCGGGCGACGCTTTCGAGGACTTCACGGAAGTCACCTTCGGCGCTCTCATCAACTTCTAATCGAAGCTGAGACTGCCAAACCAAACAGGAAGCCGCCCTCCGGGGCGGCTTCTTTGTTTTTGTGACGTGCTCTGACCCGGGCCCTCTCCTTTTTTCGTGAGCAAAGGAAACAGGGACTCGCGGCAGCATTGGAGGCTTGGGAGCGCGCGGTCCGCGGCTTCCTCGCAATGCTCAAGGCTCTTTCTGTGACTGACGCAGGAGCCTCTCGACTCTCTCGCGGCACAGCGGCTCTCTTAGATAGAGCCCGCCACGTATTTATATAGTGCGCGCCGAGGAGAGAGGCCGTCACGGCATTCCACCAAACCGGCGCTGTGATCAGGACTGCGCGCGGCGCATTTGGACTCTTCATCTATATAGAGTGAGAGCGGCCGATCACGGTGGGTCAGCAGCGTTGCGTCTGGTTCGAGATCTTGTCGCTCCCAGATTCCACGATGGAATGCGTCCTGGCTCCTTGAGGATGCGTCTTCTTAAATGCACCTCAGTTGCGCGCACGGTTCGATGCCGATGCGTGACCGATTGAGACGTGCACGTTCAATGCCCGCCGCTCAGGCACTGATGCCTCGAAGTGCCCAATTTAGGGGATTTCAAGACCGAATTGCCCGTCGCGAAGGCAATCGAATATCGCCCCAGGGACAGCTCCGGCTCCGTCATAGTCTCGATCTCGAATCGACCTAATGATCAATTCCGCCGTTCAAAATCCGGATAGCGCGAAGCCGTGACCTGACGTGAAAAGCCCTGATATCCCCAATTCGTCCACCGCCGCGCACCGCCACAGGCCTTACCGCCTTCCTAAGCAACCCCCTGATTTTCCGCCCTCTGCCGATCTCTTCGTGTCTCACGAGCCACAGTTGCAGAGTAGTCAGGGACAAAATCGCATTGCTCGATTGTTGCGCAGGTGAGAATCACAGACTTTCGGCTCCAGCGGCGGTTCCGAAGGAAACTTCAGCGCCGTCAACATCGCAGAGTGCGGCCTAGTTTGCGTATTTTTCCGAGTAAGGGCGTCCGCCATCTCGATTACCAACGCAGATTGGGAGAAGGTCTATGAATAAATATAGCCTAAGCGCCCTGGCGGCGGCCGGCCTGCTCGCAGGTGGTCTCGCTACGAGCGCAAATGCAGCTGACCTTGGGGGCAACTGCTGCGCGGACCTCGAGGAGCGCGTCGCCGAACTCGAGGCAACCACGGCCCGTAAGGGCAACCGTAAGGTTTCGCTGACGGTTTCCGGTTGGGTCGCCGAGCAGGTGACCTGGTGGGATGACGGCGTCGAGTCGAACTCTTACGTCACTGGCACCGGCACCACGCTCGGCTCGAACGTAAAGTTCACCGGCCAGGCCACGATCGTCCCCGGCTGGACCGCCGGTTACGTTCTCCATCTTGAAATGGATGGTTCGGATGCGCTGACGACCAACCAGGATCGTCCGAATGGTCCGGGCCTCTTTGCAGGCACCGCCAACTACGCTCAGACGCTCCAGTCCTACTGGTTCATCAAGAGCGACACCTTCGGTAAGGTCGGCGTCGGTCTTCAGTCGATGGTTGCTGACAACGCAGCAATCCTCGTCGACGGATCGGGCTCGCTCGTTCCCGCCAACTGGGTGGCCTTCGACGTTCTCAGCTTCGGCATCCGCGCCAAGGGCGTTGGTGGTCGCGGCTTCGTTCAGGCTGACCGGACACCCGGTGGCGTTCTTGGCTCTACGGATCCGGACGCTGCTTTCACCTGGGGCGGCGCTGGCGCTTGTATCCCTGGCGACTGCTACGGCGTTCCCGTGAACTCGGTCCGCTACGACTCTCCGGTGTTCGCTGGCTTCAGCGCCTCGGCATCGTGGGGTGATGATGATGCCTGGGATATCGGCCTGCGCTACGCTGGCGAACTCCACGGCTTCAAGGTTGCTGCGACGGTTGTTTATGCTGAAAGCACTGGCACTGTTAGCTCGTCGTTCGGCGACAGCGACTACACGCAGGCTGGCCTCTACATTCAGCACATCGGCACTGGCATCTTCGGCTTGATCAACTACGGCGAGCTTGATGATCATGTGGCCGATACCGACGGCGACACTTGGTACTTCAAGGCTGGTCTCCGTCGCAACTGGAACCACCTCGGCGCAACGGTTCTGTACGGTGAGTACATGAACAGCGACAAGGACGACTCGTTCGACAGCGAGTTCAAGTGGTGGGGCCTCGGTGCCGTCCAGGAAGTCGACGCTGCTGCAATGTCTCTCTGGCTCAAGTATCGCAACTATGAGTTCGAAGACAACGTCAACAGCTACGAAGACCTGAGCGAAGTGACCTTCGGCGCCCTCATCAACTTCTAATCGAAGCTGATAACGCCAAGTCAAACAGGAAGCCGCCCTCCGGGCGGCTTCTTTGTTTTTGTCGCCTTGCCCGTTTCCGCTATTCGCGTTACGCGATGAGGAACACAGAGGACGAGGCGTATGTTCGCAACGTTTTTCAAAGAGCTGAGGGATGCCAAGATCCCGGTGACGCTCAAAGAGTATCTCACGCTGCTTCAGGCGCTCGACGCGGAAGCGGCCGGGCAGCGCGTCGAAGATTTCTATTATCTCTCGCGTGCTGCGCTGGTTAAGGACGAGCGCTTTCTCGACCGCTTCGATCAGGTGTTCGGGCACGTTTTCAAAGGGCTCGATCTGGTGGGCGAGGCCGCTACGGCCGAAATACCCGAAGAGTGGCTGCGCGCCGTTTCTTCGCTCTATCTCACCGACGAAGAGAAAGCCAAGATCGAGGAACTCGGCGGCTGGGAAAAGATCATGGAGACACTGGCCCAGAGACTCGCTGAGCAAAAGGAGCGCCATCAGGGCGGTAACAAGTGGATCGGCACCGGCGGCACATCGCCGTTCGGTGCATACGGTTACAATCCTGCCGGCATCCGGATCGGGCAGAAGGAAAGCCGGCACCAACGCGCGATCAAGGTTTGGGACAAGCGCGAGTTCAAGGATCTTGCGGGCGACGTCGAGCTTGGTGTCCGCAACATCAAAGTGGCGCTGAGGCGCCTGCGCCGCTTCGCGCGTGAGGGTGCGGCGGACGAACTGGATCTCGACCAGACCGTTCGTGGAACCGCGCGCAAAGGCTATCTCGACCTCGCGCTACGCCCCACCCGGCGAAACGCGGTGAAGGTGCTGATGTTCTTCGATGTCGGCGGATCGATGGACTGGCACGTAAAAACCGCCGAGGAGTTGTTCTCGGCCGCGCGTACCGAGTTCAAGCATCTCGAATACTATTACTTCCACAACTGCCTCTATGAAGGCGTCTGGCGCGATAACGCGCGGCGCTGGACGGAGACGACGCCGACCTGGCAGGTGCTCAACACCTATCCGGCCGACTACAAGGTGATTTTCATCGGCGACGCTTCGATGAGCCCCTACGAGATCTCGCATGTCGGCGGAGCCGTGGAGCACATGAACCCGGAAGCCGGCGCGACATGGCTGCAGCGCGTGACCGGAATTTACGCGCATGCGGTTTGGCTCAATCCGGTGCCCGAGACGCATTGGGGCTACACACCGTCGATCGGGATGGTGCGCCGTCTGATGGAGGGGCGCATGTACCCGATGACGCTCAGCGGGCTCGATTCGGCCATGCGCGAGCTGATGCGCTGAGGGCTCCAGCCTCGCCGCAAGCCGGGATTCGGACTCATTTTGGAGGGTTGGATTGCGAGAAAGCCCTTTGGCCGGGCTTTTGGAGCCCCTTCTTAACCTCCCTCATAGGCCTGTTTAGGCTGAGTTTCACCGGTGTTTTCAAGGTCCCGTTGTGCCTTGAATCTGCGTGTTGCCGAGTTGTACACGCTGGCGTCCAAAATTGTGCTGATTCGCACACAATCTTGCCGCGCCCGGCGGATTGACCTCATCTCAAAAACGGCGCAAATCTGCGCTGAATTTGTGCAGCTTTGAGGTCACCGTCGATGCATCGCGCTGCCATTCCCACCTTGATCGTTGCCGTCGCCATTGCGGGCTGCTCGTCCAGCGGCAACGGCGTGTCGACCTCGTCCATTCTCGGTTCCGCGCCGACGCCTCCGGCTGTCGAGGCCGCTGCGGCTTTGCCGGCCGCCTCTACGCCAACCTCAAGGGCATTCCAGGCCGGCAGCGTTTCGGCGCGCGCCAAAAAATGCGGCTATAATTTCGACGAAGCGCGTCTCCGGTCATCTTTCCTCGCCCACGAGGTCAGTGTCGGCACCACGCCCGACCAGATGGCCCAGATCGAGAAAGTCTACGACGTCGCCCACAACGGCATCGCGAAGGCCGCCGCGGGCGAAGCCAACTATTGCTCCGACCAAAAGACCCGGATCATCAAAGCCGATCTCAATCGCCTGCTCGCGGGCGATTTCGAACCGCCTCCCCAGCCTGTCGCGAAGAAGCAGGAAGATGACGACGGAGGTTTCTTCGGTGGCCTGTTCAGCGGCGGCTCGCAGCAGGAGGACAACTTCGGATCGGGCGATTGGTGGCAGAAGCAGCAGGAAAAGGCGGGCGGATAATCACTCCCCCTCTCGCGCTTTCGTGTCGCCGGACCTTCACGCCGGTCTTCTTTTCCGGCTCACTTCCGCCAACAGGTGATTTGGCGCCAACCGTGATCTGGCTTCGTTCGTGCAGCAGCTTCTCTGGTTCGAAACGCTTCTCAAGCTGACAGGTGGCGCCATCCTTGTGCTGGCCCCGCTCGCGACCCTCAGGCTTCTCGGACTGCCCACCCCAGCGAGCGGATTTTGGCCGCGCCTGCTGGGTGCGGTGCTGATCGGGCTCTCGGCCGCTACTTTCATCGAAGGCGCCTGGGAGGGCTCGCGAGGTCTCGGCCTCGCCGGGCTGATCGTCATCAATATTCTGAGTGCTGCCGCGATCGCGCTTGCCGGCCTTTTCGGGGGCGGGGCGTCGACGCGGCGCGGCACCTTCACCCTCTCCGCTCTGGTCGTGCTGCTGTTCGTTCTCGCCCTGGTCGAGATCGCGCACGCCTAGAGATCGATAATTCACGCTTCAGGCATTTCCTGCGCTGCCGATTCACGCCGCGCCCGATAGGAGCCGCGGCGATCGGAGCGCGTGGGCCTGAAGCAACCATGGTGGTTTTTAGTGAGACCGATGATTCACGCTTAAGGCTGGTAGGGCCTGAAGCGATCATGGTCTAGGCCCACTTTTGTCGTGCTGATACAGCCATTTTGGGCAGCGTTCGCACCAAAGCGTTATCCTTTTCGTGAGACGATCCACGCTGGTCTGGTTCGCATCCCGTTTTGGGATGCCGGCGAGAGCACGTTCACTCTCGATTAAGTAAAACTTCCCGAGTGAACGCGCTCTAAGTCTTTGTTTGAGAGTCTGATTCACGTCCTCGATGCGAGCGCTTTCCTTGGACCTGCCTCCGGCGGGACATTCGCATCTCGGACGATTAGGCTCTCGTCTTGCGTAAGGGATCGTTGCCCATGTCAGCAACATCGGTTCTCATGAACCGCCAGAGCGAACGGCTCTCGCGGGACACGACTGCGGTCTCCCTTCAGTTGCCGACAGTGGCCGCGGATGCGGCGAGACAGGCCGCGCCAGACCAAGCCTCGTTCGACCTCGTGACCACGCGCGCAGGCTTCGAAGCGCTCGAAGCCGATTGGAACGATCTTTTCGCGCGTGCCGGCCGTGACATTCATCTGTTCCAGACCTTCAACTGGCTCTGGCACTGGTCCAATCATTTCCTGCCGGCGGCCGATGCGGCCGGCCCTCGCCTCGCGATCGTGACCGCGCGGATCGGCGGACGCCTCGTGATGGTGTGGCCGCTCGTTTCCGAACGCGTGGGTCCAATCAAGCGGCTCAGCTGGATGGGCGAGCCCGTAAGCCAGTATGGCGACCTGCTGATCGACGACGTCGCGGACAGCCCCGCGCTGCTTCGCGCCGCATGGGATTTCGTCACGCGCCGGACCGGCGCCAGCGTGCTGCAACTGAGGAAGGTGCGCCAGGATTCCGCCATCGCGCCGCTGCTCGAGGAGAAGGGCGCGGCGATCATCCAGGAACTCACCGCGCCGTTCCTCGATCTCAAGAGCGCGCCGACGTTCGCGGAGTACGAGACGCGCTATTCCAGCGGCGCGCGACGCAACAGAAAACGGCAGCGGCGCCGGCTCGACGAGCGCGGAGGGATCGCGCTTCAATTTCTTTCGAATGGCGCGGAGGCCGCAGCGCGTGTGGCCGAGGTCTTCACCTGCAAGATGGCGTGGCTGCGCCAGCGCGGGATCGTTTCACCGGCTCTCGTCGACCCGAGGACCGAGCGCTTTTTCGCCGACGTGGCCCGTGCTGATGCTCGTCCCGCTGGATGCCACGTCATGACGCTGTCGTCGGGTGGGCGTCCGGTCGCGTTCGAGATCGGCGTTCGCTGCAAGGGCCGCTCCGCCATTCATATCATCGCCTACGATCTCGAATTCGAGAAAACGGCGGCGGGCGCTTTGCTGATGGAAGACAGCATCCGGAGCGCGATGGCTGACGGCATGACCGTCTACGATCTCCTGGCGCCCGGCGACGGCTACAAGCTTGAATGGGCCGACGACGCGGTGGTGGTGCGCGATTGGGCGATGCCGCTCTCGCTGATCGGCCGCACGTATTCGACGCTCTATCTCGGCTCCCGTCGTGCGCTCAAACGCGGGCTCGATACGCTGCCGGTCGGTGCGCGCCGCAAAGTAACGGGCCTTCTTTCGGCACTGATCTCGCGCGGCGGAAAATCCGCTTAGAGCGTGATTGCTTTTCCTTGGATCGCAATCCCGCTCTAGGTTCTTGATGAGACCGATGATTCACGCTTCGGACTGATAGGGTCCGAAGCGATCATGGTCTAGAACGCGCTATCTTCAGAGGCGCGACAACCGCAGCGTCGCAAGACCGAACGTGATCTGATTGCCGGCTCCCGTGATCGTCACGGTGCGTTTTCCGATGCTCTCTCCGTCGAGCTTGGTGCCGTTCATCGAGTTGATGTCGCGCAGCATCAGGGCTTCGCCTGGATTGAACATGAGCTGAGCGTGCAACGCCGAAACGCTGCCGTCGTCGATGACAAAGCTCGCGCGCCCGGGATCGCGGCCGAATGTCCACGTCGCGGGTAGCTCCCTGCCGGACTGTGGATCGATCACGGGACGCAGCTCGAACTGGAGCGCCCGCCCCGATGGATCGAAGCCCGACAGCATCCAGCCCATTCCGTGCGCCGCAGCAGCGGCTTCAGGCGCGCTTTTTGCGGCGGGCTTTTCGAGCAACAGCTCATAGTCGACCGTGCCAAAGCGCAGAACCGAACCCGCAGCGGCATCGGCTTCGCGGATCCACACGCCATCAAGGTAAGTGCCGTTCGACGAATTGAGATCGGTGACGTGGATCCGCTGCGCCTTGCGATCGTAGGCAAGGCGCGCGTGCAGCTTGGAAACCGTATCGCTCGCGACGACGATATCGGTTCCGGGGCCACGCCCGATGGTGACGGCGCGTCCGGTTTCGTCGAGGCGGATGGTCTCGCCGCTTTCCAGCGGCCGCAGCACCAGCAGGCCCGCCGCCGAGGCGTTGTCCCGTAATGGCAGAAGCCGCCTGACGCTGATCTTCTTTTCCCCGGCCCCGCCAGTCTGCGGGCCAATCAGCGGAATGTGCCGGCTGATTACCTCCGGCAAAGCGGCCCGCAAAGGCGCCGTGCCTTGTTTGCGGATGGCGTAGACTGCGGCCGCGAGGGCCAGCACCGCGGTCATCGCCACCAGAAGCGGAAGAACGCTGCCCGGTCCGCCGGAGCACGGCCGGCTGCTCGAAGCGAAGGCAATCTGGCCTTCACGCAAGAAGCGCCCGACCTCGTTGGCGTGGATCGAGAAGAACAATCCTTGCGAGTTGAGCCCCTGCAAGGTGTTGATGCCGACAACGAGTCCGCAAGCGTCGAACAGGGGGCCGCCGCTGTTGCCCGGATTGATCGCCGAATTGTGCTGAACCGTACGCGCACTCAAGACCTGGGTTTCGCTGACCTTCAGATTGGTGAAGGTCATGCGCGACACGACGCCGGTGGTGATGGTCGACTCGAGATCGGTCAGCGGCACGCCGCGCGCATCGGGCCCCGGCACCAGCTCCTTGTTGAGATTGGCGGCGCCGGGGTATCCGATCGCCACGACCTCGGCGAGTTTCTCCGGCTCATATTCGCCGAGTATCAGCGGCTCGCCAGGCAAATCCTCGCGCGCCTCGAGCAACGCGAGGTCGATGTTCGGCCGCGCATCGGCGCGCTTGGCCTCGACGAGCTTGGCTTCGCGTCCATCCCGGAAGGCGATGTAGAAGCGAGCGCCATTTTCCACGACGTGGAAGTTGGTCATGACGTAACGGCGGCCTGAGATCAGGAAGCCGGTGCCGGACGACACCGTGAACTGGTTCTTCTCGGGAATGAAAGTGTAGATCTTGTAGACGCTCGGCTCGACGCGATGCGCATCGAAGGCGCGCGATGCGAGCGGCGCCAATCCGGCCACGACGATCGCCACGGCCGACAGGGCAAGGGCGCGCAGAACAACGCCGCCGCGCGTTCTTCGGTTCTCTAACGGCATGATCCGCCCAGCGATGCTGCCCCTGATGGGCTACACCTAGCGCAACCCCCGATCAGCATCCAGATCTATCGGCGGCGCGGCGCTTGGGGTTGAAGCTACAGCAAATCCGGGATGTTGGCGGACAAGGCCAAGATTAAGCGAGCCCTCGTTTCTCTCTCCCCGATCAGCGGCCGATCGGATACTCTTTTGCCGGATCGGTGGCATCCTCCGACGGTTTACGGGCCTTTTGCCAAGATGAAGCAGTGGATGATCCGCGTCCGCCGTTTCATCATGGCGTGAGCCTAGACTTGCAGAAAAATTACCGGGATGCTCCCGATATTCCTTGAAAATGCCAAACACCCTGGCTTTTTGATCAGTTGTGCTTCTTTCCGGAAAAAGCCCCCGCTATTCCGGACGCCTCTTGGGAGACGGACATGCTCGCTCGTACGACTTCGGCGGTTGTTGCGGCCTCGATGCTTCTGACCACCCTTCCCCCGCCCGCCGTGGCGCAGTTCGGTATCAAACGGGCTTTCAAGAAGGTCGTGCGCGCGCCGACCCGCATCGTTCCGGGCGTCGGGGTCGGTGTTGCCGGCGTCGGCGTTCCACTGGTCGTGTTCGGCGGGCCGTTCCGTTCCGCGTTCGGCGTGGTCGCGGCGGTGGCAATCGGCACCGTGATCTTCAATCACTTGTCGAAGAGCGAGCGGCGCGAAGTTGCGCAGCGCGCCAAGACCGTCGTCGCCAAGGATCCCGAGCAGCGCGTCACCGACACCTACACCTCGAAGGACGGCAAGAAGCAGGTGACGATCGTCGCCGAGCCGATGCAGAAGGCCTCCGACCTCAAGAACGATCCCGCAATCCTGATGGTGGCGGACACGGTCGTGAAACCCGACAGCAAGGCCGGCAATACTCCCGGCACCAACTTGGCTTCCGACACTTCGAAGGCGACGGATGCAGGACCGCAGACCACCCCACCGGCCGGAGCAGCGGCCGCGACCACGGCGGCACCCGCCGCCAAGCCGGTCGCTGACGAAGAGGTCGTGCGCATCAACGCCATTCCTCCCGATACCCAGTGCCGCAAGGTGACGACCGAGCTCGAACTTCGCAAGAAGAAGGGCCAGGAGACCGCTGACGAGAAGAGCGCCAACACCGCCATCTTCTGCCAGACGGCTCCGGGAGAATGGAAACCCGCTTCAGCCTAGCTCTCTCTTCCGTCGTGGTGATATGGCAATTCTAGGCTCGTTCCGATCTAGCCGGGGTAGCGGAGCGGCCAACCGGATGCTGGCGGCGGCGCTCTGTTGTGTTGCCGCGCCTGTTGCTCATTGCTTCGCTGCGCCGTTCGACACCGGGCTGAAGACGGCCGGCTCACAGCGCACATCGGTCATCCGCGTGGCGGACGAGCCCGACGATCGGGACATCATCCGGCTGCTGCCGCCGTCTGCCGGATCTCAGGAGGGCACGCAAGCTCCCTCCGCGCCCGATCTTCCCATGCCAGAAGGTGCGGCTCCCGGCGCGGATCTGCAGCTCAGCGGGCAGTCCATTCAGGTGCCGATCAAGTTTCGGGCTTGGCCGGGTCACGAGCCGCTGTCGTATGTCGGCGTGCGTCTCGATGGCGTGAGCGATACGGCGCTCGCGGCGACGCTCGGCCTCGCTCAGACGGGTGCGGTGTTCGTGGTCGACGCGACACCGGGCGGCCCGGCCGCCGAAGCCGGCTTGCGGTTCGGCGATTTCGTTCTGGCGCTCGATGGCGAGCCGGTCGCGGACACAACCGCCTTCGTCGCGGCGATCCAGGCGCGCAAGCCCGATACGCAGGGCACGCTCACCGTGTGGCGCATCGGCGAAGACGGCAACTCGTATCTGCAGGCGCTCCGCCAACTGGGAGAGCGCGGCAGTACGCCGGCGATGATGTTTCTGGCTCGCCTTTACACCAACGGCACGGGTGTCGGACGCGACGCCTCCGAAGCGGTCTCCTGGTACAAGAAGGCGGCGCTCGCGGGCAGCACGAACGGCATGCTGCTCTACGGCGATGCGCTCGCCTCCGGCCAGGGCACGGCGAAGGACTTGGCCGAAGCCCAGCGCTGGATCCGCAAATCCGCCGAAGCGGGCAACGTCGCGGCGCTGTTCCGGCTCGGGCGCATGTATCGCGACGGCGAGGGCGTGATCCGCGATCCGCTCGAAGCGGTCAACATGTTCAAGCGTGCGGCGGAGAGCAACTATCCGCCTGCGATGGTGGCCGTCGGTCTGATGTTCGAGGGCGGCAACGGGCTCGAAGCCGACAACTTCCAGGCCGCGCAATGGTACAAGAAGGCCGCCGACGCGGGCGACCCCGAAGGCATGGCCGCGCTCGGGACCATGTACTCCACCGGACGGGGCGTCGAGAAGAACTACGCGACGGCAGCCGCCTGGTATGGCGAGGGCGCCAAGCGCGGCCAGCTCCTCGCCGTTCACAACCTGGCCGTTCTGTACGACAAGGGGCTCGGCCTCGGCCGCGATCCGCAGATGGCGGCGAGCTACATCTATCGGGCGCTCGAATTGCGCTACCAGTTCACCCAGCAGCAGATGCTGCAGAACAGCCGAGCCTGGACCCGCGAGTTCCGCAAGGCGCTGCAGCAGCGCCTCGCCGAGGGCGGCTATTACAGCGGGCCCTACGACGGGACTTTCGGGCGCACCACGTTCGACGCCATCAATGCGATGATGCAGGCGAAATAGCGCCTTGCCCCGCCTCCGGCTCAAACTGCTGGAACAGAGGCGCGGGAACCTTGTATAGACGCGCTTCGACCCGATAGCGCCGGCTTCGCCGGGCGCTCCTGCAATGTATTCTCCCGGAACCTCATGGCCGCCCCCCTCATCCAACTCTCCGACATCGCCCTCACCTTCGGCGGCACCGGCCTGCTCGATGGCGTGGACCTCGCCGTGGGCGCGGGGGAGCGCATCTGCCTCGTGGGCCGCAACGGATCTGGGAAATCAACGCTGCTTCGCATCGCCGCCGGCTCCATCGATGCCGATCGCGGCACGCGCTTCGTGCAGCCGGGAGCGCTGGTTCGCTATCTGCAACAGGAGCCCGACCTTTCTCGCTACCCGACGACGCTCGCCTATGTGGAAGCAGGCCTCGGCGCGAGCGACGATCCGCATCAGGCGCGTTATCTGCTCGAACAGCTCGGCCTCAACGGCAGCGAAGATCCCGCGCATCTTTCCGGCGGTGAAGCGCGACGCGCAGCACTTGCCCACGTGCTGGCGCCCGATCCCGAAATCCTGCTGCTCGACGAGCCGACCAACCACCTCGATCTCCCGGCCATCGAATGGCTCGAAGCGAGGCTTCAGCAGTCGCGCGCGGCGCTCGTGCTGATCAGCCACGACCGGCGCTTCCTCGAAAAGCTGTCCCGCACCACGGTGTGGCTCGACCGCGGCCAGGCCAGACGCGTCGACCTGCCGTTCAGCCAGTTCGAGGACTGGCGCGATCAACAGCTCGCCGACGAGGAAACACAACAGCACAAGATAGATCGCAAGATCGTGGCCGAGACCCATTGGGTGCACGGCGGCGTGACCGGCCGGCGCAAGCGCAACGTGCGGCGCATGGCGGAGCTGGCAAAGCTGCGCCAGACGCGGCGCGACTATCGGGCCGTGCAAGGCAAGGCCACGCTGTCGGTGGCGGAAGCCGAAACGTCGAGCACGCTCGTCATCGAGGCCAAAGGGATCTCGAAGTCGTTCGGGGAGCAGGCGATCGTGCGCGATCTCTCGCTGCGGCTGATGCGCGGCGACAGGCTCGGCATCGTGGGGCCGAACGGATCCGGCAAGACGACATTGGTCTCGCTGCTCACGGGCGTGCTGCCGGCGGACGCCGGCGATATTCGCATGGGAACCAGCATCGAAGCCGCGACGCTCGATCAGGGCCGTGAAAGCCTCGATCCGAGCTGGACGCTTTCCGAGGCTCTGACGCGCGGGCGCGGCGATACGGTGACGATCGGCGGCGAGACGAAGCATGTCGTCGCCTACATGCGCGACTTTCTGTTCGCGCCCGAACAGCGGCGCACGCCGATCAGCGCGCTGTCAGGCGGCGAGCGCGGACGGCTGATGCTGGCGCGTGCGCTGGCGAAACCGTCGAACCTGCTCGTCCTCGACGAGCCCACTAACGATCTCGACCTCGAAACGCTCGACGTTCTGGAAGACGTGCTCGCGGATTACAAGGGAACCGTCATTCTGATCAGCCACGATCGCGACTTCCTGGATCGCGTCGTGACGAGCGTGATCGTGCCGGAAGGCGACGGCCGCTGGACCGAGTATCCCGGCGGATATCAGGACATGCTGACCCAGCGCGGGGCCGAGCTCAAGAAGCGGGACACGAAGCTTGCGAAGCCGTCTCCGGCAGACGCGGGTGACGCGAAGGCGCCCTCCGCTGCGACGGATGCAGGCTCGCAAGCCCAGCGCAAGCGGCTTTCTTTCAAGGACAAGCACGCGCTCGAAACTCTGCCGGGCGAGATCGCCGCATTGGAAGCGAAGAAGACCGCGCTTTCGCGGTTACTCGATGATCCCGATCTCTATACGCGCGATCGTAAGCGGTTCGCGGATATCTCGGAGACTCTGTCCGAGGTCGAGAGCAATCTCGCGGCTGCCGAGGAGCGGTGGCTGGAGCTTGAAATTCTGCGCAGCGAGATCGAGGGATAGGGCGCGGCGGCGGACAGCAGGCAACGGGCAGGTAAGCCGTTAGGGCGCCGGGGTCCGCTGGAGATGCGAAAGCAGGCCTTCGGCGGCGGCGCGTCCGGTGGCGAAGCAAGCCTGTAGAAGATAACCGCCGGTCGGCGCGTCCCAATCCAGCATTTCGCCCGCGACGAACGTTCCGGGGCGTGCGCGCAGCATGAACGTTTCATCGATGTCATCGAACGAGATGCCACCTGCCGTCGAGATCGCGCGATCGATCGACGCGAGGCCAGTGACACGCAGCGGGATGCTCTTGATCAGGCGTGCCACGACTTCCGGCGCCATCGCGGCGAGCGGCGTTCCGGCCGCGTGTGTGGCCTCCTGCAGCAGGCCGATCGCCGCCGCATCGAGCGCCAGGGATTTGCGAAGGTAGGTTGCGAGCGACTGTTTCCCGCGCGGCTTCTGCAAACGCGCGGCAAGCTCGTCGGCAGATAGGTCGGGCCTCAGATCAAGCGTGAGAGTTGCATCGCCCTTCGCCGCAATCGCATTGCGGATCGGCGCCGACAGCGCATAGATCGCGCCGCCCTCCAGACCATCTGCCGCGATCATCGCCTCGCCGCGCACCGTTTCGGCGCCTGATGGTTCGCCGACAAGCGTTACGGCAATGCGTTTCAACGGATGGCCGGCGAAGCGCGTACGCATGATCTCCGACCACGCGATCCGCACGCCGCAGTTTGCAGGCGCAAGCGGCGCGACTTTCACGCCCGCCGCTTCGATCGGCGCGGTCCATCCGCCATCCGAACCGAGGCGCGGCCAGCTGGCGCCGCCAAGCGCGAGAACGGCGCCTTGGGCCTCGACCGCCTGCGCGCCCTCCGCCGTCTCGAACAGCAAGCGCCCTTGCGTGTCCCATCCGGTCCAGCGATGCCCGAACTTGAAGGTGATGCCGAGGCCAGCCAGGCGCTGCAGCCAGGCACGGAGCAGCGGCGATGTTTTCATGGCGCGCGGAAAGACGCGCCCACTGGTGCCGACGAAGGTTTCCTGACCCAGCTCTTCCGCCCACGCGCGCAGGCTTTCGGGCGGAAACGCCTCGATCGCCGGGCTGAGGCGGGGTGCAGCTTCGCGGTAGCGGGTGAGAAAAATCGCGAGAGGCTCGCTGTGCGTGAGATTGAGACCGCCACGCCCGGCCAGCAGAAGCTTGCGCGCCGCACGCGGCATACGCTCATACACCGTGACCGTCACGCCGGCTTTGGCAAGCGTCTCGGCCGCCATGAGCCCAGCAGGGCCGGCGCCGACGACGGCTATGCGATGGGGGTGCTGCGTCACGAGATGGATTGCGATTTTCCTGTTGCGGATGCGAAGGCGATTATCACCGAATTTCGATCCTCACAATGTGGCGCAGCGGACGAATGTGCGCTGCAAGAGACGGATGTTGCCACGAATCTCGGCTAGCCAGCGGTTGGGCGTCCTGGCGGGGAACCGGACACCCACTTTACGTTGGACCGCGTTACGTTGAACTACGTGCTCAATGCCTACGGAGAACTCAATGAAAAAAATCCTTTTCGCTCTCGCCGGCGCTCTTTGTTTCGGCGTCGTCGCCTCTGCCGCCGAGGCCGCCCCGCTGGGGGCAGCCGGAACCGCCAGCGCCGCTGCCGCCACCTCGGAAGTCATTCAAGTCCATGGGCTTCATTCCTCGTGCAAAGTAGATCGCCGCGGATGGCACCGGTCCCATTTCTGGGGCCGTGAGCGTTGCTTCCCGCCGCACTGGCGCAAGCATCATCACCGCCACTGGAAGAAGCGGCACTGAGCCCGTTCTTTCGATCCTGCTTCGAGGCCGTCTGCGGAGGCATCCGCGGGCGGCTTTTTGTTTTGGGGCGCTGCAAGGAAGCATCGGCATTCGGCGGCAACAGCCCGCTTTCCAAGAAATTCCGCGCCGGTGCCGGTTCGTCGCTGTTACGTTTACCGAGGACCTCTATGATCTCGGTCGTCAACCCCGAGGATCTCCCATGCGCATATCTCCCCTGCTCGCCGTCCTGATGCTTCTTCCGATCGCAAATCCTGCGCAGGCCGACGAGCCGATCGACTGCAACAACGCCAGCACGACCGTCGAGATGAACTTCTGCGCCGACAAGGATTTCAGGGCGGCGGATGACAAGCTCAATGCGGTCTACAAGAAAGTGCTCGCACAGATCGCGGAGGGCGATCTCGAAAAGCCTTACGATCGGGCGAGCTGGGAAGAGGCGATGCGCGCGAGCCAACGGGCGTGGGTGGCGTTTCGTGATGCGGACTGCAAAGGCGCGGTGCCGATGGAGTGGTCGGGCGGCACCGGAACGACAGCGGCGGTCGTCGGGTGCATGACGTCGTTGACGGAAGCGCGGACGAAAGATCTCTCCGGCCGCTACGACGTGGAATAGAAGGCCCCTCCCCGCCGTGGCGAGGAAGGGCCCGAAGCGATCATGGTGGTCTTTAGTGAGACCGATGATTCACGCTTCAGGCTGATAAGGCCTGAAGCGATCATGGTCCTAGTACTTGCAGGCGTAGTACTTCTTCAGAAACACCTTCTTGCCGGTCTTGTGATAGTGCTTGAGCCAGTGCTTGCAGCTATAGGCCGGCGGGCCGATCACGATCACCGGGCTGTAGAAGCGGTGATGGAAGTGATGATGATGGAAGTGCTTTTTCCCGGCGTTGGCAGCGGTCATGGTGCTCGAAAACGCAGCAGCAACGACAAGGGCCGAAACAACGGCCGTCTTCGTGAACGACATTCGTAAAGTCTCCTGGGGGTGATTGGCCGTGCCGGAACAAGCCGGTGACGGCGGCGGGGGCGTGATGGACACACTTTCGCCGATGGCCCGCCTCCACGCTGTCTCGCGCGGAACAGGGAACGCCCCGCAGGTCGAACATCTATTTTCTGAAATAGAGCCCGAGCAGAACAGCCACCAGAATGGCGCCGGCAACGTAAGCCCCCACGACGAACCAAGCCGGGTCTATGGCCATGGAACCCCTCCCGAAAAACTCATCACGAATGAATTGTGACACCGCGACGGTGTCAATCTGCATCGCACCTCCCCGGCAAATTTGGACACTTTTGCGCTGATATTTTGCAACACGAGGCACGGGATCGGCCCTAAGGCAGCCGGATTTCTGGTATGAGTTCGTTCAAACGCGGCAGCGTGGTTTCGATAGGAACAGCGTGACGGGTGTCATGGCGTCAGTCTCCCTTCGAAACCGTTCGGGGAATTGCCATGAGAGAACTCAAGCTCGCACTGATCCTGCTTACGGCTCCTCTCGTCGCGCTTTTCGCTTTGTCGCAAATCCGCGCAGACTACGCGCTCTATGCAGAGGTGCGTGACTACGGACACCATGCAACCGCGATCGTGGAAAGCGTGGCGCCGGACACCTTCATCGGCCGCAACACCAGTGGGCGCGAGCTGATCTATACGCTCGAGGTACCGGGCTTCGCGCCGATCACCGGCTCGGCGCACATGTCGAAGTCGGCGGCCGACAAGTTCAGCCCCGGTCAGGAGATCGAGGTCGTCTACGCGGCCACCGATCCGGCGCTCACCACGCTTTCCGTCACGCATGCCTGGCGTGCGCTGATCAGCGATCTCATCATTTTCGGCGCATACGCCGCCGTTCTCGCGCTCACCTTCGCGCTGTCTCGCGCGCAGCCCGAGAGAATGGCCCGCGCGTAGGCGATACGCGGACGGCCAGGCGCTCTAGGACAAAGCCTGCAGGAACCGAAGCTGCTGACGCTCGTCGGGGCGAAAGCAGGTATCCCGCGCGCCGAACCAGCCGATGCGATTCCGTTGAATCCAGTCGTAGATCCGATCGCCGATGCTATTCGGCACGACACGCCCAAGCGCGCCGAGCCACGACCACGGGGCCGGCATCGTGCGCGCCGCTGCGAGGAGGCCGCTCCAACGCGTGTGGGGAACGCCATCGGCCAACACCATGAAGGTGTCGAAGAGGTCGGGATCCAACCCATAGTGCCGATAGAGCGCCCGGGGAATGGGATCTTGGATCGCGGTGAAGCGCGCCGTGCCATGAGGATCGCGATTCAGCATCCACTGGACGCCCGACGAGCAGAGCACGCAATGGCCATCGAAGATAACAAGCGGCGTGCTGTCATCGAATTTCGGAACCGATGGATCGGCGCGATAGCTGAAGGCGCGGAAAGACGGCATGCGCTCGGGTGCCCCTGACAAGTTTTTTACCTTAGCGCGAAACGCTCCGGTTTTGCCCACCTATCAACGTGGCTCAGGCCACCGTCCACGATCTACCTACGCGGCAAGCGCGCGCTGTCAGGTGGCTTTCAGGTTTGGGGATCAAGGTGGCTCATGGGTCCGTTAGCCCAGATGCTAGCGAAAAACGACCGATGTGGCGCGGTGTTAGGGTTTAACACGCCTGTCGCGATCGTCCCTTATTCAGTTGACTTCAGCGTCCGCCGATAGCCTTGGCGACGCCAAACCGGGTGGGGCCACCATGCAATCCTTGGAAATCGTCTTGTCGGCGTTTGCGCTGATGCTCGTTGGCGCTGCCGCTCTCTATTACCAGCGCAAGGGCGCGAGACGCTTTGAAAGCCTGATCGCCTTCTGCGGTGTTGCGCTTCTCGCGAGCGGGTTCGCCATGTTCCAGGACGGCATCTCGGGCTCGCGGAAAATTCTCTGGATGCTGCCCCACGCCGAACCGGTGGCCGCAGCCCAATCGCTGCCTGTCGCGCAGATCGCAGCCCGCGCTGCCGCTGCTCCGCACGCCCTGGTCGTTGCCGACTGATCGGCACCTCTGAGCTTCGCGCTCGACCCTCGCCCGTCGCGCATTCAAAGGCAACCCGGCGCAGGCTCTCCGCGCGCGCCGGGATTTTCTCGTCTCAATATTTGCAGGCGTAGTAGCGATCGAGATAGTAGGGGTTGCCCGTTCGCTTGTAGCGGGACTTCCACTTCTTGCAGTCGTAGTAGGCAGCGGTACCGATCACGATCGCGGCGGCGGCGGCGGCCGTGCCATATCCGCGATACTTATGCTTGTTGTGGCCGTGATGATGATGGCCGTAGCCGTGATGGTGGCCGTGTCTCTTCTTGGCGAACGCGGCCGTGGGGACCGCAGCAAATGCAATCGCCGTCACCATCGTTGCGGCAACGGTAGACTTCCAAATCGACATACTCAAAATTCTCCTTTGGGCGAGGCTCATTATGGGGCGAAACTTCTGGCCGCCAGCCTCCCCGTCCATTGTTGGCAGAGCGACCTAACAGCGGGTTACGACGGACGCACAAATTGCGCCGAAGTCGTTTTGTCCTGGCTATAGCGAGGCCGTCTTCCCGAGTTCTGCCTGGAAACTTGACGTTGCATCTTCCAAACGAACGACACCCCCGTCTTGCATCCAAGGGATGCAAGACGGGGGTGCGATCGCGACCGGGAAGCTATCCGAAACTAGATGCAATCGTAGTAGCGATCCAGGTAGTACGGATTGCCGGTGGCGTTGTAGCGGTGCTTCCACTTCTTGCAGTCTTTCTTGACCACCGACACGACAACCGCCGTTGCAGCTGCGCCGTAGACGAAGTTGCGGACAGCCTTCTTGTTGCTGTGCGCGGACGCGGCGGTGAGGCTCGAGCCGAGCGCGACGGCGACGGTGAGGCCTGCGATCACTGCGGATTTCATAAGGGACATACGGTCATCTCCTGTCATGGGGCCAAGTGGTGGGGGCCAAGTGTCGTGGGGCGAAGCTCGACTTGGCGGAGCCTCGAGACGCAGTCGGAGCTGGCCTCTTCCCTTACGATGACAGGCGCGGCTTAAGGGCGATGTTACAGGGTACGGACAATTTAACGAGAATCCGCTCTGTCCGGCGGCATCGGGTTGCAGATCCCGAGGCTCTTGCAGGGTCGCGGCTACCAGCGAATGCGATGAAGGCCGAAGTAGCGCGCAAAGATCCTGCGCATCAGGCGCGCCGGTATCTTCCCGCGTGCAAAATGCAGCATGCGCGCGGTGGGGCCGACGGTGTTCCGAAAACGCGGCTTCCTGGCTTCGAGCGCGTTGGCAATAACGCGCGCGACTTCCTCCGGTTCACGGGCCGTCTTCTCGACGTGGATATCGACCGCAGCATCGAGATGGCGCAGCAAAGGCCGGTAAGGGCTTTCCTTCGGAATGATGCGGGGCGACGCTTTCCAAATGTTGGTTTTGATCGCGCCCGGCTCGACCAGCGTGACTTCGATCCCGAACGGCGCAACTTCATAAGCGAGCGCTTCGGCCCATCCTTCGACGGCCCATTTGGACGCGGCATAAGCCGAGATCGTCGGGTGACCGGCAAACGCGGCTTCGCTCGAGACGATCAGGATGCGGCCGCGCCTTCGCGCTCGGAACGTAGGCAGAAGGCGACGCGTAAGCGCGAGGACGCCGAAGAAGTTGACCTCCATGACGCCGCGGATTTCGGCGTCGCTCAGGTCCTCGAAGGCGCCGCCGATGGCGATGCCGGCGTTGTGGACGACGGCTTCGAGCGGATGATGAGCGAGATCCAGCGCCGCGATGGTGGCATCGATGGATTTCTCGTCGGTGACGTCGAGCTGCTCGATGCGAACGTCATCGCTGACGCCGGCGGCCGCGAGCTGCCGGTCCAGCCCGCCGCGCTTGGTGCGGTCGCGCATCGTCGCAACGACACGCCAGCCGCGCTTTGCGAGCTCCACCGACGCCGCAAGGCCGATGCCGGAATTCGCGCCTGTGATCAGCACTGAGGGCATTGTGGCGAAATCCAAATGAGATTGCGCGATGGCCTGATACGCCTCGCGATATTGCCACGCCTTCAAGCCAGGGCGTAAGGCCCCGCGGTCCGCATTTGAAAAATATCGGAAATGATTGGTCGCTTTTGCTTTCAATCTCAGGGCGTGCCGCCGCGCACGAAACCCTCGGCCAGCTCGGCAACACTAGCAAGTTTACACGGCCGCGCGGGAACCTTTCGCTCTCTCCAACGCAGCCGATGTTCGGTAAGGTCGGTACGACGCAGCGACGTGTGCCACGCGCGAAAGCCAACGGGGGAGACATGAAACGGAGTTTCTGCTTGCTGGCCGTGGGCCAAATGATGGCGGGAACGGCGGCCGCGGATCCCTATCCATTCGAAGGCTTCTTCGCGTTGAAAGCGGCTGGCACCGCATACGCGGGCTGCGGCTTCGACATCCTGCATCAGTCGCGCTCGGGTGCCTTCAGCGGCTACATTCTGGACAGGCGCCATTGGGAGGCGCACGGGACGCCGCGCTTCGTGCGCTACAAGCACGGCGCGTGCACGTTCGACGCCGCGTCGGGCATCGACAACTGCGTTGCGCACGTGAATCACATCAGTGAGATTTCGGATAAGCGGGACCGCGCGAAGGTCACCGTGCTCGACGGCAATTCCGTCGCAATGCTGACGCTCGGCGAGGAGGATGACCCGGAGAAGTTGTCCGGCGTTCCGCCGTTCGTGTTCCAGCGGTGCCCATTCGACGCGGCTCAGATCGCGCCGCTGTTGTCGGACACGGCGGCGGAGTACTCCAAGACGCAACTTCAGGAGATGGCGCGCGCACGGGATGCTGGTGTGTCGGTTCAGGTGCTGGAGGCGATTAGAACCCAGAAGACGGCCGTCGACTAATGGGGCGGGTTCAGGTTGCGCGCGTTATCTGAGGCCGTCTAGTTGCGCCGCGCTTGCAAGTGCCGTGCTCCCGTGACGTTCATCGAGCCTGTCTCCCGCCCCCCGTTTCGAGCTTGGCTTTCGGGTGCGGCTGCCGCCATTAAGGCGCCATTTACCTTGCTTGGGTGATGCTGCTCAAACATTTGCCACGGTTGTCTCGCAAATCGGAGATCTGATCCTAACGAATCGGGCCGCGTCACATGCCACGCGAGAAACGTCCGCTGCGTCTTGCAGCATCGTATTCTGGAACAGGCTGGCGGCTCGCACTGCCGGCCTTGGCCGGTGCTGGCGCAATCCTCATTGCCGGCTTGGCGGCGTCGACCGTTGCGGACGCAAAATCTCCCGGCTCTCGCTATTGCTTCAACGGATACTGCCATCGGGTCGGCACACTCGCGCAGACCGACACACTTGTTGGCTGGCGAGGCTATCTGCTTGCCTCCTATTACGACAGCTGCAAGCTCGATCGCTTGAACCCGTGCGGACTGACGAGTTCGGGCGCCGTTTTCCGCCCCGATCTTCCCGACAACGCTGCAAGCCCGCTGCTGCCGGACGGCACCGTCATCCTCGCCTACAATCCCAAAACCGGCGACGCCTCCGTGCTGCGCGTCACCAACGCCGGTCCCTACAGCGGCAAGCGCAAGCTCGACGTATCGCGCGCGGCCGCGGAAAAGCTCGGGTTCAGCAAGCAAGGTGTCGCGCCGCTCGTCATCAGCGTGCTGCAATCTCCAACGAAGAGCGAAGCGAGCTACGTGCGCAGGCGCGAGTACGCCAAGGTGCCGGGCTATCTCGGCCGCTTCGAGACCGTCGATATGGCACTCGCAATGGCCGAGCAGCGCTTAGACGTGCGTCAGGACAGCGACACGCTGGAAACTTCCGCGTTGGGGGAAACGATGGTGCCGAGACCGCAACTCGCGGTCTCGCCGTCGCTGGCCCGCGAGCTCGTTATACTGCGCTCCGCGCCGCGACCGGCGGACCGTGGCGTGCGGCTCGTGCAAGGCCCGCAGCTCGTGACCCGGGACAGCTTCAAGGCCCAGCAGCAGACTTCCCAACCTGCCGACGTGAGAATGGATTTTGCGTCTGGCCTGCAGCGCTATCTGTTCGCGACGAGCGAGCCGGATGCGGGACGTGCACCGGGCGCGCCAGACGGCGGAAACTAGAGCCCTTCGATCGTCCTCTCGGAGTCGCAGCGCGAGTGAAGCTGCTGCGCGCCAACGGGACTGCGCGCGGGCTCGTCCAAGTTGGCGCAAAGCAAGGAAGGAGTCAGTTGTCGGCTCGGCAACTGACGACGCGCATCACGCCTTGCGCTTCTTGCGCGCGGCGTAGCGGCTATCGCGAATGGCCTTCTGCTCTGCCAGCAGGGCGACCGCCTGATCCGCTTCTTCGCGGGCTTTGAGCTTACGGATCGCTTCCTGCTCGGCTTTCTCGGCTTCTTCGCGTGCAGCCTGTTCCTTTGCGGCAAGCGCTTTCGCTTCGTTGCGAGCCTCGCGAGCGGCGGCGATAGCCTGGCGCTCGGCCCGGCGCGCCACAGCCTTCGGATCATCGTCGGGAAGCTTTTGGGCGCGGCGAAGCATGGCAAGGCGGGCCTCAGAGGCCTTTTGGAGCCGCTCGCCGAAAAACTTGTCGTTGAATTGTTTCATATCGGATCCGTTGCTTGAAGATTGATTGATGGTGCGCGATCACGGACGCCTCGTCGCCGGGCATAGCCCACGTCGTTGGCGAAGGAAGTGCGTACGCGCAGAGCGCGCAGCGAACAGCGCGATCCGGCTTTTGTTGCAGAGATCGAGGCGACCGGCGCTAGCGCGTGACTGCTGTTCTTGGAATCGCAATCGCGCCCTAATCTAGGGTCTAAGCGGCGTGCGGGCGGTAAACGACGGCACGCGGCTTCGCTGGCTGAAAAGCCTGGCGCAAGTGAGCGTCGCAATACGGACGGCCGTCCTTGGTGTGCTGGCCGCAGAAGTGAAAATCCGGCGAAGCCGGGTCGCCGAATGGCCAGCGGCAGTCGTTCGCCAGCAGCGTTTCCACAGTCTTTCTCTGGGCTTGCGGAATATTCGACACGGGATCGACGCGCACGGGCGCCGGTAGTTTGGGGCTGATTTGCATCCACCCTTATACCGCAAACGCGCGCGGATTGCGTGCGACCGTTCAACACCCTGCTTTAGGGAGCGGGAGACCGCGGGCTCAGGTCCGATTTTCGACCGTCATTTCAGCGTTTTTCTCTCTGTTTTGCAGTCGTCGGCTCTCCCGGCCCTCCCACCCAGGTGCGGTGGATACGTCGCACTGGGCCTGCTTGGCCGGGAAGCAGAACCGGAAGCTTTTGCCTTTTGCCCTTCTCCCTTGGCCCTCAATGTTTCCTGAGTTGCTTGTAGTCGGCAAGCACGAGGCTCATCGCATTTTCGACATCCGCCGCAAGCCAGCCGGATTTGCGCGTTGCGAGATCCGTCTCAATCGCGGTCGCTGCATCGTCGGTCCCGGCGTGGACATTCGCCAGCTCGAAGCCCATGGTCGAGAGCATCTTGTGCTCCTGAAGGTGGAAGTCGCTCGATGCGGCTTCGATCTTGCGATTGTTGGGCGACAACCTGCGGGTCGCTATCCTGTCGCTCACCTTCATCCAAGGATCGGGCGATCGGTAACGTCCGCCGGCGATTTCGCCGGTCAGGATTTTTGTCGCGCGCTCCCCATGAGCAAGGTTCCAAGCCGACGGCAGCAGGGTTTTTGCTTCCCGCACGATCGGCGCGCCTCGCCACTCGGCCACGCCGATCCATCGCGAGCGTCCGAGGCTGCCGGTGCCGGCCACCCTTCGCGCGGTATCAAACTTCAGCTCCGTTTGCGGCATGGCATCCTGAAGGGCCGCATGAAAATGCGGCGGTGCGGGCTCAGATTTTCGGGCGTCGATTTTCTTCCAGAACTTCTGCCGGCTCTCCTCCGACACGACCACTTTCTCTCGCAGCCAAGCCCAGTCCCGATCGAGCACGACCGGGCTCGAGGCCTCGAGGCCTTTGCGATATCCGCCGAGCACGGCGTCGCACGCCCCCGAGATATCGGGTTTGCTCGTGTCGGCCGCCAGGGCCGCGCTGGTTGCGAGGCGCACCAGATCTTCGACATACGGCATGCGGGCTGCCTCGTCGAAGTCGTTGATACCCCAGACGAGACGCCCATCTGCATCGCGCCAGGTGCCGAAGTTTTCGAGATGGATGTCGCCGACGGCCAAGACCGCGGGCGCCGACGCGTGACCGGAGAACACATCGCGAGCAATCTCCGCCCAGCGCCAGTAGGTGCCACGCAAGAAAACGAACGCGCTATCGCGCATGATCTGATTTTTCTCTGCGAGGTCTTCGGCGACAAAGTCCGGACCCAGCTCAGATTGAAGCCAGCTTTCGTAGCGCTCTTTGGATTGAGCGAATGACAGCAAAGACATGACTGGCCCTCTCGGAGCCTCGCTCCGCTGAACTGCCGCGTCCGACATCTATGCAGTGAGGGGACGCAGGCCAAGGGGGCCGCGCTTTACATCGCGCTCATCTCAAGGGCAGCGGGGTGGCTTCGGCGGCCTGCTGCGAGCTGGCGATCCAACCAGGGAAGTACTTGCCCCATGCACGCGCAGCAAACACCTCTCTGAGCGAAACAATTCGCACCCAACCGGAGAAGGCTTAATCAGTTCGTATGCAGACCAGAATCGTTACGTCCGCATCCCGGGTTGCTTCTTCGGAGCGCTCAAATGCTATCTCCGCCTTGGACAACCCATCGATAAACAACTTTTCCGGCGTTGATAACTCCGACGCACTCTGTGTAACAACTGTCAGCCCGCAATCTGGTTGAGCCGGACCGGCGATTAGACCTCCATCAATTGCGATCCAGCCTGGAGCTTTCTTAAACACCTTGCGAAACTGCACGAGCATCGGATCGGACCCAAATCCGTTCTGCACGATAGATATTTTATAATGACAGCCCGGCGAGGAAACGGCGGATGCCAAGATGTCCAACTGTGCCTGCCTCAAGCCGCTCTGCTGGGGTATATCTGCTAAGCGATCTTTCAACTGGGCTATCAGGGCCGCTGCCTCCTCCGGAGACGTGGCGGCAAACTTGCCGCTGAGTTGATCGTCGCGCAGCTTTATTCTCTCTTCCAAATGGGCGATTTTCGCGTCCTTTTGCGTGACGATTGAAGCATTCCAAAATTTCATAAACGCCAAAACACCGCCAGCAACCACCACGACGATCGCAATGATCTCGGCGGGATATTGCACGAGCAGTTCAATAAATTTTTCTGCGTTCATGAAATTGTCGCGCTACCGCAGATCAGGCGGGGTCGCTTCGGTGGAGAGTGAAGCCAAAGCTTCGTCGAGACCAATCACCGTCTGGTCCTGCGAACCGAGGCGACGGATCGAGACCTTGCGCTCCTCGGCTTCGCGCTTGCCGACGACGAGAATGACCGGGACCTTGGCGAGCGAGTGCTCGCGGATCTTGTAGTTGATCTTCTCGTTCCTGAGATCGCTGTCGACGCGCAGGCCCGCAGCCTTGCACGCGGCCACAACCTCCAGCGCGTAGTCGTTCGCGTCCGACACGATCGGCGCGACGACGACTTGAAGGGGCGCGAGCCACAGCGGGAAGTGGCCGGCGAAGTTCTCGATCAGGATGCCGGTGAAACGCTCCAGCGAGCCGAACATCGCGCGGTGGATCATCACCGGCGTCTTCTTCTCCGAATGCTCGTCGATGTAGAACGCGCCGAGGCGTCCCGCGAGGTTGAAGTCCACCTGCGTGGTGCCGCACTGCCATTCGCGGCCGATGGCGTCCTTCAGCACGTATTCGAGCTTCGGCCCGTAGAACGCGCCCTCGCCCGGCTGCAATGCCGTCTTGACGCGGCCGTTCGAACGCTTCGTGACCTCGTCGAGCACGTCGCCCAGCGCCTTCTCGGCCTTGTCCCACAGCTCATCGGCTCCGACGCGCTTTTCAGGCCGCGTCGACAGCTTGATGAAGATGTCCTCGAAGCCGAAGTCCTTGTAGATCGACAGCATCAGATCGTTGATCTTGAGGCATTCCTCCATGATCTGATCTTCGGTGATGAAGATGTGCGCGTCGTCCTGCGTGAAGTGGCGCACGCGCAGCATGCCGTGCAAAGCGCCGCTCGGCTCGTAGCGATGTACCTTGCCGAACTCGGCGATCTTGAGCGGCAGGTCGCGGTAGCTCTTCAAACCATGCTTGAAGATCTGTACGTGGCCCGGGCAGTTCATCGGCTTGCAGCAGAACACGCGCTCGTCGGGGAGCGTGGTCGTAAACATGTTCTCGCCGTAGTTCTCCCAGTGGCCGGAGAGCTCCCAGAAGTGCTTCTCCATCATGTCGGGAGAGTTCACTTCCTGGTAGCCAGCGCGGGCCTGAGCGCGGCGCATGTAGGCGATCAGCGTCTGAAACAGCGTCCAGCCCTTCGGATGCCAGAACACCGAGCCCGGCGCCTCTTCCTGGAAATGGAACAGGTCCATCTCGCGGCCGAGCTTGCGGTGATCGCGCTTCTCGGCTTCCTCGAGCTGCGTGAGATAAGCCTTCAGCTCCTCTTCCGTCGCGAAGGCCGTTCCATAAATGCGCTGAAGCTGCGGGTTGTTGCTGTCGCCGCGCCAATAGGCGCCGGCAAACTTCATCAGCTTGAAGGCCTTGCCGATCTGGCCCGTCGACGTCATGTGCGGGCCGCGGCAGAGGTCGAGCCAGTCACCTTGCTTGTAGATCTTCAAATCCTCGCCCGCCGGAATGGCGTCGACCAGCTCGATCTTGAAGACCTCGCCCTTGTCGCGGAAGAACTGCTTCGCCTTTTCGCGCGACCAGAATTCCTTCGTGAACGGCGCGTTCTTGGCGATGATCTCCGCCATCTTCTTTTCGATCTTCGGAATGTCGTCCGGCTCGAACGGCTGCTGCTTGGCGAAGTCGTAGAAGAAGCCGTTGTCGATGACGGGGCCGATCGTGACCTGCGTGCCGGGCCAGAGGGCCTGCACGGCCTCGGCCATCACGTGCGCGGAATCGTGCCGGATCAGCTCGAGCGCCTCCGGGTCCGTGCGCGCGACGAACTTGATCGTCACGTCCTTGGTGATGGGATCGGCAAGATCGGAGAGCACGCCGTCGAGGCTCATCGCGACCGTGCGTTTGGCGAGAGAAGGCGAAATCGACTTGGCGATATCGAGGCCCGTGGTTCCCGAGGCGACCTTCCGGCTCTTGCCATCAGGGAACGTGATCGTAACTTCGGATTGGATGTCCGACATGCTCAGCTCCTCTCACTCGCGGCCTACCAATCCGCGTAAGATTATGGAGCCGCTTCAATCGACGGATTTCGGAGCGAAGTCAAGCCGGGGCGGGAGCAGCGCCCGTTGTTTTCGGCATTTTCCCGCGCCCCGCCGGTCCATCCGGGTGGACATCACTGAAAACTTCTAGAAATCGAAGAAGCTGAAGATCGCAGCGAAAAACGCGCCGATGGCGGCCAGGATGCCGAGAAGGACGTTCGCGATCATGTCGAATATCGTCTCGAAGGCGTCGGACGCCGAAGCGCCGGCGAGCAGAACGACGGTTCCGCCGGAAGCGACGAGCGCTGCCGTCACGGCATTGAAAACCGTGTACCAGAGCAAACCGAACAGCAGGGCGCCGATGAGAACGGATGCTGCAAGACGCCGAAGCCAGCCGCTTCCGGTCGCGGGTTCGGCAGACTTCTGCGGCGAGGCGGGCGTTGGCGTGGTCATTGCCGGTCTCCTTCAGCGAAGCAACAGACGGCGGTCAAAGAACCCAGTTTGACGCGCGCGCCGCCCACGCGATGTTCCCGGCGGAACAAGATGCTCGGCGGTCGGGATTGAAAGCGTATCAATCGGCTCACCGCTTCTTGCAGGCGTCCTGCTTTTTCCGGCGCTTCGTGTTGGCGTGCTTTGTATCGGTGCCGCGCGCCTCGCATTCGTAGCTCGGTTCCTGACCAATCTCCTTCAAGGGCGTCGATGGATAAAGATCATCGAGACGCTGCTGGAGGTTCTGCTCGTTGTCTGACCCGCGATCATCCGCAGCGCGCACCGACGACAGGACGAGCAGTGATAAAATGACAACAAGCCCCGCGACGAGATGAGATCCCACCCGGGTGCGGCCTTGTCCAAAATAGTACGTCATCGTACCATTTGTGCGGTGTTCTTTTTTTGAGTGATGCGTCATGCGTACTGCGTTCTTCGCTAGCTGCGTTGCGTGTTTGCTTATTTGGGTTCCATGCGCGCATGCGCAAGACGAGAACCTTCAACAACGCCTCGATAGTGTGCTGCCGGATTCCGACGACGACGCGCTTTTTGCGCCTTCAGCCGAACCTCCTCCGGCACCGACAATCAAAAAAATCGACAAATCGAAAGGCGAAATGATCGATGAACTGGTCTCGGCGCCTCAGGTTCCTGGGACGAAGATGCTGTTTTCCATCGACGAGAAGCGCAAGTTTTTTAACAGCCTGCCGCGTGAAACGGTTGCCAAATTCCTGAACGCCACACCGGGCGGATCCGACAAAAAGACTATCGTCGTTCCTCCGAAGCCAAAACCGCCAACACCGAAAACCAAATACACCCTCACCCTCAAGAACAAAGAGACTTACAGCAGCAACGCGTTGAGCGCGCCTTCGGATCATCGAGCTGACAACAGCCTCAGCATCGCGCCGACCCTGGTGATCACCCACAAACTCAGCGACGCGAACACCCTCTCGTTCGAAAGTTACGCGGCTTATCTGAGGTATGCAAAACTCGACTCTCTCGAACGCGACACCTACAGCGGCAAAATCAGCTTCGTGCACACGCTGAGCGACGGCTTGGCGCCGGCCCTTTTCGGCAAGCTTCCGAAGGGAGCCAGCGAAAAGGTAGCAGCTCGCTTCCAGGCCAGGTCAAGCGTCCGCCCCGACGGCGAGGGGTCCGCCGCGATTTTCTATACGCCGACGCTCGAATGGGCACTAAGCGACGTTCCGATCGGCACCAGCACATGCAAAGGACCGAAAAACTCACTTCCCTGCATTACAACCGACGTCACGGTCACTGTGGACCACACCTGGCGCGAGGCGGCGGATCAAAACAATGCCAGCGTCGCTGTCGGCGCAAATATCAATTGGAACTTCACTCCCGGCATTTTGGTGATCACGGCGAGCTCGAGGTTCGGCGGGCGAGACTACGAGAATGCCGCGGACGGGCGCGCGGATGCGTCTGCCGCTTTCGGAGCCTCATTGAAGTGGACGCCGACCGCTAACTCATCCGACTTCGTAGCGACGTTCGGAGTCGAGTTCGCGACCCAAGATTCCTCGCGATCGAGCGCGCGCTACGATGGGTTTACGGCCTCACCCGGGCTGTCGCTCAGCATGGCGCTGAACTAAAGCCGTTCTGAAACGACGTGATTGCCCGATCGTCGCCGCCTCAGTTCACGCCGAGCTTGGCGAGACCGGCCCGGCTGTCGGTGCTGTTCGGATCGATGGCAAGGGCGGCGCGGAAATCGCTGATGGCGGCGTCGCGATTGCCGAGCGCGGCATGGATGTGGCCGCGCGTGTCCCACACATAGGACTGCTTCGCGAGCAGGCGCACGGCGGCATCGGCGTCCGAGAGCGCTTTTTCCGGACGTCCGGTGCGATAGTAGGTCCAGGCGCGGTTGTTGAAGGCTTCGCCGTTCGCGGCATCGAGACGGATCGCTTCCGAATAGTCGGAGATCGCCTGCTCCCAGATTCCCTTTTCATAATGGACCGTGCCGCGCAGGCTGTGCGCGGCTGGCGTCGGCTTCAGCGCGATCGAGGCATTCAAGGCTTCGAGCGCCTTGTCGAGCTCGTGGCGATCCCGCAGCGCGCGCCCGTTCAGCGTCTGGATTTCCGCTAGCTCGTCACCCTTGGCGAGCCCGCTGTCGATCAAGGTCTTGCAGGCGACGACGGCGGTGTCGGCGCTGCCCTCGCGGCAATTCTTCCAGGCTTGCGGCAGCATGCGCGCCGCGGACAGAACCGCGGCGGGGTCCGGCGCATGGGCCGGCATGAACTCAAGGCTGCCACCGCCGGCGAGCGGAAGCGTCGATTTCGGTTGCGGCGTCGACGGCGTTTCCGATGGCGGTGCGACGGGCGTGACGGTGGTCACGCGAACATCCTCAGCCGGTTTCGGCGCGTCGGCACCGCCAAAGGGCACACGCGACAGAGCGACCGCGACGAGAAGCAAAGCGGCCGCGGCGGCAAGGGTCGCAGGCTTCTTTGCCAGGTTCAAAAGCGTAGAGCCCCGCGTCGCATCCGCTCCCGCACCGGGCGTATTGGCATAGGGCGCGAACTGCTGCTCGGCTTCGAACGGCTCGCCTTCGACGGACAGATCCTGCGGCTGGCCCTTGAGCTTGCTCGCGACCGCCTCGCGCACCGTGCGCGAAATGCAAACACCTCCCGATGTCGCGAGCGCGACCATGCGGGCGGCTGCGGTCATGGCTTCCGGCGCAACGTCGGCCGCCGCTTCCGCGCCATTGCACGTCACCTCACCGATCGTGATGCCGAGCTTGAAGTCGAGCCGCTGCGCAAGCGACAGCTGCTTGTTGCGAACGCGCAGCGTCTCCTGGGCGTCGAGGGCGGCGCGCACGGCTTGGACGGCGCTTTGAAACTCCGCGACAAGGGTGCCCTCTTGCTCGAACGGCAATAGCCGCCCGCCGCCGTGGGCCACCGTATCGGCGATGATGGCGCGGTACTCGTCTTGGCGCGCGCCTGCGGCCGCGGCGTCCTCGGCGAGGGCGCGGCTCAGGCTGGCTCCTTCGGCCATCAGGACGGCAGCGATCCTTCGCTTCACCGCTCACTCCCCGCAAATGCGATCCGAATCCAATCAGATTTCGGACGCCGGTCTACCATGCGGACGGACGCATCCCCACAGGCTGGTTCCGATTAGAGCTAAGATTTCGGCGTGAAATTTTGACCGTCGCCGTGCACTTGGCCACACCCGCCGCCGCAATGGCGCCAGCGGCCGTAAAGCCAGGGCGCAAACAGGTGGCGCTCCTGGCGAATGTCAGGGGCGGGATCGTATCCGGCGCTGCCCCACGGGTGGCATCGCGAGAGCCGCGCGAGCGTCAACCAGAAGCCGCGCCAGGCGCCGTTGGTCTCAACCGAATCCAGCGCATACTCCGAACAGGTCGGCAGATGGCGGCATTCGAGCCCCATCAGCGGCTTCAACGTCCAGCGGTACGCATGAATGGGCGCCTTGGCGAGCGCTTTGCTCCAGCTCGTCATCTCAGGCTTGCACCGGTTGGCGCCCTCCTTGCTCAGATCAATTTGGTCGGTCAAGCCTCGGCTGCCGTGCTGGGCTCGGCGTGGCCGGCCTCCCCGGCCTGATCGAGGGCACGCTCGACGGCTTCGAAAATGAGCAGGGTCGACGCATGGCGGTGGGGGTAATCCTTCACCGGCTGGAGCAGGCCGAGATCCGCCCAGCGTCCCTCGGGGCGCGGTCCGCCTGCTTTCAACATGCGCCGCATGGCGGCAGCCACAGCGCGGAATTCCTTGGGCTCGGTGCCGACGATCTCGCGGCCGACGACGGCGGCCGACGCCTGTCCGAGCAGGCACGCCTTGACCGTCTGGCCGAAATCCGTGATGCGGCCACCCCCGAGCTTCAGATCCACCTCGATGGTCGAGCCGCAAAGCTTCGAATGGGCGCGGGCGGAGACGTCGGGATGTTCGAGCCGATGCGCACGGGGGATGTCCGCGGCCAGCTCGAAAATTCTCTGGTTGTAGATGTCGTCGAGATCCGCCATCGCGCTCTTCCAGCCTTCCGCAAGCTTTACTTCCGTTCTTGCCACGGCGCGCAGGCCTGTCACATCCCTGCTTTCGCCTTCTGCCGCTTTTCGACCGGCGGCATTCGCCCCTATATAGGGCGTCTCCCTATATAGGGGGTCCCAGGCGGGCATTCGAGTTGCATTGGCGCGACATTCCGTGCCCTTTCCTGGGCTTAATGCCCCGAGGTTTTGAGGCCTATGACCAACACTCCTACCGAAGCCAATCCCGCCGATGTCGAGCAGGGCTCGCTTTTTCAGCCGAAGTTCGACGCGGACGGCCTGGTCGGCGCCATCGTAACTGAAGCAGCCACGGGCGTCGTTCTGATGTTTGCGTGGATGAACGAAGAGGCGCTCAGGCTTTCTCTCGATACGGGGATCGCCCATTTCTGGAGCCGGTCGCGGCGCAAACTCTGGCGGAAAGGCGAGGAAAGCGGCAACACGCTTCAGATCCAGGAAGCACGCGTCGATTGCGACCAGGACGCGATCTGGCTCAAGGTTGCCGTCGCCGGCGACGGGGTGGCGTGCCACACGGGCGCAAAATCCTGCTTCTACCGGACAATCGCGCTCGGCGGGGGCAGCCCGGCGAAGCTCGGCCGATCCGAATTCTGAGGGTCATTCTGGGCTCAATCCCCGCCCCGCTCCCATCTGGTAATCTCGCCAGCGTGCACTCTTTCATCGCCGGCTGCGAGCCTCGCGACGAAACTTTTGGTGCTCTGCAGCGTTGAAACTTAGCTGCGCTGCAGCGACGATTTCTCAAACCGGATCACATCCTTGGTAGGGGGGCTTTAATCGGAATCTGGTAGGTTCCAATTAAGGTTTGAGGGGACCCGCGGCTCGATGTCGTGACAGGTCTCAGGGACACGTCACACCGGCCGAAACGCCGTTCGTCGGCAAGGCTGGAGAGTGGAGACCGCCATGTCGATCGCCAACGCCACTGCCAACAAGGTCAAAATCGGGCTTGCCCTCGGGGGCGGGGCGGCACGCGGATGGGCACACATCGGCGTTCTCCGCGCGCTCAACAAAGCCGGTATCAAGCCCGACATCATCGCGGGAACCTCTATCGGCGCCGTTGTCGGTGCCTGCGATGTGACAGGGCATCTGAACGAGCTTGAAGATTTCGCCCGCGAACTGACACGGCGGCGCGTACTCGGATATCTCGACTTCAATCTTTCCGGCACGGGATTGATCACCGGCCATCGGCTCGGTGAGCGCCTTCACAAGCACCTCGGCGATACGCGCATCGAAGATCTGCCGCGCCGCTTCACGGCGGTCGCGACCGAGATCGGTACGGGACACGAAGTCTGGCTGTCTCGCGGCAGCCTCGTCGAGGCGGTGCGGGCGTCCTACGCGTTGCCCGGCATGTTCCGCCCGGTGAAAGTCGATGGCCGCTGGCTATTCGATGGCGCGCTGGTCAATCCGATCCCGGTTTCGGTCTGCCGCGCGCTCGGCGCGCGCTATGTGATCGCCGTAAACCTCAACATCGACATCTCGAACCGCGGCACGATTTCCAACATCAATCCGATGCCGGGAAGCGATCTCGAGATGGACGAAACGCCGCCCGTGACCGGCAAGAACGGCATCGCAGTGCGCCGGCTGCTACAGCGGCAGATCCTCGGCAAGGGCGACGACGTGCCCGGTATCTCGACGGTCGTGGTCGACGCCTTCAACATCGTGCAGGATCGCATCGCGCGCTCGCGGCTGGCTGGCGATCCGCCGGATTCCATGATCAGCCCGCGGCTGCACGGCATCGGACTTTTCGATTTTCATCGTGCCGAAGAACTGATCGCGCGTGGGGAGACGGCCGCCAAGCGCGAGATCGAGGATCTCGCGCGCGAGCTCAACCTTCGCGAAGCGGCCCGCGAGGAACCCCACGCCTCGGCATAGAGGCACCAGCACGTCGCAAAGCGAATAAATAAAAACGGCGCACCCTAAAGTGCGCCGTCGCTATTTTATGACTTCGCCAATCGGCTTTTTTAGAGCCAGCTTTCTCGCGTCAGCCGGTGGCGAGATAGTTGCGCATGGCCGAAACTTCCATTTCGACCTCGGCCACATGGAATTTCACGACGTCTCCGATGGAAATAATGCCGACCAGGGCGTCGTCCTCGATAACAGGCATATGGCGGAAACGGCCTTTGGTCATGGTCTCCATAAGCTCGTCGATCTCGCTGGTCTCCCGGCACGACACGACAGTGCGGGTCATGACCTCCGAGACCATCAGGCCCAAGGCCGGAGCTCCGCGCTCGGACACCGCACGAATGATGTCGCGCTCGGAGATGATGCCGGCAACGTTGCCGTTCTCGCCCACGACAACGATCGCGCCGATCTTTTTGGTTCCGAGTTTCTTTGCGACGTCGAGAAGCGAGGCATTGGGGCGGACCGTCGAAACGGCTCGTCCTTTCAACTTCAGTATCGATGCGACGTTCATGAACGTATCCTCCCGTTCGCCACCGACCGAGATGCGGCTTGCGCATCTTCCGGACCCGGAGCGAACGTTTTGTTCTTCAGGGTCATCATTGGTCGAGTCTGAAAACAACTTCGACAATCAAGAGTGATGCAAACCCGCATCTCGCGCAAGAGTTTCAATCATTGTTTGGTTGCGGAATATCCTTGGAAGCAGAGACGTTATCGAAAAGGCCATAAGTAAAGATCCCTATGACGTAACCGCCGAGATGGGCTTCCCAAGCAATTCCCGCCCCGTTTTGTGCACCGCCAAAACCGACAATCGTCAATACGTTCATGATGACTAGAATTGCACTGGTCAGCAGAATGCGGCGGTCCGTTAAAGCTTCGCCCAGCGTCATCAACCGAACCGATCGCGGTGCTTCACGCAAGCGACGGAACCCGCCGGAATCTATTGCGGGAAATAGAAATCTTAAGGTGGCGCCCATCAGGCCGGAGATTGCTCCGGAGGCGCCGATCATCGGCTGCAGCAAATCGCTGTTGGCGAGATAGAACGCTCCGGCGCCGGCAAGGCCGCAAAGCAAAAAGAACAGCAGAAAACGAAGCGTTCCCGTTCGCTCGGCTACCGCACCGCCGAAGGCGAGTAGCCAGGCCGAATTCAGCGCGAGGTGCACCCAGTCGCCGTGCACCAACATGTGGGTAACCGGCGAGGTCAACATCGCCAGCTGGCCGCCGGGCAGCTCGGCCGCCAGCTCTCCGTAGCGCGCGGGAATGAACGCCATCGCAAGGACGAACCAGAAGTCGTCGTCCGCTGAAAGCAGGCTGCGTCCCAGATGGACCGCAACGAGCACGGCCAGGACACCAACGACACATTTCGGGACATTGAAGATCGGCTCGTGGGACGGCACCGTTGGGGTCACTTAAGTCTCCTCTATGGGTCTTCGACCCTTCCAGTGCCCGCGGCGGGCCGAAAAACGGGCCAATCCGCTCGAATTAACGTCCTGAGCAGGCCGTCGGGTTCTGCGGACCTCTCATTGATCTGCCGCTGCCCCTCGTCGTGCATATGGCATGGAAGCTGCTTTTGTCGACGGCAAGGCTTGATCCGGGACTTTTCTATCCTCCCCTCAAGAGCCCCCAACCTCGAGAGCTTCCGCTCTTGAACCGGCGTTGCAGCCCCCTGCAGCGCGGCAGGAGACACGCGTGCTGATGAAACCCGAAATGAAACATGCCGCCTCGCAGGCGCTTTATGCGTACTGGAACGAAGTTCGCGGCAGCCGTCTCGCCCCCCGGCGCCTTGAAATCCAGCCTGCCCGCATCGGCACCTTGCTGCTCGACACTTTCATTCTCGAGCACGGCGGCGGCCACGATTTCCGCTTCAGGCTGGCCGGAACCCGCGTCGCCTCGCGGTTCGGGATGGATCTCAAATCCCAGGATTTTCTGGCCTGCTGGAGCGAGGGAGACAGAGACCTTCTGGCCTATCATCTGTCCGCGATCAGCGAACTCGGGCGGGTCGGCCTCTTTACCGGCGAAGCCAAGATCGCATTCGATCCCGCGGGGCGCGAGCGGCCTGAGCCGCGCCTGTTCGAGTTGCTGGTGCTTCCGCTCGTTCATACCGGACAGGCGATGGACCGTTTCCTTTGCCTTCTGGTTCCGCTCGACGAACCGGCAACCACCCCCGAGCGCAGAATTCAGGGGCTCAAGCTGCTTGCGGCCGAGGCCATCTGGCCCAGCGGAGTGTCCGGAGATTGCCGTCAGTTTGACGATCGTCAGCTTCCGCTCGATCCCCAGGTTCGCCATGCCCGTATCGTCCGGCAAGGGCGACGCCAGTTCAGGGTCTATGAAGGTGGCCGCGTCGACGGGGGGCCGGAACCGGCGACGGCCGAACGGATCTGATCCGGCATCCGGCCCGCGAAGCGGCCGAACCTCAATTTCGACACCTTGCGACCCCGGCGCGTGCCCTACGCGGCGGGGTCTGTCGCATTCCCCACCTCCAAATTTTTCATGCGGGCGCCTTGCGCATGAAACCTTGGTCCGGCGGCTCGCGTTTCCTCTCCGCGCTCGACGCTGACGTGTGGCTTTGGCGTGCGGCTTTGGATCAGCGGTTAGTCGTTCATTAAGTCTGTTGTTCCAATATGGGACTTCATGAGCCGCAACCGGTTGTAATGCCGTTTCGAGGCCGTGGAGAGCGTTCGCACGTTTCTGCCTGGGACTTGTCATGTCAACTAGTTCTGCCAGCACCCTCAGAACATCCATCAGGCTCGACACGCGGATCGTACCCGATCGCCGCCGGCATCGGCGTTTCTCCCTTGCCCTGCTCGGCCGCTTCATGCGCGCCAACAAGCAAGAGTTTCCGTGCCGCCTCAATGACATTTCCGTCGGCGGCGCCTCCGTCATGGCCCCCGTCGATGTCGAGATCGGCGAGCGGATCGTTGCCTATTTCGACGAGATCGGCGGCCTCGAAGGCGTCGTCGTCCGGACATTCGAAGGCGGCTTTGCAATCAGCTTCAAGGTCACCCAGCACAAGCGCGAGAAACTCGCCGCTCAGATTACGTGGCTGGTCAACAAGGAGGAGCTCGGCGGAAGCATAGGACGCCGGCACAAACGCTTCGACGTGGTGAATAAAACGTCAACGCTCAAGCTCGCCGACGACACGTCCGTCGATTGCCGCGTGCTCGACGTCTCGCTTTCCGGCGCCTCGATCGAAACGGAGGCCCGCCCGCCCATCGGCAGCGATGTGATGTTTGGGAAATTGCGTTGCAGGGTCATGCGCTACCACGACCGCGGTATCGGTGTGCAATTCCTCGATATCCCGGACCCGGAAGCATTGCGGCGATATTTCGGCTGACGAGCGAACGGGCGGTGTCTCCTGTGGAACTACAGTTTAGCTCAAATTTTGCTCGATTTCTGGCGGCGTACTTCAGAGGACCACGACGTTTGTCGCGTACGTTGGTCTGCGTAAGAGGGATAGTAGGGGTAGTGAGTATGAAGCGTTTCGTTGTCTGCTTGGCCAGTGTCCTGGCGGGATTTGCGGGAGCGACCAGTGCGTTCGCAGATCACTCCATGTCCCGCTCCGCAAACGGCGTCTCTCCGTTCATGCGGGTGTACGGCCCCTCGCAGCCTCCCTATGGGTTCGTCCGGTTCTGCGAAAGCCATCCCGTGGATTGCGCGCCCCAGCGCATCGAGGATGTCCGCTTCCAGCCGACGCCCGAGCGTCTTTCCGAACTCGACGAAGTCAATCGCTGGGCCAACCACATCATCGCGCCGGCAACGGACCAGGAAATCTACAACGTCAGCGAATATTGGACGTATCCGGTCGACCGCGGCGATTGCGAAGACTATGCGCTGCTGAAGCAGAAGATCCTGCTCGAGCGCGGCTGGCCGAAGAGCTCGCTGCTGCTCACCGTCGTGCGCGACGAAAAGGGCGAAGGACATGCCGTGCTTACGGCCCGTACCGCGCAGGGCGATTTCGTACTCGACAATAAAGTCGACGACGTCCGCCTCTGGAATGCGTCGGGCTACTATTTCATCATGCGCCAGTCGTATCTCGATCCGCGCGTGTGGGTTTCGCTCGATGCCAACGATCGGTCGGTTCCCGATGCCATCGCCGGTGTTCGCGAAGGGCACTAGCTCTTCGCAGGCACCTTTGCCTTCCGTCACGTTCACTGCCGTTTGACTTCGAGCCCGGTACCCTGCCCTGCCCCCCCACCGGGCTCACCTCAGAGCCGGACGCGATCCCCCCCCTCGCGTCCGGCTCGACTTTTTTCGAGACAGCCGTTGCGGCTTTCGGGCGGGTTCGATGGATCGTGGTCGCGGGCAATCGGGCTCAGGGCGTTGGCTTGAAGCCGGCCTTGTAGCGCTTCCAATTCGCGACATAGCGGCCGGCGCCGCGGCCGAAGCGGGCAACGTCCTCGTCCGTCAACTGGCGCACGATCTTGCCCGGCGAGCCGATCACCATGGAGCGCGGCGGGATCACCTTGCCTTCGGCAATCAGCGTATTGGCGCCAATCAGGCACTCCTCGCCGATGGTCGCGCCGTTGAGGATGATCGAGCCGATACCGACGAGGGTGCCGCGTCCGATGGTGCAGCCGTGCAGCATGACCATGTGGCCGATGGTGCAATCCTCGCCGATGGTCAGCGGGTAGCCGGGATCGGTGTGCAGCACGCAGCCGTCCTGCACATTCGAGCGGGCGCCGACGCGGATCAGCTCATTGTCGCCGCGCAGCACCGCGCCAAACCAGACGCTCGCGTCGGTCTCGATCGCGACCTTGCCCAGCACGACCGCGTTGGGCGCCACCCAATAGCTTCCGTCGGCCGGCGTTTCGACGCTCGTCCCATCCAACTCATACAGCGCCATACTCGTGCCCTGCCGCAGCTTTTCGTGATGTCGTCTTGTCGTGCTTCCCCGATTGCCGTGGCCCCGATCGGAGCCACGCGAAAAGCGGGCGCTTACGCTTCCTCGAGGTCCATCTCCAGGATGGCCATCTGGAACTGGTACGACACCTCGCCGTCCTCGTCCTCGCGGAAGAGAATGGCGACGAAATCGTCACCGATATAGACCTCGGCCGAGTCATCCTTCTTGGGACGCGCGCGAACCGTGAGGTTCTTGGTGCCGAACGTCTTCCTCAGATAGGTCTCGATACGGGCAAGTTCGTCCTTCTTCACGTCGTGCTCCTTTTTGCTCGTCACAGCATTGCGTAGTCGTCAGGTCCCAATCCGGAATCGGTGGGAACGAACGTTTGATCCATTGTGCGCCCGGGCGCAGACGTTCCGGCCGGCCCGACAACGCGCGCAGGCACGCCGGCGACGGTTACGTGCGGCGGCACATCGGCCAGCACCACACTGCCCGCGGCGATGCGCGAGCAATTGCCGACGTGAATGTTGCCGAGCACTTTTGCGCCGGCGCCGATCAGCACGCACGATCCGATCTTGGGATGGCGATCGCCGGTCTCCTTGCCGCTGCCGCCGAGCGTGACGGCATGCAGCAGCGAGCAGTCGTCGCCCACCGTCGCCGTCTCGCCGATCACGACGCCTGTGGCGTGATCGAGCATCAGGCCTTTGCCGAGGCGGGCGGCCGGATGAATGTCGACGGTGAACATGCGCGAGGACTGGCTCTGTAAGTAGAATGCGAAATCGCGACGGCCCTGGCGCCACAGCTCATGGGCGAAGCGGTAGGTCACGAGGGCGTGGAAGCCCTTGAAGTAGAGAAACGGTTCAAGGTAGCGGGTGCAGGCCGGATCGCGGTCGAGCACGGCCGCGAGATCGGCGCGGAAAGCTTGCCCCAGCGCCGGCTGGGAAGCCGCGACGTCCCGGAAGGTGTGCACGATCAGCGCCGCGTCCACATCGGCATGGCCGAGGCGTTGGGCGATGCGATGGATGATCGCTTCTTCGAGATGATCGTGGCTTGCGACCGTCGCGTAGATGAAGCCCGTCAGCGCGGGTTCGGCGGCCATGGCTGCATCGGCTTCGCTGCGAAGCGCGCGCCAGATCGGATCGGCTTCCGCGCGCAGCGGGACGGCCTGACGCTCGGCCTTGCCGGCCCCCGTATGCTTGGCGCTGCTCATATCCGTTGCTCCTTGTCACCTCGCGGGCCAGCGTAAGGCAGGCCCCGACTGCGGGGTGAACGCCAACACGACCGGCCCTCGTGCACGGACCGGCCAGGGCTGCATTATACGATCACTCCGGCTCCGCCGTCAGATGGATCGTGGCCCAAATTCGAAGTACGGGGTATCGGTGCGGGAGGGCTCCGTCAATCTAAACCTCCGCCTCAGCCTCCTCGCCATTTGTCCAAGACCTGCCCCGAGTTGCAGAGGGAGGTTCGTCCCCCCTCTTGAGGCTTGGCGCCACGTTGCACACGGCGGCCCCTGCCTTCAATCTGGGTTATCGCGGCCCCGCATTTCCCGCCTCTCTGCTATACGCTCTCGGGCCATCGAAAGGACTTCCCGCATGACCGACACGGCCACCGCCCCGGATCTCACGCTCGAAATCGACGGTCCTATTGCCTGGATCGTGGCCAACAATCCCGAGCGGATGAACGCCTATACGGCCCGGATGTGGGCTCGCATTCCGGAGCATGTGCAGGCCGCCGAGGAAACGCCAGGCGTGCGGGTGGTCATTCTACGCGGCGCGGGCACGCGCGCGTTCTGCGCGGGTGCCGACATCTCCGAATTCGAAAGCGCCCGGACCGGGGCCGCGGCGGCCGACTACGACCGGCTGAACCACGAGGCGTTCTCGGCGCTGCTCTCGATCACCAAGCCGGTGATCGCCATGATCCACGGCTTCTGTCTCGGCGGCGGGTTCGGCATCGCCGCCTGCGCCGACTTGCGGCTCGCCGACCACAAGGCGCAGTTCTCGATCCCCGCCGCCAAGCTCGGCCTCGGCTATAATCCCCGCTGGGTGCCGCCGCTGCTCGCACTGGCGCCGCCTGCATTCCTCAAGGAGATGCTGTTCACCGGACGGCGCTTCTCAGCCGCCGAAGCCGAGCGCATCGGTCTCGTCAATACGCTGGTCGAGACCGACAACCTCGAAATCGCGGTGCGTACGCTCGCCAACGAAATTGCATCGAACGCGCCGCTCACGGTGCGGGCTGCGAAGCTCACGATCGACGAACTCGTTCGCCATCCGGAAAATCCGGACCACTCCGGGCTCGATGCGGCTATCGAAGCTTGCTTCACCAGCGCCGACTACGAGGAAGGGCGGCGCGCCTTTCTCGAAAAGCGCAAGCCGGTGTTTACGGGACGCTGAGATCAAAAGGGCGTTCGGGCCTTGCGCCCGCACGCCTATTCCTCGCGATTTCGAAAATTTTCTTTCGTAGCGTCGCTCGCATTGCAGCACGCGCCCGCGCACCCTCATTTTCGGGCAAATTTTTCGCTCGCCGCGCCTGGAATGCGGCATTCCATGATGCGCTGCACGATTGTTTTCGCTTGGCACGGAACAATTTTGCCGAATACTTCATTTGTCCCGCACGGGTGTCCTGGTCTCTGCGGGACCGCTCGCATCTCTCTTTTCTCTTTTTGTGTTGTGTAGTTCCCCCGAGCCGGCTCAGCCGGTCTTCTTTGTTGACCGGTTCTGCCGGTGGTTTTCCGGTTTGGAGGCAACGATGGACCTAACCACGCGACTGAACGTTCTCGCCGCACTGGTGTCCTTCGGTTTCATCGCTGCAATCGTGATCGGCATGGTTTGAGCCCCCGTCGCCGGCCCTGACGATCGAAGCGATTTCAGCTCCCGTCCGCTTCTCCCTGACGCGGACGCTCAAAAGAAAAGGCGCGAGACCCCGGGTCTCGCGCCTTTTTTCAATCCGTTTCGCCTCAGCCTAGCGCTTCAGGTGATAGCCGAGAATGGCGCCCGCCAGCACGGCGTACTCCGCCCGCACGCGGCCCCACGGAATTTCCGAAAGCAAGGGCAGCTGCGGACCCCACGTCCAAAGCACGGCGGCGATGAGGCCCAGTCCCAGCGCCCAAGACAGCGTGTGGCTCGAAGGCGCGCCGACATCCTTCAGCACTTGCGCCGCGATGACGCCGATCAGGAACACGACGATGGCCGCCGCGACGGCGAAAATGAACAAACGAAAATCGCCGATTTTAATGAAGCCCATAATGGCCTGGCTGCCGAACCAGCCGAGAACGATCTGGAGCAGCAGCAGTACAAGACGTCCAAGCATATGAATATCTCCCCCAGTTTCCAGTCGGCTTTGTATGCCGGTGAAACACCGCGCACCCCAACCCCGCCGACGCGCCTGTGCTCCAAAAGTTTAGAGCATGATTCATGTGTCAAAATCACACGAACCGGCGCGCTCCTCGTCTAGCACGAAGATCAGTAATTCGGAACAAGGGATTGCGCGGAGCGGCTCAGGCCGCGTGACGCGTCGTCGTGAAGAAATATCCGGCCATCGCCGCCGCGACCGGCGCAAAGGTGAAGAGGTGCCCGGCGAACTCCGATTGTCCCGCCACCGGCGCAACGAAAACGATCGCGACGGCCGCGGCGATGATCGCGAACGAAACGGCGGCCACGAGCGAGAGAAGAGAGGGGCGCGCGATCGTCGGCGTGATGCGCGATCCGATGAAGGCGCCGATAAGGACGATCAGGGCTCCGACGGCGGCCACGACGTAATAGTAGGTGGGGCCGTATTCTAAAAACATGCCGACGAGATTTGGCGCGGCAATCCACGCGGCTGCAGCCTGAGCCACGGCAAGATTCACGAACGGCATGGGCTTCCCCCCAATTGGACACGACAACCCGCGGGGCCTTCGCGATCCTGGAAGGTACCCGCCCCAACTTTCTATGCCACGTTTCCCACGTCCTCGACAGGGTGCCTTACAAAAGGGGCGCCCCCTTTCACCGTCGGGTAGAATCGCGTGTTTTGGCGCTTATTCGCCTCCAGAGTTTCCGGATTTGCTCCTGATGATGTTCCGATCCTGCCGCGTCGCTGTTCTCGGTATTGCCTTGCTGTTGCCGATCCATGCGTCCGCCGATGAATTGCGCGACTTCTGTGCGGACCGGCCAGGGCTCGGCACGCCGACGTGCATCGTCGATCGGGGGCACGTCGTCATCGAAACAGGTCTGGCGGATTGGACGGGCGAGTTCGACAGGCCGACGCGCACCGACACGGTGGTGGTTGGGAACCTATTGGTTCGGTATGGCCTGACCGATACGCTCGAAGCGCAGATCGGCTGGGACGGATACAATTTTCAACGGATGCGTGACACGCGCGGCGGCCTCTTCGCCGAACGCATCGACGGCGCCGGCGACATGACGTTGGCTTTGCGCCAAAGCCTGCGCAATCCCGACGGCTCCGGTTTTTCCGTCGCGGTCATGCCCTACACGACCGCTCCCACCGGCTCGGACGTGTTCAGCGCCGGCGATTGGGGCGCTGGCGTCATCGTGCCGATCAGCCTGGACCTCGGACACGGCCTTTCACTCGGGCTCTCGCCCGAGATCGACGCGGCCGTCGACGGAGACGGCGATGGCCGCCACACAGCCTACGGCTCGGTGGTGGGCCTCGGCATCACGCTCGGCGAAACCGTCTCAGCGGCGCTCGAAACGTCCGTGTTTCGCGACGAGGATCCGTCTGGACCTACGACGATTGCACTCGTCGGCCTCGCCTTCGCGTGGCAGCCGATCGAGAACCTGCAGCTCGACGTTGGTGCCGTCGCCGGGTTGAATTCCGGCAGTCCGGACGCAGAGGTCTACGCCGGCATCGCGCGACGGTTCTGAGCTTCGCTCAACTCTCCTACCTTCAGGCGGCGTTGTTGCGCGCCGAGACGGCATCGTAGTTGAGCACAGGAGCCAGCCAACGCTCGGCTTCCGAGACGTCCCACCCCTTGCGGCGCGCATAATCCTCGACCTGATCGCGCTCCACCTTGCCGACGCCGAAGTACTGGCTCTCGGGGTGCGAGAAGTAGAGACCCGACACGGCCGCACCCGGCCACATGGCGTAGCTTTCAGTGAGCTGGATGCCCGTCTCGGCCTCGACGTTCATGAGGTCCCAGATCGTTGCCTTCTCGGTGTGATCGGGCTGGGCGGGATAGCCGGGGGCCGGACGGATGCCTTGGTACTTTTCCAGGATGAGTTCGTCGTTGGTCAGCTTCTCAGCGGAGGCATAGCCCCACAGCTCACGGCGCACCTTGGCGTGCAGGGCCTCGGCGAAGGCTTCGGCCAGGCGATCGGCCAGCGCCTTCATCAGAATGCGGCCGTAGTCGTCGGTGGCCTTGAAGTGCTCGCTCAATGCCGCTTCCTCGCCGATGCCGGTCGTCACGGCGAAGGCGCCGACATAGTCGGCGAGCTTGGTTTCCTTCGGCGCCACGAAATCAGCGAGCGCGATGTGTGCGCGATCGCGGGAGGGGTCGCGGGCGATCTGCTGGCGCAGCGTAAACAGCTTCGCACGCTCCTTGGAGCGCGTTTCATCGGCAAAGAGCGCGATGTCGTCGCCCTCGCTGTTGGCAGGCCAGAAGCCGACGATGCCGTTTGCCGTCAACCATTTGCCGGCGACGATACGATCCAGCAACACCTTCGCGTCGGCAAAGAGCTTTCGCGCCTCGACGCCGACCTTGTTGTCGTCGAGGATCGCCGGATAGCGGCCGGTCAGCTCCCAGGTCTGGAAGAAGGGCGTCCAGTCGATGTAGGGAACGAGGCTTCCGAGATCGAAATTCTTGAACGTGCGCGTGCCGAGGAAGCTCGGCTTCGGCGGCACGTACGACGACCAGTCGATCTTGACCTTGTTAGCCCGCGCCGCGGCAAGCGTGATGCGCTGCTTCTTGGCTTCGTTCGCGAGGTGGGCTTCGCGCACCTTCACATATTCGGCCTTGATGCCGTCGACGTAGGGCTTGCTTTCGGTTTCCGACAGCAGGTTCGAAACGACGCCAACCGCGCGGCTCGCGTCGAGCACGTAGATGGCCTGGCCGTTGTGGTAGTTGGGGCTGATCTTCACGGCCGTGTGCACGCGGCTCGTGGTAGCGCCGCCGATCAGCAGCGGCACGGCAAAGCCTTCGCGCTCCATCTCGGCTGCAACGAAGCACATTTCATCCAGCGACGGCGTAATGAGGCCCGACAGGCCGATGATGTCGGCCTTCTCGCGCTTTGCGGTTTCGAGAATTTTCGCGGCCGGAACCATCACGCCGAGGTCGATCACCTCGTAGTTGTTGCACTGGAGGACGACGCCGACGATGTTCTTGCCGATGTCGTGCACGTCGCCCTTGACGGTCGCCATCACCACCTTGCCGGCGGCCGGCATCTGATCGACACCCGACAGCCGCTTTTCCTCTTCGAGGTACGGTTGCAGATAAGCCACCGCCTGCTTCATCACGCGGGCGCTCTTCACGACCTGCGGCAGGAACATCTTGCCGGCACCGAACAGGTCGCCGACCACGCTCATACCGGCCATCAGCGGGCCTTCGATGACCTGCAACGGCTTCGGCAGTTTCTGGCGGGCTTCCTCGGTGTCGGCTTCGATGAAATCGGTGATGCCGTGGACGAGCGAATGCGTGAGCCGATCCTCGACGCTTCCTTCGCGCCAGGTGAGATCCTTCTCCTTGGCCTTGGCGCCACTGCCGTCGCCCTTGAAGCGGGGTGCGGCTTCGAGCAGGCGGTCGGTCGCGTCGGGACGGCGATTGAGGATCACGTCCTCCGAAAGCTCGCGCAGCTCAGCCGGGATGTCGTCATAGAGCGCGAGCTGGCCCGCGTTGACGATGCCCATGTCCATGCCGGCCTGGATGGCGTGATAGAGGAACACCGAGTGCATCGCCTCGCGCACCGGCTCGTTGCCACGGAAAGCGAACGACAGGTTCGAAACACCTCCCGAGATATGCACGAGCGGCATCTTTTCCTTGATCTGGCGCGTCGCCTCGATGAAGGCGATACCGTAGCCGTTGTGCTCCTCGATGCCGGTCGCGACCGCGAAGATGTTCGGATCGAAGATGATGTCCTCGGGCGCAAAGCCGATCTTCTCGGTCAGGAGCTTGTAGGCGCGCTCGCAGATCGACACCTTGCGCTCTATTGTGTCGGCCTGGCCCTGCTCGTCGAACGCCATGACAACCACTGCGGCGCCATAGCGCTGCACCTTGCGGGCGTGTTCCAGGAAGGCTTCCTCGCCCTCCTTCATGGAGATCGAGTTGACGATCGGCTTGCCCTGCACGCACTTCAAGCCCGCCTCGATGACGCTCCACTTGGAGCTGTCGATCATGATCGGCACGCGCGAGATATCGGGCTCCGAGGCGATGAGGTTCAGGAACGTCGCCATCGCCTTCTCGGAATCGAGCAGGCCCTCGTCCATGTTGACGTCGAGCACCATGGCGCCGGCCTCGACCTGCTGGCGCGCAACCGCGAGCGCGGCCGAGTAGTCGTTCGCCTCGATGAGCTTTCTGAACTTCGCCGAGCCGGTGACGTTCGTCCGCTCGCCGACGTTGATAAAGGATTGCGCTGCGGAGGATGTCATCACGTCGAATTCCGGGTTGAATTGGCCAAAGACAGACAAATGAGTTGTTTCATGCGAAGGCGAGCCAGCCCTTGATAGCAAGTCCGCGGAACATGGGGGTCAGACGTTCAAAGCCCGCGTTGGTCAGGAGTTCTTCTTCACGCTCCTCAGAGACCACCGCGACTTTCTTGAAATTCTCGCCGTTGCTCACGGCGTGTTCTTCCGCGACACCATTCCGGATGGCATGGCGAATCCAGATACGCCGCAAGAGTTCGGTCCTCTCTTCGCCGGCAACGCCGACGCCGTCAACGATGGCGAGCGGCGCGCCCGGCTTCATGCGCGCGTGGATGTCCTTCAGGAATGCCAGTTTCGAGCCATCGTCCGGCACGAAGTGAGCCGTCAGGATACACGTCGCAGCGTCGAAATCCTTGTCGTCCAACCTGTCAATGGTTTTGGCGTGAAGCTCGCTGCGGGCGCCGACTGGCGTGTCGGCCAGACGGCGGCGCGCCAGGTCGACCATGGTTTCGTTGGTATCGACACCGACGAACGACCACTCCGCATTGTTCCGACCGAGACGCAGGAGCTCCTCGCCCCCGCCTGCGCCGACTACCAGTATTCTTGCTGGCCCTGCCGGCAAAAGCTCCAGAAGCGACGCCTCAACGATCACGAATATCGCCTGCCGACCGGGAACAAACTGCTCGGCCAGCTTCGCATAGTCGTCAAGGTCGGGAAGCTTATGGCCCTCTGACTTCATCACCGTCATTCGCTCACCCATGCACGAAGGGCTCGAGGCCGGAGAGGCGCATCTTGGGTGCGATCTCGGGGATCGAGCGCGGCTTGTGCTTGGCGACGTGCTCGGCGATGTGCTGGATGTGATCGGGGGTCGATCCGCAGCAGCCGCCGATGATGTTGATCAGCCCATCCGCGGCCCACGGCTCGGTGGCGCAGGCCATGTCGTCCGGCGTCTCGTCGTAGCCGCCCATCGCGTTCGGAAGCCCCGCGTTCGGATAGGCCGAGATACGTACGTCGGCGACGTGCGACAGCTCCGCCAGGTACGGGCGCATCAGGTCGGCACCCAGCGCACAGTTGAGACCGATTGAGAACGGCCTCAGGTGGCGCATCGAATACCAGAAGGCTTCCGGCGTCTGGCCCGAGAGCGTGCGCCCCGAGCGATCGGTGATGGTGCCCGAAATCATGACGGGCAGCGTCACGCCGACCTCATCGAACACCTCGAGCGTCGCGAGGCCCGCGGCCTTGGCGTTCAGGGTGTCGAAGATGGTCTCGATCAGGATGATGTCCGAGCCGCCCGCGATGAGGGCCTTGACCTGCTCCTTGTAGGCGTCGCGCAGTTCGTCGAAGCTCACGTTGCGGAAACCGGGATTGTTGACGTCCGGCGAGATCGACGCGGTGCGGTTGGTGGGACCGACGGCGCCAGCCACGAAACGCTGCTTCTCGGGCGTCAGCTTGTTGTATTTATCGGCCGCCGCACGGGCGAGCTTCGCTGCCTCAACGTTGATCTCATACGACAGATCCTCCATGCCGTAGTCGGCCATGGAGATCCTCTGCGCGTTAAACGTGTTGGTCTCGATGATATCGGCGCCGGCCGCGAGATACTGCTCGTGGATGTCCTGGATGATCGCGGGCTGCGTGAGCACCAGCAGATCGTTGTTGCCCTTGATATCGCGCGTCCAGTCCTTGAAACGCTCGCCGCGATAGCCGGCCTCGTCGAGCGTGTGGCGCTGGATCATGGTGCCCATGGCGCCGTCGATGATGAGAATGCGCTCCGAGGCGGCTTTCTCCAGCGCCTTCCAGCTTTCGATCTTCTTCATTGTGTGCACTCGAATTCTTCTGACGTGGACGATTTCAGCTTGCGGCCTTGCGTTGCTCGAGCGGCGCGACCTTGAGCGGCCGCAGCCCGAGAAGATGGCAGATGGCATAGACGAGATCGGCCCGGTTCAACGTGTAGAAGTGGAAGGTCTTGATACCCTGGTCGACGAGGTCCATCGCCTGTTCGGTGGCGACCGCCGCCGCTACCAGATGGGTGGTCGCCGGGTCGTCGTCGAGCCCCTCGAAGCGACGCGCAAGCCAAGCCGGCACGCTGGCACCGGCTCTCACGGCAAAGCCCGCGACCTGGCGGAAGTTATGGATCGGCACGATACCGGGCGTGATCGGCACCCAGATGCCGGCTCCGCGCGCCCGCTCCAGGAAGCGCAGATAGTGCGTATTGTCGAAGCCGAACTGAGTGATGATCCGATCTGCACCGGCATCGACCTTGGCTTTCAGGTTGTCCATATCGGCCACGAGCGACGTGCTCTCGGGATGCTTTTCCGGATAGCCGCCGACCGAGATCTCGAAGTTGCCGATCTTCTTGAGGCCGGCAACGAGATCGGCCGCGTTGGCGTAGCCGCCCGGGGTCGGCGTGTAGCGCTGTCCGACGCCGCTTGCGGGATCACCGCGCAGCGCCACGATATGGCGAACGCCGGCGTCCCAATAGGCTTGCGCGACCGCATCCACCTCCTCGCGCGTGGCATCCACGCAGGTGAGATGCGCCGCCGGCCGCAGCGCGGTTTCATTGATGATGCGCGTGACCGTCGTATGCGTGCGCTCACGCGTGGAGCCGCCCGCGCCGTAGGTCACGGACACGAACTCGGGGCAGAGCGGCGCGAGGCGCTTGATGGCCCCCCACAACGCATCTTCCATCTTCTCGGACTTGGGCGGGAAGAACTCGAACGACACGTCGATCTCACCAGCACCGAGGAGGCGGCTTTTTCTTTCATTGGCTGGAGGTGTCATTGGCTTATCCGTTCCAGTTTTTGTGGTTTTGACGTTGGTGCTGTGGTGTCCGGCCTGCGGGCGAGCCACAGCGAAACCGTCAGCTGCTGGCGATCATCGTGGGCTTCCGGCTCGAGTGTGCGCACCTCGACACCGGTCAGACCCTGCTCCTCGAGCCACGCCTTCACCTGGTGCGCATCGAAGCCGAGCCGCTCGTGGGCATGGCGCTCGCGCAAGGCTTCGATCTCGTGCGGGGCGAAATCCACGATCAGAAGCCGGCCGCCCGGCGCTAAGATCCGCGCCGCCTCGCGCACGGCATGGGCCGGCTCCGAAAGATAGTGCAGAACCTGATGCATCACGACCCCGTCGGCGACGCCGTCCGGCAGGGTCAGGTCGTATATATCGCCGTGGCGGACCTCGGCGTGCGCGAAGCCCGACGTGTTGAGCTTACTCGCCGCATAGGCCAGCATCGATTTGTTGACGTCGAGGCCAATGCCGCGCTCGTAGCGATCGGCAAACATTTCCAGCATGCGGCCGGTTCCGGTGCCAAGGTCGACGAAGACCTTGAACGGGGCGCCGGCCAGCGCATCCGCAATGGCGCTTTCGACAGACGTCTCCGACACATAGAGGGCGCGAATGCGATCCCAGTCGGCGGCATGCTCACGGAAATAGGATTGCGCTGCCGCTTCGCGCTCGCGCTTCAAGGCCTCGGCCCGTTCGCTGTCGCGGCGCAGGCCCGGATCGCTCGTATCGACCGTCTCGAGGATGCGACGCACCAGCTTGCCGCCCTCGGAGCGATCGGACACATGGAAATAGACCCAGCTTCCCTCGCGGAAGCGCTCGATCAGGCCGGCTTCGGCCAGAAGCTTCAGATGCCGGCTGATGCGCGGCTGGCTTTGGCCCAGGATCTGCGTCAGGTCTTTGACGTTCAGCTCGCCGGCCGCCAGCAGCAGCAGGATCCGCAGGCGCGTCGTCTCAGCCGCCGCCTTGAGCGCCGCTACCAGATCCTGTGTGTCGAGAATCCCTGACATTCGCCAATCCACCTTCTGGATCGGAACATATAAAGATATGTTTATGTGTCAAGGTGGATTTACGTATGGGACGGCTGATCACGCCTGCGTAACCATGTCGTAAGCCCAATGCCCTATAGTTCCGGGCTTGGCGTGTTTTTCGCGGGGGCGGATTTTCCATGCACGGCACTGAGTTTGATCAGTTTTCGACCTTCAATCCGTCGCTTTCCAATCGCCCTTCCCCCGCCCCCATTGTGCTGGAGCAAGCCGCCGAAGGATCGGGACGGTTCGTGCTCCTGGCCGTGCTTTGCCCCATTCTGCTGGCCCTCATGGCGCCGTTCTGGCTGGTGTTGACCCAGATCGTGTCGGACCCTGCCGCTCGGGCACTCGTGGCCGGCCGGCCATTTTTGGCTGTCCAGCTCGGCCTCGGCTTGATCGTTCTGGTCTGGATTTTCGGCTGGCCGTTGGCGCACTTAGCGATGGGAGCGCTTCGCCGCCGTGTTGTCACCATCGAAAATGGCCGCGTTAGCAGCAAGGAAACCGGGCTTTTCGGGAGAAGGAGCGGGTGGAGCGAACCGCTTACCGCGTACGCTGGGCTCACCCGCCGCGTCCGCAGCTCACTATCCGGGGCCAGGCAGGAGCTGGTGCTGGTGCATCAACGGTCCTCGCGATCGGTGATTTTGCAGAGCGCGCCGCACATTTCCCAGGAAACGGTCGATCTCGCGGCGCGACTTTTCGCCCTTGCCGAAATTCCGTCGCGGGAGGCCGCTAACTTCACCCCCTTACATGGCCATTTCCGTCTCGCCGAGCCTCAAACCCGACTTTCTGCAGCCTAGACTTACGGTTGTGAGGCTTTGACTAGACGGCGCCAGCGTGCTGAATGAGGGAACGCGGCCGGTTGGGCCTCAGGGGGCTCGGCCACGCTCAAAAAGCGGAGCTAAGTTTGATGACGTCGGTTTGCCAGCGCTCGTTCCATTTCGCGAGCGCTTTCAGGATTAGTGCAGCAGCAATCCTTTCGTTCGTGATGCTGACGGCAGGTTCGCTCAACGCGGCCGCCGAGACGCCGGCGGGCTACATGCAGCGCGTCGCGAACCAGCTGATCGCCGCCCAGCGCTCCGGATCCGAATCCGATTTTGCGACGACCGTCCGCAGTCACGCCGACGTTCCCGCAATCGGGCTCTCGGCGCTCGGCTCCTATGCGCAAACGCTCTCGAAAGCTGACCGCCCCGCCTATTACAACGGCATGATCAGCTTCATCGCGCGCTATGCCGCCAAGGAGGCACCGAAGTATCCGGTCGCCCGCGCAATCATGGTCGGGCAGACGAAAGAAACCGCCGCCGGCATCTACGTCGACAGCCGCGTGACGCTGGTCTCGGGCGAGACCTACGACGTGCGTTGGCGTCTGGTGCGCCGCGGTGGCGTGTTCAAGGTTCGCGATGCGGAAATCATCGGCTTCGAGATGACTTCGTTCCTGAACACGCTGTTCCAGAATTTCATCTCCGAGAACGGCGGCAACCCGCGTACGCTGGTGCTGGCACTCAACCGCTAGATCCGACGTCGCGGACTGCTGTACGCGGTTCTTTCGCGCGCGGGGCGATCTTCGCGCTCGCGAAGCGCAGATTGGCTTTGCCAAACATGCGCCTCGGGGCAAACTCGGGTTAAGGTTCAAGGCTCGGCGCCGATTCTGATGCGTTCGGATTTCTCGTCCGAAGCAGAGCCGGCCTCACCTTCCCGGAGTTGCCATGAAGCCCGACACGCCCCGCACCCATCGTCTCAAGGACTATCGGCCTCCGGCTTACCTGGTCGATCATGTCGACCTCGATTTTGCACTCGATCCGACCCGGACGGAGGTTCGCGCCGCGCTTAAGATCCGGCGCAACCCGGCAGCCGATGCGCCCGCGGGCAAGGCGCTGATCCTCGATGGCGAGCAGCTCGAACTCGGCGGCGTCGCGATCGACGGCAAGCCGCTTTCGCCGGGCGACTACGCCGTCGACGACAAGACGCTCACGATCCCGAAGGTTCCCGCCAAGCCGTTCACGCTGTCGCTCACGACCTTCATCAATCCGGAAGAGAACAAGGCGCTGCAGGGGCTCTATCGCTCACGCGGGGTGTTCTGCACGCAATGCGAGGCGGAGGGCTTCCGCCGCATCACCTACTTCCCGGACCGGCCGGACGTGCTGTCCACGTACACGTGCCGGATCGAGGCTGACACGGCACTGGCGCCGATCCTGCTCGGCAACGGCAATCCGGTCGAGCGGGGCAAGCTCGCGCGTGGCACCCGCCATTTCGCGGTCTGGCACGATCCGCATCCCAAGCCCTGCTACCTGTTCGCGCTCGTCGGCGGCGATCTTGCGCACGTCGCCTCGACCTTCAAGACGATGAGCGGACGCAAAGTCGACCTCAAAGTCTACGTCGAGCACGGCAAGGAAGCGCGCGCCGCGTGGGCAATGGACAGCCTCAAACGCTCGATGCGGTGGGACGAGCGGCGCTTCGGGCGCGAATACGATCTCGACGTATTCAACATCGTCGCCGTGTCGGACTTCAACATGGGCGCGATGGAGAACAAGGGCCTCAACATCTTCAACGACCGCCTGATCCTCGCCTCCCCCGAGACGGCAACCGACGCCAACTTCGAATCCATCGAGAGCGTCGTGGCGCACGAGTACTTCCACAACTGGACCGGCAATCGCATCACCTGCCGCGACTGGTTCCAGCTCTGTCTCAAGGAAGGGCTCACGGTCTATCGCGACCAGGAATTCTCGGCCGACGAGCGTTCGGCCACCGTGCAGCGGATCCTCGACGTGCGCCTGCTCAGGTCCACGCAGTTCACCGAGGACGCCGGCCCGCTCGCTCATCCGGTGCGGCCCGAGGCCTTCATCGAGATCAACAATTTCTACACGCCGACCGTCTACGAGAAGGGCGCCGAGCTGGTCCGCATGATCGAGACCATCCTCGGGCGCGAGGACTTCCGCCGCGGCATGGACCTCTACTTCGAGCGCCATGACGGGGAAGCCGCCACCATCGAGGATTTCCTCAAGTCGTTCGAGGATGCCTCGGGGCGCGATCTCTCGCATTTCAAGCTCTGGTACGGACAGGCCGGCACACCGGAGCTCGTCTGCTCGCTGGCCTACGACAAAGCCAAGAAGCAGGCCGAACTCAAATTCGAGCAGGTGCTGCCGCCGACACCGGGCGAAAGCAAGAAGAAGCCGCTGCACATCCCCGTACGCGTTGGCCTCATCGGCGCCAACGGGCAGGAGATCGCGCTCAAGCGCGAGACGGGCGAGGCGATAGAGGATGGCGTGCTGCATCTCACTAAGCGCACGCAGACGTTCCGCTTCAGCGACGTGCCCTCGTCACCGGTGCCGTCGATCCTGCGGGGCTTCTCGGCGCCGGTGAACGTCACGTTCAACCTCTCGGACCGCGAACTCGAATTCCTGATGGCGCACGACAGCGACCTGTTCAATCGCTGGCAAGCCGCCAATACCTACGCGACGCGCACGCTGGTCGACATGGTCAAGAGCCTGCGCAAGGGCGAGAAGCCGAACGGGCGCGCCAGCGGCTTTGTAAAGGCGCTTGGCATCGCCGTCGGGCTCGACGATCACGAGGCGGCCTACCGGGCAGAGTTGCTCAAGCTTCCGAGCCAGGCCGACATCGCACGCGTCATCGGCCGCAATGTCGATCCGGGCTTGATCTTCCGCGCGCATCGCCAGCTCGCCAAGCTCACCGGCACGACACTCGGCTCGCTGCTCGAAGGGCTCTACGACGAAGCGAAGCCCTCAGGCAGCTTCTCGCCCGACGCCAAGAGCGCGGGGCAGCGAGCACTCCGGAATGCAGCTCTCACGCTGCTGACCGCGCGCGGTACGGCTGCCGACGAGGCCCGCCTTGCCAATCATTTCTTCAAGGCCGGCAACATGACCGACGAACAGCATGCGTTGATGCTGCTCGCCGCCGGATCGCACCCTGCCCGCGAGAAGGCCTTGGCCCGCTTCCATGACCGCTGGAAGGACGATCACCTCGTTATCGACTTCTGGTTCGCCGCGCAGGCGCAGTATCCGCAGCGCCCGGCCATCGCCCAGATCAAAGCGCTGACCCGCCATCCCCTGTTCAGCCTCACCGCTCCGAACAAGGTGCGCGCGCTCGTCGGAACCTTCGCGATGCAGAACCAAGTGCAGTTCCACCGGCCCGACGGCGCGGGCTATGACTTCGTCGCCAAACAGGTGCTTGCCATCGACCGGTTCAACCCCTCGATCGCGGCCCGGATGCTGGTCGCGTTTCGTTCCTGGCATACGCTCGAGGCGGAGCGGAGAGCGGCTGCCAAAACGGCCCTGCAAGGGGTTGCAAAGACTCCCAATCTGTCTGCTGACGTTTATGAGATCGTGTCCAAGATGCTCGATCAGTAACACCTTCGAAAACTCTGATTGGGCTCATTTAATCTCCCTCGACACAGCCGGCTCGAATCGGTGAACTAAGGGTGTGATTCGCCGGCGTACCGGCAGTTTCCCAATCCGCAAAAAACACGAAAATTCCCATTGGAGACGAAGGATGGCTGGGACCCTGTCGGCCTGTCCAAAGGACGAGTCTGGCCTCGCGGATGTCGGTATCGCCGCTGGTGATCCGGCCCCCGATGAAGCGGCTTGGCTTCGTCTTTTTGCCGAGCCGGGTCTCGTTCGTTTTGTACAGTCCGCCGCCCTTCTCCAGGCGGGCGCTCTCGCCATCGCTTTCGTGCATCCCATTCCGGCGTCGACGCTTACTCTTCTCGTCGCCGGTTTGATCGTCACCTTCGTTCTACTTTCCCTTCCACGTCTGGCTGCCTTCCCAGGGGCCGGCTCAGGCGCCATCGAGACCATCTCTTCCTCTAGACACTCCTCTTCTCTCTCTGCCTCACAGTCTGATCTCTCCCACTCCTCTCTCTCTCACTCACATCACTCACACTCTCAGGCCGATCTCTCCCCGGCAGTCCGGGGCAGCGGGGCTTTGCCCTCCCCGCTGCCCTTCATGGGGGATCGGATCACGCTCGATCCGAACGCTATTCAATTGACCGGCCTCGCCCGCGCCGCCGCGCGTCTCAGCCGCCTATCGCCGGTTCGCGGACATCCGTGGGGCGAACTCATCGCCCGCGTCAGCCACGAGCTCCGCACGCCGCTCAACGCCGTCATCGGCTTTTCCGATGTCATGCAGTCCGAGTTGCTGGGGCCTGTCGGCCATCCGCGTTATCGGGAATACGCCAAGCACATCCGCGACTGCGGGCGCGACCTGCTCAAATCCGCAGAAGATACCCTCGCCATCACCTGCCTGCTCGATCACGATCCCAATTCTTCGGTCGATACCGGCGTCGATTTTCAGCGGATGGTGGACGAGGCCTGGGCCTTCCACGCAGACGCCAACATCGGTCATGGCCTCACGCTCGATGCCGACATTCCCGCCGGGCTCGAGGTGCTGGTCGAAAGCCGCCCGATGCGGCAGATCCTGATCAACTTGTTCGCGGAAGCGGTGCGCCGATCGGATGCCTGCGGCAGCGTCGGGCTGGTGGCCACCGTCGATGGCGATCTGGCCCAGATCGAAGTGTTCTTGCGCGGCCGCCCCGACGACACCTGCGTCGGACAGGCCTCACTGCCGATCTGCTTGGCGCGCGCGCTCCTTGAGCTCAACGGCGCGGCTCTGATCGAGACCGACGATCCGCATTCGACCTGGCGGGCGGTGACGGTGCTCCGCTGCGCGGCTCAGAGCGACTTCTTCCGACTTCCCGAGATGGCCGAGCGGCCGCAGCACGCACATCTCTGCTAGAGGTGTTGCCGGTCTGCTGAGAGGCGTCGTCGGCTAGAGGTGCGTCGCCGGCGCTAGCTATTCCGGTTTTCCGTCAGCGTCTTTCTTCTCTTCTTTCGCCTTGCGCCGCTGGTGGAAGTGCTCGCTCCGCTTGCGCCACCATTCGGAAAGCGTGCGCCTCTCTTCGGCGGTCAGCTTCTCGGCATGGCCGACGAAAACCCCGACTGCAGCCTGGCGAAGAGCGCGCTCCTTGTCGGCGACATTGGCGATCGCGGCTTCGAGCGCGGCTTTGTCAAATGGATCAGCTGCGAGCTTGTCGGCCGCGTCTCGCCGTGCAGCGCCGATCTCATCGATCAACGGGCGAAACGTGACACGATCCTGACGGAGCTGCTTGCGCAGCTCCTTGCGCCGGTCGTCGGGCAGCTTGTGGGTGAGGCCATAAAGACCGAAGTCTTCACGCGCTCCGTGTCCAAAGCGCGGGGGATGCTTCTTGAACCCGTACATGGTGCCGGCCACAGCGCCGATGATCAGCAGGTTCAATGCCAGTGACGCGATCAGCGCATACTTCAGGCGGCGCGATCCCTTGGCGGGCGGCTCGGATGTCGGAGGCGTAACGACGTCGCTCACAGCATATCCTCCTCGAACATGCTGATGGCGTCGCTATCGAGCGCAAGCTGTCCCGGATCGATCTCAGATTCGATGGAGGCGTTGGCCGTCATCAACGGCTCGACCGCCGTGTTGAACGTGCCGGATAGGCCGGAAAAGGCGCCGAGCACAAGCGACGCCGCGAGCAGAGCCGCAGCGGGCCACTGCGCCTCGGCCGCGCGCGGCGCGCGGCGCTGGAACGCGGAGACAGGCTTGGCGCCGGGCGGGCGTGTGGCCGCCGGCTTACCGTCCATCGCCGACGCAAGAATGCGATCTGCAAGCGCGCGCGTGTCGATTTCCGGCATCGGCGCGAGATCCAGCAGCCGATCCAGCGCCTCGGCCTCGCGCAGCCGCTTCTGGGCTTCGGCGCTGGTGGCCAAAAGGCCGGCCAGATCCCGGCGCACCGGCAGAGGCCAGCGCGTGCGGTCGCTCCCGAAACGTTCGAGGACCAGCTCGAGCGCATCGAGCCCCGTCCCGTCCTTCATGTTCTTCTCAGTCATTGCCGTTGTCCCGGGCTTTCGAATTCAACTCTCGCTTTGCAGCAAACTCTTCCAATCGTTTTCGAGACTGGCGCGGAGAGCGCGTCGGGCGCGTGCCAAGAGCGACTCCACGGCTTCGTCCGATATACCGAGCACCTCGCCCACCTCGGCCTGGCTCAGGCCTTCGTGGTGAAACAGGGTCAAAGCGCGCCGCTGGCGTTCGGGCAGGGCGCTCATCGCCTCGCCGACGCGCTTGGCGAGATCCTGTTCCTCGAGGCCCACTTCCTGGCTCGCTTCCTCTGCCACTTCGGGGACCTCGTCGGTCACCACCGTGCGCCGCGACGAGCGGATCCGGTCGAGGCAAAGATTTGACGTCACCCGGCGCAGCCACGGACGCAACCCATACGGCCCCAGTTCAAGCGTTTCGCCCGCCCGCCACAGCCTCAGCAGGGCTTCCTGAGCGATATCGTCGGCTTCCGCCTCGTCCTTCAGCATCCGCCGAGCGAGCACGACAATCGTACTCAGATGGCGGTCGACGAGAATGCGGAATGCTTCCGCGTCCTGCTGGCGAACACGCGTCAGCAGAACCTGATCCTCGGGCGCGCCGGGCCATGGCCCCGACCGCACGTTGGATCCCGGTGTGCTCCCAATCGGTCCGTTTGGCCCCGACTTCACCCTCGCACCGTCATATCTCGTTTTTCCGCTGGGCAGCGCTGTCACGGTCCGCTCCGCAGATGCTCTCATGGGCGGAAACGGACGGAGCCGGCGGATTCCGTCGCAGGTCATTGATTTTCGTAATTCTTGAGGGAAAACCGGGTCCCATATCTGGAGAGCCCCCTACGCAATGAGCTTGCCGAACTGTACCTGAACCTCGGCCAGTGTCTCGCGCAATTGCCCCTCCAGGATCGCCAGGTCCGGCGCATCACCTGCCCGCGCCAGCAGGGCTTTGAGGCCGGTCGGGGCAGTCGCCGGGTCGAAAGTGTCTTCGAGACAAAGCCTTATGATCTGCGTCAGATTGTGGATGAGGCGGGTGGCGGCAATGAGACGGTCGGCGTCGGCGTCCGGGATCAGCTGCGCTGCCGCGAGCTTCCGGTAGGCAGCAAGCGTGTTCTGATCGAGAACCTCGGGGTGGTCGGCGCCGTGCACAAGTTGCAGATGCTGGGCGATAAACTCGAGATCGACCAGCCCTCCCCGCACCTGCTTCAAGTCCCAGATGTTGTCAGTTCCCTTCTCGGCGGCGATACGGCCGCGCATGTCCGCGACGTCCTTGGCGATGACGGCCGGGTCGCGGCGACGCATCAAGGTTCGGCGGATTGCCTCTTCGACGCGTGCCCGCAGCTCCGGTGGCCCAGAAATCACGCGCGCGCGCGTGAGAGCCAAGTGCTCCCAGGTCCAGGCCTCGCTGTCCTGATATTCCCGGAACGTCGAGAGCTGGGCGGCAACCGGGCCTTTCTGCCCGGACGGGCGCAGGCGCATGTCGACCTCGTAGAGCGCGCCCTCGGCTGTCGGCGCCGAGAGGTGCGAGATCAGACGCTGCGTGTAGCGGGCGTAGTACTGGCTGGGCGCGAGCGGCTTCGGCCCATCGGACTGGATGGCGGTAGCGTCGAAATCATAGATGACGATGAGATCGAGGTCGGACGACGCCGTCATCTCGCGGCCGCCGAGCTTGCCCATGGCCACGACGACGGCCCCGCCACCGGGCACGCGCCCATGGGCACGCTCGAGTTCTTTTTCGACATCGCGCGCGAGCGCGTCGATCAATCGCTCGGCCAGCAGCGCGTAGGCGTTTCCGGCCTCGCTTGCATTGATCGCGCCCGAAAGCACCTTCACGCCGATGAGGAATGCCTGCTCGCTGCCGATTACGCGGGCCCGGTCGAGAACGTCCTGGGGGTCGTTCGCGGCGGCCAGCTCCGCACCGATCAGGCGGTCCAGCTCGGCCGCATCCGGCATACTCGCGAACGATCTCGGGTCGATGACGGCATCGAGCAAACGGCGGCGGCGTGACAGAATACGCGAGAGGCGCGGCGCGGTGCCCATGATGTCGGCCACGAGACGCATCAGGGCGGGGTTGGCCTTGAGCAACGAAAAGAGCTGAACGCCGCCGGGTAAATCGGCCAGGAAGCGATCGAACGCGGCGATGGCGCTATCCGGATCGGAGGTTGCCGCGAGTGCCTTGACGAGGGCCGGTTGCACCTCCGTCAACAGCTCGCGAGCGCGGCTTGAGCGCACCGCGGGATAACGCCCGTGGTGCCAACCGCGAATGGCGGCCAATACGTCGGCTGCGCGCGCGTAGCCCATGCGGGTCAAGGCGGCGACGGTTCCGGGGTCGTCGGTCTCGCCAGCGAATACGAGGTTTTCGCCTTCCGAACTCAACTCCGGCATGCCTTCGAACAGGCGCGCATAGTGGCCTTGCACGCGCGCCAGCACGGAGAGCAGCTCGTCCGAGAATTCCGCCGTGCTCGCATAGCCCGCAAACCGCGCGAAGCGTTCGAGGGCGGCTTCATCGCTCGGCACTTCCTGGGTCTGCTCGTCGGCGACCATCTGCAGGCGGTGCTCGATCCAGCGCAGATAGAGATAGGCGTCGGTCAGTTCGTCGGAGATCTCCTTCTCGATCCAGCCGTAGTCGACCAGGATGCGGAGCGCTTCGAGCGTGCGGCGTGTGCGCAGGTTGCGCTGGCGGCCGCCGGCGATCAGCTGCTGGGTCTGCACGAAGAATTCGATCTCGCGAATGCCGCCGGGACCGAGCTTGATGTTGTGACCTGCCACGCCAATGCCGCCGAAGCCGCGGAACGCATGGATCTGTCGTTTCATGGCGTGGATGTCGGCGATGGCCGCGAAATCGAGATTGCGCCGCCAGATGAAGGGCGCCAACTCCGCCAGGAATTCCTCGCCCGCCTCGATATCGCCGGCGACGGCGCGTGCCTTGATCAGCGCCGCTCGCTCCCAGTTCTGGCCGAAGCTCTCATAGTATAGGGCCGCGGCATCGGTCGAGAGCGCGATCTGCGTCGCGCCCGCGTCGGGCCGCAAGCGCAAGTCGGTGCGGAACACGTAGCCGGCGGCATTGCGCTCGTCGATGAGACGCACGAGATCGCGCGTCAGGCGCACGAAAAACGTCGGTGCTTCCAAGCCGGGCTTCAGGCGCGCGCGCGGCAGGTCGTAGAAGACGATGAGGTCGATGTCACTCGAATAGTTGAGTTCGGCGGCGCCGTATTTTCCGACGCCGAGGACCATGTAGCCGGAGGTGATATCCGGATGCTCCGCATCGCTCGCGAGCCAATCGCCCTTTGCGACCGCCTGGCGGAACAGGAACCGCACCGCGCCTTGCAGCGCGGCATCCGCAGTTTCGGACAGGACGCGCGTCACCTCGACCACGTTCCAAATGCCCGCGAGATCGCAGAGCGCGGTCAGCAGTGCGATTTCCGATTTGTAGGCGCGCAGCTCGATCATCGCCTCGTTGAGCGAGGTGACCTCCACGAGCCGCTGAGCCAAGCTTTGGGATAGGGCTGCGAAATGGTGCTCGGGATTGGCCAGAAGGATGCGCTCGAAGCGCTCCGGATTGCGGACGATTTCCGTTCTGAGATAAGAGGAGCCGGCGAGCACGCCCGCCACCAATGCCCGCACCGGCTCGCGCTCCATGAGCGCAACGAGGGCGGCACGCGCCTCATCCCGGCGCCAATCCTGCAGCACGGAATTCAGGCTTTCGCCGTTAGTTGGATCCTGCGGACATCTTTTCCACGCGCCAATGCGCTCGATCAACGTCCCTTCGGCCGCGATTTCGCCAACCATGCCGCTCCCCATCCCGCGAGCCGGAACTTCGTCCGATCTTTTTCCCGCGTCTTTCCGTTTCCAGCGTCTCGATGCGCCGGTGCGAGTCCGGTTTTAGCGGCATTTGGCGAGAGGGCGCAAACGCGCAGTGAACTCCGGCGTGGCGGGCCCGGCTTTCCGATCAAGCCCGGCGCGGCAGCGTGAGCACAACCTTGAGGCCCGGGTCGTTGTCCTCAAGGGCAACGGCGCCGTTGTGCAGGCGCGCCACGGCAGCGACGAGGCTCAGGCCCAACCCGGTGCCGGGCTGCGTGCGGCTTTTCTCGAGACGTACGAAGCGCCTCAGCGCCCGGTCGCGGTCCTTGGCCTCGATGCCCGGCCCCCGATCCGCGACGGAGATCTCGGCCGCGCCATTCCTGGCGATCGCCTTGACGGTGATGACGGGGGGGACCGGCCCGTGCTCGACGCGGGCTGAATATTTGATGGCGTTGTCGGCGAGATTGGCGACGGCCTGGCCGACGAGCTGCCGGTTCGCGCGGATCTCGATGCCATCGCCTGTCTCGATCGCGAGCGCGAGCCCCGCCTCTTCGGCCACCGGCTCGTAAAGCTCGGCGACGTCGCGCACGAGGCGGCCGAGATCGAACACCTCCGCGCTCTCCTCGACGACGCCGGCTTCGAGGCGCGCAATCAATAGCAACGCGTTGAAGGTCTTGATCAGGTCGTCGGCCTTCTCGATCGTGGATTCGAGGCCTTCGCGATAGCCGTCGGCACCGCGAGATTCTCGCAGCGCCGCTTCGGCGCCGTTGCGCAGGCGGTTGAGCGGCGTCTTGAGGTCGTGGGCGATGTTGTCGGACACCTCGCGCAGGCCGTTCATCAGCTGCTCGATGCGGTCGAGCATGCCGTTGAGGCTTTGCGACAGCTCGTCCAGCTCGTCGGCACTGCCGGTGACGGGAACACGACGCGAAAGATCGCCCGCCATGATCGAGCGCGTGGTCGCGTTGATCAGATCGATCCGGCGCAGCACCGAACGCCCAGCCCACAGGCCGGCGATGACGGCCGCAAGCGCGAGCGCGCCGAAGCCCCACAGAAACGTGCGCTTGATCTGGGCCGCAAGAGCGAGCTGATCGTCGATGTCGCGGCCTATGACGAGTGTCACCCCGGCGCCGATCGCCACCGGCATGGCCACACCCAAGCGGTCGGTGCCGGCCGCATCGCCGTCGCGCCGATAGCGAAATACGCCTCCGGTGTGGCTGCCTGCGATCTCGGAGGGAACGGTTTCGAGGTTGCCGGCGAGCCTCCGGCCCGAAGGATCAGCCAGAAAATAGAGGCTCGTGCCGGCGGTTCGGCTGCGCAGACGGATTCGCTCGGCGAACGCGACCGGATCGAGACCGGCTGCCTCCTGCGAGAGCTCGGCCGCCTCCCCGCGCAGCTCGTCCACGACGTGATCGGTCAGCAGTGTGTTGGTCTGCCAGAACAGCGTACCGACGATCAATGTCGCCACGACGAGAAACGCCGCCGCGCTGGCGGCCGCGACGCGGAACGCCTGCGTCGCCATCGTCTTGAGGATGAGATCAGACAGCGCCGTCACGGACCATGTATCCCGCTCCGCGCACCGTGTGCAGCAGAGGCCTGTCAAAGCCCTTGTCGATCTTGGATCTCAAACGCGAGACGTGCACGTCGATGACGTTGGTCTGCGGATCGAAGTGATAGTCCCACACGTTCTCGAGAAGCATCGTGCGCGTCACCACCTGGCCGGCGTTCTTCATCAGGTATTCGAGCAGGCGATATTCGCGGGGCTGGAGCTGGATCGGCTCGCCCGCGCGCGTCACGCGGTGGGAGAGGCGGTCGAGCACGAGATCGCCGACCGCGTACTTCGTCTCCTGCTCCTCGGGAATCGCGCGGCGGGCCAGCGCCTCGATGCGCGCCAGAAGTTCGGTGTAGGCGTAAGGCTTGGTGAGATAATCGTCGCCGCCGGCGCGAAGGCCCTTCACGCGGTCGTCGACATCTCCCAGCGCCGAGAGAATGAGAACGGGCGTGCGATTGCCTTCGGTGCGCAGCGTCTTGACTACCGTGAGGCCATCGAGGCGCGGCAGCATGCGGTCGACGATCAGGATATCGTAGGGGCCGCCTTGAGCCATCGAGAGGCCGGTCTCGCCGTCGCCGGCAACATCGGCAGAATGGCCGCTTTCCTTCAGCGACTTCTGAAGAAAATGCGCCGTCTCTCGGTCGTCTTCGATCACCAGGACGCGCATCTGTCGCCTTCTCCGAACCAAGCCGCAACTAGCGGCATCCGCCGTTTCCTCAGCTCAGATACATCGGGGCGGCCCGGCTCCTCAAGAGCCGCGCCGCCCCACTCTTAATTCTCGCCGTGCGGGATCAGCCCTTCTTGAGCTGGATCGGCACGATGCGACGCTGGTCCGCCGACTTGATGTAGAGCATGACCGCCTTGCGGCCGAGCTCGGAGGCCTTCTTGACGCCATCGGCGACATCGGACGGTCCGGCGACCGACGAACCACCGACCTCGAGGATCACGTCGCCGGCCTTGATGCCCTTTTCAGCGGCATCTGAGTCGGGATCGACCTCCATCACGGCCACGCCTTCGCTGCCGCTCTTGGCCGGAGCCAGCGTCAAGCCGAGCTGATCGAGCGCCGTGTTGCCGAGGTCATCGGGGGTCTTGCCCTGCTCGAGCTTGGCGATTTCGTCAGCCGAGCCCGGGAACTTGCCGAGGCGGATCTTGACGGTCTCCTCCTTGTTGGCGCGCCAGACCTTCACGTCGACCGTGGTATCCGGAGCATAGTCGGCGATCTTGCGGGCAAGGTCGCGGCTGTCGGAGATCTTGTCGGCGTTGACCGCGAGAATCGCGTCCTGAACCTTGAGGCCCGAACCTGCGGCGGGACCGTTCGGCGTCACTTCGCTGACGAGCGCGCCCTTCGGCTCGGTGAGGCCGATGGCGGACGCGGTATCCTCGTCGACGTTCTGGATCTTCACGCCGAGCCAGCCGCGACTCACCGTGCCGCTCTTCTTGAGCTGGGCGATGACGTCGAGCGCCGTGCGGGCCGGAACCGCGAAGGCGATGCCGACGTTGCCGCCCGACGGGCTGAAGATCGCCGTGTTCACGCCGATGACTTCGCCGCTGAGGTTGAAGGTCGGGCCACCGGAGTTGCCCTTGTTCACCGCGGCGTCGATCTGGATGAAGTCGTAGGGGCCGGAGCCGATGTCGCGGCCGAGGGCCGAGATGATGCCTGCCGTCACCGTGCCGCCGAGACCGAACGGATTGCCGACAGCCAGCGCCCAGTCGCCGACGCGCCCGGGCTTGTCGGTGAACTTGACGAACGGGAACGTCTTCGACGACTTGATCTTCAGAAGCGCGATGTCGGTGCGCGGGTCGGTACCGACCAGCTCGGCGTCGAGCTTCTCCTGGTCGTCGAAGCTGACCTGGATCTTGGTCGCGCCGTCGACGACGTGGTTGTTGGTCACGACATAGCCGTCACCCGAAATCACGAAGCCCGAGCCCTGCGCCTGCGTGGGGCGCTGCTGCTGAGGCATGTTGCGGAACTCCTTCGGCAAGTTCTTGAAGAACTCGTAGAAGGGGCTGTCCTCGGGGATGTCAGGCATGCCCTCGGGCAGACCCTTGCTGCCCTTGGCGCTCTTGCCGCCGGCCACGACCGAGATCGAGACCACCGACGGCTTCACCTTCTCGATGATGTCGGCGAAGGAGAGCGGCGCACGGCCGAACGGGGTTTCGACGCTCGGAGCATCGGGGGCGAGCTGCGCCAGGGCCGGTGTCGTTGCGACGCTGCCCATGAGGATTCCCATGGATGCCAGCGCACCCACGGTTGCATGGGTCATCCGGCGTCCGGCGCCGTTCTTCTTCGACCCAGTCTTAGCTCCGGACATCATGTCACCGGAAATAACCATTCAAGTCCTCCGCTTGGAAAGCGCTTTAAATAGCGTCCCTGGCAGAGGTAGTCGCTCCGGCCTTACGGCCGCCTTTCGGGTACGTTAAGAGTTGGTAATGAGGCAAAAATCCTTGCTCATGAACCGTCATCACCCCGGCCGCTCCCGCCGCTTGCCCGGCCTCGCGCTTGTCGTTGCCCTCGCTTCGGCGCTCTCTGCGTTGCCCGCCACCGCCGCGGTTTTCGGAACCGACGATCGCGTCACACTCCCCGCCGACCGCTCACACCTGCGTTCCTCTATCGGACTTCTCTACGAAGGGCGCAGCCATTCGGTCTGTACGGCCTTCTGCGTCGGCGACGACATCATCGCAACCGCCGGGCACTGCCTGTTTCGCACGGCGGGGGAACGCCCGCCGAAGCTTCAGGGCTTCAGCTTTCGCCTGCAGCCGCTGACGGGACCGGGCGCCAGCTCCCGCATTGCCGGTTTCGAGCACAATGCCGAGTCCCAGCACGTGGTGGCGGGCTCGCTCAAACTTCGGGTCAATCCGCCGATCGACGCCGCCTACGATTGGGCGCTGCTCAGGATGCACGAGCCGGTCTGCAAGGGCCGGGTTCTTCCGATCAGCCGGCAGCCCGAAGGCGAGTTGATCAAACTGTCGGCCGCCCAGCGCGTTTATCAGGTCAGCTACCATCGCGATTTCGGAAACTGGGAGCTGGCCTATGGCGCGCCCTGCCCGATCCGGCGCTCGTTCGGAGGCGCTGACTGGGGTGCGATCTCCAAGGACTTTGTCGATGCGCGCCATGTCATCCTGCACACCTGCGATACGGGTGGGGCGTCGTCCGGTTCTCCGCTGCTGATCGACGGCGCGAACGGCCCGGAGGTGATCGGCATCAACGTCGGCACCTATCTGCAGGCCAAGGTGCTGACGCAGCGCGGCGAGGTCGTGCACCGCTACAAATCGGAAATGGTCGCCAACACGGCAGTCGGCGCATCGGCCTTCCGCAGCGGGCTTGAGGTGCTTTCGCGGGCGGAGATCGTCGCCACGCGAACCGGCATCAAGGAACTGCAGCGGCTGCTCGGCGCCCAAGGCTATGACAGCGGCACGCGCGACGGGGTTTACGGGTCGCGGCTCAATGCGGCCATCCGCTCGTTCGAGCGGGCGGAAGGGCGCGGCGAAACGGGGCTCGCGACGGTTGCGCTGCTCAAACGCCTCGCGGCGCTCGATGCGGAACGCCGCGGCCGTGGGCCCGGCACCCCGCCAGCGGCAGGCGTCGAGACAGGCAGCGTCGGCTCGCACGATGTTTCCGGCGGGAAAGGCCAATTACCGTCGCGCTAGAAGCGGCTTCTACGATTTTCCCGGCTCGTCCTTGCGGAGCAGCGCATCGAGAGCAGCTTGCTCATCCGCGGACAAACTTCCGGACGAGGGCGCTGCCGATGACGTGCGGGTCGGCTGCCCGAAGGAATTCCACAGGATTAGCGCCGCGCCCGCGAGCGCAAGCAGCGGCATCAGCCACAACAGTAGCGTCGCGGCCGAGAACGGCGGTTTCAGCAGCACGAAATCGCCGTAGCGTGCGACGACGAACTCGCGGACCTGCGTGTCGCTGTCGCCGGCCGTCAGGCGCTCGCGTACCAGCACGCGCAGATCGTGCGCGAGCGGCGCGTCGGAATCATCGATCGACTGGTTCTGGCAAACGAGACAGCGCAGGCCGGCGGAGATGTCCCGTGCGCGCGCTTCGAGCGCCTTATCGGGCAAAATCTCCTGCGGCGTCACCGCTTGCGCGGCTCCTGACGCCAGCAAGACGCATCCAACAAAGATCATGACGATGCGTGACAGAGCCGCTCTCATCGGATCCTCACTCAGCCGGGACGCCGATAGGCGCGCGGGTGGATCGCTTCTGCGGCGCGCCGACCCGGAGTCGCCGGTCGGACAGCGAGATGGCGCCGCCAAAAAACATGATCAGGGCGCCGATCCAGATGAAGCGCACGAGCGGGTGGAAATAGAGGCGCACTGCAAAACCGCCATCCCCCTGCTGGTCGCCGAGCACGGCATAGAGATCGCCGCCCCAGGAGGCGTAGATGCCGGCTTCGGATGTCGGCTGAGGCGGGGCATCGTAGATGCGCTTGGCTGGCTCCAGACGCGTCACCGGATTTCCGTTCCGCGTAACGTCGAACACGCCCACGATCTCGGTGTAGTTCGGGCCTTTCGACGGGGCCGCGCCGCGGAAGACCAGCTCGTAGCCGGCGATCGCCTTGGTTTCGCCGGGGCGCATCAGAAGAATTTCTTCGCTCTTGTAGGCGCTGGTGCCGACGATGCCGCACACCATGAGACCAACGCCGAAATGCGCGAGCGTGGTTCCCACCGAAGCGCGGGGCAGATTGGTCAATCGGCGCCACGACTCCGAAAGTGGGGCCTGGCCGAGCTTGATACGGAACGCCGTCTCCGACAGCGCGCCCGCCATCACCCACACGCCGATGGCGAAGCCGAACGGCGCGAGCCAGGGTCCGCGCTCGGTCACGGCGAACGCGATTACCATCACCAGCAGAGCCAGCACACCGGCCGCGATCAGACGCTGCATGGCCGCCGCGAGATCGGCGCGCTTCCAGGCCAGCAGCGGGCCGAGCGGCACCGCCAGCAGCAGCGGAAACATCAGAGGCACGAACGTCATGTTGAAGTACGGGGCGCCAACCGAGATCTTGGCGCCGGTCAACGATTCCAGCGCGAGCGGATAAAGCGTTCCGACGAGCACCGTCACGCAACCCGTGGTCAGCAGCACGTTGTTGAGCACGAGCGCGCCCTCGCGCGAGATCGGCGAGAAGATGCCGCCCTGCGCCAAATCACGCGCCCGGTAGGCGAACAGCGCGAGGCCGCCGCCGGTGAACAGCAGCATGATGCTCAAGACGAACACGCCGCGCCCGGGATCGACGGCGAACGCGTGCACCGACGAGAGCACGCCGGAGCGAACCAGGAAGGTTCCCATCAGCGACAGCGAGAAGGTCAGGATCGCAAGCAGGATGGTCCAGACTTTCAGCGCCTCACGCTTCTCCATGACGAGCGCAGAGTGCAAGAGCGCCGTGCCCGCGAGCCACGGCATGAACGACGCGTTCTCGACCGGATCCCAGAACCACCAGCCGCCCCACCCGAGCTCGTAGTAGGCCCACCACGAACCCATGGCGATGCCGATGGTGAGACACATCCAGGCGAGCAGCGTCCAGGGCCGCACCCAGCGCGCCCAGGCGGCGTCGGTGCGCCCTTCGATCAACGCGGCGACAGCGAACGAGAACGCGAGCGAGAAGCCGACGTAGCCCATGTAGAGAAACGGCGGATGAAAGGCGAGCGCAGGGTCCTGCAGGATCGGGTTCAAGCCGCGCCCATCGAGCGGCGCCGGATCGAGGCGCTCGAACGGATTGGACGTGATCAGGATGAACAGCAGGAACGCGAGCGCGATCGAGCTTTGCACCGAGAGCACGTTGGCCCTCAGCGCCGCCGGCAGGTTGTTGCCGAACAGGGCGACGGCCGCTCCGAAGATCGCGAGGATCAAGACCCAGAGCAGCATCGAGCCCTCGTGGTTCCCCCACACGCCCGAGATGCGATAGATCAGCGGCTTCGAGGAATGCGAATTCGCGGCCACGTTGGCGACGGAAAAATCCGAAACGACATATGCGTACATCAGCGCCAGGAACGCGATCAGGATCAGGACGACCTGGCTCACCGCGGCCGGCTCTCCGAACGCCATGAGACGCGGGTCTCGCTTCGCGGCGCCCCACGCGGGAATGATGGTCTGTGCCGCCGCCACCAGCAGCGCCAGGATCAAAGCGAAATGTCCGAATTCGATGATCACGTCATCCTCGCTTCGCGCATTTCTCCGGCGCGGCTCTGGTTCTATTGCGTCTGCGTCTCGCCGGGATGCTCCGCGCTCTTGCCAAGCTCGACGCCCTTCTCCTTGAGCGCTTTCGCAACCTCGGGCGGCATGTAGGTCTCGTCGTGCTTGGCGAGCACGGTGTCGGCCACGAAGTTCCCATCGGGTCCGAGGATGCCTTCGGCCACGACACCCTGCCCCTCGCGGAAGAGATCCGGCAGAATTCCTTCGTAGCTCACCGGCACTGTCCCGATCGTATCGGTGACGGAGAACGATACGCGCGTGCCCTCGCCGCGTGCGACGGTGCCCTCCTTCACGAGGCCCCCGAGGCGAAACCGGACGCCCTGCGCAATCTTGTGCTCGGCCACATCGCTCGGCGTATGGAAGAACACGATCGACTGGCGAAACGCGAACATCATCAAAACGGCGGCGATCGACAGCACGCCGACACCGAGGCCAATCAACAGTCCACGCCTTTGCTTGCGGGTCATTGCGGGCTTTGTTCCTTGCCTATCTGATCGAGGCTCTGTTCGGCCTTGGCGATTTGATCGAGAGCCGCCTTGTCGTCTGCCAGGTTCTCTCGGGCGCTCGCCAGCGCATTCGCGGCATCCTGATCGCGTCCCAGAACCTTATAGGCGCGGGCGAGCCTGATCCATCCTTCGGCGTCCTTGCCGTTGTCCTTGAGGCGGGCGGCCAGGCGCTCCACCATGCTTTGGATAAAGGCGTCCCGGTCAGCCGGAGACATGGCCGCTACGTCCGGGGCCGCATCTCTTGCGGCGGCATCCGGCCCGCCGTTCCCGGCTGCGGCTTCGGGTGCGGCCGGCTTCGGTGCCGTTCCAGGATTTTCGCCGTTGAGCTTTTTCGTCACAAGATCGAGCCGCTCGGCGACAGCCGAGCGCCACTGCGCTTTCTCCGGCGCCTTCGCCAAAAGCTCTCGGTATCCGGCAGCGGCCGCGGCGAGATCACCGTCCTGTTCCTTGGCAAGCGCAAGCCAGACGCCGACCTCGATGCGTTGCGGCTCGAGTTCAAGAACCCGCAGCGCCGTACGGCGCACGGCTTCACTGACAATTCCATTCTCGGCCATCAAGGTTGCTTCAGCAAAGCCGAGCAGACGTTTCACCGTCTCGCCTTCCAGCCGGTTGGCTTCCGCGAACGCGTGCGCCGCATCCGCGAAACGGCCAAGCCGCAAGTAGATCGGCGCGACGACATCCCAGCCCCTGCCGTCCTCCGGATGCTCTCTCAGGCGCTCTTCCACCTTGGCGATCAGCGCGACAACCGAGGAGGCGCCTTCCTCGGCGGCTTGCCGCTCGGCATAGGGGTGTCCGGCCAGATGCGGAGAGCCGCTCACAAGGTAAAGTCCGATGGCCACGACCGGCAACAGAGCGACGACGGCCAAATAGATCCGCTGCGCACGTGGGTGGCTGGTGGTGTCGTCTCGGGAAGAAGCGACGACCTTGTCGTCGCCTGCGCGCTTCAACAGACGCCGCGCGACTTCGGCGCGTGCGCTCTCGAGCTCGCTTTCGATCACGAGCCCGCGTTCGCGCTCGGCATCGAGTTCACGCAGCTGGTCGCGGTAGACGGCCAAGTCGGCCGCCGCCGGCTCGACCGGCATCGTGTCGGCGCGCCGGAGCGGCCGCAACAGCAGAGCGACCACCGCAGCGGTCAATATCGCAAAGCAAACCCAAAGCAGCATAGAAAACCTTAGAAGGCTTCTAGTCCATCTCCCCGGTTCAATAGGGGTGGGGAGTCAGGCTGACAAGGGTAAGTCAACGTCATGGGGAAATTTCGACGTCGCAGGGCGTGCACAGCCCCGCGGCAGCGTGGCGAAACGCCCTAATTTAAAGGGCCTCTGCTGCAGTGCGGAAGGAATGGCACCTAGGCAGCCGCGGCGTGGCCACGTCAGAGGAAGAAAGGGAAGGAATTGAACGTGGACTTTAGCCCACGTTGCTCCAGGTGCCGTCCGGATTACGGCAGGCCGTGCCACGCATCGATTGCGGGCGGCCATCGATAAAGATCTTGTGAGTGTAATCGCGGCAATCGACCTGGCCCCGCTTATAGGGCCGGCTCGGCACGACTTCGCCATAACGGCCGTTGTCGGGGTTACGCCACTGACGCGAAACGCCGGACTGGCCGCGCTCCAGCGCCTCGAACTCGGCTTCCTGAGCGAATCGGCGATCCTGTGCATCGAGCGAACGGCCGATTTCGCTGCCAACGATGCCGCCGACAACCGCGCCAAGCGCCGTCGCCGCGATGTTGCCGCTGCCTTTGCCGACCTGATTGCCGAGGATACCACCCGCTACGGCGCCGACGACCATTCCGGTATCAGCCTTGCTCGGGCCCTCGGGACCACAGCCAGCAAGCCCGATCGACATCATCAGAAGCGCAGAAGCGCAAGTGGTGCGCATGAAGATCCCCATTTTACCCGGGAGCGGATCTCTCTTGATCCGACATGAGATCTCCCGAGAGCAGTTCCCGATTGCGGACACGCAGACCCACCCCGTGTGCCCAACAAATGCCCAGAATGTGACTCGTCATCAAGCACATCCAACGCTCCGTTTCTACCGCGATTCAGGCGAAAATTCGGCGTTAGCCACTGGAAACTGGGGCTTGCCTCAGGCCGAGGGAAGATCGAGGTCGACGCGCAGGCCGCCGCGGGCGGACTGGCCGAGCGACAGGCTGCCGCGGTAGGACTGGACCAAATCGGTCACGATGGAGAGGCCGAGACCCGAGCCGGGCTTGGTTTCGTCAAGCCGCACGCCGCGTTTGCCGATGCTGGACCGCTGCTCCGGGGTCAGACCCGGCCCGTCGTCCTCGATCGCGATCGAGAGACGCCCCTTTCGGCCGGCTGCCGCCTGCGCCGTCACAGTTACTGTGCTCTTTGCCCACTTGCAGGCGTTGTCGCAGAGGTTGCCGAGGATCTCCTCGAGGTCCTGACGCTCGCCCGCGAAGCGGATTTCCGGCGGGTATTGGACGTTAATCACGATGGCGCGGTCACGGTGGATCCGTTCGAGCGCGCGCGACAGCGGCTCCAGCACATCGAGCACCGGCGTTGCCCGCCCGATCACGCCCACCCGCGCCGCCACCCGCGCGCGATCCAAATAGTGATTGACCTGGTCGCGCATGATTTCGGCCTGCTCGGCTATCTTGCTGCCGAGGGCGCCTTTGTCCTCGCGCGCCTCGTTGGTGATCACGGCGAGTGGTGTTTTGAGCGCATGGGCCAGATTACCAACCTGGGTTCGGGCCCGATCGATGATGTCCTGGTTGGAGGCGATCAGCGCGTTAAGCTCTTCCTGGAGGGGCTCGATCTCGGCCGGAAGCTCGCCTTCGAGCTTTTCGGCGGTTCCGGAACGGACATCCGCCAAGCCCTGCTCGATCCGTCGTAACGGCAGCAGGCCGAAGCGCACCTGGAACAGCGTCACCGTCACGAGGCCGACACCGGTCAGGAACAGCGCGATGGCAAGGCGGGTGAGGAAATTCGCGACGCGGCTCTCGAGCCAATCGACGGGGCCAGCGACGATGATCGAGTATTTCGGCGCGCTATCGCCGCGCTCGACGCTGTCGATCACCTCGACCATGCGGATCGGCTCGCCGGCCGGACCGAGAGATCCCATCCAGCGGGCGCCGTTCGCATCCGGCTTGATGTCGCGTTTGATCGGGAGTTCGAGCACCGCATGGCCAAGCGAAGCCGAACCGAGGCGCGGGGCGGCCTGGTCGTCGTCCACGCGCTTGATCTGCCAGTACCAGCCCGAGTGATAATCCTCGAACAGCGGCTCGTAGCGGTTGTTGGGCGCGATCGGTGTCGTACCGCCGCCGCCTCCCATGCTGTCGATAGCGATGGAGTTGACGAGCTTTTCGAGGCGGGCATCGAACGAGGCCTGCACATCGTCGCGATAGAGCCGATAGATGATCACGCCGGCGATCGGCAGAACCAGCAGCGTCCACGCCGCAGACGTAGCGAAAAGCCGGAATGCGAGCGACTTAAGCTTCATCGGGACCGCGGCTCATGCGGTAGCCGAGGCCACGCACGGTCTCGATCACATCGCCCGGAATCTTTTTACGCAGGCGGCCGATGAACACCTCGATGGTGTTGCTGTCCCGGTCGAAGTCCTGCTCGTAAAGGTGCTCGACCAGCTCGGTCCGCGACACCACGCGCCCGCTGTGATGCATCAGATAGGCGAGCAGACGGTATTCGTGGGAGGTCAGCTTCACCTGCTGGCCATCACAGGTGACACGCGCGGTCTTGGTGTCGAGGCGGACGGGGCCACACTCGATCTCGCTTTTGGCGTGACCGGAGGCGCGGCGCACCTGGGCACGAACGCGCGCCAGCAACTCCTCCATGTGGAAGGGCTTGGCGAGGTAATCGTCGGCCCCGGCATCCATGCCCGAGACCTTGTCGCTCCAGCGATCCCGCGCGGTGAGGATGATCACCGGCATGTTGCGGTTGGCGCGGCGCCACTGCTCGAGGATCGAGATGCCGTCCATCTTCGGCAGGCCGAGGTCGAGGATCACGACATCGTAGGGTTCGGTGTCGCCGAGGAAGTAGCCTTCCTCGCCATCGAACGCCACGTCGACCGCGTAGCCGGCTCCGGTCAGCGCCGTATTGAGCTGACGGTTGAGATCCTTGTCGTCCTCTACGACGAGTATGCGCACGTGTTCGCTCTCGGGGTTGGTTAAGGTCGGATTTGCCGGCCGACTATAATCGGCCTCGGCATCCGAGCCTAGCGCGCGATCTCCGTCGAAAAAAGGCGGGCGGCAGGTTCCGTGCGCCAGAACCTCCCGCCTCCGATCTTAACCTTTCGCCTTGAGTAGGGTGAGCTTGATCGGCGTGGTCGCGCGCATCCGTCCGAAAATGGTCATCAGCGTGCCGATCAAGGTGCCCACGGTCTGGATCGTGTCGACCACCTGATTGCCCGCGTCCTGGACAAGCTCGCCCGAGACTTCGACCCCAGTCACCGGGGCGAGCGCGGGGACAACGGTCGAAAGGATGGTCACTAGGGTACCCCAGATGGTGATCGAATGGCCCCACCATTTTCCGGTGGTCGCGGTTGTCGTCGAAGTCATGTCGGTTTCTCCTTCGGTTGGGGACGAGGACTGCTTGGTTTCGGTTTCGAGGGTGCGTGCAAGTGTCAGAGTTGCATCGACGCGGCGGAGCCAGCCCCGCCCGAAGCGCCAGAAGTGCGGAAGCGCGCGGTAGCGCCGTTCGCGGAGCGCGGCGTAGGTGGCGAGCGCGTTCAGACGTGACGCCGCCGCGACGGCCGCTCTGGTTTCGGGGCCGATCTCGCCGTCGATCGCGGCACCAACCGTTTCCTGCAGAAAGCGGATCGCCGTGCCGACGCCATGGTTCACCGCGGCATCGAAATGCATCACCGCAAGAGCGGGCGGCAGCTCGGCGCAGTGGGCCGTGTCCCAGTAGCGCCGCCGGTAAATCTCCCGCACTGTCACGGGATCGATGGCTTTGAGATCGCGGATCAGGCTTTGCCGGTTTGCTGCCGTGAGCGTTACCTTCCGCCACGCCGCAAACACGCCGAGGGTGATGCCCTGATTGGTAGGCCCCCCAGGATCGAGAGCATCGTTGCTGAACCCTCCCTCCATTTCGAGGACGTGTTCGAGCGCTCTGTCAAAGATCGCTGTTGGCGAAGGCGATGCGGGCTGCGTGTTGGAACTCGGCCAGCGCAGGCCGAGTAGGCGGGCTTTCGCATAGCGAGCCACCGAAACGGCATTGCCCTGGTTGCCGCCCAGCAGCACAATGGAGTCTTCCGTTTCGCCAAGCCAGAATCCGACATGCCCTTCAGCGGGATTGGTGCCGCGCGAGAAAACCGCGATGGCGCCAATGCGCGGCTCTGCTATCGCCTCGCCCCATTTGAGATAGGAGCGCGCCATCAGCGACCGCGTGGCGCGAAGGCCGGCGCGTTCGAGGCAGGCCCCGCAGAACGCGTCACACCAGGCGCAATCGAACTGCGGCCCGCGCAGGCTGTCGGGATCCTCGGCCGAGAACATCTGCGCGATCGCCCCGTTCGGCCACACCAACTGCTGCTTCGAAACTTCGAGCACGGGTCGCTCGCCCTCGTCGTGGATGGCGAGCAGGCCCGACACGCCATCGATCATCACGCGGCGCACGTCGGCCAGCGTTTCGCCGACGAGTGCGATGCGGCGGGCCGGCACATCGCCGAGGGGCGCAATGCCGAGCGCTTTGGCGCGTATCCATTCCGCACCGCTGCGCGTCTTGCCCGCGCCGCGCCCGCCGAGGATCAGCCAGACGCGCCAGGCGTCGCCGTTCGCCGTTGTTTGCGGCGGAAGCTGATCGTCGCGTGCCCAGAGCTGCCAATCGGACAGAACGAAGCGCAGCGTTTCGTCATCCAGACTTGCGAGAGCCTCGCTCAAGCGCCCCGCTGCCGCCGAGGCGTTCAAGGCGTTCCGCAATCTCGCGGCGCATGCGCTCCGCATCGGCTCCAGCGGCGCTCGCGGCATAGGAGGCGCCTCCATCCTGGTCAAGCTCAGCGACGGCCTCCGTGACCTTCTCGAAATTGTTGATCAGGGTGGCGAGGGCACGGCTTTCGCGCTCCTCGTCCTGGGCCGAACGGGGATCTCCGCTCGCCATTCTCTTCTCCATGTGCTCGAGCTTCAGACTGATGGCGCGATAGAGCCGGCCGACGATGGACTTCCTCGCGTCGCGCGTCGGCAGGCGATCCCGACGACGTTGCGTGGTCGTGGCTTCAACGCCGGCGGGCTCCTGCCGGGACCGATCCCGATCCGATACCGGCTTAGGGTCTTGCCGCTTGGATCCTGATTTCTTCACCTTTGACTTGCGACCCTGCTGCGAGCGCTGCCGCTGCTCGCGACCTGCCCACCCCTCGCGTTTTGCTCTCGCTCCGATCGCAAGCGGTGTCAGACCGAACCGAACGGCGATTTCCTTGAGCGGCACCGCGGCGTCGGCGTAAGCCGCTCGGACGGCCGCCCACGTCTCGTCGTCGACCTGCATGTCGCCGCCACGCCGTTCGGTTTCTAAGATTTCGGAAGATCTATGCTTCAGGCAGATCTGCGGGGCCGCTTCGGCACGCGCAACGAGCATTCGCGGCAAAACCGGGGGCGTTTCCGTGTCTGGTGAAACGAAAACGGCCCGAGAGCCAATCGACACTCTTCGAGCCATACAGAAATACTACACATCCACCGTTGCGGTGTCAAACAGTTATTTGATATTTTTTACAATTATTCCACGAACACTCGCATGAATACTTATCTTGCAAAACACTCGAATGTATATCCGCACCCTTCGCCGGGGATAACTTTCTCCGCTCCGACAGGCCTGCGCCCTTCTCAACTGCCGACAAGTGCGGCCAAGCGCTTCCGGCGCGCGCATAAATAACCATAATGCGGTGGTGATTTGAGTCTGCGACGGCTGGAGACTGGGGACAGCACTCCACGCCGCGTTTTCGGCTGTTTCGGCCGTTCTCACATCGAGCCGAGGCGCCCTCCTATCGTGGCGTCTTCACGCGGAGCGAGCACGTTGAGCGACTGGTTCTTCAAACGCGGACGTCGCGAGGGCGTCGATTGGATGGCGCTCGACTCGCGCCTCGATTCCTCGCTTTCCGAGTTCTGGTCGCGCTGCAAGGATCTGTGGGACGCCGGCTCGAGCTTTTTCGCGCGCTTCAAGCTCACCGGCTGGCGGCGCCTCCTGAGCGAAGCGGGCTCCGAGTGCTTCACGCTCGCGGCCGGCGGCTTCTTCGTTCTCTATGCACTCGCGCTGCCCGCGTTTCTCGAATTCGATGAAGGCCGCTTCCTCACCGGCAAATACAGCGTGAAGTTCCTCGATGCCGGCGGCAACGAACTCGGCCAGCGCGGCATCCTGCACAACGACGCGGTGCCGCTCGAAGAAATTCCGGATGCCGTCATCAAGGCGACGCTCGCGACCGAAGATCGCCGCTTCTTCGAGCACTTCGGCGTCGACATTCTCGGCACCGCGCGCGCGCTCATGGAGAACCTGCGCGCGAACAACGTCGTGCAGGGCGGCTCCTCGCTCACGCAGCAGCTCGCGAAGAACCTGTTCCTGTCGTCGGAGCGGTCGATCGACCGCAAGATCAAGGAGGCGTTCCTCGCCTTCCTGCTGGAAACGCGCTTCACGAAGCGCGAGATCCTGAAACTCTATCTTGACCGCGCCTATCTCGGCGGCGGCGCGTTCGGCGTCGAGGCCGCGTCTCAATTCTACTTCGGCAAGTCGGTTCGCGAGGTCAATCTCGCAGAAGCGGCTTTGATGGCCGGTCTCTACAAAGCGCCCACGAGCTACGCGCCGCATATCAATCTGCCGGCCTCGCGCGCCCGCACGAATGAAGTGCTGCAGAACCTCGTCGAGGCGGGGTTCTACACGCCGGCGCAGGTGCACGAAGCGCGTCTCCACCCGGCGCAGATCGTCGAAACGCGCGCCACGACCAGCCCTGACTGGTTCCTGGATTGGGCCTTCGAGGAAGTGCAGCGGCTTGCCGAGGGCAAGAACCAATACGTGCTCACCGCGCGCACGACCGTAGACCTCACCATGCAGAAGCAGGCCGATGAAGCGCTCATCACTTTCCTCAAGCAGCGCGGGCGCGGACTGCGTATGAACTCCGGCGCGCTTGTCGCCATGGAAACCGACGGCGCGGTACGAGCGATGGTCGGCGGCCCCGACTACGGCGAAAGCCAGTTCAACCGCGCCACGCACGCGCGCCGCCAGCCCGGATCCTCGTTCAAGATCTACGTCTACGCGGCGGCGCTGGAAAACGGCTACAAGCCCAACCAGCTGGTGCGCGACTCCTCACCCACGTGCGGCCGCTGGCATCCGCAGAACTACGGCGGAAGCCATGGCAGCGGCGGGCGCATGCCGATGTGGATGGCGCTTGCGAAATCGCTCAACACCGTCGCTGTGCAGCTTTCGCTCGCGGTCGGACGCGAGAAGGTGATCGAACTCACGCAGCGCCTTGGCATCACCGGCATCCGCAAATCCTGCTCGATGGCACTCGGCGACTACGGCATCACGCCGCTCGAGCACGTCGGCGGCATGGCGACGTTCGCCAACGGCGGCAAGAGCTCACGGCCCTACGGCATCCTAGATATCGTCAATTCGCGCGGCGAACTCGTCTACAGCCGCGAGCGCGACGAGCCGGAACCCGCTCAGGTCATTTCCGAGGAAGTCGCTGCCGGCATGAACCAGATGATGCAGAAGGTGGTCACGGACGGCACCGCGCAGAAGGCCGCGCTCGATTTCACAAACGTCATCGGCAAGACGGGAACGAGTACCGGCCCCAAGGATGTCTGGTTCGTCGGCGCGACCGGCAAGTACGTCGCGGGCGTCTGGCTCGGCAACGACGACAACCGGCCGATGGCCAGCGGCAACACCGGCGGCCAGCTCGCGGCACCTCTCTGGCACTCCTTCATGTCGGTCGCGCATCGCGACATGAACATCCCGACGCTGCCGGGCCTGCCGCCGCATCCGGTGCAGGTGGCGGAGATGCAGCGTATCGCCGAACTCAAGCGTACCAATCCGGCGGCTGCGGCCGCAGAGCTCGGTGTCGCCAAAGCGATTTCGCCGACGATGTCGACTTCCGCGCGCGACGCCTTGAAGCGCATCACGACGGCTCTGCGCAAAGCGGCCGGCGTTGCCGAGCCGCCACCCGGCGCTCCGCCCGCAAGCCCCACCCCGATCAACGGCCAGCCCGCCGATCCCGCCCGCCCCGAACCGCGCGGCAATCGCGCTGACGCACGGCCAGATAGCTTTCAAGGTTTCAGCCGCTCCGCTCAAAACTCAGCCGTGAGCCCTTCGTCCCTCGCCGCCCGCTCCAACGACACTCCTGCTCCTCGCACCACACCTTGATCGCCATAGTTTAGGTCCATGACAGCCCTCAGCGCGCTTCGCTCCCTGACCTCCCTGAACTTCATGAGCTTCACGCTGCACAGGCTCAAGAAGCGCCTGGCGCTGCTCGTGGCAATCATGACCGACTGGGCGCTCTTCATCGGCATCGTGCTGATCCTCGGGCTCGGATCCTCCTGGTACATGGTGGAGCGCGGATCGCGCCTCACGACGACGACGGTCGGGCCATGGGTGTTATGGACGGCAGCCGGGCGGACCGATGCCGATCCCTACACGCGCGCACACGAGGCGCGTCTTGGAACCCTGTCGCTCAGCACCGAGGTGTCGCAGACCTACATCGCGCGGGTCGACAGCGAGGGGCGCGCGCTCCACTCCTCGTGCGACTACGTCATCGGGGGCAACGAGATCCCCGGTTTCTGGTGGAGCCTCACGATATTCGATGCGGACGGCCGGCTCATTCCCAACACGCTCGGACGCTATGGCTTCACGAGCGACACGATGGCGCTCAATCCGAACGGGACGTTCGTCGCGACGCTGTCGCGCGATGCCTTCCCGGGGAACTGGCTGCCGATCGGCGGCGCGGGACGGCTTGCGATCGCGTTCACGGTCGTCGATCTGGACACGCGCTCGATCGCGCAGGACGACGACGTCGAGAAGCTGATCCCGACTATCACGCGCCAGGGGTGCTAGCCGCATGATCAAGACGCTCTGGGCGCGCATCACATCGATCAATGTTCCGCTGGTGGCTGCCGCGCTGTTCGCCAGCGCAATCCTGCATATCCTCGCGACGCTGGCGACGCCGCTGCTTACGCCGACGTCCGGCTATGGGCGTCTCGCCGGCGATCTTCCCCAAAACTCCATGCAAATTCTCGCGCCGGTGACGCCTGACGCGCAGCCTTTGCCGTTCCTGGCGCCGGATGCGCGTTACGCGATCTGCCGCTTCGATACGACAAACGGCGTCGTGGATTTGTCGGCGGTGCTTCCGGAGCCAGGCTGGGCTCTCTCTCTCTTCTCGCCGTCAGGCGACAACTTCTTCAACTCCGTCGCCGGCCCCGGACGGCGGCCCGAGGTGTCGCTTCTGCTCGTCCCAGGTGAGGATGCCTGGCGGACCGGCGGCCAGATCAATACCAATGTCGCGGCCATTCGCGACTCGACGCTGTCGATCACAGCAAACGAAGGGATCGCCGTCATTCGGGCGCCAGACAGAGGCGAAGCTTATCGCGCCCGCGCGATGGCCGACCTCAAACGGGCGCGCTGCCAATACCGGCGCTCACGCGCATCCTAGTCATCCAACTCGAGCTGATCGCGCCGACGTGTCCGGCGGCTGCGCTGTGACTCTTGCGGCGCGGGCTCTTCGCTCCAGCGCTCGTAGCGCACACCAGGAAAAAGAACGATATCGGCGGTGCTGTTCGCAGCCGCTTGCTCATTCAAAGGTCGAAAACGAAACGCAGACTTGCGGAATTCAAGAATACTGGCCATCGCGTGTGCTCCCCTCACGCTTCGCTTCGCCGTCTTTGCTTCCCCGCCTGTGGCTTCGGTTCGTGGCTTTTTCCAGTCATCGGTGCGCGCTGGACGCCACGCATTCCTTTGCTCCAACACCCACGAATTCGCTGCTGCTTTGGTTAACGGAAGGTTAATTCAGATTCTCACGCGGTCGACTAGCGGCGGAGCGTGGCTTCGCGGCCTCACGAGTCGGACAACCAGCCTTCGAGTCCATGCGCGCCGTCGCGCGCTTCCACTTCGACGATCCAGAGATCAGGGTCGGTGCGCGCTTCGCGCTCGAGATAGAGATCGACCTCGGCATCCGGCCGCGTCTCGCCCTTGAAGTGGCCGACCCAACGCCGATCGGTTTCCAAGCCCGAAAGGCTCGCCGGCGCCGGACCAAACAACAGCGAGGTGCCGTCAAGGCGATTGATGCGGATGTAAATGGCGCCGGCATCGTCGTCGCCGTGGCGCACGATGTAAGCTTGGTGGCCGCCGCTCGCCGAACGGCGGACGTAAGCCTTCACCCAGATTTCGGATTTGAGGCGCATCGCTTCGATCTAGATGTTTCGGGGAGCGTGTGCACACCCCTCGAAACGCCTTACTGCGTGCTGGTGCGCAGAGAGTCGCCCGCAAGGGTCGCCAGTTTTGCGAGCAGCTCGCCGGATATGCGGCCCGTCTCGCTGAGCTTTCGGTCTCGTTCGAATTTCCGGATCGCACGTCTGGTCGCGTCGTTCAAGCGTCCATCGGGGAGCGTCGAAATATAGCCGAGCTGCCGGAAGGCGCGCTGGACCGCGCGGATCACCGCTTCGGCTTCCGCACCCGGGGGCGTGCGAGCCCCCTCGGCAGCCGGCTGGATCTGGGCGGACCCCAAAATGATGTGCTGTAGCAACGCCTGGCGCGGCTCCGCCGTCAGCGGCAGGCCCGCGTCGCTCTCGTAGGCCATGATGGCGCCGCGTGTCACGAGACCGGTGACACCATCCACCGCACCCGCCTCGTACCCCTTGGCTTTCAACTCACGCTGGATCGCTTTCGTGAGGTCCGATCGATCGGCAGTCTCCGGGATCGGCTTGACGGCCCCTGTCTCCAACGGCGGCACGACGGCAGATCGTTCACCCGGCCCCGGAATGGAGGCCTGCTGCTGCGGCTGGCTCGTCCACCCTTCTCCCACCGAAGCGGGGCCTCGACGCGCGCTGTCGAGCGCAGCGATCTGGCGACCCGGCGGCTGGAAAACGAAGATGTTCACTGCCATCGCCCCCGTGAGCAACACGAAGGTGAGGAGCGTCAACCTCACACTAAACGGCGTCATCGTCAGGTCGGACCCGCTTCCTCTCTCCCGGAAGCAGAAAGTATTGCGGGGCGCTTGTTAAGATCGCGTTAACCTGCTGGCGCGGCCCTCGTGCAGCGGCCGGCGCGCCTGCAAGCCAGCGGCGCGGGGTCGGTAAAATTCGCCTCAAATTTTCGATTAAGTTTCTTAAATGACATCTTAAATTTTGCCGTTTCTGGCCGCGGTTCCTCAAACCTTATCCGGTAGCGTCCGAAGCATCAGGGGGTTTCAGGCCCTCTTTCGCGACCGGAGTTGCGTGAGCCATGTCGTTGTTCAGGATTGCAGTCGTTCTTTCGCTTGGCGTGGCGGTGATGCCGTCCGACAAGGCGCAACAGGAGGCTCTTTACGAGCGCGCCGCCACGGCGGCGCACTGGACCATGACCTACTGCGACCGCAACGGGCCGCATTGCGAGATGGCGGGCGAGTTCTGGGATGCCTTCCTGCGCAAGGCAGAGTTTGCCGGCAAACTGGCCTACGACGTCGCGCTGCGCTCATCGCTCGAAAACGCCACGATGGGTTCGACGGCGCCGATCCCGGCCAATGCGCGCGGCACCCTCAACTCGGACGATCTCCGTCCAGACTGGCGCGGAAACCGCGACCACGATCAAGGCGGGGCCTGATAGCCTCCTCTCCCTAGCTCGCTGACACGTCCTTCGCGCCCGATCTAGGTTGTGAACTCACTATGGCTGGTGCAGTGATGAGCCAAAGCGAGCCAAGGGCTAGGAAAAGCGCGCAGGTCGATGCCGTCGCATCGGACAAGCGGTTTGACGACGCCATTGGCTCGCTTTGGCTCACCCCGCAGGGGCGCGGTTCTTTTCCGCCTCAGGTTCGTCGCGAGACCTTGCAAACCATCGAGGTTTGCGGCGGCCTCGCTCCTGCCAGCGACGCAAAATCCCTCGCGTCAATGCACTAGCCATAGTGAGTTCACAGCCTAGCCCTTTGATCGGGCGTATTTCTTTGCCCAAGACGGGTTTCCACGTCCGCTGAAGCATTATATGTCCAATAGGAAGCCTGATACCGCGGGCGCCTCAAGGACATTCTGCTTATGACGCTTGCCAACCTTCAGTCGGATTTCGAGCTCCTGGACGATTGGGAGGACCGGTATCGCTATATCATAGAGCTTGGGCGCACGCTCGAACCGCTCCCACCAGAGGCCAAGACCGAAGCCACCAAAGTGAGGGGCTGCGTGAGCCAGGTTTGGCTCACGAGCGAAACCAGCGACGCGACGAACGGCGGCGGTCCCGTGTTGCATTTCCGAGGCGACAGCGACGCCCATATTGTGCGTGGGCTCATCGCAGTCGTGTTCGCGCTCTACAACGGCAAGCCGGCCAAGGACATACTGGCGACCGATCCGGAGACAGTGTTCGCCGCACTCGGGCTCAAGGAACACCTGACCCCCCAGCGCTCCAATGGTCTCGCTTCGATGGTGAAGCGGATCCATGCCGATGCCGAGGCGGCACTCGCGCAATGATTCACGCTTCGGACTGACAGGGTCCCAAAGCGATCATGGTCTAGGACGCTTCGCCTTCTGCCGTTTCTCCGCCGTCGATCGTCGGGCGATAGTCGCCCGCGCCCCAATGACGTACCTGCGCAGGGCGCGCCGGCACGGCCGCATGAGTCGCTGCAAATCCGTAGTGCCGCGCCAGAGCCGCCAGGGCGACGCCGAGCACGATCTTTCCCGATCGCTGTGGCCATCCGGCGCGCCGCTCCGCCTCCTCCAGGCCCTTCAGGTGGCAGCACACATCGATGAGGACGCCGGAAAGCTCCGGCCCCACGGCGGACAAGGCCCGGCGGACCCGTTCGCCCGCCGCGATCACGTTGTCGGCGAGATCGACACCGGCTCCTGGTGCCCCGCGCCGACCGCCTCCGCTCGTCGCGGCCGGGTTCCAGCTCTGGGTGACGTTCGGCGTCATCTGGGCAAACCAGAAATCCGCGCGCAACCGCTCGCCCGCATTGAACTGAGCTTCGCTGATCAGCGGATTGCCATCGCTGTCGCGACGATTGAAGAGCCAGGCCACAGGACTCTCCGCGAGGTTCCTCACCGGGCGGGCCCGTTCGCCGCTGGCGGGGCGGGGCTTATTGCGTGAGCGTGACCGGGCATTCGGCGCGGACGGGCGTCCTGGTCGAGGCATGGCAGTCTCCGGATCGGTGCGAGAGGGTTTGGATCAGCTGAGGCGATAGGGATGGAGATCGTGTCCGACGAGGGATGGAATGATCCATTCCATCAACTCGAGCGCGCGATCGAAGACGGGGTCGTCGCGCCGGTCCTCGATCACGGCGCAGGCGTGAGCGACCGTGGTGCGGTCGCGCGCGAAAATCTGGCCGACATCGGTGAGCGTCAATCCGCACGAGACATGGGCAAGATACATCGCCGCTTGACGTGCCAGCGCGACCGGCGCCTTGCCGCGCGATTGGCGCGAGAGATCGGATTGGGGAACACCGAACATGTCGCCGATCGCGCCTTCGATCACGCGCCTCAGGCGGATAGCCTCGCCATCGTCGAAACGTCCAAGGGGCTTGCGCGTTGCGTCGGTTTCGTCCGCAAGATTTACAGGGTTGCGCGGCGCATCCGGCAACCAGGCCGCCAAGGCATTCGGGCTTTTCGCCGGGGGTAAGGCCGTCTCGATACCGGATCTGAAGCTCATGCTGGCACCGCGCTCGACGTTCAAGGGCTAAGCGTCATGACCCGATCATACGCACGGTTCTGGACGCGCCCAGACCGAAACTACCGGAGCGGTGAACGGCGAGGATAAGTGCCAATCCCCGCCTTTCGGGCACATGGGACAGTCGGCGTTCGCACAGAGGACGCCCCATGCCGCGAACGCCCGTCTCCGCTCGGCCTGCCTGCCACCCGGTCTCCGCCTCGGACAAGCCCGCGGGCACGCAAGATCGTGAGCGGGAGATCGCGCGGCTGGTCGGGCTTTGGCCCTACGAAATCGCCGATGTTTCTCCTGAAGGGCGCGCGCGGCTGATCCGCAAGCTCGCGTTGGTGCTCAAAGCCGAACGTCTGCGCGGCCGAGCCGGCCATTGGAGCTACGACCTCGCCCGGCACGCCGCACTCGTCCGTGTGCTGCGCCGGGAACAGGCGGCGCTCGAAGCGCTCTGCCCCAAGATAGGTGCACCGCACAAAGCCGCTGCGCGTTGTCCAAACGAAAACGCGCGGACCAGCGGTCCGCGCGTCTAAAATTCCGGAGATGATCAGCTGGCGTGCCGAAATCGGCGTCGCTTACTTGCCGTCGCGACGGGTTCCGAGGCCCATCTTCTTGGCCAAATCGGAGCGGGCGCGGGCATAGTTCGGGGCGACCATCGGATAGTCGTGCGGCAGGCTCCACTTCTCGCGGTATTCCTCCGGCGAGAGGTTGTAGTGGGTGCGCAGGTGACGCTTCAGCGACTTGAATTTCTTGCCATCTTCCAGGCAGACGATGTGGTCCGGCATCACCGATTTCTTGACCGGAACCTTGGGCTTGAGCTCTTCGCGCTCGGGCTGCACCACGGTGCCGGTGGCGCGGCTCAAAGCGGCGTGGGTCTCGTTGATCAGCTGAGGAACGTTTTCTGCGCCGATCGTATTGTTGCTTACGAAAGCCGACACGATCCTGGCTGTCAGCTCCACCAATTCTGGCTGGCTCCCGTCATCCATCGTTCATTCCCTTCCACACAAACCGGCAGCGCTTTGCAGGCGCCGAAATCTTCACTTGGCGAAGTCATTCCCAAGGCTACTATAGTCTTTGCGTAGCAGCCTCAAGCTGAAATCAGCGTGATTTAACTGTGGTGAATTGAGAGTGCCGCGCCCTCGACAATTCAAGGCGCGTACGTCTTTGGACATCATTCCGAAGTTGATGTCAACTTAAGTCCCTGTGAGCTTATCCAAATCCCTAAATAGGTCAACGCGCTTCGAGACGCGGCTAAGAGCCGACATTGCTGCCTTCTAGATTTGCGACAACGAGCGCTACAAGCTTTACTTGGCTGATCTCTGGGGTGCGGCAAATAGATCCTTCCCCGTGGCGGCCTGCTTGCATCGCCAATCCTTCACAAAAATTGCCAATTGTGGGGCCGACCAAGCCTATTGCCTCGCAGCACCGACCAGCCATTTCGGGCAACTGCGATTGCTGCGAAGCAGCATGGCCTCGGAGATTTGTATGTCCCTCTCTTAGCCCCTGGCTGACATTGGGAAACCGTCATTTGACTTTGGGGCCGCAGTTTGCCGAAACATGTGGCCATTGCCGGGCCCCGTCTTCGGCGTGCCGCTCAATCGCTTACACCACCATGGAAGGTTGCCGTCATGCATGGCCCCGTTTCGCGCGCCGAACTCCCGACGCCGCCCATCGCTCAGAAAAATCCCGTCGCCTCCACGCATCACGGTGTTTCCCTGACCGACGACTACGGATGGCTGCGCGCGAAGAACTGGCAGGACGTGATGCGCGAGCCTTCACTGCTCGACGCCGAGATCCGCCGCTATCTCGAAGCCGAGAACGCCTACACGGACGCAGCTCTCGCCTCGACGGAGGCCCTGCAGGCCGCTCTCTTTACCGAGATGAAGGCCCGTCTCAAGCCGGATGACAGCTCGGTTCCCTCGCCCGATGGTCCTTACGCCTACTTCTCGAACTTCGTCGCCGGCGGCCAGTATCCGCGCCTCTGCCGGCAGCCGCGCGACGGCGGGCCGGAGCACGTGCTGCTCGACGGCAACGCGGAAGCGGACGGAAAGCCCTACTGGGACCTCGGCGCCAAGGCGCACAGCCCAGACCATCGCCTGCTCGCCTATGCGGTCGACGACAAGGGATCGGAGCTGTTCACGATCCGCATTCGAGATCTCGCAACCGGCGTTGACCTTGCCGACGAGATCCCCGATACGCGCGGCGAGATCGTCTGGGCCAACGACAGCCAGACGCTGTTCTACATCCGGATCGATGCTCACCACCGGCCGCTGTTCGTCTACCGGCATCGCATCGGCACGCCGGTTTCCGAGGACGTGCTGGTCTACGAAGAGAAGGACATCGGCTATTACGTCGGCCTCGAAAAGACGCTGTCCTCACGCTTCCTGATCGTCGATGCGCACGATCACCAGACCAACGAGATCTACCTGATCGACGCCGATCATCCGGATGGACCGCTGACGCTCGTCGAGGGGCGCGAGCACGGGCACGAGTATCAGGTCGATCACATCGGCGACCGGCTGATCATCACCACCAACTCGGGCGGAGCCGAGGATTTCCGGATCTGCGAAGCGCCTGTTGCCTCGCCGGGACTTGCCCACTGGCGCGAGATCGTTCCGCACAAACCCGGACGCCTGATCATCGATGTCATCGTGTTCAAGGACCATCTGGTACGGCTCGAGCGCGAAGACAGCCTGCCGCGCATCACCGTGCGCGCCTTCGCGGACGGCGCCGAGCACGCGATCGCCTTCGACGAAGAAGCCTACGCGCTCGGCATGTCGGAAGGCTACGAGTTCGACACGACGACGCTGCGCTTCACCTACTCTTCTATGACGACGCCGGCCGAGACCTACGACTACGATCTCGCGACGCGGGCGCGGGTTCTGCGTAAGCGGCAGGAGATTCCGTCCGGGCACAATCCGGCCGACTACGTCACGCGGCGCCTCTATGCGCCCGCTGCGGATGGCGAAACGGTTCCGGTGTCGCTGCTCTATCGTCGCGACACGCCGCTCGACGGATCGGCACCGCTGCTGCTTTACGGCTATGGATCGTACGGCATCTCGATCCCCGCCTCTTTCTCGACGGCGCGGCTCTCCCTCGTCGATCGCGGCTTCATCTACGCCATCGCGCACATCCGCGGCGGCAAGGACAAAGGCTACCACTGGTACACCGACGGCAAGCTCGACAAGAAGCTCAACACGTTCACAGACTTCATCGCTTCGGGCGAGCACCTGGTTGCGCAGGGCTTCACACAGCGCGGCCGCATCGTCGCCAACGGCGGCTCGGCAGGCGGCATGCTGATGGGCGTGGTCGCGAACATGGCGCCTGACCTGTTCCTCGGCATCATCGCCGACGTGCCGTTCGTCGACGTCTTGAACACGATGCTCGACGCCACGCTTCCGCTGACGCCGCCCGAGTGGCCCGAGTGGGGCAATCCGATCGAGAACCCACGCGAGTTCGAGATCATCCGCTCCTACAGCCCCTACGACAACGTCGAAGCGAAGGCCTATCCGCACATCTTCGCCTACGGCGGCCTGACGGATCCGCGCGTAACGTACTGGGAACCGGCGAAGTGGATCGCGAAGCTGCGGACGCTCAACACCAGCGACAACCTCGTGCTGCTCAAGACCAACATGGAAGCGGGTCACGGCGGCGCGTCGGGGCGTTTCGAGCAACTGCGCGAAACGGCCGTCGATTATGCGTTTGCGCTCAAGATCGCGGGGCTCGCGGAGGTGTGAGGTTCTATTTGCCGACGAGCAGGTGATCGACGTAGGCCGGCACGACGGCCGTCGCCTTGCCGTGGATGGCCTCGGCGAACAGCGAGCGTCCCTCGGATGGCTCGAGATTGAGTTCCACCGTATGCGCACCATTGGCGCGGGCTTCGGCGACGAAGCCCGCTGCCGGATAGACGTTGCCGCTGGTGCCGATCGAAATGAAAAGATCGGCCCGCTCCAAAAGCTCGCGGATGCGCTCCATGTGATAGGGCATCTCGCCGAACCACACGACGTCGGGACGCATCGCGCCTTTCTTTCCGCAAGCTGGGCACGGCGTTTCGATGCCGATGTCCTCGTGCCAGGGGCGGCTCTTTTCACATGCCCCGCAAAGCGCGCGAAACAGCTCGCCATGCATATGGATCAGGTTGCGACTGCCGGCCCCTTCATGCAGCGCGTCGACGTTCTGGGTCACGACCCAAACCTCGCCGGGATATGACTGCTCGAGCCGGGCCAGAGCCTCGTGCGCTGCATTCGGGCGGACCGATGCATGGGCGTTGCGGCGCATATTGTAGAACTCGTGCACCTGCGCTGGATTGCGGGCAAAGCCCTGCGGCGTCGCGACATCGCGATAGTCGTACTTGGCCCAGATGCCGCCGGCATCGCGAAAGGTCGGCACGCCGGATTCAGCGGAGAGCCCGGCTCCGGTCAGGATGACGATCCGATCGCATGTCATGAGGCGCGCCTTCGCATTGTTGCTCGCCATTGTGCCTGGGGCCGCTCGCGGCGCGCAGCAAAAAAAAGCGGCCGCCCATTCGGGGGCGGCCGCTTTTTTGTTCGGGATCTCTCGGAGAGGCCGATGTTGCGCCTTAAGCTATTTCACCGTGACGACGAACGAGATCTCGGCCTTCTTCTTTTCGGCGCCGGTGCGTGTGATCGTGTCGCCGCTCTTGTAGGTCTTGGTGAAGCCTTCGATCTTGCCGGTTCTGGTGTCGACTGCGAAATCGAGATCGCGCTTCCGGTCGAGCCTGTTGATGTCGATCGGATCGTCGACGCTGACGTCCTTGTCGATCAGCTCGAGCTTCACCTTGTGAACGCCAGCCGGGACGGCCTGAGTGATCTTCCAATCGGGATGAACCTCGGCCTTGTCGCTGATCTGAGCCGTGGTCTGCGACTTGCCGTCGATCGTCACCTTGGCGAAGAAATCGCCGTTCGAAAGCTCGTCGGCCTTGTCGAGCGCCTTGAACTTCGTGATCGAGACCGTGATCTCGTGGTTGTCCTGGGCGACCGCTTGCACGGGCGCGAGAACCGCAACTCCAAATCCAATCGCTGCGAGCCCGGCGCCGACCGCGAGGGCGTTCTTTGCCGTGGCTCTGCCAATAACTCCAAACATGTGTCTCTCCCCATCAAAAAGCAGCAGGAGATCCGGCATTCCTTGGCACGCCTTCTCGCTCGAGATGGCCGCGCACGAAACGTCCGGTCGCCGGTCTTGAGGCTAGCAGCAAATGGTTCGCCGAGTCGCGCGAGGGGCTCGCCGGCGACAATGATCCTTGGGCTGCCGTTGCCGAACTGCGACATGGCGGCGGCGCCAAATCCGATTTGGCACCGCTGCCTGCCTACTCTCTGAATTTCATATGAGTTTTTCTGAAAAGGCGAGACAGACGCCTCACCTTACCGACACCTTACAGGCTCCTTACTGGGTCCGGCGCCCGAACGAAATCGCGTAGGCCGGGGAGCGAAGGGAGAAGATCCCATCGTCCTTGGGACCTTCGATACCGTCTACGACATTGGTCGGATCGAAGATGCCGGCATCGCAAGTCTTGTCGTCCTCAAGAGCGGAAATAGTGAGCGCACCGAGGGTGACGACCTTCCTCTCTTCGGGCCAGAACGCAGTCGGATCGTCAAGGGCGTCGCCTTCCTGGCCGAGGATGGCGGTCAGATCGAATTCGGCCGGTCCTTTGGCCAGACGCTCGGCAAGCTCGGGCTTGTAGAAATCCGGCGCTTTGGTCTTCGCTTCGTCATCGGTCAGGCCAACCTCGCCGCCCTTCGGGACGAGTCTCCACTTGATGATCTGCGACTTGCCTTCGGCATTGGTCAGCGTGAACGTGTGAACGCCGAAGTAGCTGGCCGTCGCATAGCTCGCGGGCAGCGGGCGCGCCTTGAGCCAAGTTCCCTGATTGGTCGAGGTCGGGTTGGCCTTGAAGAATGCGCCGATCTTCTCTTTGTCCTTGGTGGCGACGGTCTGCAGAAGCTCGAGGAACTTCGCAGGCGTCTTGGCGACGAAAACGGGGGCTGAGATCATCACCATGTCAGTGACGTTGCCGCCGCCGACATCGATATGGAGCGCGAGGCCGCGCGCGTTGTCCTTCTGGGTGTTCGGGGCCTCGGGGTTGCCGCCGCCCATGGAGAAGCGGCCTACAACCGGCCACGGCCCTTTTCCGGACAAGTGCGGCGCCTTAGAGAGCGTCTTGGCTTCGTCGGTCGGCGTGAACGAGCCTTTTACGCAAAAGCCGTTGGCATGCCCCCGGCGCTTGCCGGCGTGCTCTCCGAACACGGATTGCAACGCGTTCACGAGTGCTTCTGGATCGGTGTCATCGGCTTGAGCGGTCGACATCGCGCCGCCCGCCGCCATCACAAAGGACAAGGCGGCGACAGCCGACGCGCTCTTTGCAAAGCTCATCGCAAATTTCATGGAAAAGTCTCTCCCGGATCATCGATCATCAAACGCATAAAACGGAGAAAGGCTGAGGCATACGCTGCCTCCGCCTTCTCCTCCCGCATCTTCCTTATACGACAAAAAGAGGCTGCCCGTTTCCGAGCAGCCCCCAAAAAGACGAAGGGCCCCCTCTCGGGAGCCCTTCTTGAATTCGTTCGCCTATTTCTAGGCAGCTTCGGCTCTGTAGGCCGGCAGCTTCTTATCCTCCTCAAGTTCGAGATCGGATTTCAGTGCGATTCCAACGTACCTCACACCATCCTTCTTCTTGACTTTCTGTATCCCGAACTCGGCAATTTCCCGACCAAACGTCGGAAGTGCTAGAGGCTCCTTCTGTCGTTCTTCACACCAAACACAGTATGCTTCGTAAAGTGATGTCGCTGAGACGGTGTGTCCGTCTTGGCTGTCGACACTCTCCTTGTAGAAACGCTGCACGTCCGTCTCTGGGACCAGCAGCTTGGTCGGCGGCAACGTACGATTGTCGTTGGCTCCGAAACGCGGCTTCTTTACTGCCACGGCCACCTGAGGTGCCGCCACCGCTGCCGCAGCGGTGCTCTGTACGGACGCCATTGCAGGCGCCGCAGGGGCTTCACGATCATAGAGACGCCACTGGCTGAAGGCGATGTACATGCCGAAGCCAGATCCGATCTCCAGAAGCAGAGCGATGAAAATCGTCATCGCCATCTGCACTTGATCGACGCTGAGGCCGGAGATCTGCGCAAGCACCGTGGCCTGCGGATCCGACTCACCCATTACGGTCATTGCGTCGGTCTTGCCCAATTTACCCTGGATCTCCGCGATCCGGGCCTCGAGCGACTGCGCCTGCTGGCCAGAGGCCATTTCGGCGGTCAAACCATGGTACTGCTGGCAGAAGTCCCGGCCTTGTTTGCCGGTGACGTCGGTGCAGGCCTTGGTGAAGGTCCAGGCGCGCTGGTTCTTGAGACCTTCGATCTCACCTTGAACCGTTGCTGCCGGACGATGCTGCGGAATCCAGGACAGCTGGTCCTGCGCCCGCTTCAGGTCACCCCGCAGATCCTTATAGGTCTGCGCTTCGACTGCGCGATGGCCGGTCGTATCGAACCGGTTCAGCGCGGCATGGCCGAGTGCGGAGGTGAGCGAATAGGCCGTAACGACCACGCCAACGACGGCGGAGGCGGCAGCCTGCGACCACATCCTATTCTTGATTGCGGCGAAGAAGAAAAACGGGATCAGCGCTTTGAGGCAGTCCGCTGCGACGCTTGCGGCGCCGTAGATCATGCCGTCAAATTCGGTTCGTCCCAAACTGAACCCAAAACGCCAGTTCATAGCTGCAGATACGGCGATTAGTACGCCGGCAGCCAGAACACCGAACACGCCTAGAGCATGTCGTATTTTCATTGCCCTCTCCTTTGAAGGTCCGCGCGCGCCGCCCGTATGGCAGCCGAAACGAACGGGCCTCATGCAGTTTGGGTCTGGAAGGAGATCAGACCGGCCAGCTCCGACTACGGACTTGCACCCGTTTCGGCCTCGTGCACCGCTTTCACCTGTTGAGCTAGGACCGCCCCCCAAGGCAGGTCCATCAGGTTCGTCGGGCACCGCCTTCGGCGGGTACTCATGAGCTGAGCCCGCTTACGCTCTTCATCGTTTGTGCACAGGCGGTATCGCCGCTCGATCCCAATGTGCAAAACGATGCGCACGTAAGCGAAATTTACGCAGGACACATCCCTCGTTCGGGAAGTTACAGCGATTCGAGTTGAGGTCAGCCACCTTTTGGTAAGGGAATCAGTTTGCTAGACTTTTTGTGCGCTTCAACATCGCTGAAGGGCACCACCTGTGGCTTTTCTGCACGCCGTTTTTGTCCACATGCTGCAGCCCGCTTTTGCACCGGTTGTCCGCGATTCATCCCACGCAATCCACAGCCACGCGCAGCTTCTCACCAGACCGGATGACGCGCATGAGACCCCTCGCGGAGCGCCCGATCAGACGCGCGCCGAGTTCCCGCGTCTAACTGCGTCTCGGTGTGCATTTTTTTGTGCGACATGCATCGTTCAGCATGGTCGTCATCGCGGCGATTTGTTAAACTTCTAAATTAGAGGCCGTATTTCGCGCCTCGTAGCCGAACGGCGGCGCGCCTCATACTGCGCGCCCAGGCCTGGGAGTACCTGTCATGCGGTGGTACATCAGCTATCCCATTCTTGCCGCGGGTCTCGCATTCGGAGCCGACGTTCTGTTCCCGGGCGGGCCTAGCGTTTCGCGCGTGTCGGTCGCCCAGCACGCGGCCCAGGAGCCCGAACTCACGTCCGTCCAACACCCTGACCATATCCAGACGGTGGTTCTCACCTCCGAGATCGAATTCGCCTCGCGCCTCGCCGCCTTCTCTCCGGGGGCCAAGATCCTTTCCCGGCAGGCGCCGCAAGTGTCCGTGCTCGATTACCTCGCCCAGAAGCTCTCGCCGCTCGATTTTACGCCGGCAGTTACGACGCCGGCGACGGCGCAACCCATTTCCGGCGCAACATGGAAGAGCGTCGTGGTCCGCGAGGCCGAGCCGATCTATCAGCAAGCCCTGGTGCAGGAGCGCGCGGTCCACACGACACGTGACACGCTTGCCCGCGACATTCAAACCGAACTCAGGCGGGTCGGCTGCTATGTCGGCGAGATCGACGGCGTCTGGGGCGGGGGCTCCAAGCGTGCAGTTCTGATTTTCATGGACCGCATCAACGCATCGCTGCCGACACACGATCCAGACGTGTTCATGCTGTCGCTGCTCAAGGCCCAGGCCGATCCGGTCTGCGGGGAGACTTGCCCTCACGGGCAAAGCTTCACCTCCAACGGCCGTTGCGTACCGACAACGCTCGTCGCGTATGGCGGCAAAGCCGTTCACGAGCCTCCGCCGCAGACGATCGCGAGCGAGACAGAAGCGCTGCCCAGCGAGGTGGCGCGCGTCGAACCTGAAACGCCCTGGCAGACCGTCGTCGCGGCGGCGCCCGTGCTGGTCCGGCCGCCGACACTTTATAGCGGGCGGATGGGCATTGGCGGGCCGAAGCCTGCGGACGACATGCCGACGCTGACTGGCAACACCGCCGTTCCGGCGACTCAGCGCGAGGGATTGACCCGAACCGCTGCGCTCGAGGCGCGCCTTGCCCAAGATGACATCGGAACGGCGCCGGAACAGCTGCCGACGCTGACCACGAGCTCCTTCGACACGGATCTCGCCGATAAGCCTACCCGGAAGCGGAGCAAAGCCTCGGCGAGCCGGTCCAAGCCGGCGGGCCGCGCCTCGCCCTCGCGCGCCGGCAATTACCGGCACGTGCAGCGCCTTTTCGAGCACCCGCTCGGGCGGATGTGAGGCAGTCGGCGACGCTGCTTGTCTGAGGTCGTCAATCCTGCTCAGTCAGGTTTGGGCCTGCGCGGCTCGGTTTGCGCTTGGATCCAGGCCAGGAAGTCGGATGCGCCGCCCTCGATCGGCAGGACCAGCAGGGCTGGATTGTCATAGGGATGGCGGCCCCGGACCTCCTCGATCACCCTTTCTGCCAGCGAGCGGCGGGTCTTGATGATCATGACCACCTCGGCGTCCCGGTGGCGGGTCCCGTTCCAGATGTAGATGGAAACCATGCTCGGCAGAATGTTGACGCAGGCGGCGAGCCCGGCGTCAACCAGCACGGCCCCCTCCGTTTCCGCTGTTTCCAGCGACGGAAAGGTCGCGTAAACGAGAACGGCCTTGTCGTTTTCCTGCAAGTAGGCGAGCCTTCTGTTTGCCGGGGTTCTTTGCTTGGAGACTAGCGCCTCCCCCGGCGATCCCCAACTGCTGCTTCAAGCCGAAAGGCGGCGAGCCGCCCTCGTCCCCTCCCACGCTTTCCGCATCATCATGGCAAAAACCAAAAGCAAGTTCGAGAACATCGCCTTTGTCGCAAGCGAGGTGGCCGAAGCGCAAGACGCGCTGCAGCGGCTAACCGATCGCTATGGGTCGGTCGAGCCGCGTGAAGCGGAGGCCATCGTCGCGCTCGGTGGCGACGGCTTGATGCTGCAGACGCTGCACCGCTTCATGAACGACCGCATTCCGATCTACGGCATGAACCGGGGATCGGTCGGCTTCCTGATGAACGAGTATCGCGAGGATGGGCTAATCGAGCGCCTGACAGAGGCGGAGACCAGCCGGATTCATCCGCTCTCGATGGTCGCCTACGACACGCAAGGCAAGGCCAGCAAGGCGCTCGCGATCAACGAGGTCTCGCTGTTCCGCGAGACGTTCCAGGCGGCGAAGCTCCGCATCTCGATCGACGGCACCGTTCGGATGGAAGAGCTCATCTGCGACGGCGTGCTGGTTGCAACGCCGGCCGGATCGACGGCCTACAATCTCTCGGCCTATGGCCCGATCGTGCCGATCAACGCCCAACTGCTGGCGCTCACGCCGATCAGTCCGTTCCGGCCGCGGCGTTGGCGCGGTGCGCTACTGCCGAACAAGGCGCGCATCAGCGTGACCGCGCTCGAATACGACAAACGCCCGGTGAGCGCGGTGGCCGACGCCTCGGAAATGCGCAACGTGGTGCGCGTCGAGATCGAGCAGGCGCGGACGATCGACCTCTTCATGATGTTCGATCCCGGCCACAGCCTCGACGAACGCATCCTCGCCGAGCAGTTCCGGTATTGAGGCTGAGCTGAATTAGCCTCAGCCGAATACTCGCTTCGCCAATGTCTTGGAAACGCGAAGCGGCGATACGGTTTCCACGGATGCCGAGTAGCGGCCGGAGTAGAGCCTGCGAATGATCGCCAGCTTCTGCGCAACGTTGTTGTCGAAACGCACGCCAAAGTCTCGGTGCGACACCCGCGCAATCGATCCGTGAACCTCCAAGTCCGGAAAAACAATCGTGACGGTCGAACCAATCGGGGCGGGCGAGCGACCGAACGCGCGCAAGCCCGTCGTCGAAATATCGCGCACGTTGATGGGAAAGAGGCCGCCGGCGATGACAGCGATTGCATTTTCTCCCGTCCCGAACCGTTCGCCTGCCCTTCGCTGTCGGCCCTCGACACACACGAAGCAAGCCAACACCAGAATGATGATGTTGTACCAGGTCCAAAACAGTGCGAGGGCGCTCGCGTCAGCCAACGGCCTACTGGGATTGAGCGCAAAAGCCCAAAGGATGCCAGCCACATTCAGGCACAGGTAGCCCGCAAAGATCTGCAGGAACGACCATTGGACAAATCCCGCGCTTCGATCGCCGCCCTTGGCCGTCACGTTGAATTTGTGTCCTAGCGGGCGGAGAAGCCCAACGGTGACCGACTGCACGATATGGGTTGCAGCCAGAAGCTGGCTGACATCTCCAAGGATCGGCAAAACGCGCGATTGCGTGAGCCATCCGAAAACCGCCCATTGGGCCACCATGAACGGAAAGATGTGCGAGATTGCCTCGGGTACGTTGGCGTAGACGGCCTGGATATCGAAGATGAGATAAAGAGGCGGCACAATGAGAGCCGCGATGCGGAAATAGTACGTTGCGGTCCAGTGAAGAAACGTGTCGACGAGGTGCATCCTCTGCACGAGCTTCAGCTTGTTGCCGAAAGAAAATGGACCGCTCGGCCCGCGAAAGATCTGCATGAAGCCCAAAGACCAACGCGCACGCTGAACGACATACTCCTTAAGTCCCTCGGGCGCCAAACCGACGGACAGCTTTTCGTTCAGATAGACGGTTCGATACCCGGTTTCACCGAGCCTCAGGGTTACGAGGTAATCCTCTGTGACACTGTCGGTCGGGAACCCACCGATGTCGCGCAGCGGAGCAAACCGGATCAGCGAAGACGTTCCGCAACAAAATGCTCCATCCCAAGCGTCCTTTGATGCAAGGACCACGTCGAAGAAGAAGCGCTGCTCATCGGGCCAAACGTGCTTCGATGTGAGATTGGCTTGGATAGGATCGGGGTTGAAGAAGTGCTGAGGGGTTTGCACCACTCCAACGTCTTTATCCTTGGCCAGCGCAACAACGCGATCGAGGAACTGGGGCGTTACCGCAAAGTCCGCGTCTAGGATCGAGATGAAGTCGGGTTGAATTTCCTGCGACTCCAAATACCGGAGCGCATTGTTGATGTTGCCCGCCTTGGCGTGGCTGTTGTCCGGTCGCGTGAGATAGCCACACCCCAGCTCGGCGCACATGTCTCGCAGCCAGGCCCTTTTTCCGTCGTCGCAAACCCAGACACGGAAATTCTCGTACGACATCGCCTGAGCGCAAATGATCGTGCGCTGCAATATCGCCTCGTCCTCGTTGTAAGTGCAGATCAGCACATCAACGAGTGGTTTGCGCTCGAGCGACGCCAGCCAGACGCCGTTGGCGGTCGCTTCGCTCGACCGCTGCTTGGTCCGCGTCAGCACGAGCAACGAAAGCGTGGCGCCCACGACCGTCAAGAATTCGAGGAGCAGGAAAAGGATGCCGAAACCGAAATCAACATAGTGATCGACCGGCGCAAGGGTGTCGGTGATGCGCCAGATGAAGTATCGCCATTGCAGGCCTGCGCAAACAGCCAGCAGGCACGATCGCGCTATGGTCGAATTCCGATCCAACCACGGGAGCAATGCGATCGCGGCGAACATGATCGCAAGACCGGGTGCGAACGCTTCCCAATAGCTGAGCTCGGAAGTGACACTCATCGGATCGGCGCACTGAATCGTGCGGCGGCAATGCTTTGTGCTTCAGGCTTCGAAAATACGACCCGGCCAGAGCGGCCGATGCCGCAGTCTCGGGATTGCGTCAACTCCGGAACGTAAACCGACACATGGAACGGCTCGCGAACCATAGCGCGCTGGTCGATGGCAAAATTTCCAGGGACGGCCGACAATCCGTTCAATCCGACAATCCAGCCTCTGTACTCCTCGCTGCCATTGCGAAAGCTGAAATCCGCCGGATCGCCGATCTCCAGTTTGTTGTAGTTGCCCTCGCTGACGGTCGCCGTGACTACGGCCTCTCCGCAATCAAGGACGCGAAGCAGTTCCTGGCCCTGCCGCACTTGCTCGCCGGCGGTCACCAGGCGTTCCCAGATGCGTCCGCGCTTAGGCAGGGCAATCTCTGCAATGTTGCGTTGGCCGAACGAAATTTGTTCCTTGGCGAGCGCTTCACGTGCTTGAGCGAGGCGCGTTTCCACATTTTCCAGATCAATCGCCAACTCGCCGATCTGCTGGTCCAAAAGGTAAGCCCGCTGCGAGGACTGCGGCGTGTCGTTATAGCTGTCGCCGACGAAGATGCCGCTGCGCGCGGCTGCGAGTTCGACCTCCGTCGCCGAAAGCCGGCTGCGGGCGGCCTGGGCGCTTTCGGTCAAGACCTTGAAGTCGCGCTCGTGCTTCTTGTACGTGGCGTCGGGCTGATATCCGGCTTGCAACAGCGCGCTTGTCCGATCGAGCGTTGCCTTGGCTTCAGCGACTTGCGCGTCCGCTGCGACGATGTCTGCCTTCAGTTCGGCGACCCTGGCCATCAGTTGCGCGGTACGGGCCTTTTTGTATGTTTCCGCTTGCTGTCGCATCGACTGCAACAAGCCTGAGAGCAGCACGTGTCGCTGCTTAAGAGACCCGCGCTCCGCCTCCATCTGCACGACGACTTTTTGAAGCTCATCGAGATGACTCCGATCGGTCCGCGCATTGCTGATCGAAAGGATCGTGCCAATTTCAAGCTGCCCGCTCTCCACCTGCGTAGAAAATTTGGTGATCTCGCCGTCAATGGGTGCTCGCAGCGTGATCAGGCGCGCGTTTACGGTCGCCTCGGCACTGCTTGTTACGAGAAGCCGGCTGATCGGGACCCAACCAAGAAGAACGGCGAGCACTGCGGCAATCGCTGTTTTGAGATAACGCCGGTAGTGTGGGGAAGCTTCGCGCGCAGGCTCGTCAGCCGGTTCCGTCGCCTCAGCGTTTTGGAACTCCTCCCGCAACGCTTCCAATCTCCGAACGGCATCAAATGATGCATCGTCTCCGGCGGGGGTGTCAGTCTGTATCTCTGTCGAGGACATCAGAAATCACTCGTGCAACCATTAAAAAAAACACTCGTACAGCCAATAATGAAGCATTAGCCGTAATGTGTTTATTTTGTATTGCAGCATGAACGGCTAGCCTGATGATACTAAAGGCGAATTCTGCATAATACTGACGGTAATATAGATTACATTCTCCGCAATGAGCGCGGCAGTTGAAGAGCCGGCTGTCCGCGGTTTTCAAAGGTCGTTTGGTCAGTCATCATGGGGGGATCGGCGCGAGCGCTGGCAGCCGACTCCGACAAGCGCAACGTGGTGCGGATCGACTGGAGGGACGATGTACTTTTTCGTGTTCGTCGCCGCTGCCGTGGGTTTGTACTTTGCGGTCTCGGCGTTGCGGCAACCACGCCTGGGTTTGATCGTAGCGGCCATCGCGTGGCTGCTCTACGCCGCCTACGAGTTCCTGATCGCCAACGGAACCTTGTGCGACGCGAATTGCAACATCCGCGTCGATCTCATTCTCATTTGGCCGCTCGTGTGGATCGCAAGCCTCTTCGGCATCTACGCGCCGGGCCAGTGGACGGGCGCCGCCAAGATTCTCGGCGGATTGGGCCTCTTCTTTTTCGCGTCCATGGCAGCGCTTTTTCTCTACATGGTGCTGGTGGAAGAGCCGGCAGCCGAGCGAGCGGCACAAGCAAAAGGCTGTGGCGCTCAAGGTCAGAGTGGGCCTGAGTGTCCGCCTGGTGACCCGTCGGGAGGTAGCGCGACCGGGGCCAAGTGACGGCCTTCAAGAGACAACGGGCGCCATCAAGGACCAGCCGACAAATGCCTCCCGCTGAGATCAGCCAGCTTTGGGCGTCGCACCACACACGCAAATGCGTTTGGTGACACCTGGCCCATAGCCGACATCGGCATTGGATTGCGATCCGTCGCCGTCAGGCCGCGTTCGGCTAGGCCGGCTGCCAGCGCGTGACGATGTCGGCGAGGTTGGGGCGCTCGCGTTCCTCGGGCTTTTCCGTGGCGGTGCCGATGTGAACGAACGCGACGACGCGCTCGTTCTCCGCAAGGCCGAGGCCGGCACGAACGGCGGGGCTGTAGGCGATCCATTCGGTAAGCCAGTTGGTACCGTAGCCGGCGGCGTTGGCAGCCAGGCACAGATTGAACGCGGCTGCGCCTGCCGACAGGATCTGCTCCCATTCCGGCGCGCCAGGGCGCTTCGCGACGCGCGAGATGACGGCCACGACGAGGGGCGCGCGCAAAAAGCGGGTGCGCTCGGTCTCGAGGCGGACATGCGACGGCTCGTTTTCCTCGGCCTTGCAGGCCGCTACGAAGAGCTCGCCTGCTGCCGCCCTCGCCTCCCCCTCGAACACCATGAAGCGCCACGGCACCAGCTTCTTGTGATCGGGAACACGCGCGGCAATGGTCAGAATGCGGTCCAGCTCAGCGCCGGAGGGGGCGGGCGCGGCCAGCTTGTCCGGCTTGACGGAGCGGCGGGTGGCCAGGAGCTCGAGCACGGCGTCGTTCATTGCGCTTATTTCCCTGAATCTCTATTTCCTTTGGGGAGCTTGTCCCTTTGGAAATCTTCGCCGGCCTCGCTAACCCAATTGACGCTCTGATACAATCATCTCGTCATATTCGCGGAAGACGGATTCGAAAGCCGATGCAGAGACTGCGCCGCTCCTTGCCTTTTTTCGCGCTATTGCTGACGTTTAGCCTGCCCGCGTTACCGGCGGTCGGAGCCGAGGGCAGTGGTCCCACCATCATCGTGCTCGACGGCTCCGGCTCGATGTGGGGGACGATCGGGACCGAACGACCGTCCAAGTTCGATCTGGCACGCGGCGCCCTGCGGGAGGCGCTTTCCACCGCGTCGCCCAGAGCCCGCCTCGGCCTGATGTCGTTCGGACAGCGCCGGAGGGCCGATTGCAGCGACGTGGAAGTCGTGGCACCGCCGGAAGGGGGACCGGCCGACCGCATTCCTTCCCTTGCCGACAAGCTCAACCCCAAAGGCAAAGGGCCGCTTGGGCTTGCGCTCCGGGAGGCCGCCAAGCAGATCCCGCCGGATCAGGGCGGCAACATCATCGTCATTCATGACGGGATGGACAATTGCGGCCAGGATCCGTGTGCTTCCGCCGCCGACATCGCCAAAACCAACCCCAAGACGCGCGTGTTCCTGATCGGGTTCGGGCTCGAGAAAAGCGATCTGCAGCGCCTGCAGTGCGTCGTTCCGACCACCAACGGCGCCGTGTTCGACGCCAAGTCTTCGGCGGAACTGGGCGAAGCGCTTGCTGAAACCCTGACGCTCGCCAACCTGGAGCGCGTCGATCCCGCGACGGGCTTGGCTGTGCCGCTGCCGAAAGCGGCGCCCGCTCCGAACCCGGCCGGCGCTCCGGGACTGCGCCTCTCGGCGGCGCTCTCACCTGAAGGAGCGCCGCTGGCCGCCGCCGTGTTCTCCGTTGCCAAGGCTGACACACCGAACGCCCCCGTGGCGAAATCGCTGCGGGGACGCGATCTCGCGCTCGATCTCGATCCCGGCTCGTACGTCGTTGAAGCCCGCTTCGGGCAGGCGTCGGCGCGGCAGACTGTCGAGGTCGCGGCGGATAAACCGACTGTCGTCAAAGTATCGCTCGGCGCGGGACTGCTGAAGCTCACGGCGCGCGCCGATAAGAGCGGCACGGCGCTCACGAACCCGTTCGTCACAATCTCCAACAAAGATGCAGGCGGCGCGCTGCGGCCAGTCTGGGTCGGGCGCGAAGCCGATCTCGAAATGGTGTTCCCGGCCGGGTCGTATCAGGTGCGGGTGCGGGATGGATTGGCCGAGCAGACGACCGACGTGACGATCGCGGAAGGCGCGGGCGTGGAAGTAAACCCCGTGCTCGGCACCGGACGGCTCGAGCTCAGCGCGGTCGCGGCGGCAAACGGGGCCGCCTTGAGCGACGTCAGCTACACAATCGACGAGGACGATCCGGATTCGCCGCAAGGACGGCGCGAGGTCGCGCGTTCGGCCGATCCCACCGCAAGCTTCACCCTGCCGAGCGGAACTTACTATGTCACGGCGCGCTCGGGCGTTGCGGAAACGCGGGAGCGGATCGCGCTCGGAAGTGGCGGCGTCATCAAGCATGTCGCGACCTTCAACCTCGTGGAGCTGTCGGTGAATGCGCGGCCCGCGGGGCCTGTCGCCGGCGCCGCGACCCGGCCGATCCTGATCCGCATCCTGGGCGAAGCGCAGAACGCAGGCGAGATCGCACGATCGAGTGGTGGCACCGGCGTGTTCCAGCTGCCGCCGGCCCGCTATCGCGTGGAAGCCTCGGTGAGCGGGCTCAACATCAAGACGCTCGGGCTCGTCGATCTTTCGAACGGCCGCGGCGGCAGCGTGCAGCTGGCGCTCGAAGCAGGTGAAGTTTCGATCGTGGGCGGGGGTGGATCGGTGCGCCCGTGGCGCGTCAAGGACGGGACCGGCCGGACCGTCATGCATTCGGGGCCTGGCATGTCCTCATCCGCACAACTGGCGCCGGGCCGGTATGTGCTGCTGACCGACGCGGAAGATCGCCGCATCGAGCAGGCTTTCGATCTCAAGGCCGGCGAGCGGCGCCAGCTCGCCGTGGGCGCGCCATGAGGTCAGGTTCGGGCGCGCCATACTTCAACCACGGTCTCGCGGCCTCATCCCGGTCTCATCGCTCCATTCTGTGCGGGATTCGCGAAACGATGTTCGAGGCAGGCCGCCTGAACCGGCTCAAATGCCCATGGCGCGGGCTTTTTTCCGCGCTGACGCTGCTTGCCTTATGTGCCGGCGGCTTTGCCGTGCCCAGCGCCCGGGCGCAGTCCCCTGCCGACTGGCTGACAGGCCTGCAGGGCCAGGGCACGCCCAAGGCCGATGCCCCGGCAGAAAACGCAGCGGGCGCAGAGCAGAGCAACGAGGCTGTCAATGTCCAGCTGCAGGCTCGCCTGACCGCCGATGGCGAAGAGATCGAGGAAGGGCTGGTCTGGCGGATCTACGGGCACGCGAACGGTCACGAAGGCAAGACATCGCTGATCGCGACCAAGCAGGATGCGCGGCCGACGTTCAAGCTCAAGACAGGCGATTACATCGTCAATGCCGCGTTCGGACGGGCGCACATCACGCGGCGCATCTCGGTCAAGGCGGACGGCGCGAAAGAAGAGTTCGTGCTCAACGCGGGCGGGTTGCGCATCAAGGCGCTGGTGTCGGGTACCGATGCGCCGCACAACAGCGTCAGCTATGCGGTCTACTCCGATCGCGACCAGACCGACAACCGCAAGCTCGTGCTTTCGGCCGCGAAGCCGAACCTGATCCTCCGGCTCAACGCGGGCATCTATCACATCGTCTCGACCTACGGGGACTGCAACGCCGTCGTGCGCAGCGACGTGACGGTGGAAGCCGGAAAGCTCACGGAAGCGGTCGTCACCCATTCGGCGGCCAAAGCGACGCTCAAGCTTGTGCACCGCGCCGGTGGCGAAGCCCTGCCCGATACGCAGTGGACGATCCAAACCCCGCAGGGCGAAGAAGTGAAGGAAAGCGTTGGCGCACTGCCGACCCACATTTTGGCGCCCGGCAGCTACACGGTGATTGCGAAATCGCAGGGCCGCGTGTTTCAGCGCGAGATCACCCTCACCAACGGCGAGACGACGCAAGTCGAGCTGGTGATGAATTAGGGACGGGCAGCGGGCAGGACAAAAGCGATCTCCTGCCTGTTGGCCCCTGCCCTTCTAGAAATCGTTCAACACCCAATCGGTGGGGCAGCCATGGCGCTGCATGAGCTTCTCGGTCTCGCCAAGCTCGGCCACCTGCTGCAACTGATGGAACAAGCCCCGCGCGATCTGCCAGTGCTCGCACGCCGTCGTCAGATCGCCGGCCGCACGGGCCAGCTCGGCCAACTCCAGACGCGCTTCGGCTTGTATGGACGCCAGCTTGCCCTTCGCCGCCGCGCGCACGCTCGAGCGCAAGTGCTCCGCGGCGCGCGCCGTCTCTCCGACCGCAATCTCCTCTCTCGCGAATGCCAGATAGGCGCTCGCGACCGTCGGCAGATCCTTCGCGGCCTCGGCGGCCTCGATGCGCTTTTGCCAATCTGATGCGGCGCGTTCGGGCTTGCGCGGCGCCGCGACGGCCTCGACAGCCGCGGTTGCAGGCTCGTCGACCTCGGTGGATTGCGGCAGCGCCTCGGTATGCATTGCACTCATTATCTTGGACTGTCTGATGGGCTGAGGCTGTGGCGTGCGCAGGGTGCGGACAACGACGATCAGGAGAACGGCCAACGGCAGCAGCAGAAGAATTGCGCCAGCGAGACCATTGATCTCGATCGCGGCGACTGCGAGCCCCGCGACGGCAACAAGCGTTGCGCTCACGTGCAGGGCTCCTTCATCGGTGCTTTACTGTCATCTGGCGATGCCTCGCGTTCGGCGTCATGTCAGCGCAACGGAGCCGCCGACATCAGCCCTCCTTTGGTCCAAAGGTTGTTGACGCCGCGTTCGAGGCCGAGTGGCGAGCGCACGCCGACGTTGCGTTCGAATATCTCACCGTAGTTTCCGCTCTGCTTTACGACCTGGTAGCTCCAGTCGCGCGACAATCCCATGGACTGGCCAAGGTCGGCCTCGAGCCCGAGAAACCGGCGAACATCGATGTTCGTGCTTTCACGCAGCGCGTCCGCGTTGCTGCTCGCGATGCCAAGCTCCTCGGCACCGATGAGAGCTTCCAGCGTCCAGCGCACGATGGAGAACCACTGCTCGTCGCCCTGGCGCACGACCGGCCCCAGCATTTCCTTGGCGATCAACTCCGGCAGGATCGTGTGCTCGGCCGGATTGACGAGGCGGCTGCGCTCCGCGGCAAGGGCGGAGAGGTCGCCGGTCAATAGCGTGCAACCGCCGTCCGCATAGGACTTCGCGGCGTCGGCCCAGTGCTGCTGAAGCACCAGCTCGAAACGCATCTTGCGAGACTGGAAGTAACCTTGCAGCGCTTGCTCGGCCCGCGTTCCGCCCATCACGCAAACGGATGCGCCCGACAGTTCCAGCACGCTCGCGACGGCATAACCTCGTCTGACGAGAAAGCCCTGGCCTTCGTGAAACAGCGTCTCGACATAACGGATGCCGTGCTCAGTGTCGCGCGAGAGCGTGCGCCCGTTGGCGCGCGGCAGCAGATCGACCTCGCCGGAGATCAGGGCCTGGATGCGGTTCGACGGCGAGACGACACGATACTTGACCGCATCCTTGCGTCCGAGAACCGCCGCCGCGACAGCTCCGCAGAAGTCGATGTCGAAACCGGTCCAGGCGCCGCCTGGGGCGACGCTCGCAAACCCCTGCGCATCCTCGGTGACGCCGCAAACCAGGTGCCCGCGCGCCTTGACGTCGTCGAGTGTCGAGGCCTTCGCCAGCGGCGCAAAGAGCACGCCGGCCGCCGCGGTCAGGGCTGCCGCAATCCCGCAGGCCTTCAGGCTCCGATGAGCGCGATCGGACTTCTGGCGATCAGCGTTCACAGATAAGAGCCTCCGGTTCAGCAGACTGTCATCGGCGGAACCATGCGCTATGGCGGGCCGGGACGAATTTCATGTACCTTTGCGGGGCCGCAAAGGGGGGAGATCGGAACGTTCACGCCTCCCTGCCCACACATCCCGCGTTGCGGATGGATGGTCAAGCCCTTGACCGCAGTAGGAAGTTGCGTCAAAGGGCGCTCGGTGCCCCTTGTTTTATAACGGGGACTTCGGCCGGCACCGCTAGCCAAGGAAATGATTTCATGACGAAACCCAAGAAGGGCTCCAGCGCGACCCGCCATCCGGCGACCGCCGTGGTGCACAATGGCCGCGATCCGGCGCAACAGCACGGTTTCGTCAATCCGCCGGTCTATCGCGGCTCGACCGTCATCTTCCCTACGCTGGACGCGATCGAAGCCTACGATGCCCAGCCCTACAAGTACGGCCGCCACGGCACGCCTACGACGGCTGCGCTCGAAGATGCGCTCTGCCGTCTCGAAGGCGGCGCGCGCACGCTGCTCACGGTTTCGGGCTATCAGGCCGTCACGACAGCAATCCTGGCCTTCGTCAAGGCCGGCGACAACATCCTGATGGTCGACAGCGTCTATCAGCCGACGCGGCGCTTCTGCGATACGCTGCTCGCCCGTCTCGGCGTTTCCACCACCTATTACGACCCGCTGATCGGGGCGGGCATCGCCGATCTCATCCAGCCGAATACGCGGCTCGTGTTCACCGAGAGCCCCGGTTCGCTGACGTTCGAGATGCAGGATATCGGCGCCATCGTCAAAGCCGTGAAAGCGCGCGACATCTTCGTGCTGATGGACAACACCTGGGCGACGCCACTCTACTTCCGGCCGCTGGAGCATGGCGTCGACGTCTCGATCACGGCGTGCACCAAGTACATCGTCGGTCATGCGGACGCCATGCTGGGCGCGATCACCGCCAACGAGCGCACGGCGCGGCTGGTCGAGGATGCGCGCGCCACGCTCGGCGGCTGCCCCGGCACCGAGGAGACGTTCCTCGGCCTGCGCGGGCTCAGAACGCTTTCAGTCCGGCTCGAACGCCACCAGCGCTCGGGACTTGCCGTCGCGGAATGGCTGCAGGGCCGCCCGGAGGTCGAACGTCTGCTGCATCCCGCCCTTCCCTCCGATCCCGGTCATGGGCTATGGAAGGCGCAGTTCGATGGCGCATCGGGGCTGTTCTCGGTGATCCTGAACCCGGCTCCACGCAAGGCGCTCGCGGCGATGCTCGACGGGCTCGAGCTGTTCGGCATGGGTTATTCGTGGGGCGGCTTCGAAAGCCTCATCATTCCGTTCAACCCGACGCGCTACCGCACGGCGACCGCCTGGACCGCCGAAGGGCCGGCCCTCAGGTTGCATATCGGGCTCGACGAGGTTTCCGATCTGATCGCCGATCTCGAAGCCGGGTTCGAGCGGCTGAACGCGGCGCGTTAGCCACGCGTTCTCACCCGATACAGCAGGCGTGATCGCCCAAACTCACCGTCACACCGGCGAGGGCCGGTGCCCAGACACGTCTCAGAGTTACGCAATGGCCACCCCGGTCCCGCTGCTATTTAACTGAGCCCATCAGCCCCCTGATCCACGGCGTCAGCGCAAAGAAGGCAAGCGCAGCGAGGCCGGCGAGACCTGCTTGCCACAGGAAGCTGCCGGCGAGCGCCTGTGGCTCGGCCGATTGGAAGCCTGTTGCGAACACGCCAGCGAGCTTGTTGCCGAGGGCGGCGCCCAGAAACCAGATGCCGAGCGCAAGGCCAACGGCACGCGCGGGCGCGAGGCGCGTCATGGTCGCGAGCCCGACCGGGCTCAGCAGCATCTCGCCGACCGTCTGCAGAAAAAACAGCCCGACAAGCCACCACGGGCTCACGCGTCCTTCCGCGGCCTGGATCGACGCCGGTACCATCAGCACGAACGACAGCGCGAGACACGCCAAGCCGAGGCCGAACTTCACCGGGCTCGACGGCTGGCGCTCCCCGAGCTTCATCCAGAGTGCTGCGAACAACGGCGCGAGCAGGATCACAAACAGAGAATTGAGCGACTGGAACCACGCCGACGGAAACGCAAAGCCGGCGATTTCGGATCGTGTGAGCTGGTCGGCGAACAGCGCGATGGTGACGCCTGCCTGCTCGAAGATGGCCCAGAAGATCATGGCACCGATCAACAGCACGAACATCGCGCCATAGCGTCTTTGCACGTCCTCCAGCGATAACGACAGCCAGAACGCAATGGCGGCCGGCACCAGAACATAAGCCCAGCGCAGAAACTCGAAGCCCGCACGATCAGAGAGAAGGATCAGTGCCATCAGGGCCAACGTGCCGGCGGTTACGGCGACGAGCGCGAGGATGGGGCTTGGCGTTTGCCGGTCATGCCCTTCGCTTTGCGGCGCAGCGGGGATGGTCTTTGGCAGCGTACGGTTAAAGGCCAGGATCAGCAGCCCGATCGTCATGCCCACACCGGCGGCTGCGAAGCCCCAGTGCCAGCTCGCGATCGGATCGAATCCGCGCTCCGCGAGCCAGCCTTTCATCGCCGGGCTCTGGGCCAGAAATCCGGTTACCAGCGGGGCCAAGAAGCCGCCGATGTTGATGCCCATGTAAAACAACGAGAAACCAGCGTCGCGGCGGGTATCGTGCGGGCCGTATAGACTGCCGACGAGCGCGCTGATGTTCGGCTTGAAGAGGCCGGTTCCCAGCGCAACCAGGATCAGACCTGCGTAGAGGGTCCAGGGATGGGCAATGGCGAGGGTGAAATGGCCGGCCGCAATCATCGCGCCGCCGATCAGCACCGCCGCCCGGGCGCCGAGGAGGGTATCGGCGGCGACACCGCCGGGGATCGACAACAGGTAAACGGCCATCGTGTAGTTGCCGTAAACCAGTGCAGCCTCGGCCGCCGGCATGCCCAGCCCGCCTTCGGCAGCGGGCGCCACCATGAACAGCACCAGGAGGGCGCGCATCCCGTAGTAAGAAAACCGCTCCCACAGTTCGGCAAAGAAAAGTACGCCGAGCCCCTTCGGATGGCCGGCCAATCCCAGCACGGCCAAGACGCCGCCCGAAGGCGTCCCGGGCTCGATGTCTGCTTTCAGATTCATGGCGGAAGTGTCTGCGAGAGATCCGCGGCCTTCAAGGCTAACTTCCGGCCTCCGAGCGCCTATGTCTTAGGCACAAGATCGTTGTGCAGTTGCGAACGCGGCACGCCCGTCCGGCTGTCCCCCACATCGTGCGTCTGCAGATGTTCGATCCCGGCTTATTCTTTTCACAATCAAAGAGCTAATAAACCGGTGTCTCTAAGCTGACCGTGATCACGACAACGCGACGGGAAACTAGGACCTTTGGCGTATAGACGTTCGTCGTGCGCCTCTCTAATTAAACTGCACCCTAGTCAGATAAAAAAGAACCAGGCCGCCTTCCGCGCGCACCTGGATGATCCGTACCCCCAAGGAGGATGCCCATGATTCAACAGGCATTGAACGAGCTTTCTCAGCAGATCCGTATCCGCCCCCGCTATGACAACTTCATCGGCGGCCAGTGGGTGGCTCCGGTCAAAGGCCAGTATTTCACCAACCTCACGCCGGTCACCGGCAAGCCGCTGTGCGACATCGCCCGCTCGTCGGCCGAGGACATCGAGCTTGCGCTCGACGCCGCCCACAAGATCAGAGACACGTGGGGCAAGACCGCTCCCGCCGAGCGCGCGCGCATCCTCAACAAGGTCGCCGACAAGATGGAGAGCAACCTCAAGCTGCTCGCCATGGTCGAGACGCTCGACAACGGCAAGCCGATCCGCGAAACGACCGCTGCCGACCTTCCGCTCGCCATCGATCACTTCCGCTATTTCGCAGGCTGCCTGCGCGCTCAGGAAGGCTCGATCGCAGAAATCGATCACGACACCGTCGCCTATCACTTCCATGAGCCGCTCGGCGTCGTCGGCCAGATCATTCCCTGGAACTTCCCGCTGCTGATGGCCTGCTGGAAGCTGGCTCCCGCTCTCGCCGCCGGCAACTGCGTGGTGCTGAAGCCCGCCGAGCAGACGCCCATGAGCATCATGGTGCTGATGGATCTCATCGGCGACATCCTGCCCGCAGGTGTGCTCAACGTCGTCAACGGCTTCGGCGTCGAAGCCGGCAAGCCGCTCGCCCAGAACAAGCGCATCGCCAAGATCGCGTTCACCGGCGAGACGACGACCGGCCGTCTCATCATGCAGTACGCCTCCGAGAACATTATCCCCTGCACGCTCGAACTCGGCGGCAAGAGCCCGAACATCTTCTTCGAAGACGTGGCCGACGCCGACGACGAGTTCTTCGACAAGGCGCTCGAAGGCTTCGCGATGTTCGCGCTGAACCAGGGCGAGGTTTGCACCTGTCCGTCGCGCGCTCTGGTGCACGAGAAGATCTACGACCGCTTCATCGAGCGTGCTGTCGCCCGCGTGCAGAAGATCAAGCAGGGTCATCCGCTCGATGCCTCGACCATGATCGGCGCGCAGGCCTCGAACGACCAGCTCGAGAAGATCCTGTCCTACATCCAGATCGGCCGTGACGAAGGCGCCAAGGTTCTGACCGGCGGCGAGCGGGCGATCATCGAAGGCGAGACCGCGGAAGGCTACTACGTCAAGCCGACCATCCTCGCCGGCAACAACAAGATGCGCGTGTTCCAGGAAGAGATCTTCGGACCGGTCGTCTCGGTGACCACGTTCAAGACCGACGAGGAAGCGCTCGCCATCGCCAACGACACGCTCTATGGCCTCGGCTCCGGCGTGTGGACCCGCAACGGCACCCGCGCCTATCGCTTCGGCCGCGCCATCCAGGCCGGTCGCGTGTGGACCAACTGCTACCACCTCTATCCGGCGCACGCCGCGTTCGGTGGCTACAAGCAGTCGGGTATCGGTCGCGAAACCCACAAGATGATGCTCGATCACTACCAGCAGACCAAGAACATGCTGGTTTCCTACAGCCCGAAGGCTCTCGGCTTCTTCTAGGGCCCGGCCAGGTCCTAGAAGCAGGTTCCCACCTTGCAGCAGCGCGGCCGAAAGGCCGCGCTGCTTGCACATCGGGTCCATTTCAATCAACCCTTTCGAGGATCGGCGTCCAGCATGCCCACTGTCATGGCGACGCCCCAGGCGCGCGCGCTCATTGAAGAACTCAAAAGCGAGCACGGGACGCTCTGCATTCACGCTTCGGGCAGCTACGGCGTGACGGTGATCTGTTTGAAGGCGCGCGAGCTCAGAATCGGGGCGCGCGACGAGCTGATCGGCACGGTCGAAGAGGTGCCGGTGTTCCTGATGACGAGCGAGATCGAATACTGGCGCGGCAGCGTGATGATCCTCGACGTCGGGCACGGGATCGGACCTGGATTTTCGCTCGAGGGGCCGCGGGGCGTGCATTTCACACTGCGCAAGCGCGCCAGTCCGACTAAGCGCGTATGGGATGCCAACGCCATCCTGGCGGCCGGCGCACCGCCGTCGCTTCCCTTTCCGGAGACCGAGACATGACCGACGCACGCCCCACTCTCCGCTCTCTGCTGGCCTTGCCCGACGCGCCAGCACCGCTCTCAAAATCCGCGCTGGTGCTGATCGATTGCCAGAACACCTATCGCGAAGGGATCATGCAGCTCGAGGGCGTCGAGCCTGCGCTCAAGGAGTGCGCCAAGCTGCTCAAGCGGGCGCGAGACGCCGGCGCGCCGGTCATTCACATCCAGCATGACGCCGGCCCCGGCAGCCCCTACGACGTGCGCGCGCCGATCGGCACCATCGCCGACGTGGTCGCGCCAGCGGCGGGCGAGAAGGTCATCACCAAGGCCTTCCCCTCGTCGTTCGAGCAGACCGATCTCGACGCGGAATTGAAGCGGCTCGGCGTCAGCGATCTTGTGATCGCGGGCTTCATGACCCACGTATGTGTGAACTCGACGGCGCGTGCCGCATTCAACCACGGCTACCGCACGACGGTGGTCGGCAATGCGACGGCGACGCGGGCGCTGCCCAATCCGCTGGGCGGCGCTCTGCCGGCGGAGGCCGTGCACAACGGCGCGCTTGCGGCGTTGGCGGACATCTTCGCAATCGTGGTACCGTCCGAGGACAAGGTTCCGGCGTAGGTCGGATTTGCAGGTCTTCGCAGAAGGGCCAAGAGCCGTTCCGATTTTGGTGGAATTGGGGAACGGCTCTAGGGTTTTGGATTATCTTGCTTCTCGTCGGACACTTTTGCTTGCACGGCTCCGCCGTGACCGCTTCACAGTTTTCCGGAAGCACTCTTGGGAGGTCGATGTGGTCGAACGTGTTACGGCAACGCCGGAAACCGAAGCCATGATTGCGAAGCTCGTGGCTCTCCATGGGCCGCTGATGTTCCATCAATCGGGCGGATGCTGCGACGGCAGCGCGCCGATGTGCTACCCGCGGCGCGAGTTCAAGGTCGGCGCGCAGGACGTCTATCTGGGCGAGATCGGCGGGCAGCCGTTCTACATGGGCGCGGCCCAGTTCGATTACTGGCAGCAGACGCATCTCATCATCGACGTGGTGCCGGGGCGCGGCTCCGGCTTTTCGCTCGAAGCGCCGGAAGGCGTGCGCTTCCTCACGCGGTCACGCGTTTACACCGAAGCGGAGTACGAGGAGCTGGACAAGATCGGCCCACCGCCGACGGGTGTCGAGCGCCAGCCCGCGGCTTAGGCAGGTTTCGGAACCACACTCAGCATCAGTGCGCCATAGCCAAGCGCGAAGGCGAGAAAGCTCCACCGGGCTGTGGCTAGGACGGGGCGCTGGAAGATAATTGCGTTCTCCTCGTTCGCCAGCTTCGGCACGACGAGAAGAAACAAGTAGGTCATCATCACTGAAGACAGAATCCAACAGCCGATTCCGGCCCAGAACAACCATGTCGTGATGGGAACGACCTCTCCCCGGACGACCCAGTTCGCCACCAGAAAAATTCCGGACACGTTGATCGCGAAGAGTGTCCGGTAAGTCGACAGAAGCTCTTTTGCCGACTCCTTGTTTCCGTCCTTCATGGCTCAATCGTCCGTATCCTCAGGACCAAGCAAGAGGAGATACGGCGTCCAGTCGTGAGACGCCCGCTTGCGTTGGGCTTTCGCGGATCTTGGCGCGATGGCGCGCAGGATGTGGCGTGTGTGCTCGGCGTCGATGAGGGCCTCCGGCAGAACGTGAAAATGAGCGACCGACGCCGTGCAGGGAATTGCACACTTGCCGAGAAGAAGATTCTCGCGTTCGGCAATACGGCTCGAAAAATGGCCCAACGCCATAAAAAACAGGCTCGAAACGCTTTCGATCGTCCAGCTGTAATTGTCTTGGGCGGTTTTGGGGCACTCCAACGTTTGCAGGCGCTGGTCCAGTGCAAGCTGATAATGCCGACAAACGAGCTCAATAAGCCGGTTCAACCGACGCGAAAACTCATCACACTGAGTAGCCCCGGACGCCTCGATCCTGAAGCCTCGCAAGCTGCCGAGCACGTTCTTGGATACGCTGTCGAGTATGAGCAAGGCTCTCCCCCGATTGAATGTCCCCATCAATCGAAGGTAGTGCAGAATTTATATTATCGCAATCTAAAATTGTGCAAAAGGCAGCCGCTTCCCGTGTACCGGGAGGATGGAAGGCTCACTTCTTTGGGGTGACGATCAGCTCGGAGACCATGGTCGGCAGATGGGCCGAGCAGATGATGCTGTGACGGCCGGGCTTGTCGGCCGTAAATGTCACCGTGTTGACGTGGCCGCGCTTCAGCTCGAACGCTTGCCCGTAGGCCTCGATCGTGATCGGGTGGTTTGCGCCGTTGATGCCGACAAACTCCAGCGTCACCTCGTCGCCTTCGTCAACGAAGATCTGGCGCGGCTCGAATACGTAAACCGCGACCTCCCACCGCCCCTTGTCGTCCGGCTTCTTCAGAACGAAGCCGCCTCCTTCGGGCAGCGGCGTGGTCGGGAACGGCTCCTTGTCGACGGTGACGCCGCCCTTCGGCTCGACGGCGGTCACGACGATCTTGCGCTTCTCGGCGTGTGCGCCGGCTACAGGCAAAAGGAGCGTGAAAGCTCCGAGCGCGGATGCAAGAACGACGCGCGAGACAGCAGCGATCATGATGACCTCCAACAGTTTCTCGCACTGTCGGACAGGCGGATGCGGAGCGTCAACGCTCACCCGTACTTAGGGATGCGCGGTTGTCCCGTCAGATTGCCGTGAGCAATTCGCTTTAGCGGCGAGCACTCTTGCCGTTGCTACCGGCCTTCGCCTTCGGCTGCTGGGCAGGTTGCTGCGCGGCGGCCTTCTTAGGCTCTCCGCCCTGCGAGGCCGCCTGGGCCGCGGCCAGCGCTTCCGCGGCCGTCGACTTGCCGTGCATCGCCGTTTTCAGCGACTGCAGCGCCTTCAACGTCAGTGGGGTCAGCCCTTCGCCGCCTTCATCCAGGTACGCGAAGATCTGCTTCTTCATGCGCGGTTCCCAGAACTTCTTGACGTGGTCGGCGATGCCCGCGACCGCACGCTCCTCACCCTGGGCCGAGAAGAACTTGCCGATCTGATTGGCCATGCGAACCAGCGTGTCGTTAGGGGAGTGCATGGGCGGGAGCCTCTTCGCGTTTCTCTTCGGCCGATTGCGCGGCAATGCGGTTCGGGTGGGTGAAAATTTCAAAGGCGTCGGGACGCGCGATGGCAACCAGCGTGATGCCCGCCGTCTCGGCGACGCGGAGCGCCAGCGCGGTCGGCGCGGACACGGCGACGATGATCTCGACGCCGAGGGCCGCCGCCTTCTGGACCATCTCGACCGAAACGCGGCTGGTGAGAACAAGGAAGCCCTTGGCGGGATCGAGCCCTGCGGTCGCAACCGCGCCGACGAGCTTGTCGAGCGCGTTGTGGCGGCCAACATCCTCGCGCAGGAACGCGATCGTGCCGGTGGTGGCATTCCAGAATGCCGCCGCGTGCACGGCCCGCGTCGCGACGTTGAGCATTTGCGCGGCTGGCATGGCCGCGAGCGCTTTCTGGATTTCCTCGGGCGTGGTCGTTGCCGATGCGCCGACACGGCGCGGCTCTGGAACCGCGGCGTCTAGGCTGTCGACGCCACATAGACCGCAAGCGGTCGGGCCGGTGATACGGCGGCGGCGCTCGACGTGCTTGCGCCCGCTCTGGGGCGTGAGCCACATGCGGGCTTCAAGCCCCTTCTCGTGCTCGACGATCTCGAGCTCGCTGATCTCGGAGCGAGAGGCGACGATGCCCTCCGTCAGCGAGAAGCCGACGGCAAAGTCTTCGAGATCCGCAGGAGTCGCCATCATGACGGCGTGGGTCGAGCCGTCATAGACGAGCGCGACCGGCACCTCCTCGGGGATGAGACGGCTCGTTTCCTCGACGCGGGTCTTAGACACCCGGCGCGAAGCAACGCGCAGAGATGCCTCCGTCATGCCCCTACTCCGCGGCCTCGGCCGGCGCGATGCGACGGCTCACGTCGGAGAACTCTTCGTAGATCTCCTGGTACTGGGTCGGGCCGTTCGAGCGCGAGACCTCAACCGCCGTCACCTTGTACTCGGGGCAGTTGGTGGCCCAATCCGAGAAGTCGGTGGTGATGACATTGGCTTGCGTCATCGGGTGGTGGAAGGTCGTGTAGACGACGCCGGTGGCCACGCGATCGGTGATCAAGGCGTGCAGCGCGGTTTCGCCGGCACGGCTCTTGATCGTCACCCAATCGCCGTCCTTGATGCCGCGATGCTCGGCGTCGAACGGGTTGATCTCGAGCACGTCCTCGGGATGCCAGGCGACGTTCGCGGTGCGGCGCGTCTGAGCGCCGACGTTGTACTGCGAGAGAATGCGGCCCGTCGTGAGGATGAGTGGATAGCGGGCGCCGGTGCGCTCATCGGTCGGGACGTACTCCGTCAGCATGAACTTGCCCTTGCCGCGGTCGAACGTGCCGACGTGCATGATCGGCGTGCCCTCCGGGTGCTGCTCGTTGCAGGGCCACTGGATGGAACCCATTTTGCGGATCTTCTCGTACGAGACGCCGGTAAAGGTCGGCGTGAGCCGCGCGATCTCGTCCATGATCTCCGACGGATTCTTGTAGTTCCAGTTCATGCCAAGCTTCTGGGCGATCATCTGCGTGATCTCCCAATCGCCGTAGCCGTTCTTCGGCCGCATGACCTTGGAAACCATCTGAATGCGACGCTCGGCATTCGTGAAGGTGCCATCCTTCTCGAGGAAGGTGCAGCCCGGCAGGAACACATGAGCGTAACGCGCGGTCTCGTTCAGGAAGAGATCCTGCACAACCACGCATTCCATGTGCTCGAGGCCGGATGCGACGTGGTGCGTGTTGGGATCGGACTGAAGGATGTCCTCGCCCTGGATGTAGATGGCCTTGAACGTGCCCTCGACGGCGGCGTCGAGCATGTTCGGAATGCGAAGGCCGGGCTCGGGATCGAGCGTGCAGTTCCACTCCTTCTCGAACATGGCGCGCGTGACCGCGTCCGAGATGTGGCGATAGCCGGTGAGCTCGTGCGGGAACGAGGCCATGTCGCAGGAACCCTGGACGTTGTTCTGGCCGCGCAGCGGGTTCACGCCGACGCCCGTGCGTCCCATGTTGCCGGTCGCCATGGCGAGGTTGGCGATGGCCATGACCGTGGTCGAGCCTTGCGAGTGCTCGGTGACGCCGAGGCCGTAGTAGATCGCGGCGTTGCCGCCGGTCGCGTAGAGGCGGGCCGCGCCGCGGATCAGCTCGGGCTTCACGCCCGTGTACTGCTCCATGGCTTCCGGCGAGTTGACCTCCTGCGAGACGAACTCCGCCCACTCCTTGAACTCATCCCAGTCGCAACGCTCACGCACGAAGGCTTCGTTGACGAGCCCTTCGGTGACGATGACGTGGCCCATCGCCGTGACGACGGCGACGTTGGTGCCGGGCTGCAGCGGGAGGTGGAAGTCCGCCTTGATGTGGGGTGATTTGACGAGATCGGTGCGGCGCGGATCGATGACGATCAACCTGGCGCCTTCGCGGATCCGCTTCTTCATGCGGCTCGCGAACACCGGATGGCCATCCGGCGGGTTGGCGCCGATGACGAGAATGACGTCGGTGTTCTCGACCGAGTCGAAGTCCTGGGTGCCGGAGCTTTCGCCGAACGCGGTCTTGAGGCCATAGCCGGTCGGCGAATGGCAGACGCGGGCGCAGGTGTCGACGTTGTTCACGCCGAAGCCGGCGCGGATGATCTTCTGGACGAGGTAGGCTTCCTCGTTGGTGCAGCGCGACGACGTGATGCCGCCGACGGCGGTGCGGCCGTACTGGGTCTGAATACGCTGGAACTCGGAGGCGACGCGGCCGATGGCCTCTTCCCACGTGGTCTCGCGCCACGGATCGGTGATCTTGTCGCGCACCATCGGCTTGGTGATGCGATCCTGGTGCGTTGCGTAGCCGTAGGCAAAGCGGCCCTTGACGCAGGAATGGCCACGGTTGGCCTTGCCGTCCTTCCACGGCACCATGCGCACGACTTCCTCACCGCGCATCTCGGCCTTGAAGGCGCAGCCGACGCCACAGTAGGCGCAAGTGGTGATGGCGGAATGCTCCGGCTGGCCGATCTCGATCACGGCCTTTTCGGTCAGCGTCGCCGTCGGGCAGGCCTGCACGCAGGCGCCGCACGAGACGCATTCGCTGTCGAGGAACGCTTCGCTCATGCCGGGCGAAACGCGGCTATCGAAGCCGCGGCCGGAGATCGTCAATGCGAACGTGCCCTGCACTTCCTCGCAAGCGCGGACGCAGCGATTGCAGACGATGCACTTCGACGGATCGTAGGTGAAATACGGGTTGGACTCGTCCTTCGCCATCCATTGGTCGTTGGCGGCGCCATCGGTGCGGCTCTTGGCGAACACATGGTTCGCGCCATCGTAACCGTAGCGGACATCGCGCAGACCAACAGCGCCGGCCATGTCCTGCAGTTCGCAATCGCCGTTGGCGGCGCAGGTCAAGCAATCGAGCGGGTGGTCGGAGATGTAGAGCTCCATCACGCCCTTGCGGATGGCCGCGAGGCGCGGGGTCTGGGTCTTGACCGAGATGCCGGGCGCGACAGGCGTCGTGCACGAAGCCGGCGTTCCGTTGCGTCCCTCGATCTCGACCAGGCAGAGCCGGCAGGATCCGAAGCTCTCGATCATGTCGGTCGCACAGAGCTTGGGAATCGCCGTTCCCATCTCCATGGCAGCGCGCATGATGGACGTGCCCTCGGGCACCGAGACCTCGACGTCGTCGATGGTCAACGTCACCATCTTCTCGGACTTGGACGCCGGCGTACCAAAATCAATTTCTTTGATCAGGCCCATTGGTCTACTCCGCTGCCTCGGCCAGCTTCCGCGCCGGCCGCCCGAAATCCTCGGGGAAATGTGTCAATGCGCTCATAACGGGATATGGGGTGAAGCCCCCCAAAGCGCAAAGCGATCCGAACTTCATAGTGTTGCAGAGGTCTTCGATAACAGCAAGATTCTGCGACGTGTTTTCGCCGGCCATTACCTTGTCCATGGTCTCGCGACCTCTGGTCGAGCCGATGCGGCAGGGCGTGCACTTTCCGCAACTCTCGATAGAGCAGAACTCGAACGCGAAACGGGCCTGCTTGGCCATGTTCGCGGTCTCGTCGAAAACCACAACGCCTGCGTGTCCGATCAGGCCATCGCGGGCTGCGAAGGCTTCGTAGTCGAAGGGCGTGTCGAACAGGCCCCGCGGGAAATAAGCGCCGAGCGGTCCACCAACCTGCACGGCCTTGACCGGGCGGCCGGACAGCGTGCCGCCGCCGATATCGTCGATCAATTCTCCGAGAGTGATGCCGAAGGCCGTCTCGAAAAGGCCGCCGAACTTCAGGTTGCCGGCGAGCTGGATCGGCATCGTGCCACGCGAGCGGCCCATGCCGTAGTCGGCGTACGCCTTCGCACCTTCGGAAAGGATAAACGGCACCGCGCAGAGCGAGAGCACGTTGTTGATGACGGTCGGCTTGTCGAAAAGGCCCTTGTGGGCCGGAAGCGGCGGCTTGGCGCGCACGAGGCCACGCTTGCCTTCGAGGCTTTCGAGCAGCGACGTTTCCTCGCCGCACACGTAAGCGCCCGCGCCGATACGAACCTCGAGTTCGAAGGCGTGGCTCGATCCGGCGACGCTCGGCCCGAGGTAGCCGGCCTTCTTTGCAGCAGCGATCGCGGCATTGAGCGCGATGGCGGCGTGAGGATATTCGGAACGCAGGTAGATGTAGCCGCGGGTCGCGCCGACGGCGATGCCGGCGATGGTCATGCCCTCGACCAGCAGGAAGGGATCGCCTTCCATGATCATGCGGTCGGCGAAGGTGCCGCTATCGCCTTCGTCGGCGTTGCAGACGATGTACTTCTGAGGGCCTGCCGTGTCGTGGACGGTCTTCCATTTGATACCGGTCGGGAAGCCTGCGCCGCCGCGGCCGCGCAGTCCAGACTTCGCAACCTCGTCGACGATCTCGATGGGCTTCAGGGCCAGAGCGCGCTCAAGGCCTTTGTAACCATCGTGAGCCTTGTAATCTTCGAGGGAAACAGGATCCGTCACGCCGCAGCGCGCGAACGTCAGGCGCGTCTGGCGTTTCATATAGGGGTGATCGTCGACAACGCCGATGGCCGCGGGATGCTTGATCTCTGCGACGGGCTTGCCCTGCAGAATGCCGGCTTTTACGAGACCTTCGACATCACCCGGCGCGACCGGGCCGAACCCGTAGCGCACACCTTCGCGCTCGATTTCCACCAGCGGCTCGAGCCAAAGCATGCCGCGCGATCCGTTGCGGACGATTTCAGCCTGGACGCCGGCTTTCTTCACAGCCGCGCGCAAGGCGGTTGCGACCTCATCGGCGCCGACGGCAATGGCTGCCGCGTCACGCGGAACGAAAATGCGAAGCGTCATGACATTTTCCGTTTCATGCCTGGGCCTCTTTCAGAAGCTGATCGAGCCGAGCGTTGTCGAGGCGTCCGACGACGCGGCCGTCGATCATCGCAGAGGGGGCGGTGGCGCAAAGCCCGAGGCAGTAAACCGCCTCAAGGGTCACGCGGCCGTCGGCACTGGTGTTCCCGCATTCGACGCCGAGACGCTGCTCCGCGCGCTCGACAAGCCGCTCGCAGCCCATCGACTGGCAGGCCTCGGCACGGCACAACTTTAAGATGTGCTTGCCCGGAAGCTCGCGGCGGAAATCATGATAGAAGGTCACCACGCCGTGAACCTCGGCGCGCGACAAATTCAGCTCCCGTGCGAGCACAGGAATGGCTTCCTCCGGCACGTGGCCGAAGGCATGTTGCAGAGCATGCAGGATGGGCATCAATGGGCCCTCCAGCTTTTGATGATCGGCGATTATGCCGACCGTGCGCTCTTCGCTCCAAGGCTCATGACGGCCCATTGGCGTTCCTCCGCGCTGTTTATAGTTATAGTTATTACAATGTAGATCACCCTCCCTGACCCAAAGGTCAATAGAGCGATTTCGTGCTTTGATAGGCCTCGTCTATCGATTTTTGAGCGCCGCTATCAAACGGAGCCCCCCTAGCGTTCAACCTCCGCAAAAGTTGCATTAGAAATCCGCTTGGCCTGAGCAATGAAGGCCGCAACCAAGGGGGAATGGGGCTCGCGCTTAGTCACGATCAGGCCGAGCTTGTGCGTGACGGTGGGTTTTACCAACGGAATCGACCGGAGGCGGCTCGGCCGATCCAAGCTTTCGGCCACGCGGGATGGCAAAATGCTCGCCCATTCACCCGAGCGCACATGCGCATAGAGGATCAGCATCGAATTGCTTTCGAGGGTGGGCGTCTGGCGGACACCCACCTCCTGCAGATGGCGATCGATCAGCCGGCGGTTCTGCATATCGGGCGTCAGAAGACACAACGGCATCTCGCCCGCCTCGGCCCAGGTGACTTGCTCGCGCTCGGCGAACGGGCTTTCGGGGGCCACGAGAAGCACATACTGCTCGTCGTAGATGCGGATGGTCTCGAAGCGGGCCGGCGGTTCGGTATCGACGTAGGAGATGCCGATGTCGACCTCGAGATTTTCGAGGCGCGCGAGGATGGCGTCCGACGTCATCGACAGGACGGTCAGCGTAACGTCCGGATAGCGGTGGCGCATCGGCACGGTCAAATCGGCCAGAAACGGCAGCGAAGTCGGGATAACGGCGAGCGTCAGGTGGCCGGATAGGCCGCGCTTCAGGGCCTCGATCTCCTGGCGCATCGCGCGCGTGTCGCCGACGATGCGTCTTGCCCAATCGAGAATTCGTTCGCCCTCCGGCGTAAAGCGACGAAACCGCGAGCCGCGCTCCACGATCAGCACACCAAACTGCTCTTCCAAGCTTTTGAGAGCCGAGGACAGCGTGGGCTGGGTGACACCCGAAGCATCTGCCGCGCGGCCGAAATGACGTTCGCGAGCAAGGGCCAAGAGCAGTTCGAGCTTATCGATCATGACCGGATTGAGAGCCGCTGGGCCTAGGCTGTGAACTCACTATGGATGGTGCAGTGATGATCCCAATCAAGCCAAGGGCTAGGAAAAGTGCGCCGCGCGATGCCGTCGCATCGGGCAAGCGCTTTGACGACGCCATTGGCTTGATTGGGATCACCCCGCAGGGGCGCGGTCCTTTTTGCCCCGCTGGTTCGTCGCAAGACCTTGCAAACCACCGAGGTTTACTGCGGTCTTGCTCCTGCCAGCGATGCAAAAGTCCTCGCGTCAATGCGCCATCCATAATGGGTTCACAGCCTAGACTATAGACGACGGAGCTGCCCGACGCACGGACTTGCTTACTTTTTGCCCATCACCTCGCCGCGAGCCCGCCCCCGTCCGGCGATCCGTCAAGTTTTACAGGACATCTTTCCCACCCGTTTACCAAAGGGTGGAGAACTCAATGTCTTATCGACTGAAGGATAGTGGAATTTACCACTTATAAGACTTGGGCGCCGAACGTGATGCATTCCAAAGTGCGGAGCCGCGTTCATGTTTTCGTTCATTTCCCGTCAACCCTTGCAGAAACACGTCCCAGGCTCGCAGCCCGGTCAGGCCGGGCTCAAAGATTGCGCGCGCCGATTTTCGGACGATCGGCGCGGCGGCGTGGCGATCATGTTCGCGCTGGTGATCACGTCGCTCTGCCTGTTCGCGGGAGCCGGGGTCGATTTCGGCCGTTGGGCCCAAGCGCAGCAACAGACGAACTCCGCCCTTGACGCGGCCGTGCTTGCGGGCGCTCGCATGCTGCAGATCGACCGCTCCAATGTGAGCGGCGCCATCCAAGCCGCGAAGAACTACTACACGGAGAACACCAAGGACCGGATCGAACTGATCGATGATAGTGCCACGTTCACCCCGATCAACAACAACAAGGGCTTCTCCGGCACGAGTGTCTCCTATCTCAAGACTGCGTTTCTTGGATTTGCCAACGTCACGCGGCTCAAGGTCAGCTCGTACTCCGAGGCCGCGTTACCCACGCAGCCCCTCGATATTTCCATGATGCTCGACGTAACGGGCTCGATGGGCGGCACCAAGATAGCGGATCTGAAACTCGCGGCGACAGATCTTGTCGATATCGTGATCCCGGACACCGCGACCGACGCCCGCGTACGGGTCGCCCTGGTGCCATTCGCCGAGGGCGTTCGACTGCCGGCGAGTGCCAATGTGCTGGCCCGCGGATCGCCCGGCCCCGACACGGGAGCGCTCCCTTATCAATCCGGACGCAATACCAAATACGCTACCTACTACCGCACGGACTGCGTTGTGGAGCGCGCTGGAGCCAACCGGTACACCGATGTAGCCCCCGGCACCGGCAACTATGTCATGACGCTGTACAACAGCTCGGGAACCTGCGGGCTACCCGCCGCCGACGAGCTTGTTCCGCTGACCGACAGCAAAACAACTCTGAAAAGCAAGATCAAAAATCTTGTGCTGTCCAATACGACGGCAGGCCAGATCGGCACAGCGTGGGCGTGGTATACGCTCTCGCCCAACTGGAACGCGCTGTGGTCGACAGCGAACAAGGCGGACGCTTACAATACGACGACTGCCAAGATCGCAATCCTGATGACTGACGGCGAGTACAATCTTCAGTACGACAGCAAAGGCGTTCAGACCTCGTCTTCTGGTGCGGGTGTCGCTGCCAACGCGGATTCGACCACGCAGGCGCGCGAGCTTTGCAAGAGTATGAAAGCCAAAGGCATTACCGTCTACACCGTTGGGTTTGCACTTGGCGGCAACGCGACCGCCATCGAAACGATGAACAAGTGCGCCAGCGATCTGACGAAGGCTTACACGCCAACCTCGGGTACCGAGCTGAGGCAGGCCTTCCGCGATATCGCGCTCAAGATCAACCAGCTGTATCTTACCCAGTAGCCCGCCCTAAGGGCGTCATCAGTCCGCCATGCGCGCGCCGGATCGTCGAGGTCCGACGCGTTTGCTTGTCGGAGCCAGGCAGGCTTTCCACAGGCCGCTCCGAAAGGCGTGATCGCAGCCGTCAGGCGTGCGAAACTCGCGGCGCCGACGACACGCAACGAAGTTCATAGGGCACACCTTGACCGCGAAGACCGTTTTCCTTGCCGCTGCCGGGATGGTTCTGACCTCCCAGCTCCTCGCCGGCTGCTCGTCGGGCCCTGCCACTCCCCCACCCCCCGCATCGCCCGGCGCCGAGGCGGGAGATGGCATTCGCCGCAGTCCGGTCGTCGCCGGGCGGCGTGCGCGCGTCTTTGTGATGGCAGGGTTCGGCACCAACTGCGAAAGCCTTCCGGCTCCCAACATCATCATCACCGCCCCTCCCGCCAAAGGCAGCGTGACGTTCGAGCCCGGACAAGAAACGACGATCACCACCAGCGCTTCCGGCACTTGCATCGGACAGCGGGTTGCGGGCACCGGCATCTACTACACCGCACGGGCGACCGAGACGGGGCCCGACAGCTTCAGCATCCAGGCCGAGCTTGGCGGCGACATCACACGGCGCACGTTTTCGGTCGATATCGTCCAGTAGCTATGCGGCTGTCGCGGGGCTGATCCCCAGGTTTACCCTGGTACGCCTGCGTTCTCAGCCAAAAGTCGGATGAATGGCGGGTTGTGGCCTCTCCGCGAGGCTCGTAGGCTGGGTCGTCGGCGTCGATCGCGCCAACATTCCAACGTCTCGATCGATCATGCTTCCTCTCGAAACTCCGCTTTGCGGGTTTCGGAAGCGCTTTCCCGCCCGGCCGCGTCCGCGACCGGCCCTTCCGTTTTTCCATTTGCGACATCCATGGCCAACAAATCCCAGCGCACGCGCATCACCGCCCAAGAGGCGTTGCAGTTCCACGCCCAGGGCAAACCGGGCAAGCTCGAGATCACGCCGACCAAGCCTCTCGTCACCCAGCGCGATCTCGCGCTCGCCTACTCTCCCGGCGTCGCGGTGCCGGTGGAGGCGATCGCCGAAAACCCTGCGCTCGCTTACGACTATACGAACAAGGGCAACCTGGTGGCCGTGGTCTCGAATGGCACGGCGATCCTCGGCCTCGGCAATCTCGGTGCGCTCGCGGCAAAGCCGGTGATGGAGGGCAAGGGCGCGCTGTTCAAGCGCTTCGCCGACATCGATGCGCTCGATCTCCTGGTCGACACCGAGGACGTGGACGCTTTCATCAACTCCGTGCGCTATCTCGGGCCGAGCTTCGGGGGCATCAACCTCGAGGACATCAAAGCCCCCGATTGCTTCATCATCGAACAGCGCTTGAAGGAACTGCTCGATATCCCGGTATTCCATGACGACCAACATGGCACGGCTATCATCGCGGCGGCGGGCCTCATCAACGCGCTCGATCTCACCGGGCGGCGCATCGACGATTTCCGCCTCGTGGTGAACGGCGCGGGTGCGGCCGGCATCGCCTGCATCGAGCTTCTGTGCGCGCTCGGGATGCCCAAGTCCTGCGTCACCCTCTGCGATACCAAAGGCGTCATCTTCCAGGGCCGCAAGGACGGCATGAACCAGTGGAAGTCCGCCTACGCGACCCAAACCAAAGCGCGCACGCTGGCTCAGGCCCTCGACGGCGCAGACGCGTTCTTCGGTCTCTCGGCCAAGGGCGCCGTCACGCAGGAGATGGTGCTCACGATGGCCGCGAAGCCGATCATCTTCGCGATGGCCAACCCCGATCCCGAAATTACGCCCGAAGAGGTACAGGCCGTGCGCGACGACGCCATTGTCGCGACCGGGCGCTCGGACTATCCGAACCAGGTCAACAACGTGCTGGGCTTCCCCTTCATCTTCCGGGGCGCGCTCGACGTGCAGGCGCGCACGATCAACGACGAGATGAAGATGGCAGCGGCGCGCGCACTCGCAGCGCTTGCCCGCGAGGATGTTCCCGACGTCGTCACCGCTGCATTCCTGGGACGCCGCCCCACCTTCGGGCCTGAATACATCATCCCAGCGCCGTTCGATCCGCGCCTGATCAGCCGTATTTCTCCGGCGGTGGCGCTCGCGGCAATGGACTCGGGCGTTGCGCGGCGCCCGATCGTGGATATCGACGCCTATGTCTCGCGTCTCACTGGGCGCCTCGATCCGGTTTCCGGATGGCTGCAATCCATTTTCGAGCAGGTCCGCGCAGCCCCCAAGCGGATCGTGTTCGCGGAAGGCGAAGATCCCGCAGCAATCCGGGCGGCAAACAGCTTCTTCGCCCAGGGCCTCGGCACGCCGGTGCTGGTCGGGCGCGAAGACATCGTGCGTGCGCACTTTCGCGACGCCGGCATCAAGCTGCGCGACGAGTTCGAGATCATCAACAGCCGCAACTCGGCGCTCAAGGACGAATTCTCGGACTTTCTCTATGCGCGGCTGCAGCGGCGCGGGTTTCTCAAGCGCGATTGCATCCGTCTGGTCGCGAACGAGCGCAACATCTTCGCCGCCGCCTATGTCGCTCACGGCTATGCCGACGGCATGGTGGCCGGCGTCACGCGCAACTGGACGAGCGTGTTCCAGGACGTGCTGCGCGTCATCGATCAGAAGCCGGGCCGGCATGTGATCGGCGTGAATCTCGCGCTCTGCCGCGGGCGCGGCGTGCTTGTCGCCGACACCAACGTTCACGACATCCCGACCGCCGAGCAACTCGCCGACATCGCGATCGAAGCGGCGAGCGCGGCGCGCAAGTTCGGCATCGATCCGCGCGTGGCGCTGCTCACCTACTCGACCTTCGGGCAGCCGCAGAGCGAACGCTCGAACCAGGTGCGCGAGGCCGTGGACATCCTTGCCGAGCGCGGCGTCGACTTCGAGTTCGATGGCGACATGGCGGCGGACGTGGCGCTGTCGCCGGAGCTGCTGGCGCTTTATCCGTTCTGCCGGCTCACCGGGCCGGCCAACGTTCTCGTCATGCCGGCGGTGCATGCGGCTTCGATCTCGGTCAAGATGCTGAAGGAGCTCGGCGGGGCAACGATCATCGGCCCACTGCTGGTCGGCCTCGAAAAAAGCGTGCAGATCTCGACGCTCGGTGCCAAAGATTCCGATATCGTCAATCTGGCGGCGCTGTCGGCTTACGACTTCGGAGGCTGACCGATACGCCGTCCTTCATGTCGACCGAACAATTCGGCGCGATACGGGTTTATGGCCTATGCACACGCACTCCCATTCGCACTCCGATTCAAAGGGGCATTCGCATGAGGGCGCTGGCGGAGACCACCACGATCACGCCGGACATCGTCACGGGCATGGCCACGAGGGCCATAGCCACGGCGCTGGTGCAAGCGAGCGGCGGATCGGGCTCGCCGCACTTCTGACCGGCGGCTTCATGATCGCCGAATTGGCCGGCGGCCTGATTTCAGGATCGCTTGCGCTGATTGCCGACGCCGGGCACATGCTGACCGACAGCGCGGGGCTCGCGCTCGCGTGGCTCGGGTTTCGTCTCGCGCGACGGCCGGCCGACAAACATCGCTCTTACGGATACGACCGCTTCGGCGTGCTGGTGGCATTCGGCAACGGCCTCGCGCTGTTCGCAATTGCCGCCTGGATCGTCTTCGAAGCCGCCCATCGCCTCCGCGATCCGGGAACCGTGCTCGGTGGCGTGATGCTATGGGTCGCGCTTGCGGGCCTCGCCGTCAACGTGCTCGCGTTCTGGCTGCTGCATGGAGGTGACCGGACCAATCTCAACATGCGCGCGGCCGCGCTGCACGTCATCGGCGATCTCCTGGGCTCGGTCGCGGCACTCGCCGCCGCGCTCGTCATTCTCACAACGGGATGGACACCGATCGACCCCATTCTTTCGGTGCTGGTCGCAGTGCTAATTTTGGGCTCGGCTTGGCGCATCGTCCGCGACAGCGCGCACATCCTGCTCGAGGGAACACCGCCAGGGCTCGACGTGCACAAGATCGGCGAAGACCTCAAGGCGTCGGTTCCCTCGGTACTCGACGTGCATCATGTTCATGCCTGGTCGATCAGCCAGGAGCGGCCGGTCATCACGCTGCATGCGCGGATCGATCAGTCGCTCGCGCCGGAGAAAGTTGCGGCCGCAATCAAGAAGCACCTCAAAACCCACTACGGGGTTGGGCACGCGACCGTCGAACTCGAATTCGAGCACTGTTCGGAAGCGACGGTGCCAACCGCGGAACGAGGCGGGCCTCTGTCGCACGGCTGACCACTACGCATGGTTCCCTATTGCGCGGCCCGGAGCCGGGCCGCCATACTCCCGGCCCAATAAAGAGAAGCCCCCGGGGGAGGGAGACAGCAAATGTCCGAGCAAGACGTCGGCGTGACCCGACGGAGCGCCTTGAAGCTGGGGCTCGCCGGTGCCGCCGGCGCGGCAGGGCTCAAGGCCACGGAGTCGCTCGCTGCTCAGCCGGCTGCCGTCCCCCCGACCCCGCGCAAACCCAACATCCTGTTCCTGCTGGTCGACGAGCAGCGTTTTCCGACCGTCTACGAGAGTGCGGCGCTCAAGGAATTTCGTGCGAAGTACCTTCCCGCCCAGGGCCGCCTCGCCGCCGGCGGCGTAAGCTTCGAACGCCATTACGTCGCGTCGGTCGCCTGCGTGCCGAGCCGCACCTCGCTCTACACCGGGCACTATCCGTCGCTGCACGGCGCCGCGAACACCGACGGAGCGGCGAAGGCCGCCAACGATCCGGACATGCACTGGCTGCAGCCCGGCTCGGTGCCGACGCTCGGCCACTATCTGCGCCATGCCGGCTATCGCACGTTCTGGAAGGGCAAGTGGCACGCCACCGAAGCCGACCTTAGGGTGCCGGGTACGGAGCAGGTCATCGCCAGCTACGACGCCAATGGCGTGACCGATCCGACGAAGGAAGGCCTCTACCTCAAGGCCGATACGCTCGATCCGTTCGGCTTCTCGGGCTGGGTCGGGCCCGAGCCGCACGGCCCAGATCCATTGCGCTCCGGATCGTCTGCAGCGCCCGGCAAGCAGGGCCGCGATCCCGCCATCTCGCAGCAGGTGGTCAAACAGCTCAAGGATCTCGACGCTGCCTCGGACGACAGCCCGTGGTTTCTGATGGCGTCGTTCACCAACCCGCACGACATCGCGCTGTGGGGCTTCGTCACCAGCCTCTCCGCCAAGCTTCAGGAACAATACGACTTCAGCGTACCGGAAACGGTGCCCGAGGACGTGTTCGACCGGGCGCTGTTCGCGCGCACGCGGCTCGAGAAGCTCGACGAGAAGCCGTCGTGCCAAAAGTCCTATCGCGACGCCTATAGCCAGTTCATGCAGCCGAGCAACGCGAGCAAGGACTATTTCCGGCTCTATTACCGTCTGCATGCCGACGTGGATCGCCATCTTGGCGAAGTGCTCGCGGCGCTCGAGGCGTCACGCTTCCGCGACGACACCATCATCATCTTCACGTCCGATCATGGCGACCTGCTCGGCGCGCACGGCGGCCAGTTCCAGAAGTGGTACATGGCCTACGAGGAAGCGCTGCGCGTCCCGCTTGTCGTCGCACTGCCCGGACAAAAAAACACGGCGCGCACCGTGCCGATCCCGACCAGCCATATCGATATCGTGCCGACGTTGCTCGGGCTCGCCGGCATCGACCACAATGCAACGCGCGAAGCAATCGCGCCCGCATTCACCGATCCGGCACCTCTCGTCGGGCGCGACCTTTCCAGCTTGATCCGCGGCGAAGTCGGACCGGAGAAACTTGCCGAGCCGATCTACTTCATGAGCGACGACGACCCAAGCCGCGGCCTCGACCAGAAGAACTTCATCGGCCTCCCCTACGATTCCGTCGCGCAGCCAAACCACGTCGAGACGGTGATTGCGGAGGTCGACGGGGAGATCTGGAAGTACTCGCGCTATTTCGATCATCCGCGCTACTGGAGCGCGCCGGGGACGCCGGGTAACGATGGCGTGCGCGACGTCGTCATCAAGTTCAAGGGACGCGAGGGCGACGATCCGGGCAGCGCTCGGCGCATATACGAGGAGCGCATCAAGACCCAGCCGGCGCCGAACGAGTACGAAATGTACAACGTCACGGCGGACCCGATGGAGCTCGAAAACCTCGCCGGAAAGGCCGAGTGGAAAGAGCGTGAGAACGGGCTGCGCATCCTGCTCGTCGCCCAGTGCACGAAGAAACGCCTCGTGCCGCAAAGCGGCCCCGTGCCGGGCGAAGTCGGGTGCCGGGAGGCTTGAAAGGTTTCCCTGAAGCGCGCAGCTGGGAAAGCTTCCGCGTCGATTTCCGCAAGGTCTTGTAACGCATTTCATATTTCGTGTTGCGGCGCCGCAAATACGCCCAGGTCTGGCGTCTATAGGAGGCTTTCCGAACGCCGGACCGACGCCTCATGCCCCTATTCAGACTCCTCGGCTGCCTGTTGTCCTCGATCGCGTGCACGCTCGTCGCATCTTCGCTCGGCGCGCGCGCCGACGAGCTTCTGGTCATGCCCTATTCCTGCCGCGTCGCCGGTGGCTATCCGGTGCTGACCCCGTCGGAGAACCAGGGCCATGCGGTGATCGGACGGCGCGAGCAGCGGGAGTTTCGCGCCTGCTCGACCGAGAACCCGGACATGTGCCAGCGCTGGACCGTGCATCGTTTCGATCTCGACTGCGGCGGACGGCGCGTTCCCTGGACTGAGGTTGTCGCGGCGGCCGAAGACGTCAACCGAGGCCGTGCGTTCGTTGCCAGAGACGGGCGGCTCGAAGTCGAAATGCCGCCCCGCTGGAGCTTGCCACCCGGCTCGCCATGCGCCCGCGAGCGAGACGTGGAGGACCGGCGGTTCGGCAGGCTCGACGAATTCTGCGCCGAGCAGCTGGACAGAGCTCGACGCGTGACGGTCGCGATGCCGGCCGGGTTTGCCCCGATGCTGGGTCTCGATGGCATTTTCGTCGCCGATCAAGCGCCGCGTGGCGCTGTCGCCGATGCGGCTCCCGAACAGCCAGCGGCCGAGCGCCCAGCGAAGAGCAAACCTCACCGCAGCGAGGTACCCGCTCCGCAGCCCGTGCCCGCGCCAAAGAAAGCCGAAACGCCAGCTGCTCCATCGGCGCCGGCTCCCTCGGAGACTAAAAATTCGGCCGATACGAAAGTTGCAGCGGCGCATGCGGATCGACCGTCGGAGGCAAAGGCGAAGCCCGAGCCGGAAAAGACAGATCCTTCCCCCGCGTTGACGCCTTCGGGGCTCACTCCCATCATCCCTGAGATCATCAACAGTGGCCAGGCGCCCGCAAAAGCGCCGGAGAAGACTGAGGTGATTGAAACCAATATCGAGGTGGCCGGCAGCGGCGCGACCGCGCCCGATCCGGCGCCCACGCACGAACACACCGAGCTTTCGACGCCTCCCGGGGCCGCACCCGCAGGGCTGCTCAGCTCCAACATGGCGATGATTTCGATCGGCGCCTTCGCAGCGCTCGCACTGCTCGGCTTTCTTTTCCTGCGCCGGGGCAGCGATCCCCTGCTCGCTCGCGACATCTCCGCCGTGTCGCTGGGTGCCAACGATCAGCCCCGCGCCGATCGCGCGCTCGTGCCGATGCCCAAGCCAGAAGCCAATCACGCGTTGACGCCGCATTTCCCTGCCGGACCGCCGGTTCCCGTGAGTGACGCCATGCCCACGACCCGCGAAGAGGCGATGACGATCCTGGGCATGGGTGTTGCGCCGGACGTCAACGAAGCCGCGATCAAGAAAATCATCGATGGCTTGCGGCTGAGCTGGCATCCCGACCACGCACGCGACGCGGAGGACCGCAAAAACCGCGAGCATCGGCTCAAGCAGATCAATGCCGCCTGGGACATCATCGCAGGGCGGCAGGCGAGCTAGCGCCGTGGAGGCGCCCGATCTCTGGGCTGCCCAATAACGCTCACGCCAACAACCAGGACTACGGCGATCAGCAGACCGACCCAGCAATAACGCACGTAAAATTCCCTCTCGTCTCGCTCCTAACGGCCCAAGCGCTACATTCGCTTTTGATGCAGCTTTGCAACACGTTGGCGTGCTTCAAAGTTGACTATGAAGATCTATATACCTACGGTTTATACCGTCCGTAGCGACTAGCCAGCCCGACCGCGCGATCCAGTGTGGGGCAAGCCAACCTGCCAACACGTTTCGAGCCGGGGGGCCGATGAACATCAGCACTTTGAAGCGCGCCTCGATGGTGCTGCCCATCATGCTTTCGCTCGGCGCAGAGGCGGCATTCAGCCAAGACGCTGGGCCGGCCGCAGCTCCGGCCAAGCAGGACCCCGCGAGCACAGCGCTTCCTCCGCTCGAGGTGACCACGAGCGGGGCGAAAAAAGCCAAAGCTCAGAAGAAAACCAAGACCCCACCGTCGCAAACGACTTCAACCGCCGCCCAAGCAGAACCTTCGGCGCCGAAGCCAAGCGACGGAAGCAGCACGCGCGCGGGTGCCGTCAACGGCTACGTGGTCAAGGACGGCACTGTCGGCACCAAGACCGACACGCCGCTTCAAGAGGTGCCGCAATCGATTTCGACCGTTACTCGCCAGCAGCTCGAGGATCGCAAACCGCTGAGCCTCGGAGATTCGCTCGCCTATGTGCCGGGTGTGCGCATCAACCAGTCCGGCTTCGACCCGCGCTTCGACAGCTTCTACATTCGCGGTTTTGATGCGACCAACACAGGCGTCTATCGCGACGGCCTGCGCCAGCTCAACAGCGGCTTCGGCCAGTTCAAGACGGAGATGTACGGTCTCGATAGCGTGACGGCGCTGCGTGGACCGTCGGGTGCTCTTTACGGCTCGAGCAACGCCGGCGGCATCATCGACATGTACACCAAGCGGCCAACCGAGACCCCGTTCAACGAAGTCGAATACGTGATGGGCAATCACGATCGCTTCCAGGGCAATTTCGACTTCTCCGGCCCCGCCCCTTCGAATAACAACGTCCTCTATCGTTTTACCGGCGTCGTGCGCGACAGCGATACGCAATACTGGGGCATCCCGGACGATCGCATTTACTTGGCGCCTGCGTTCACTTTCAAAATCGATTCCGATACCAAGCTGACCGTCTTCGGTGAGTACATGGATCTCAAAATCGGCTCCAACACCGCATGGTTTCAGGACCGCAGCGATCCTGACCACACGCGCCGCACGAACATCTGGTCGGGAGACCCCGGCTTCGAATTCTATGACCAGACCCAGGAACGTGTCGGCTACGAGTTCGAGCGGCGGGTCGCGAACGGCATCACCGTGCGCCAGAAGGCGCGCTATGAGCACCTGAGCGAAGAGTCAGCGTACATCGATATCGACGATACCTTGTACACTCCGCAGCCCTTGGCACCGGATGAGTTTTCGCGCTCGGCGGGCTCCGTACGGAGCAGCTTCCACGCCTTGAACATGGACAACCAGGTCGAAGCGAAGTTCAGCACGAGCGCGCTTCAGCATACGGTTCTGGCGGGCGTCGACATCGGCTACATCACTTTCAAAGAAGGTACCGGATACGAGACTGCGCTGCCGCTCATTGATTTCAACTACGGGCAACAATTCATTCCGGTGCCTCCGATCAGCTCCGTCACGAAGCAGAACCAGCTTCAGGTTGGCGCCTATCTCCAGGATCAGATCAAACTCGACAAGTGGGTCCTAACCCTGAGCGGCCGGCACGACTGGGTGAGCACGGAAACCGAGGGTGAGGAGGACGGCAACGACAAAGCCTTGTCTGGCCGCACGGGGCTCACCTATCTCTTCGACTCCGGCCTTGCACCGTACATCGCCTGGGGCACCTCGTTCGTTCCCAATGCAGGCACCGACGCAAGGACAGGCAAGGTGTTCGACCCCACGACCGCAGAGTCGGAGGAGATCGGCGTGAAGTATCTCGTGCCGGGATACAATGCCTCGCTCAATGCCGCGCTGTTCAACATCGAACAGGAGGGCGGCACCTTTTACGATCCCAATCCTCTCATTGACGGCTACGTTCAGCGCGGCCGGGTGCGCTCGCGCGGTTTCGAGATCGAGGGCATCACGACGCTCACCAACGGCTTGAGCCTTCAGGCGTCTTATACGTATGTCGACATGAAGATCCTGGAAGGCATTGACGAGAACGGCGAGTCGGCGGTCGGAAACACGCCCAGCAGCACGCCGAGGCATTTGTTGTCGGTCTGGGGCTATTACACAGTGAGCGACGGCGCCTTTCGTGGCCTCGGTTTCGGCTCAGGCGTCCGCTACACGGGTACGAGCTTCGGAAACGATCGCAATACGTTCGAGAACGGCGCTCGCGGAATTGTGGATGCCGCCATGCATTACGATCTTGTCGGTCTCTCGCCGCAATTTGAAGGCGCCCGCCTGCAGCTCAACGTCAGCAACGTCTTCGACAAGCTAGTCGACACCTGCTCGAGCGACTACTGCTACCAGGATCAGGGCCGCACAATCCTCGGCAGCTTGCGGTATCGGTGGTGAGAGCAGCCGCCAGATGCTGAGCGGATGCGAAAAGACGAAACCGTTGGCCGCGTCATCGCGGGTCGGCTGATAAATGCGTAGCTTCCATTTGGAGTGGCCCGCTCCATGGCGGCTCATGACCCTTTGCTGACATCGAACGGTTCGTGCCGCTGGCCGAAAAGTTGGTCCGTTTCCTGGCCCATCGCGTCGGCCACTTGAAGCAGCCAGATGCGAGACCTTGCTGATTAGGCAGGAACGTACTTTAGCTTGATCACGCTCTCGCCAATGCGATCGCCGGCCACGAGTCGGAGCCGCGGTTGGGGACCTACGAAGAATGGCCTGCCGCGACCAAGTACGACGGGATGAAGAAAGAGCTGGTACTCATCGATCAGCCCGATCTCGGTTAGGCTTGCGGCGAGCTTCGGACCGCCGACCTCGATCTCGCCGACGAGATCGGCCTTCAGCTTTCGCACTGCCGCCTCTACATCATCGCCGATCAACCTCGCATTCGGCCCCACCGATTTGAGCGAACGCGACACCACCCATTTCGGCATGGCCCGCCACGCTTCCGCGAACGCACGCAAATCGCCGCCCATCGCCGGATCGTCCTGGTCCCAATTGTCCCCATCCCAATAGCGCATCAGCTCGTAGAGGCCGCGCCCATAGATGCTGCCGGCGGCTTTGCGCGTCTGCTCAATGAAATACTTGAACAGCACCGGATCAGGCGCGAATGCATCGTGGTCGTGGTCGACGTAGCCGTCCAACGACATGTTCATTCCGAATACGAGCTTTGCCATGATGAAATTGTATCACAATGCCGAGCACGTTAAGCGAACTGCTGGCACTCGCGCAGATGCAATCATGGTCCTGAGCTGACCCTGCGCCGAAATCACCTTCATGGCCGCTATTGGTTCAACAGCCGACTCAGGGGGCGACTTCCACCCCGGCCAAGATCTGCGCGATGTTGTGCTGCGGCCTGCTAGGCTGCTGGCGCGCCCGACAGGATTCGAACCTGTGACCCCCTGCTTAGAAGGCAGGTGCTCTATCCGACTGAGCTACGGGCGCGTGCCCCAGTCTTTTGGGGGGTTCGAGGGTCCGGGTCAAGACGCGCGGGCCTCGTCAGGCACGGCGGCGCTTATTCTCTTGTCCAGTCTTTTGCCGAGCCTCAGCGCCTCAGCTGTGGTTCTCCCGCCGCAGGCCAGCGGACGAGCGCCGGTCCGGCCCCTTTTCAGCTGGGCGAGATGACGCACTGCCGGGCGCGGAGGCTGCCTCATTAACGGCTCAGAATCACTTTCAAAAGTAGTCCTCGCCCCTCAACAGCACGGGATGCTCTGCCGCGACATGAAGACCGCACGCTACGCCCTATCGTCTCTCACCTTCGCTCTCGCTGCCGGGAGCATCGGCCTGAGTGCCCTCGCCAGCCTTGCCTTCGCCAAAGCGCCCGGGGCGACCTACTGCTACAATGGCGTTTGCCATCGGGTGAAGACGCTTGCGGAAATGGACACGCTGGTCGGATACGAGGAGGTTGTCACGGCCTCCTACTATGACGATTGCAAGGTCGACAAGCACAACCCCTGCACGGCCTTGTCGTCCGGCGAGGATTTTCGCGCGGATCTTCCCGACAACGCTGCAAGTCCCGTCTATCCAAACGGCACGATCCTGGTGTTGCGCAACCCCAAGACCGAGTCCACCGCGCTTGTGCGCGTGAACAACTCCGGGCCCTACAAGAAGGGGCGTATGCTCGATGTCTCGCGCGCCGCCGCCGAGCAGCTCGGCTTCATCAAGCAAGGCACCGCGCGCCTGAATGTGACCGTGATCAGCGGACCGTTGAGCAAGTGAAACTGTTCATGCGCCTCGTGCCGCTCGCTACCTAGAGCACGTTCCGATCCTCCGGAATCGGAGCCGCGCTCTAGATTCTTGTTTGGTCGCATTTTCTTTCGACGAACCGGAAGCCATCCCGGATCATGTCCGGGACAGGCATGTCGGAAAATGCTCTAGACAACGCGCTCCCCCTTCTCGTTGATCACGACCTCGCCATCGTCTTTCGTGAAGGGGCCGATGTCGGGGTTCGGCAGGATGTCGAGAACCTGCTCCGACGGCCGGCAGAGACGCGCGCCGAGCGGCGTTACGACGATTGGCCGGTTGATTAGGATCGGGTGCGCCAGCATGGCGTCGATCAGTTCGTCATCGCTCCACTTCGCATCCCCAAGCCCAAGCTCGTCATAGGGCGTTCCCTTCTGGCGCAGAAGCTCGCGCGGCGTAATCCCCATGGCGCGGAGGAGACCGATCAACTCGTCGCGACCGGGCGGCGTCTTCAGATACTCGATGACGCGTGGCTCCTCTCCGCTCTGACAGATCATGGCCAGCGTGTTGCGCGAGGTGCCGCAGGCGGGGTTGTGATAAATGGTGACGGTCATATTTCGTACTTCTCCTCGCCGGACATCAGCAATCCGGGCGCGTGTTGGCTTTCCCGTCCGACGAGCAGCCGCACGAGTGCGAGCGCCGACAGCGCACCGACGAACTGCGCCGCAATGAACAGTGGCACGCTGGCGAGATCGATACCCGCAAAGGTGTCCGAGAACGCCCGGGCCAGCGTCACCGCCGGGTTCGCGAATGACGTCGAGGCCGTGAACCAGTAGGCCGCCGTGATGTAGAGCCCGACGGACGTGGGCACCGCCAACGGTTTGGCCCGTGTCGTCAGTAGGATCGTCGCCACGAGGCCGAGCGTCGCGACCCATTCGGAAAAGCCCTGGGACGCACCCTCGCGGGCCTTCATCGAGAGCTGCATCACTGGCAAATCGAACATCGCGTGTGCGGCCCATACGCCGATCACGGCACCCGCGACCTGCGCGATCCCATACCCGGCCGCATCGCGGAGCGAGATGTCGCCTTTGAGGAGGAATGCGGCGGTTACGGCGGGATTGAGATGCGCGCCGGAAATCGGCGCGAGCATCGTGATGAGGACGATCAGGATCGCGCCCGTCGACACTGTATTACCAAGCAGGGCGATCGCCTCGTTGCCGCCGGCCAGCCGTTCGCCCATGATGCCGGAGCCGATTACGGCAGCGAGCAGCAGGCTTGTGCCGAACGCTTCCGCGAGCAGCCGTTGCGTTCGTGTCGGACTTTCCATCAGGACCGCACGTGCTCGTGCGCCGAGGGTGCGTCGCGTCCGATATCGTCAAGGTCGCGGGGTTGCGAAGCGCTCATCATAAGCCTCCCTTACTTGCAGACTGTTTTTGCTGACTTGAAGATCGCGCCGCACAGCTCGGGCTGCCCCTGGCAGCAATCCTCGGTCAGATAGGTCAGCAGCCGACGCATGCCATCGACGTGGATCGCATAGCGGATGAAACGTCCTTGCCGCGTCGCCACGATGAGACCGGCCTGCTCCAGCTCCTTGAGATGAAAGGATGCGCCCGTCGGACTGATGCCGACTGCGTCCGCGATCTCGGAGGAAGGCAGGCCGGACGGACCCTTGTTCACCAGCAATCGAAACATCTTCAAGCGGTGCTCCTGCGCCAAGGCAGCGAGCATCGCAACGGCTGCTTCTTGTTTCATCACGCAATACTACAATAATTATTGTAGTGTGCAAGTCTGAAGGGATGCCTTCGCTGGAAACGGAAAACGGCCCGCCGCATGGTGCGACGGGCCGTTTGATCGAAGTGTGTGTCCGGGCGCTAGGCCCCGATCACGTTAGAAGGAGAACTTGACGTAGGAGTTGACGTAGGCGCCTTCGCCACCGTGCGCTCCACCCGTGAAGCCGTTGTCGTCGTCCTCAACCCACTGATAACCGCCGGCGATGGACACGTCCAAGGGCAGTCTCGGAGACAGCTGGAAGGGGAACATCACGAAGGCACCGAGGCGGGTCGTGGCGTCGCCCTCTTCGCTCCAGATCTCGCCTTCGGGGCCGAACTTCACGCCGTTGCGGTTGGCACCGACACGGAGCTGTCCGTAGAAGGTGTCGAACGCAGTCGAGTAGCTGGTGTCGAGGCCGACGTAGTAGGGCTTGTCGTCACCCGTCTCGAGTTCGAAGGCCACCTTGAAGCCGGTCTCGGTTCCGCGAATGTCGTTGGTCGGGTCATCCGGCGAGAGGTCGATGTCGCGGACTTCCATACCGACATATGCGATGGCGCTCGTGGTGCCGAAGTAATGGAGGTAACCGAGCATCACGTCGACCAAGCGATCCTTGGCGTCGATGTCGTCGCCGCCGGGGCCGTACGAATAGTCGGAGTAGATGCCGAAGGTGCGTGCGACGAGACCACTGCGCGAGAAGTCACCGTTGAGCGCGTAGACACCGCCGGAGTAGAGCGACCAGATGTCCTTCGCGACGTCGATACCGCCGTAGGTGATGGCCTTGGTGGTGCCGCTAGAGCCGTACTCCGAGCCATGGAAAGGCTCGCCGCGGCCAAGCTTGTAGATCAGGCCAATGCGGCCGGTCCAGAGCTCGGGATCTTCCTTGTCGACGTAGTCGACACCGAAGAGTGTGCCCGCGTTGGTGGTCTCTTCGTCATACTTGCTGTAACGGACTTCGCCGCGCAGGTAGAAGTTGTTACCGAGCCTCGTTTCGAGGCCGCCGCCGAGGAAATAACCGTCAAAGTAGACGGAGTTCTTTCCGGGCGCGATCACGCCGCTGTTCTCGATATCCCACCAACCGTCGTTGTCGAAGTGGGCGCGCGTGTAACCGGCGGTCACGAAAGCAAGCGTATTGGGCGTGAGCAGAGCGCCGAACCGACCGCCGATGGCGAAGGAGCGATCGATGACCATGCCGTCGCCGCGATCGCCGCGCTCGATGTTGGACCAGTCGACGTCAATAAATGCGCCGATGACGTAGCGTTCCCAAACCTGGCAATCGACGCCCCAGACCAGCGAGACGAGACCGCCGTCGGCGTCTTCGCTGACCGATGAGCGATCGCCGCTGGAGTCGCGATAATTGTTTTTGGAGTCGTTGTGGCCGTAGCCGATGCTGGCACCGAAGTACGGACCCGACCATGTCGGCGCCGCCGGCGCGACCGTATCCTTCAAGGACGGCATTCCGTCCGCGAAGGCCGCACTGCTCGCCATTGCGAGCGACAAGCCACCTACGATCGAAGTCACCTTGCGCATATTCATAAGCAATTCCCCCGTGCATTGCCGCGCTCAGGAAAACGCAAGGACTAATTTCCACCGCAAGCGATATGGAGCTACAAACCCGTGATTCACGCTCTAATGTCGAGCGGAAGATATTCTATGTTGCTATTCGGCTATTGAACGCGTCTCTCGCGCCACGCTCTCGAACCTGCAATACAGCCGCCCGCTAGAAAACAATCCGTGCTTGTGCGGGCAGACATGGGTTCGTGAGAGTGAGTCGATTCGGCGTATAGCACGCAAAGTGATTCGCGCATCCTCATGAATCGAGGGATGCACAACTCCGTGCGCGATATCGATTCGCCGGAGCTCAGTTCACCGGTGCGGTCACGTTCGGCGTGACAAGCCCGACGGGCACGCCATCCGGATCGGCAACGATCGCAAGCCGCCCAACATTGATGGCATCGAAGGGCGCTTTGAGAACCTTGCCCCCCTTCTTCAATGCCTCCATCACCGCGTTGTCGACATTGGCAACCTGAATGTAAGCGATCCAACCAGGCCGGACGCCCTCGGCACCGGTTCCCTCGGGATTGGTTGCGCCGGCCACTTCCTGGCCTTCGTGCGTGAAGACGGTGTATTCGGTCTCGCCGGGATTGGGGGGACGGGAGGTGTCGTTGGACGCGACGATTTTCGACGACCATCCGGCAACCGCCGCATAGAACTCGCGGCTGCGGGCCGGGTCGCTGCTGACGAGCTCGGACCACCACACGGTGCCGACGTCCGCGGCCGAACCGGCTTGAGACGCATTTTCCGACAAAGCCACGCTCGACTGCAGGGCAAGAGCAGCAAACGCACAGACAGCAACACCGCGCGCGTATTTCAGGACTGGTTTCAGGACCGGGGCAACACTCGAACGACGCATTTTCAGCTCCTCTTCGGAACAACGACCGACGTTGAGATCCCGAAGTGCAATTCGAATGCCAGTTGTCGGATCACCGACGCGCGCTTTCCCTGCTCCTGAAGACGTTCTCAGGATTTCGGACAGTCGAAGATGTAGGTAAACCCGGGGAACGTCCGGTAGTCGGCCGCGGGGTCGAACGGGACGACCGAGACCGAACGATCATCCTCAGGCGGTTCATGTAGGCCGAGCATATAGAGCGGGTCGATCAGCCTCGCGCTTCTGTTGCGCCATTCGCGGCCGCCAAAGCGATTGGTGGTCCAGGTGAGACGGTCGGCATCGGCCTCCCACACCTCCCAATGGACTTCCGGCAGATACTTCGCGTGACCTCCGGGACGGGAAACGCGGGCCAATTGCATTCCCCGGGGCACCTTCTGACCAACCTGGAGATGCTTGATCTCGTCGTAGCGAAGGTGATCGTAGACGGTGTAGTAGAACGGCGCGCCGTCGTCCAAATTCAGCTCGGATGCCTTGTGAACCAGGAGCAGGGCGCCCTCGTTGCCCCAGCCCCAGTTGGCTTCCCATACGGCTTTCACGACGCCGGGCCCCGGCGCGAGGATCCATTCGCCCAGACGGCCACCGTCGACGCCGGTGTGAATCTCCTGGCGGTGCGACCCGTCCACATCCACCCAGCTCGCATAGAGCGATGTCAACGGCGAGCACGCATAGCCTTGCGGATAGACCGGAACCAGGCTGGTGCCACGAACGTCGTAGCCTTTCTTCATTCCGCTCACGTCATCATCCGCAATATGTGCGACGGCCACGTTGCAGCCCGCGAAAAGGAAAAGTGCGACAGCCTTCCATATGACAACCACGCGCAACACATCTCTCTCGCTAGCTGTCAGAACGTATCGGGCATAACGCGGCCTTACGCCCACCCACATTGCCGGAACGGACACGGAGCTGCTCCGGTTCGCCGTAGTTAATCTTAAAATGGCCGCTGATTTCAGCAGGGCAAGACGACCCCGAGCCCTCTCGCCCGTGCGCTTCCGCCGGGTTGCGTCAAACCCGTACGCGTTCACCATTTGGCGTTCCAGGCTAGGACATTTGCCCCATTTCGGCGTGGCCCGCGCCCTGCCCTCACTCGTGCTTTTGGCCGCTCTATGCGGCCTCTAATGCAGCCGAGTTGTGCAGGCCAAAGCTGCTTTTCTTCCTGCAAACGACCATAAGACAAGGGCTTTCGGCTCTCCAGACCGGACAAGACCGGATGGTGGCGCCCGTTGGCAGATCCCCCTCGAAAACCCCTGGCATACGCCTTGCTCCCTTCGTCTCGAAACTAGAAACCGAGACCGAGGATGACCGCCTGAGTTCGAGCTGCCTTGCCGAGTGTCCGGCCGCGCGGCGCACAACCTAGACGATCCCGCACAATCGAAGCTCCTGCAAGCTGCTGTCACCCCCGACAGCGGCAACGAGATCGATTGTGCCTCGCCCAACGAGGCGCATGTCAATGCTCAATACAGGCTGGGGAGCCCAAACACGACGCGCGCACAAGCTGTCGTCGGCCCGCCTCCTGCACCTCTTTTTCGAGGCGCAGGTCGAGCTGCGTCCGAACAAGTCCGCAATTGAATTCGCCGACGAAGCGCTGAGCTACGCCGATCTCGATCACCAGGCGAACCAGATCGCCCACAGCCTCGTCGCGCGTGGTGTCGGCCCGGGCGACCTCGTCGCGCTTTATCTCAAGAAATCTCCCCGGCTTTTCGCCGCCATGCTCGGCATTCTCAAAGCCGGCGCCGGCTACGTCCCCATCGACCCCAAGGTTCCGCTCGAGCGTATTCGCGCCATTCTCGAGGACTCGCGCGCGACCGACGTCATCACGGAACACGACCTCGCCGAAACGCTCGACGGCGCCGTTGCGACGCGCCTCCTCAGGCTCGACCTCGAAAGCGGCGCGATCGCCCGGCTGCCGACCACGCCGCCCGAGCCGCGCCGCGCGATCGATCCCAGCGACCTCTGCTACGTGATCTATACGTCCGGCTCCACCGGACGCCCCAAGGGCGTGATGATCGAGCACCGCAACGCGGCCACGTTCGTCAGGAGCCTGCGCACGGTTTACAAAATAACCGCGAAAGACCGTATCTACCAGGGCTTCTCGACCGCGTTCGACGCCTCCGTCGAAGAAATCTGGGCCGCCTTCTCGCGCGGCGGCACGCTTGTCGTGCCGAGCGAAGAGGTCATGACCTCTCCCGGCGACGTCGCCGATTTCATCAACGAACACGAGATCACCTACTTCTCGACCGTGCCCACGATGCTCGCGATGATCGATCGCGAGCTTCCGACCGTTCATACGCTCGTGCTCGGCGGCGAAGTCTGCTCGAGCGAGCTCGTCGCACGCTGGGCGAAACCCGATCGCCGGTTGCTCAACACCTACGGCCCGACCGAGGCTACCGTCGTCGCGACATGGACCGCGTGCGCGCCCGGCGAGGTTGTCAGCATTGGCGCGGCGCTGCCCGGCTATGCGGCGTACGTTCTCGACGAGGACATGCATCCGGTCGAGCCCGGTGCTTCGGGTGAATTGTATATCGGCGGCGCTGCTGTCGCGCGCGGATACATGAACCTGCCGGACCTCACCGCCCAGCGCTTCATTCCGGATCCGTTCGACCCAACCGGAACCTCCCGCCTCTACAGAACCCACGACCATGTCCGTCTCGGCGAGCATGGCGAGTTGTACTTCGTCGGCCGGCTGGACGATCTCGTCAAAATCCGCGGCTTCCGCGTGGAGCTCTCCGAGATCGAAGCCGTGCTGATGATGCATCCTTCGATCAAGGCTGCAGCAGCGCGCGTGGTCGATACCGACACGCTCAAGGAACTCGCGGCCTACGTGGTCTGCGACGGCGGAGGCGCCGCGCTCGATCGCGATAGCCTCAACGCTCTTTTAAGGGAGCGGCTGCCGCCCTACATGGTGCCGCAATACCTCGACGTGCTCGACGTTCTGCCGATGATGGCGAGCGGAAAGATCGATCGCAAAAGCCTGCCGCTTCCGCAAAAGCCGCTGGTCTCGGCCCATACCATCGTGGCGCCCGCCGACGACATCGAGCGCAACATCGCGGACGCTTGGCAGGAGACCTTCCGCCTGTCCGAGATTTCCGTGGTATCCGACTTCTTCGTCGACCTCGGCGGCCATTCCATGCTCGCGGCCCAGGCGCTGACGCTGATGCGCCGGAGCACGGGCCTCACCCATCTTTCGGTACGCGACGTCTACGCGCATCGCACGATCCGCGCGCTTGCCTCCCACATCCGCGAGACGGAGCAGCCCCGTTCCGACCGCGACGACGTCACGGAGGTCGAACCGCAGGATTGCGAGACCGCGTCCGATCAGGCGGCGCCGGGTGAAGCTGCCTTCAACAGCGTGCATCCCCTGGTGCGGTGGACGACGGCGACGCTTCAGGCGCTGGTCGCAACCGCACTCTACGGCCTGCTTGCAGCGCCGCTCACATATACCGTGCTCATCATGACGAGCGTGATCGACGGGCACGTCGACTGGTTCGTCGCGGCCGCGATCACGACCGTGGTCGGATTTACGGTCTGGCCGTTTTTCCTGCTGTTGAGCATCGCCGTGAAGTGGATCGTGGTGGGCCGTTACAAGCCCGGTCGCTACCCGGTCTGGAGCTTTTACTATCTGCGCTGGTGGATCGCGAACCGGTTCCAGGTTATCGCCTGGGCCGAGATGTTTAAAGGCACGCCGCTGATGAGCCTCTATTGGCGGGCCATGGGCGCCAATATCGGCCGCAACGTTACGCTATCGACGCACCTGTGCACCGCATTCGACATGGTGACGATCGGCGACGACACGAGCGTCGGCATCGAGACGCAGATCCTCGGCTATCGCGTCGAGGGTGGTTATCTCGTGATCGCTCCGGTCACGATCGGCAAGGAATGCTTCATCGGCATGCAGTGCTCGATCGGGCTCGGCGCGCGCATGGGCGACGGAGCACGCCTCGACGACATGTCTCTCCTGGCCGACGGCATCGAGATGGCGGCCGGCGAAGCGCGTCGCGGCATTCCGGCGCTGCCCGCCGAAGTTCCGGTTCCGACGAGCAGCCGAGAAACGCCTCCTTCCACGTGGCTGCGGCGAGCTGGCCTTGCCATGACGCGCGCGTTCTACGGCACGCTGCATCTCGGCCTCATCTACGTCATGGGCTACTTCCTGATCCTGACGACCCTTCCGGCCGTCGCGCTCGTGCTAGGCAGCCTGTACCTTGGCGGTCCATGGTGGGGCATCGCGGCTGCATTCGCAGGCATCCCCGTCTGGCTCTTCTCCTACGTACAGGGCGCTATTCTCCTGAAGCGGCTGATCGGACCGCTCGGAGCCGGCACCAAGTCGATCTATAGCGTCACTTACCTGCGCCATTGGTTCTCCGCCTATCTGCTCGAGAACACCAAGACGATCCTGATGCCGGTGTATGCCACGGTCTATTTCCCGCGGCTTCTGCGGGCGTTCGGCGCAAAGATCGGCAATGGCGTGGAGATCTCGACCGTCTCGCACATTTGCCCCGACGTGCTCGAAGTGGGCGACGGAAGCTTTCTTGCCGATGCCTGCGTCGTGGGCGGCGAGCGCATCCATAACGGCACGCTCGAAATCGCTCCGGTCCGGATCGGCTCGCGCACCTTCATCGGCAACAGCGCCGTCGTGACCGGCGGCCACACCATTGGCGACGATGTTCTGATCGGCGTCTCCTCGACGCCGCCGGCGGACACGCCAATCGTTCCGAACGGCACGCGCTGGCTCGGCGCGCCGGGCTTCACGCTGCCCAACACGCAGAAGGTCAACACGTTCGCGGACGCCCAGATCTTCGCGCCGAGCTTGCTCATGCGCATCGAGCGGGCGCTGACGGATGCCGCGCGCATTCTGCTGCCCGGCGTGGTGACTGTCGCCTGCGGCGTTGCCTTCGTCGCGTTTCTGGTGGCGTCGTTCCGGACGATCCCAACCTGGTACGTCATCGGCGCGATGCCGATCGTCGCCACCCTGCTCGCGTTCGTTTCGGTTGTATTGACGGCGCTTATCAAGAAGCTCGTCACCGGCGCGCACACGCCGGTCGTCAAGCCGCTGTGGTCGCGTTTCGTCTGGCACAACGAGCTCGTGAATGGCGTGTACGAGATGGTGGCGGCGGGCGCGATGCAGCCGCTGATGGGCAGCCCGTTGATTGCCCCGTGCCTGCGCATGATGGGCTGCAAGGTCGGCAAGTGGTGCTTCATCGAGACCACGCTCTTTTCGGAGTTCGATCTCGTCGAGATCGGAGACAGGGCGTCGCTCAACGTCGGCTGCACTGTACAGACCCATCTGTTCGAGGATCGCATCTTCAAGTCCGACCGCCTCTCCATCGGAAACGACTGCTCGGTCGGAAACATGGCCACCGTTCTCTACGGCACGCAGATGCTCGACGGCTCGGTGCTCGGAGCGTTGTCCGTGCTCATGAAGGGCGAGCAGCTTCCGGCGCTCACGCGCTGGCATGGCATCCCCTGCGAACGGGTCGTCGAGCCGAATACGGCAGTCGATGCAAACCGCAGCCGTTTGCTTCGCGCCGCTGCCTAAGATCTGCTCACAGAGATGGAAATGGCGGCACCCAAGCGTGATGCCGTTTCCAAAAAACCCAATAAAACAGGCTTATCCCGCTTGGCATGCCCTGTGCAATTAAGCTTTGCATAATGCCTCTAGGGTTCCGGTTGCCGCGCAATTCGGCGACGCTGGTCCGAGAGAGGCGCTCTCGTTCGCGCCCAAGCCCGAGCGAAGCCACGGCGGGATAAAAGCCCGGGAGACCTATACCGCAGGGAGTTTCGGCTCTCGAACGGAAGGCCTCCTCGTGTGCGTCTTGCGCCATCCGTTCGTCCCGATGCCCCTGCCATCGACTGTTTGGTGTCGTCAGCACAGGGGTTCTTCATGAACAGGTCTATCTCCAAGCTTCTCCAAAGCGCTGTTGCCGTGGCGGCGAGCCTGGCGCTCGTCATGCCGTCGGCTGAGGCCGCCCCGAAGAAAGACTTCAAGGTTGCGTGGTCGATCTACGTCGGCTGGATGCCGTGGGGCTATGCCGCCGACACCGGCATCGTCAAGAAGTGGGCCGACAAATACGGCATCACCATCGAGGTGAAACAGTTCAACGACTACGTGGAATCCATCAACCAGTACACGGCCGGCGCCTTCGACGCGGTCACGCTCACCAACATGGACGCACTCTCGATCCCCGCTGCCGGCGGCGTCGACACGACAGCCGTCATCGTCGGCGACTACTCGAACGGCAACGACGCGATCATTCTAAAGGGCAAGGACAAGCTCGCCGACATCAAGGGGCAGACCGTCAATCTCGTCGAGTTCTCGGTCTCCCACTATCTGCTCGCGCGTGCGCTCGAAAGCGTGAAGCTCGCCGAGAAGGACGTGAAGGTTCTCAACACGTCCGATGCCGACATGGCATCCGCCTACAAGACGGCCGACGTTACGGCCGTGGTGACCTGGAAGCCGATCGTCTCGACGATCCTCGAATCTCCGGACGCAAAGGCCGTTTACGACAGCTCGCAGATCCCCGGCGAGATCATCGACCTCCTGGTTGCCAACACAGAAGTCGTCAAAGACAATCCGGATTTCGGCAAGGCCCTCGCCGGCATCTGGTACGAGACGATGACCGAGCTTGCCTCCAAGAAGGAAGCCAAGGAGCACATGGCCAAGGCCTCCGGCACGGATGTCGCCGGCTTCGACGAGCAGCTCAAGACCACCAAGCTTTTCTCCACGCCGGCCGACGCCCTCGCCTTCACCTCCGGGGCCGACATCAAGGGCAAGAACGAACTCGTCGCAAAGTTCCTGTTCGACAAAGCTCTTCTCGGCAAGGACGCGAAATCCGCAGAGGCGATTGGCATCGAGTTCCCGGACAAGAGCGTGTTCGGCGACAAGGCCAACGTGAAGCTGCGCTATGACGCAACGTTCATGCAGGCCGCCGCCGACGGAAAGCTCTGAGCCACCTTTCCTCTCCCTGTCACAATAGTGGAGGCCGCGGGACTTCGATGCGTCTGTTGAACATCAAACCAGATCGAGCGTGGACCGTCGCGCTCGCGGCCTTGCCTTTCTTCGCCCTGATCGTCGCCTACATGGTCGGTTCGGGGATTCGTCTCGCCGAGAACCCCAACGACAAGCTGTTGCCCAGCTTCACCGCCATGGCGGAGGCCGTGAAGCATTATGCTCTAGAGGCCGATCCTCGGAGCGGCCTCTACCTGATGTGGAACGACACGCTTTCGAGCCTGTCGCTGCTGCTCACGGCGCTTGCGATCTCGACGTTCATCGCGCTCGTTGTCGGCATCCTGATCGGGCTCCTGCCGATTGCAGGCGCCACGTTCGGGCCGGTGGTGGCCGTCGCTTCCATGGTGCCGCCACTCGCACTGCTGCCGATCCTGTTCATCATCATGGGGCTTGGAGATGGCGCCAAGATTTCGCTGATCGTCATCGGCACGACGCTGAAGCTCGTTCGTGACATGGCGCTTCGCGTCAAAGACATACCGGCTGAGCTGCTGATCAAGGCGCAAACGCTCGGTGCTTCCACGTGGCAGATCGCGCTCAGGGTGGTGCTGCCGCAAATGCTGCCGCGGCTGATCGACAGCGTGCGGCTCGAAATCGGACCGGCCTGGCTGTTCCTGATCGCGGCCGAAGCGATCGCGGCAGACTCGGGACTCGGCTATCGCATTTTCCTCGTTCGCCGCTATCTCGCGATGGACGTCATCATTCCCTACGTCATCTGGATCACGGTGCTGGCGTTCCTGATGGATCTCGCGTTGCGGCTTCTACAGCGCAAGGCCTTCCCCTGGTTTGCAGGAGCGCGCACCGCATGACAGCCATCGTCTTCGACAAGGTGTGGAAAGAGTATGGCGATCACGTCGTGCTCGAGCGCATCAATCTCGAGATCGCGCCACGCTCGTTCGTGGCGCTCGTGGGGCCGTCGGGCTGCGGGAAAACTACGTTCCTGCGCATGCTGCTCGGAGAGGAAGCCGCTACGCGCGGAACAATCCTGGTTGACGGCAAACCGCTCAAAGTGGAGCCCGATGCCGACCGGGGCGTCGTGTTCCAACGCTACTCCGTGTTCCCGCATCTGACCGTGCTCCAAAACGTGATGATCGGGCGCGAGTTCGAGACATCCCGCTTCCTCGGCAAGCTGTTCGGCGCCAAGCGCAAGCAAGCCGAGGACGAAGCACGGACCCTGCTCGACGCGGTGGGGCTCAACGACCATGAGAACAAATATCCGGCCGCGCTTTCGGGCGGCATGCAGCAGCGTCTCGCGCTCGCCCAGGCGCTCAATCGAAAACCCAAGATCCTGCTGCTCGACGAACCGTTTGGTGCGCTCGATCCCGGCATCCGCGCCGACATCCACGTGCTGATCCGCAAGATCTGGAACGAGAACGATCTCACGGTGGTGATGGTCACGCACGATCTTTCGGAAGCCTTCCGGCTCGGAACACGCGTCATCGCCTTCGAGCGGCCCCGCAACCGGCCCGAAGAACTCGAACGCTACGGCGCGACGCTCGGCAGCGAGGCCCCGGGAGAGATCGCGCGTCCGTCCGGTCCGCAGCCGGGTGCTTCAATCACGCGCGATTTCGAGGTGTGGCCGAAGAAGATCGCCGCCCCCGTCGGCGGCGCGGCATCGGTTCCGGACACGCCCAGCGTGGCCAAAGCGGCGGAGTAAGGCCAATCGATTTCCGCCGGGGACGACCCCGCGCGGCTTCCTTCTCATCCCGGGACGGCCCGGACCAACTTCGTGGGCGGTAACGCCCGCAGAGAGGAGCAGCGGCGTGAGTGACTTGATCTACAGCGATGTGCTTCCGGGCGGCAAGCACTGGTCGATGACGATGCGGCGTAATCATCGCCTGCGCCTGACGGACGTCGACGGCGGGGCCAATGTCGGCATGCTGTTTTACAATCCGATAAACCTGCTCGAGCGCTACAACGCCCCCGATACGCTCAAATGCCAGCACACCTTCAAGCTCACGCAGGGCCATTGCCTCTACTCGGACATGGGCCGCATCTTCTGCTCGATCGTGGCCGATACGCACGGCTGGCACGACACCGTATGCGGCAACAGCACGAAAGAGATCGTCGCGTCCCGCTGGGGCAACGTCTCCTATCAGACCCACCGCAACGATTGGCAGCAGAGCGGGCGCGACAGCTTTCTCGTCGAGGCCGCCAAGTACGGCTTAGGGCGACGGGATCTCGCGGCCAACGTCAACTGGTTCAGCAAGGTGACGACGGACGAAAGCGGCAAGATCGCGTTTGACGCGAGCGCGGCCAAGACCGGCGCGACCGTGGAATTGCGCTTCGAGATGGATACGCTCGTGCTGTTCCACACCTGTCCGCATCCGCTCGATGCCAGCCCCACCTATCCGCGCAAGGCCGTACGCTTCGACATCCGAGAAGGCGCGCCCGCCTCAACCGACGATGCCTGCCGGCTGTCCGCACCCGAGAACGGACGCGGCTTCGAAAACAACCGGCTGTTTCATGCCGGCTGCGGTTGCGGCTGAGGGAGGGCAACATGATCAAGGAAAGCAAGCTCTCCGCTGACGCCGCTGTCTATCGCGAGACGGTTCCAGCCGGCGGTTATTGGATGCATGTGGTGCGCCGCGGCGAGACGCTGCGCATTCTCGACCTCGAAGGAAACCAAGCAGCCGACACGCTGTTCTTCAACGCCGACGATCCGCACGAGCGCTATTCGGCCTCGGATACGATCCGCGAGCATGGCAACGTCTATCTCGGCCCCGGCTCGGTGCTGCGGTCGGATCTCTGCCGTCCGCTAATGACGATTACGGCCGATACCGTGGGGCGGCACGACACGCTTGGCGGCGCGTGCGCGACGGAAAGCAACACGGTGCGCTACGCGCTCGAAAAGAAGAGCATGCATGCGTGCCGGGACAGCTATCTGCTGGCGGTGGTCGAGAACGAGCAGTACGGCCTCACCAAGCGCGACATCGCCCACAACATCAATTTCTTCATGAACGTGCCGGTGACGCCGGACGGCGGGCTCACGTTCGCCGACGGCGTGTCGGGGCCGGGCAAGTACGTCGAGATGCGGGCCGAGATGAACGTCATCGTCCTTATCTCCAACTGCCCGCAGCTCAACAACCCCTGCAATGCCTACAACCCCACGCCCATCGAGGTGCTGATCTGGCCGGAGGGCGCATAAGCCATGTTCAAGAAAGTTCTGATCGCCAATCGCGGCGCCATCGCCTGCCGCATCATCCGCACGCTCGACCGCCTGGGCGTTGCGAGCGTTGCCGTCTACTCGGAAGCCGACCGGCATTCGATGCATGTGGCGCAAGCCCGCGAAGCCGTCGCCATCGGCCCCTCGGCCGCAGCGCAAAGCTACCTCAAGGTTGACGCGATCCTGGCGGCGGCCAAGGCCACCGGCGCTGAAGCCATCCATCCCGGCTACGGCTTCCTCTCCGAGAACCCCGACTTTGCGGATGCGTGCGCGGCGGCGGGTATCGCTTTTATCGGACCGAAGCCCGATCAGATGCGCGCATTCGGCTTGAAGCATCGGGCGCGCGAGCTGGCGCTCGCCGCCGGTGTTCCGCTGGCACCGGGGTCGGGGCTGATCGACAACCTCGATGCCGCGAAGGCCGAAGCCCAGCGCATCGGCTATCCGGTGATGCTGAAGAGCACGGCGGGCGGCGGCGGCATCGGGTTGCAGCTCGTCTCGTCGGAAACGGAGCTCGAACCGCTCTACGAGCGCGTCGAACGGCTCGCGCGCAACAACTTCAAGGACCCGGGTCTCTTCCTCGAAAAGTACGTCTCTCGGGGTCGGCACATCGAGGTGCAGATCTTCGGCGACGGAAAGGGCCGCGTGGTGGCGCTCGGCGAGCGCGATTGCTCGGCGCAGCGGCGCAACCAGAAAGTCATCGAGGAGACGCCGGCGCCTGGGCTTTCGGACAAGGCGCGCGCGGCACTCTGGAAGACCGCCTGCGATCTCGGCAAGTCCGTCTCGTATGAAAGCGCGGGGACCGTCGAATTCCTCTACGATAGCGATACCGACGCCTTCTACTTCCTGGAGGTCAACACGCGGCTGCAGGTCGAGCACGGCGTCACCGAGGAGGTGACCGGGTTCGATCTCGTCGAATGGATGGTGCGCCAAGCGGCCGGCGAAACGCTGCCGCTCGAGCAGGAGCGAATCCAGCCCAAGGGCGCCTCGATACAGGTGCGCCTTTACGCCGAAGATCCGGGCCGCGATTTCCGCCCCAGCTCCGGGCAGCTCTCGCACGTGGCGTGGCCTGCGGACGCACGCGTCGAAACCTGGGTCGAAAGCGGCGCGGACGTCTCACCGTTTTACGATCCGATGCTGGCGAAGATCATCGTCAAAGCCGAGACGCGGCCACAGGCGCTGGCCAAGCTTCAGGATGCTCTGGCCGCGACCGAGATCGGCGGCCTCGAAACCAATCTCGACTATCTGCGCCAGCTCGCGGCCTCGGACATTCTCGCCGAAGGCCAGATGCTGACGCGCACGCTCGCGACATTTCCCTACAAGGCCGCCACCGTCGAAGTGCTGGCGTCCGGCACGCAGACGACCATCCAGGACTGGCCAGGCCGCACTGGCTATTGGGCGGTGGGTGTGCCGCCGTCCGGTCCGATGGATCATCTGTCGTTCCGTCTCGCCAACCGCCTCCTCGGCAACGCCGAAGGCGCCCCCGCATTGGAGCTGACGCTGTCGGGCCCGACGCTGCAATTCAACCGCGATAGCGTCATCTGCCTTGCTGGCGCCGAGATGAGCGCGCGCGTCGGCGATCGTGCCGTTCCGTTCTGGCAGCCGTTCCAGGTTGCGGCCGGGGAGGTGCTGAAGATCGGAAGCGTGACGGGTGCGGGTGCTCGCGCCTATCTCGCCATTCAGGGCGGCTTCGACGTGCCGCTCTATCTCGGCAGCCACGCCACGTTCACGCTCGGCAAGTTCGGCGGCCATGGCGGGCGGGCACTGCTGACCGGCGACGTGTTGCATATCTCGCGCGCCGCTCCTTCTGAAAGCGCAGCTCCCGCGTCGCTTCCGGATGCGCTCAGGCCTGTTCTGTCGCGCGCCTGGGAGATCGGCGTGCTCTACGGTCCGCACGGCTCGCCGGACTTCTTCACCGACGATGATATCGCCACCTTCTTCGCCGCCAACTGGGAGGTCCACTACAATTCTAATCGCACGGGCGTTCGCCTGATCGGTCCCAAGCCGACCTGGGCCCGTACCGACGGCGGCGAAGCGGGCCTGCATCCGAGCAACATTCACGACAATGCCTACGCCATCGGCGCGGTGGATTTCACAGGCGACATGCCGGTGATCCTGGGACCGGACGGGCCTTCGCTCGGCGGGTTCGTGTGTCCGGTCACGATCGTGCAGGCGGAACTATGGAAGCTCGGGCAGCTTCGTCCGGGCGACAAGGTGCAATTCAAGCGCCTCTCGCCGGTCAACGCACGCGCGCTCGAGATCAAGCAGGACAGCGAAATCGCGTCGCTTGCGCCGATGGGCTCGCCTCCGTTGGTGGACGTCAATAGCGTCGGCGCGGACGATTGCATCGTCGGCGATCATCCCGAGGACGGCGTGCTGCCGCGTGTGGTCTACCGCCGCCAAGGCGACAAGTATCTTCTCGTCGAATACGGGCCCATCGTGCTCGATTTCGAGCTCAGGTTCCGCGCGCACGTGCTGATGACGAAGCTCGAAACGCTGGCCATTCCCGGCATCATCGATCTCACGCCCGGCATCCGCTCGCTGCAGATCCACTACGACAGCCGCGTTCTGCCGCTGCAGGCCCTGGTCGACAAGCTCGCCGAGATCGAAGACGCGATGGGTGACATCGGCGACATCGAGGTGCCGAGCCGCATCGTTCACATGCCGCTGTCCTGGGACGACGCCGCGACGCAGCTCGCGATCTCGAAATACATGCAGTCGGTGCGCGCCGATGCGCCGTGGTGCCCCTCGAACATCGAGTTCATCCGGCGCATCAATGGCCTCGATAGCATCGAGGACGTGAAGGAAATCGCCTACGGCGCGAGCTATCTTGTGCTCGGGCTCGGGGATGTCTATCTCGGCGCGCCGGTGGCGACACCGCTCGATCCCCGGCATCGGCTGGTCACCACGAAGTACAACCCCGCACGCACCTGGACGCCCGAGAACGCCGTCGGCATCGGCGGGGCCTACATGTGCGTCTACGGCATGGAAGGTCCCGGCGGCTATCAGTTCATCGGGCGCACGGCGCAGGTGTGGAATACCCATCGTATCACGCCCGAGTTCGATGCCGACAAGCCGTGGCTGTTGCGCTTCTTCGATCAGATCCGCTTCTACCCGATGGATGCGGAAGAGCTGCTCGCATTTCGCGACGGCTTCCTGCAAGGAAAAGTCGGGCTCAAAATCGAACCCACGACGTTCAAGCTGTCGGATTACCGCCAATTCCTCACCGACAATGCGGCCGATATCGCGGCGTTCAAGAAAAAGCAACAGGCGGCCTTCGAAGACGAGCGCTCGCGCTGGCAGGCGAGCGACCAGTCGGGTGCGGCAACAAGCGAAGCAAGCGCCGATGACGGCGCCGAGGACGCGTTGGCGGACAACGCCGTCCCCGTCGCGAGTCCGGTTCCCGGCGCAGTGTGGAAGGTGGAAGTCAGCAAGGGTGCTCGCGTCAAGGAGGGCGATCTCTTGGTCGTGGTCGAATCCATGAAGATGGAAATGTCGGTGCATGCCCCTTCGAGCGGGGTCGTCACCGAGGTGCGATGCGCCGAGGGGCGGCCTGTCGCGTTGGGGCAAACCCTGATCGTTCTGACCGAAGACGTACCGGAGACCGCAGCATGAGCGCGCCGATCTCATCGCTCTCTTTCGACGTCGAAACGCTGACGGAAGCCTATGCCTCGGGAACGTTGACGCCTTCCGATGTTATCGCGGAAGTCTACCGGCGCATCGGCGAGCGCGGCGAAAAGCCGGTGTGGATCTCACTCATGCCGCTGGAGCAGGCGTTAGCGAAGGCGGCTTCCGCGCCAAAAGGCCCGCTTCACGGCATCCCGTTCGCGGTCAAGGACAACATCGACGTCGCGGGTTTGCCAACGACATGTGCGTGTCCCGACTATGCCTATGCTCCGGAGCGTTCGGCGACGGCTGTCGAAAAACTCGAAGCCGCAGGCGCCATCGTCATCGGCAAGACCAATCTCGATCAATTCGCGACCGGTCTCGTCGGTACACGCTCGCCCTATGGCATTCCATCGAGCGTGTTCGACGCGGACTATATCTCGGGCGGGTCGAGCTCGGGCTCGGCCGTGGCGGTCGCGGGCGGCCTGGTCTCGTTCGCGCTCGGCACCGACACTGCGGGGTCGGGTCGTGTGCCGGCCGGCTTCAACAACATCGTGGGCCTGAAGCCGACCAAAGGCTTCATTTCCGCGCGCGGCCTGGTTCCGGCCTGCCGGACGCAGGATACGATCTCGATTTTCGCGCTCACCGTTGGCGATGCCGCGAAGGTGATGTCCCTCGCCGCGAGCTTCGACGCGGGGGATGCCTATTCGCGCCGGTCACCGCGGCCGTTTTCCGTCGAAGCGGCGGCACCGGGACTGCGCATCGGCGTACCGAAAGCGGGGCTCGAATTTTTCGGCGACGTCGACGCAGAACGGCTTTATCGCGCAAGCGTCGAGAGGATGGCAGAAGCCGGTGCGTCGATCGTCGAGATCGATTTCACACCGTTTCAAAAGGCGGCCAGCCTGCTCTATGCGGGACCGTGGGTCGCCGAGCGTTTGGCTGCGATCCGCGCCTTCGCCGAGACGCATCCGGATTCGCTCAATGATGTCGTCGGCGGGATCATTCGCGGCAGCGCGAAGCTATCGGCCGTCGATACCTTCGATGGCTTCTATCGCCTCGCCGAGCTCGTGCGCGAAGCGGACGCCCAATGGAAAGCGATGGACGTGCTGCTGCTGCCGACCAGCGGCACGACTTACAAGATCAGCGAAGTTCTCGCCGATCCGGTTCGGCTCAATTCCAACCTCGGCCTCTACACGAACTTCGTCAATCTCATGGATCTCTCGGCGCTCGCGGTGCCGGCGGGATTCCGTCCGAACGGTTTGCCGTTTGGCGTGACGCTGATTGGGCAGGCGTTCGAAGACGGCAAGCTCGCAACGCTCGGCGACCGCCTGCATCGGTCGCTCGATGGCCTCAAGCTCGGCGCAACGGCCAAGCCGCTCGCCGAAACGGCGCCGGTTGTTTCCTCGCCCGCCGGGGGACGCGTTGCGGTCGCCGTCGTCGGCGCGCACCTCTCGGGTCAGCCCCTTAACAGCCAGCTTCGGGAGCGCAACGCGCGGCTGATCAAGACCACGCGCACTGGACCGGGGTACCGGTTCTATGCACTCGCCGGAACGGTGCCCGCGAAGCCCGGCCTGGTGTTCGACGGCACGAGCGCGGGCAACATCGAGGTCGAGATCTGGGAGCTGGACGAAGCCGGTTTCGGCTCGTTCGTGGCGCTCATTCCGCAGCCGCTCGGCATCGGCACGCTGACGCTGGCCGACGGCAGCCTCGTCAAAGGCTTCCTCTGCGAGGCGTATGCAGTCGCGGGCGCGACCGACATTACTGATTTCGGCGGATGGCGGGCGTGGCTGGGCCGGCCCAAGTAGTGCGGTGGAGGATTAGTGCGTCCAGGCGCCGATGCGGCCGAACTTGAAATTGTCCGCGTAGGACTTGCGCACGATCCCGCGCGGCTTCGGCTCGTCCAGGCGGAACGGAATGCCGTTGCGTTCGGCGTAGGCGATGGCCTCTTCCTTGGTGTCGAACTCGAGGCGCACCTGGGTCCGCGTATCGGACGAGCTGGTCCAGCCCATCAGCGGGTCGATCTGGCGCGGGGTGGCGGACTCGTGCTCCAGCACCCACTCCTTCGTGCGCGCAATACCCGACTGCATGGCGGTCTTGGCCGGCTTGAAGATGCGTGCGGTCACGGGAACCTCGTCGATTCTATCGATCCGACAGTCCATACCCCTGTCGCGTGCAGGCTGCAAGCAGGCCAGCCTCCCGGCCTTGTTTGAAATCAACGGCGCAGCAGGAATTCGGTGGAAGCCGCGCGTTCCTGCCATCCGGCGCGTTCGAGCTCCGGATCCAGATGCTCTTCCACGGGCCAACCGATGCAGAGATAGGCAACCAATGTCCAGCTCTCCGGAACATCCAGAGCGCGCGCCACCACATCCGGCTCCAGGATCGAAACCCAGCCGATGCCAACGCCCTCAGCCCGTGCCGCGAGCCACAGCGTGTGGACAGCGCCGACGGCGGAGTATCGCAGCGTCTCGGGCATGGTCAGCCGGCCGAGCCCCGCGCCGCGTTCCGTCGCCTCGTCGGCGAAGACCGCAAGTTGAACAGGAGCCGCGTCGAGGCCTGCCAGTTTGAGGCGCGCATAAAGCGTGCGGATTTCGCCGTCGTATCCGTCGAGCGCGGCGCGGTTGGCGCGCTCGAACGAGGCGCGCACAGCTTGGCGCCGCTCATCCTTGTCCACCAGAACGAAGCGCCAGGGCTGGCAATTTCCAACCGACGGCGCATGGCAGGCCAGCTCGATCAGATTCTCGATCAAACCCTCGGGCAGAGGATCGGTGCGGAAGCGGCGGACGTCGCGGCGCCACAGGATCAGATCGCGAAACGCGGCGACGAAATCGGGCGTGAAGGCCGGCGGGTTCGTCGACGTCTCAGACGTGCGGCTCATGGCTTGGCCATCCCTGGACCGAGCACCGCGCGCAGGCTGGCGTTGACGCCGATGACGATCACGGCAGGCGCTTCGATCGCGTGTTTCTTCGCGTCCGCCGCCAGATCCGCGAGGCGCGTTTCGAGCACGATCTCGTTCTCGCTCGTGGCATGGGAGATGACCGCGGCGGGGGTGTCGGGGCTCAAGCCGCCGCGCAGAAACGCCGCAGTAATCTCGGTGAGCTGTGCCAGCGCCATATAGAGGATGATCGGCTGACCGGTGGCGGCGAGCGCTTCCCACGCTCCACCTGCGCGATCGTCGTCAGCCCGGTGGCCGGCCGCAAGGATGACGGCGTGGTTGGTCTCACGCGTGGTGGCAGGAATGCCGACCAGGGCGGGAGCCGCCAACCCGGAGGTGAGGCCTGGCACGACGCGGAACGGAATACCCTCGCGGACGAGCGCGCTGGCCTCCTCTCCGCCGCGGCCGAACACGAAAGGATCGCCACCCTTGAGACGAAGCACGCGGCGCTGCTTTTTCGCCTCGGCGATGATCAGCTCGTTGATGTCGCGCTGTTGCGGAGACGGCCTGCCGCCGCGCTTGCCGGCGAAGTGGATCTCCGCGCCGTCGCGGGCGAGCTTGAGGATGCGCGGATCGACGAGCGCGTCGTGGATGATCGTATCGGCAGAGCGGAGCGCATGAATGGCCATGACGGTCAACAGTCGCGGATCGCCGGGGCCAGCCCCTACGAGCCAGACTTCGCCCGGGCGCATGTCCGGGAAGGGCGGAAAGATGTCTGGCGGGAAGTTCATGCGTCGATCGGATTCGCGCTTTCAAACCAGTTAGTTACGGTCTCTTCCTGCCAGGCGTTCCGGTTGCAGAAACAGCTTCGCCTCGCGGATGGTGCCAGGCTTGGGGCCTGCGGCCGATTGGAGGTAGCCATTGGCGTCGGGGCCTGTCAAACAGTGCCTCGTCTCACCCATCCTGGAACCCTGCGGCATGTCCTCTCCCCTTCCACGCCTGACCCTGATTATCGGCGGCGCGCGCTCGGGAAAGAGCCGGTTCGCGGAAGGTCTTGTGACCGCGCTTCCGGCGCCGTGGATTTATGTCGCAACCGGCGAAGCCTGGGACGCCGAAATGGCCGAGCGCATCGCCGAGCACGTCCGCCGCCGCGGCGAGGGCTGGATGACGCGCGAAACACCGCTCGATCTCGGGGGCCTGTTGAATTCGCATGCAAACGACCCGCGGCCGCTGCTGGTCGACTGCCTGACCCTCTGGCTCAGCAACATCATGCACGCGGGCCGCGATATCGAGGCGGAGCAGACCCGCCTTCTCGACGCATTCGCCCAGCCTGGCGGACCTGTCGTCGTCGTCTCGAACGAGGTCGGTCTCGGCATCGTGCCGGACAACGCGCTGGCACGCGCGTTCCGGGATGCGCAGGGGCGGCTAAATGCGGCCGTCGCCGCGCGGGCAGATAGGGTGGTGCTGATGGCAGCGGGGCTTCCCCTCACCCTGAAGCAGGGCTGATCGCCCCGCTCCCTCCTCGTCACGTCCCGTCGCCGGCTGCGCATTGCACAGGCAGAGCCTCGCCCAATTACTCAGCTGTGTGCCTAATTTTTATGCACACAAATCCCCGTTTCCGTGTAGATGGTGCGGCCCGACGATCGGCCGGACTCCTTTGTCCGGCCCAATTTTCGTCAGGCATCTGATGGGCTTGCCCCGCAGATCCTTGCCAAAAACAATCTACGACGGGGAAGACCGCCTTATGCTCGACGAGAAACTTGAACCGATCTACGCGGACGTGCTGCGCCGCAATCCGGGAGAGGACGAATTTCACCAGGCCGTGCGCGAAGTCCTGGACTCGCTCGGCGCCGTTATCGCCAAGCATCCCGACTACGCGGAGGGCGCGCTCATCGAGCGGATCTGCGAGCCGGAGCGGCAGATCATCTTCCGCGTGCCGTGGGTCGACGACAAAGGCCGGGTACAGATCAACCGCGGCTTCCGCGTCCAATTCAACTCGGCGCTTGGCCCATTCAAGGGCGGCCTCAGATTCCATCCGTCTGTGCTGCTTGGCACGGTGAAGTTCCTCGGCTTCGAGCAAGTCTTCAAGAACGCCCTCACCGGCATGCCAATCGGCGGCGGCAAGGGCGGATCGGATTTCGATCCCAAGGGACGTTCCGAAGGCGAGATCATGCGCTTCTGCCAGTCTTTCATGACGGAGCTGGCGCGCCATCTCGGCGAATACACGGACGTGCCCGCGGGCGACATCGGCGTTGGCCAGCGCGAGATCGGGTTCATGTTCGGTCAGTACAAGCGCATCACCAACCGCTATGAATCCGGCGTGCTCACCGGCAAGGGCCTTACCTGGGGCGGCTCGCGCGTTCGGACCGAGGCGACCGGCTACGGCGCGGTCTACTTCGTCGAGCGCATGCTGCGGACGCGCAAACAAGGCTTCGAAGGCAAGAAGGTACTGGTCTCGGGTGCCGGCAACGTCGCCATCTACACGATCGAGAAGGTGCGGCAGTTGGGCGGCCGCGTGATCGCGTGCTCGGATTCCAACGGCTACGTCGTCGAAGACACCGCGACCGGCATCGACCTCGAGCTGCTCAAGGAGATCAAGGAGAAGAAGCGCGGACGCGTGGCTGATTACGCTGCCGCACGGGGCGCGAGCGCCCTCTTCGTGCCAGGCGGACGCATCTGGGACGTGCCGGCCGATATTGCCATGCCGTCGGCTACGCAGAACGAGCTCAACGGCCAGGACGCACGCACGCTGGTCAAGAACGGCGTCATCGCAGTCGGCGAAGGCGCCAACATGCCTAGCACTCCCGAGGCCGTACGGACCTTCCTCGATGCGGGCGTCCTGTTCGGGCCCGGTAAAGCCGCAAACGCGGGCGGTGTCGCTACCAGCGCCCTCGAAATGCAGCAGAACGCTTCGCGCGATTCCTGGACCTTCGAGGCGACGGAGCAGCGGCTGGCCGTCATCATGCACAGCATCCACGATCGTTGTGCGGAAATGGCCGAGTCCTATGGCTCGCCCGGCAACTACGTTCTCGGCGCGAACGTCGCCGGTTTCGTTCGGGTCGCGGAGGCCATGCGCGCGCTCGGCGTCGTGTGAGGCGGCTCTAGTCTAAAGAAAGAAGAACGCGGTGACCGCAGCGAGAAGGCCGACGGTCGCCGCCTGCAACACGTAGGCGATGCGAAACAGGCGAAGCGCGCGATTGATGTCGGCATAAGTCGCCTCGCGACGGCCGGCGCCCATCCAGGCATCGTCGATCGTCTTGCCGCCATAGCTGCGGGGGCCCGCGAGCGCGAGGCCCAGCGCACCCGCCATGGCAGCCTCCGGCCAGCCGGCGTTCGGAGATCGGTGGCGCGGGGCATCGTTCAATGTGCTCAGCGCCGCCGCGCGCCAGTCCGCTCCCGGCATCAAGCGCGCCGCCGCGACGATCCAAATGGCGGCGAGGCGCGAAGCCGGCAGGTTCACGAGATCGTCCAACCTCGCGGCCGCCCAGCCGAATGCCAGATAGCGCTCGGACTTGTGTCCGATCATGCTGTCGGCGGTGTTGATGGCCTTGTAGACTGCACAACCCGGTAGCCCTCCGACCACCAGCCAGAACAGCGGCGCCACCACGCCATCGGAGAAATTCTCAGCGAGGCTTTCGATGGCCGCTCGCGAGACGCCGGCCTCGTCCAGCGCTTCGGGATCGCGCCCCACGATGCGCGAAACGGCCTGGCGTCCGCCGCGCAGGCCGCGATGCTCAAGCGCCTCGGCCACGTCCGACACGTGCTCATCGAGGCTGCGACCTGCCAGAAGCGTGCTCGCAAACGCGGCCTTCACGACAAGCGCGGCCAGCACCGGCAACAGCAGATCCAGGCCTTGGTCGACGAATAGCACCACCGAAAGCGTTACGAGCAGCACCGTGGCCAAAGCGAGAATGCCGCGCAGGCGCCGCCTCGGGAACGACAAGCTCGCCTCGTTCCACACGGCCTCGGCGCGCGAGATCAAGGCGCCGATCCAGGTCACTGGATGACCGATCCGATCAACCAGCTTCTGCGAATACCCGGCGAGGGCCTCGATGAAGAGGGCAAGAAACGCCAGCGCGAACGTCATCGGGATCCCTGTCGGTCATGAGAGCACGGCGCTATCATATGTAACACTTCGGCGGAATCGGCCCGTCAGCCGAACAGAAGAACAAAAAGCAGCGCCGTCTCCATAATCTCGATGCTGGCGCCGTGGCAATCTCCGGTTATGCCGCCGAGACGCACGCGCCAATAGAGCGCGAGCCCCGCCGTCAGCGGCAGGGCGATCAGCAGAACCGGCGCGAGATAGGCTGTCAGGGCCGACAATACGACGCCCTCGAGCACAACGACGCGCAATTCGATGCCGGCCGCGAGCCGGCTCGCCATTCCCTCCGCCAGCGGCTTCACAGCGCAGCCGAGCACCAGCGTGCCCCAGCGCGCCCAGGCAGCTATGAGCACTAGCGCGGGGATGAGCCCATTCAATCCCAGGCGCTCCGTGACGGCGGCGAGCAGCACAAGCTTGGCGAGGAGCTGAAGCACGATGGCAATCGCGCCAAAGCTGCCGAGGTGCGGATCGCGTGCGACCGCGATGAAGCGCTCCGGGTTTCCGTGGGCGGCGCCGAGGCCGTCGGCCACATCACCCAACCCGTCGAGATGAAGCGCGCCCGTCACCAGCACCCAGACCAGCAATCCAACCAGAGCGCCGACCCAGATGCCGGTGCCCGCAGTGAGAACAACAGCCGCCGCGACAAGCACGCCGACAATCGCGCCGACGACCGGCAGCCACGGCGCCGCGAGCGCAATGTTGCCCGCCTTCTCGGAATTGACGGTGGGCACCGGGAGGCGCGTCAGGAAGGAGATCGCGATCAACAATCCTGTCATGGCGCCCTCTCCTCGTTCGGCTGCACGATCTCCACGATCTCTCCCCAAAGACCATGCTCCGGATGAACGCCTATCTCGACGCCGACGCGCGTCGCGCACCCGATCCGAATGGCCCACAGGCGATCGAGTGGGAGGCCGAGCAGGATCGCGAGCGCCATGCGGATGGTGCCGCCGTGGGCGATGACAAGCACCGGGGTCTCGTCGCGCGCGGCAACCCGTTCGAGGGCACTTTTCACGCGGGCGCGCACGGCGTCCGCCGTTTCGCCGTTCGGCGGTGGGCTAGTTTCCGGATCGCGGTAGAAAGCTGCAAAGCGCGGATCGGCGGCCAGCTCCTGCTTCAGGTGGCCATCCCAGCCGCCGAAGTCCATCTCGCGCCAGTCCGGATCAACTTCGAACGTCTTCGCGCTCCGCTCGGTGGCGATCTCCGCCGTTTCCCTGGCGCGGGTCAACGGCGATGAGACGATCACCGGCCAGCGTGTACCGGCGAGTTGCCCTGCGACCGCCTTGCGTCCCGCAGCGGAGAGCGGCGCATCGGTGCGTCCGAGCAGACGATCCCCGGCTTCCGTTTCCCCGTGGCGCAGGAAATCGACGCGCGTCATGGATCGGCGCGACCGGAAACGGCCGCCTCCTCGAACGTTGCCATTCCGTTGTGAAGCGCGCAGGCGAGCCGCACCACGGCGAGCGCCGTCGCCGCGCCCGAGCCTTCGCCGAGCCGAAGATTGAGATCGAGTATGGGCCGGGCGCCGAGCGCATCGAGAACGATCGCGTGCCCCTGCTCGGCCGAGCGATGCGAAAAAATGAGCCACGGCTTGCATGATGGATTGAGCCGCGTCGCCAAAAGTGCGGCCACGGACACGATGAACCCATCGACGAGCACCGGCGTGCCGCGCTGCGCGGCGGCGACGATCGCTCCCGCCAACGCTGCGATCTCAAGCCCACCGACTGTTGCAAGCACGCGTGCCGGATCGGCTTCGCCCGCCAACCCGGCAAGGCCATGCCGGGCCAGACCGGCTTCGATCACCTGAACCTTGTGCGCTATCCCTGCTTTGTCGAGCCCGGTGCCGGCGCCCGCGATCTCGCCCGGCGGCTTGCCGAGGAGCGCGGCGGCGATGGCCGCGGCCGCTGTCGTGTTGCCGATCCCCATTTCGCCGAACAGCACGAGATCGGCCGGCCCTGCCGCTTCGACCGCACGCTTACCCGCCGCAAGCGCCGCGTCGCGCTCCTCGGCTGTCATCGCCGGTTCGACAGTAAAATCGCGCGTGCCACGCCGTGGCTTGTCCGTGACGACGCCCGGCAGGGAAACGGACGCGAGCGTTCCGGCATCGACGACCGTGAGGCTCACGCCCAACTCGCGAGTGAGCACCGACACCGCGGCACCGCCGCTCGCGAAGTTCTTCAGCATCTCGACGGTGACGGCCGCCGGATAGGCGGAGATGTTCTGTGCGGTGACGCCATGGTCGCCGGCAAACAGGATGATCGGAGCCTTGGTTGCGCGCGGACGATCGGTTGCCTGGAGGGACGCCAGCGTGATGGCCAGCGTTTCGAGCACGCCAAGAGAGCCCGCCGGCTTGGTCAGAACCGCCTGTCGGGCGCGGGCGGCCGCTTCATGTTCGGCGGAGGGCGCGGAACAGGGGGCTTCGATCCAGGTGCTTGGCCGGGTGCTCGACATGTGGCTCGCTGAAGGTTAGGGCGTAGCTGTGCTGGATGGCACGCCGGATCGTGCAGGGCAACCGGGGATCGCAGCGGCACGAACGCCCTCGATCGAGCCGGTTCCTCCGCGATCTTTGCGCGGCCTACTCCGGCGGCATTAACCTCGAGGGCGGCCTTATGAAACTCAGGCGCGTATGGGACGGGGCGAGACCCGTCGTTCAGATCGGAACGGCCACGGGCTGGGTGGCCGTGACGCGCGCCATCGGGGCGCTTTCGTCCGCGCTTTCCGAGGCGGACAGCGCGCGCTTTGGCATCGATGCCGTCGCACTGCTCGGCGCACCGGACGCGCTGCGCCGTCAGCTCATGGACGCCGCGGCGACACTTGCGCCGGATCAAGATGCGACTCGTGTGCTCATGCCGTTCGAGCCAAAATCGTTTCGCGACTTCATGTTCTACGAGCGCCATGCCATCGATGCCGCGCGCGGCTTCGTGCGCCGGTTCATGCCGGCGGCCTGGCCGATCGTTCGTGCCTACGAAGCAACGATCGGTGCACCGTTTCCGGCGCTACGTCCGCACAAGCTCTGGGCGCTACAGCCGATCTACTACATGGGCAATCATCTGGCTTTCGCGCCGGACGGCACGGCGCTCGCCGTTCCCTCTTATACGCGCGCGCTCGATTATGAACTCGAACTCGGCTTCGTTCTCGCGCGCGGGCTCTACAATGCCACGCCCGACGAAGCGGAGGCCGCCATCGGCGGCTTTGTCGTGATCAACGATTTCAGCGCGCGCGACGTCCAGGAGGCGGAGATGCGGTCTGGCTTCGGGCCGCAGAAATCCAAGCACTTCCGCAACAGCATTTCGGCGACCGCTGTCAGCGCCGACGAAATCCTGCCGCGGTGGCGCGATCTCACGGGCTTCGTGCGCATCAACGGCGATCTCGTCGGCGAGGTCTCGACGGCGGGGCCGCGCTGGTCGCTTGGCGAGGCACTCGCCCATGCGTCACGCTCGGAACCGCTTCATGCCGGCGAGCTGTTCGCGACCGGCACGCTCCCCGGTGGCAGCGGCATCGAAACATTCCATCTCAAGCTAGGCCGGCTTCTTGCCGCCGGAGACACCATCGAAATCGGCATCGAGGGCGTGGGCACGATCACGACCCCGATCATCACAGAGGACGCAAGCCCGTCATGAAGGTCATCGATCTCTCGAAGCCGGTGCGCTTCAATCGCGACGATCCGTTCTTCATGCGCGTGAAGGTGAAGCACAAGCCGCACTGGATGGCGAAGCTGCTGGTGCGCTTGCTCGGCTTGCCGTTCCGGCTGTTCCCGCGCGATTTTGCGGGCTGGGCCGACGACACCATCAGCATGGGCGTGCACGCGACGACGCACATCGATGCGCCGTGGCACTACGGGCCGGTTTCGGCAGGTGCACCGGCGCAGACCATCGAACAGATCCCGTTGGATCGCTGCATCGGCCCCGGCGTGGTGCTCGACCTTTCGCACAAGGCCGACGACGACCCGATCACGGTCGCGGACATGGAAGCTGCCCTCGTCGCCTCCGGGGCAATGCTCACCGAGCACACCATCGTGCTGATCCGCACCGGGCGCGACCGGCTGATGGGAACGAAAGATTTCTGGCAGACCGGCACCGGCATGAGTGCCGCGGCCACCGAATGGCTGCTCGACCGGGGCGTCACGGTGATGGGGATCGACCAATGGGGCTGGGACCTGCCGTTTCGGGCCCAGATCGCGAAGTCCCGTGCGACCGGCGACGACACGCTGTTCTGGGAAGCCCATCGCGTCGGCCAGCGGCGGCCGTATTGGCACATGGAGCAGCTGACCAATCTCGGCGCGCTGCCGGCGCATGGATTCGAGGTGGCCGTGTTCCCGCTAAAAATCGAAGGGGCCTCGGCCGCGCCCGCTAGGGTGGTGGCGCTGCTGCGTTGAGATTTTCGATGGCGCCAGGACGACCAGTTGTTTTTGCTATGATTTTCTGGCCACACCTTCGCGTGGCTCACATTTACCTGCGAATATTTCGGCGTCGAGGCTGTGGATCGGGAATTTTTCCCTGTATAACGGGATAACATTTCTTCCCCGTCCACACCCGCACGTTCGCAGGCTCCGAATGAAGAAGCCCAAACAAGAACCGGCCGTCACTCAGCTCGACCCGAGCCACCCGAACCACGACGCGATCCTGCTCAAGCGCAACCGCCTGGAGGCACACCGACGCAGGCGTCTCGAGAACCAGGGTGAGGTGCCTGCGCGAACCGGCGGAAAGCCTGCAACAGGCAAACCCGCGAAATAGCTCCGACTGCCCCGGCACGGAGTAGAAAGCTGCCCGCCTTTCTAAGGATCCGGCGGAAAACCTCGCCCTGCCCTTGATCCCTTTCGGTCCGGCCCCACTTCTTCTGCTGTCGGGCGTGCGAAGCCCCATGCGCTGAGCGAAGAGGGACACTTCGATATGACCGACGACGACCGCCGCGATCCCGATGCCGCCAATCTCGCGGCCGATCTCAAAAGCCTGATGCCCAAGTTCGAGCCCTCCCGGCGGGATGCGATGATCACGACGCTGGCAGCAGGGTTTGCGCTCGCGACCCAGCCGGTTGCCGCGGAAACAACCATTACGACCGACAGCGACGGCCTCGTGGCTGGCGAGGTGCGTATTCCCGCCACCGATATCGAGATCCCGGCCTATCGCGCGATGCCAGCAGCCGGTGGACCGTTCCCGGTGGTGCTGGTCGTGCAGGAAATCTTCGGCGTTCACGAGCACATCAAGGATGTCTGCCGACGCCTCGCCAAGGCCGGTTACTTCGCGCTCGCGCCCGAAATGTTCCTACGCCAGGGCGACGTTTCGCAACTGAAGAGCATCGACGAGATCCGCCCGGTGGTTGCCAAGGTTCCGGACAGCCAGGTGATGAGCGACCTCGATGCGGCCGTAGCCTTCGCGGCGGCGAGCGGACATGGCAACGTCGAAAAACTCGCGATCACCGGCTTCTGCTGGGGTGGGCGGATCACATGGCTTTACGCGGCCCACAATCCGAAGCTCAAGGCGGGCGTCGCATGGTACGGCCGTCTAACCGGCGAGCCGTCGGCGCTGACGCCCAAACATCCGGTCGATGTCGCTGCCGATCTCAAGGCACCCGTGCTTGGCCTCTACGGCGGCGCTGATCAGGGCATCCCGCTCGATACGGTCGAGAAAATGCGAGATGCCTGCAAGCAAGCCGGCAAGACCTGCGAGATCATCGTGTTCGACGGCGCGCCGCACGCCTTCCATGCCGACTATCGTCCGAGCTACCGCGCAGAGCCGGCCAAGGAAGGTTGGGCGCGTTTGCTCGCGTGGCTCAAGCAGCACGGCGTGAGCTAAAGCGCTACTCTGGTCAATCGGGTTCGCGCTCAGTCTTGCTTGGGTTTCCAGCCCAACCAGTCGGCAATGGATTCCCAGAACGCTGCGATCGCGACGATCAGCGTCACCAGAAGCACTGAAACGACAAGCTGGATGACGCCGAAGTTCGCTGCATCCTCGGCGACGAACCATCCGGTGATAACAGCGGCAACAAGCATGATAGGGCGAATGAGCCAGTTCAGCATTGGGCCCTCACAACTGAATTCCGACGATCATGCCGCGGCTTCTGCAATCAATCCTTGATACCGCTCAACGATTTGTATCGTTAACCGTCGCGGCGGCGAACGATCATTGCGGGTTCACCTCCGCCGGCTTCGTCTCCGGGGTGCGCCGGCCTTCCTGCAGACGCTGGAAGACCACGTAAAGCATCGGGATCAGGAAGATACCAAAGATCGCCGCGCCGAGCATGCCGGCCAGAACCGGAACGCCGACGGCGATCATGCTGTCCGCACCAGGACCGTTGGCGATCACGAGCGGCACCAGACCCATGATGAACGCAAAGCTCGTCATCATGACCGGGCGGAAGCGAAGCTTCGCGCCGTCGATCGCAGAGTCGAGCAGCGAGTCGCCGGCTGCTCGCCGCTCGATCGAGAACGCGACGATCAGAATGGCGTTCTTCGCCGCAAGCGCGATCAGCACGACCAACCCGATCTGAGCGTAGAGCGTGAAGCTCATGCCCATCAGCCAGAGCGTTGCGATCGCAGCCAGCACCGAGACGGAGACCGACAGCAGCACCGGGACCGGTACCATCCAACTCTCGTAGAGCGCGACCAGGAACAGGTAGGCGAACACGAGAGCTAGGGCGAGCACGATGGTCGTCTGGCCGGCGGATTCGATCTGCTCGCGGGCCTGTCCGGTCCACTCGTACGCGTAACCTTCCGGCAGCGTCGTCGCGGAGACCTGCTCCATGGCTTCGATGGCTTCACCTGGACCTCGCCCGGGCGCCGGGCTGCCGTTGATCGAGATAGCGCGATAGTTGTTGTAGCGGGTGAGCGTTCTCGGCCCCACGTCGAGCTTCACGTCGGCGATGCTGGCCATCGGCGTCATCTCGCCGGCGCTGTTCTTGACGTAGATCGCGGAAATGTCCTCGATCGAGCTACGGAACTTGGTTTCGGCCATCATCCGCACGGTCCAGGTGCGGCCGTAGAGGTTGAAGTCGTTGACGTAGTAGCCGCCGAGCGTTGCCTGGAGCGCCGCGAATACGTCCGACAGCGTGATGTTCAACGCACGCGTCTTGTCGCGATCGATGTCGAGGCGGATCTGGGGCGTCTCGGCTTCGTACGTCGAGAATACGGCGGCCAACTCAGGCCGCTGGTTCGCGGCGACCGTCAGGCCGCGCATGGCAGCGGCCATGTCGGCCGGGCTTTGGCCCCGCAGCGCTTCGAGCACATATTCGAAACCACCGACCTGACCGAGGCCTGAGATCGACGGCGGGTTGAGTGCGAACATGTTGCCGTCGGGAACGCCGAACAGGGCGCCGGTGAGGCGGCGCGCGACGACGGTCGAATGCATGTCAGCAGCCGTGCGCTGCTCGTAAGGCTTCAGACGCACGAACATGACGCCGCCGTTGGACGCCGAGCCACCACCCAGGAAGTCGAGCCCCAGAATGGTGGTCAGGGATTCGACGGCCGGATCCTGTCTGACGATCGCGGCGGCCTTCTCGGCTGCGTCCGACGTGCGATTGAGAGACGCGCCGGCGGGCAGGTTGATGACGGTGATGATGAAGCCCTTGTCCTCGTCAGGCAGGAAGCCTGACGGGGTGCGCGCGAACAAGAAATACGCGGCGACGCCGATCAGGATCAGAGCGATGATGCTGGTCGACGCCACGGCGACCAGCCTGCGCACGATGCCGGCGTAACCATCGGCAATCGAGTCGATGCCCTTGGTCACGTACTTCATCACGCCAACCGGATGGCCCGGCCGCAGCATCAGCGTGCAAAGTGCAGGCGACAGCGTGAGTGCGTTGATGGCAGAGATCACCATCGCCGCCGAGATGGTGACGGCGAACTGACGGAAGAGCACGCCGGAAGAGCCCGGCAGGAAGGCGACCGGCACGAACACCGACAGCAGCACGAGCGTGATCGCGATGACGGGGCCTGCGATTTCCGACATGGCCTTGCGGGTGGCATCGGCCGGCGACAGATGCGGCTCCTCGTGCATCACGCGCTCGACGTTTTCGACCACGATGATGGCATCGTCGACGACGATGCCGATGGCGAGCACGAGCGCGAGCAGCGAGATCGTGTTCGCCGAATATCCCATCGCGTAAAGAACGGCGAGCGCGCCGATGATGGCGACCGGTACGGCGATCAACGGAATGAGCGTGGGGCGCAGACGGCCCAGGAACACGAACACCACGATCGCGACGAGCACGAACGCCTCGATCAGCGTGTGGATGACCTTGTCGATCATCGCGGAGACGAATTCGGCGGTGTTGTAGACGTAAGCGAACTCGACGCCTTCCGGGAAGCGGGGCTTCAGCTCCTCGAGCCGTTTCGAGACTGCGGTCGCGACGTTGACGGCGTTGGCTCCGGGCGAGAGATAGATGCCGATGGGCGCTGCGGGCTTGCCTTCGTAGCGCGCTTCGCTGTCGAAGGTGGCCCCCTCGATCTCGACACGGGCGACGTCGCGGACGCGGACAAACGAGCCATCGCTCTCCGCCCGCACGATGATGTCGCCGAATTCCTCGGTGGTCGACAGACGGCCCTTCGTGGTGACCGTGAGCTGCAGCCTCTGGTCGGTCGAAAGCGGTGCTGCGCCGATGCGGCCCGCGGCCGCCTGCACGTTTTGCGATTGAACTGCGGCAATGACATCCTGCGTCGATAGGCCGAAGTTGGCGAGGCGCTCGGGGTCGATCCAGATGCGCATCGAATAGTCTCGCGCGCCGAAGATCGACGCGTCACCGACACCCGGCACGCGCTTGAGCTCGTCGAGAATGTTCAGGGTGACAAAGTTGGAGAGGAACAAGTCGTCCTTATCGCCCTTGGGCGAATAGAACAGAAACACCTGCAGGAGATCGGTCGAAACCTTCGAGATGGTGAGGCCGGTGCGACGCACCTCCTCGGGCAACTTGGCGGTTGCGAGATTGGCGCGGTTCTGGACGTTGACGGTGTCGATATCGGGGTCGGTGCCGAGCAGGAACGACACGGTCAGCGAATAGGAGCCGTCGTTCGCCGACGTCGACTTCATGTAGCGCATGCCGGTCACGCCGTTGATGGCGTTCTCCAGCGGCTGAGCGATGCTCTCCTCGACGGTCTTGGCGTCGGCACCCGAGTAGGTTGCACTGACACGCACCGTCGGCGGCGCGATTTCGGGATACTGCGCGACCGGGATCACGCTCATGGCGATGAGGCCGGCGAGGGTCAGCACGATGGAAATCACCATCGCGAGACGGGGGCGGCGGATGAAGACGTCGAAGATCATGGCGCGACCTCGACCGCGGGCGTTTCGAGGTTGACGTCGGCTTTGAACTCGCTCGGTTCCACCACGATGCCCGGCCGCACTTTCTGGTGGCCGCTGACGATCACGCGATCGCCTTCAGCAAGCCCGCTGCTCACGATGATGCGCGGTCCGCGCTGGTCGCCAACCTCGACGCGGCGGATCTCAACCTTGTTGTCGGGCGTGACCGCAAGCACGTAGGCGCCTTGCTGGTCGAGCATGATGGCGGATTGCGACACCATCAGCTTGTGTTCGGGATTCTTCGACATCACCTTGACGCCTACGATCTGCTGATCGACGAGCAGGCGTTGCGGATTTGGAATTTCAGCCCGCACAGTGACGGTGTCGGTCCCGGCGTTGGACTCAACCTCCGAGAACTTGATGGCGCCATCCTGATCGTACGTGGTGCCGTCCGGCAACTTGATGCGGACGAGCACGTTGTCTCTACTCACCCCGGACTTGCGGACCTGAAGCAGAATGCGTTGCGGTACCGGAAACGCCACGTACATCGGATCCTGACGAACGAGCGTGAGCAACGGGTTGCTGGTCGGGCCGACGTACTCGCCTACCGAATAAGTAGCTCGTCCGGTGCGGCCATCCATGGGAGCGAGGATTTCGGTGTAGCTGAGGTCGAGCTCGGCTTTCGTCAAAGCCGCTTCCTGGGCCTGAACCGAAGCCCGCGCCTGAGACAGCTTTGAAGTGGCGTCATCGAGGGTCGACAGCGACGACGTCCCGCGGTCGGCCAGCTCTTTGGTGCGGTTGTAAGTGGCCTGGGCCAGCTCGAGCCCGGCGTGGGCGCTCGTCAGATTTGCCTTTGCTGCCGCCAGGGCCGCTTCATAGGGCGCGCGCTCGAGAGTGAACAGCTTCTCGCCCTTCTTTACTTCGCCACCCTCGTCGAAGCCGCGATGAGCCAGGAACCCATCGACGCGTGCGCGGATTGCCACCTTGTCGATGGCCTGCACACGCCCGATGAACGCCGTTTCCTCTGCCACATCATGCACGCGTGCGGTCTCGACCACGACACTCGGCGGCGGCGCCCCGGCGGGGGCTTGCGCCATCGCCGGCCCAGTAAGGGCAGCGGCGATCAAGGCGAGAAAAACGGCTGGACGAACAAGCGAGCGCGTGAGCGCGTGCCAAGGGCGCGCAGGCACCAGAAAGACGTGTGCGATCATCTCGGCAATGCCCCATCCCTATCGAAATCAAAAAACAATCCCTGCCGAACAAGACAGGTCGTATGACAGCCTATCCGATGCCTCGCTATGGAGCGACACTCAACGCGCTACGGCGAAGTAACCCGCGATTGCCAAGTGCGGACGCGTCCGGTACCATTTAAGAAACGGAAACGTTCCAGAATGTCAAGCGTCTCGGCCAGACAACCCAATCCTCATACCGACGCACCCAAGCGGCGTGGGCGCCCGCCTGCCTATTCGCTCGACGACCGACGGCGGATGATCCTCGAAGCGGCGGAGCGGGTGTTCGTCGCGTCGGGATATGGCGCGGCGAGCATGGAAGAGATCGCGCGTGCCGCTGGCATGTCGAAGAAGACGCTTTACGCGCTCTACCCCGACAAACGGCACATCTTCGGTGCGCTGGTCGGCTATGCCGGAGAATTTCCCAAGAGCAATGCGATCCGCGCACAGGATCCGGCGCAGATCATCGCCGAACTCAGGCGGCGGCTGCTCGAGCTGGCCGCGTTCGCGTTGTCACCACGCCAAGTTGAAATCACGCGTCTCGTCATATCCGAAGCGCACCATTGGCCGGAGCTGGCCGAGGAGTTTCACGCCCGCGGCGTGACGCGGGGTGTCAGCTTCATCGCGGAGTGCCTCGAGAAGCTGCGGGACGCACGACCCGATATCGACATTCCCGACGTTCACCAGACGGCCGTGGCGCTTTGCGGGGCGGCGATCGGAGATTTCCATTTTCGCGTCCTCTTGGAAAATGGGCTGGTCTATCCGCGGGATAAGCTGCTGGCTCAAGTCGATCTCGCGCTCAGGATCGTGTTGCCGTCGGAACGCGCCCTGGTGACGCGTCGGCGCGAGAAATAGCCTGCCCTGGCCCCTTCGCGGCCTTCGTTTCTGGCCCTATGATCGCCGCCGCATTTTTAGGCCCCTGCCCGGAAGACCTGAAACGAGTGAGAATGCCAAGAAATCCCTCGAACGGTACGGCGCAGCCGCAATCAGGTTCGGACGGAGCCGACGTGCGAAGCTTGGGGACCACGCCGGATCAGGCCCCCGAAGACACAGGCGAACGCGGACCTGCCTTTTCCCTATCCCGTTTAGCCGCAAGCACGCGGGTCCGCGCTGTGCTGGTGCTGGCTCTGTTCGCGGTGGTCTCGTTCGCGCTCTATCACGAAGTCGAAGTGACCTCCTGGCATGACGTGCGGGCCGCGCTCGCCTCGACGCGCCCGGAGCAGATCGTGCTCGCGATCCTCGGTACCGCCCTCTCCTATCTTGCGCTGACCGGTTATGACTTCCTGGCGCTCCGGCATCTCGGGGCACCCCGCCTTTCACCCGGGATAATTGCGCTCACCTCGTTCGTCAGCCAGGCCTTCACGTTCAACTTCGGTTTCGGCATCCTCACGGGTGGGGCGGTGCGCATGCGCCTCTACGGCGCGGCAGGTCTCAAGCCCGACCAGATCCTGGCGACAAGCGTGTTCGCCACGCTCGCCGTCTGGCTTGGGATCGCAGCTGTTTCAGGCGCGGCTCTCATCGCAGCGCCCGAAGTTGCCGAACGCATCCTCTCGCTGCCACAGCAGGCGGTACAGGCGTTCGGCGTCGCGCTGCTCGGGCTCGTGCTGTGGGCTTGGTGGTATGCCGCGACAGCGCGGCCGAGGATCCCCGGTCTCGACATGCGGGCGCCGACGGGCACCGTGACGGGCCTCGCGCTTCTGGTCGGCGCGATCGACATCGTGGCCTCCGGCTTTGCGCTGTGGGCCCTGCTCCCGTCCGAGGTCACACTGAGCTTGCCGGCGTTTCTCGTGATCTTCGTATCGGCGATCGCGCTTGGGATGATCAGCCACGTGCCGGGCGGGCTCGGTGTGTTCGAAGGGATCATCCTGCTCGCGATCCCGGGCGTTCCCGCGGGCGCGCTCCTGGCCTCGCTGCTGTTGTTCCGCTTCTTCTACTACCTGCTGCCGATGGGGCTCGCGGCCGCTGCGCTCGCCATTGTCGAACTCAAGGACCGGCATGAGGTCCTGACCAAGCATGTGGCGCGCGTAGGCTCGTCGCTCGGGGCCTCGATCCCGCTGGTGTCAGCGATCCTGGTTTTCGTCGGCGGCTTCATCCTGATGGTTTCCGGCGCGCTTCCGGCCGAACATGACCGCATGGCGATCCTGCGCTACGCGGTGCCGCTGCCTTTCGTCGAAGCGTCACATTTTGTCGCCAGCATCATCGGTACGCTTCTCGTCATTGTCGCCTACGGCCTCGCGCGCCGGCTCGAAAGTGCGTGGCGGACGGCCCTGCTGCTGCTGCTGCTCGGGGCGGCCTTCTCGCTTCTGAAAGGTATCGACTACGAAGAGGCGGTGGTCTGCTACACGATCGCCGCGCTTCTGTTCGCGGGCCGGCGCTGGTTCTATCGCAAGGGCGGCGTGCTTTCGGGATCGCTGCAATCGAGCGAGATCCTGGCCATCGGTCTCGCCGTCATCACCTCCGTGTGGATCGGCTTCGTCGCGTTTCGCAGCGTCGCCTACGAGGGTACGCTGTGGTGGGATTTCGCCTATCACGGCGATGCCTCCCGTTTTCTTCGCGCGACCATCGGCGTCGCGGTGACCATGCTGGTGACGATGGTTTACCGGCTCATGCATCGCTCCGCGCCGATGACCAACGCGCCTTCGCGCGCCGACCTCGACACCGCTACGGCAATCGTTCGCGGATCGGACTACGCGTATGCAAACTTGGCGCTGATCGGCGACAAGCGCTTTCTGTTCAACAGCGAGAATACCGGTTTCGTCATGTACGCCACCCAGGGATCGAGCTGGATCGCGATGGGCGATCCGATCGTAACGGGTGAAGCGGATGCAGCCGGGCTCGTCTGGCAGTTCAAGGAACTCGTCGATCGCCATTCCGGGGTGCCCGCGTTCTATCAGATTTCGAGCGAAAACCTGCCGCTCTACCTCGACGCGGGGTTTTCGATGGTGAAGCTCGGCGAGGAGGCGTGGGTCGATCTGTCGGCGTTCACACTCGACGGCCCCGAAAATCGCAAGATCAGGCAGGCGATGTCGAAAGCCCAGCGCATGGGCTGCAGCTTCGAGGTCGTTCCGGTGGCGGACATTGCCAAGTATCTCGATGAGCTTCGGCGCATTTCGGATGCCTGGCTGCTCGAGAAGGGCCAAAGGGAAAAAGGCTTCTCTCTCGGCTTCTGGACTGATCGCTACATGCTGGAGAACGACGCGGTTCTGGTTCGCGTCGATGGCCGGATCGTCGCTTTCGCCAATCTCTGGCGCAGCGCCGGGCAGAACGAGATCTCGATCGACTTCATGCGGGTGCGCCACGATGCTCCGAACGGCACTATGGATTACCTTTTCACGGCACTGATGGAACAGGCCAAAGCCGAGGGATACCGCTGGTTCAACCTCGGCATGGCGCCCCTTTCCGGGTTGCCGCAGCATCGGCTGGCGCCGCTCTGGAGCCGGGTCGCGACCTGGTTTTCGCGTCATGGCGACCGCTTCTACAAGTTCGAGGGACTGCGCGCGTTCAAAAGCAAGTTTCGACCGGAATGGCGTCCGAAGTATCTCGCCTATCCGAGCGGTGTTCTGCTGCCGCAGATCCTGATCGACGTCACGGCATTGATTGCAAACGCGCCGGCACGTGCGCGGATCGAGGAGCCCACCTGATGCGATATCGTTCGCTTGCCTTCGCTCTGGCGCTTGCTTGTGGATTTACGCTTCCCGCAGGCGCCGAAACCCGAAGCGTTGTCGTGACGCAGGAGGTTCTCGGGCCGATCAAAGTCGTGGCGCCCACCACCGAGCCCACCCGGTTCGTCATTTTCATTTCGGATCAGGACGGGCTGACGGCGCCGCGTCTCGCCGAAGCGGAAAAGCTCGCGGATCGCGGGGCCGCCGTCGCTCTCATCGACCTTCCGGCGCTGGAGGCAACCTTCGCCAAACGGAGCGACGATACCTGCTACTATGTCTTCGGCGAGTTCGAGGATCTTTCGCGCATCGCCCAGCGCCAACTCGGCATGTCGGATTGGCAATGGCCGATCCTGTTCGGCTCCGGAGACGGCGGCACCCTCGCCTATCTCGCGCTCGCGCAAGCGCCCTCCAACACCGCGGGCGGCGCGGTCAGCCTCGGGTTCACACCGAGTTTCCGGTCTCAGCGTCCGCTTTGTCCAGGAGCGCCGAAAGCCTCGGAGGCCAAAGGCCTTATCACCTACGAACCGATGGATAACCTGCCGGGACCGTGGTCTCTCTTCCTAGCCGGGCCGCCGTCCGACGCGATCAAGGCGTTCGCGAATGCGCCGGAGCTTACGGAGATCCAGATCGTCGCCGGAAAAGACACTGCGCGCTTCGAAGCTGCCGCCACCGCGTTGTTCACGATGAAGCCACCGACGGCAGGGGCCCTGTCGGACCTGCCGCTCAGCGAGCTGCCCGCCAACGGCCCGGCGACAACACTCCTCATCCTGCTCTCGGGCGATGGCGGCTGGCGCGACATCGACAAGCAGATCGGCGAGTACCTGTCTGATCACGGAGTTGCAGTGGTCGGGCTCGATTCCTTGCGCTATTTCTGGAGCCGCAAGGACGCGAAGCAAATCGCGTCCGACGTGCAGCGCATCGCCGACCACTACATGGAAAAGTGGAAGCTCTCATCGTTAGCGCTGGCCGGTTACTCGTTCGGGGCCGACGTGCTGCCGATGACGTGGCCGGAACTCGAGCCGAAGACCCAATCGCAAACGCTGCTGATCGCGCTGCTTGGGTTCGAACCGACCTTCGATCTCGAGGTGTCGGTTTCCGGATGGCTCGGCATGGCGTCCTCTCGCAACATCGAAGTGAAGCCCTTTCTCGCGGCGCTGCCAAAATCCAAGGTGCTCTGCTTCTACGGCATCGAGGAAAAACAGGACGAGGAGACCGCGTGCGTGCTGCCCGAACTCGATGGGGCGACGCGCATCGAGAGGCCAGGTGGACATCACTTCGACGGAAACTACGAGGTGATCGCCGACGAGATCCTGAAACGCCTCAAGACGGCGACTGCGGCAACTCCCTAGTCTTTCAGGCCTGTCGTCGCTCTGGGCTCCCACCTGCGGCCGTTCCTCCTGCCCACCAGCCGGGGCCCATTGGGCCGGGGCTTATCGGGGAGATTGCGGATCTTCTGCGACGCGCGTTACGCGATTGGCTTCCGCTTGTTTCAAACGCTCCAAGCAGTCCGCAACTTGCGGCGGCAATGCGGCATCCTCGACATGATAGACTCGTTTCAACCTTGCTCCGAAGGTCGTCACGATTTCTGTTTCGTAATCTCTTTCCACGTGTGCCCTCTCCTCTTTGGCGTCACTCCTTCTCTACGTGCCTCCCACAGGTTTCCAACCGCCGAGCGGGGCAGCAGTTCCGCTGTATCTCAAAACGAATCTTCGCTTTTTCAGCGTTGCGACCGGGCGTCACATTTGCGCTCCATCGTCGCTGAATTCGTGCGGCATCGGTCCTTAAACGAAAGACGGACCGTAGGCTCACACCTTCGGTCCGTCCCCTGACCGCCTCAGCGGCGGTCACACCACATCTTAGTCACGTACTACTGCGCGCCGGACGGCTGCTTGACGGCTGGGCCGCTCTTGTTACCCGGAAGCCCTTCGACGCCACTCGAATCCTGGCTCGGCTGGGTGGCGGTTTGCTCTGAACCGCTTGCGCCGCTCGAAGATCCCTCCGTTGCCGGTTCACCTCCGCCCGGCGTCCGGGTGGCGGGGCCAGTGCGCGTATCGGGGAAGCCCTGAACGCCCGGGCCCGAATTCGGCTTCCCCTCCTGATTGACCGAGTTCTGGTTGTCGACGGCATCGGCCGCATAGAGAGCGCCCGATCCAGCGGCCATCGCCAATGCCGACGTCGCCAGCACGAGAGTCGCGACCTGCTTTCTGACTGTCATCTTGTTCTCCTTGTTAGGTCTCGAACGGGTTGTGTCTCCCGCTGCGTAAACCCTCCGCGCTCACGCTCGTTCCTCTTTCGGTTGGCGACAAAAAGGTGATCCGCTCGTGAGAATTCTCGCGGCGCGCCCGCACAGGCCTGCTTGGCCGTCGCCCCCTCTTCCGTGAGCGGAATTACCTAGGGCAGTTTTTTTGTAGCGGAGCGGAACTTTTGGGCCGGTCAAGGGTTTGAGCGGGTTGGGCGGCGTCGGGAGCGTTCCAGCGCAGGAAGGGACTGCGTTGGCCGGAGAGGGTGAACCTTCCTCACGCTTCTGGCGATGCCGCTTGTCGAAAGCACTGACCAGGAAGGGCTTGGCCCAGAGTAATGTCGGAGAGCCCTATACCGCTGGATCTTCAGAATTTCATTCTGAGACACATCGATTCCATCGGGCAGATCGAGGCACTCCTTCTTCTCCGCCGCCACGTCAATGAGGATTGGACCGTGAACTCCGTGGCCCAGCGGCTCTACATATCGGACCCGGAAACGGAAGAAACGCTGGCCAATCTGTGTGCCGATGGCCTCATCACCTGCGCGGATGGGATCTTTCGCTACACCGGTGCTTCTTCCGAACTCGACTCCATGGTTGCTCGCCTGTCGGACGCTTATCGGGCCAATCTCGTGGGCGTGACGAATATCGTGCACGCAAAGCCACGCCGGATCCGCGCGTTCGCCAACGCCTTCAAGATGAGAAGGGACCGCGGATGATCGTCGCAACCATCTATATGCTCTGTGCGATGACAGCAGCTCTCTGCACGTATCTGCTGCTGCAGGCCTATCGCAGAGGCGGCTATCGGTTGCTCCTGTGGAGCGGCCTCTGCTTTGCCGGGCTGACCCTCAACAACCTGCTTCTCGTCGTCGACAAAGTGGTGATCCCCGACGGCGATCTCACGTTCTGGCGCACGGCGACGGCGCTCGGCGCGATGATGATCCTGCTCTACGGACTAGTATGGGATGCGGAATGAGCGATCCGGTCAATTCAGTTCTGCTCGGCGCCGTCGCCATGGCTTCGCTCCTGGCCTCGCTCTTCTTTCTGCGCTTCTGGCGCCAAACCCACGACATCTTCTTTGCGCTTTTTGCGTTGGCGTTCGGCGTCGATGCCGTTGGCCGCTTCAGTCTCGGCCTCAACCCGGCGTGGGAAGAGCATGCGCCGATCTTCTACCTTTTGCGCTTGCTGACGTTCAGCCTCATCATTTTTGCGATCGTCATCAAAAACAGACCACAAAGTTGGAAGTGAGTGCGGTATCCGCGTCTCGTCCGGAGAAGATAAATGACCGAAATCGTCACTGGCTCCGACCCATCGGACACTTCGGGCCGCGCAGCAAATGGCAACAGCAAGGCGGGCAGTCGACATGTCGGCGAGCTGCTCTATAGCCTGCAAGCCGTTCGCCAGGGCGATTTCTCGGTGCGGCTGCCCGGCGACTGGCCTGATCTCTGGGGACGCGTCGCGGATGCCTTCAACGACATCGTCGCAATCAACCAGCGCATGTCGCAGCAGCTCGATCAGGTCGGCCAGGTCGTCGGCCGCGAGGGCAAGACCAAGCAGCGCGTGCGTATCGGCACGGCCGCAGGCGCCTGGGGCGAAATGGAAACGTCGATCAATTCGCTGATCGACGATCTTTTGTGGCCGACGGCTGAAGTCACCCGCACGATCCGCGCCGTCGCGCAGGGCGATCTCCTGCAGAAGATGCGGCTCGATGTCGACGGCCGCCCGCTCGAAGGCGAATTTCTGCGCTCGGCCACGATCGTCAACACGATGATCAACCAGCTGTCGGTGTTCACCTCGGAAGTGACGCGCGTTGCGCGCGAAGTCGGCACCGACGGCAAGCTCGGCGGACAGGCGCAGGTCAGCGAGGTCACCGGCGTCTGGAAGGATCTGACCGAAAGCGTCAACTCGATGGCGAGCAACCTGACGGCGCAGGTGCGCAACATCGCCGACGTGACGATTGCGGTCGCCAACGGCGATCTCTCGAAGAAGATCACGGTCGACGTGCGCGGCGAGATCCTTCAGCTCAAGGAAGCCATCAATACGATGGTGGATCAGCTTCGTTCGTTCGCGGCCGAAGTGACGCGCGTGGCGCGTGAAGTTGGCACCGAAGGGCGGCTCGGCGGGCAAGCTGTGGTGCCGGGCGTCGCGGGCACCTGGAAAGACCTCACCGACAACGTCAACCTGCTCGCGGCCAATCTCACGACGCAGGTGCGCAACATCGCCGAAGTCACCACAGCCGTGGCGCGCGGCGACCTCTCGCGCAAGATCACCGTCGACGTGAAAGGCGAGATTCTCGAGCTTAAAAACACCATCAACACGATGGTGGACCAGCTCAACTCCTTCGCTTCCGAAGTGACGCGCGTCGCTCGCGAAGTCGGCACCGAAGGACGACTCGGCGGACAGGCGCAGGTTCCCGGCGTCGCCGGCACCTGGAAAGACCTCACCGACAACGTCAACTCGATGGCCGGCAATCTGACCAACCAGGTCCGCAACATCGCCGAAGTCGCGACGGCAATCGCCGGCGGCGACCTTTCGAAGAAGATTACCGTGAACGTCAGCGGCGAGATCCTGCAGCTGAAAGAGACCATCAACACGATGGTCGACCAGCTCAACGCCTTCGCGTTCGAGGTCACGCGCGTGGCGCGCGAAGTCGGCACCGAGGGGCGGCTCGGTGGGCAGGCCGACGTGCGCGGCGTTGCCGGCACCTGGAAAGATCTCACCGACAGTGTCAACTCGATGGCCAGCAACCTGACGACCCAGGTGCGCAACATCGCAGAGGTCGCGACCGCCATCGCCGGCGGCGACCTCTCGAAGAAGATCGCGGTCGATGTGCGGGGCGAAGTGCTCGAGCTTAAGGAAACCATCAACACGATGGTGGACCAGCTCAACGCGTTTGCCGGCGAAGTGACGCGCGTCGCGCGTGAGGTCGGCACCGAAGGCAAGCTCGGCGGACAGGCCGTCGTCCGCGGCGTCGCGGGCACATGGAAGGATCTGACCGACAACGTCAACTCGATGGCGAGCAACCTGACTGGCCAGGTGCGCAACATCGCGGAAGTCGCGACCGCCGTCGCGCTCGGCGATTTGTCGAAGAAAATCACGGTCGACGTGCAGGGCGAAATCCTGCAGCTCAAGGAAACGCTCAACACGATGGTCGATCAGCTCAACCGCTTCGCGGGCGAGGTGACGCGCGTGGCGCGCGAAGTCGGCACCGAGGGCAAGCTCGGCGGACAGGCACAGGTGCCCGGCGTCGCCGGAACCTGGAAAGATCTTACCGACAGCGTCAACTCGATGGCGAGCAACCTGACCAACCAGGTTCGTAACATCGCCGACGTCGCGACCGCCATCGCCAACGGCGACCTTTCGCGCAAGATCACTGTCGACGTGCAGGGCGAGATCCTTCAGCTCAAGGAAACGCTCAACACGATGGTCGATCAGCTCAACCGCTTCGCGGGCGAGGTGACGCGCGTGGCGCGCGAAGTCGGTACCGAGGGCCGCCTTGGCGGACAGGCGAACGTGCCCGGCGTCGCCGGCACCTGGAAAGACCTCACCGACAACGTCAACCTGCTTGCGGCCAACCTCACCACCCAGGTTCGCAATATCGCCGACGTGACGACGGCCGTTGCCCGCGGCGATCTCTCGCGCAAAATCACCGTCGATGTTCGCGGCGAAATTCTCGAACTCAAAGCCACGATCAACACGATGGTGGACCAGCTCAACGCGTTCGCCGGAGAGGTGACGCGCGTCGCACGCGAAGTCGGCACCGAGGGCAAGCTTGGCGGCCAGGCCGAGGTGCCCGGCGTCGCCGGAACCTGGAAAGATCTCACCGACAACGTCAACTTCATGGCCAGCAACCTGACCTCCCAGGTGCGCAACATTGCCGAGGTCGCGACGGCCATCGCGCAGGGCGATCTCTCGAAGAAGATTTCGGTGGACGTGCGCGGCGAGATCCTGTCGCTCAAGGAAACGCTCAACACGATGGTCGAGCAGCTGCGCTCGTTCGCGGCGGAAGTGACGCGCGTCGCGCGTGAAGTCGGCACCGAAGGCCGCCTCGGCGGACAGGCCGTCGTTCCGGGCGTTGCCTCCGGCACCTGGAAAGATCTTACCGACAGCGTCAACTCGATGGCCGGCAACCTGACGGCACAGGTGCGCAACATCGCCGAAGTCACGACCGCGGTGGCGCGCGGCGACCTGTCGCGCAAGATCACCGTCGACGTTAAAGGCGAAATCCTTGAACTCAAGAACACCATCAACACGATGGTGGATCAGCTCAACGCTTTCGCCTCGGAGGTTACGCGCGTTGCGCGCGAAGTTGGCACCGAAGGTAAGCTGGGCGGACAGGCGCAGGTGCCTGGTGTCGCCGGCACGTGGAAAGACCTGACCGATACCGTCAACGTCATGGGCGCCAACCTCACCGAGCAGGTGCGCGGCATCGTCAAGGTCGTGACGGCGGTTGCCGGCGGCGATCTCACGCAGCGCCTGACCGTGAACTCGAAGGGTGAGGTCGCAGCGCTCGCCGAAACCATCAACGACATGACGGCCACGCTCGCGATCTTTGCCGATCAGGTGACAACGGTCGCGCGCGAAGTGGGCGTCGAAGGGCGCCTCGGCGGCCAGGCCAGCGTTCCGGGCGCGGCCGGCACGTGGAAGGATCTCACCGGCAACGTCAACCTGCTGGCCGACAACCTCACCAACCAGGTGCGCGCAATCGCGGAAGTGACGACGGCCGTGGCCGAAGGCGATCTCACGCGATCGATCCAGGTCGACGCGCGGGGCGAGGTCGCGGAGCTCAAAGACTTCATCAACACCATGATCGACAACCTGCGTCTCACCACCGAGCGCAACAACGATCAGGACTGGCTGAAAACCAACCTCGCGCGCTTCTCGGCGATGCTGCAGGGGCAGCGTGACCTCTCGACCATCGGTAGCAAGCTGCTTTCTGAACTTGTTCCGCTGGTGCGCGGCCAACAGGGCGTTCTCTATCGAACCAGTCCGGACGACAGCCAGAAGCTCACGCTGCTCGGCAAGTACGCCGACCACCCCGAACGGGGATATCCGACGACGGTGGAACTCGGCAAAGGCTTCATCGGCCAATGCGCGGTCGAGAAGCGGCGCATTCTCGTGACCGACATCCCCGCCGACTCCGTGCCCGTCAATGCAACGGTTCTCGAAGCCAGGCCACGCAGCATCGTCGTGTTTCCGGTCATATTCGAAGAGCAACTCAAAGCCGTGCTGGCAGTTGCGTCGCTCTACGAGTTCGACGACGCGCATCTGACCTTCCTCGATCAGCTCACCGCGAGCATCGGCATCGTGCTGAACAGCATCGAGGCCACGATGCAGACGGAGTTGCTGCTCAAACAGAGCCAGAACCTCGCCCAGGAGCTTCAGGCGCAGAAGCGCGAGCTGCAAACCACAAACGATCAGCTTGGCCAGAAGGCGCAACAGCTCGCGGAACGCAACGTGGAGGTGGAAGCGAAGAACCAGGAAATCGAGCACGCCCGCCGCGCCCTTGAGGAGAAAGCGACGGAACTCTCGCTCACATCCAAATACAAATCCGAATTTCTCGCCAACATGTCTCACGAGCTTCGGACGCCGCTCAACAGCATCCTCATTCTGGGCCAGCAGCTCGGCGATAACGTCGACGGCAACCTAACCGACAAGCAGGTCGAATTCGCGCGCACGATCCATGGCGCGGGCAGCGACCTTCTCAACCTGATCAGCGATATTCTCGATCTCTCCAAGATCGAGTCGGGGACGGTTTCGGTCGAAGCCGAAGAGCTCTATCTGTCCAACCTGCTCGATTCCATCGCGCGGCCGTTCCGGCACGAAGCGGAGAACCGCAATCTGTCGTTCGAGCTGAGCCTCGATCCGAGCCTCGGCCGCAACATCTTCACCGACGCGAAGCGCCTGCAGCAGGTTTTGAAGAACCTGCTCTCCAATGCGTTCAAGTTTACCGAGCACGGCAGCGTGCGGCTCAACGTCTCTTCCGCAGATCAGGGTTGGAGCCCCGATCATCCCATCCTTGCCTACGCCCCTTCCGTCATCGCGTTCGAAGTATCGGATACCGGTATCGGCATCCCGCCCGACAAGCAGAAGATCATCTTCGAGGCGTTTCAACAGGCCGACTCCAGCACCAGCCGCAAGTACGGCGGCACGGGTCTCGGCCTCGCCATCAGCCGCGAGCTTGCCAGCCTGCTTGGCGGCGAGATCCATCTACGTAGCAGCCCCGGGGCGGGCAGCGTCTTCACGCTCTACCTCCCACAGCGTTACGCCCCGCCCGCCGGGATTGCCGCAGAGAAGGAAATCAGCCGCCTCAGGGTGCGGGTCGAAAGCCCGCTCAAGCGCCTCCCGGATCTCCAGATCGTGGCCGAGCCCATCCCCGACGATCGCGACGAGATCGCATCGGGCGATTGCGTTCTGCTCATCGTCGAGGACGATGCGCACTATGCGCGCATCCTCATCGGGCAAGCCAAGGACTGCGGCTTCAAGGTCATCGTGGCGCAGCGAGGCGCAGAAGCGCTTGTGCTTGCCAACGAATACAATCCGAATGCGATCTCGCTCGATGTATTCCTACCGGACATGCTCGGCTGGAGCGTACTCAGCCAGCTGAAGCAGAGCCCGGCGACGCGGCACATTCCGGTGCAATTGGTGACACTCGACGAAGACCGCCAGCACGGCCTCGCCCAGGGTGCGTTCCAGTTCGTCAGCAAGCCGGCGACCCTCGAAAGCCTCAGAGGTGCACTAGACCGCATCAAACAGTTCAGCGTACCGCGCCCCAAGCGGCTTCTGGTGGTCGAGGACAACGCCGCCGAGCGAATGGGTATCAAGGAGCTTTTGAGCCACGACGATATCGAGATCGCCACGGCTTCGAGCGGTGAGGCGTGCCTATCCTATCTGCGAAATAATCCGGTCGACTGCATCGTGCTCGATCTCAAGCTTCCCGACATGAGTGGGTTCGATATTCTGGAAACGCTGGTGGCCGATGCACGCCTGGCCGAGGTTCCCGTCGTCGTGTTCACCGGACGCGAGCTTTCGGCCGAGGAGGAAAGCAAGCTCACCTCAATGGCGCGCAGCATCGTGGTCAAGGGGGTCGAGTCGCCCGAGCGTCTTCTCGACGAAACGGCCCTGTTCCTCCACCGTGTGGTGACCGAACTCCCCGCCGAAAAGCAGAGCATGCTCGAACGTCTGCATCGCTCGGACGAGGCTCTCGCCGGGATATCCGTGCTTCTGGTCGATGACGACGCTCGCAACATATTCGCCCTGAGCAGCGTTCTGGAACGGCGCGGCATGAATGTCCTGACGGCCACGACCGGCCGTGAAGCAATCGCCTGCTTGAACGAAAACCCCGATACGTCCCTGGTGCTCATGGACATCATGATGCCCGAGATGGATGGCTATCAAACGATGCAGGCCATCCGCGCCGAAAGCCGATGGCGGCGGCTGCCGATCATCGCGCTCACCGCAAAGGCGATGAAAGGCGACCGGGAGAAGTGCCTGGAAGCCGGTGCGTCGGACTACCTCGCCAAACCCGTCAACACCGAGCAACTGCTGGCAGCGTTGCGCATGTGGTTACATCGTTAGGAGCGAATTTCGTGCTCTCGGAAGCCGTCAACATTCTGCTGGTCGATGATCAGCCCTCGAAGCTCATGAGCTACGAGGTCATCCTGCGCGACCTTAACGAGAACTTGATCTCGGCCACCTCGGCGAACGAGGCGTTGGCCGTCCTGCTCAAGACCGATGTGGCGGTCGTGCTGGTCGACGTCTGCATGCCGGATCTCGACGGCTTCGAGCTGGTGCAGCTCATTCGCGAGCATCCGCGCTACCAGAACATCGCCGTCATCTTCATATCGGCGGTGCTGCTGTCGGATCTCGACCGCATCCGCGGCTACGAGTTCGGCGCGGTCGATTACATGCCCGTTCCCGTGGTCCCTCAGATCCTGAAAGCGAAGGTCAAGGTCTTCGTCGAACTCTACAGGAAGGCGCGTGAGCTCGAGCAGATCGCGGCCACTCTCGAGCAGAGCGTGGCGGAACGCACGTCGGAGCTCGAAGCCTCAACCGCCCAGCTTCGCAAAAGCGAGGAGCAGTTCCGCCAAGCGCTGGCGGCGGCCAACATGGGGACGTGGCGCCACGATCTCATCAAGCAGATGAGCCAACGGGACAAACACCTCAATACGATCCTCGGGCTGAAGCCGATCGACACCGCCTATCCGACCAGCGAATGGCTGGAACGGATCCACGAGGACGACGTGCAGGCGGTTACGGATGCCTGGCAGCAGGCGATCTCGACGCGCGGGGCCTACGAAGCGGAGCTGCGCATCAAACGCAGCGACGGCACGCTCAGATGGTTGCGTGAGCAGGGCCACTACGTGCCCGGTGCAGACGGCCTGCCCGGCTCCCTAACCGGGCTTGCACTCGACATCACCGAGCGCAAACACGCGGAAGAGGCGCGCTCTCTGCTGATCGAAGAGCTCAACCACCGCGTCAAGAATATGCTGACGACCGTCCAGTCCATCGCGCTGCAAAGCATGGCGGGGGCGCAAGGCGAACAGAAGGATCGCTTCCTGTCCCGCATTCATGCGCTGGCGACGGGGCACAACCTTTTGACGCAAAGCCAATGGAACGGCGCGCGCCTCGCCGACATCCTGGACGCCCTGTTCGCACCCTACAAGGACGAGCAGCGGCCACGGCTGAAACTTGCCGGCGACGATGTGGTGCTGTCCTCACGCGATGCGATCTCCGTCACGCTGGCGATCCACGAGCTTCTGACCAACGCCGTCAAGTATGGCGCCTACTCGGTTCCAGAAGGGAATGTCTCTGTTTCCTGGAACATCGATCGATCCTCTCCCAAGCACCGCTTGCACTTCCGCTGGGTGGAGAACGGAGGTCCGCCGGCGACAGAGCCAACACATGCCGGCTTCGGAACGCGCTTGCTCCGCTCTCTCGCGGCGCAATCGAACGGCGAGTACGCCTGCGCCTTTCTCGATACCGGCATCTCCTGCGAACTGTTCTTGCCAACGGAAAGGTAGACAGAATGGGCTCGCTCAAGGGCAAGCGTGTCCTCGTCGTCGAAGACGAACCGCTGATCGCCATCGTGCTGGCAGACATCCTCGAAGACGCGGGGTGCGTCGTCGTTGGGCCTGCCTACGACACCGACCAAGCCCTCGCGCGTATTTCGAGCGACGCCATCGACGCGGCCGTGCTGGACGTGAACCTGGGCTCCGGGCTCACCTCCGCCCCGGTTGCCGACGTTCTCGCAGCGCGTTCGATTCCGTTCATCTTCGCTACGGGCTACGGCGAAAACGCCTTGCGTGCCCAGGACCGAAAGAGGTTCCGCGTCGACAAGCCCTATGACGCCGACAAGATCCGCGAAACCCTGAAGAAATGCTGGTGAGAGTGGGCAATTTTTGTCCGCGATCAGTTGCGCCCCGGAACGGCCGACCCAATTTACGCGTTGTCAGAGCGGATTGCTCGCCCTTCGGGCGCATGGAGGTTCTGATGACCAAGACACGCTACACGGACAACACGAACGCTGCAGACCCGCCCGGCGGCAAGACGCATAACGTCAAGATCGATAGCGCCGACACGCTGCCGCCCGAGCAGGGCCGCGGCAAGAATACCGATCGGCCAGCGCCGAACGCCAAGAAATCAGCTCGGCCCGCTCGTTGACGGCTTGGACAGCTCGGCGTCCCGAGCGTCTGCTTTTTACCCCGGCGACGCTCTATCCCGGCGACTGGGACGGCGTTCTCTGCGCCTTGTCCCCCGGGACGTCGCCGTTGCCAGCACGGACGTCTCCGCATTTTTCGAGGGCCGCCGACGTCGAAGACCAGCGGTCCTTGGTGACGGTGACGATGTATCTGCGGCAACCCGAAGGCGCGCCCTGAACGAAGCGGATTTCGAAGAGAGCCTGCTCGCGCGACGGCTTCGGTGGCCAGGAGAAGGAGGCGTCGTCCGCAGTTTTGGCGAGTGCGGTCTTTATCGCATATCCCGCGTTTTTGAGATCGCCCTGGCTCAACCTCGTCAGGAGAACGTTCGGCAGGTCGGGGCCAAGGCCGGCTGCAATTGCACGCTTCCGTTTGGGGCTCTGATCCTTGATCTCCTCTGCCGGCTCAGCTTTTTCGGCGTAGGCTGTTCCCATTGCTTCTGTCGAAGGGGCCTCTTCCGCGGCAGGGCCTGTTGCCGGGTTTTGCGTTATCGTGAGTTCGGGAAGAGCTGCTTCGGCCGGCTGTCCGTTTGGAAGAGCCGGCGCGCTCGCACCCGCAAGATTATTTGGCGTCGAATCCGTGGTCGGCAGTCCCTCCGGCTTTACGCGCGCGATCATGTCCTGCGCGTTCGACACGGCGATCTCGTAGAAAGATTTCCCGGTCTCGATGACGCCCTCAACTCCGAGGTTCGCCACAGCCACCCAAGTTCCCGCAACCAGAACGATGCCGGCGAGCATTCGTCTCAATCGGGCCTTGCGCCGGTTCGGCAAGGGCGCGCCAGCTCTTTCGCTTGGCTCGACGTTCAACGAGAGGCTGTCAAAGTCCCTGTAATCGTCGTCGTAGGGACTTTCATTCCAAGTTTGATGACGAAGGGTCATGCTGACCTCCTCTAACGGACGAGCCCATTAGATGCGGTGTGCTCTTCGGCGTCGCGGTCGGCCAGATGCAAGGGATTGGCGACCCGTCTCGATTTACCCTCGAAATAGCACCCGTTCTCCAAAGAGAGGACTTTGTGAAAGATCTCGGCGGTTACCGAGCAGGCGGTCTTCAGCGTGACGTGATTGGCGTAGATCGAGCCTGATGCCTCGCCCATGATCGTCGCCGCGTCCGCACAGATCGCGCCGTCCACGGTCCCGCGCTCGGTAATCAGGAGGCTCGAGCACCAGACATCGCCGAGGATCGTGCCTTCCAAGACGACGTTGCCAGCGTATCGGATGCTGCCTTCGAGAATTGCTTGGCGGGGAATTGTAAGTGCTGGCAGCGTCGAGACCTTTTCACTCACTGTCATCTCCGTTCGGATCGAAGGACGTCGGCGAGGAGGTCGATCGCAATGTCAGTCTCCCTCATTCGAGACGTGACTTGCGGGACAGCCCCCAAATATCGCTCCGAGACAGCTTGAAAGCCGCAGCGGAAAGCGGCACTGCTGCCGATCTCGTGTGGGTTGTACTTGCGACGGGCAGATTACTTCGGCGAATGTGTCGAAAGATCGGCTCGCAACTGGATGGGATCGAACGATTTTATTCCGCATAGACTCGACATTTCAGGCGTCGAGCACGAGATTCCGAGCATTCGGCCATCAGTTCCGCCCGTTTTCGGAACGATAACCACGCTGTGACAGACTTTCAGGACAGCTTCGGGAGGAACACCTCCACGCCGGCCGGCATTAACGCTAAAGCCGGGCTCCCGGGGATTTCTAGCTCAATGGGTCACCACATGTTCCGCGGGACATTCGTCAAAGCCCTTCACGCCGCCTTGCTTGCGGCCGCTTTCGCCGCAGCGGCTACGTCCGCCGTCGCCGAGCCGCGCACCAAGACGGAGCGCAAATCCGCCGCGCCGGAAGCGACGCTTACCGGACCTGCTGTGCTCGCCGTCGTCTCGATCCGCGACCAGCTCATCTCGGTTTACGACGCCGCGGGGAATGCCGTGAGGGCGCGCGTGTCGAGCGGCCAAACCGAGTATGAGACGCCGGTCGGCATCTACAGCATCCTGCAGAAAAACAAGGATCACTATTCGAACCTCTACGACGACGCGCAGATGCCGTTCATGCAGCGTCTGACGTGGTCGGGGATCGCGCTGCACGCCGGCGCCCTTCCCGGTTACCCCGCTTCGCACGGCTGCGTCCGCCTCCCCCACAGCTATGCCGAGCAGATTTTCGGCCTGGCTAAAATAGGAACTCGCGTTGTCGTCGCCCGCGAGAATATCGCGCCTTCGGAGATCGAGCACCCTCTGCTGTTCAAGCCAAAAGCGACCGGCGTGCAGGCTGCGGCGACCCCGATCGTCTACGATCCTGACGCGCAATCCGAGCTGACGCCGTTCATGCCCGACTTGCGCAACTGGCCGGAGCGGCAGGCGCTACTCGACCAGCTGAGAGCCGTGTCCGCTGCAAAGGCCGCGGAAGCCGACGCGGCTGCCCCGGAACTCGACGAGCTAAAGAAGGCGCTCAAGGAGCGCGAAGCCGTCCGGAGCAAAACGGCAAAAGTCTTGAAGCGCGCCGAAAAGGCACAGAGCCGCGCTGACGGCTGGGTGGAAAGCACCGCCAAGCGTCTTGCCGGAGCTAAGACTGACCGCGTGCGGAAAGCGGCGGAAGCAGAAACCGCAAAAGCAGCAACCGCCGCCGAAAAGGCCAAGCAGGCGTTCGACGATGCGAAAGCCAAGGACGATGCGGCAGCCGCGGACTTGGCACGCGCGACGGATGCGTTCAACGTTTCGGACGCCGTGAAGAAGAAAGCCACGGACGCTGCGAAAGAAGCCCGGCGCAAGACGCTGCCGGTCTCCGTGTTCGTCAGCCTCAAGACGCAGCGTGTCTATGTGCGGCAAGGCCATGAGGCCGTGATCGACATGCCGGTCAGCATTGCAGAACCGGAGACGCCGATCGGAACGCACACCTTTACCGCCGTGGACTACAAGGGAACCGTCGACAACGTGCGCTGGAACGTCGTCACGATCGTGCCCCGCAGGGCCGATGATTTCGATGACAACTACGGCGCGAGCAAGCGTCGCCGCGTGGCCGCTAACGAAGCGCCGCCCGCGACCGACGTCGTGGCCGCCAAGGCCGCGCTCGACCGCATCACGCTGCCGCCGGAGGTTGTTTCGAAGGTTTCGGAGTATGTCTGGCCGGGTTCGTCGCTCATCGTGTCCGACGAAGATCTGAGCAAAGAAACCGGCGCGGCGACCGACTTTGTCGTGCTGATCAGCGGCGAGCCGCAGGGCGGCATCAAGAAGCGGCCGCGCCAGCCGCCCAATTATTACCCTTACGACCCGTATTATGACGACTATTACTACTACGGCGACCGGCGCCGCAGACCGCAGCGCTATACGCCGTTCTTCAGCTTCTGGTAGCGGCTTGAAGAGGGGACATCATTGGCAGGCGCAGGGGCCAGAAAGCTGGCCGCTGCCGCTTGGGCGATTGCGGCCTCAGTGTGCGCGACCGGCCTCGCGACGGCGGAATCGATAAATGCGGATCGCTCCCAGACCGAACGGCTGGAGCGCTGGCAGGCTGCGCGCAGCGGGCAACTCAAGCTGCCTTTGCCAGGAACCCCGGACACTGCAAAGCTGATGACGCGCCTCACAGAGGCCGGACTGGCGCTCGGTGCGCCAACGTTGATCCGCATCTTCAAAGCGGAATCCGAGCTCGAAGTGTGGATCAAGAAGGATCGCAGCTTCACGCTCTTTGCCACCTATCCGGTCTGCTATTGGTCGGGCTCGCTCGGCCCCAAGCTCCGCGAGGGAGATCGGCAAACCCCGGAAGGCTTCTATACCGTCACCGAAGATCTGCTGCATCACGGCGATCGTTGGCGCCGCTCGCTCGATATCGGCTATCCAAACATTTTCGATCGCGTCAACGGCCGCAGCGGCTCGCTCATTCTTGTCCATGGCGGATGCGATTCATCGGGCTGCTTCGCAATGACGAACGCAGTCAATTCCGAGATCTACGACCTCGTGGCCGGCGCACTCCGCGGCGCCTCTCACGTTCCAATCCAAGTGTTCCCGTTCCGCATGACGGACGCCAATATGCTGGCGAGCGCCGCATCCCCCTGGACCCAGTTCTGGCGGGATCTCAAGGACGGCTATGATTCCTTCGAGCGCACGCGTCTGCCGCCACAGGTTTCAGTGTGCTCCAAACGCTATCGCGTGCGCGATGCGTCTCCGTTCGAGCGGGAACTGGCAGGCGTCGAGCTGTGCGAGCAGGATCGCGACAGCATTCCGGATCACCTCGAACAGGCCAATCGCGTGCCTACGAAACACGCCAAGGCCGAACGCCAAGCCCCCAAATGCAGCCTTGCACGTGCGAGCTGCCGCAAATGGGCCGCGCTGCGCGATCGCAAGCTGGCGAGCCGGACGGTCGCGGGCCGCGTGACGGCCAGCAAACGCTCTGCAGTCCGCTAAAGCAAATGCCGATCCGATTCACGCTGCGCGAGGATGCGGGCGTGGGGCGTGAAGGTGCACGGAGGCGTAGCGCCACTCCATGTAGCGCCGGACCTCCGTCAACTGGCCATCGGACAGACGTGCCAAAGGCCAGCGTCCGCCATCAATGCTCTTGATCTCGGCGGAGATCCATTTGTCGCGAAGCTCGTTGCCGTTCTCGAGCGAGGCGACGGCCGTGCGGTAGCGGATTTCAATGCGATCGCCCGGCGTCAGATCCGTTACGTTTGCCATTGTCCAGTCTCCTCGTGGCTGACTGCGATACGGCCTAAGTTGTTGATCCGATATAGGCGCGGAACGGCGACAGCCAAACCAAGAAGATCCGAATTCAATAGTTGGAATATGCTTTCCCGAGCACAACGGCGCACGGGTCAGGTTCGTCCGTAAGCGCGTGCGATCGGTTCATACAGGCTCAAACGCTCGAACCAGGCAGCAAGCGATCCGAGCTTAGCGCTCTCCACCAGATCGAGCCGCATGTTGATGACCGGATAGAGCGCGAGATCGGCAATCGAAAGCTCACCTGCGATGAACTCGTTGCCACCGATCTGGCGATCGAACGCCGCGAACAGCGTGCGCAGACGCTCCAGAAAATATGCGTCGTTCGCTTCCGATTTGTCGGGCGCGTTAAGCTTGATGTAGCGCGTCAGGGTGTTTCCGACGGCGGCATCGGAGATCGCCGCCATGAACCATTGCAGCACGCGCAGCCGAGCTTGTGGATCGGCGGGGATGAAGCGGCCGCTTCTTTCCGCGGCGTGCAGCAAGATTGCACCGGATTGGCTCAGGACCAGAGGCTGGCCCCCGTGACCGTTGCGATCGACGATCACCGGGATCGCCCCCAACGGATTGAGGGCCAGAAACTCCGGCGTCCTGTGCTGCCCGCCTTCGATGTTCACGACGATGCGCCGATGCGGAATCTGGCAGGCTTCGAGCGCGATCGCAGCGCGATATCCGTTTCCGGTCGGTGCGAAATAGAGATCAATTTCCGATGGGGGCTGGCTCATTGTCGGTTCCTTGCGGCGCGCCGGATGGTGCTGCCGAATTGAAATGCTGTGCGAGGCGCCCCTTCAACGCGGCGTAGGGCTCGGAGGCAACGGGTTTCGGCCTCGAGCGCGGGCGCGCAATCGGAACCTCCACGATGTCCTTGATCGTCGCCGGGGATCCACCCAATACGACGACGCGGTCGGCAAGATGGATCGCCTCGTCAAGATCGTGGGTGACGAGAACAACGGTTGCGCCGGCTGTTCGCCAAATGCCAGAGATCTCGTCCTGGAGCGTTCGGCGGGTGGCAATGTCGAGCGCGGAGAACGGCTCGTCCATGAGGAGAAGTTCCGGCTCGAGCGCCAGGGCGCGCGCGATGCTGACGCGTTGCTGTTGTCCGCCCGACAGTTGATGCGGCCAGCGATTTTCGAGAGCTTCGAGACCGACGAGGCGAAGGGCGTTGCGGGCGCGATCCCTGCGCACGCTCCGGCTTGGAACAATACCCTCCAGTCCGAACTCGACATTGCCGCGCACGCGGCGCCAGGGCAGCAAACGCGCATCTTGAAATACGAGAGCGGCGAACTTCCCGGAGGCTCGCGGCCGGCCGACAGCCGAGATCGTCCCGCGGCTCGGGGCAACCAAGCCGGAGATCGCTCTCAAAAGCGTGGATTTGCCGATACCCGACGGACCGACTATGGCGAGGAACTCCCCGGTGCGAATATCGAGAGAGACATTCTCTAGAATCGGCCGGTCAACTTGGCCCGGTGCGCTCAAGGCGACATCCGAAATGCGCACGAGCACGTCGGGTCTTTCGACGTCTGCGCGTGAAACTAGTGCGTCCACGGCAACAATCTCCGGGTCAGCCATTCGAGCGCGGTGTCGGTGACGCAATAGAGCGCTGCGATCGTCGCCATGTAGAGGACGACCAGATCGGTGGCGAGCACGCCCGAGGCTTCGAGCAAGCGCTGGCCCACGCCTGCGACACCCAGCATCTCGGCAGCCAGAACCGCGATCCAGCCCATGGACACACCGGCCCTGACGCCGGAGAGGATTCCAGGTGCCGCGCCCGGCAGCACGATCTTGCGGATCCGGGTGAAGAAGGCCCCCTGCCCGAACGCGTGCGCCAGTTCGATCTTGTCGGTATCGACCGCACGCGCGGCGGATTGCGTCGCGATGTAGTTCAGCCAGAATACGCCGGTCGCAATGATGAAGGCGGCCGCCGCCTCGCCGATCCCGAACCAGATGATGGCGAAGGGCAGCCACGCGATGGGAGAGATCGGCCGCAGCAGCCGTGCGATGCCCTCCGTCAGGGCATTGAAAAGCGGCCATTGAGCCGTTGCCAAACCAAACCCGATGCCGAGCAGCGTACCGATGGCGACGCCGACGGCGTAGTGGGAGAGGCTCGCGAGGACATTCGCGAGCCAGCGGCCGGACTGGAACTCGCTTTCAAAAGCCAGCGCAACGCTGCTCGGCGCCGGAAGCAAGGTGGCCGGCATCAGATGAAACCTGGCAACGATCTCCAACAGCAGAAGAAAGCCAACCGCGCTCGCGACCGAAACGGCACCCAGCCGGACCGGCGAGGAAGCCGCAACGCTCATCGTGTAGCCTGCAGTTCGTTGTAGCTCGTCCAGTCGAACAGTTCATTTTCCGGAACGATCTTCGGCTGGACGCCGATTTCGACCTGAAACTCCTGTAGGGATTTCGTGCCTTCGGCGAGCCGGCGCAGGTCATCGGTGATGGGATTGTTGGGGGACGTCAAGGCCGCCTCGATCACCTCCAGCGGGATCAGCCCCTTCCCGAGATGGGCTTCCGTCGAGATGGCCGCCCGTTTCGGATCGCTTTTGATCAACGCGATGGCCTTGCTGTTGAGCGCCACCAGCGATTTCACTTTGTCCGGATGTTCCTTGAGGATCTTCTCTCTTACCGACAGCACAAAGCCCGGATGACCAGGCATCAGATCATGGCCGGTCGCGAGCAGCTTGGAGGACGGATCCTTGCTTTTCACGATTGTGATGATCGGCTCCGGCATGGTCGCAGCGTCGACCGCCTTGGCAAGCAGAGACTGGCGCACCTGCTCCTCGCCCTGGCTCAGGATCGAGACGTCCGCCTCGTTGATCTTTTGCGTCTTGATGTAATGGCGCAAGGCCGTATCGGGGATGGTGCCTTTCGGGAGAGTCGCGATCGATACGGGCCGGCCGTGTTGCTGGCGGAATGCTTCGAACGCCTTCGCCGGGCTGGCCGCGCCATCGTAGGCTTTGGCAAGGTCGGCAAGTCCGATGAGCGAGACGATCTCAACGCCGTTTGCGGCCACGATCTTGAGATCGATCCCCCGCGCGCGGGCGACTACAACCGGCGATACCGCCATGTAGACCGCGTCGAATTCACCGGAGGCCAGGGCCTGGATCAGCGTCGTGCCGGACGAGAAGCGCGTGAGCTCCAGATCGACGCCCGCCTCCTTTGCCCATCCCTCATTGGTCAGAATGAACAGCGGCGCCATGTTCACCATTGGAACGTAGGCAACGCGCAATTTGAGATTTTCCGCATGAGAAAGCTGGGGCGAGAAAATCGCGACCAGCGTGGCACAAGCCGCGAAAAGCCGGCGCAAGAACGACATCTTATCCCCCTGTCGGTTATTTCCGCCCGCTGCAACGAGAACGACGCGACGTTGCGTCGTTGTCCAATGGGCGCGCTCCTTTGCGCCTCAACAGCGGGACGTTTCATGTATGGCGGGCGGAGCTTAGTCGTGTGCGCGCGGCTTTCTACGAATTATAATTCATATCCATATTTGCACTGATCGGATCTGTACTGACAGATGCTGCCGGGGGAATATCGATATCAGCAATCCTTCGTTGGCCTGGCCCCGCACTTGGCCGAGGACTGCTCTCGACCTTAGGATCGAACGTCGCGCCTCTCGCAATGCGCGTCCGTCGTGGGGCGCCTCATGACATTGCGGCGCGCTGCGTTACGGGCGCTCGCGGATTGCAGCTGGCTTCCTTCACTTATCCGAGCTGCGCTGCAAACCATGTGGCGCAGAGAGCAAAGAGGCCACGATGGCAACGCGTCCAAGCCCTTCATTTCTGTCCGGACTTGACCAGGGAAAGATCATTTCGGCTTCCGAAGCCGTCCGGCTCATTGCCAGCGGCAACACGCTCGCAACTGGCGGTTTCGTCGGCACCGGCTTTGCCGAGGAGTTGGCCATTGCTCTCGAAGACAGCTTTGTCACCACCGGATATCCGCGCGATCTCACGCTCATTTTTGGGTCGTCCCAGGGAGATTCCAAGTCCCGTGGATTGAACCGGCTGGCCCATCCCGGCTTGGTGGCGCGCGTCATCGGTGGCCATTGGGGGTCCATCCCGAAGCTGCAGCAGCTGGCCAAGGCCAACGAGATCGAGGCTTACAATCCTCCGCAAGGTGTCGTCTCGCATCTGTTCCGCGACATCGCCGCAAATCGCCCTGGGCATCTGACGAAGATCGGGCTCGGCACCTACGCCGACCCGCGGCATGGCGGCGGCCGATTGAATGCGCGAACCACGAAGGATCTCGTCGAGGTCGTGACAGTCGGCGGGGAAGAGTGTCTGTTCTTCAAGACCATCCCGATCGATGCCTGCCTCATTCGCGCTACCACCGCCGACCCCGATGGAAATCTCACCATGGAGAAAGAGGCGCTGACCACGGAGGTCCTGGCGATCGCCATGGCGACCCGCAATTCCGGCGGCGTCGTCATCGCCCAGGTCGAGCGCATTGCGGAACGCGGAAGCCTCAATCCTAAGCACGTCAAGGTGCCGGGCACGCTGGTCGATTGCGTCGTGGTGGCGGCGCCCGAGAACCATTGGCAAACGTTCGGAACGCCCTACAATCCGGCCTTCAGTGGCGAGATCCGGGTGCGCCTCGCCTCGCTCACACCGATGGACATGACCGAGCGCAAGATCATCGCGCGCCGTGCCGCCCTGGAATTACGCCCCAACAGCGTGATCAACCTCGGTATCGGGATGCCGGAAGGCATCGCACGCATTGCAGCCGAAGAAGGCATCACGGACTTGCTCACGCTCACCGCGGAGCCGGGTGTGATCGGTGGCGTTCCCGCCGGCGGCCTCAACTTCGGCGCCGCATCCAATACCTCCGCCGTGATCGATCAGCCCTATCAATTCGACTACTACGACGGGGGCGGGCTCGACGCCGCCTTTCTCGGTCTCGCCGAGGTCGATCGCCTTGGCAATGTCAATGTCAGCAAGTTCGGTCCCAGGCTTCCGGGCGCCGGAGGTTTCGTCAACATTTCCCAGAACACCAACACGATCGTCTATCTTGGGACCTTCACTGCCGGCCGGCCAAGAGTTGCGGCCGCGACCAACGGCCCCGGAATCGTCTGCAACGGCCCGGTTCGCAAGTTCGTCGAGAAGCTCGAGCAACAGACGTTCAATGCCGAGCGCGCGCTGGCGCACGGCGCTAGGGTGCTCTACGTCACCGAGCGATGCGTCTTCGAACTGGGAGCAGATGGCATCGAGCTGGTCGAGGTCGCGCCGGGCATCGATATCGAACGCGATATTCTATCGCTCATGAATTTCAAGCCGGTGATCCGGAAGGACCCGACGACCATGGACGCTCGCATTTTCGCGACCGGCCCCATGCATCTGCGTAACGATCTCCTGCGAGTCTCGCTCGCGCAGCGCTTCGTGCATGAGGAGGCGCGAAACATCTTTTCCGCCGATTTTGGGTTGCTGACGATCTCAAGCCCCGAGGAGCTCGACGCCATCGAGCGCGCCCTCACCGATCGGCTTTCGGCACTCGATCATCGCGTTCATGCCATCGAGAATTACGACGGCGTAACGATCGCGCCCGCGCTTGTTGCAGCCGTTTCCGACACGCTGGGTAGAATTGCCGAGGCGTATTACGCCGATGTCATTCGCTACACGGCTTCCACTCAGTTCAAACATGCGAAAGCGCGCCATCGGGTTGGTGGCAATCCCGCGGCGGTGAGCGAAATCACAAAGCGCGCGGCACACATCTGATCGTCAAAGAGTTGTAGCGCTCGCCGCGCTTCCGCAAGACGGCAGACACCCGGCTGCCGTCTCGCCTCTTGGATCGCGGCCGTGTTTTTTTCTACCGCGTGCCGGCTGCGGCGAGGGCCTGTTCGAGATCGGCGATAATATCGTCGATGTGCTCGATGCCGACGGACAGGCGCACATAGCCTTCCGTTACACCCGCTGCCGCCTGCTCCGACGCGGCGAGCTGGGAATGCGTCGTCGTCGCCGGATGGATCGCGAGACTTCTGGCGTCGCCGATATTGGCGACGTGGTAGTGGAGCTTGAGACCGTCGATGAAACGGCGGCCGGCCTCACGACCGGCGGCTAGCTCGAAACCGACGAGTCCGCTGTAGCCGCCCTTCAGGTATTTGTCGGCGCGCTGTTTCGCTAACCCCTTCTGCTGCGACGGATGAATCACGCGCGTCACCTCGGGTCTCTTGGCCAAAAATGCAGCGACGGCATTTGCGTTCTCCGAGTGCCGCGCGATCCGGAGCGGTAGGGTCTCGATGCCCTGCAAGGTGAGAAATGCATTGAACGGGGACAGCGCCGCGCCGAGGTCGCGCAGCAGCGTCACGCGCGCCTTGATAATGTAGGCGATGGGGCCGAGCGGCTTGACGGCTTCCGTCCAGACGGCGCCGTGATAGCTCGGATCGGGCGTGTTGAGCGTGGGCTGGCGCTCCTTGTGCGCGGCCCAGTCGAAGTTTCCGCCGTCAACAACAAGCCCGCCGATCGAGGTGCCGTGGCCGCCGAGGTATTTCGTCGACGAGTAGACCACGACTGCCGCACCGTGATCGAACGGCCGCGTGAGGATCGGCGCCGCGGTGTTGTCGACGATTAGCGGGATGCCGAGCGGGCGGCCGATCGCAGCCACCTCCGCGATCGGGAACGCGATCAGCTTGGGATTGGGGAGCGTCTCCGCGTAATAGGCGCGGGTCCGCTCGTCGGTGGCGCGGCGGAAGTTTTCGGGATCGGCGGGATCGACGAAACGAACCTCGATGCCCTGATCCCTGAATGTGTTGGCGAAGAGATTCCAGGTTCCGCCGTAGATATCGGTCGAGCTCACGATGTTGTCGCCCGCCCGCGCGAGGTTCTGGACCGATAGGGCGGACGCAGCCTGGCCGGACGCCAACGCCAGCGCCGCTACGCCGCCCTCGAGCGCCGCGACGCGCTTCTCGAGCACGTCGTTGGTGGGGTTCATGATGCGCGTGTAGATGTTGCCGAACTCTTTGAGCGCAAAAAGGTTCTCGGCATGCTCCGTGTCGCGGAATTGGTACGACGTCGTCTGGTAGATCGGCACCGCCACCGAGCCCGTCACCGGATCTGCGCGCCAGCCGCCATGGAGTGCAATCGTTTCGGGTTTGAAAGTCGGATCGGTCATGGTCCAAGCTCACTCACGCTGGCGACCCGGCGCAGGCCAAGTCGGATTGAAGAGAAGTTCACTTCGGCGTCTCGGGCGGAGCCACTCTATATATGCATAGTCAGAAACGTCCGACTTGAGCCGGCAAGTCAAATATCGAAATCTGCTTTCTTATACGCCCGCGCGAAACGCCTGGCATTCAAGTTCCGACCATTGGACTGATCCCGGGCACCGTCCGGAAAAGCGTGAGAGCGACCCACCCCATCATCGCCACGCCCACTTAGGCAGATCGCACACAGAAATATCGGGCGAGAGCTGCCGCACCAGCCTTACCCTCTGTATTTGCAGTCATATTCTGCAGTTTCAGCATAGGACACAACCTGTTCCGGGGTTTTATCCGAGTGAAAGCCCCCGAGCAGATGCTTCGGATGTCCTCTCCCCTGCCCGACGGCAACACACCACGCATCTATTGTGGAGCGCACGGACAGATTAAATGTTGACTTTTGTAGTTAGGAAATAATATGGACGTTGAGTTGCACGCCCGCCTTGCTTCCGTAGGTGCATGACAGAGACGGGGGCGTTCGCTGTGGTCTGTCGAGTTCCGTATGACCAAACCGTTGGATCTTGCCGCACTTTATGTATCCGAGGGCGCCCGCCTGCGGCTCAGCGTGACGCGCCTGATCGGCGATCCCGCCGCCGCGGCCGATCTCGTCCACGACGTTTTTTTGCGTCTTTGGAGGCGGCATAAGACGCTGGAGGGATGCGACGCCGCCTATCTCGCGCGAAGTGCCCGCAACGCCGCCATCGATCATATCCGGGCCCAGCGCGCACGGGCTGCTTACATCGCCGGCACAGTACCCGAGCAGCATGCGGGAGTCTTTCCGTCCCCACATGAGATCGTGGAAGCCCGCGACGGTCTTCGGCAAGTCGACGATGTGATCCGTGGCCTGCCGGAGCGAACACGGCACATTTTCCTGCTTAACCGTGTACACGGGCGCACGTATTGCGAGATCGCGGAAGCGCTCGGCATTACCGCCAGCGGCGTCGAGAAGCACATGGCGCGCGCCCTCAAGGCTCTTCGTAGCGCGATTGAGGAAAGCTGAAACGCTGCGGGCTGAGGGAAAGCCCCCGCTCATCCGTGAATTATGATAAGTGCCGTTGCCCCGCAAATGGCGCGTGTCTGGCCTGAGACATCGTTTCCGACAATGAACCAAGACCCTTTCCCACAAACCGATCCCGACGAGGCTGCCCTTGCCTGGCTAAGCCGGCTGCGCGGAAATCCCGCTCCCGGCGATCAAGCCGTGTTCGAGCAGTGGCTTGCGGCGAGCCCTGCGCACCGGGTGGCCTGGCGGCGCGCAGAAAGCCTTTGGTCGACCATGGGGGAGCCCGGCGCACGCGTAGCCGAGGAGGAAGCCTCGATACTTGCGGGCTATCTCGAAAACATGGACCGAGCCCGGCGCCGAAAAGCCGTGCGCCGCACTGGAACGGCGCTTGGTCTGGCGCTGGCGGTTCTAAGCGGCGCGATCTGGCTCGAGCAGCCTCACCTCCTGCAAAACCTCGCAGCCGACTATGTGTCGGCGCGGGGCGAGCGCCGTCTTGTCACTCTGTCCGACGCCTCCACGGTGCTCCTCGACGCAGATACGGCCATGGATGTCGCGTTCTCTCCGGGCGAACGGCGCGTACGCCTCTTGCGAGGCACGGCCTACTTCTCCGTCACAAAATCAGGTGACCCTTTTATCGTAGAGGCGGCCGACGGCCAGGTGCGAGTGCTCGGGACCGAATTCGACGTCCGTCTCGCCGATCAGAGGGCCGTGGTCACGTTGGCGCGTGGCCGCGTCGAGGTTGGCAACGGAACGCGCACAGCGACGATCGCTCCCGGACAGCAGGTGAGCTACGCAGCCGACACGCTCGGCACCGTCGTCGAAGCCGATCTCGACGCGGCACTGGCCTGGCGCGACGGGCGGTTTGTGTTCTACGAAGCTCGTCTTGCCGATGTTGTGGCCGAGATTGCACGCTACCGCTCCGGCCGTATCGTCATCACCAGCAGCGAGCTTGCAAACTGGACTGTCTCCGGAAGTCTGCCGCTCGACGATCCGGACGCGGCTCTGCGCTCGCTTCAGTCATCCGTCGGCTTCTCGATGCGCTCCATCGCAGGGCGGCTCGTGATCCTACATTAGAGCACTTCCATCTTTCGCAAGGCAGCGCTTACGCCAAGAGCGCGCGGGGTGCAGAGATATCGCCCTGCCGAGCCTGCGGCACTTCACTCAGTCAAAAAATCAGCAATCACTCAGCAACCTCGCGAAGAAAGTATCGCAGCGAGGTGAGGTGTCCCTCAAGTCATCCGTGAATCCCTAATAGACGCCCGCGATGCACATCGCGCGGACGGGGATGCGACTTGCGAACGAGGGGATCACTATGCGTAGAGTACGGAGTACACACGGCATTGCGGCGCTGATCACCGGCGCCATGTTGCCGATGGTGGCAGGCATTTCACATGCTGTAGCTCAAGCTCAAGGCGAAGCGGTCGCCGCGCAACGCTTCACCTTCAATGTCGCGGCACAGCCTGTCCCACAAGGGTTGAATGCCATAGGGCGCGTCGCCGGCTTCTCGGTCGTGGTCAACGGCGCGCTTCCGTCGTCGATCCGCGGAAAAGCGGTATCTGGCTCGCTCACGGCTCAGCAGGCGTTCGCCGCTTTCCTCGCCGGTACCGGACTGACCTACAGTTTCACCAATGCCAACACGGTCACCGTGTCCACCTCTGGTGTCGGCGGCAACGATGCCGCCGCGACGTTGCCGGGCGCTATCGCGCTCGACACGATCGATGTGGGCGGTACCGCAGAGGGCGGTTCCGACTATTCGCCTTACGAAACGCCCGCGCCCACCGCCCACATCTCGGCGGAAAATATCGAGCGCTTCCGCGGCAGCAGTCCGGCCGACATCTTCCGCGGCACGCCGGGGGTGATGTCGGGCGAGGCCCGCAACGGCGCCGGCTCGATCGATGTCAACATCCGCGGCATGCAAGGCATGGGACGCGTGGCCACGACCATCGACGGCGCGGAGAACTCCCTGCAGATCTACCAAGGCTATCAGGGGCTCTCGAGCAGAACCTTCGTCGATCCAGACCTCATCGCCGGCGTCGATATCACCAAGGGCTCGGACGCCTCTTCCCGCGGCATTGCCGGCACCGTCGCCATGCGCACAGTGGATGCCGGCGACATCGTGAAGCCCGGCCAGAAGTGGGGCGTGCGTATCAAGGGCGAGGCCGGAACGAACACGTCCACGCCGGAGGCGGGAAATCGCGCGGGCTATCAGATCAGCAATCCCATTGGCTCCACCAACGATCCAAGTTCTGGCTATGGAACAGCTGTGCCTTCAGAGCATGGAATGGACCGACCGGGATTGCTGACGCCAACACAGGGCTCGGCCAGCGTCGTCACCGCCTTCAAGGATGACAATATCGACCTCCTTGCCGCCTATGCATATCGCGAACGCGGCAACTATCACGCCGGAAAACATGGCCCCTCCGCCAATCCCGTCAGCACCGGTCCACGGCCGTTCTGCTACTCGAGCGGCTATTGTCCGTCCTATCTGCTGCACAGGGACTATGTGGAGAACCAGGGGCTGTCGAATTACCGGGCGGGCGAGGAGGTCCTGAACACGGAGCTTCAGACGGAATCCTGGCTGACCAAGGCGACCTTGCGCTTCGGCGACGGACACAGCCTGAAGTTCGGCTATACCGGCTTCCGCAGCGAGGCGGGTGACCGTCTTGCATCGGCGTTGACCAGCGACGCCAGCCAACCGGTGCAGCAAACTCAGACCGCCGGCACCGTGCTCGACACCGGTACGCTGCGTTATCTTTGGAAGCCCGCGGGCAACGATCTCATCGATCTCAAGGCCAATTTCTGGGTAACAGACCTCGAACTGCGCAACCCGCCACGCAATGCCTACGGCACGAAGCCGGAAAGTCTCGGTCTTTCGAAATACTTCCGGACCGGCTCCGATACGGTGATGTGGGGCGGCGACACGACGAATACGTCCCGCGTGTCATTCGAGCAGTATGGCGCGCTGGAGTTCACGTACGGGCTCTCATACGTCAACGAGGACACCCGTCCGAGCGCCTATACCGACGTGATCGAAGGCTGGCTAAATCTGCGCGACGCCGCGCGAGAGGAGGCCGGCGCCTTCACCAAGGTGGCGTACAAGCCCACGGACTGGCTGACGCTCAACGGCGGACTGCGCTACTCGCATTTCTGGTCCAACGACCGCAGCACGTCCGACAATTCGGCATACGTCAATCCTGATCCGAAGCGCGACGAAGGCGGGTTCAGCCCGTCGGCCGGGATCACGCTGGAGCCGACCAAGGGGACGCAGTTCTATGTGAACTACTCGAACGCGTTGCGCTATCCGAGCCTCTTCGAATCCGCGTCGGCGTTCACCATCATCCCCAATCCGGATCTCAGCCCCGAGCGCGCCAGCAATTGGGAGATCGGCGCCAACTTCCAGAGGGACGGCATTCTTGTGGCCGACGACAAGGCGATGATCAAGCTTGGATATTTCAACTGGGACGTCAGCGACTACATCGCGCGTGAGTTCCGTCCGTTCGAAGGGCCTGGGTATACGTGGTGGGGTATGCAGGTCTACAACATCGATCGGGCGAAGTTCTCGGGCCTGGAATTCTCCGGCCGCTACGAGCAAGGCGGCTTCACGGCCGACCTGGCGGCCAATTATTACCTCAGCATCGAATATTGCCGGACATCGGATACCTGCGCCGAGAGCTCGCTCTATGGCGATTACGCCACCAATCACGTGCCGCCCAAGTACACCGTCGATCTAACTCTCTCTCAGAAGCTGTTCGACGATGCCCTGACCGTCGGCGGACGCGTCTCCTATGTCGGGCCGCGCGCCATCGAGCATGGCTTGGTCACGGCCCAGGGGCTCAGCTCGTTCATCTCCCAGATCAACTGGGAGTCCTATACCCTTGTTGACCTGTTCTTGGACTACAAGATCAACGACACCTGGACACTGGGCGCTCGCGTCGAGAATGTTACGGACCAGTTCTATGTCGATCCGCTCGGCCTCGTGAATCAACCTGGGCCGGGACGCACGTTCTACGCGAGCATCACGACGACCCTGGGTGGCGAGTAGTCTCTCCGGCGAGGCTTTCATCGTGCCGCGTGTCCGATGAATGCGTCAGAACCACTGGAAACGGGTCTCTGCGCCCGTTTCCACGCCCGGATGGAGGTCGGCATTCCGACGTTCAGCGACACTTAGCATTCAATCGGCCAGAAGATTTTTGCGAATGCTCTGAAAGCGGAGCCTTCTGATTGAATGATCAGGACCGCACATGCACAAGCATTTCAATCTCAACCGGCGCGTCGAACGCGAGCCCGGCCACGCTGACTACGGCGCGCGCATGGGATCCGTTCTCTTTGCCGAACACCTCTACCAGTAGATCCGAGGCGCCGTTCACGACCCACGGTCCCTGGTTGTAGCCGTAAACCGCATTTACATAGCCATTCACCTTGACGATGCGCGCAACGCGATCGAGGCTACCCAGCACAAGTTTGATCCACGCGAGCTGGTTGATCGCGCATTGGCGCGCCGATTGATAACCCTGTTCCAGACTGATCTGCTCGCCGAGTTTTCCAGGCGTCGGTATGACGTCGCCGTCCTCGGCGTCGACGATGGTGCCGAGCGTGCCGGACATCCAGAGCAGATCGTTGACGACAACGCCGGGAACGAAGTTTGCCGGCACGCGGCGTGGACGCGGGAGAACGATACCAAGCTCGCGCAACCGATCCTCAACAGACATTTCACGCTCCAAAGGTTGGTAAGTTTTCGAGCAAACCTAAATGCCGGCCACGGCGCCATCTCTCCGCCGATCGGCGACGCCACAAAGCGTTCCGTCTGGCGCGATCCGGATCGCCTTTACCGATCCGAAGAACGGCGTAGGCCGTGTCGGCCGATAAATGGAAACGCCGCCCGCAGCGATCGCAGCGACGACGTCGTCGGCAACTCCAGCTTCCACGATCACGCGCTGATCGAGGTCGTAGGACCAGCGCGGCCGCGCGATCGCGGTTTCGAGATCGAGCCCGGCACCGATGTGGCCGTCGATAACCTGAACCAGCGTCGGCGTCTGTCCGAGACCGCCTGGAGTCGCGAGCACGAGACGAAGCCGCCCGTCTCTGAGAACCATCATCGGGCTCAGCGTGTGCGCCGGCCGCTTTCCGGCCGCGACCACATTGGGATGCGAAGGATCGAGGCTGAAACCGCGCATCCGGTTATTGAGGAGAATGCCGGTTTCGGCGTCGAGCACCCCACTGCCAAACAGCGTAAAAATGCTTTGTACGATCAGGGCCGCGTTTCCGTCCCGGTCGACGGCCATCGCAACCGCGGTTCCGCCGGGACCGGAGCCGATCCGCCCCGCAGAGGTGTTGGGCACTGGGTTAGCCAGCAACGAACGAAGATCCGCAGCCGTTATTCCCGTCGCCTCCGGATCTGCCAGATAGCCGGCACCAGTTACGAATGTCCGCTCGGCTGCGGCCACCTGCGCGGCCAATCGCGTCTCGAGATATTCTCCGGAGACGGCCTGCCGCTCGAGCTCCGTGAGTTGCAGCAACCCGAGCAGCCCAAAAGAATTCGGCGGAACCGTCGCAACCGTGTTGCCGCGATAGTCGGCCGAGATTGGGATTACCCACTCGGCCGCGCAGCGCGCGAAGTCGTCTGCGCTCAGGAGGCCGTCGTCTCGCGCGATGCGCTGCGCAAGAGAAAGCGCGATCGCTCCACCATAGAACGCGTCCGCGCCGCCCTGCGCGACGGCGCGAAAGCTCTCCGCCAACTGCGGCTGACGAAGAAGGTCGCCTTCGATCAGCGGCCGGCCGCTCGGGATCAGCAACGCCGCCAGTCCCGCGTCGCGCGCGACGAGTTCCGCATGCTCCGCGATCGCCGACGCCAATATCCTCGACACGGGAACGCCGTTCTCAGCCGCCGCTATCGCCGCCGCGAATAAGTCAGACCAGGCCAGCTTTCCGAAGCGCCGATGCGCGGCATCCCAACCGCGCACCAACGCCGGCACCGTCGGAGAACGCGCGCCGAATTCGAGATCGGATCGCTGCAGTCGATCGGGCACAACTGACCGAGAGGCGCGTCCACTGGCGTTCAGTCCGTGAACCGTCGCATCAGCGGATTCGTAGAACAACCCGAACGCGTCTCCTCCGAGCGTGACCGCCTGGGGCAGCACCACGCACAGCACCGCGGCCGATGCGATCAACGCGTCCGTCGCGCTCCCGCCCGCGGCAAGTGCCTCGCGGCCGGCCTCCGCTGCAAGCGGATGTCCAGCAACCACCACTCCAACCTTGCTGTGGACGGGACCCTGAGCGCCGCTCATGGTTCGACCACGTCGCGGTCGAGGATCAGCACGTCCCCCGTGGACGGTGAAACCCGAACGCGATCCCCTGACTTCAGCACCGCGGTGATATCCGCCTCGAACCGGTCGATCAGCGGAAGGCCTGCGAACGCCGCTCCCTGCGCCATGATCGGGTTGGCAAAATTCAGGAGCAGCGCGGACGGCCCGAGCCCTCTCGCCTGCATCTCGCGCAGCATCCAGGCGGTCGCGACGCCGCCCTTCGCGGCATTGAGAACCAGGATCCGGCCGACGTAGGACTGCCCGTAAAGCGCATGAGAGGGGCGTGAGAAGACGCCGTTGATGCGATCTAGATCGTAGCGTGCCGAGAAATTGTCGGCTGCGGCGAGCACAACGCCCTCCACGTCGTCGCCTATTCCAGGGTGTCCCTTGACGAGGCGCAAGCTCACGCGACGATCCTCCCGGCCACGGCGCTTTCGACACATGCCTCCATCGACCCCAGCACGGTCTCGTAGTTGTAGCCACCGAGAATATTGACCAGCTTGGCGCTGTTCGACATCAGCCGCCGCCAGCCGTTGGCTTCCCCGATCTCACGCGCGTGCATCTGATAGAAGCAGACGCCCTGCAGCAGGATGCCGCCGGCGCCGTCGATTTTCCGCGTGATGTCGAGCCGATCGGCGGCGGATTTGATCTCAGGGCTGGTGGTCGCAATCAGGCTGACCGAGGGATGGACCTTCCGGCCGTCGAGCAGCGCCCCCAACTGCTGCAGTTCGATCAGCGACAATTGCGGGGCGGCGAACACAACGACATGCAGCGTGTCGTCGGCCGGCGTCAGCGAGGCGCGATAGGCGGAAATGTCCGCGTCGGTTATCGAAATCGCCGGCGCGCGGTCGTCGATCACGTCGGACAGGCGGCCCGCCTCCGGCGTGACGCCCACCATATGAAACAATGGTGTCGATCCGTAGCTCGCGAGCGCGGCCCCGAAATGCTTGATCTGGTCCGAGGTCGGCGCCGACGCGATCCCCTCGATGACCGGCACCTCGAAGTAGGAGCGCATACGCCGGCCGATCACCGCGCCAAGCGCCCCCCAATCGGAATAGTCCGCGAGCCAGGCCTCGACCGCGAACCGCGTTGTTCCTCGCCGGTGCTCGTCGAGATGAAAGCCGTAGCGCGGAACCCGGCCCGTGAGCGCTGCGGACAACGCCGACGGACCACCCTCGAAGTTGGTCCGCGCGCCCAGAACCGAGTTGGCGTAGATCGTCGATCCGGTGTCCCCGAACGCCAGATGCTCGCCCTTCACCGGCGGCAGGATGGTTTGATAGTTGATGCAGGTATCGGTCATCAGAATGCCGAGCGCGCGCAGAGCATCCGCCGCGCGCTTCTCCAACTCGACAAACTCCTCTTTCTGCTTGATGCGCCGATAAGCGGTGAAATCGGCGCCCCGCGGATCCGTCACCGTCGGGACCCGAACTCGGCGCTCCGCCTCCGGATAGGCGGCAATGCCCTCGAGAAAGCGGACACCCTCCTCACCCAGCGCCTCCGTGTCCGCCATCAAGTGCACTTGCGAGACTTTGACGAGCTCTTTGGCGTCGAAGAACCGGCCGACCTGAATCAACTGCTGCATGGCCCACTGCCGCGCACGTCCTTCAGCGCCGGCGAGCATGGCTTGTTCATGATCGTCGAGTTTCAACATCACACTAGTCCCCAACCTCACTCGACGATAACCTCGTCCCGCTTTCGTCTCACGCGAGGCAACAGCAGTACCGACAGCAACACCAGCGTCAACGCAAGCAGCCCCGCGCTGATCGGCTGCTCGATGAAAATCGCAAGGCTACCGCGCGACATGATCAGAGCTTGCCTCAGCTTCTCCTCCATCATGTCGCCGATGACGAAACCGAGCAGCAGCGGGGTCGGCTCAAAACCGAGTTTGATCAGCAGGTATCCGCCGACCGCGAAGAAGCCGGCTAGCGCCACGTCGAACGGCTCGTTGCGCATCGAGTAGGCGCCGATCGCGCAGAACACGACGATGGACGGCATCAGGATGCGGAACGGTACCTTGAGAAGCTTCACCCAGATTCCGATCATCGGCAGGTTGATGACCAAAAGCATGAGATTGCCGATCCACATCGAGGCAATCATGCCCCAGAAGAATTCCGGACTGCGTTCGATCACCTGTGGACCGGCGACGATGCCGTTCATGGTCATGGCGCCGAGCATCAGCGCCATGACCGCATTTGCGGGCACGCCGAGCGTCAGCAACGGAATGAACGAAGTCTGAGCCGCCGCGTTGTTGGCGGACTCTGGCCCGGCCACCCCTTCGATGGCACCCTTTCCAAACCGCTGCGGCTCCTTGGCCAGATGCTTTTCCACACCGTAGGACGCCACCGGACCCAGCAGCGCGCCGTTGCCCGGCAAAACGCCGAGGAACCCTCCGATCGCTGTGCCGCGCAGGATCGGAGCCGCCGATTGCTTCAGATCCGATAGGCTTGGCAGCAGGCCGCCGATCTGCCTGGAGATGACATCGCGGTTTTCCGGCGTTTCCAGAGAACGCCCAAGTTCCGCGAGGCCAAAAGCGCCCATCGCCAGCACCGCGAACGGGATCTGCTCCATTAGTTGCGGATAACCGAGCGTCAAACGCGGAGCTGCCGTCTCGAGATCCATGCCGACCGTCGCCAGAAGCATGCCGAGCAGGATCATCGCGACGGATTTGCTGACCGCGCCCCGGCTGAGCAGCGCCGACGCCAGAACACCCATCAGCAACAGCGAGAAATAGTCGGCGGGGCCGAACTCCAGCGCCACCCGCGTCAACGGTATCGCGAGCGCCGCGATGAACACGGTGGATATCGTGCCGGCAATAAACGATCCGATCGCCGAGATGCCGAGCGCCACGCCCGCGCGCCCCTGCCGCGCCATTTGATGACCGTCGATCGCCGTGATGATCGATGTCGCCTCTCCCGGCACGTTCACGAGAATCGAGGCGGTTGAGCCGCCGTATTGCGCGCCGTAGTAGATGCCCGCCAGCATGATCAGCGCGCCGACCGGATCGAGGCCGTAAGTCAACGGCAGCAGCATCGAGATGGTGGCGATGCTGCCGATTCCCGGCAGAACCCCGATCAGCGTGCCGAGGAAACACCCCGCAAGACACAGCAGCACGTTGGTGGGCGACACCGCGACCGCGAGGCCGAACACCAGATGATTGAGCAGCTCGATCATTTCCAGAAAGCCGCAAATGCTGCCACCGGCCATCCGCTCGGTCCGACGGGGATACTGAGCGTCAGCAGATATCCGAACACCACGATGCACGCGACCGTCAGAGCCGCGGCGAGCACGACGATCTCACGCCATTGCGTTTCGGTACTGGCGAATCCGGCGAGCCCGACCGCGATCGGAACCGCACCGAGAAGACCAAGCGGCTTGATCGTCAACGCGAACGCCATCAACGCGGCGAAGATGAAGACCGGCGGCCGTAGATGGACGATCCCCAGCCGCTCTCCCGGCCTCGTGAAATCCAGAAGGATGATCAGGACGCCCATGAAGACAATCCCGAACGCCAGGCCGCGCGGCAGCAAGCCGGGACCAACCGCACTCAGCGAACCTGTTGGCAAGCCCGCGCTTTGGTACAGCGCGAAGCCTCCGAGCGCGAGCAGAGCGATTCCAGCAACAAAGTCCTGGGTCGGAACCCAGGACTTTGCTTCGGTTTCACCCACGTCGGAAACGGAGGACGTGTCTTTGTTCGGCAAAACGCTCCCCTTGCCGTCTCAGTTCGTCGGGCTCAGGTTGGCGGCCTTGATGACCGGCGCCCACTTCGTGATTTCCTTGCCGATATAGGCTTCGAACTCCTCGGGCGTGCTTGCGATCACGTCATAGCCCTGGCTTGCGAGCTTGCTCGAAACCTCGGGAGACTTGAGCGCCTCGACATAGGCCGCGTTGAGCTTCGCGATCACGGCCGGTGGCGTCTTCGCCGGCGCGGCCACGCCCCACCAGCCATAGGTCTCGAAGTCCTGAAGCCCAGCTTCGGCAACCGTCGGGATCTCGGGCGCAAGCGGCGAGCGTTTGGAGCTGGTGATCGCCAGGGCCTTGAGCTTGCCGGCCTGAACGTGGGGAAGCGCCGTCGACACGTTGTCGAAGAACACCTGCACGCGACCGGCGATCAGGTCGAGCAACGCCGGTGCGCTCGACTTATAGGGAACGTGCACGAGATCGACGCCGGCCTTGATCTTGAAGTATTCGGCCGCGAGATGGAGCGGACTGCCGACGCCTGCAGACGCGAAATTGAGCTTGCCGGGATTCTTCTTGGCGTAATCGATCAACTCCGCGAGCGTATTGATGCCGAGGTCGGGGTTGACCAATACGAAGTGCGGCTGCGAGGCGATCAGCGTCACAGGTTTGAAGTCCTTGACGGGATCGTAGGACAAGTTGGTGAACAACGTCGGCGTGACGGCGTGGGTGGCGAAGTTCGCGAACAGCAGCGTCTGGCCGTTCGGCTCAGACTGCGCGACCACCGCAGAGGCCAGCGACCCGCCGGCACCGGGTCGGTTTTCGATCACGATCGGCTGTCCGAATTTGGTTTCGACCGGCCCCGATGAGACGCGCGCCAGATTGTCCGTGGCACCGCCCGCACCGAGCGGCAGCACCAGCTTGATCGGAGCGTTTGGATAAGTGTCTGCCGACTGAGCGAAAGCCGCCGTTGCGGCGACAGCGACGGCGCCAGCCGTCAACAGGATATGGCGAAATGCCGATCTCATAAAAGCTCCCGATTGGATGTGAACAGAAGCGGGGAGCTTGCGAGAAGCCCCGACGCGACGACGGCGAGCGCCGTCTCTGCGCTGGAGGCTGGAACAAAATCGACACGCAACAAAGAAACTAAAACTGACAAGCTTATTCAAACAGCACGGAGATCAAGCGCTCGTCCGAAATAAAGCAACTAATTGCGCGGCCGCTTTCGAATGACGAAACGGATGATGCTGAACAACCTGCCATCACAGGACAGTCGCGCGAGATGATCGAGCACTATGCGAAACAGGTGAACCAGCGGCGCTTGGCGGCTGCAGCAATTCTCAAATGGGAGGCTGCTGAAAGTAAGCGCTCGAAGCGCGGTAAGAAGAATGAGGCACGCAGTTTGTGCAACGGCCAAAAGTTTCTTGCACAACGAGCTCCCTTCTTGATGAAGAGAGCCGTTGAAACAAATGGTCGGGGCGGAGAGACTCGAACTCCCGACTTCCTGCTCCCAAAGCAGGCGCTCTACCAGGCTGAGCTACGCCCCGATGCATCGAGCCCCGGTTCTAAGGGTATTTCCATCCTGCGGTCAACGGCGGTGCAGCACCACGTCGACGCACTTCCCTAAATTGGCGGCCGCCAGTGTAATTTTGTCGGTGTCGCGAGCCTTGTTGTCATGGCTTGCGCAACCCAGGGTCAGCGCGCTGGTGGCGATCCAAAATAGGGATGACGCACCTTATCGCCCGCCTTCAGGCCCATCCGCTCGGCCGCTCCACCGGCAATCTCGAGTACCGCCGCGACCGGTCCCTCCGATGAAATGATCCGTTCGGAAAGCGGTTCGGTCCGGGTCTCGATCCGGTGCACCGTCCCGTCGGCAAGGATGAAGACCATGTCGAGGGAGATGTAGGTGTTGCGCATCCACATCGTGAGTTCGTGCGGCGTGTCGTGCTGGAACAGCATGCCTTTGCTGTCGGGCAGGCTGGTGCGGAACATGAGACCGAGTGCCTGCTTTTCCGGCGTCGCGGCAATCTCGACGTCGAGAGCGTGAACGCCGCTCGCGGTGACAAGCTCCAGACGTTCCGCGTGGACCGCCGTTTCCTTGCCTTCGGCGGCTTCCTTGGAAGCGCGCTGGTCGGCCCAGAGGACCGCTCCGGCACTTGCGGCTGCAATAGCGAGAAGGGCCGCCCCGACGGCAGCCCCTCTTCCATAACGCGTGTTGCTCATCTCTCTATCCGGCTCCGGGAGCAAACGAAGCGGCCATGGGCCCAAAATCGCCAATGGCACACCCCGAATAACGAAGCGGCAGATTATCACCAGCTCTCAGGATCGGAAGCCCGCTACGGGCTCCCCATCCCTAAGCTTTAGTGGGACGACGTGATCCCAGTGGTCGAGCCGTCGGGCCGGAGCTCGGCTGCCATGCAGCCCTTGGAGCCCATGCCCCAGCGAACCTGGACGGTCTGGCCGGGCCGAAGCTCGGTGAACCCGAAGCGGCGCAGCGTCTCCATGTGGACGAAGATGTCCGGAGTGCCCTCGCCTTTCGTCAGGAAGCCGAAACCGCGCACGCGGTTGAACCACTTGACGATGACGCGCTCCCACTCGCTTTCAGGTTGTACGTGAACGTGAGTGCGCTGCGGAAGCAGAGACGGGTGAATGGCCGTCGATTCGTCCATCGAGAGAATGCGGAATGCCTGCATTCCCTTGGGGCGGCGCAGAACCTGGCAGTGGATGCGCGCTCCTTCGTAGGCGGTCTGATACCCGCCGGCGCGGAGACACGTGACGTGCAGAAGCACGTCGGTCAGTCCATTGTCAGGAACGATGAAGCCGTACCCCTTGGCGACGTCGAACCACTTAATGATTCCAGCGATCTCGAATACTTCGAGACCACCCTCTTCCAGGCGTTCAAGATCGCCTTCAGCCAATACTCCGCCGCCCGGAAACTCCGGAGGTAGCTTGGAATCCCCCATAATTTTACCCCGCCTTACTTGGCCTACGTTGAACATTGATGCGTCTCTGATCCGCGAATACAGCCTTTGCCCTCAACATCGACTGGCTGCGTTTCAGTGACGGTCGAAGAATATCACCTTAGGTGCCTGCGCCTAGCCCCTCGGCTCATTGCAACAGTTCTAGACGGTGTCAGCGCACGAGGTGTCCACATGAGATCCGAACTGCAAACAACTGACTTCATTAACCCTTTTTTAGTATTCCAATGTTGCGGAAATTTTCTTGTCGCCGTCTGACGTTTGTCATCCCGACGCTCTGGACGAACCCTGTTTATCGCTCAGAACCGGCTCAAACCCCGTCAGGTGATTCGCCTCGCTGGAGCCCGCCGATGGCGCTTTAGAAGCGACCCCGAAGGTGATTTGATGGCCCCGAACCGAACGGGGACGACGTGGGGATAAGTGGGCCTTGGACGGCCTCGATCCCGAAATGCGTGTGATCCTTGGTGCTTGCGGTGCGCGGCTTCGGGTGTTCACGTTATGTATTCGTGTTATTTATGCAACATTGGAGGATCGACGTGCGCTATCTTCATACCATGATCCGCATTCGGGACCTCGAAGCGAGCCTCGCCTTCTACTCCGGCCTGCTCGGTCTGGTTGAAATCCGGCGCATCGAAAATCGAGCTGGCCGGTTCACGCTCGTGTTTCTCGCCGCCCCCAGCGATCAGGCACGCGCCAACGCGGACTGGGCCCCGCTGATCGAGCTCACCTACAATTGGGATCCCGAGGACTACGGCTCGGCGCGGAACTTCGGGCATCTCGCGTTCGAGGTCGACGACATCTACGCGACCTGCGCCAAACTGGCCGCCGGCGGCGTCACGATCAGCCGTCCGCCGCGCGACGGGCGCATGGCCTTCATCCGATCTCCCGACCTGATTTCCATAGAGCTTTTGCAGAAAGGGGCAGCCCTCGCCCCGGCCGAACCCTGGGCTTCGATGCCCAACACGGGTGCCTGGTAAACGACGTAGATCAGGGCACTCCCGAGGGGCTCACATCCTTCGCCGTGCTGCTGCGCAAGAAAGCGTTCCTAACCGGCGCTTTGGAGAACAATTTTTCTTCATGTCTAGCCCTGCGGAATGACATCCTATTTTTATTTCTGCGACCCCCTTTATTTAAGAACGTCATTTTATTAGTTTCCGCCCATCGGAGGATTTCATGTCGAATTCACAAGTTCGGGCGCGCGCCGGTGGCATCGCCGGGGCGGCTGCGGGCCATTCTGCCCCGCAAGATCAAGATTTCACACAGCAGGACGCTTTGCGCGACGAGGCCGGGAGGGTGCTTGCCGCCCAGCTCGATGCTGCGCTGCCGAATATCGACAACCTCGTCGATCGCCTCGCCGCCATTGCCGACGCCATCCCGGGTCGGGTTGCGTTTTCGACCAGCCTCGGTCTCGAAGATCAGGCCGTGCTGCACGCGATCGCGGCGTCCAAGCGCGATTTCGACGTTTTCACGCTCGATACCGGGCGCCATTTCCCCGAAACGCTGGAGACGCTGGAAGCGAGCGAGCTGCGCTATGCGCCGCTCAAGATCCGCGTGGCGTTTCCGGATGCCGCCGACGTCGAGCTTCTGGTCGCGCGCGACGGCATCATGGGTTTTCGCCAGTCGGTCGAAGCGCGCAAGGCGTGCTGCGACGTGCGCAAGGTCAGGCCGCTGAACAAAGCGCTCGCAGGCGCGGCCGGCTGGCTGACGGGCCTGCGTCGCGATCAGTCGTCGGAGCGGGCCCACGTGCCGTTCGCGGTCTGGGATGCGGAGCACGCGCTGGTCAAGCTCAACCCGCTCGCCGATTGGAGCCTCGAAAAGCTCGAAGCCTACATCGCCGAGAACCACGTGCCGGTGAACGCGCTCCACGCGCGCGGTTTTCCGTCGATCGGTTGCCAGCCGTGCACGCGCGCGATCCGTCCTGGCGAAGACATCCGCGCCGGGCGCTGGTGGTGGGAAAACGAAGACGGCAAGGAATGCGGGCTGCATAACCGCCCGAAGTCGAAAGAGGCGCAGGCATGACGCAGGCCGTTTCACATCTGGATCTCCTTGAAGCCGAGAGCATCCACATTTTCCGCGAGGCGGCGGCGCAGTTCCGCAAGCCCGTGCTGCTCTACTCGATCGGCAAGGACTCGACCGTCCTACTGCATCTTGCGCGCAAGGCGTTCTGGCCCGGCAAGCTGCCGTTCCCGCTCGTGCACATCGACACCGGCTGGAAGTTCCGGGACATGATCGCGTTCCGTGACAAGACGGCCCGCGATTTCGATCTCGACCTCATCGTTCACACCAACGAGGACGGCGCGGCGAAGGGCATCAACCCGATCGATTACGCGCCTTCCATCTACACGGACGTGATGAAAACGGTGCCGCTCAAGCAGGCGCTCGACAAATACGGATTTGATGCCGCGTTCGGCGGCGCACGCCGCGACGAGGAAGCGAGCCGCGCGAAGGAGCGCGTCTTCTCGTTCCGCGCCGAGGGACACCGCTGGGATCCGCGCCGGCAACGCCCAGAGATGTGGCGCCTTCTGAACGGACGCCTTGGCGCCGGCGAAACGGTGCGCGTGTTTCCGCTTTCCAATTGGACCGAGCGCGACGTGTGGCGCTACATCCTGCGCGAGAAGCTCGACGTGGTGCCGCTCTACTTCGCCAAGGAGCGTCCGACGATCATCCGCAACGGCCAGCTTCTGATGAAGGACGACGAGCGCCTTGCGGTGAAGCCCGGCGAAGAAGTGGTGAACCGGCGCGTGCGCTTCCGCACGCTCGGCTGCTATCCGCTGACCGCCGCCGTCGAATCCGATGCCGACACGATTGAAAGCGTGGTTGCGGAAACGCTCGGCGCGCGAACCTCCGAACGCCAGGGCCGCCTGATCGATCACGACCAGGCCGGTGCCATGGAGAAGAAAAAGCAGGAAGGGTACTTCTAATGTCCGCGCATCCGAACGCCCTTTCGACCGAGAAGGCCAAGAAGTCGAAGACGCTGAAGGTCGTCTCCGACCAGACGAGCACGTCCGCAGCCCCCGCCGATCTCTCGAAGATCGCGCCCGAGCTTTCCGGCATGCTGCGGGTTCTGACTTGCGGATCGGTCGACGACGGCAAGTCGACGTTGATTGGGCGCCTGCTGTGGGACGCGACGGACCTCTACGACGATCAGCGCGAAACGCTCGAGCGCGGCAAGAAGGTCGACGGCGGCAATCCTGATTTCAGCTTGCTCATGGACGGCCTCGTCGCTGAACGCGAGCAGGGCATCACGATCGACATCGCGTGGCGCTATTTCGACACCGCAACGCGCCGCATCGTCGTCATCGACAGCCCAGGCCATGAACAATACACGCGCAACATGGCGTCGGGCGCTTCGCACGCCGACGTCGCCATCCTGCTGATCGACGCGCGCCATGGCATCAAGAAGCAGACCCGCCGTCATGCCGCCATCCTCGACCTGGTCGGCGTGAAGCGCGTCATTCTCGTCGTCAACAAGATGGATCTCGTCGACTGGTCGGAATCGGCCTTCCGCAAAATCGAGGCGGACTTCGAGACCTTCTCGTGGCGTTTCGGCTTCTGGGAGGCGACGGCGATTCCGACGGCCGCAGTCTCGGGCGACAATGTCGCGAGCGCCTCGCAACACATGCCCTGGTATACCGGGCCTACGCTGCTTCAGTACCTTGAGCAGCTCCCGAGCCGCGTCACCGAGCCCACCGGCCCGTTCCGCTTCCCCGTGCAGACGGTGCTTCGTGACAGCCGCAACGATTTCCGCGGCCTTGCCGGAACGGTCAGCGGCGGAAGCGTGCGGGTCGGCGAAACGGTGGTCGACGCACTCTCCAAGCGGACCGCGAAGGTTCTTCGCATCGCAACGATGAACGGCGATCTCGAGCAGGCCTCGCAGGGACAGGCGGTGGCAATTCAGCTCGACATCGATATCGACGTCGCGCGTGGCGCCGTTCTCTCCAAGGCCGATGCGCGCCCAACTGTTGCGCGTGTCATCGAGACCCGCATGGTATGGCTCAGCGAGACGGCTTTCGATCCACGCGGGTCCTACCTCCTGCGCACCGCAACCGATTTGACGCCCGTCTCAAACCTGAAAATTCGTGCACTTCTCGATCTCGAAACGCTGGAGACACATCCTTCCGAGGTGTGTTCGACGAACGATATCGCGATCAGCGAAATCGCGCTTGGGCGGGCCACCGCGCTCGACACCTTCGGCGAAGCGCCTGAAACTGGGAGCTTCATGCTGGTCGATGCGATCACGGGTGCGACGATCGCGGGCGGCATCGTTACGAACGCAAAGCCGGAAGCCGCCGAAGCCGATGAGAACACGTTCGTGCTGAAACGGGCGGTGCTCGAGCGCGGTCTCAACTCCGATCTCGGCGACAGACCGGAAACGCAAGCCGAGTTCCGCAGGCGCGCGAACGAGGTCGCCCTCATCCTGAGGGCCGCCGGCATCAACGTCGAGATCGAGACTCCGCCCGACTATTCGATTTAGCCATAGCGCAACGAACTGAAATTCGCGGTCTCGGCCGCGAATTTCCTGATCGTCACGCCGCAGCATCTTTGCTATCGGTTGGCAGCAATAACGGAAGCGCTGCCCACCATCATGGATGAAGTCCTTCTCTACGTGATCATCGGCTTCGTGGCTCAGATGATCGACGGCGCCATCGGCATGGCCTACGGCGTCACCGCGAGTTCGGTGCTGCTCAGCGCGGGCGTTCCGCCAGCGACCGCCAGCGCCTGCGTGCACGCGGCGGAGACCTTCACCACGGGCGCATCCGGGCTCGCGCACTGGAAGCTCGGCAATGTCGATCGCAAGCTGATCTGGCGTCTCGCGGTACCGGGTATGATCGGCGGCGCGATCGGCGCCTATGCCCTTTCGGAATTCGACGGCGACACGCTGAAGCCCTACATCAGCGTGTATCTGCTGCTGCTCGGCCTCGTCATCATCTGGAAGGCGCTTGTCCGCCGACCGCTCGAGGCGCCGCAACCGCGCTCCGTCGCGCCGCTCGGGTTCGCAGGCGGACTGCTCGACGCAATGGGCGGCGGCGGCTGGGGCCCGATCGTGGCGTCGAGCCTGCTCGGCCAGGGCGCGACACCGCGCTACGCGATCGGCTCGGTCAACCTCGCCGAGTTCTTCGTCACCCTCACGATCTCAGTGACATTCTTTTTCACGATCGGGCTCGGTCTGTGGCCGATCATCACCGGGCTCGTCGTTGGCGGCGTGATCGCGGCTCCGTTCGCGGCGCTCGCTGCCAAGCACGTTCCCGCAAAGCTGCTGATGCTCGTCGTCGGATGCGTCGTCATCGGGCTCAGCCTCCGCACGCTCTATCTCACGCTGCAGTAATCATCTCGCCAATCCGGGTTCCGATGTTCGACGCTTCCATGCTCTCGCTTTGGCCGCAAATCATCGCAGGCGGCTTCTGTGTCGGGTTTCTCGTCGGCATGACCGGCGTCGGTGCCGGTTCGCTGATGACGCCGTTCCTCATTACGCACATCGGCGTGCAGCCGGCGCTCGCGGTCGGGACGGATCTGCTGTTTGCCTCGATCACGAAAGCATCGGCCGCCGCACCGCATCACGCGTTCGGCAACGTGAACTGGCGGATTGTTCGCTGGCTCGCAGCCGGAAGCGTGCCCGGCGCGATCGCGATGCTCGCGCTCATCGAGTGGCTGGAACCTGATCTCGCCGTGATGGCGCATGTCATCAAGACGGCGCTGGTAACGGCCCTGATCCTGAGCTCGATCGCGATCCTGATCTATCCGTTCATCACGCGCGGCAAATGGAAGGACGCGCTGGAGGCCCCGCAGCATCCGATCCGCCCGCTGCCGACGCTGCTGCTCGGCCTCGTGCTCGGTTCGATCGTAACGCTGACCTCGGTCGGCGCCGGCGCGATCGGCGTCGTCGTTCTGACGCTGCTCTATCCGGCGCTCAAGACGCGCCACCTGATCGGCACGGACATCGTGCACGCAGTGCCGCTGACGCTGGTTTCCGGGCTTGGCCACCTCGGCATGGGGAACACGAACTTCACGCTGCTCGGGCTTTTGCTCGCGGGCTCGCTGCCGGGCATCGCGATCGGATCACGCCTCACCGGGCGATTGCCGGAATGGTTCCTGCGCGCCACGCTCGCCGCGATCCTGGTGTTCGCGGCGTATCAGCTTTTTTCGAAGCTTTAGGGCCGCGCTTGCCGTCCTCGGGACAAACCCGAGGACGAAAACGTGAGCCTGGCGGCGCTCAGACGAGCGTGATGTCGCTGTGGAAGGTATTGCCGCCGAGGGTTGGCTTCACGGCGCCAATACGGATCACGAAGTCTCCGAAGCGCTCGCCCTCCTCGCGCTCCTTGGCGAAGCGCAGGAACAGTGGTTCCAACAGCTCGACGATGCGCGCCTTGCCGATGTCCTGCGCATAGAGCTTGTTCAGACGCGTGCCGTCGTGAGCGGCGCCGAGATAGAGGTTGTAGAGCCCCGGCGCGCGACCGACGAAACCGATTTCCGCCATGTACGGGCGCCCGCACCCGTTCGGGCAGCCGGTCATGCGGATCACGATGTCCTCTTGCCGGAGGCCTGCCTTGTCGAGGCTATCCTCGAGCGTGGTGATCAGCTCCGGCAGGAAGCGCTCCGCCTCGGCCAAGGCCAAAGCGCAGGTCGGCAGAGCAACGCAGGTGATGGAGTTGCGGCGCAAGCCCGACGACGTCTCGATGACGACGCCGTGTGCTTTCAGGATGGCGTCGATCTTGGACTTCTGCTTGGCGCTGGCGTTGCAGATGATGATGTTCTGATTGCCGGTGACCGAGAAGGTCACGCCGCCGGCCTTGGCGATCTCGCGGATTGCCGTGCGCAGGCGCTTATCCGGCCAGTCCTTGATGCGGCCGGCTTCGATGAAGAGGCCGAGGTGCCACTTCTTGTCGGGGCCCTGATACCAGCCGATGGGGTCGCCCATCGACGTGAACTTGAAGGGACGCGCTTCGCCGAGCTTGTAGCCCAGGCGGCTCTCGACCTCGGCGCGGTACTTGTCGACGCCGAACCGCTCGACCGTGTATTTCAGGCGCGCGTTCTTGCGCAATTCGCGATTGCCCCAGTCGCGCTGCACGAGCATGACCTTCTCGGCCACGTCGACCGCCTGCTCGGGCGTGCAGAAGCCGATCACGTCACCGGTGCGCGGGAAGGTATCGAGTTCGCCATGAGTCATGCCCATGCCGCCGCCGATGCTGACGTTCCAGCCGGCGAGTTGGCCCTTGGCATCGGTGATGGCGATGAAGCCGAGGTCATGCGCGAACACGTCGCCGTCGTTGTGCGGAGGCACGGCGATCACGATCTTGAACTTACGCGGCAGGTAGTGAACTCCGTAGAGCGGCTCGGTATCGACGACAGCCGGACGCGACAGATCCTCGACCTTGTCGCCGTCGAGCCAGATCTCGTGGTAGGCGCTCGTCTTCGGCAGCAGGTGGTCGCTGACCTTGCGCGCGAAGTCGGCCGCAGCGGCATGGACGGGCGAGAAGAACGGATTTCCGACGCACATCACGTTGCGGTTGACGTCGCCGCAAGCGGCGATGGTGTCGAGGCAGGCGCCGTTGATCGCCTGCATGGTGCGGCGCAGGTTGGCCTTGATCACGCCGTGGTACTGGAAGGTCGCGCGCGTCGTGAGGCGCAGCGTGCCATTGGCGTAAGTGCTCGCGATGTCATCGAGCTTGAGCCACTGCTCCGGCGTCACGAGGCCGCCCGGCAAGCGCAGGCGGATCATGAAGCTGAAGGCTTTCTCAAGCTTCTTCTTTGCACGCTCACCGCGCACGTCACGGTCATCCTGCATGTAGGAGCCGTGGAACTTGATGAGCTGCGTATCATCCTCGGAGATCGCGCCGGTCTCGACGTGAGACAGCCCGTCGGCAATCGTTCCGCGAAGGAAGTGGCTTTCCTCTTTGAGGAATTCGTTTTTTGCGCGTTTGTCGGTCATTGGGAAAAATCCAGTGAAGGCGGCATTGGGCAACAGGCAATCGGCAAGCGGGGCGTTACGTGTGCCGATTGCCGCGTGCCGCTTGCCTTCTCTAATAGACGTCGCGTTGATAGCGGCCGGCCTTGGTCAGCTCCTTGAGCTTTGCGCGGCCTGCCTCCTCATCGCCCTTGGCGGTCTCGGCGAGAATGCGGGCCAGCGTGACGTCGACGTCCTTGGCCATGCCCTTCTCGTCGCCGCAGACATAGATGTGCGCGCCGTCGTCGATCCACTTCGACAGCTCCTGGCGGCGCTCCCAAAGCTTGGTCTGGACGTAGATCTTCTCCGGCTGATCGCGGGAGAAGGCGACATCGATGCGCGACAGCACGCCGGACGCGAGATGGTCCTGCCATTCGAGCTGATAGAGGAAGTCGTAAGAGAAGTTGCGCTCGCCGAAGAACAGCCAGCTCTTGCCCTTGTCGCCGTTCTCCGCGCGCTCCTCGATGAAGCCGCGATAAGGCGCGACGCCGGTGCCGGCGCCGATCATGATGATCGGGCGGTCTCCGTCGGCGGGAAGGCCGAAGTGGCGGTTCGGCTTCACGTAGATGCGCGCCTTACCGCCGACCTTGCAACGATCGGCGAGATAGGTGGAGGTCACGCCCTTGCGGGCTTTGCCGTGGGACGACCAGCGGACGGTTCCGACCAGCAGGTGGGCTTCGCCGGGATGCGCCTTCTGGCTCGAGGCGACGGAATAGAGACGCCCGGGCAACGGCCGCAGCAGCTTCGTGAACTGCTCGCCGCTGAGCTTCTCGGGGAACGTCTCGAACAGGTCGATCAATTGCCGATCGGCCGAGAAGCGCGCGAGTTCGCCCTCTTCCAGAAGCTTTGCAACGCCCTTGCTGCCGGTGAGCTTGGCATAGCCATCCACCAGCGGACGCGACAGCGTCGTGATGTCGTAATTCTCGACGAGCTTCTTCTTGAGGTCGGCGCTGCCGGCGAGGCCGACTGCCTTCAGGAGATCCTCGGCGAGATCGGGATCGTTTTCGGGGTAGAGGCCGATGGCATCGCCGGGTTTATAGACGAAGCCTGGATCCTCGACCGTGAACTCGGCATGCCAAGTCTCGCGCGTCGAGCCGGTGCCGTTCAAATCGATCAACGCCGTGATCTCAGCCTCGGCCGGGTTCTCGGCGGTGAAACGCGGCTCGTCATCTTCGTCGGCGGAGACCGGCGCCTTGAAATCCACATGGACGACGGTCGCGGAGCCTGCGGCATCAGCCGGCGCGATGGTTTCGAGCGCCTTGTCGGTCCAGGCGGCCGCGGCCTTCTGGAAGTCGAGGTCGAGATCCTGGCGGTCGGCGGCGCGGGTGCCGCCGAGGGCTTCGATCCGTTTGTCGATCTCTTTGCCTGTCTGGCAGAAATTCACGTAGGCGGTATCGCCCAGCGCCAGGACGGCAAAACGCACGCCCTCGAAGCGCGGCGCGCCCTCCGCCATCAGCGCCTTGTAGAAATCAGCCGCGCGCTGCGGGGGATCGCCCTCACCCCAGGTCGAGATGTAGACGATCAGGTTCTTGGACTTGGCGATGGTGGCGAGATCGGCGTCCGCCATGTCGACGACGCGCGCGTCGAAGTTCTGCTTGGCCGCGAGCTTCTTGGCTTTGAGAGCCAGGGTTTCGGTGTTTCCGGATTCACTGCCGTAAAGAATAGTGAGCGGCTGGCGCGGACGCTGGGCCGGTGCCGGCGCGACGGCTCCTGCCGCGACCTGCCCCTGGGCGGCATCCAATCCGGCCAGAAAGCCCGATAGCCAGCTTCGCTGCAACGGCGTCGAGCGCTGAACGAGTTGGTTCAGCACATTGATATCTTCGGCCGTGAACGGCGCATTCTTCGGCAAAAACGGCACCGCGGTCACCCGCTCCTCCTCCATCACACCCCAGGAACCCGATTGCTTTTTCTTCTCTCGCAATCGCGCTCGGACTTCTACAGGTTGCTTCCGCAATCCAGCGCGCAAACACCCTGCGTTTTTAAGGATCCTGCTTCCGGTTGGAAAACCGGGTCCTCTCCTCGCTTATGTGCGAGAAGGCCCCTTCCCGAAGCACACTAGCAGCCTTTCGTAAAGCCGGTCCTACAGGCTGCCAAATCCAGATCGCCGGAGATACACCAACGTAGAAATTTTTTCCATGGGTTTAAGGTCGCGACCGAAGGATCGCAATGTCATTCCGATACGGCTCGCCGTACTAGTCTGTGATTGCAGAGGAGCCTCTTAAATCGCGCCGGTTTTGTGCCCTTCAAGCGCTAAGCAGCCGGACGGTTTCAGCCGCTTTGCTGCGCTTGCTCAATCCCACCGCGGACACCCTTCCGTCCATAGACTGGACGCCAGACTTTGGTCGGTGCCACACGAAGTCGTGACGCACTGTTACTTTGATCCGCAGACCGAGTGTGGTTACGTATTTCCATAGTGATCGCGCTTGACAAGCTGGGCTCGATCCGCAGACTGAGAGGGTCAAAAAGCAAGACTGACCAACTCGGTGGGGGACCCTTGGCGGGGCGCTCCTTCTGGAAAGCAGCTTGGCGCATTTTAAGGAGGAAACCATCATGAAGATCTGGACCAAGCCCGCAGTTCGCGAGCAGGAAGTTGGCCTCGAAGTCACGAGCTACCTGCCGGCTGAGATCGACCTCATCTAATCGATCCGCTCGCAACGCGTTTGAGCAGTTCTGACGCGGCGGTCGAGAGCTTCGGCCGCCGTTGTCATTTGAGAGGCAGACTGTCAGCCAGGGGTTGACGGGTTCGCGCTTATGCTCATCTGTTGGGGGTGTTTGTGGCCTTCGGCCGGTTCATGACACGGCGGTCATGAGATCCGACCTAGGCCGGTCTTCACGTTCGCGGCGCCGCTTTCGGCGAGGCACGCCGCTTCAAAGCGAAAAGATACATGCTTATCAGGATCCTGGGGGCGGCGGCTGGCGGCGGCTTTCCCCAGTGGAACTGTAACGGTCGCAACAGTGCCGCGGTGAGAGCTGGAAAGCCGGGTTTTCGGGCCCGGACTCAGTGTTCGCTCGCGCTTTCCGCGAACGGTTCAGATTGGGTGTTGCTCAACGCCTCGCCCGATCTCCGCCAACAGATCAACGAAACACCGGCGCTCGGCGCGCGGGCCGATGGTCCGCTGCGCAACAGTCCGATCGCGGCCGTCGTGCTGACTGGCGCGGATGTCGATTTCATCGCCGGCCTGCTCAATTTGCGCGAGCTGCAGCCGTTTTCGATCTACGGCGCCGACCGCGTGCTCGCGACGCTCTCGGCCAACTCGATCTTCAATGTTCTCAATCCGGATGTCGTCGTGCGGCGGAGCTTCCAATTCGGCGTGCCGACATCGATCGAAGGCGCAGGGCGTGACACCGGCCTCGTCGTCGAGGCGTTTCCGGTCCCCGGCAAAATCGCGCTCTATCTCGAAAGCGGCGCTTCCTCGAACAACTACGGTAGCCGCGACGGCGACACCATCGGGCTCAAGATCTCGGCCCCCGCGACCGGCAAGCACTTCTTCTTCGTGCCGGGGTGTGCGGTCGTCGACGCGGAGCTCGCGAGCCGTCTCAAGGGTGCGCCGCTCGTGTTCTTCGACGGCACGCTCTACACCGACGACGAGATGATCAAGCAGGGCCTCATGCAGAAGACCGGCCAGCGCATGGGCCACATGAGCATCTCCGGGCCCGAGGGCTCGATCGCCGCGTTCGAACCGCTCGGCGTCGCGCGCAAGGTTTATGTTCACATCAACAATTCCAACCCGGTGCTCGACGACAACTCGCCCGAGCGCCGCGCAACGGAAGCCGCCGGCTGGGAGGTCGGCTATGACGGAATGGAGATCAGGCTATGAGCGAGCGTCGTTCTGGCAACACCGCCGGGCCGCTTTGGAGCCCGGACGAATTCGAAGCCGCCATCCAGGCGGTCGGCGCTGAGCGCTATCACGACAAGCACCCGTTCCATAAGCTTCTGCACGGGGGCAAGCTCGACAAGGGGCAGGTCGCGGCTTGGGCGCTCAATCGCTACTGCTATCAATCGGCGGTCCCGCGCAAGGACGCCGCGCTCGTCAGCCGCGTGCTCGACCGCGAGCTTCGGCGCGAGTGGATCCATCGCGTACTCGAACACGACGGATACGGCGAAGACCCGGGCGGAATCGAACGCTGGCTCGTTCTCACCGATGCCCTCGGCCTCGATCGCGACTACGTGCAAGGCATGAGCGGCGCGCTGCCCGCGACACGGTTCGCGGTGGAAGCCTACGTGCGGTTCGTGCGCGAAGAGCCGCTCACGGTGGCCGTCGCATCATCGCTCACCGAGCTGTTCGCGCCCAAGATCCACAAGGAGCGGATCGCGGGCATGCTCGAAAACTACGATTTCATCGACGACAAGGTGATGGCCTACTTCAAGAAGAGGCTCGTTCAGGCTCCGGCTGACGCGGATTTCGCGCTAAGCTACATCAAGACGCACGCGAAGACCCGCGAGGAGCAGGAGGCCTGCGTCGAAGCCGTGCGCTTCAAGTGCAATGTGCTTTGGGCACAACTTGATGCGCTGCACCACGCATACGTGGCACCGGGATGGATTCCGCCCGGCGCCTTCAGGCCGGAGACGCTGAATGTCTGAGACGTCCGAGCCCCGCAGCACGCCGACCCGGTTGATCGTAACCGGCGAGACCAAGCTCGTGCTGCCGCGGCACGTCAAACTGCGCCACGACGCGGGGCGCGGGCGCTGGATCATCCTGGCGCCGGAACGCGTGTTCAATCCCGACGATACGGCTGTCGAAGTTCTGAAGAAACTCGACGGACAACGTTCCGTGAACGACATCGCTCTAGACTTGTCTCAAGAGTACCAAGCCCCACTTGAGGTAGTGACCGACGACATCGTGACCATGCTCCAAGACCTTACCGACAAAGGCGTGCTGGTGAAGGCTTAGCCGCGCCCCGGAAGAAAGAGGAAGCGACCATGAACGAGATCGCACCGACCCACGTGACCGAGACGGCGATGCCGGTGTGCGCCCGCACAGCCGACGGCTCGGCCGCGCCCGATCCCGGCCCGGATCCGGCGCTTTGCGCGCGGGCGCCGATCGGCATGCTGTGCGAGCTTACTCATCGCTGTCCGCTTCAATGCCCGTACTGCTCGAACCCGGTCGAGCTCGAGCGCGTCAACGCGGAGCTGACGACGGCGGAATGGCAGGATGTCATGCGCCAGGCGGCCGCGCTCGGCGTACTTCAAATCCATCTCTCTGGTGGCGAACCGACGGCGCGCAAGGATCTCGAGGAGATCGTTAAGGTCGCGGCAGATGTGGGGCTTTACACCAACCTCATCACGGCCGGCGTAACGCTGACGCGTGAGCGGCTCGCCAAGCTCGTCGAGGTCGGGCTCGATCACGTGCAGCTCTCGGTGCAGGACGTAGACCCCGAGAACGCCGATCGCATCGCCGCCTACAAGGGCGGCATGGCAAAGAAGATCCAGGTCGCGGGATGGGTCAAGGAACACGGCCTGCCGCTCACCATCAACTGCCCGATCCACCGCCAGAACATCCACAACGTGCCGCGGATGATCGAGTTCGCTGTCGAGATGGGCGCGGGCCGGGTCGAGATCGCTCACGTTCAGTATTACGCCTGGGCGCTCGTCAACCGCGCTTCGTTGATGCCGACGCGCGAAGCTTTCATGGTCGCGGCGAAGCAGGTCGAAGAGGCGCGCGAGAAGTATAAGGGCGTGATCGTCATCGACGCCATCGTGCCGGACTACTACGCGAAGTTCCCGAAGCCCTGCATGGGCGGTTGGGCGCGCGGCATCGTCAACGTGACGCCGTCGGGGCGGGTGCTGCCCTGCCATGCGGCCGAATCGATCAAAGGCTTGCCGTTCGACAACATCAAGGATCGTCCGCTCGCCGACATCTGGCTCAACGGTGAAGCCTTCCAGAAATACCGCGGTACATCCTGGATGAAGGAGCCGTGCCGGAGCTGCCCGCGCAAAGAAATCGACTACGGCGGCTGCCGCTGCCAGGCCTTCGCCCTGACTGGCGACGCGACCAACACCGACCCCGCCTGCTCGCTCTCTCCGCTGCACGCCCAATGGCAGGCGGTCGCGGAAGTGGAAAGCCACAACCCGAACGTACCGGAGTTCATCTACCGGCGTGTGGGCGGTGCAGCAAAAAAGCCGGAAACGCATAACGCGTCTTGAGCTGATCTTACCGGTCAAGTACAGCTGTTTGCGGAGCCGGGGTGCGGCAACTTGTTCACTCCTGGTTCAGGCAAAACTTGCCAGTATGAGAGGCTTGTCAGATTTGGACGGGAGGCCGTCTGACAAGCCTAGGTAGGATACGTTTTCGGAGGAATCGGAAGATGCTCAAGTGGGTTGTTGTGGCCGCCGCGCTGGTGGCTGCGCCTTTTGCTGCGTCCGCACAGGACGTTGAAGCTGGTGCTGGTGTTTTCAAGAAGTGCGCGGCTTGTCACCAGATCGGCGCTGAAGCCAAGAACGGTCTTGGCCCGTCGCTCCAGTGCGTTGCCGGCAAGGCAGCTGGCCATCACGAAGGTTTTGCCTATTCTGACGCTGTGAAGAACTCGGGCATCACCTGGACGGACGAGAACCTGCTCCACTGGATGGAGAAGGACGATGCCGTCATCAAGGGCAACAAGATGATCTTCCCGGCCGGTATCAAGAACGAAGAAGACCGCGTGAACCTGCTGGCTTACATCAAGTCGACGTGCAAGGAGTAAGCACTCCAAGCTTTACTCATTTCGAACGCCGCGGATGACAACATCCGCGGCGTTCTTTTTATGCGAAGCACAATCGATTTCATTGATCGCGATCATGCCCTCGTTTCTTCAAAGGGCACCACGTCGCTCGCGTCCAGGCGCGAAAGCCAATGCGCCAGCGGGTGCCCCGCGATCTCGAGATCGGGCGCGATCTCGATCAGCGGCACCAGCACGAACGCGCGCTCGACGACGCGCGGATGCGGGAGGATCAGCTCCGGAGTATCGCGCGTCTCATGTCGATAAGTCAGCACGTCGACATCGATGATCCGCGGACCCCAGCGCGTTTCGCGCACACGCTTCATCTCCTGCTCGACGCCGAGGCAGCGTGCCAACAGCGCTTCCGGAGACAGATCCGTGACCACGGCGATGCAGGCGTTTACGAACCAGTCCTGATCGGTCACGCCCCAAGGCGCGGTCCGATAAAGACGGGAGGCACGCACGACGCGAATATCACCGGCTTCGGTCAGCAAGCCGATGGCCTGACGAATGTTGGCTGCTTTGTCGCCGACATTCGATCCGAGGCCGATCATGGCATCGTACCCCGTGCGCGCGCGGGCCGCCGCTTGCGTCATGATGCGTTCGCTTTCCGGATGCGTGCCGTACGTTCGATCAATCGTATTTGATATACGAGAAGCGCAGATCTCCGGCGGGCGTACCTTCGAGGACGCCATCCTTGCCGGGCTGCCAGTGAACGACCTCCTCGATCTTCTTGGCGAGCGTCAGATCCTTTTCGGTGATGCCCTTTGCGGAATGGGTGACCAGGCGCACCTCGACCCAGGCATAGGACGCCGTGATATCGGGGTGATGCCAGGCGGCCTCGGCCAAATGTCCGACGGTGTTGATCACCATCAACGTGCCCTTCCAGCTGGTGGTTTTGTATGTGCGGCGGATCCAGCCGTCCTCAAGGCGCCAATGAGGTAGATTTTCGGACAACCACTTGGTGACCTCGGCCTCGGTCAGTGTCTTTTCACGGGGGGTGCTCATGTTGCTCTCTCCTCAATCCTATCGTGGAAAAATACGCTGAGACCGGTCCCGTGTCACATCGTAGGCCCTTGTTTCGCCGTGCTTCTCGTCGGAAATCGGCGCGGGCTCGCGAGAGTGATAGAAGCTGGCGAGGTGGCGGTCCAGAACCTATTCCGCTCCTGAGGAATCGGGTTTGATATCCAAGCTAGGCTTCGATTTGATTGCATTTTCAACGGCAAGCTGGGCGCCGCGCTGGCCGCGTTGGTCAGGGCTGGCCGGAAACGGTTCCGGCCCTCTCATCGTTAACGGAAGTCTCGAGACGCACGCAGAAACGGCGCGCAATGCAGCCTCAGCTAGCAGCCCATGGCGCGATGGCACTCGCATCTCGGGCGATCAGGCGTTAAAGCTCGCTCCGACCTAGCGCGCGGATATTTCTGAACTGCGATCGCGCTCTAGGCTCGGCGAACGTCCCCCTCCAAGGAAGCGCTCCGCGATGCACGATACCAACCCGGTCAGAGGCTGCAGCGTCTCGGCGCCCGCGCGCCTTCATCTGGGCTTCCTCGATCTCAATGGCGGTCTCGGCCGTCGCTACGGCTCCATCGGGCTCGCGCTCGAGCAGCCCAGCACGGATATCTTCATCGAGCGCGCAAGCACGTCCTCGGCGTCGGGGCCGGAGCAGGATCGCGCGTTGACCGTGCTTGCTCGCTGCGTCGAGGCTCTCAAGCTCAAGGGTCACTACCGAATTGAAATCAAACAGGCGATTCCGGCGCACGCCGGCCTCGGCTCCGGCACGCAGCTGGCCCTTGCAATCGGCCTCGCCCTCATGCGCCTCGAAGGGGGTGAGCTGACGCCGCGCCAGATCGGCGACCTCGCAGGACGGGGCGCGCGATCGGCGATCGGCATGGCCGCTTTCGACGGCGGCGGCTTCATCGTCGATGGCGGACGCGGCAAGCTCGACCAGCCCCCGCCGGTCTTGATTCAAATGCCGTTTCCGGACGCGTGGCGGGTGCTGCTGGTGCTCGATACGCGCGCCCAAGGGGCACACGGCGATCGCGAAACCAGAGCCTTCGCGGCTCTTCCCCCGTTTCCCGAAGCGCTTGCGGATCGGCTGTGCCGGCTCGTGCTGATGCAGCTGGTGCCCGGCCTCAAGGAAGTCGACATCGACACGTTCGGGGCGGCGTTAACCGAAATCCAGCGCATCGTTGGAGGCCATTTTGCTGCAGCGCAAGATGGCAGCCCGTGGACGTCGCCCGCGGTGGGTGCGCTTCTGAAGCGAGCCGCCGAGCTCGGCGCAACCGGCATCGGGCAGACCTCTTGGGGGCCGACCGGCTTCGGTTTCGTGCCCTCGCCAGATGTGGCAGACCGCCTCTATCATTCTTTAGTCGGAGACGCTAAAGCGATGGGCCTTGAAATCGCGGTGGTTCGTGGGCGCAATGCCGGCGCAACGATCGCGGCCGACCGATGAGCTGCTCGTCGCCATTTCAAGACGAGAGCGGCAACGCCTTACGTGAACGGGAGAAGACTTAATGAGCGACGCCACCCCCATCCTGCACATGCTTTCGCCGCAGAAGCATATGAGCCCGTTCGACGTGAACATGGCCGCGGATGCTGGATACAAGGTCATCGTTCCCTACATCAATGTGACCCAGGAAGAAGTGACGGGACTGGTGCAGGACGCGATCTTCTCGCGCCCGCCGGAGTACGGCGCGAACACGGGCGTGTTCGTCGGCGGCAAGGATGCGATCCTGGCGCTCGATTTCCTCGAAGCCGCACGCAAGGCTCTGGTGCCGCCGTTCCAGCTCTCGGTGCTCGCCGATCCGGCCGGCTCGTTCACGACCGCAGCCGCGATGGTTGCCTGCGTCGAGCGCGCGCTCAAGTTCAAGTTCGGCCGCGACTGGAAGGGAACCAAGGTTGCCGTGTTCGGTGCGACCGGCGTTGTCGGCTTCGCCTCCTCGATCATCGCGGCGCTCGAAGGCGCTGACGTTCAGCTCGTCGCCCATCGCGGCCTCGATCGCGTGGTCAAGTCCGCCCAGGTCTCCAAGGAGCGGTTCGGCGTCGACCTCCAGGCCGTCGCCGGCGAAACCGATGCTCAGAAGGCCGAGATCATCGCCAACGCCGAAGTGATCTTCGCTGCCGCCGCAGCCGGCGTGCAGGTTCTTTCCAAGCAGCATCTGGCCAGCGCCAACAAGCTGTTGGTCGTCGCCGACGTCAACGCCGTTCCGCCGGCGGGCGTCGAAGGCATGGACCTGTTCATGGACGGCACGCCGCTGCCGGACAGCAACGTGCTCGGCGTCGGTCCGCTCGCGATCGGCGACATCAAGTACAAAACCGAATCCGGCCTCTTCAAGCAGATGATCGGTTCCAAGGAGCCGTTGTCGCTCGACTTCCGTCACGCCTTCACGCTGGCCCGCCAGCTCGTTGCTTGACCGGGGAGACGGTCCTTATCGCGGCTTTTTCCGCGCGGGCGCTCGCAGCGTCCGCGCGGCGAGCCGGCTACAACCCTCTCGTCGTCGACTGCTTCGGCGATGACGACACCATCGCGCTGGCCCATGCCGCGCGATGCCTGCCTGCCCGCGTGCAAGTTGGCTTCACCGCGCGCCCGTTGATCGCCGCCCTCGAAAGCCTCGTTGCCGACGCGCCCTCGCCGCCGATCGGGCTCGTGCTCGGCGCGGGCTTCGAATGCAATCCGCGCCTGGTCGCCAAGCTCGCCGATCGCTTCCGGCTCATCGGCAACGATGCGGAGACGATCCGGCGCACGAAAGACCCGCGGCAGTTCTTTCAGGTGCTCGACGATCTTGGCGTTCCCCATCCCGAGACGCGTCTCGATGCGCCGGAGCAGAGCGAAGGCTGGCTGATGAAGCGCATCGGCGGAAGCGGCGGGCTGCACATTCACAACTGCCCGACGACGCCGCGTCCCGATCCGCGCCGCTATTTCCAGCGCTGCGCTGCCGGGGACAGCATTTCATTGATGGGTCTCGTCTCGGAGCAAAGCGCGGCTTTCGCCGCCAGCCGCCAGTGGACGAACCCGCTTCCACGCCGCCCGTTCCGCTACGGTGGCGCGTCGGGCTCGCTGCCGCTCGACGAAGATCTCGAAGCACGTCTGATCGAGATGTCGCTTGCGGTTTCGGAAGCGCTTTCTCTCCGCGGGATCGTGTCATTCGATTATCTCGTCCAGGACGGCGAGCCGTTGCTGCTGGAGGTCAACCCACGCCCGGGTGCGACGCTCGACGTGTTCGACGACGCGTCTGGCACTTTGTTCAAGGCGCATGTCGAAGCCTCGCGCGGCGGCGATCCGGCTTCGCTTCTCGCGTCCGACTGGCATCCGCCCGTGGCGCGCGCCGCGGCGTTTCTCTATGCCGACCGCGGCGCTCTTTCGGTTCCAGCCATCCAATGGCCGGATTGGGCCGCCGATCGTCCGCGTGCCGCCAGCACCATCGGCGCTGGCCAGCCGCTCGCGACCGTTATCGCCGAAGGCCTTTCCGTCGACGAGGTTCAAGCCGCCTGCGTTCAGCGCTTGGGGGCTCTCGAAATTTTGCTGTATGACCATTCAAACGAAAAAGGAGCTCTCCAATGAGCAGCACTCCGGGCTTCTCGCCGAGCGTCAACGCGCGCGCGGGCATTCTTGTCGACGCACTGGCCGCGAACGCACAAGCGCTTCGCTGCTCGGTCACTACCGGCGAGGCCGGTGAGCGTTGCATCGATCTCGGTTCGAAGGTTCCGGGCGGGCTCGAAGCCGGCCGTCGCCTCGGCGAGATCTGCATGGGCGGCCTCGGCACCGTCACGCTGACATCGTCGTCCGGCCTCGAGCGCTGGCCGCTCGGCGTCATCGTGCATTCGTCCAATCCCGTCGTCGCCTGCCTCGGCAGCCAGTACGCCGGCTGGACAATCACCGACGACAGCGGCTTCTTCGCGCTCGGCTCCGGCCCGGCCCGCGCTCTTTCGCGCGTCGAAGAACTGTACAAGGAGCTCGGCTACGCCGATCAGCACAACAAGGGCGCGCTCGTCATCGAAGGCGACAACACGCCGCCGCCTGCAGTCGCAACCAAAGTCGCCACGGCTTGCGGCATCAAGCCGGCCGATCTCACTGTGCTCTACGCCCCGACGGGAAGCCTCGCCGGGACCGTGCAGATCGCGGCTCGCGTGCTCGAAGTTGCGCTGCACAAGGCGCATTCGCTGCACTTCGATCTGAACAATATCGTCGACGGCTACGGCGTGGCGCCGATCGCGCCGCCGATCCCCGATTTCGTCAAGGCGATGGGGCGCACCAACGACGCCATCATCTACGGCGGGCGTATCCAGCTGTTCGTGCGCGGCTCGGACGACGCCGCGAAGGATCTCGCCGAGAAGCTGCCCTCGAACACCTGCTCGATCTACGGCGCGCCGTTCGCGGAAATCTTCGCGAGCGTCAACGGCGACTTCTACAAGATCGACGCGTCGCTGTTCAGCCCGGCCGTGGTGACGGTTTCAAACCTCGACACGGGTTCGTCGTTCCATGCCGGACAGCTTGCGCCGGATATCGTCGACGCGAGCTTCAAGTAGGGAGCTTTTTTCTCCCGTTTGCGGGAGAGAAGAGAAACATCGCTCATGAACAGGCCTGTCTCGTCGACGGATCTTCATGACGCGGCGCCATCGGGGCCGCGCATCGCGCTGTTCGTCGAGGATGGCTCGGGGGACTGGCATGCGCGGCGCCTCAAGCGCGCGATGGAATCGCGCGGCGCGCATGTCGTCACGACGACGCTCAGTTCGTGCGCGTTCGACACCTCGTGCGCAAGCGGCCTCGATATTCCGGGCTTCAATGGCATGCTGCCGGACGGCGCGTTCGTGCGCTCCGTCTCGACCGGAACGCTCGAGCAGATCACCTTCCGGCTCGGCATCCTGCATGCGCTGCGCGAAAGCGGGGTGCGCGTGTGGAACGACGCGCGGGCCATCGAGCGATGCGTCGACAAATCGACGGCCACGTTTCTGTTTCAGAAGGCGGGCCTGCCGACGCCCCCGACACGTGTCGTCGAGACGCGGGCGCGGGCACATGCCCATCTCGCGTCCGATCCGCGTCCCTTCGTCCTGAAGCCTCTGTTCGGCAGCCAGGGCAACGGCGTGCGCCGCGCCGAGGGACCAGAGGAGTTGCCACCACCGGAAGACGTGGGCGACGTCTATTATATGCAGCACTATCTCCGCCGAGCCGACGCAACCCAGTTTGAGGACTGGCGCGTGTTTGTTTCGCAGGGACGCATTCTCTCGTCGATGGTGCGTCGCGGCAAAACGTGGATCACCAACGTGCATCAAGGCGCCGAGCCAATCGCCCACGACCCATGTGCGGAAATGAGCGCGCTTGCCCTGGGCGCGGTCGTAGCCATCGGCGCTGATTACGCAGGCGTCGATCTGATCCGCGACCAGAGCGGCAAGCTCATGCTGCTCGAGATCAATTCGAACCCGGCCTGGAAAGGTCTGCAGAGCGTCAGCTCCGCCGATATCGCCGACACACTCGCCGCCGATTTTCTTGCAACTGTCATAAAGGCGCCGGTGTGATGGGGTTTCCGTTGCCCCGTTCCACCATCGAGGCGGGCTTTCTCGTCGCCTGCCATGCCGAGCTTACCGCGCTCAAACCCGGCAACGTGCATATTCATGGCGCCGGGCACGGGATGGATACGGAGCATTTCGAGCGCGCAGCCGCTGCTGCCGCGCCTTTGTTGTCCGATACGACGCGCGGAGTCGGCGCACGTATTCTCGGCGCGGTCGGTGCGAGCGTGGCTGCAACCGGGCTCAACACCAATCTCGGAATCATCCTGCTTTGCGTGCCTCTGGCGGCCGCTGCCGGCTTGCGCGAGGGGCCGCAAGATCTCAGAGATCGCCTTTCGCGCGTGCTCGATACGCTCGATCTGGCTGATGCCGATCAGGCTTTCCAAGCCATCGTCATCGCCAATCCGGCGGGACTCGGCCGCACCGATACGGGCGACGTTAACGGTCCGCCAAGCATGACGCTCAAGGAAGCCATGGCGCTGGCGGCCGGCAGAGACAGAATCGCGCGCGCCTACATCTCGGCATTCGACGACATCTTCGCGCATGGCCTGCCCGTGCTTTATGCAGCTCGCCGCAGTGCCGAAAACGAAAGCATGGCTATTACTGCACTGCACATGAGCTTTCTCGCTGCGTTTCCAGATAGCCATATCGCTCGCAAACATGGGGGAGAAGCCGCGGAGACGGTACAACGAGAAGCGCAAAATTGTATCGAACTGTGGCGTCCTGCGCCCCGGAAGGAGACCTGGGACGACCTTCTCGCGCTGGATAGGAGCCTAAAAGCCCGCGGGCTAAACCCTGGCACCACCGCCGACTTCGTTGTCGCTACTCTGTTCGCCGATCAACTCCTTCGTCAAAGTGCGACCAACAGCAGCTCCCAGCCCCCCGTTAGCCCCTTGTCGAAGCCATAATCCTAGGGCTATTAAGGGGCGGCTCGCGAAGCGTGCCGCTATCTGGCCAACCGGACCGGTGACCCCAATCACCGTTCGCCGTAACTGGGATAGCTTTCTACTGCAGCCTTCGCACCCCGAGCAGACGCTCCAAAGCGAACGTCACTTGAATGGACGCTCGGGCGCGTTGTTTTTGTTCTTATTGAAGGAAGGGAACCCCCTAATGGCCAAGATTAACCGCGTACTGGTCGGCGAGTCGCTCGTCGGCGACGGCAACGAAGTGGCACACATCGATCTCGTGATCGGACCGCGCGGCAGCGCCGCCGAGACCGCGTTCGTCAACGCGCTCGCCAACAACAAGGACGGCTTCACGACGCTCCTCGCCGTGATCGCTCCGAACCTGCCCTGCAAGCCGAACACGATCATGTTCAACAAGGTCACCATCAAGGACGCCCGCCAGGCCGTTCAGATGTTCGGACCCGCTCAGTACGGCGTTGCAAAGGCCGTTCAGGACTCGGTCGCTGAAGGCGTGATCCCGGCTAACGAAGCTGACGACATCTACATCCTCGTCGGCGTGTTCATCCACTGGGAAGCTGCCGACGACGCGAAGATCCAGGACTACAACTACCGCGCTGTTAAGGAGTCGATTGCCCGCGCTGTTGCCGGCAAGCCGACGGCTGCTGAAGCCACCGCTCAGCGCAACTCGGTCTCGCATCCGTTCGGTGCGAAGACTTGAAGCGGAAACCGTCCACAGCAGGAAAATGATGCCCCTCCTTTGAAGGGGGGTCTGCTGCAGCGATTGGGAAGACTACTCTCCGGCCGTTGGAACGGCTGACACGAGCAGGTGGACCTTCACGATCCACTCGCAAGTGGACTAAAACTTCAGAGCCTGGTTGCGAAAGCAATCAGGCTTTTTCTTTTGCCGATCGTCCGATCGCCGGACCGCAAGTCAGAGTGCGATCGCCTCGATATCGCGACGCGTGATTTTTCCGGCATGGAGCGCGGTTGCGATGAGCGCGCCGGCAACGCCGATGCCGGCGAGCGCCTTCAGATCATCGCCATTGCGCACGCCGCCCGCTGCATAGACCTCGCGGGCGCCCGCATGGGCGACAATGGATTCGAGGCGTGCGAGATCCGGCCCCTCGCCGCTTCCCACGCGCGCGAGCGTCATGACGATCACACGATGCGGCCAGAAGGCGGCGTCCGCGAGCAGCTCGGCCGGGCCGATGAAATCATCGCCGCGGAAGTCGAGCGATAGCGGGGCAGCGGCGCCTGCGAGCTGGCGCGTGCGCGCATAGTCTTCCAACGATGAGAACGACTCGGACCCGAGCACCTGCCTTCTAAGCAGGTGTTCTCCAGCTCCTGGTGCCTGCATCAAGCCATCGTCGATCCAGACCTCCGATCCGGGCCAGCCCTTGCAAAGCCGCTCCTGCATCGCGAAATCGGCCCCGCGGCCCTCGATGCCTTCGAGATCCGCAACATAAAGCCTCTGGAACGGGAACAGCGACCACAGGCCCTTGGCCACGGCGACGGGGTCGGCACTCGCGGCGAGCGGGCTTTCCAGGGTACGATAGTTCGCGCGATCCCCGCGGCTCGCGGCCACCGTAACCCCGCCGCGCACGTCGATAACCGGAATGACCTGCATGGTGCTTACATCTCCTCGCGCGTGATGTAACACAATCGGCGAAGAAACATCGGCCGGGCTTTCCACCCTCCTCCACGCGCCTTGCCGCAAGAACGAGCGATCTTATCCATGACCGTAGTTGCGGGACTCGACGTCGGCGGCGCGCACCTCAAGATTGCGCTGGTGGAAGCGCAGCGCACCATCGCCGTGCGCCAGATCGCGTGCCCCCTCTGGCAAGGGCTCGACAAGCTCGATACGGCGCTGGCCGAGGCTCGCCCGCTGCTCGCCGGCGCAGAGCGCGTCGCCATCACCATGACGGGCGAATTGTCGGATCTCTTTGCCGACAGGGAGACGGGCGTCGCGACGCTCGTTGCGCGCCTGTCCGAAGAGCTTCACGACAAGGCGTGGTTCTGGATGGGGCCACGCGGGTTCGGAACGGCCGACACCGCGCGGGCGCATCACGCAGATGTCGGCTCCACCAATTTTCTCGCAACCGCGACGCTCGTCGGGCGGACGTTTCAGGACGCGCTGCTGATCGACTTCGGATCGACCACCGCGGACATCATTCCGGTCAAATCGGGTGTGCCGTCACCGCGCGGCGTCACGGACGCGGAGCGGCAAACAACGGACGAGCTCGTCTATACCGGCTTTACGCGGACGGCAGTGATGGGTGTCGCATCGCAGGCGCCGTTCCAAGGACGCTGGGTGGGTCTTGCGCGCGAATATCTCGCGACGATGGCCGACGTACGCCGCATCCTCGGCGCCAACCTCGACGGCATCGATCTGCATGCGACGGCGGACGGCAAGGGCAAGACGCTCGCGGAGAGCCTGGCACGGTTCGGGCGCATGCTGGGACGTGATAGCCACGATGGCACATTGGAGGATTGGCGGGCGGCGGCCGCGCATATCCGCGAGCTACAGATCCGCTCGATCCAGGACGGCGCGGCGCGCGTGCTTTCGGCGCATGGCCTGCCCAAGGATGCTCCGGTGATTGCCGCCGGGATCGGCGCGGGGGACGTCGGTGAAGTTGCACGGCGCCTGGATCGGACCTGCGTGCGTTTCGGAACGCTGACCAATTCCGATCCGGCGTGTGAAGCCTGGGCCACGGCGTGCGCGCCTGCCGTTTCCGTGGCGCACCTTTTGGCTTCGGAGCTGGCCTAAAAAGGTCGGCGGGCTGCCACGCGGGACCTTTCAAAAGTGTTAACAGATTTCATCTGATATCTGCGGCGTTCTGAAGCGACCTCTAATGCCTTGCTGCTAGACTCTCCTCATAACCAGAACAACACGCCTCAACGGGGAGAGGCCATGAAAACAACGCTCACCATTCTTGCAGCCATTGTCATGCCCGGCGGGCTCATCATCCTGGCCGTCGGGCTGGCAACCTTCTACCTGGCCCGCTATCGTGCCCGCCAGAAAGCCGCCGGCCTGCAGATGCCGGCCGGCGCTTGCTAACCAGCCAACATCACTACTTCTTGCGCGCGGCATCCAGATCGCCGCGGCGGTAGGCGTCGATGCGCTCCATCAGCCAGCCCCACGCCTCTGTCTCGCGCGGGCCTGCGGTCTTGGAAATCGCAATCTCGAGATATTTGAGCTCGGCGTCGATCTTTTCCGGCGGCAGCATCGAAAGGCGCGTCGACAGCACCGCAAGCTCGAGCACCGCGGCTTCGGCCCGGTTGTAGCCGCTCCAGACCGCGTGGCTCGCGGTGTGCACGATCTTGCAATGAAAGCGCGGGCGCTGTGCATCTTCCGTGACCCGCTCCACGGCGAGCTCCCAGTGCGAGACCGCATCCCTCAATCGAACGCCCTTGACGACATCAGCGGGGATCGTCGGCCAGTCCCTACGGCCGGTGATGCAGCCTGCGAACACACGCACGTCGCCGGTATGGCTCGCGACCGCGCATGGATTGGCGACAAGATTATCGTGCGTGCGCGACGGCTTGAACGGCGCGATGATCCAGCCGTCGCTGTCCTCGATCAAGCCGAGCGGAGCGATGTGCGGCGTGCCGGCTGCATCCGTCGTCGTGACAATGGTCTCGACGATACGTGGCATGCTCTCTCCTGTGATCCTGCGAGCGAAGCGGCGCTCGGCCGTTACCTCACCTTGCCGGCGATGCCCCTACCACGGGCGCTGCGTTGCGTCGACCTCGTGCCACGCCGGCGCATGGCGGGTGCGCGCGGCGCCTGCCGGAGGGGAGCTACATCCAACAGCTCCGAAAGGGTTTTCTCTTCACCCGGTCCCAGAACGCGCCAGGCAAGATCCGCGCGTTCGACGATGACCGGAAACACCGGATCGACGACGCCTTGCCGCGCGAGGGTCTTGGCCGCAGCGGTGCGCCTCACGGTGCGGGATTTGACGAGCACAAGCTCCACATCGGCAAGCCGCTCGGCTAAGCGAGCAGCGAGCCCGTCGGAGGTGATTGTCCAGTTGCGGGGAATGCGGCGGTCGCCTGCGCAGAGCTTGGCCGGAAGCCAGATCGGGACGCGCCGCATGCGCCACGCCCGCTCGATACCGATCAACGTCTCGGCGGCGACGAAGCGCGGCTCGATCGCGATCATGGCTTCGGCCATCTGGTGCATGGCAAGCAGCGCCATTTGGTGGGCCGCCTCGTCGGAGAAGCGAAGCAGGGTCTGCGTTTCTCTCACCGCGTCGGCGAACGGCCCGCCACCGGGCACGATGACAACCGAACGCCGTGCCCTGCGTACGATTGCGAGCATCGCGCGAAGCCTGCCGCTTTCAGCCAGACTGCCCCCAAGCTTGAGGACGACCGGCGTCACGTCTTCTCCACCCGCGTTCGGAAGATCTCGACGCCGCGCACCGGCCCGCGCTCGAGCTTCTCGATGCGAATGCGCATGGCGGAGAGACGGCGATCCTTGAGGCAGCGCTCGGCGATGCTCTCGGCGAAGGTCTCGATCAGGTTGATGTGGCCTGCGGCGGTGATGTCGTTCACCGCATCGATGATGTCGGTGTAGGACGGCACGGTATCCATGTCGTCGTTTCCGGCGCGGACATCGGCGGAAAGATACGCATCGACGGTGAGGCGCACTTTTTGCGTGACGCCTTTTTCCTCGGCGTAGACGCCGATGTTGCAGTCGATCACCCAATCCTTGAGGAAGATGCAGTCGCGACCCAGGGTTTCGGGTGCTTTGGCGGTTGCGGGCGTTTCCGCGACGCGGACCGTTTCCTTGATGCTCACTTTATGTTGCGTGCTCACGGCGTGACTTCCAACTCGAGGCCGGTGTCGGAACCGGCGGGTGTGGGTGTGATCGGGATGGCGCGGCGCACGGCGGCAAACGCGGCGGCGTCGAGTGCCTGGCGGCGGTCTCGCGCGCGGCACAGCGCGCCACGGAAACCGAGCACGTCGGGCGCGAGCGTCAACAACTGTGGGATCTGCTCCAGGCGAAGCGATCCCGCCAATCCCGTCATGAGGCCCAGCGCCTGTGCTTCGGCCACGAATTGGGCAAGCTCGGCGGGGCGACGATGATCGAGCAGCGTGCGGCCATCCTTCGCGGCGGTATCGAGCATCACGCCGGCGAAACGCGCTTCCGCCAGCGCCGGCACGAGACCGCGATCGAACGGCGCATCGGCGAGAAGAACCGCAACCAGCTGCGTCTCTTGCGCAAGCCCCGCGCCGAGGTGGCGCACAGTCGCCCGCGCATCCCCGCCGGGAAAGAAACCGATCTTGACGATGTCGCAGCCGGTCTTCGCCATGGCGCGCGCCGCGCGACCTATCAGCTCCGGGTCGGACGGCAGATCCCCTATCGTCGCGCTCACCGGAATATGGCCCGGTACCGCACGTCGGATCGCCGCGACGACGTCGTGCGGGAGCGCGCCGAGCGCGCCGGCCGAGGGCTCTTTGCAATCGATGATGTCGGCACCGTGCGCAGCGGCAAGGCGCGCTTCCGCCTCGGACGTCACGCTGGCAAGAAGGCGGACGCGCGGACGCTTCGTCGTCATTATGTCGTCGCCTGCATTGCGGGGGCTCACGTGCTCAGGGATTCAGTCCGGCGGGACCTTACGTCCCTTCAAAAATGCGATTCTGCTCGGCCCGCACCTTGTCCCGATCGGTCCGTTCGGACGGGGAGAGGCGCACGGTCTCTTCTTGGACGATAGTTGCATTTGCGCCCGAGAGACGCAAGATACGCGTGCCCAGCATCACCGCCTCGGTGCGGTCGTGGGTGATGAAAATCACCGTGGTCGGACGGCGGTTCCAGAGCCCGATCAAGAGCTCGCGCAGGCCCTGGGCAGTCGGATCGTCCAAGGAAACGAACGGCTCGTCCATCAGCAGTACATCCGGCTCGGTAATGAAGCCGCGCGCGAGCGCCGCCCGGCGCTGCATGCCGAGGGACAGACGCTCGGGATACTGCGACGAAAAACCATCCAGGCCGACATGACGCAGCATCTCCTCGATGCGGTCATGACGTGAATCGCCATCCGGCAGTGCGAGCGCGATGTTCTCGCCCACCGTTCGCCACGGCAACAGACGCGGCGACTGGAAGATGTAGCCGATGTTTACATCAGGCCCGCCGAGATCGACCTCGCCTTCGTAATCCTGATCAAGCCCAGCGACAATGTTCAAGAGAGTCGACTTGCCGCTACCGGACGGGCCGGTCAGCACCACGAAAGAGCGCGGCTCGATATCGATCGAGATGTCCTTCAGAACGACCTGCTCGTCGCGTCCTGCAACCGCAGGATAGCTTTTCCGCGCGACACGGATTTTCAACGGACGGCTCGTGACGTCGCTCATCGGCGCCACCTGTTAACGCGCGCCGCGATCGGCTGGAGGATGCCGAACTCGATGAGCTGGACGATCACGATGAACGCCAGAGCGTAAGCAAGGATCATGGAGACGTCGAACATCTGGAAATAAGTGCCGAGTTGGAAGCCTACGCCATCGGAACGTCCGAGCAGCTCGACGACGAGAACGATCTTCCAGACCAGCGACAGGCCGGTGCGGGCGGATGCGAGGAAGAACGGCGCCAGCTGAGGCAGCGTCACGTGCCGCAGCGTCTTCCACCATCCGAACCGATACATGTGGGCCATTTCGGCGAGATCACGCGACAAGCTGCGCGCGCCTTCGCGTACCGTCACGGCGACGTTCGGGATCTTGTTCACGGCCACGGCGGTGATGGCGGCGACTTCCGTGCGGCCAAACCAGACGTAGCAAAGGATGATGACGACGAGCGCGGGCAAGTTCAGAAACAGAATGAGCCAGGTGTCGAAGAAATTGTCGGCGCGTGCGTTGCGCCCGAGAAGGATGCCGATGCTCGATCCGATCAGCATCGCGACCACGAAGGCGATGACCACGCGATAAAGGGTCATGGCGATATGAAAGGTGAGCTCGCCGCTCGCGAACTCGCGCATCATTGCCGCAAACACGACCGTCGGCGGGGGAAAGTGACGATGCTGCAAGAGAAGTGCGAGCACTTCCCAGAACAGCAGGAATCCCAGGATGGAGCCGATCGCCCATGCGAGACGCACGGACAAAGGCTGGTCGGAGCGGGCGCGCGGGGCGGTGTTAAGTCGCTGCATGATGGAACAGCTTAGGATCGAATTCGGTGCCGTGCCCCATCAATTCCGCGTCACCGGCTTCGACGAGAACCTGCATGAGCTTCTCAGCCGATTTGACCTCGGCGGCCCCCCACGGCTTCGGGATGCCGGCGCGATAAGAGGCGATAATCGCGCGGAACTCTCCGTCGGTTTCCGGCTTCACAAGCGGACGAAGACGCTCCCACGCACCGTCGTCGACGGCAAGCACGGCATTGGCTTCCTGCACGATGCCGAGCAACTTCGTGATTTCTCCGGCGTGGACCGCCTCGTAGTCTTCCTTCCAGATGAAACCGACGAGCGCAGGCACGGGATCGATGCCGAGGTCCTTCATCACCGTGTCGATGGTCAGGATCTCCTTGAAGCCGCTGCCCGTCAGGCGCGCGGCGTAGGTCCAGAAGTTCAAGACCGCATCGATGCGGCCGGACCGCATTTCTTCAGCCAGCAGCGGTGCGGCTCCGAACGATGGGCGCGCGTACTGGGCCATGTCGCGGCCCAAAACCTTCTTGGAATAGGCGCGCAGCAACAGCCAGCTTTTGTCGATCGCGGAGCCGGCTACACCCAGCGCCTTGCCTTCAAGGCCGCTGATGGCCGTGATGCCACTTTTCTCAGGCACGACGACGGCACCGAGTGCCGAAGAATAGGGCGCGAACTTGAGCTTCTCGCCGAGCGCACGCTGGCGCATCGCCCAGGTCCAATCGGAGACGATCACGTCGGCGCCGCTCGCGAGAAGCGCTACGGGGCCGGCCTGATTGGAGGCGACGTCGATCACCTCGATTTCGAGCCCCGCTTTCTTGTCGAGCTCGAGCGCGCGGATGGTGGCGATCACCCACGATAGCGTTCCGTACTTGACCGACGCGAGCCGCAAGGGAGGTGCCGCGGCTCTCAGCGGCCAAGGCGCCGCGGCCGCAGCGAGGGCAAGCCCCGTGCACGCCAATAGCCGGCGGCGATCGATCATTGGGGCTTTCCTTCCGCAAGCAGGCGATTTCTCGCCAACCAACGCACGCCGTGTAGCCAAGCTTCGTCGGTGTTGCCCTGTATGAGCACGCTGGCGTTGCGGACGAGCTTGCTCGCAGCGACATCGACAATGGCGACCGTCAAACTCAGATGCGTTTCGGAAATCTTGTCGATGTTGCTCGTCATCAGGAGATCGGCCTTGGCCTTCTCGGCGATCGGAACCTCACAACCGTTACAGTTGTAGATCGGCTGAGCCGCTGTGATTTCAGCGGCGAGCGGGGTGAGGTCCACAAGCTCGTAGCGACCATTGGCGGAGAGCAGCTTGCGCAGCTCGTCCTGCGCCATAGACAGGCGGCGCTGCTCGTCGGGGCTGGGCCCGCGGGTGCCCGGGAAAAAATCGTCCTCGGAGCGCGGAAACGACATATCGATCGGGAAGATTGCCAATTTCTGCCCCGCCGATGCGGCGCCCGAGAGAGCCGCTGTCGCCGTCATGAATGCCGCCAGCCAAGCCTGCGCGCGCGCTCGTGTCATTGCACCTTACCGTCCTGAAAATAGCACTGTGTGCTTACACTATAACGTGCGTTCGGTGGCTACGGATTTGCAAGTGCAATGTCCGCAGGGCGACGTTCACGCGCTGTAACAAAAGCGAGAGGCGCCAAGCTCGTGAACTTGACAATTGGCAATACGATGCGATGTTCCCTGGGAAGATGTTACAATATACCCGGCAATTCGGCATTGCCGGAATGTCCGCCGGGAGGACAACGCATGATGGTTTTTACTGGGCCGGGGCTTCGGCTCGCCCGGTCTGTTTTTTGTCGTCCTCATCGCTCCGTACGTAGGGGTTTCGCCCTCCTTGTCGCGTTCGTGGGCGTGCTGGCGGCCTCCGCGGCGGTCTCTGTTGCAGTGCACGCGCAGGCTCCGGCGCCGGCTGAGCAACCTGCCGCTCCGCCTGCCCCGGCCGCCGCCCCCGCTGCGGACGCAGCCAACAGCGCCGCGGAAGGCGATATACTGAAAATCCGGATTCTGATGGCGCGAGAGATCCGCGAGGATCGCCTGCCTCCGCTGTCTCTGCTCGACATTCCGCCGCCCGACGACGGCGTTGCCGGTGCCAAGCTCGCGATTGCCGACAACAACACGACCGGGCAGTTCCTGAAGCAGGAGTTCATTCTCGACACCGTGCAAAGTGCGACGGCGCAGGAACTCGTCGCCGAGGTCAAAAAGCGCGTCGACGAAGGCATCGCCTATGTCGTCGTGGATGCTTCGGAAGCGACGCTGCTTGCTATCTCCGATGCGATCAAGGACAAGGACGCCGTGCTCTTCAACGCGTCCGCACCGGATGAAGGGCTGCGCGAGGAACAGTGTCGCGTCAACATCAAGCACACCGCGCCGTCCCGCTCGATGCTTGCCGACGCGCTTGGCCAATACATGGCGTGGAAGCAGTGGCGGAAATGGCTGCTGGTGATCGGCCCTGCGCCCGAAGACAAAGCCTATGCCGAAGCTATCCGGCGCACGGCCAAGCGCTTCGGACACAAGATCGTCGAGGAGCGGGTTTTCAACTACGATCCCGGCAGCCGTAGATCCGATGGCGGCTTCGAGCAAATTCAGCAGCAAATTCCAGGCTTTATGCAGGGTGCGCCGGAGCACGACGTGGTCGTCGTGGCAGACGAAGGCGAGCTCTTCGGCGACTACTTCCCGTATCGCACCTGGACGGCGCGACCTGTGATCGGCACCTCCGGGCTGTTCGCCACCTCGTGGCATCCCGCCGTCGAGCTGTGGGGCGGCACGCAGTTCCAGAACCGCTTCAAGCGGCTCGCCGGGCGGCTCATGCGTCCGCTCGACTACAATGTCTGGATGGCGGTGCGTTCGGTCGGCGAAGCGGCAACGCGCAAGAAAACCGGCGATGGCAAGACGCTGATCGCCTACATGCGCTCGCCCGAATTCGAGCTCGCGGCATTCAAGGGCCAGAAGCTGACGTACCGGTCCTGGAACGGGCAGCTTCGTCAGCCGATTTTGATCGCCACCGCCAAGATCCACGTGACGGTGTCGCCTCAACAGGGCTTCCTGCACCAGCTCACCGAACTCGACACGCTCGGTGTCGACCAGCCCGAAACCAAGTGCACCGCTTTCAAGAACAAATAATGCGTGTGAACCCCCAAGGAGCTTCGACGTGACAAGAAATCGGCAAGGTCTCGTGTTTGCGCTGGCCGCTTCAATGCTGGCCTTCACCGCTTCCAACGCGCTCGCTTACAAGGTGTTCGTCTCCAACGAAAAGGAGAACACCATCTCGGTCATCGACAGCGAAACGCTCGCGGTGGTGCATACGATCAAGACCGGAAACCGCCCGCGCGGCATCATTCTCGCGAACGAGGGCAAGTGGGTGATCGTGTGCGCGAGCGACGACCACAAAATGCAGGTGTTCGACACCAGCACCTTCGAATACGTAAAGGATCTTCCGTCGGGTCCCGATCCGGAATTGCCGATCCTGCATACGTCGGGCAACCCGCTTTACGTCTCGAACGAAGACGACAATCTCGTCACGATCGTCGATATCTTCAAAGGCACCATCATTACCGACGTGCCGGTCGGCGTGGAGCCCGAGGGCATGGGCATGAGCCCGGACGGCAAGGTGCTCGTCAATACGTCCGAGACGACCAACATGGCGCATTTCATCGATGCGCATACCTACAAAAACCTCGACAACGTGCTTGTCGACAACCGCCCGCGCGTCGCCGAGTTCACCCCCGACGGCAAGCAGGTGTGGGTTTCGGCCGAGATCGGCGGAACGGTGACCGTGATCGACGCGGCGACGCGCAAGGTCGTCGGCAAGGTCAACTTCGAAATCCAGGGCATCACGAAAGATGCGATCCAGCCCGTGGGCGTTCGCATCACGAAGGATTCGAAGAAGGCGTTCGTCGCGCTCGGGCCGGCTAACCGCATCGCGGTGGTCGATACCGCAACGCTCAAGGTCGAGAAATATCTGCTCGTCGGGCAGCGCGTCTGGAACCTCGGGTTCACTCCCGACGAAAAGCTCCTGTTCACCACCAATGGTACCTCGAACGACGTGTCGGTGATCGATGTCGCCTCTCTCAAGGTGACAAAATCGATCAAGGTCGGGCGTTATCCGTGGGGCGTCGTCGTGGCTCCCTAAGACTCGGGAGCATTCGGCGAATGTCCGGGAAAGGATAGCGACCAAGTTCAAGTCGACTGGCAAGGGCGAGTGCGCGATACTCCAATCGCCCGAATGTGGTTGTGATCCAGCCAGGCGACATCGAACGGTCCTGCACGCCCCAACGAGAAAAATCTAGCCGGGATAGTCAGCAACACGTGACGCGCGCTCATACACAAAGCTCGGCCCAGGCCGGCAGCTCGAACCAGGCGACGGGCACGACACCGGATGCGCTCGTCGTCAGTGGCGTCAGCCATTCGTTCGGCGACAAGCGGGTTCTCGACGACGTGTCGCTGACGGTCCCGAAGGGCACGTTCGCGGTGCTGCTCGGCCTCAACGGCGCCGGCAAGTCGACGCTGTTCTCGCTGATCACGCGCCTTTATGACAACGTCTCCGGCGAGATCCGCATTCTCGGCCACGACGTGCGCCGGAAGCCCGGCGCGGCGCTGCAACGGCTCGGCGTGGTGTTCCAGTCGAAAACTCTCGATGCCGACCTCACACTGCAACAGAACCTGCTCTATCACGCGGCGCTGCACGGCATCGGGCGCGGAGAAGCCAAACGGCGTGCAGCGGAAGCGCTGGCAATAGTCGGGCTTGAGGACCGGGCGCTCGAGAAGGTGCGCAATCTTTCGGGTGGACAGGCGCGCCGCGTGGAAATCGCGCGCTCGCTGATGCATCAACCGGGCGTTCTGTTGCTCGACGAGGCAACGGTCGGCCTCGATATCGGCTCACGCGAAAGCGTGATTTCGATCGTACGCGGGCTCGTGCAACGCCAAGGGCTCGGCGTGCTATGGGCCACGCATCTCATCGACGAAATCGCGGACACCGACCTCATCGTCGTGCTGCACCGCGGAAAAGTTCTCTTTTCGGGGCAACTCTCCGGAATTCTTGCGACCACGGGAGCCGCAAACGCCCGCGATGCGTTCCGCATCCTGACGGGCACCTCATCTTCGGCGGAGGCCGCATGAACGTGGATATCGTGCGATCCGGCGCTACACCCTCTAAGCAATCCATTGCGGATGCGGCCCGGAGGCTGGGACCGCTTGGCTACCTCGCTTGTTTCCGCGGCATCGTCTGGCGTGAAGTGCTTCGCTTCCTGCATCAGCGCGAGCGCTTCTTCTCGGCGCTGGTGCGGCCGCTGGTTTGGCTATTCATTTTCGCGGCCGGTTTCCGGCAGGTTCTCGGCGTCTCGATCATTCCGCCCTACGAGACCTACGTTCTCTACGAGGTATACGTCGTCCCCGGCCTGCTCGGCATGATCCTGCTGTTCAACGCGATGCAATCGTCGCTGTCGATGGTCTACGACCGCGAGACCGGCGCTATGCGGACGCTGCTGGTGAGCCCCTTCCCGCGTTCCTTTCTGCTGCTTTCCAAGCTGATCGGCGGCGTCGCCGTCGCGGCTATCCAATCGTACGTGTTTCTCGCCATCTTCTATTTCTGGGAAGCGGACATGCCTTACAGCGCCCATCTGGCGCTGCTCGCGTTGCCCGCAGCCCTGATCTTGCTGCTCATCGCGAACGCGACATTCGACTTCATGTCCGAAGCCACGATCCAGAAGGCCATGCTCGTCACCGCCGTGCTCGAGCTTCTGGTGCTGGCCGGCGCGATCTACTACTGGCAGCTTTCGCCGCCATCCATGAACTACTTCACCGTGCTGCCGGCGCTACTGCTCGCAGGGCTCATGCTGGGATCGCTGTCGCTCTTCATCTCATCGGTGATCAAGCAGCTCGAAAATTTCGCGGGCGTCATGAACTTCGTGATCTTTCCGATGTTCTTTGCTTCGTCCGCCCTCTATCCGCTGTGGCGAATCCGCGAAAGCAGCCCGCTGCTGTTCGAGATCTGCCGCCTCAATCCGTTCACTTACGCGGTCGAGCTGATCCGTTTCGCGCTCTATGGACAGATCGGGCCGCGGGTTGAAGACGGCTCGCTCGATCTTACGAATTTGTATGTCGTCGTCGGCTACACGGCGATCTTCCTAGGAGCGGCGGTCTATGCTTATAACCCTTCGAAAGGGCTGATTGCCCGACGTGGCGGTCCCGGCGGCGCGGGCTGAGCCACAAATCAGAATTCGGCGAACCTCTGGACCCATAAGCGAGACAAGAAGAATGACCAGAACCGCTTTCCTCGTTCCGTCCTTCAGGACGCTCGCGCCGGCGCTGATCGGCGCGTGCCTTTTGCTCTCCCCTGCCGCGCACGCAGGAGGCCCGCCCCCCGGCGATGCGGCCATCCCCAATCCCGACGCCCAGCAGGATGCCGTTCCCGCTCTCGACATGACGGTCGATTGGCCATGCGTTCAGCGCAAGGTCGAGAAACTGTCGGTTTCTCAGATGTGGGACGGCCCTGCCATCGACGACGTCAAAGGCTGGTTCAGGGAGAAGGACGTTTCCGATCTGATCGAGGTGCTCGCGAGCCGGCGCGTTCCCGTCGAGCAGGGCGAAGACGCCATCAAGAAGTTCGCCGACGCCCAGCCCGCGGACAAGCGGGATGAAAAACTGGTGCTGCTGTTCGCCGGGCTATTCGACAAAGTGAACGGCCAGCGCCGCGGCGTTCTCTCCGGCATCGAGAAGTATCAGAAGTCCCAAAAGGAGCGCGCCAAGGAGCTCGAACGGCAGAGTTCGGAGATCGCGAAGCTCGAAGGCGAGGCGCCCTCAAACGAAAGCGTCGCGAACCAGCTCGACCAGGCGCGCGAGCAGTACAATTGGGCGCAACGCATCTTCCAGGAGCGCCAGCAGAGCATTCCGCTTGCGTGCGAGCTGCCGGTGCTGATCGAAGAGAGGCTCTATGCGTTCACGCGCGCGATCCGGGGCCAAATGAAGAGCTGAGCCTCGAGCCGGCGCGTGCGTTTGGCGCCGCCGGTTCGATTGATCGTGCGAAAGCGCGCTCGCACTGTCTGTTGCTTGACGAGGCGTCGTTCCGCGCTTGGAGTGCGAAGCGAGCCCGGGCTCAGGGAACAGGCGTCGCCTTGACGAGATCGAAGCCGGCCTGCTGCCAAGCGTCCGTTCCCTCCGAGAACCAGATCACGTTCGCGTAGCCCCAAGAGAGCGCGCGCTTGCCTGCGTTCCAGGACATCCAGCAGTTTTTCAGACAGAAGAACACGACCGGTTTCTTCTGGTCGTTACCAGTCAACGCCGCGAGACGGGTTTTGAAGTAATTCTCGAAGTCCGGCGACAGCACGCCATAGCCGACGTTCGGAAGCCAGTGCGCGCCTTCGATCGTCATGTGGGTCGGGTCGCGCCAGACCGTGCCGGCCGGTAGATTTGGCGGCTTTGGCGCACGCGGAAACACATCGACAAAGATGGCCGCGCGATCGCGCAGAAGCACCTCAGCGTCGTCGGAGTCGATCACACGCGCGCCTGCCAGCGTCTTCGGCACCGGGGAGCGGTAGTCATCGAGCTTGTAGCCCTCGGGCTCGGCGACCTCGTGCTCGTCGGCCGCGCGCGCATTCAGCGTCAGCCAAAGAAAAAGCGCGGCGATCGGAAGCAATCCGAACTGCGCCACGCTCTTAAATGCTCGTGTCCCCAGTGTCTCTCTACGCACGTTTCCTTCCGATCCGCCCGTAGAGATAGCCCGTGACAGCCTAAACTAACTAGTTAGTCCCTTTGGGCTGGCGCGGCTCAGTGATGAGCTTGTTGTCTTCATCGATGATCGGCACGCCGTAGTCCAGCAGGATTTTGTCGATGTCGCCCTGACGCTTGGCGATCACGTTGTTGATCTCGTGCTTCCAGGCGGTTTCGCCGGCGCGCACGCCCATCGTGATGCGATACTCGAGCCTCGGCAGCCCTGGCTGTTTCTCTTCGAGCATCGGCTGAACGTTCAGCTTCTCACCGCCGTGGCTGGCGTACCAGCCGGCGTGGGGACCCCAAAGGATACCGAGATCGATCTCGCCCGAGCGCACGTCGTTGGCCATATCCTGCATCGGGTTCTGGTAACGCGTATCGACGATGAAGAGATAGGACTTCGCATTCGGCATCAGACCAGCTTTCGCCACGTAGTCCGCGGCAGGCGCACCCGCCTGGATGCCGACCTTCTTGCCTTTGAGCTTGGGATCCAGGATCGACGTCACGCCGGCGAGATCCGAGCCCGGCTTGGTGACGAGGGCGTAAGTGGTGCGATAATAATGATTGGTGTTGAGCGTGAACTCGTCGGCCTGGACGGTTCCCATCACCAGATCGCAGCGCTTTTCAGAAAGCGTCTTGCGGACGAAACCGGTGCCTTGGGGAAACCAAGTGTATTCCACCGACGCCCGCTTCAACTCGTCGGAGACGAGCTGCGCAATCTTGTTTTCGAACCCCTCGCCTTTCTCGTTGGAATACGGAAGGTTTGCGGGGGTTCCGCAGACCCGCAATACCTGACGGTTCACGGCGTCTGCGAGATGGCCCTCGGCAGCCTCGGCACCGCCAGGAGCGGCGACGAGGCTTCCGAGAAGTAGTGCGAGTGCGGCGCGCGTTCTCATGTTTTTCTCTCTTTTTCTAGAGGCAGCCGCCGAACTGCCGGCTTATCAGCCTCCGGTGCAGCTCTTTTCGTACTCCTGAGCCGATTTCGGCTTCTCGGCGCGCTGGTCGGCGGAGAGACGGCCGCCCTGCAATGCGTCGGTCGAACGAGCACGAAGATAAATGTAGAGGTCGTCGATGTAGCACATGACGTTCGGGTTATCGCCGAGAGCCGGCATGATGTACTTGGTGCCGGCGACGTCACGCTCCTGACCGCTCGATACGACCTGGAGAAACTTCTCATAGGTCATGGTCTTGAGGGAGTCGTGCAGGGCCGGAGCGAAGCTCGAGCCTTCGGCGTTCGGGCCGTGGCAAACGTGGCACTCGGCATGATACCGGCGCCAGCCGGAATAGGTGAACCAGTCGACCTGTATCACGTGGTCGGTATTGGCGGGATCACGCTTGACGTCGTAGGTCGGCGTGCCATCGGGCAGGACCCACTTGCCGTCCTCTAGCTTTTTCCCTTCCTGGAACTGCTTCTCGAAAGCCGGATCCGGAACGGGGGCCTTCGTTTCTTCTTGGGCCATCGCCGGGCCGACAGCAAAAGCCGCGAGGCTCAAGCCCGCGGCAACGACCAAACCAAAACCAAATCTCTTCACGCGCGTCCCCTGTTTCCTGGATACTCTGCCATATCGCCCCGACCGGGAAATAACAACGTCCGAACCGGGAATTCGTTCTCACAAAATGGTGCAATTGTCCTGGACCATCTTCAACACTTGGTGACGGCCCGACGTCACGCAAGTGAGAACCAAGATTACATTCCAGCAACAACTACCCCTCAGCAATAAACCGGCGCGGGTTTCCCCGCGCCGGTCCAATTTTCTTAACAACCCAGCATTAGGGCAGTGCGTAGACCGTGAAGGTACCACCGAGATCGGTGTACGACTTCAGGCCAGCGTAGTTGCCCACTGCACCGAGACCATCCGTCGGCTTCTCAAGACCAGCGGCGAGACCGATGCCAGCCCAGCCACCGACGCCCGAGAAGAGGCCGATGTACTGCTTGCCACCCTGTGCGTAGGTCATGACGTTACCGATAGAGCCGGAAGGCAGACGATGCTTGAAGAGCTCGGCGCCATCCTTCTGGTCGCGGCACTTGAAGTAGCCGTCGAGAGTGCCGTGGCAGGCGAGACCGCCAGCCGTCGTCAGAACACCCGACCAGACCGAGAAGGGCTCGTCGTGCTGGTGAACGATCTTGCCAGCAGCGCCATCCCAAATCGTGAAGTGGCCAGTGTTCGACTTACCCTCAGGCGGGAACATCGAGAGCGTTGCGCCAACGTACGGCTGGCCAGGCGTGTACGAAACCTTGAAGGGCTCGTAGTCCATGCAGACGTTGTTGACCGGGATGTAGAAGAGGTTCGTCAGCGGCGAGTAGGCAGCCGGCTGCTGATCCTTGAAGCCGAGAGCGGCCGGGCAGACGTTCTTGGAGTTAACGTCAGGACCGTTGAGGAACGTCGACTTCGAAGCGACGACGGTCGGACGACCGTAGTTGGGCTTCGACTTGTCGAGCTCGACGCCCGTCGACCAGTTCAGGTCTTCGTCGTAAGGGTTGGCGACGAGCGGCTCGCCGGTGAGGCGGTCGATCGTGTAGCCGAAGCCGTTACGGTCGAAGTGGGTCAGAACCTTGCGATCTGCGCCACCGATCTTCTGGGTGGTGAGGATCGACTCGTTCACGCCGTCGTAGTCCCACTCATCGAACGGGGTCATCTGGTATGCCCAGGCGGCCACGCCGGTGTCGGGGTTACGAGCGAACAGCGTCATAGACCACTTCTGGTCGATCTGCTTGCCGTCCGGTCCTGCACGCTGAGCAGGGTTCCAGGTCGACGGGTTGCCCGTGCCGTAATAGAGGAGGTTGGCTTCCGGATCGTAAGAGGCATAGCCCCAGGTCGAACCGCCACCGATCTTCCACTGATCGCCCGTCCAGGTCTTCAGAGAAGAGTCCTTGCCGACCGGCTTGCCGAGCGACAGGGTCTTGTCCGGATCGACGAGGATGTCGGCGTCAGGGCCCATCGAGTAAGCGCGCCATGCACGCTTGCCGTCCTTGAGGTTGTAGGCAGTGACGTGGCAACGGACGCCGAACTCGGCGCCGGACGTGCCCATGATCACCTTGTCATTGATGATGATGACGAAGCCGGTGTGGGTCTCACCCTTCTTCGGATCACCGTTGACGGCCTTCCACTTCTCCTTGCCGGTCTTGGCGTCGAGCGCGACGAGCGTGGTGTCGGCCTGGCCAAGGATCAGCGTGTCGCCGGCGATCTGAACGCCACGGTTAACCGTGTCGCAGCACATAACCGGAATGACCGAAGGATCCTGCTTCGGCATATACTTCCAAAGGATCTTCGGACCGACGGGGTCGGAGATGTCGAGAGCGAAAACGTTGTTCGGGAATGCGGAGTTCAAGTACATCCGGTCGCCGACAACGATCGGCGAACCTTCGTGACCACGAAGAACGCCGGTCGAGAACTGCCAAGCAACCTTGAGGTCCTTGACGTTCGAAGTGTTGATCTGGTCGAGCTCAGAGTATCTCCAGCCGGAGTACTGACCCTGTTGCATAGCCCAGTTATTCGGATCTGACGTCGCCTTCTTGACGTCGTCGTTCGCCAGAACCGGCGAACTCAGAGCGACAGTGGCGAGCAGCCCACATGCGAGTGCACTTCTGCGCATCGCGCTTCCTCCTTAAAGTTCTTGCCACGCTTGCAAGCGGCAGCGAACGACAGCGTGTCACAGCCCAGTTACGGTTATCGGGATTTTTTCCCTTGTTATTCCGCTGACTTACGATCGTCGGTCCCCGCACTGAAGGACCGTCTGAAGCCATCGCTACCGTGGCACTCTTTTAGACACTTTCTCGTGAGGTCCGCAACACAAACCGTGAGACCATTTTTCTTGCAACACCGATAGGACAACTGTTCTGACCCATTTTTCAGGCCATTTTGTCGAAGTTTTTTGCGCTGCGGCACAAATTGCTGCGCCGCACGCCTAGATTTTCCCATGACAAGAGGCCTCGTCGTCCCATTGACTTTCTATATTTTATGTGAATAATTTTTGCCCTCGCTTTTCAAAAAATTACTCAGTTTTCCCTCCTAAGGCGCTGATTTTTGGGTAGTTTTTCCTGACTTTGTTGAGACAAATGCCCGCGCGGCAGATCCGCCCGCGTCGAGTTGCGCTCGGGTAGCCTTGCGCGTACAGCATGATCATTCGCAGTAACGGATTTTGGCCGATGCGGAACGACGTTCGCTCACACCTTGACCGGCGGGCGGCCCTTAGGCTCCTAAGCGCCCTATCTGGCCTGCTTGCCGCTTCGACCAAGATCTCGGGCGTCGCTTTGGCGGAGACCAGCCCAAACGCGTCCGGGACGTCGCCGTTCGCCGTCGAAATTGCCCCGAGGGTCTACGCCCACAAAGGGCACGTCGCGCTCTATGCACCCGCCAACGAAGGCGACATCTCGAACGCGGGATTCGTCGTCGGCCGGGATGCGGTGGCGGTGATCGACACCGGCGGCAGCGCGCGGGTCGGCGCCCATCTGCATCAGGCGATCCGGCAGGTCACCCAGCTCCCGATCCGCTACGTCATCAACACCCACATGCACCCCGATCACGTGTTCGGGAACAGTGCGTTCGAGGCGGATCAGCCGGCGTTCGTCGGCCATCACAAGCTCGCGCGCGGATTGAGCGCGCGAGCCGAACGTTACCTCGCGATCAACGGAGAGCTGCTCGGAGCGGACGTGTTCGCGGGGACGAAGATCGTGCTGCCGACGCTCGCGATCAGCGACGTCACGAAGCTCGATCTCGGCGGACGCGAGATCATCATCGAGCCACAGAAGACCGCGCACACCGACAACGACCTGATCGTGCGCGATTCCGAGACGGGAACGGTCTTCCTCGGCGATCTGCTGTTCTCCGAGCACATTCCGACGCTCGACGGCTCGATCCTGGGCTGGATGTCGGTGCTCGACACGCTCGCGCAGGCGCCCGCTCAGCGCGTCGTTCCCGGGCACGGACCGCCCTCGATGCCGTGGCCCGATGCAGCCAAGCCCATTCGTCACTATCTCCAGGTGGTGACCGACGAGATCCGCGCGATGATCAAGGCGGATCACACGCTTTCCGACGCGACGAAGACGGTCGGGTTTTCGGAAAGGGATGCGTGGCAGCTGTTTGAGGACTATCATGTCCGTAACGTTTCGGCGGCGTTTGCCGAGCTCGAGTGGGAGTAAGATTGCCTCAGAGCAATCACGCCAAGGAAGACATAGGGCGCGAAAAGCGCCAGACCGGAGGATGCAGTTCATGGCCTCGACCCGCACAGCAGCCCAAGGCGCTGCTCCCCTGCGCGCTCTCGCTCTGCTTGCCGCAGGACTTCTAATCGCAGCCTGCTTCTGGTCCGGTGCGCGCGCCGACGAAGAGGACATCTGGCCTGCGCTCAGAGCCGATCTTTTCGGAGAGCGGGCCGTCACCGAAGACACGACGGCCGTCTCGCTGGAGGCACCCTATCGGGCCGAGGACGCGGCGCTGGTGCCGCTCACCGTGCGCATCCCCGCGCAGATGGCGGGGTCGGTAAAAAGCCTGAAGCTGGTGATCGACAAGAACCCGGCGCCGCTGGTTGCAGATTTCACATTCGGGCCGGCAGCCGGCGCGGGTGAGCGCATGATCGAGACGCGCGTGCGCGTCGACATGTATTCGAACGTGCGCGCGATCGTCGAGACCAACGACGGCAGGCTTCTGATGGCGACGAAGTTCGTCAAGGCCGCCGGCGGCTGCTCGGCCCCGGCTCTCAAGGACACCGACGCTGCGCTCGCGGAAGCCGGCAAAATGCAGATCAAGCTTCTCGCCGGCGCGTCCGATGGACAGCGCGAAGGCGAACTCAAGATCCGCCATCCGCAGTATTCGGGCCTGCAGCTCAACCAGGTGACCGGATACTACATCCCGGCGAAATTCCTGCGCGTGATCGATGTCGAGCGGGCGGGCGAACGCGTGTTCCGCATGGAAGGCGGCATCTCGCTTTCGGAGAACCCGAGCATCCGCTTCAGCTACGCGGCCGGCGCCGACGAGACGCTTGAGGTCAAGGCCGAGGACACCGACGGGCGGACCTTCACCGGCCGCGCCACGCCCAAGGGCGCTTGAGGCTCCATCAGGAATCTCGACCCGCTCGAGACGACAAAAAAGGGCGCTCCTTTCGGGCGCCCTTCTCAATTCCTCACCTCAATTCCGCGTCACGTTTTTAACGCGGACAGGTCGCATCAGAAGCAGCGGATTTCGCCTTCCACTTGCGCGCGCTTCAGGTTGTTGACCTTCTCGCGCATAGCGGGTGCGTAGAGGTATGCGACGCTCTCGCCGCCGCGCTGGCGCACCGACATGACGGTCTCCGCCTCCTCGTATTCCTTGTAAGGAAGCACCGACGCGATCACGTCGATCGAGCACGAGCACTTGTCGAGGACGTCCCGCGTCTGGCCGTTGACCAACATGCAGCCGTAAACATAATCGGTCCGCGTGATAGTGGGATAATCGTTGACGAGCGGCGTGGCGGTTTTTTCAGCGCATTCCTCGCCGATGGCGGCGGCACCAGCCGCAACCAGGGCAACGCCCGCTGTCAACAGAACCTTGGCAAGCCTATGCTGCATCATTTCGCGTCTCCCATTCCGACGACCTTGATGTGCTCCTTGATCTCCGGGCCCGCAGCCTGCGTGCTCACGAAGTTCGACTTGAGGTCAACGAAGTATCCCGGCACTTGGTTGCTTACCACAATGACGAAGTTTGCCTTGTGGAAGCCCTGCATTTTGGACGAGCTCATGTCCTCGGCAAACGGCGTGACGTCGATCTTGAATGCATCGACGGACTGGCCGTTGTAGTCGACCTTCACAGGTTCGGCGGTGGCGTTGGCGAGGGCTTCGCGGATCTTGTGCTTAGTATACATCTGGTTGCCGCCGGCCAATGCGGTGAAGGTCGAGACCGCGCGGTCGAGATACCAGATGAAGAGCGGGTTGATGGTCAGGTCGGGCCAGTTCTGCGCGTCACGGGCGTTGTCGCCGGTGAACACCTTGAACACGACGTCGCGCTCGCCCTTGTCCTTGACGTTGGCGACGCCGAGGCGGATGTCGTCGGCGTAGTTCTTGCCGACGAGGCGCTCGTCGGAGCCGACCTTTTCAAACCGATAGGTCACCTCGGCGCCCTTGCCGACGAGATCGAGCTGGCGGGTTTCGAAGAGAATGCTGGTGGCTTTCTGATCACCGGCTGCAACGGCGGCCACGGGAATCAGCGCCAGGCAAAGCACGGCCGACGCACGCAAGAATTTCAACATGGTGTCGTTTTCCTCCTTCAGGGCGCCGTTTTGGCTGCTCTCTTGGGAATTCTTCTAGCGCCAGCGGCTACGCCCCGGCAATCATCCCGATGATGAATTCTTTGAAAGGCAGGGATTTTCGGGCATCAGGCCCCGGTTTCACGGTCAGAACCGAGCGATCCGGCCGGGGACTAGCGGGCAAAGGACTAGCGCAAGAACTGGCCGAACGCCCGAGGGCCGTCGCCAACCGGAATGCGCGCCGTCACCTCCAGAGTTGCCGTATCAATCCGCTCCAGCGTGTTGGCCTCCCAACACGCCACGTAAACGGCCTCACCGGTCGGATCGGCCTCGATGCCTTCCGGATACTCGCCGACCTCGATGGTCTTGATCACGGTCAGCGTTTCGAGATCGAATACGGTCACCGTGCCTCCGTACTGGTCGGTGACGAACCCCTTCCCGGCCGCGAGCGCGACGGCATAGGGGCGCCGGCCAACCTTGACGGTGCCTGCGACTTTGCCCGTTGCGAGATCGACGACGCTGACGTCGTCGCTTCCCACATTGGCGGTGTAGGCGCGCTTGCCGGCGCGGTCCACGGTGACGCCGAACGGGCGTTCGCCGACCGTTACGTGCCCGGTCCGGGCGAACGTGGCGGCATCGATCAGGGAGATCTCGTTGCTGTCGCGATCGGCGGTGACGATGCGGGCGCCGTCCGCCGTTACGGCGACACCCGACGGAGACTTGCCGACCTCGACGCTGCCGAGAATGCGGCCCTTGGCGGGATCAACGGCGTAGAGCTTGTGCTCGTACCAGTCGGCCACGAACACACGATCGCCCGCGGGATGGACCGCGATGCCGAGCGGGCCCTGGCCGACCGCGAAACGCGACGCGATCCGCCGCGCCGCGATATCGAAAACGACGAGTTCCTTGCTTTCAGGCGAGGTCAGATAGGCGAATGCCCCGTCGGGCGACACGGCGACGCCAGCGGGCTTGCCGCCGATCGTGATCGCGGGCGCAGAGGTCTGCGCCGCAAGATCGACGATCGACAGCGAGTCGCCTGTCTGATTCGTCACGAAAGCTTCGCGCGCGGCCTTGGCTGGTTCAGCGTGGGCCGCGGCCGGCGAGACGAGCACGCAGCAGACCAGGAGGGCCGCTGCGAGATGCCGGGCCTTGCAGCCTTGCACCCCGCGCGCCTTTCCTGCTTCGTGCCGCGCCGGCATCAGCCGCCTTCCAGCTTCTTCTTGAGCGCTGCGAGGCCCGACTGGAACACGCCCGTGATCGCCTTGACAGCGGCTTCGTCGGAGAGCTCCGGCGGCGGATCATTGTTCACGTAGCCGCGATAGAATGCGCTTTTCCATTCCACCTTCGATTTGTCGCCGTCTGGCGTCACGGTGAGGTGGGCCGAGTAATTGGTGACCGGCACGAGCTTCACGTCGACTTCGGTGATCTCGTAGGAGAGCGTCTTGCCCTCGGCATTGTACTTGGTCAGCTTCTCGAAGATCTGACCGCCACCCTCGAGGGTGAGCACGCGGGTGGCGCCGACGTCGTTGCCGCCCTTGCCCTCGGTCTTCTTGAAGGCCGGGTGCCAGCCCATGTCCTGGAAATTGCCGACGACGGCCCAGACCTTGTCTGCGGGCGCGTTGATCTCGACCGACTCAGTGACCTTCTGTCGGGAGGGCCCGTGCGCCGTTGCGGCGAACGGCAGCAGGCACACCAGCGCCAGGGTTGAAGCAAACAATCTAAGCATCAGTATAATCCTCCGGGATTCCGTCTTCGGCAGGCTTATCTCAAGCCGGCGCCGGACAATAATTAAGAGACAGCGCCTACGCAATCGGTGCGCGCATTCGCCACCCTGCAACGCAGCATTTCAGGTTCGAACGGCGGCAGCGGACTTCTCATCATCACACCAGTTGTTTTGAAACCCCGTCCATGCTTTGGTTCCGCGCCAAATCAAAATCACGAGACCTCAACAATGACGAATTGGACCCAAGCCAAGGGCCCGGGGGATTCCCCGAAGTCCAACGCGATCACCGACGTCGCCTGCCCATTCTGCGGTCTCGTTTGTGACGATCTGGAGATGGCGCGGGACGAATCCGGATTAAAAGTTACTAAGAATGGGTGCGAGAAGGCCGTCGCCGGGTTCGAGCGTAAGGTCGACGGTGCGCGTCCGCAGGTTGACGGACGCGACGTGGACCTCGAAACGGCGATCCGCGCGGCGACCGACCTGATCCGCAAATCCTCGCTGCCGCTGTTCGGCGGCCTCGGCACCGACGTCAACGGCATCCGCTCCGTGCTGGCACTCGCCGACAAGGCGGGCGGCGTTATCGATCATGCCCTCTCCGAGGGGCAGTACCGGAACTTCCGCGTGCTCCAGACCACAGGCTGGATCATGACGACGCTCACGGAAGCGCGTAACCGCGCCGACGTATTCGTCATCGTCGGCAGCGACCTTCAGAAGCTGCACCCGCGCTTCTTCGAGCGCATCGTCAATGTCGAGCAGTCGCTGCTCTCCGAAGCGCCGCCGAAGCGGACCGTCGTGTTCATCGGCAAGGGGCTCGATCAATCGGGCGTCAAAGGCTCGCGCATCGGCGAGATCATCACGCTTCCGTGCGAGCTTGACCGTATCAGTGAGGTGGTCGCCGCGCTCGCCGCCGAGATCAGGGGCACGCCGCCCAGCGCCGACACCGTTGCCGGTGTCCCGACCGCCGACATCAAGGCGCTCGCCGAGCGCTGCCGGGCCGCCAGCTACCCCGTTTTCGTGTGGGCGCCGCCGAGCCTCGCGTTCCCGAACGCCGACCTGGTGGTCAACACGGTCTCGGATCTCGTCAAGGACCTCAACGTCAAGGGCCGCGCGGCTGGGCTTGCGCTCGGCGGCAACGAAGGCGCGATCTCGGCCGGTGCCGTCAGCTCCTGGCAGAGCGGCTATCCGCTGCGGGTTTCCTTCGCCAGCGGCAAGCCCGACTACGACTTCCAGCGCTACGCGATCCCGAGCATGCTGGCGAACGGCGAAGGCGACCTACTGGTCTGGCTCGCGTCGTTCACGCCCGATCTCGGGCCGCCCGCCACGAAGCTGCCGACGATCGTGCTCGGCACGCCCGGCATCAAGCTTCAGAGCACACCCGCCGTCTTCATTCCGGTCGGCACGCCCGGCGCAGACCACGGCGGTCGCATCATCCGGGTCGACAACGTCGTCTCGCTGCCGCTTCGCGATCTCGGCCGGTCGAACCTGCCCAAAGCCGCGGATATCTTTGCAGCGATCGAACTCGCCCTTTAGTTAGTTTCGGCCGTGTTTCCTGTCGCCCCCGCGATCCGGGAAGCACCCTAAGCCCGCCTCGAGGACCTAACAAATGCTCATCAAGTTCACCGGCGGTACCGTCTACGACCCCATGAACGGGGTCAACGGCGAGGTGCGGGACATCTACGCCCGCGACGGCCGCATCGTCGCGGCGCCTCCCCCCGGCACCAAAATCGACCAGGAATTCTCGCTCGCCGGCCGTACCGTCATGGCGGGTGCCATCGATCCGCACAGCCACATCGGCGGCGGCAAGGTCACGATCGGGCGCATGATGCTGCCCGAGGATCACCAGGGCCATGAAGTGGCACGCACCGACCTCATGCGCTCGGGCTGCGGGCATGCCGTGCCTTCCACCATGACGGCCGGCTATCGGTACGCGGAGATGGGCTACACGGCGGCGTTCGAGCCCGCCATGCTGCCGGCCAACGCACGCCAGGCGCACCTCGAAATGGGCGACACGCCCATGATCGACAAGGGCGCGTTTGTCATGCTCGGCAACGATGACTTCTTCCTGCGCGCCGTTGCGCAGAAGAAGGACTTCTCGTTCATCAAGGACTACATCGCCTGGACGATGCACGCCTCGCAGGCGCTCGCGGTCAAGATCGTGAACCCAGGCGGCATCAGCGCCTTCAAGTTCAACCAGCGACAGCTCGACCTCGACGAGAAGCACGCCTTCTACGGCATGACCCCGCGCGACATCATCCTGACGCTCGCGCGCGGCATGAAGGAACTCGGCGTTCCTCATCCGATTCACATTCACGGCTGCAACCTGGGCGTTCCCGGCAGCATGCATTCCACGCTCGCGACCATCAAGGGCGCGGAAGGATTGCCGCTCCACCTGACGCACATCCAGTTCCACAGCTACGGCACCGAAGGGGACATGAAGTTCTCCTCGGGCGCGCCGCAGATCGCCGAGTTGCTGAACCAGCATTCGAACGTGTCGATCGATATCGGGCAGATCATGTTCGGCCAGACGTGCACCGCGTCGGGCGACAGCATGCGCCAGTACGGCAACACGAAGTCCGCCGATCCCAAGAAGTGGGTCGTCATGGACATCGAATGCGACAACGGCTGCGGCGTGGTGCCGATGAAGTACCGCGACAAGAGCTACGTCAACGCGCTGCAGTGGGCGATCGGCCTCGAATTGTTCCTGCTCGTCAACGATCCGTGGCGCATCTTCCTCACCACCGACCATCCGAACGGCGCGCCGTTCTACTATTATCCGCACCTGATCCGGCTGCTGATGGACCGCACGTTCCGCAATGAGATGCTCGAAAAGCTGCATCCCGGCGCGCAGGCGGCGACCATCCTGAAGTCGCTCACCCGCGAGTACTCGCTCTATGAGATCGCGATCATGACGCGTGCAGGCCCTGCAAAGAGCCTCGGCCTCCGCGACCGCGGGCATCTCGGCGTAGGCGCGACGGCCGACATCACCGTGTACGAAGAAAACGCAGACGACCGCGAGGCGATGTTCAAGACGCCGCTGTTCGTGTTCAAGAACGGCGAGCTGATCGTCAAGAATGGCAAGGTCGTCAAAGTGGTCGCCGGCGCGACGCATGTGGCTCGGCCCGAATACGACCGCGCTATCGAGAAGCCGTTGCGTGAGTATTTCGACCGTTACCACACCGTGAAGCTGGACAACTTCCGTCTCTCCGACCAGGAAATCGTCGACAGCAATTGCGGCCATACTGGCGGAGAATGCGGCTGCGTCATCGTTCAGCCGTGCGGACCGAGGACCTCCTGACAATGAGCGCCATCACAAGAAACGGCGTCACGATCGACGACACCTTCGCCGAAGCCTTCGGCATGAGCGGGCTCGGCCTCGTGATCACGGCCGATACCCTGAAGTGGGCCAAGATCTCGGCCCAGGTGATGACCGGGTTCGGCACCTCGGTCATCGGCTGCGGCGCGGAGTGCGGTATCGACCGCGAGCTTTCGCCGTCCGAGACGCCGGACGGACGCCCCGGCGTGCGGGTGCTGATGTTCGGCTTCTCTCCGGACGCCTTGAAGCCGCAGCTCCTGAATCGCGTTGGCCAGTGCGTGCTGACCAGCCCGGGATCGGCTTGCTACAACGGCCTCGACAGCCCGACCAAGCTTGGGCTCGCCTCCGGTCCGCGCTTTTTCGGCGACGGCTGGCAAACGGCCAAGAAGCTCGGCAAGCGCCGCTTCTGGCGCGTGCCCGTCATGGATGGCGAGTTCGTCATCGAGGACAAATGCGGTCTCACGACCGAAGCCGTCGGCGGCGGCAACCTTTTGATCCTCGGCCGCGATCGCGCGGGCCTGCTCGAAGCAACCGAGGCCGCGGTCGACGCCATCGCCAAAGTCGATGACGTGATCACGCCGTTCCCCGGCGGTATCGTGCGTTCGGGCTCGAAGGTCGGCTCGAAATACAAGGGCGCCATCGCCTCGACCAACGACGCGTTCTGCCCGACGCTCAAGGGCGCCGTCAAAACCGAGTGCAGCCCGGACACCATCGCGGTGCTCGAGATCGTGATCGACGGGCTGACCTCCAAGTCCGTTGCCGAAGCTATGCGCGTCGGCCTCAAAACCATCATCGAGACGGGCGCCGCCAAAGGCGTCACGCGGGTCTCCGCCGGCAATTACGGCGGCAAGCTCGGCCAGCACCACTATCACCTGAAGGATCTGCTGCCATGAGCACGCTGAGCTTCACTTTGCGGCAGGCGCCGACCCAGCCGATCAATCTGTCGGCGTTGATCCCGTCGAAGCTCGCCGGGCTGTCGCTTGGCGATATCGAAGCACTACCGCTCGTAGACGGACCCAACGCGCTGCAGGTCGGCGACGTGTTTGCCGTCTCGGGCTCGCTTGGCGAGACGATCGCGATCTCGGGCGGATCATCATTTCTCGACCATGTCGGCGAAGGCCTGGATCAGGGCACGATCATCGTCGAGGGCAAGGTCGGCAACCACGCCGGCCGCGGCATCAAGGGCGGCAAGCTCGAGATCGGCGGCGACGCAGGTGCATATCTCGCATCGACCGCCAAGGGCGGCATTGTTCACGTGAAGGGCTCGGCCGGCGATTTCCTCGGTGGCACGCGTCCCGGCGATCGCTTCGGCATGCTCGGCGGCACGGTGGTCGTCGAAGGCAATGTCGGACAGCGCGCAGGCGAGCGCATGCGGCGTGGCGTGGTTGTGGCACGCGGCAAGTTCGGCCCGGCGGCAGGCTCGCGCATGGTGGGCGGCACGCTGTGGACGGAAGCCGGTTTCGGGGCACGCCCGGGTCCGCTGCTCCGGCGCGGCACGCTGATCGGCCCCTCGGTCGACGAGCTTCTGCCGACGTTCGCCGACTGCGGCCGTATCGATCCGGTGATCCTCGGCATCCTCTCGCGCTACGTTGCCCAAACGCTCGGGCCGCTCGCACCGAAGCCGCTGCCACCGCTGGTCCGTAAGTTTGCGGGCGACCGCGCGACCATCGGCAAGGGCGAGATCCTGCTCACGGCTTAAGGCTTGTCTGGCTTCGATTTTGAGGCTTTCAACCCCGCCCTTTCCGCCTTCGGGCTGCACAGGGCGGGGTTTTTTCTTTTCTGCGCCTCAAAACCGCCGGCCGGGTTGCTGCGTATCGCTTGGACATGAGACCGATTTTCACGCTTTGGATTGATGGGGTCCAAAGTGATTATGGTCCAAGACCGGGCGCATCCGAACGCGCCCGGCACCAACGATAAGCCCGATCCCATCAGGGCCCAAGGAGACGCCGCCCCATGCTCAGCATCGTTCTGTCGGCCTGCCTGATCGCCAATCCGGGCCAGTGCAAAGACTTCAAAATTCCGCTCGACGTGGACATGGATGCGATGCAGTGCGCGATGGCGGCACCACCCTATTTTGCCCAATGGGTCGAAGAGCATCCGCAGTGGCAGATCCGGCGCTGGAAATGCCAGCCGTCGTCGCTCAACGATACGTGAGGCAACGCGCAGCGGGGCAGCAGGCAGAGATCGACTTCAATTCGACAGACGGGCTTCCTTCTTCGGAAGCGGTAGGCCGCTGATCTCGATCATGAACTTCTGGCGAATGGCGCGGCCGAAGTCGCCGAAGCCGTGAGCCGGCAGGATGAACGAGCTCGGCCCGCCCATGATGTTGTCGCGATACCATTGCTCGAGCGTGGGGCCTTCGTCGCCTTCCAGAATCGGCAAACCGTTCACGGTCACGCCCGATGCAGCCAACTCGTCGCGCACGCTCGCGGGCGGCTCCTCGGGATTGCAGTTTTCGCGCCCGTCTCCCGAGACATCGACGATGATCCGCAGAGCCTTGGCCGGGATCTGCGGAACGACCTTGTCCGAAATCGTCCGCAGCATGCCCGAGACGCATGTGAATTCGCCCGTTTGGCGCGGAAGTGCGCGCACCTTGGCCGCGACCGCCGCCGCATCCGCGGCGCTCGCGATGCGCTGCCAGGGCAGCGAGAGCCGCGGCTTGTCGGCCCACGTCACCATCGCGACCAGGATGCCGCCCTGGGGGCCGTTGAGAATTGCCTTCAGAACCTCCGGGTCTTCCAACGCCTTGGCGATGCCTTCCATCTGCAGCTTGTAGCGCTCCTCGTCGACCGAGTTCGAAACGTCGACCGAAACGATGAGAGCGGTATCGACTTCGAGCGGTGGCGCTGCATTCTGGGCATTTGCGGCGGCGAGGAATGCGATCACACCGGCACACAGCACCAGCCAGCCCCAGGCAACGACACGAGAGGTCATCATTCTTGCTCTTCTTTTCGTTTTGGCTCGGATCATCCAGCCGGCATCTTAACCTTGCCCTTCGGCGCGCCGCCAGGGCCTGACGGCACTCTCAGGCAAATCGCCCAATCGCGCTGCGTCCGGTCTCTGCACTGTGGCCTCGAAGGCACGCAAAGCCGCGCCGTCCGCACTTGCCCGACTTGCCAAGGCGGAATGGGCCGCATACCGTGCGCCTGACTCCGCAAACCGGCGGGAAACGAAGGACACCGGTCCCCGTGCGAACGCGCGCCATCGTCACTGTGTTTTTGCTGTTCGTGCTGGCTGTTCGCAGCCTGCTTCCGCACGGCTACATGGTGCAGGCCGCCGATGCGTCCGACGGCGTATTCGAAATCGTCATTTGTACGAGCTCGGGACTGCAGCTTTTGAGTGTCGGTGACGACGGCACCGCTCCCCCGCAGAAACCTCAGCATGTCGAGAATGGGCTTTGCCCGTTCGCCGCAGCCGGTGCCGCAGCGCTTGCGGCCGCTGCACCCGCGACCCTTGCCAGCGAAGCCGAATACGCGGCGGTCACCTACACACTCGCCGTCGCGCTTTTCTCTGAAACACCGAAGCCCGGGGCGACCTCCGCCCGCGGTCCGCCTTCCCAACTGATTTCTGTTTCCCTCGCGTAAAGCGTGTGCCGGTAGCGGCTGCCGCTGTTTCCCGATCCTCGGAACAGCAGGGCCCGCTGCCCGACTTCAGAATCAATTTGGGTACCTGTCATGACATCGCGTTTTCCGACGCGGACCTCTGGTCCGTCGTCAATCGCTTCATCTATTCGCCGCCCCGCTGCGCTCGGCGCAGCCTGGGCCGCCTTGTCGACTTTCGCGCTCTCGGAGCCGTCCTTCGCGCAAAACGCGCAGCCTCCCGTTACCGAGCTTCCCGAGGTGACGGTCACGACGACCACGACAGCCAAGAAAAAGAAGGCCGCCAAGGCGGCGGCTCCGGTTGCGGCTTCGCAGCAAGCCGCAACGCCGGCAGCTTCGGCGCCCAGCGCCGGCGCTCCTGCCCCCGGCTCGCGCTCGGGCAGCCTGTCCGTGCCGACGACGGCGGAAGCCACCGCCGAGATCAATCGCACGCCGGGCGCGGTGGAGGTGGTGCCGGGGTCCGCCTATCAGACGTCGACGCCTGCAACCACGATCAAGGATGCGCTCGACTACGTGCCGGGCGTTTTCGTGCAGCCGAAGTGGGGCGACGACAGCCGTCTTTCGATCCGCGGCTCGGGCCTCTCGCGCAATTTCCATCTGCGCGGCGTTCAGCTTTTCATGGACGGGATCCCGATCAACACCGCCGATGGTTACGGCGATTTCCAGGAGATCGATCCGACCGCGTACCGTTACATCGAGGTTTTCAAGGGCGGCAACGCGCTGCGATTTGGCGCGAACTCGCTCGGCGGCGCCATCAACTTCGTGATGCCGACGGGGTATGACTCGGACCTGTTCGGCGCGCGCATCGACGTCGGCAGCTTCGGCTTCCGCAAGGCGGCTGTCAGCTCGGGTGGCGTCTCCGGCGCAGTGGACTATTTCGCGACCGTCACCGCGCAGGAGACCGACGGCTTCCGCGATCACAGCGACGGCGAGAGCATTCGCGGATCGATGAACGTCGGCTATCGCCTTTCGGAGAACGTCGAGACGCGCTTCTATCTCAATGCCAACAACGTCGATCAGCGCATTCCGGGCAGCGTGACGAAGAGCGTTGCGCTCAATTCACCGGAGACGGCAGCGGCGGGCAACTTGCTCAACGACTATCAGCGCAACATCGACACGTTGCGCATCGCCAACAAGACCGCGATCCGCATTGCCCCAGGCACACTGGTGGAGGTTGGCGCATTCAACGTCGATCGGCACCTGATGCATCCGATCTTCCAGTGGCTCGACTATCGCTATGACGACTACGGCGCGTTTGCCCGTCTCTCCGATGAGAGCCGGATCGGCGGATTCGCAAACCGTCTCATCGCCGGCGTCAATCTTCACAACGGAAATACCGACGTCAGGCAGTATGTGAACGTCCGGGGCCAGAAGGGCGCGCAGACGGTCGATGCCGAGGATACGTCGCGCAACTTCAGCGCCTATTTCGAGAACCATTTCTTCGTGACGCCGGACGTAGCGGTAGTTGCCGGCACTCAATTTTTGCATGCGACGCGCAAGCGCGAGGTTGAATTCGGCGCGACACCCGGCGAGACCGAATTCAACCTCTGGAGCCCGAAGGTCGGCGTGCTGTGGGACGTTACGCGCAATTCACAGGTGTTTGCGAACGTCTCGCGCAGCGCGGAAGTGCCGAGCTTCGGCGAGAGCGTGAACGTCGGACCGACGGTCATTCCATTTTATGACATCAAGGCTCAACGCGCGACGACTTATGAAATCGGAACGCGTGGCGCGAATGCAAACTTTACCTGGGATCTCACGGCCTACCGCTCCGAAATCAAAAACGAGCTCATGTGCTTTTACAGCGCCTTCGGCAACTGCAATGTCAGCAATGCCGATAGGACCGTCCACCAAGGACTCGAGCTCGGGGGTGGTGCTGCGATCGCAAAGGGGATCATCGCCAACGGCGCCAACCCCGACACTCTCTGGCTTCACGCCTCCTATACGTTCAATGACTTCTTCTTCGACAACGACAAGGACTTCGGCGACAACGAGCTGCCCGGCGCACCGCGCCACTACCTGCGGGCCGAGCTGCTCTACAAGCATCCGAGCGGCGTCTATTTCGGCCCCAACATCGAATGGGTGCCCGAGGCCTACTATGTCGACAGTGCCAATACGTTGGACACCGAGGCCTACGCCATCTGGGGCGCGAAGATCGGCTTCGACAACGGCGGCCCGATTACGGCCTATATCGAAGGACGCAATCTCTCGGACGAGGCCTACATCGCCAGTGCCAGCATTCTCGATCGGGCTAATGCCAATTCGACACTGTTCGAGCCCGGCAACGGACGTGCGATCTACGGTGGCGTCCAGGTGAAATGGTGAGAATCATGCGCTTTCGGCGTCGCGGCTCCTCCTCCCGATCGTTCGTGACGCCGATCGCGCGTGCGTGGATGGCGCACAGCAGCGCCATCCACATTCAATCGTCTGCCCTTGCTTATTTTGGAGTCAGCCAATGACCCTCTCAAATGTTCTCAAGACCGCGTCGGCCGCTTTCATGCCGCTGGTGTTCATCGCGAGCGCGGCACCTGCGTTTGCGCACGTCAGCCTCGAGCGCGGCGAAGCGCAGGGCGGGGCATCCTACAAAGCCGTGCTCAAAATTCCGCACGGCTGCGACGGATCGCCGACCCAGACGGTTCGGGTCGAGATCCCAGAAGGCTTCATCGGCGTGAAGCCGATGCCAAAGCCGGGCTGGAAACTCGAAACGGTGCGCGGCCCATACGCAAAATCCTACGCCTTCTATCACGGCAAATCGCTAACCGAGGGCGTCAAGCAAATCACGTGGTCCGGCGGCGAGCTGGCCGACGAGCATTACGACGAGTTCGTCGCCTCGGGCTTCCTCGCAAAGGAGCTGGAGCCTGGCGCGTCGCTCTATTTCAAGGTGACCCAGGTTTGCCCGAAGGGTGAGCTTCGTTGGGTCGAGGTTCCGGCGGAAGGCCAGAACCCGCATGATCTCGAAGCACCCGCCGCCTTGCTCAAAATCGCGTCCGACGAGACCGGCGCTGCGCCCGGCACAGCCTCGATCACAGTCGGTACGCTTTCGATCGAAGGCGGGTGGACGCGCGCCACGCCGCATGGCGCCAAGGTGGCGGCGGGCTATCTGACGATCCGCAATACCGGAAGCGAAGCCGACACCCTGGTTTCCGTCGAAACGCCGATCGCGGCGCGCGGCGAGATCCACGACATGACGATGACGGACGGCGTGATGCGCATGCGCCGGCTCGCCGACGGCATCGAGATTCCAGCCGGCGGCAGCGTCGCGCTCAAGCCGGGCGGCATGCATCTCATGTTCATCGATCTCAAGCAGCCATCCGTCGAAGGCGGGAAGGTTGCCGTAAAGCTCACCTTTAAGAGCGGCGCGACGGCGGAGTTGGAGTTGCCGATCCGCAAGCTCGGCGCGGCGGGTGACTCGTCAGGCGGCCACCAGCACTGAGGAAATCATCCGGCAAATGCAATTGGCCCCGGCCCGCGATCCACGGGCTGGGGCCAATTGCTGTCTTCTCTCTCCCGGTACCTAAGGAACTTACGGGTTCTGAATTTCGTTAGATGTGCGAAAGGAGTTTGCTCATGCACCCCTTCTTCGCACTGTATCTGTGGTCTGAGATGCTCCAGTTGATCGCGCTGCCGACACGCACCGGAGATCCTGCGCATTCCACTTCCAAATTTTCTGACTCGAGTGAAAGCGGCGGCTCGGATGGCGTTAGGCCGAAGGCCCCCGCATCATGCTTTCCTTGAGACCGGTTTCGTTGCCTCGCCAGCGGGCGACGGCTTTGCGACGACGCTCCAGCTCTTCGGTCCAGGGATATCGTATCGGCGAATGCTCAGATTGGCTCGCCGAACGCACTTTCGTGGGCAGGTAGGTGACAGTCGACGCTGTCTTGAAAAGAGCGGCTGAGTTTTTCATGAGGCGACTTACTCCGTTACGCTTCATCTGCTCAGTTGCCGGGCAAGAACGTTTCGATCCTCTTCCGGTTCCCCTCGTCTTTCTCACTGCGAGAATTCCTCTCGTCCTCCACCTTTCGGTTCCGTGCCCCTCGGGCATCGAGTAAAGACTCGCTCGCGCACGAGGAAAAGCCAAAACAGAGCCGATCGTCTTCACAAGGTCGTCATGCCAACTTTCACGGATGACCCTTCGCGAGTGGCTCATCACCACCCCAATCCGGAGATCAGACATGACACGGTTCGTTCGCCTCTCGCCCCATGGAGCGGGGCAACTCGAGGACTGGGGGCCTATGCCCAGTGATGATCTGATCGCAGGAAAAGGGCAACAATTCGGCCACTTATGGCTCGATGACCCGGTGTGCGGTCTGATGGTCGGTGTGTGGTCGTGCTCGCCGATGACGGGAAAAATGGGACCCTGGTCGACCAACGAAGTGATGATGCTGATCGAGGGCAGCGTCGCGATCGATCACGCCGACGGAACGAGCCTCGATGTCTCTGCGGGAGAAGCCTTTTTCATTCCGAAGGGCACCGTTTGCTCCTGGCGGCAGGCGGGCAATCTTAAGAAATTTTTTGTCATACACAGCGACAGCTCGGGTCTCGTGGCGCCGGATGCCGCTCAGCTCAAGGCGCGCAAGATCGATCTGTCGGCGCCGCTGTCTCCTACAGACGGACCGGATGCCTCATTGCTCTCCGGTGCTGCGCCGACGTGCCATGAAAACACAGCTTTTACAGATCTCACAGGCCAGCTCACGGCCGGGATCTGGTCGGCGACGCCCTATCTGCGGACGTCCGTCCCCGCGTCGCGCCACGAGCTGATGCATATCCTGGAAGGTGAGACGACGCTGATCGACGGCTCGGGGCAGAGCGAAACATTCGCTGCGGGAGACACGGTGTTCGTTCCGCTCGGCGCCGTCACCGGATGGAGCAGCACACAGCCGGTAAGGAAAATCTTCTGCAGTTTCACGCCCGCTGCGTAATTGTGCGCGTGCTGCCGTGAAATGCTGCGGCGCAAAACAAAACGGCGGCCGCATTAGCGACCGCCGCACGATCATGCAGGGCGTAATCGATTTCTCTAAATCCTCGCCTCTCGCGTCAGCCCGATGTGATCTGGCGCGACGGCGTTCGGTTTAGATGAGATCGATTTCGGCCGGCAGATACGAGGTAACCTCGAGGCCAACTTCCTGCTCGCGAACCGAGGGCTTCATCCAGGTCTTCATGGTGGTCTCCTTGGGTTGGTGGCGGTTTTCGTGGTCCGCCCGTCTTATGGTTGCAAGCTAGCTCAACCTCGCACGCTCCGGCCAATCGTATTTTCCGTGACCGCCTATAAGTGGCACTGATGCTATGGTGTAACAGTTGTTGCGATCACGCCCTGGTGCATCGCCTCAAGCTGCTGCATTCGGCCGGCGCGGCACGACGAGCCGCGCAGTCATGATCTGTACGATCTCGTCCGCCTGGTTCAGCGTCTCGCTGCGCATGGTCACCATGCCGCGATCTGGGCGCGACGCCGACGGCTTCGCAGCCACGACCTCGCCGACGACACGAAGCTCATCGCCGGGGTGCACAGCCCGTGGCCACTGGATTTCGCCGCCTGCACCAATCACGCCGCCCGCAATCGGAAGGCCGCTGGTCACCAGCAGACGCATGGTGAGCGCAGCCGTGTGCCAGCCGCTGGCGACAAGCCCGCCAAAAAAACTCTGCTCGGCTGCGGCCTCGTCGAGATGAAAGGGTTGCGGATCGAAGCTCGCCGCAAATGCCTTGATCGCCTCTGGATCGAGCCGCACAGTTCCGGTCGTGAAACGGCGACCGACAGGAAGGTCCTCGAGGTAAAGCGGAGGACCAAGTTCATCGCTGCTCATGCTGGCTCCGTGGCTCCCCGTCCGATGATCAATTCTCATAGCCTGGTGGCGCCTTGTGCCACTGGAACCCTGCAGATCCCTTTTGGTAGCCGTAGTCGAACAGGGTGTTCATGTACGCCTTGTCGAACGGCCCCTTGTAGGGGAGCGTGAACTCGTCATCGAGGTAGGCCAGATTGTACTCGATACCGTCGCGCTGCGTCGTCAGGTAGATGCGATAGAGGTCGTTCATGCCATTGGCGGCCGTCATGGTGGCGATGGCCTGGCCGGCGATGGCCAGCGTCTGGCGCTTCACCTGCTCCTCGGGCCGGAACAAGCGTCCGTTGCGGATGACGTAAGCGACATCCTTGTGCTTAGGGCGCATGCGTTCGACCGCTTTCAGCCGCAGCGACGGCGGATAGAGAAAAACCTGCGCCATCGCGCCGCCATCGACGTGCATTTCCTCGTACCGCTTGCCGCCGACGGTCACGTCGAGCATCACCGGTGGGAATGCGCCGGGGATCGACGCGGACGCGCGCAGCACTTCGATGATCAATTCGCGCGCGCGCGGATCGGGGCTTCTCGCGATGGCACCGATGTTCCAGATGACCGAGCGCGCCTGATCGAGGTTGGTGGTCGCAATCAACAGAAGGCGACCCTTCTCGTACTCTTCGCCGATCCGCCGGATCGTGGTTTCGTCGAGATATCGGGCGATCAACCGCTTGAGGGGTGTCGTGTCGGTTGCGGCGTCGCCGGAGATGATCCCGAGAATGGGCTCCTTGTGGAAGATGTCCTCGACGCCGGTCTCGGTGTAGACCTGCTTCAGCTTGTCGTCGTACTCGGGGCCGAGGAATGCGAACGGTGCGGAGAGTGCCCCCGTACTGATGCCGGTGACCACGTTGAACTGAGGCCTGTCGCCACGCGCCGTCCAACCCAACAGCAGCCCGGCACCGAACGCGCCGTCGTCACCACCGCCCGAGATCGCGAGAAACGTCGTCTGCGGAATCTTGGAAGCCGGAATGTTCGCTCGCTCTCGCGTGGCGCGCGCCTTTTCGATCGTCTCGTAAGCCAGCGCCCGGAACACCGCCGGATCGCCTTCCGCGTAGAAGCGCGCATAGGGCACATCGAGCGGCTTGATCTCGGAGGCAAGCGAGAGCGGGACTGCGGGCAATCGCTCGAGGGAAGCGCATGACGTCAACGCCACACTCGCGGCGAGGCAGATCATCGCGGCGGCGAACGCCTTCGCGCGCGAAAAGCGCCTCACGCTGACTGCCGCATGTATTTGTCTTTGCACCATTTACGCCGGTCTCGTTACCCGCGAAAAACCAGAGACGGAGCTTATGTCATTGTAATGACTTAGGGGACTTTCTGGCCAGCCTTCGCCGCGTATTCCGGTTGCGTGCCTTCAGAGTTGCATCCACTCCGCCACAATGCGCCGCCTTTCCAGGCCCTCCCGCATCCGGTATTGCCCGGTGACACAACACATTGGCCTGTTTCAGCTCGGCTTCCCCTTCCACCCAGCACGGATTGAAAACCATGTGGACCCACGACGAGACCCGGGTTTTCGCCGTCTCCGGGGTGACACTCCGGGTGGTGGACGGAACTTGGGACTTCGCGGCCCAAAAAAACCAGTACATCGCCGAGCACTGGCAGCGCCGCCTGGATGAGAACCCGAAGTTTTTCAATGGCATCGTGCACGTGCTCGTGAACTACTCCTTGTCGGCCGGCGGCGTGTTCTCCGGTACCTTCGTCCGCACCGACTTCAAAAGCTTCCTCTATTGGCGCGAAACCGGCGCGCCCGACCCGACCGTGATGGATGCATTCGGCTCGGCGCTGATCCTTTCGTCGGAGGGGCGCGTGCTGCTCGGGCGGCAGCGGCAGGGAAATCTCAACGGCGACCTCAGCTATCCGCCGGGTGGCTTCATCGACGTGCGCGACATCGCCGCCGACGGGACGATCGATCTCGACGGTAGCGTCCTGCGCGAAATCACCGAGGAGACCGGCCTCGACGACACGGTGCTGCAACGGCTCAGCGGCTACGTCGTCACGATCGCGGGGCCGGTGCTGTCGATCGCCGTACCGTGGACGTCGGCGCTGTCCGAACCCAACCTGATAAGCGCGGTCAGCCGCCATATCGACGCCGATCCCGACGGGGAGTTGAAAAGCGTCGCGTTCGTTGCTCCCGGCGCGTCTGCCGATGGGCTTGCCATGCCGGCCTATGCGCGCGCGCTGCTCGGAGGGCTTTCAAAGCTGAAATCTCTCATCTAATCGTCGCGCCGCTTGGACTGCCGCTACGAATGAGGCAGAGTGCGCGCGTTTTCCCCTTCCGGACCGGAAAGTCTCCATGGCCCTGAAATTCCATACGCTCGACGTGTTCACAGATCGCCGTTTCGGCGGCAACCCGCTTGCCGTCGTGCTCGATGCCGACGCTCTCTCCAGCGAGCAGATGCAGAGCATCGCGCGGGAGTTCAATCTCTCGGAGACCGTGTTCGTGCTCGCCTCGGAGCGTCCCGCGCACTCTGCAAGGATGCGCATCTTCACGCCGACGAGCGAGGTTCCGTTCGCCGGCCATCCGACCATCGGCACCGCTGCCCTTCTCGCGGAGCTGAAAGCGCCGCTCCACAACGGGGAGCAGGATGCGCTCGTGGTGCTCGAACAGGGCATCGGGACCGTTCGCGTCGGCGCACGCATCAGGCCGGGCGCCGCGGCTTTTGCCGAGTTCGATGCACCAAAGCTGCCGGCGGAAGCGGGCGTGCTGCCTCCCAACGACGTGCTGGCCGCTGGGCTCGGGCTCATTCCGAGCGAGATCGGCTTCGAGAACCACAAGCCGCTCTGCTTCGCCGCCGGCAACACCTTCGCGTTCGTGCCGATTGCCTCGATCGAGGCCATCCGGCGCGCGCGTGTCAACGGCGCGCATTGGGAACGCGCCTTCGAGCAACAGGGGGTCGTCGGCGTCTACCTCTACACCCGCCAGTGCGAGCACACGGCAAGCGCGTTCCACTCGCGCATGTTCGCGCCGCAAGTCGGCATTCCGGAGGATCCAGCGACCGGGTCCGCCGCGGTGGGGCTCACCGGCATCGTCCACCTTTTCGATCGCCTGCCGGACGGCACGCACAAGCGCATCGTCGAACAGGGCTACGAGATCGGCCGGCCGAGCCAGATCGTGCTGACGCTGGTCGTGGACGGCGGCAAACTCATAAGCGTGCGGATCGGCGGCTCAGCCGTGCGCGTTTCCGAAGGCACGATCGAGATCTAGGATCTCGGGAAGATCATGGTCATTTTCTTGAGATCGATGATTCACGCTTCAGGCTGGTAAGGCCTGAAGCGATCATGGTCATTTTCGTGAGACCGATGATTCACGCTTCAGGCTGGTAAGGCCTGAAGCGATCATGGTCTTGCAAATCTCACGGCTTCGGGGCCGGGGGCTCCGCCTCGATCGCGGCCGTCTGCCCGTTCGCTTTCAAGTCCGAGTAGATCGGCAGGCCGATCTCGCGCAACAGCTTGCGGTGTATGGCCTCCGCGTAGTTCTGCATGGCGACGACCGGCTCGACGAAAGCGTATGGACCACCGATCACATGGTCCTCGAAGTAGCCGATCAGACTCTTCGGATCGGCGTTCGTATCCGGCCCCTCGATGACGCCTTCCAGCAGCCCCTTGTAGACGATCGGCAGCCCATTGATCGTTACGCCGCTGCCTATCAAGGCCCTGCGAATGGGCTCGATCTCCGGCCCCTTATTGTTCATGCCGTCGCCGGAAATGTTGACGACGCGCCTGGCTCCCGAGAAACCGCTCTGCCGCAATAGCTCCTCAGCCTTCTCCAGCGCACTGCTGAGCGACGTGCCGCGAAGGAATTTCGCCGGAGATCTCCGTTCGAGCCGCTCAGCGAAGCGATGCGCCGAAGCGGCGCCGTCGATCAGCGTCCAAGGCACGACGACCCTTTGCTGCTTCTCTCCGCCCCATTCGAAGTAAACGACCGCGATCCTTCCGAGCGAGCCGCCCTGGATCGCCCGCACGATTTCCGGATCTCGCAAGGCCCGCGCGAAGCCTTCCTGCTGCAGCCGTTTCTCCTCACGGTCCATCGATATCGAGACATCGGCCGCGATCACCAATTCGACATCGACCAACGTCTCGGCTCTGGCTTGCAGCGGGAGCAGCCCCGCAGCCATCAGTACTATGATCTGTTTGCAGGAAATCAGCCCTGCCATCCACTTTCGTTGCATTTCCCATCCCTCGACAGGCTCGCCGAATCCCAGGGCGCGCCTTGGCGATCGAGGTTGGAAAACGATTGTTGTCAGAGTATTTGAAACTGTGGGGGGAGGCACATTTGCCTCCAAATACCTAGGGAGCCAGGGCCATGGGCGCGCTTCAATATGGCGATCTCGTCTTCGACCCAGATTTTCTGTCCGCTGAGCGCGCCGGAGGCGACCCGCTGCGCTTTACCCGACAGGAGAGAACGCTTCTTTGTCTGTTCACCCAGAATGCCAACCGCCTCCTCAACCGGGCACAGATCCTGGATGCCCTTTCATACGAAGGCTCCGATAGCTCAGACCGTAACGTCGACTTTCTCGTCAACCGCCTGCGGACGAAGCTCGGCGACAGTGCGCGCACGCCCCGCTACATCGCGACCCAATACGGCGAAGGCTACATCTGGATCGCCAAGACTGTAGAAGACCTCGAAGCGCTTCTCGTCATCGGTCCGTGCTACGGGCTCGGAGATTCCCAGACGTCGGTGTCGTCTCGCGGCGTTCTATCGGCGCTCGCAGACAGCATCGACGGCTTGACCGGGCGCAAGCGCCGGATCTTCTTCAGGCCCAACTGGCAAGCGAACCCCGGCTCTAAGTCGTCGGTGTCCTATTCGCTCGACGCCAGCCTTCATGCTGAAGGCGACCGGCTGCACGGCGCATTTGTGCTGCGTGACGCAACGACCGGGCAGATCATCCGGGCGTTCCGCACGAGCTTTTCAAACGCCGATCAAGCAGCGGAAATCGCCAAGCTATCGAACAGCATAACCGAAGCAATCTGGGCGCAAAAAGCACTACCGCCGTCCGCCAACCTCGCACCCACCGAGCGGCCGCTGGAACTCCGGATGCACGACGCCGCCCAACTGCTTTCCGGCACGCCCGAAAGCTGGCTGACGGCGGTCTCACAGATCGACAGCGCCCGCGCCGCAGCGCCTCACGATCCGACGCTCGCAATCCTGCGCGGGCTTGCGCTCTATGCCACTCTCCTCCAACGGCCGGAGGTTTCGGCCAGCCCCGCGGAATGGCGCGCGGCAGAAGCCGAGATCGAAAGCCTCGTGCTCAATTGCCTTCCGGATATCCAAGACAATCCGTTGCTCATGCTGGGCGCCGCCAAGCTCTTGTTCTTCACCGAGGGCGGTCACTTTGATCTAGCCAGCCGGCTCGCCGATGACGCCTTCGAAAAAAGCACGGCCTTCGCTGCCGCTTTCTCGACGCGCGCGCAAATGTTGATGTGCCAGGGGCATTTTGCCGAATGCTACCAGCTCTTCGACAAGGCGGTCGAACTCTCCGAAAAGGGTTCGGAATTTCATATCTACCTTCTTTGCCTCAAGCTGACAGCGGCACTGGCCGCGGGCGACAGGGCGACCGTCAATGCGCTCAGTGCCGAACTTTACGCATTGAAGCCGATAACCCGGATGCAGTTCGGCATCTTCGTCGCCGAGCCGGGCGAACTTCCGCCCGACCTCGCCGCGCTTTTCGCGTCCTTCGACGCGCAGGGCGTCCAAACACTGCTGTGTTATCTCTATAAGGTGTCGGCACGTCAATTTCACGATCACGCCCACCGCATGAACGTCATGCGCAACTTCCTGAAGCGCGCAACACAGCGCTTCGGCGCCGACATCGTGCCGCGATGGGTCGCCGAACGGCTCGGCCTCGCCACGATCGAAGTGTGAGGTCGCGCTCGGTTTTTGTTTGGTCGCATTTTCTTCGACGAACCGGTGCCCACTTCGTCGGAAAATGCGCTAGCCCTTTTCGCCTTCGCCTCCGCAGTCAGACATCTTCGGCATAGCCGCCTTGATCTCTTCCGCGGTCATGTCCCGCACGTGGGTTGCGAGCGACCACTTGTGGCCGAATGGATCCTCGATTTGGCCGTAGCGGTCCCCCCAGAACGCGTCATCGACCGGCATCACGATCTTGGCACCCGCCGCGACGGCCCGCTGCGCCCAGGCATCGGCGTCGTCGACATAGAGATGGATCGTAACCGGGGTTCCTTTGAGTGCTTTCGGTCCGAACGATTTCCAGCTCGGGAACTCATCGGCGAGCATGACGGTGGAATCCCCGATGCGGATCGCGCCGTGCCAGAAGCTGCCGTCGGGGCCTTCGAGCCGCATCAGCTCGGTGGCACCGAATGCCTTTTTGTAGAATTCGATGGCCTTGGCCGCGCCGGCGCAGACCAAATGCGGCGTCACGGTGTGCATGCCGTCCGGGATCGGCTTGGCCTTTCCTTGGGGGGCCGGCTTCTGAGCCTGTTTCTTCGGCTCCTGCTTGGTTTTTTCCTTGGTCATGAGGTCGTCTCCTCGGTTTCAGCGCGGACGGTTAATCGATCGAACTCCTGTAAGACGGGTGGCAGTTCCCCGATCCGACACCCGAAAGCGCCATTTTTTGAGGCAGTTTACCGCTGCATGGCAGCTCCCCGCCCCTACCTCTTGCGTTCCGGGGCTCGTTTCGCTTAAGTGTCAGCGCATTGAGAGCTTCGGCACGAACTGAGACCGCTCACGCATGAGCCCCATGGTCACCAGCTTCGATTTCGACACCACCGGCGCAGGCCTCCTGCGCGCGGGCAGCTCCCTGTTGCCGAACGCCGCTCCGGCGCGCCCGGCGCTGGCCGGTCTCCTGAACCTCCTCCTTATCAGCCCCTGAGAACCGGGGGCCTGGCATTCTGCCGGGCAGGTACTCAGGGGATCCGCGACACACGCTGATAGGATTCCGCCCGCTCCGAGAGCTTCGTGAGCCGGCCACCGAGGAAGGACTTTCGTTCTCATGACCACCACATCCGACACCGCCTCCGGCGACCGCGTCGTCATTTTCGACACCACCTTGCGCGACGGCGAGCAATGCCCCGGCGCGACCATGACCTTCGAGGAGAAGCTCGAGGTTGCGGACTGCCTCGACACGATGGGCGTCGACATCATCGAAGCCGGCTTCCCAATCGCATCCGAAGGCGACTTCGAGGCGGTCACGGCAATCGCCAAGCGCGTGAAGCGCGCGACCGTCGCCGGGCTCGCCCGCGCGATCAACGCCGACATCGACCGGGCGGGCGAAGCCGTTCGCCATGCCCAGCGCGGACGCATTCACACGTTTGTTTCCACCTCGCCCATTCACCTCGCGCACCAGATGCGCAAGAGCGAGGCCGAGGTACTGGAGATCATCACGGCGACGGTGGCGCGGGCGCGCAACCTCGTCGAGGACGTCGAGTGGAGCGCGATGGACGCGACGCGGACCGGCATCGACTATCTCTGCCAGTGCGTGGACGCCGCGATCAAGGCCGGCGCCACCACCATCAACCTGCCCGATACGGTCGGCTACGCCACGCCCGAGGAATACTTCGAGATGTTCCGCGCAGTGCGCGAGCGCGTCGCCAATGCCGACAAGGCGATCTTCTCGACGCATTGCCACAACGATCTCGGCCTGGCGGTCGCGAACTCTTTGGCGGCGCTCAAGGCCGGTGCGCGACAGATCGAGTGCACCATCAACGGCATCGGCGAGCGCGCGGGCAACGCCGCCCTCGAAGAGATCGTGATGGCGATCAAGACGCGTGGCGATGCGCTGCCCTATCGATCCGGCATCGAGAGCACGATGCTTGCGCGCGCTTCGAAGCTCGTCTCGGCCGTCACCAACTTCCCGGTGCAGTACAACAAGGCGATCGTCGGCCGGAACGCGTTCGCGCACGAAAGCGGCATCCATCAGGACGGCATGCTGAAGCACCAGCAGACCTACGAGATCATGACGCCGGAATCGGTCGGCGTCGGCAAGACGTCGCTTGTGATGGGCAAGCATTCGGGGCGGAACGCGTTCCGCACCAAGCTGCGCGAACTCGGCTACGAGCTCGGCGAGAACGCGTTCGAGGATGCGTTCAACCGGTTCAAGGCACTCGCCGACCGCAAGAAGCACGTCTACGACGAGGACATCGAGGCGCTGGTCGACGAGGAAATCGCGCATGCGCACGACCGCATGAAGGTCGTCGCGCTGCAGGTGATCGCGGGGACCAGCGGGCCTCAGTCGGCGACGCTGACGCTCGACATCGACGGCAACCAGCAGACCGTGCACGCCAACGGCAACGGCCCGGTGGACGCCATCTTCGCGGCCATCCACATGATGGTGCCGCACACGGCCAAGCTCGAACTCTACCAGGTGCATGCCGTCACCGAGGGCACGGACGCGCAGGCCGAGGTGTCGGTGCGGCTTGCCGAAGACGGGCGCATGGTGACGGGCCGCGGCGCCGATACGGATACCATGGTGGCGTCGGCGCGGGCCTATGTGGCCGCGCTCAACAAGCTGATGCTGAAGCGGCAAAAAACCGCGAAAGCTGAGCAGCTTGGCTGATCACGGGCCGATTGGACCGGCCTTTTCCAAAGGCCGGTCGCATCCCCTGTCACAAGCGACTAGACAAGGCCCGTGGGGGGTGATAGACGAACCGGAATTGGGGCCCTCGAGCACAATCGTTCAGGGTCCCTTTGTCGTCCTTAGGTTTGCTTCTCTGAACGCTCCTAAGCTGCGGCGCCTGCATCGCAACCAAACGATGTCAGGCTTCAAAGAGATGGGTGATTAGCTCAGTTGGTAGAGCAGCTGACTCTTAATCAGCGGGTCCACAGTTCGAGCCTGTGATCACCCACCATCTTTTTACCCCAAGCCGAAATTCATGATCGATGCCAGGGCTACGCCCGGAGTGGCCGCGGAAGCGTTCCTGGCCATCCAGCGCGGCGCGCCTCAAAATCGCGCTTGGCCGCCGAACCGGATCATCGCATTTTCGATCCTACTGAAGGATTCGCGTTTTCCGTTCCGGATAGCGAATAGCCACATGCCGAGACAAGACGGATTGAATGCACATGATCGCCGTCACGATCTATGACGTCGTCGCCCTCCTTTTCTTCCTCGTCTGCTGGCCGGGCTACCGCCTGTTCGCGACCCGCTTCGAGGCCAAGCGCCCCGGGTTGATGTCGCTCGTCAAGACGTTGCGCCGCCAATGGATCATGCGGATGGCCGAGCGCGACAGCCACATCTCCGATGCGACGCTGCTCGGCAACCTGCTCCGCGGATCCCTCTTCTTCGCATCGACGACCGTCTTCATCCTTGGCGGCCTCGTGGCCCTGCTCGGCACCGCGCCCAAGGTCGCGGAGCTCGTCTCGCAGTTGCCGTTCGCAACCCGGAGCGATCCGACACTCGCCGAGATCAAGGCGTTGATCTTGATACTCGTGTTCGTCTACGCGTTCTTCAAGTTCACGTGGGCGGCCTGGCAATATAACGTGCTGTCGATCCTCGTCGGCGGCATCCCCCCGCACGGAAGCGACAAACGCCTCCGCGAGCAGTACGCGGAGGCCGCCGGGCAGGTGGCCGCGCTCGCCGGCGAGAGCTACAACAACGGCGTGCGAGCCTACTATTTCTCGATCCCGCTGATGGCGTGGCTGGTCGATCCGATCCTGTTCTTTTTCGGCACCCTCGTCGTGACGATCGTGCTCTATCGCCGCGAATTCAATTCACCGATCATGAGCGCCCTCAAGGCGGTTGGACACTAGAGCGCCCGGACCGCCAGCTCGCGCTCGTCTCGCGCAACCCGCCCGGGCGCGATGCTACTCCGCGCCTGCGCCGAAGTTGGTGTAGATCAGCTCCATTTGCGGATCGCGAGCGATGCTCGCAGGCGTCACCAACGTCTGCTCCATGATGAGGCTGTAGCAGGCCTTGAAGGTTCCGGCCGACTTGGCCTTGCACAACGGATGGGCCTTCCAGCGCTGCTTGATGAGCTGCTGAGCCGCGCCGGTGTCGATGTTCAGTTCTCGGACCTTCTCCTCCCGACCGACGGTGATGTTCGCGCCTTCCTTGAAAGCGGCATAGATCAGCTCACTGCAATAGATCTGATCGCGCGTCTCGTAGAAGAAGTGATCGTAGGGTCGGCCGAGATAGTGGCGGGCCCGGAGCGCGGCCTTTTTTGCGTCGCCCTCGCCCAAAGCCTTCACCCGCTTGATCGTCACGCGCCCCTGGTTGCCGTTCTTGATCCAACGATCGATCGGCAGGGTCCGCACGGGCCCGACCGCCTCAATGACGTTGGCGCGGCCGGCGCTGTCGACCTCGACAAGACCAACGTGCGTGTACTGAGTACCAGAGGCCAGCATGATCGCGTCGCTGGCGTTGGTCTCGGTGCGCTGGAAAACAATGTCACCAGTTTTCAACGGCGGCAGGCTCTCGGCGGCGCAGGCGGGATACGCCAGTCCGATCACGGCAAGCAGGACCGCAAGTCGTTCAAGTGTCTGTCTCATCATGACGGGAGGTCTCGGGCTGGAAAGCGGCGACTTGGTGACGATGTCGCCAACGGCTGCTCCTTCGCTGTCGCGGATCAGAGATATCAAGCGTATTGTTCCTTACGCGATTCCTAGAGCGCAATCAGTTTTGGACTAAATCTCGACCGTGCTCCAGGCCCTTCGAAGAGACCGACTGTCCACGCTTCAGGCCCACAGGCTTCCATCCTCTAGGGAAAGACGCTCGCATGCGGGCTGAAGTCTTCGATCTGGCTGTCGTCGGGGGAGGCATCAACGGGGCCGGAATCGCCGCCGATGCGGCTGGCCGCGGCCTCAAAGTCGTGCTGCTGGAGAAAGGCGACCTGGCGGGGGGCACCTCGTCCGCCAGTTCCAAACTCATCCATGGCGGATTGCGCTATCTTGAGCATATGGAATTCCGGCTGGTGCGCGAGGCGCTGGCCGAACGTGAAGTGCTGCTCGCACGCGCGCCTCACCTCATTCGGCCGCTGCGCTTCGTCATTCCGCACGCGCCGGGGATGCGTTCGCGCCTGATGTTGCGGCTGGGTCTGTTCCTTTACGACCATCTGGCGCCGAGGAAGGTCATTCCCGGCTCCGGCCCGGTGGATCTCTTGCGCGACCCGATGGGACGCTCGTTGCGGGCCGAGTTTCGCTCCGGCTTCTCTTACTACGACTGCTGGGTCGACGATGCGCGGCTTGTGATCTCCGTCGCGCTCGATGCCGCCCAACGCGGCGCGACGATCCTGACGCGCGCGCCGGTGACACGCATCGCCGAACGCGGCGATGTTTGGGAGGTCACGGCGTCGCCTCAAGGTGCTGCATCGATCCAGATCGCCGCTCGCGTGCTGGTCAATGCCGCGGGGCCATGGTGTGCGCATGTGGGCCGTCTTACCGGGGCTGTCGCGGACGTTCCGGCTTTGCGGCTGGTTCGAGGCTCGCACATTGTGGTGCCGCGCATCGCAGGCGCCGACGATGCCTACCTGCTTCAAAATCGCGACGGCCGCGTCGTGTTCGCGATGCCGTTCGAGGAGCGCTTCACGCTGATCGGCACGACGGAATCGGCGGTGGCCTCGCCCGCTGAAGCGGGCAGCGTCAGCCGCCTCGAGGAGGCCTATTTAATCGAGGCCGCGAGCCGCTTTTTCTCCCGCCCCATCGATCCGCGCGAGATCGTCTGGCGGTTCGCGGGGATTCGCCCGCTGGTCGAGGACGGAGCCTTGAGTGCCTCGGCCGTCTCGCGCGAGTATCGGCTCGATTTTGTGCATCGGGACAATGCGCCGGCCCTGCTGACCGTGATCGGCGGCAAGATCACGACGTTCCGGCGTCTGGCTGAAGCCGCGCTCGCACGACTGCAACCGCTTTTTCCCGGCATGGGCCCTGCCTGGACAGCGGGGCCTTCTTTGCCTGGCGGAGATGTGGGAGAGGCCGGCGTTGGCGCCTACGTCCAGGATCTGGCGCGACGGCGCCCGGGCTTTGCCGACAAGACACTCAGACGGATCGCAACCCTCTACGGCACCCGCGCGGATCTGCTGCTGGGAGACGCGTCAGGCGAAGCGGATCTCGGCGAAGCGATGGGAGCCGGGCTTACGGAGCGCGAGGTGCTGTTTCTGCGTGATCACGAATGGGCGGGCGCTGCCGAAGACGTGCTGTGGCGACGCACCAAGGCGGGCCTGCATATGGCGGACGAGGAGCGGACGCGGGCTGAGATGGCGATCTCGCGCCTGCTTTCCGAGCGATGATGCTGCTCGGCTAGAGCCGTTCCGATTTTAATGGAATCGCGAAACGGCTCTAAATTTTTGTTTTATCGTGCTTCCTATCGAAAAACCGGTTCCCACTTTTCCGGAAGCACTCTAGCGCACAAAATATCAGGGCCGTTTTCGCGACCCTGACAGTTCGACATTCAATTTTTTCGTTTACGTTTGTCGCGAGCCCTCGCGAGACCAGTTAGCGCTGCTGCTGATCGCGGTGCTTGTCCTGAGCCTGACGCTGCTTGTCGCTGCTGTTGTCTTCCGGATCACCCGGTTGCGGCTCGCGGCGGCGCTGATCCTGTTCGCCCGGACGGGCGGGATTAGCTGGGTTACGCTGCTGCTGGCGATCTTTTTCCTTGTCCTGCGCCTGCTGTTGATCACGCTGGGACTGACCGCCCTGCTGGTCTTGGTTCTTATTCTGGTTTGTCATTTGGGACGTCTCCATGTGAAGGGTCGTGTCCCAATAAACGCCCTGCTCGCGCGTTCAGTTCCTCGCATTCTCCGAGTCGTAGAATACTCAGTTGTGTGCGCCGTTTCCGCCGATATCCTCGGCACGCGGATCGGATACCTTTTGGCCAGTCGCGCGATTGATGAACACCGTTACCCCCCATAGCAGGACGCCAATCGCGAGCAGTGCGCCGGCCACTTTGTATTGCACCGGATCGCGTCCGGTCCAGGGCCCCGCGAGAAACGCGCAGCTCATGGCTCCGACCACAGGGATGATCGTCGGCGTGCGAAAGTGAGTGTGCTCGACCGGATCCTTGCGCAGCACCAGCACCGCGATATTGACGATCGTAAATACGCAAATGAGCAGCAACGCGGTGGTGCCGCCCAACGCGGGAACCTCACCCACGAAGGTGATCAGGGCCACCGCAAGCAGCGTCGTGAAGGCAATGGCGATGTAGGGCGTGCGGCGGACGGCGTGGACCTTGCCGAGCACCGGAGGCAAGACGTGCTCGCGGCTCATGCCATAGACGAGGCGGCTTGCCATCAACATGTTGATCAGCGCGCTGTTGGCGACCGCGAACATGGTGATGAAGCCGAACAACTCGATCGGGAAGTTCGGCGCTCCGGCTTCGACGACTTTCAAAAGCGGGGTTTCGCCTTCACCCAGCTCATGGGGCGGCACGAGCGTGACCGCCGAGATCGACACCAGCAGGTAGATCACGCCGGTGATCAGAAGCCCTAGCAGCAGAATTTTCGGAAATGTGCGGATCGGGTCCTTGGTTTCCTCGGCCATGTTGACGCTGTCTTCGAAACCCACCATCGCAAAGAACGCGAGCGTGGTGGCCGCGATCGCGGACCAGACGGCGCTCGCCCCCTCCCCGGTTTTGAATTCGAACACGCGCGAGACATCGCCCTGCCCTGCGCCGATCGCCCAAAACCCGATGACGATGATGATCAGAAGGCCCGTCAGCTCGACGCAGGTGAGCACAACATTGAGCTTCACGCTTTCGCCGACGCCCCTGAGATTGACGAGTGCAACGGCACCCATGAACAGGAGCGCGACGACGGTGATGCCGATACCGCCGGCGAGGCCGAGCCCGAATGCGTCGGACAAATTGGCGGCGAATGCGCGCGATGCCGTCGAAGCCGACGTGATACCCGACGACATCACGGCAAAGGCCACGATGAAGGTGATGAAATGAATTCCGAAGGCGCGATGGGTATAGAGGGCGGCACCGGCCGCGCGGGGATACTTGGTGACCAATTCCAGGTAGCTGAAGGCGGTGAGCAGCGCCACGACGAACGCCATCAGAAACGGGAGCCAGACTGCACCGCCGACGAGGTTCGCGACCTTGCCCGTCAGCGCGTAGATCCCGGTGCCGAGGATGTCGCCGACAATGAAGAGCAGCAATAGCCATGGGCCCATGACGCGGTGCAAGCTGGGCTCGACCGCGCCGGACGCGGATGGAGTGCCGTTCGGCCGCGCTTCGGTCTCACTCATCTCTTCGCCCCGCTCTAGCCCCGATTGTCGTCGCGCAGCTTATCGGCTCCCGGCCGAACTTCCAGATCAATGGTAACCATTCGCGGCGCTTGCGTTCCCCGAAGGAAGGGAACAACCTTGGTCCGTTGCACGTTTTCAAGGCAGCTAGAGCGCGATCGCCTCTAGCTTTTAACGTGACCGATGTTCCACGCTTCGGACTGGTAGCGTCCGAAGCGATCGTGGTCGAGCGTAAGAGTGCTGCGTCATGCCCAAATCAGCCCGTGCTTACTGGAAGGGTTTTCTGAGGCTTTCCCTCGTCACGATCGGCGTCGAAATCTACAACGCGGTGGAATCGAAAGCGGACATCTCGTTCCGCCAGATCCACAAGCCTTCCGGCAAACGCGTGAACTACCAGAAGGTGGTTCCGGGCATCGGCAAGATCGAGAGCGGCGATATCGTCAAGGGTTACGAGGTGGACAAGGACACCTACGTGGTGCTCGATCCCGAGGAGATCGATGCAGTCAAGCTCGAAAGTAAAAAGACCATCGACCTCGTGCAGTTCGTCGACGCCAAGGACATCGACTATCGCTATTTCGAAAGGCCCTATTTCATCGCTCCGAGCGACACGCTTTCAGGCGAGGGTTATGTCGTGATCCGCGACGCGTTGCGGAAAACCGGAAAGGTCGGACTTGCGCAAGTCACGATCTCGGGTCGCGAGTGGCTGGTCGCAATCGCGCCGCTCGAAGACGGGCTGGTGATGGAGATGCTGCGCTACGCGGAGGAGCTTCGCCAGCCCTCGGATTTCTTCGACGAAGTTCCGACAGCGAAGCCCGACCGCGAAATGGTCGATCTCGCCGTTCAGCTGATCGAAAAAAAGGCCTCGGCATTCAAACCGGACAAGTTCGAAGACCACTACGCGACCGCGCTCAAGGCGCTGATCAAGGACAAGCTCAAAGGTCGCAAGATCGTAGCCCACGAGGACGAGCGGCCAAAGGGCGGCAATATCGTCGATCTCATGGAAGCGCTGAAGAAAAGTGTCGGGGGGCCTCCCTCTAAGCCCAAGACGTCGCGCGGGACGAAGAAGCGCGCTTAGTCCGAGAGGCGGAGCCCAAGACAAGCGATGGCGAAGGGTACGGGAAAACTCTCGACGTATCGCGCCAAGCGCGACTTCACAAAAACGCAGGAGCCCAGCGGCGCGCGTGCAATCCGCAAGGCCGAGTATCCCCGCTTCGTCGTGCAGAAGCACGATGCCACGCGGCTCCATTACGATCTTCGGCTCGAAGTGGACGGGGTTTTCAAATCCTGGGCGGTGACGCGCGGGCCGTCGGTCGATCCCGGCGACAAACGGCTCGCGGTCGAGGTGGAAGACCATCCGCTCGCGTATGGCGATTTCGAAGGCACCATTCCGGAAGCCGAGTACGGCGGCGGCACCGTCATGCTGTGGGACCGTGGCTTCTGGCTGCCGGAAGAAAGCACACCGGTGAAGGAGGCCCTGCGTAAGGGTGAGCTCAAATTCCTGCTCGCTGGAACCAAGCTCAAGGGAAGCTGGGTGCTTGTACGCATGAAGCATGACCGCACCGGGGGCAAGCGCACCAACTGGCTCCTGATCAAGCATCGCGACGAGTTCTCGCACGCCGGCGACAAAGATGCGCTGCTTGAGCGCGACCGCTCGGTGGCGTCCGGTCGCGCGATGAGCTCGATCGCGGCGGGTCGCGGGAAACGTCCGACCGCCTTCATGCTGGGCACGCCCAGCGCACATGCGGCCGATGCGGTCTGGCACTCGGACGGCGCGGAAGCCGTCCACGGGATCACGATCACGAAGCCGGACAAAGTGCTTTGGCCCGCTTGGAAGGATGAAGCGCCCGCTACCAAGCTCAATCTCGCGCACTATCTCGAAGCGGTTGGTGATGCCCTGCTTCCGCATATCGCAGGGCGGCCCTGCTCTGTCGTGCGCGCGCCCGATGGCATCGACGGCGAGACGTTTTTCCAGCGCCATGCCATGCGCGGCACGTCCGAGCACGTGACCCTGGTGCGCATCGCAGGCGATCGCGAACCCTATGTCCAGATTGACAGCGTCGAAGGCCTGATCGCGATGGCGCAGCTCGCGGCGCTCGAATTCCATCCCTGGAACTCCGTGCCCAACGACCCGCAGACGCCCGGCCGGCTGGTGTTCGATCTCGATCCGGCGCCGGATGTCGGCTTCGACGCGGTGATCGCGGCGGCGAACGAGCTGCGTGTGCGACTTGACGACCTTGGTTTGGTGCCGTTCTGCAAAACAACCGGCGGAAAGGGACTGCACGTGGTGACGCCGTTGAAGATCGGGCGCACCGAGAAACTCGGCTGGGGGGAAGCCAAGATGTTCGCCGAGGCAGTCTGCGCCAAGATGGCCGCCGACAGCCCTGAGCTTTACCTCACAAAGATGACGAAGAAACTCCGGCGCGGGCGCATTTTTCTCGACTACCTCAGAAACGATCGCACGGCGACAGCGGTGGCGCCGTTCTCACCGCGGGCGCGCCCGGGAGCCCCCGTCTCGATGCCGCTGACGTGGCGACAGGTGCGGCGTGGCCTCGATCCGATGCGGTTCACGCTTCACACCGTGCCCGGGCTGCTCAAAGGCGGCGACGCGTGGGCGGATTATCCCAAAGCCGGGCGGTCTCTAAAGGAGGCGATCAAACGACTGGTCGGCAAGGAAGCGTAAGGCGCGGCTCAACGCCCGCGCCAGAACCACAGCGTGAGGGCGGCTCCGAAGATGGCCGCAACGTAGAGCAACACCGAAGGCAGGAGACCGAGAATGACGCCGATGTGGAAGCCCATGAACGAGCCGGCGATGCCGACAAGGCTGTAGGTGACGTCGCCGACGCCGGTGGCATCTGCCACCTGCCTTCCGAGCCAGCTCCGCCCATAGCGATTGAATGCCAGGCCGACGATGATGCCGATGAGAACGAGAAGAATGAACGTCAGAATGGCAGTGGTGACGATGGGCATGGAGGCCTCCTGTTTGGCGCAGGGCGCTCGATACGCGGATCACCCGCTCGCGCGCTGCCTCAAGGCGAATGCGCTCCGATGACGAAGGGTTCCGCGCGTCGCGTAAAATCGGTTACCAAACGAACAGCCTCGCGCGCGGCGCCACGACCGCGCGGCAGCCCTTCGCGAGTGCCCGACCGCCTGCCCGCTTTCATTGCGCCGTGCCTTGCGACTCTTGTCGATACGCCGCCTTCGGGTGACGACTGGGTTCACGAGATCAAGCTCGACGGCTATCGGTTGCAGGCACACATAGCCAATGGAGAAATCCGGCTGCTGACGCGTAGCGGCCTCGATTGGACCGTCAGGTTTCCGTCGCTCGCGAATGCGCTCTCCAAGCTCAAGGTTCGCTCCGCGATCATCGACGGCGAGGCGGTGGTGTTGACGGAGGACGGCGCGACCAGCTTCTCCGGTCTCGTCGCGTCGCTGGAAGCCGGGCGATCCGACGACATGACGTTCGTCGCGTTCGATCTTCTCTATCTCGATGGCGTCGATGTGCGCGAAGCCCCGCTGATCGATCGCAAGGATTTGCTGCAAGCGCTGATCTCGCGCGCATCGAACCCGAAGCATCTGCGCTATAGCGAGCACCTTTCCGAGGATGGCCGCGACGTGCTGGAAGGAGCATGTGCCCTCAACCTCGAAGGCATCATCTCGAAACGGCGCGACCGGCCCTATCGATCAGGGCGCGGCGGCGACTGGCTCAAATCCAAATGCGTCGCGACAGACGAGTTCGTCATCGGCGGCTATCTGGCCTCCAATGTCGATGCCAAGGCCGTCGGCGCCCTGGTGGTCGGCACGTTCGAGCGCGGAGCGTTTGTCTATGCCGGCCGGGTTGGAACCGGCTACAGCCACGAGACCGCTCGCGAACTTCGGAAACGGCTGCAGCCGCTTCGCATCAATGCGTCGCCGTTCTCGGCTTCGCTTACCGCCATACAGCGGCGCGGCGTCCTTTGGATCAAGCCAGCGCTCGTCGCGCAGGTCGCCTATCGCGGCTGGACCGGCGACGGGTTGCTGCGGCACGCGGCCTTCAAGGGCTTGCGGGAAGACAAACCGGCCACCGACGTGCGGCGGCCGGTTTCAACGCGTCTCAAGTAGACGCCATCTACTCCGCTGCGTCGCTCGCAAGCGTTTGCGAATTCCATATTCTATTAGTATAGATATTAGAGGGGAATACGGAGAAATGGGGGAAAATGTTGCGTACTCTTTTTTGGGGTCTCGCGATTGCGTGGCTCTCGACGTCAGTGGCAGAAGCCGCAAGCGAAAAGCGACCACTCAGGCTCGCCGATCCCTGTGCATCGGTCAAATATCCGCGCTACAAGACGCCAGGAGCGTTGGCCTATGCCGCCCGGATCCGGGCCCAGGTCATCTCGCAAGCGATCCCCCCGCAGGGGCCTCTCCCTCCAGGCGGGGTTTGCGTGGCGATCGTCATTAGCCCCTCCGGCGGTGTCGCGTCGAAAACAGTCCGGAAGAGCGGCGGACGCATCCTGGATGCGGTGACATTGCAGATGCTCAGGCAAATCGGGCCATTCCCTCTACCACCGACAGGAGGCAAAAGTGCCGTTCTGGTTCTCGCACCGTTCAGGTTCGGGCCGTAGGCCTAGCCCGCTGGTTCCCTCTCCCCGCAACAAAACGGGGAGAGGGATGTCGCGCTACTCCGCTGCGTCGCGGAGGTCGGTCGACTGGCGCTCGAACAGATGCCGGTAACGACCATCGGGGCGCTTCATCAGTGCCGCGTGGGTGCCGTCCTCTACGATACGCCCCTTGTCGAACACCAGGATCCGATCAAGAGCCCGCACCGTCGACAGGCGGTGGGCGATGACGATCGCCGTGCGCCCCTTTAGGAGACGCTCGACCGCCGCCTGGATCAGCTGCTCCGATTCCGAGTCGAGGCTCGACGTCGCCTCGTCCAGAATCAGGATCGGGGCATCGACCAGAAACGCGCGGGCCAGCGCGATGCGCTGACGCTCACCACCCGACAACTTCACGCCACGCTCGCCGACGAGCGTCTGATAGCCCTTCGGCAAGCGCGCGATGAACTCGTGCGCGTTGGCAAGGCGTGCCGCGCGCTCGATTTCCTCTGCCGTTGCGCCGGGCCGGCCGTATCCGATGTTCTCGGCCAGAGACCGATGAAACAGGATCGGCTCCTGCGGAACGATGGCGATCTGCGAACGCAGCGACTGCTGCGTCGCCTGCGCTACGTTCTGTCCATCGATCAGGATACGACCGCCGGTGACGTCGTAAAGCCGCTGGATCAGCTTCACGAACGTCGTCTTGCCGGAGCCCGAGTGCCCGACAAGGCCCACGCGTTCGCCGGCCGGGATCGTGATCGAGAGATCGCGATAGAGTGGCGTTTCGTGGTTGCCGTAGTGGAACCCCACCTTCTCGAAGCGCACCTCGCCCGACGAAATCCGCATCGGAACCGCATCGACGCGATCGGCGATCCCGATCGGCGTCGCGTGCAGCTCCACAAGCTCGTCCATCTCGTTGACGGAGCGCTGCAGGTTGTGCACGTGCATGCCGACGTCACGCAGATAGCCGTGCACGACGAAGTAGGTCGTCAGCAGATACGTCACGTCGCCCGGTGTCGCCTTTCCGGCCCACCAGAGCCAGAGACCGACGCCGGCGAGCGTGGTTCTGACGCCGAGCAGCACCACGTGCTGGCTGGTTCCCGCCAGCGTATGGCGAGACCACGTGCGCACGGTGCGCCGCTTCCAGCGCGCGACGACCTTCTCGAGGCGTGCATCTTCCCGATGCTCCGCCCCGTAGGCCTTGACGACCGCATTGCAGCCCAGCGCATCCGCCAGCGTGCCGCCGATGCGCGTATCCCACGCGTTCGACAGCTTGGACGCAGGCGCGATGTAGTAGACGGCGAGCATCACGGTCATCGCGACATAGCAAAGCGCGCCGATGGCGACGATCAACCCCATCAGCGGCCACTGCACCGCCAAGAGGATCGTCGTGCTCAAGAGCACGAACGCCGACGGCATCAATGCCAGCAGCAGCGTGTCGTTTAACTGATCGACCGCCCACATGCCGCGCGTGACCTTGCGCATCACGGACCCGGAGAAGCTGTTGGCGTGCCAATCGGTCGAGAACCGCTGGACGCGCGCGAACGTCTCCTGCGCGATGTCCTGCATCATGCCGAGCGAAAGCGGGATGACGCCCATCCAGCCAAAGTGGCGCAGCAGCACCATGCCGGCGCCGAGCGCGACCATGACGGCGAAAGCTTCGAGCGCGCGCGACAGCGCGACTTCGCGCGTGCCTTCGGCAAGAAGCAACGCATCGACGAGCCGGCCCGAGAAGAACGGGATGAAGACGTCGGCCAATGTCGCGAGCAGGATCAGGATGGCGACCTTTGCCACCATCAGCTTGCGCCGCCGCCAGTGTCGTGCCGTGTAGCCGAACACGGCACTCATGGCCGCGCTCCCGCTGTTGCGGTTTTCGCTTGTCATTTTTTGTTACGGCGCGCGGAGGCACCGTCTCCGTAGATTTTTGAGATGCGCAGACACGCGTAGCGCTGCGATCGAATGCAATTCGTCAGAATGGGTTGAGTGGGCAAAATGCCCGATGGCCGGAGCAGTTGCTCAAAGGCCGAAGGACCGAACGATCGAAGTCGTCAGACGGTCCAAACCGGGCCGAGAAACAGGCGTGTGATTGTCATCCATGTCCTCCCCGGTTGCGTTGCAGATGCGCGCTCTATAACAAGTGCCCGCGATTTAAGCAAGCCGGGCAGTGACGCGCTTCAATTCGTCCGCTGCCCGGCAGTTCAGTGCCTCATAAATCCGGCGATCAAATGACGCTGCGGACGAGGCCGCCTTCGGCGCGGATGTTCGATCCGTTGATGGCCGAGGCGCGATCCGAGCAAACGAAAGCCACGGTGTCGCCGATCTCCTTCGGATCGATCAGGCGGCCAATGAGCGATGACGGCCGGTTCTCTGCGATAAACTTACGTTCGGCGTCGGCCTGCTTCACACCCGGATAGATGCTGGCGATGAACTCTTCGACGCCCGGCGTGCGGGTCGGACCCGGGAGCACAGAATTCACGGTTACGTTGGTGTTTTTCGTGAGCTCGGCGAGCGAGCGGGCAATCGAAAGCTGCATGGTCTTGGTGGCGCTGTAGTGGGCCATCTCAGGCGCCGGACTGACACCGGATTCGCTCGAGATGAATACGATGCGACCGTGCCCGCGATCCAGCATGCCGCGCAGATAGTGACGCGATAGGCGCACGCCGCTCATGATGTTGACGTCGAACAGCCGTTGCCACGCTTCGTCGGTCTCCTCGAAGAAACCGACGGCTTCATAGATGCCGAGGTTGTTGACCAGAATGTCGACAGAGGGAAGCGCGGCAATGGTGGCGGCCGCGCCTTCTGCGGTGCCGTTGTCGGTAGCGAGCGGAATGAGATCCGCCTTCGGTATCCCAGCGCGGATGTCGGCGATGGCCTTGTCGACGCTCGCCTTGCTGCGCCCGTTGATCGCAACGCGTGCGCCTTCGGCCGCGAGCGAACGGGCGATTTCCAATCCGATGCCGCCCGACGACGCCGTCACCAGCGCCACCTTGTTCGCGAGTTCGAAATTCATGCGTGTCTCCTTGATGGAATGCAATAGGCCAACCGAAGCCGTTACTGTTTCGTGTCTCGTGGCGCCGGGCACGAATGGCCCGGCTGAACGTAAGCTCCGCAGCTATACGGCCCCGACTGCTTTCCGGATCGCCGGGGCCCGAACATTACGTCGAGCGCTTGCGAATTCGTCGCGCAGGACGGTGGCGAACTCGGATGCCATCTCGTTCTGCGCGGCGCGCGGCAGATAGAGGTTGACGTGACACGTCGGCAATTTGGGGAGCCCTGCCCCTTCGCTCAAGATCTCGAGCGATTTGGGCACCGCGCAGGTGAGCATCGGCGCAACGGCAAGATCGGCTTCGAGGGTCGCGATCATCGGCTCGAGGCTGTTCGACTCGCTAACCGGCCGCCAACCCCGGTTCCATTTCGCCAGCACAGCCAGCGCATAGGGGCGAAACGCGCAGGTCTCCGCGCCGAGCGAAACAGGCAGCGGATCGCGCAGATACGCGTCGCCTCCCGCGGCTCCGACCCACACCAGGCGATCGACGAGCAGGCTTTCCGCACGCGCAGGACGCGTCACCTCGGTGGTGAGTGTCAGATCGAGTTCGCCGCGGCTCAATGCATCGCAGAGGAGGCGCGAGGTGCTGGTCAGCAGCGACACGCGCACGTTCGGAAAGCGCTTGTCGAAACGGCGCAGCACCTTGGGCAGGAAGCGGGCGACGAGATCATACGGAACGCCGACACGCACCTCTCCGTCGAATACGGGCGCGGCCATCACGCGCCACGTCTCGTCGTTGAGCGACACGAGCTTCTGAGCAAACGTCAGCAGCCGTTCGCCGTCGGGGCTCAGCACGAGCTTGCGCTGCTTGCGCACGAACAGCGGCCGGCCGAACAGTTCTTCGAGGCGCTTGATCTGCTGACTGACCGCCGCTTGCGTCAGGCTCAACGTGGCTGCGGCCTCGGTGACCGACCCGGTTTCCACCACTGTCGTGAACGACCTCAGAAGAACGACATCGATGTTGCGGGCCATGATCACCTATCCGACGCGTGACACGGAGACTGTATCGGCCGGTCGCGTTACATAATGGATTGTTATGCGTTTCATGAAATACATTTGCTTAACTAATATCAAAATGTGCCCTATCAAGCGCCTCCACGCAAGCCTTGGAGCGCTGTTATGGAGCACGCCTCGCCGATCGCGCATTTTACGGCACCGAAACCGAACACCGGGCTCACGCTCGCCCCTGCCATCTATTGGATCGAAGCCGTTTTCCGTACGCTTCGCGAGCGCCGCCGACTGATGCAGCTCGACGGGCGGGCCTTGCATGACATCGGTCTCAGCCGCGCGGAAGCCGAACGCGAATGGAGCCGACCGTTCTGGGATCTTCCCGGCGATCGCTGAACAATCGCGCCGAGATTCAGATCATCGGCTTCAGGAGTGTTGAGATCGGGACGGAACGCGCTTAAGACGCATGGCGGCCCCTGCTCTGCCATCGGCGCCTACCCGAGGAATGCGCGGCATGTCTCCCGATCTCCTGATCGCGCTCGTCGGTTTCGCGATCGTTTCCTCCATCACGCCCGGCCCCAACAATCTGCTGGTGATGACGTCGGGCCTCAACTTCGGCGTCGCGCGCTCGCTTCCGCTGGTCGCGGGGATCAGCTTCGGCTTTGCCATCATGCTGCTGGCGGTCGGGGTCGGACTCGGCTCCGTCATTCGGACAAGCCCCGGCGCGCATCTTGCCGTGAAGATTTTCGGACTTGGCTACATGCTGTGGCTGGCCTGGAAAGTTGCGACGAGCGCCCCGCGGGTGATCGGCCCGGAGGACGGAAACGCGTCGCGGCCGCTCTCCGCGCTTACGGGCGTCACGTTCCAGTGGGTGAATCCGAAGGCCTGGGCCGTCGCACTTTCGGCGACGGCAGCCTTCGCCGCGCCCGAGGCCATGTGGGCGAGCTTATTCGCAATCCTCTCCGTCTTCGCCGTCGTATCGCTTCTGTCACTCAGCGCGTGGGCCGCGTTCGGCACGCTGATGCGACGCCTCATCGATACGCCATCGAAGATGGTGGCCTTCAACATCGTCATGGCCTTGCTGCTCGTCGCAAGCGCCGCGCCCGTCGCCTACGATCTCCTGATCAATCGCTGAGGACCGAACGCCATGGCCCGACCTGAACTCGATTTCTGGTTCGAATTCGGATCGACCTATTCGTATCCGACCTCTCAGCGCATCCAGGCCCTGGCGCGAGATCGCGGCGTCGCGGTCCGGTTTCGCCCGTTCATGCTCGGCGCGATTTTCAAGGCGCAGGGTTGGGACACCTCGCCTTTCAACATCTATCCCGCCAAAGGCCGTTACATGTGGCGGGACATGGAACGCATTTGCGGCACGCTCGGGCTCACGCTCGTACGGCCGGATCCATTCCCGCAAAACAGCCTGCTCGCCGCGCGCGTGGGGGTGGCCGTCGCGGCGGAGAGCTGGGCCGGTGACTATTGCGCCGAGGTGTTCCTGGAGGAATTCGCGCGCGGCCGTCCGATCGCGGATCAGGATGTCCTGCTCTCGCTCCTCGCGCGCTTCAGCGCGGAAGCTCCGCTCATTCTCGAACGCGCGAACACCCCGCAAAATAAAGAGAAACTGAAGGAGGAAACTCACCTCGCCGCACAGATCGGCGTGTTCGGCTCGCCAACGTTCGTCACGATGGACGGCGAGCTTTTCTGGGGCAACGACAGGCTCGAAACGGCGCTAGATTGGGCGTGCCGCGGCAGCAACATCGCCGCCGGGAAATCATAGAGTGGCGGCTGATTTCAGCGCCGTCTCGCCACCGCATGCTATTGGTAGAGTTCCGGACGTACTACCCACACGTGACATGTCCGAAATGGCGCTAAGGCGTCTGGAATAATGTGCTGCGAATCGAGGGAGCGGTATTCTTCCGGCTTCGGCTCGAATCGCTTAGGCTGACAACGTTCATATCTAGCAGCGGGATGCGCCTGTCGTTCTGCTACTATCAATTGGTTTTCGATGGCGGGAGAGTTAGAACTTCCGCTGTTGGTCCGTGTCCAGGTCCACTTCACTCCGTTTCGTTAGCTGCTCCGCACTGACAGATCGTTCAAATCCAAGCGCGTGAGACCGTAAGTTGAGCTTATGGTCTATTTTACCACATGCACCGTCGCGCACATAAATTGTAAGTCTGGAGCATTAGCTGCCATCCGCGTTTCCTATCGCTCATTAAAGTGCCTTTCAGATGATTTCATATCGAGACTTATCCGCGACCCAACTTCGTTTGCTTGCCGGTGGGGGCGTGCTTCTTGCCCTGATGCTCGTGGTGCTGCTGGCCGCGTCCGACTTCGACCTGACGCCGCTCCGAACACTGCGCTCCGTCCATGTGGGAACGGGGGGCGTCGTCGAAACACAATACAATCCGCTCGGCATCCTCGGCATTTCCGCGATTGGGATAGCGATCGTCGCAGCAATCGGCGCTCTCATTTCATGGCTCGCGCCTCAATTTTCCGGGCTTTCTGCCGGCTCTTCCGGCTCGTCCTCCAAAGCCGCCGTCGCCGCGAGCAAATCGCTCGAGCGCGAGCTTTCGAAGGTGCTGAGCCTCATTCGCGGACACATCTCGACCAACGAAAGCTACGCAAAGTCGCTTGCCAATGCGCAGACGCGGCTCGCGGGCTTGCCCGAGGCCGATCAGGTTCGCGTCATCGTCAGTCTGCTCGTTGCCGAAAACGAGCGCATGCGCCAAGACAGCCTGGAGCTCAATTCGAAGCTCGAGGACTCGAAGAAGCAGATCGAGACGCTTCGCACCAGCCTCACCGAAGTCGAAGAGGTTGTACTCAAGGATCCGCTGACAGGCGTCGGCAACCGCCGCTGCTTCGATGTCGTCATGGAAAAGACCCTCTTCGAGAGCCGGCAGAAGAATTCGGTTTTCTCACTGATCATGTGCGACATCGACCATTTCAAGCGCGTCAACGACGCGTTTGGTCATCAGGTCGGCGACGAGATCATCAAGATGTTCTCTCGGGTCATTGAATCAGGCGTTCGCGAGGGCGATACGGTTATTCGCTACGGCGGCGAGGAGTTCGCGATCATCCTTCCGACGACGGACCAGGATACGGCCAAATCCGTCGCCGAGCGCATTCGCCGGCAGTTCGAGAGCAAGAAGCTCACGATACGGGAAACGAGCCAGAAGATCGGACAGCTGACAGCCTCGTTCGGCGTTGCCCAGTTTCGCTCGGGCGACGATGTCGAGATGCTCGTTCAGCGTGCCGACGCGAAGCTCTACGATGCCAAGTCGGGCGGGCGAAACCGTGTTGCCACGTTCGGCAGCAGCGATTGAGACACGTCAGTTGCTCTGCAACGTGAGTGGGTGTCAGACGACAGCCGAGTAACCGGCGGCAAGGCTCGGGGTCGCCTCCGCCGCCTGCTTGCCGGAGGCGCCCGATAATCCCGTAACGTGGCTATAGGCCTCGATCGGCAGCGGCTTTCCGATCAAATAGCCTTGCACCTCGTTGCAGCCCTGCAGCTGAAGCAGCTCCAGCTGCTCCTTCGTCTCGACACCTTCCGCCACGACGGGACGGCCGAGCGCACGCCCGAGCCCCATGATCGAATTGACGATAGCGGCGGCATCGGCATTGGCCACCATGTCGAAGATGAAGCTTCGATCGATCTTGATGCGGTCGAAGGGGAACGAACGCAGCGTACGCAGAGACGAATAGCCGGTGCCGAAATCGTCCATCGCGACGCTCACGCCCAGCGCCTTCAATCTCTCGAGCGTCTTGAGCGCCGCCTTTTCGTCGAAGATAAACAGGCTTTCGGTCACCTCGATCTCGAGGCGCCGCGGATCTACGCCGGTCTCCGAAAGCGTCCGCTCCACAAGCTCGGCGAAGTCGGCGTGAATGATCTGGGCCGGAGAGACGTTGACCGCGACGCGCAGATGTTTCGGCCAGTCGGCTGCGTGCTGCAACGCTTCCCGCAGCACGAACGCACCGATGCCTTCGATCGCACCGCAAGCCTCAGCCGCGGGAATGAATTTGTCCGGCGAAACGAAGCCGTGGATCGGATGCTTCCAGCGCAGCAGCGCTTCGAAGCCGCGAACCGAGCAAGAATGGGCGTCCGCCTGAGGCTGGTAAAGCACCGAAAGCTGGCCTGCCGAAACCGCAACCGAAACGTCGCGTTCGAAAGCCTGGCGGGCGCGTTTTTCGGCGTCCATCCTGGGGGAGTAGAAGGCGTATCCTGCGCGGCCGGCACGTTTGACCTGGTTCAAAGCCGTATCGGCTTCGCTGATCAGCGTATCGAGGTCAGAGCCGTCGTTGGGGAAGCAAGCCACGCCGATGGATGCGGCGGCCTTCAATTCGAGGCCGTCCTCCAGAACGTAGCGGTTGCGCAAGGCCTCGGCCAGCGCACTGGCCATCACCTCAAATTCGGAATGGCTTTCGCGCGCCGTGTAGACGACGAGGAACTCGTCGGCGCCGAGCCGTGCGCCCAACTCGGCGCTGGCAGCAACGGATCGGATCCGCTGCGTAATCGCGCGGAGAAGCTGATCGCCGACCCTGTGGCCCTGGACGGCATTGATCGCGCGGAAGCCATCGATATCGACGTAAAAGAGAGCGACCTCTTTGCCGGTCTCGCTTGCGTGCTTCAGAATTTCCGGAAATTTCTCGGCCAGCAGCGCCCGGCTTCCGAGCCCGGTCAGCGCGTCGGTGAAGGCGAGGCGGCGAATGCGATTTTGAGCGGCCCAATGCTCGATGGCGAGCGTGCAAAGATGCGCGCAGTGGGCAACAATTCTCTTCTCGGTCTGGTTGGCGCGGCGGGCGGTGCGAAAATAAAAGGCGAACGTTCCGATGACGCGATCGTCGTGGGACTTGATCGGACTCGACCAGCAGGCCTTGAACCCGAGAGCCAGAGCGGCTTCCTTGTAGTCCTCCCAGCGCGGATCGGTCTTGATATTGGTGACCTCGACCGGCTCTCCCAAGTAGGCGGCAGTTCCACACGATCCCACCATCGGGCCAATCGCGGCCCCATCGATAGCATCGGAATAGGCCTGCGGAAGAGACGGCGCGGCCAGCGGGCGCAACCGCCCCGTCGAATCCACGCGAATAATCGAGCAAATGGCTTTGGGGGCGATTTTCTCAGCCCGCGCGCACAACAGCGCCATCACGTCGGCCAAAGGCTTGCCGGACGCAATGGCGATCAGAATTTCGTGCTGGAGATCCTTGAGGCGGTCGCCGACGGTTCGACTTCGCACTTTGTTTTTTACGCCCACGGCTCCCTCCTTTCCCCTCGCGCCAGCAGCCCGGGTTTCTTTCCCCCAAGGCCATCGGCAGACCCCTTTTTTCAGGCCTTCGAGGACGACATACGCGCCGAATATCCCATGTGAACAGTTGCTGAATTTATAACTGGTTTGAATAAACAACGTGCAGATTTCGATATTCGATGCGTTGTGCGAAATTCTGAATACTGTTCATTTTTATTTTTAATGTTTTCCGATTCGGAAGTTTTCTCCGCAAACCTTTGCGTGCAATCCATTTTTTGATAGCCGCAGCTCGCTTGCGCCGCTCCGGTTCGTTAACGCAGCATTCACATCGCATGTGCGAAGAAGACGCTCATGCTCCGGCGCGTCCAATGCGCCTGGGACCCTGATTTTGTGTACTGCGTGGGGGACAAACGATGCCGTTGTTTTTGCGCCTTGCCGTCGCGAAGCGCGCATTGGGGCTGCGGATGATCGTGCGCCCTTTGATGATCGGCCCGTCCTTTGGTCGGGCGCGCGCCCCATCAGGCGGCGCCGCGCCCGCAGCAGACCCGGCACCCCACGAGAAGACCACCCGGAGCATTGCCCGGCATTCCGCGCGGCTCGATCGGCTGGAACTGTAAAGGGTCGTTCACGCTTCGGACTTTTCCGGCACTGCCGGGTCACGCCGCGCCCGATAGGGGGGCGCGACGATCGGAGCGCGTGGGCCCGAAGCGATCATGGTCACTTTAGCGAGACCGATGATTCACGCTTCGGGCTGGTAGGGCCCGAAGCGATCATGGTCTAGAGACAGCCAAGTCCCGGGTATCCGCAGACGTACAGGTTCATCGAAGCGTTGACGCAGCAGGCCTGATCGGCCCCGCAGCGCCAGGTTTTGGTTTTGCCCGTCGGCAGCTTGGACTTGCAGGTCTTGTAGCCCTTGGCCGCAACCGCCGCCGTTTGGTCCGGCCCGCGCAAGGCGTCGAAGGTGAAAGTGCCGACCAACGCCAAAAGGGCCGCGGCGCCGATAGAAAGAACGATCCGTTTCATTTTTTGCGCTCCCTGTTACTTGCATGCGCAATCCCAGCATGCGCCGAACGGGCGGCTGGTTCCAGCAGAGACCGCAAAGAATAGAAAAACCCGCCCCCGTTGCGCAGACTTTGCGCAACAGAAGGCGGGCTCTCGATACCGGAAGAGCCGAAGCCCTCGCCGTTTAGTTGCGGCCCTTGTCGACCAGCTTGTTCTTCGAAATCCAAGGCATCATGGCGCGCAGCTTCTCGCCGACGGCCTCGATCTCATGGGCGTCGTTCAAGCGGCGGATGCCCTTGAAGCGAGCAGCACCCGCGCGGTACTCCTGCATCCAGTCGGACGTGAACTTGCCGGTTTGAATGTCGGACAGAACGCGCTTCATTTCCGCCTTCGTATCCGCCGTAATGATGCGCGGACCGGTGACGTACTCGCCCCACTCGGCAGTGTTGGAGATCGAGTAGTTCATGTTCGCGATGCCGCCTTCGTAGATCAGGTCGACGATCAGCTTCACCTCGTGCAAGCACTCGAAATACGCCATCTCGGGCGCATAGCCGGCTTCCACCAGCGTTTCGAAGCCAGCGCGGATCAGCTCGACGAGACCGCCGCAGAGCACAGCCTGCTCACCGAAAAGGTCGGTCTCGCACTCTTCCTTGAAGGTCGTCTCGATGACGCCCGAGCGGCCGCCGCCGACGCCGCAGGCATAGGACAGCGCGATGTCGTGCGCGTTGCCCGAGGCGTCGTGATGGATGGCGATGAGGCACGGAACGCCGCCACCCTTCTGGTATTCACCGCGTACGGTATGACCAGGTCCCTTGGGCGCGATCATGATGACGTCGATCGTCGACTTCGGCTCGATCAGGTTGAAGTGCACGTTGAGGCCGTGCGCGAAAGCGACCGCCGCGCCGTCGCGAATGTTCGGGGCGATGTCGTTGCGGTAGATGTCGGCCTGAAGCTCGTCCGGCGTCGCCATCATCAGAAGGTCGCCCCAGGCCGCAGCCTCGGCCACCGAAAGCACGTGAAGACCGTCGGCCTCGACCTTCTTGGCGGTCGGCGAACCCGGCTTCAGGGCGATGCGGATCTCCTTGGCACCGGAATCCTTGAGGTTCAGCGCGTGCGCGCGGCCCTGGCTGCCGTAACCGACGATGACGACCTTCTTGGACTTGATCAGGTTGATATCGGCATCTGTATCGTAATAGACGCGCATTGCTCTCTCTTATGTGTTTGAGACTATCGAAGGGTGGAGACTTGAGGACCAGAGCCCCGGAACTCGCAAGAGCCGGATGGTCCCGGAATTTGGCCGGACGTTACACCCGTGCTCGGCGCGGTTTCAACGGCCAAGTCGGAGTTGGGCGGATTTGCGCGAGATGCCCGTCCGAGGGGCGCGCGCCGTGTAATTAACAGATCCGAAAGGCCGGACGCATCAGAATGCCGGGTCTTTTTTGTCCCGGAAGCCTGTCGATGCGCCCCATGAAATCCTTTTGCGCCTTCACGTTGCTCGGCCTCTCCGCCTTGCTCGGCGGCTGCGGAGATAGCCAGCCGGCCGCGAGCGGTGGCGGCAAAACGGAAGTTCTTCGCGGCATCATCGCGAGCGCGTCCGACTGCACCTCGTTCGGGCCCGAAGCCGTGAAAGCCTGCTCGGAAGCCATCGAGCGCGCCGTCACGCGCCATGAGAGCGTGTCCACGACCTACAACAACATCGAGGCCTGCGAGACGGCGGTCGGCGAAAGCAAATGCGAGCGGGCGGTTTCGGGAAAGTACCGGCAGCGGCTCGCGGCTTTCCTGGTTGCGCTCGGCACGACGCCGCGCGCGGAGCCGCTCTACCCGGCGAAAAACGGTGCCGTCGGCTTCCAATCGGCTGACAGAAGCACGTACCTCGCGAGCGATCGCAGCATCACGTTCTCGCGTCTCGCGCTTTCGGTCGCGGAAAGCGAGGCCACGCCGAGCAAGACGGGCCGGCGCTCCTAACGCCTTCCCTGCTCGCGCGCGCTTGCTGCCGCCAACACAGCTGCCGCTTTGTGAAAGATCGGTTGCCATCATCACATCGCGGCCGCGCCGCGCCCGATGGCGGCAATGCCGGTGCGCGAGACTTCGACCAGCCCAAGCTCCATCATGAGGTTGATGAAGGTGTCGATCTTGCCGGGCTTGCCGGTGACCTCGAACACGAAGTGCTCGGTCGAGGTGTCGACGACCTGGGCGCGGAAGATCTCGGCCATGCGCAGGGCTTCCATGCGCTTCTCGCCTTTGCCTGAAACCTTCACCAGCGCCAGCTCGCGCTCGAGCGAGATGCCTTCGAACGTGAGATCGCGCACGCGATGGATCGGAACCAGCCGTTCGAGCTGATGCTTGATCTGCTCGATTACGGCGGGCGTTCCGCGCGTGATGATGGTGATGCGCGAGAGATGCTTCTCGTGCTCGGTCTCGGTCACCGTAAGGCTGTCGATGTTGTAGCCGCGTCCCGAGAAAAGGCCGATGACGCGCGCGAGCACGCCCGGCTCGTTGTCGACGAGCACGGACAAGGTCCGCGTTTCGACCTCCTGGCGGAGCGAGGGGCCGGCGTAGTGCGTCTGGGGATTGGTGTTGATCATCGCGGTTACTTCTTCTCTTTCGAATTCTTGCCGTCGATCGCCTTCACCGCCTCGGGGAAGACGATCGACAGAAACACCGGCAGGCCGTGCTGGTCGACCAACGCGCGAACCTGGTCGGCGTAGGCCTGAGACTTCTTGTACTGATGGAAGGCCGCCGAAACGCGCCGGCCCATGCTATCGGCAAGCTCCCGGGGCGAGGGCACGCCGAGCTTATGGAGCGTTTCCGTAGGCATACGCGAATAAACCTGAATGAGCGTCCGCGTCTCGAGATAGTCCTGGGCGATGCAGGACTCGAAGCCTTCGGTGTAGTTCGAGGCGATGCTGTGGGTGCGGTAGCAGTTGTCGATCAGCTCGTAAGCCGCCTTGGCTCCTCCGGTGCGATGCACGCGCCCCAGCCGCTCGGCCGCTCCGCGGATGCTCGCGGCCTGATCCCAGGTCGCGGCCTCCGATTTGCCCGCATCTTCGGGCGTGGCTTGAGGTTCGGTCTTCGGGGCTTCGTCCGCGGCACGCGCCATCGGCGCTCCTGCTGCGCCGAGCGCAACGAAGGCAGCGACAGCGATCAAAGCGAAACGAACGAGGCCGACGACCGGATTCCTCACACCAACACCTTCCCTTCTTTACCAATGGCCCTCGAAACCTCCTCGTCGGACACGTTCTCGCCGAGCAGCATTTCGTTGTGGGCCTTGCCTGAAGGGATCATCGGGAAACAGTTAGCCAGCTTTGCGACGCGGCAATCGAAGATCACCGGGCCCTTGTGATTGATCATTTCACGGATGGCATCGTCGAGGTCGGCCGGGTGGTCGCAGCGCATGCCGGTCCAGCCGTAAGCTTCGGCCAGCTTGACGAAATCGGGCAGCGCCTCGGTGTAGCTTTCAGAGAGGCGATTGCCGTGCAGCAGCTGCTGCCACTGGCGCACCATGCCCATGTACTCGTTGTTCAGGATGAACACCTTCACCGGCAGGCGATACTGAACCGCCGTCGAGCACTCCTGGATGTTCATCAGGATCGACGCATCGCCCGCAACGTCGATGACGAGCGATTTCGGATGCGCGAGCTGCACGCCGATCGCGGCCGGCAGGCCGTAGCCCATCGTGCCGAGGCCGCCAGACGTCATCCAGCGGTTCGGCTCCTCGAAGTTGATGAACTGGGCGGCCCACATCTGGTGCTGGCCGACCTCGGTGGTGATGTAGGTGTCGCGATCCTTGGTCAGCTCGTAGAGACGCTGGCAGGCGTACTGCGGCATGATGTGCTCGGTGGAGTTCGTGTAGGAGAGCGACTTCCTGGCCCGCCAGCCGTCGATTTCCTTCCACCACGACTTCAAGGATGCCTTGTCGAGCTGGGGCGCCTTGGCCTTCCAGACACGCAGCATCTCCTCGAGCACGTAGGCGCAGTCGCCGATGATCGGGATATCGGCACGGATGTTCTTGTTGATCGAGGACGGATCGATGTCGACGTGGATCTTCTTCGAACCCGGCGAGAAGGCATCGACGCGGCCGGTGATGCGGTCGTCGAAGCGCGCGCCGATGTTGATCATCACGTCGCAATCGTGCATCGCGAGGTTGGCCTCGTAGGTGCCGTGCATGCCGAGCATGCCGAGCCACTGCTTGTCGGACGCGGGATACGCGCCGAGGCCCATCAGCGTCGACGTGATCGGGAAGCCGGTGAGGCGCACGAACTCGCGCAGGAGCTGGCTCGCCTTGGGGCCCGAGTTGATCACGCCGCCGCCGGTGTAGAATACCGGGCGCTTGGCGGACGCAATGAGATCCACGGCATCGCGAACGGCCGTCGGCTCCGGCTTCACGCGCGGCTTGTAGGTTTTGTGCGCGATGTTCGAGGGGCCGACGTAGTTGCCGGTCGCAAACTGCACGTCCTTCGGAATGTCGATGACGACCGGGCCGGGACGGCCGGCTTTCGCGATGTAGAACGCCTCGTGGATGATGCGCGCGAGATCATTGACGTTCTTCACGAGCCAATTGTGCTTCGTGCACGGACGCGTAATGCCGACGGTATCGCACTCCTGGAAAGCGTCGTTGCCGATCAGGTGCGTCGGCACCTGGCCGGTGATGCAAACCAGCGGGATGCTATCCATGAGTGCGTCGGTGAGACCGGTGACGGCGTTGGTGGCGCCGGGGCCGGAGGTGACGAGCGCGACGCCGACCTTGCCGGTGGAGCGGGCGTAACCTTCGGCGGCATGCAGGGCGCCGCCCTCCTGGCGAACCAGGATGTGCTTCACCTTATCCTGCTGGAACAGCTCGTCGTAGATCGGCAGGACGGCGCCGCCCGGATAGCCGAAAATATGCTCGACGCCCTGGTCCTGGAGCGCCTTCATCACAATCTCGGCGCCCGTCATCGTCCGTGCCATGGAATTCCTCCGCATACCCGCCGCGGGATGCACGCCAGCGGCGTGGCCGCCGGACATCCCAGATTTCGAGCGGGAACCTAATGGCGGCACCCTGGCAGGTCAAGCTTTCGAATTAATAAAATCGCATATTTCTCGCTCGAAACTTTTCGTTTCTTGCGTATTTATCCATCTCCACGAAATCATATTACTTTTAAGCCAAGTCACCTGCCTTTTCGCGTACTGGCGAGTCTCTGCCTTGGAGCGTTCCGCGGCCTCTTCCAAACCGGTCCCACCCCCCAGCAGATCGCGGAGCGGCTTTACGCCGAGCGCCCGCATAACCGGAAGATCGTCGCCGATCTCGAGTTGCATCAGCGCGCGCACCTCGTCGAGCGCACCTTGCGCCAGCATGTCGTCGAAACGCGCATCGATCCGCGCCCGCATCTCCTCCCGGGACGGCGCGACGACGAAGGCGCGGCTCTCCTCGACGCGCACGAACGGCTCGCCGGGGATCTCCTGCCATTCCGCCAGAGAGCGGCCGGTCGCCTCCTGCACCTCGAGGGCGCGGACGATCCGCTGCGGATCGGTGGGTCTCAAGCGCGCCGCCATCACCGGATCGCGCTCCTGGAGGACAGCGTGCAGAACTGCCGCTCCCTGCTCCACCGCCGCCTGGCGCCATCTCATCCGAATGTCAGGTGGGATTTGGGGGATGGGCGACAGCCCTTCGGTCAGCGCCTTGAAGTAGAGCCCGGTGCCGCCGACGACGATCGGAACCCGTCCTTCTCGTTGCGTCTCGCCGATGGCCTGAGCAGCCTCGGCCGCGTAACGGGCGGCCGAATAGGCTTCGCGGCCGGGTACGTGGCCATAGAGCCGGTGCGGTACGCGACTTTCGTCCGAGACGCTCGGACGCGCAGTCAGCACGCGAAGCTCGCGATAAACCTGCATTGCGTCAGCGTTGATGATCGTGCCGCCGACAGCCTCCGCGAGTCGAAGCGCAAAGGCGGACTTGCCGGAGGCCGTCGGCCCTGCGATCAGAATGGCGGCGGTGTTCGTCATCCCGTCGTTCTAGTGCGTTTGCCGATCCGATTCCATCGGATCGGCAAACGCACTAGCTTTCTGCTTTGGCGCATTTTCTTGCGACGAACTGGCGTCCATCCCGGATCATGTCCGGGACAGGCTTCGTCGGAAAATGCTCTTGAGCCTGATCGCCTCACTTTGAACTGTAATTGCGCGTCCGCTCGTGGCCCCGCACCAAGGTCAGCCTTCATGTCCGCTTCACACACACTCGTCCTCACCGCCAAGCTCGGTGACCTGACTGACGACCTTGTACGGGCTGTGATCGATCGTTTGGACCCACGCGCGCTCGGTGCGCGGTGGCTTGCGATGGGCGAAGCCTGGGAAGCCGATCTCCCCTCGACGGGACCGGCGCCACTCGCCGCGCTCCTCGACACCGTGAGGCGCGCAATCGGGCCGGCGCCTGTCGATATCAACGTAATCTCCGACGCGGGCTCCCGGCGCAAGCGGCTGCTCTGTGCCGACATGGAGAGCACGATCATCGAGCAAGAGTTGATCGACGAGCTGGCAACGCTCGTCGGGCGACACGAAGAGATTTCCGCGATTACAAAAGCGGCAATGCGGGGTGAACTCGATTTTGCCGCCTCGCTGGTTCGTCGCGTCGCACTGTTCGAAGGTCTCGCAGCCGACCAGCTGAACCCTCTTCTCGATCGCGTAACGCTGATGCCCGGCGCGGAGACACTGGTGCGCACGATGCGCGCGCATGGCGGCAAGTGTGCGCTCATCTCGGGCGGCTTCACGATTTTCGCGGAACGGATCGGCGCGCAGCTCGGATTCGATGCGGTGGTCGCGAACGTGCTCGAAATCGAGAACGGAAAGCTCACCGGCCGCGTCCGCGAGCCGATCGTCGGACCGCAAGGCAAGGCCGATGCGCTCGCGCGGCTAGCTTCCGAGTACGGGTTCGATGCCTCCGATACCATCGCAGTGGGCGATGGATCCAACGACACTCTGATGCTGGCGGCCGCCGGCCTCGGCGTCGCCTTCCGCGCCAAACCGATCCTGGCCGCTCACGCGCGCGCTCTTCCGAACGGCGCCGTCGTGACACACGGAGATCTCACGGCGCTGCTCTCTCTGCAGGGGTATGCGCGAGACAGCTTCGCGAGCTAACGGCGCTTGGTCTGAAACCCGCGGCATCGCTCTCCGTACATCAGTTACGCACGATGTGATGCGTACAGAAAAAGGAGAGCCCCATGCGCAAGACCATTCTCGCGGCCGCGCTTCTGATTGCGTCGGTGTCTGCCACTCACGCCTACACGCCCGCAAATATCGATACGAACAGCCTGTCGGGGAAGGCGATGGCGGACCATCCCGGCGTGACCGGGCGGTCTAAGATCACCGGCTTCCCGGGCCGGCCCGACGAGACGAGCCTTTCGGGCCAGGAGATGCGCAGGCATCCGGGCAACCATGGTGGAACCACGGCCAACCCGACGGCAAAACCTCAAGATGAGAGTCTCTCCGGGAAGGCCATGCACGATCATCCCGGCAACAGCTAACCCAGAACGACAAGCGTTCTTATCCGGGCCCCTCCCCTGCGCGCTGCCCATGCAGACGCAGGGGTCGAGGCCCTGGGCGGCGTCGCTCAGGCTCGTCCGAGCACGCGGCGGAGCGCGAGGCGCATGCGCAGGGCCAGCTGATCGAGGCTGGGCTTCACCCGCATCCAGGCCTGCTTGGTCTCGAGGCGGATACGCGTCTTGATCATGCGGCCATAACGCCACGCCCAGGATTGGCGGATCTTTTCGAACAGCGCTTCCTTCCACGGCATGAACCAGTTGTAGATCGCCGCAAACCACGGGATCCGCATCAGGGCCGGCTTCGTGAGCAGGAGAAGGCGCGCAATGAGCGCAGTCGATGCGATCTTCGCGCCGACGAACAGCAAGCCGGCGGCAAAGATCTGCCCATGGCTCAAGAGATAGATGGAGAGCAGCTTCAGCGGAAACAGAACCGATGTCGGCAGCGCCAAAGCGAGCAGCGCGCCATAGGGCGGCAAGCCGGCGATGAAAAGCTCCACCCGCGCCCACAGCCTGAAGCGCGCCAACCAGGCAAGTGCTGCAGCCAGTGGCCGCCAGCCCCATTCTTCGAATATCAGAATGAGCGCCAGAAGGACCTGCAGCGCGAAACCGAGCGGCGGGCTGATCACACCCCAAAGCGCCCTCAGCGCTCGCCAGACATGAACCGGCGCACGCCGCAGACGGAGTTTCGTCTGCTGCCAAGCTTCCACGACTTTATCGATGAAGCGTTCCTCCATCGCCCACTCATCCCGCACCTGAACCTCGGGAGAGTACAGCGGCGAGATTAACGCGTCATTCCCGGCTTGCGACGCGTTGCGCCGCCATCGCTTCATGGCGTGGCCCGCCAATCGCCGCGGCATCCCGATCGAAAATTCCGGCTTCGGAGGGGTTTGACAGACTTTCGCCTTTTGTATACTTATTCCATCAAGTTTTGAAAGAAACCCTTACAGGTAGGAAACAATGACGACACGTTTCGGTTTGATTGCTGCCGTTTCGATGGTGCTGGCTGGCTCGTTCGCAGGCGCGGCCTCGGCCGACGAAATCGAAGTCAAGATGCTCAACAACAACGGCAAGGGCAAGTTCATGCTGTTCGAGCCGGACTTCATCAAGGCGAAGGTCGGCGACACCATCAAGTTCGTGCCGACGAACAAGGGGCACAACGCCGAAGCGATCCCCGCGATCTGGCCGGAAGGCGGCGGCGAGTTCGTCGGCGAACTCAACAAAGAGGTCGTCCTCAAGATCGAGAAGCCGGGCGTCTACGGCATCAAGTGCAAGCCGCACTATCCGATGGGCATGATCGCGCTCATCGTCGCCGGCGACGAGCTTCCTAACAAGGATCAGCTCGAGAGCTACAAGCCCGCCGGCACGGCCGAGAAGCGCTACCTGGAACTCAAGGAGCAGGTCGGCAAGTAAAAGCCGGGCTTCGTCAGAACGACGAGGGTTCATCGAACGCAGCTGCCCGGGACACCGTCTCGGGCAGCTTTTTTTGTTCGCCGGAGGGCGAGGCGCCCGAACCCTGCTCCAGCGCTGCCGCCAATTCCTCGCGCGCCTTCTCGGCCTGGCGCTGGCGGTTCCACAGGCTTGCGTAAAGCCCGCCCTTTTCGATCAACTCCGCGTGCGTGCCCTGCTCGACGAGGCGGCCCTTTTCGAGCACGATGATGTTGTCGGCATGCACGATCGTCGAAAGGCGGTGGGCGATCACCAGCGTCGTGCGGTTGGCGGCCACGCGATCGATGGCGTCCTGGATTTCCTTCTCGGTGTGGCTGTCGAGCGCGCTCGTGGCCTCGTCCAGCATCAGGATCGGCGGGCTTTTCAGAAGCGTCCGCGCGATGGCGACACGCTGCTTCTCGCCGCCGGACAGCTTGAGACCCCGCTCGCCCACCATCGTCGCATAACCCTGCGGGAGCGCGGCGATGAAGCCGTCGATCTGGGCGAGGTGCGCCGCCTCGTGCACCTCGGCGTCGGTGGCATCCGGGCGGCCGTAGCGAATGTTGTAGAGGATGGTGTCGTTGAACAGCACGGTATCCTGCGGCACCACGCCGATCGCGCGCCGCAATGACTGCTGCGTGACATCGCGAATATCCTGGCCGTCGATCGTCACGCGGCCTTGCTCGATGTCGTAGAAGCGGAACAGGATGCGCGAGATCGTCGACTTGCCCGCGCCCGACGGGCCGACGATCGCCACCATCTTGCCGGCCGGCACCTCGAAGGAGACGTCGTGCAGGATGCGGCGATCCGGGTCGTAGCCGAACGATACGTTCTCGAAGCGCACGGTGCCTTCGCGGACCTCGAGCGGCTTGGCGCCGGGCTTGTCCTCGACTTCGGGGGCTTCACCCAGAAGCGCGAACATCGTCTCGAGATCGACGAGCCCCTGCTTGATCTCGCGATAGACCATGCCCATGAAATTGAGCGGGATGTAGAGCTGGATCATGACAGCGTTGATCAGCACGAAATCGCCCACTGTGTGCGTACCGGCGATCACGCCGCGGGCGGCGAGCCACATCACGAGGGTCATGCCGAGCGTGAAGATCGCGGCCTGTCCGGAGTTGAGGACGCCGAGCGAATAGTAGGTCTTGACGGCGGCGCGCTCATAGCGGGCCATCGAGACATCGAACCGTCGGGCTTCCGCCTCCTCGTTGCCGAAGTACTTCACGGTCTCGTAGTTCAAAAGGCTGTCGATGGCCTTGGTGTTCGCCTCGGTATCACTCTCGTTCATCTCGCGCCGGATGGCGATGCGCCGCTCCGACGCCGAGAACGTGAACCACATGTAGAGCACGATGGTGGCGACGAGGATCAGCACGTAGGTCCAGTTGAAGTAGAAGACCAGGAGCCCCGCGACGAGCACGAGTTCGATAACCGTCGGGGCAAGCTGCATCACGCCCATGCGCACGATGAGATCGATGCCGCGCGTGCCGCGCTCGATCACGCGCGAAAGGCCGCCCGTGCGCCGTTCGAGATGAAAGCGCAGCGAGAGCTTGTGCAGGTGCCGGAACGTCCTGTTGTTCAACTCGCGAATGGCGTGCTGGCCGACGCGCGTGAACAGCACGTCGCGCACCTGGTTCAGCACCATCATGAGAACACGGCCCACGCCGTAAGCCACGATCAGCATGGCGACGCCGAGCGCAAGCCCCTTGGTGGCCACCACCTCGGGCTTGCCGAGATCGGAGGCGAGCCAGTCGGTCGCCGCCTTGAAGGCCACCGGCACCGCGACCGTGATGATCTTTGCGAGCACGAGGACCACGAAGGCGCCCGCCACTTCGATGCGCAAGTCCCTCCGCCCCGCCGGCCAGATATACGGCAGCAGGCTCTTCAGCACTGTCCAATGGCTGGCGTCGGCCTTCAGGCCGAGCAGATTGGGCCGCTCGCTGCGGCTCGATGAGGAGGTCGCGATGGTGTTTGGTCTCATGTTGCTTTCGGCAATACGCACGCGGCACCGGTTCCGATCACCCGGCGGATAAGAGAGCCGGTGTAAACGAAGGGCGGAGACTTAGCCTTTTTGATCGTGCGTGGCCAGCCGGCGAGGCGCCATGCGGGGTTGGTCCGCCGTTTCCTCGCCCGTCTCTAAGCGCGTTAGCGCGGGACGCGGAGACGCTGGCCGGGATAGATCCGGTTCGGGTTGCGGAGCTTTTTCGGGTTGGCGTTCCAGATTTCCGTGTAGCGGGCACCGTCTTTCAGGACGCGCCGAGAGATGCTCCAAAGCGTCTCTCCCCGCTTGACGACGTGAACGCGATACCCGCGCGCGCGCTGCTTTTTCCATTTGTCCTTGCGGTGCGCGGCAGCCTCGCGACGCGCCTGACGTATCGCGGCTTTGTTGCTCGCCTGGTTCGCCCGGAGCTCGATGCGGTTTCGTTGCGGACGGGCGCGCGGCGTGGCATCGGCCGGGCTCACCTCGGCAACGCGGGCTTTTTGCTGTGCGGGAGGCGCTATCTCTGCGGCGGAGCTCGGCACCGGCTCAGGCGCAGTCGGCTTGGCCTTCGCTGCATTCGGAGCAGCTTCGGTTGCAGGCGGGGCGGCGGCAGCGACGCGCTGTTGTTCGGCCGCCTTGATCTCCGCCTGGTATTTTTCAGCTGCGGCTTTGCGTTCCGCCTCTGCCTTTTTGCGCGCCGCAGCAGCGGCCTCGACGAGACGGGTCGCGTCCGTGGCTCGCGCCTCGGCAAAGCGCTTGGTCTCGGCTGCTTTGGCTTCAGCTGCCTTGCGGGCTTCTTCGGCGCGGGCCTTCTCGACCCGTTCAGCTTCGGCTACCGCGATGCGCTTCTCTTCAGCGGCCTTGGCTTCAGCCAACCGCTTCTCCTCGGCAGCCTTCCGCTCCGCTTCCGCCTTGCGCGCGGCCTCCGCCTCTGCTGCCTTTCGGGCTTCTTCGGCGCGGGCCTTCTCAACCCGTTCAGCTTCGACTGCCGCGATGCGCTTCTCTTCGGCGGCCTTGGCTTCAGCCAACCGCTTCTCCTCGGCAGCCTTCCGTTCCGCTTCCGCTTTGCGCGCAACCTCCGCTTCGGCAACCTTGCGGGCTTCCTCGGCGCGGGCAACCGCAACCCGCTCGGCCTCCTCTGCAGCCGCCCGCCGCTTCGCCTCCGTCTCCTTGCGCGCCTCTTCCGCTTTGCGGGCCGCGTCGTCAGCCTGCGCTTTAGCCGGGTCTTTCCGGGCTTCTTCCGCTTTCCGCGCCTTAGTGGCGTTGTCGAGGGCTTCGAGCTTGGCGAGCCCCTCGGCGATCTTGCGATCGAGTTCCTGCTTGATCTTCTCGAGTTCGGCCTTGCGGGCCACGGCGCGTTTGCGCTCCGCCTCGGCCGGGCTGTCGCCGCCGGTCGCGCCGGCGCGCTTCGCTTCGCGCGCGGCTGCCGCTGCGGCCGCATTGGCCCGCTCAACGGCTTCCTTCCATTCCGCTTCCGCCTTCTGGCGGGCCTCTACGAAAGCCTTTGCGTCGAGCGCCGCTTGGTCGCCACTCGTGGGGGCCAAGAGAGCATAAGACTTGGCATTCTGCGGCTCGATGCCTGCGGCCCGATAGGCGCGATCGATCCAGAACGCGGTATAGTTCAGCGCCGCACGTGCGGAGATCTCCAGCGCTTTCCAAACGCCTTCCGACGAAGCGTCCGCAGGTTGCTCCGCCCCTGGCACCGTTTCGCGCGGGACAGAGAGCTTGTCGGCGATGTCGGATCGATAGCTGCGGGCGGCCCTTTCCAGCCAATCCGTCACGGCCGGGAGAGGATGGGTTTGATTTGCGGGCGCCGCCTGGACGTCGGGTGTGGCGGGCTGATCGTTCCCGGCCGCAAATGCCGGTATCGAGCCTGCCGTGATCAGGAGCGAAGCCGCGCACAGCGCTGCCGTCGCTGCGGCTTGTCTTTTTTGCCTCAAAACGCTCACTCTGAAACCCCACCCACGCAGAACTGTAACCCGGCCCAAAACACCGGACGCTGTGATTTTACCCCACCCCGCTCCGCCGAGAATAAGGCATTCCGGGCCTCAAGGACCAATGAAACTCTGGTCTTTCTTAAAGGGTTGGCCGCGAGTTGTGCCTGCCATGCCGCACTTCCTCAAACCGGCTCCCATTGGCAGACGGTCACCGGGACGCCATCTAATTGTGGAAGACCACGTCCTAGTTCCCTATCCGACCCATATTAAGGAAATGATTTGAAACACCCCTCCGATACGGCCGAGACCTCCCCGAAGCCTCCCGGCAAAAGCCGAACAAAACCAACCGATAGCCCCGTGAACGGAGGCATTCTCGAGGCCGTTCGCCCGCTGAAAAGCGTCTGCGTCTATTGCGGATCAGGGGTCGGGCAAGACCCGGTCTATGCCGAAACCGCGCGCATCCTGGGGCGAGCCCTCGCGGAAAGCGGCGTCGCGCTGGTTTATGGCGGCGGCGGCCTCGGACTCATGGGCGAAGTCGCGCGCGCGGCTCTTGCCGGCGGCGGCAAGGTCACCGGCATCATTCCGGAGTTCCTGACGGCGCGCGAGCACATGCTCGAAGACGTGACCGACCTCGTCGTCACTCAGGATATGCACCAGCGTAAGCGGCTGATGTACGAGAAATCCGACGCGTTCATTGCGCTTCCAGGCGGCATCGGCACGCTGGAAGAGCTTGTGGAGCAGCTGACCTGGTCGCAGCTCGGCCAGCACCGCAAGCCGATCGTGCTTGCCAATATCGCCGGCTTCTGGACCCCGTTCCTCAAGCTTCTCGAACATATGCGCCAGGAAGCCTTCATCCGCCCCGGCCTCGAAGTCCGGTTCGGCGTCGTGGACGATGCCCATCAGATCGTTCCGCGCGTAAAGGCGCTATTCGCGGAGAGCGAGGGACAACCGAAACCTTCCACGCTGATCAAATTTTAATGTCGCTTGCGGGTGCGACCAAACGGCCGGGCGTCAACTCTCTCCCACCGATACCTTCCCTTGGCCCCAATTGGGAACCATCCTTGGACCAGTTGCGTCTAAGTTGGAGGTGTCGATGCCGTATTTCGCTCTCCTCTCCGCCCTGCTGATCGTGGCGACGCCATTCGCCGGATCACAGGCGTTCGATCTACCGAGCACATCGCCCGACGATCTTATTGTCGCTTTTGAAGACGAATACGGCGGCGACGGCTACAATGACGACGGGGGCTCCGCGGATCTCGAAGATCCGGACGGCGACGGGAGTGACGAAGATGCCCGCGCTCCTGAGGACGACGACGACGATTGGGACGGCGACGACGTGGATGGTCGCATCCGGGCCTGATCGGACGCCAAGTGTCCGAGGCGGGCCTTGAACCGAAAAGGTGACGCCCGTGCCCTATGCGATAAAGCCTGCTTCCTTGCTGACGACCACGTTCCTGGCTGCCGTCGCGCTGCTCGCGACCCACGCGGCCCCTGCCCACGCAGGGCGCGCCGATAAGCCGGGCGCAACCCACAGCTATGATGGCGCTCCGTCCGACCTGCATGATCGGGTCAGCAGATCCTATGACGCGGATCGCAACCGGCGCCGGCATACGGCGAACAAAGCGCACAAGCGCGAGCGAAATCTCGCCTATCCGAACAGCCCGTGGGGCCCGTTCGCCGGTCCGCCCGGGCTATTTTGAAAAAGCTTTCTGCGAAACAAAAAAAGGCGCCGCATTCGCGAGCGCCTTTTTCGTATGTCTTCCGCGTCCCGCGAGAGCGGCGCGAAGGTCAGTCCTTGGCGCGCTCGACGTAAGAGCCATCGGCGGTCATGACAACGACGCGCGTGCCGGTTCCGATGTGGGGCGGCACCATGATGCGTGCACCGTTCGAGAGCTTGGCAGGCTTGTAGGACGACGAGGCAGTCTGACCTTTGACCACGGGGTCGGCTTCGACGATCTCGAACACCACGCGTGCGGGGAGCTCGATCGCGATCGGATTGCCCTCGAACAGCGAAATGCTGCAGGTCATGCCTTCCTGCAGCCAGACGGCCTGATCACCGAGGACGTCTTTCGAAACCGGAATCTGGTCGAAGGTTTCGGGCTGCATGAAGTTGAAGCCCATGTCGTCCTCGTAGAGATAATTGTAGTCCTTCTCCTCGAGGTAGGCACGCTCGACCTGATCGGTCGTGCGATAGCGCTCCGTCACCTTCACGCCATCGGCGATGCGGCGCAGTTCGAGATGGGTGACGGGTGTGCCTTTGCCCGGATGGATGTTCTCGGCCGAGATGACGACGGCAAGCTTGCCCTCGAGATCAAGGACATTACCTTTGCGAATCGAGCTTGCGATCACTTTGACCACGGTCTTCTCCCAAGAATTCAGGTCGCGCCCGACGACAAAACAGGGCAGCAGCCTATTGGGGCTGTTCGCCGTACGTCCGTGCAGGGCAGGAAATATGGGCGTCTCATACTCTGGATCGGCCCAGAGGCCAAGCGCCGATGCTTCGCCCGCTCAAACAGGCGGCGATCGGCCTTAACGGGAGCCGCCCCGGGCTAGCCAAATAGGCGTGCGATACCGTGCCAGAGGCGGCGCGCGCCATAGCCCAAAAGAACGCTGGTCGTCAGAATGGCGACCTGCAGGCCAACCTGTCGCACCGGGCCGATGGCGTTGAAATTATCCTGGACAGCCTGGGCGGCGCCGGCCGGCTGTTGCAGCAATATGAAAAAATCGAGCGCAAACAACACCGCGACCACTGCCGCAAAGATGAGCAGGGTGATCCAGAACCCCGAATGCAGGGTCCCCTTCCAGATCCAGCCCGCGCTGATACCCAGTGCAATCATGATCGGCGCCACCAGGAAGGTTCCGAACACGCCGATGCCGAGCGTCAGGCATTGGCCGAAATTGCCGCTTTGCGGCGTGTGGCCGAGGGTGACGCAGGTGCCGCCCATGGCGAAGCCGGTCAGCCAGCTCACCAGCTCGATGAGCACGAACAACACCAACGCGGTCACGAATGCGGTGCCGAGCAGATTCGGGCTCGCCCCGCCCGCTGCCGCATCCAATGGACTGGTCTTGCGCCGCGAAAACGTCCGGCGCGACAGATCGAAAACCGGAACAGTGAGCACATAGATGAGGTTCTTGAGGGCATCCAATGCGCCGCCCAGACTGCCTTCCTGTGGAAGCGCGCTCAGTCCGACGCCGGCGCCAACGGCAAACAGGAGGGTGAAGGCCGCTGCCCATAATGTCGGCGCATCAAGCGTCCTCGAGTCGGCTTCGATCGCGGTCATGCTATCCCCCTGGTTGCCGGCGCGCCCAATCGTACATAGCCGGTCCCGCCCCGGCCGCGGTAAAGTTAATCGGGCGCCGGAACGGCGGCAAGTGCATCGGGGCCGCCGTTCACATGCTTCAACCTTTCGCATGTCTGTCGGAAACGCTTGAGCAGGCCTTCGTGGGCTCGATATGGTGCCCGCGCCGTCTGCCCCTTCTGCTTCGAGGATCGTTGCACCGATGCCTTCTCCCTCACCCTGGTGGGACCCAGAGCGCCACCGGGATCGCCGGGCAGGCCTCATGCTGCGCAATCGCATCAAGGCTCGCATCCGCGCGTGGTTCGAAGCGCAGGGTTTCGTCGAGGTCGATCCGGCCGCGCTGCAGGTGTCTCCCGGCAACGAAACGCACCTTCATGCCTTCGCGACCGAACTGGTCGGCACCGCGCTCGATCGGCAGCGGCTCTACCTGCACACGTCGCCGGAATTCGCGATGAAGAAGCTGCTTGCCGCCGGCGAGGAAAGAATCTTCGCGTTCGCGCCGGTCTATCGGAACCGGGAACGCGGGGCCTTGCATTCGCCCGAGTTCACGATGCTCGAATGGTATCGGGCCGGCGCGCCGTACACGACGCTGTGGGACGACTGCGAAGCGCTGCTTGGAATTGCTGCGGACGTTACTCAGCGCCACGCATGGTCGTTTCGGGGACGCGAGGCGGACATCGGGCGCGGGCTCGACCGCATCACGCTCGACGAGGCGTTTCGAAAGTATGCCGGCTTTCCCTTACTCGACACGTGTGCGGCGGGTCATGGCGATCGCGACGCGTTGGCTTCGCGTGTGCAAGCTGCCGGCATCCGTACCGCCGCCGACGACACCTGGTCGGATTTGTTCTCGCGCGTGCTTCTCGAAAAGATCGAGCCGCATCTCGGTTCTCCGAGACCAACCATTCTTGCAGAGTACCCGGCGCCCGAAGCCGCACTCGCGCGCCCGGTGCCAGGCCGCCCTGAAGTGGCCGAGCGGTTCGAGCTTTATGTTGCGGGCGTGGAACTCGCCAACGGCTTCGGCGAACTTGGCGACGCCGACGAGCAGCGGCGGCGTCTCATCCACGAAATGGACGAGAAGGCCCGCCTCTACGGCGAGCGCTATCCGATCGACGAGGATTTCCTGGCGGCATTGGCGCAGATGCCGGCCGCCTCGGGGTGTGCGCTCGGCTTCGATCGGCTCGTGATGCTGGCAACCGGAGCCAGCAGTGTCGATCAGGTGATCTGGACACCGCTCGGCGAAGGGAGCAAGTAATCGACCTTCACCTCCGGGCCCTCCCCCACAAGGGGGGGAACACGTGCCTCTCTTCTGACGACGCGGGACACAACGATGAGCGAAATTCATACCGGCGGATGCCAATGCGGCGCGGTGCGCTTCCGCGTCGAAGGTCCGCTGGGTCGGGCGGGGATCTGCCATTGCCGGATGTGTCAGAAGGCGTTCGGCTCCTGGGGCGCGCCACTGGTCACAGTCCCGCTCGCCAATATGACTTGGACCCGCGCAAAGCCGGATGAATTTCGCTCGTCACCGGTTGTTGCACGCGGGTTTTGCTCCCGCTGCGGAACGCCGCTCTACATGCTGGAAGACGGGTTCGACTACTACGACATCGCGATCGGAACGCTCGATAATCCGGAAGCTGCGCCACCCACGGAGCAAGTCGGCATCGAAAGCAAGCTCTCCTGGTTCGATCGGCTGCCCTCGCTGCCGTCTCACTCGACTTCCGACGACAGAACCGCGGAGGATCTCGCGAAACTCAAGACGAGCCAGCATCCCGATCACGATACAGATGTGTGGCCACCGAAATGACGCGCCTGCGCCAAACGCTTCGCACCGCAACGGATCTCGTCGACGCCGGGCTTGCCGCTCCGGGCGATGAAGATGCGCTCACGCGCGTGAGCGAGCGCTACGCCATCGCGGTGACGCCTGCGGTCGCCGAGCTGATCTCCAGCAAGGATGCCGCCGATCCGATCGCGCGGCAGTTCGTGCCTGATATCCGCGAACTCGACACCTCGCCGGAAGAGCGCGCCGATCCGATCGGAGATCACGCGCATAGCCCGGTGAAAGGCATCGTGCATCGCTATCCGGATCGTGTGCTGCTCAAGATCGTCGGCGTGTGCCCGGTCTACTGCCGCTTCTGTTTCCGGCGCGAGATGGTTGGCCCCGCCGCCGAAGCCAACCTCTCACAGGACGAGATCGAAACGGCGCTCGCCTATATTCGCGCGCATCCCGAGATCTGGGAGGTGATCCTCACCGGCGGCGATCCGTTCATTCTGTCGCCGCGCCGCATCGAGGCGGTGACGGCCGCGCTGTCGGACATCGCGCACGTCAAGATCATCCGCTGGCATACGCGAGTGCCGGTGGTGGCGCCGGAGCGCGTCACGGCCGAGCTCGTCACGGCGCTGCGTAGCTCGAAGAAGACTGTTTATGTCGCGCTGCATGCCAATCATCCGCGCGAATTGACGGGCGCCGCGCGCGACGCCGTCGCGCGGCTCGTCGAGGCAGGCGTTCCGCTCGTCAGCCAGACAGTGCTGCTCAAGGGCGTCAACGACGACGCGGATACGCTCGAAGCGCTGATGCGCGCGTTCGTCGAAGCCCGCGTGAAGCCCTACTATCTCCATCATGGCGACCTCGCGCCGGGGACGGCGCATTTCCGCACCAGCGTTGCCGAAGGACAGGCGATCATGCGTGCGCTGCGTCAGCGGCTTTCCGGGCTCGCGATGCCCACATACGTGCTCGATATTCCAGGCGGCTTCGGCAAGGTGCCGGTTGGCCCCGACTATCTCGACGGTGACGACCCCGCGATCGTCCACGATCCGTCCGGCGTTGTGCATCGCATCGACGGCGCGTGCGCACCCAAATAACGTCCCTCCCCTATTCCGCGCGGAACAGCCCCGCGTGCGCATTCATGGTCTCCTCATGGTCTGATAGACTCATGCGCGAGGTTTGCCGCGGGCAAGCCCGTGCGTCCATGGAGACGAGCGATGACCAGCACATCCTGCGGGCATCACGACGACTGTCATTTTGACGAACACGCCAAACCCTCTTCGCACGCATCCCAAACATCCCGGCACGCACGCCGTCGTAAGCTGGACCGGCTGCTCGTCGCGGCATGTTTCGTCTTCATCGCCTGGACGCTGATCTCGATCGCGCTCAACAGCTCGGCGCATGCGGCGGAGATGCCGCTGATTACGCAGGGCACGGGCGTCGTGACGGCATTCTCCGGAACGTCGCAATCGACGAGCAGCGTGCCTGGTGATCATCCGCAGGATCGGACGCTGATCGATCCGGCGGGCGCGGTGCTGCGCGTCCTCGACCTCACCAATCTCGGCGGTAGCCCCCACGGACAGTTCGTCGACCTGCCGGCCAAGCTTGCCGTTCCGGCGCGCGACATCGGCCAAGTGTTCGGCGTCGTGATCGCGGAGCCGGCGCCGGGCGTTGCGCCCGATATCTATGCGGCTGCCTCGTCGCTGTTCGGGTTGCAGATCGTCAAGCCTGCAGCCGACGGCAAGCTGATGCGTCTCGTGCGCGGCGCGCCCGGTGCACAATGGGCGCCGGGGCAGTTCGGTCTCGATCTCGGCGGCGGGCCGGGCACGATCTGGAAGATCGACGGGACGAGCGGAAAGATCACGCCGTTCGCGACGGTGGTCAGCGGCGTGGACGAGAACGCGGGGCCAGGCCTCGGGGCGCTCGCGTTCGATCCGGTTTCACGCCTGTTGTTCGCCGCGAGCCTTGAGACCGGGTTGATCCACAGGATCGACCTCACCGGCCGCGATCTCGGCGTGTTCGATCATGGCCTCACCGGGCGCGGCGCACTGATGCTGCCGCAGGTGCTCGACGATCCGAAGGCGCGGATGAGCATTCACGATCCGGCGTTCAACGTCGAAGATCCGGCAACGTGGGGCTATGCCGACAAGAAACGCCGTGTGACGGCGCTCACGATCGAAGGCGGCCGCCTTTATTATGCGGTGGCGGAAGGTCCATCTCTGTGGTCGGTCGGCCTCGCCGCCGACGGCAGCATCGGCAACGACGTCAAGCTCGAGATCGACGTCAAGGGCACGCCCGACAACAATCCGGTTACGGCTATCGCATTCGACGGACCGAGCCGGGTGTTCCTCACCCAGCGCGGCGATGTCGTTGGCAGCTACGACTATGCGGCGCTGGCTCGGCCGAGAACGTCGGTCGTTTACCGTTTCACGCGCGAGAAAGCAGACCAGGCCTGGAACGCGACGCCTGACGAATATGCCGTCGGCATGCCTTCGCCGCATCGCGCCACCAACGGCGGCGCGGCCCTCTCGTATGGATATGACGAGGCGGGGCGTGCCGAATTTGGCCGCTGCCGGGCGACGCTCTGGACTACTGGCGAAGGCTTGCGCGCCGATCCGCAAGGCCGCCTTGTCGATGGTCTCCAAGGTGCCGATACGTCGGCCGCGCAGGCTGCGTCCGCGTCGCGCGCACGGACAGGCAGCGAGGCGCTGCAGGGCGATTTCGGCCTTTATGAAAGCGACCTCGCGCCGCCAGAGAAAAGCTGGTTTGTTCCAGTGGGCAACGGCAGCCGCGACCGGCACGGGCAAGTTGGCGCGCTCGCGATCCATGCGCCGTGCGAAGCGGAGGTTGCGTCCGCCCCGGCTTCTGCCGTGCCCGAGCGTCCGCCGGTGATCGTCGTCGATCCCGATCATCTGCCGCCCGGCATTCACATCGCCAAGGTCTGCCATCCGGGACCGCTCGGCGGCGTCATCCCGTGCACGATTACTGTCACCAACGTGGGCTGGACGCTGACGGGAGACGTCGGCTTCACCGACGCCTCGACCGTGCTCGCAGGGCCTGACAAGGGCGCGGCCGTGCTGATCACGAGCGCGACGCCGGACGGCGCGGACTGGATGTGCTCGCCGACGCCGTCGGCGACGTTCGGATGCGCGCTGCCGTTCACGGCGCTGCTGCCGGGGCAATCGCGCTCGGTCAAAGTGTTCGTCAATACCGGCCCGCTGGTCGCGTCCGGCAACACCGGCTTCCGCAACTGCGCCTCGCTGGCGCTGCCGTGGAGCGGCGTTGCCTGCGTCGACAGCCAGACGCAGATCGTCGTCAAGAAGAAGGCACCAGCTTCGTGTCTGCCGGGTGCCGCCTGCACGTTCGAACTTTCCGTCACCAACAGCGGCACGCTGCCGTTCGCAAGCGACGTGCTGCTCTCCGACAGCCTGTTCCTCGATGGCGTCGGCGCTCCGATCGCGGCCCCGATCACGGCGATCGTTCCAGCGCTCGGCTGCGCACCCGATCCTGCGGCGTTGCCGTTTTCGTGCACCGCGCCGCTCATCCTCGCGGCGGGCGAAACAAAAAGCTTCTCGATCACGGCGACGATGCCGCCGCTGCCGCCTAACTATTGGGGCCAGAACTGCTTCTCGGCTTCGGCGCCCGGCCAGCCCCCACCGGCTTTGCCGCCAGGCCCCGGCGTCGACCCCGCCGCCGTTTCGTGCGCGTGGGTTCCGGTCGGCGCACCGCCGCCGCTCGCCAACTTGCAGATCGGAAAATCCCCGCTCGAATGCCACAAACAGGGCGCGGATCACGTACGCTGCCACTACGACATCACGCTTGCGAACACGGGGCCATCGCCCTCCATCGCGCCGATCACGTTCACGGAAACCGTGCCGGCGAACAGCGCGCTCGCTTCGATTGCAGCGCCGTGGTCGTGCATCGGCGGGCCGCCTCTCTACACGTGCACCACGGCCGCGCCGCCTGTCATTGCGCCAGCGGCGAGCCTCACGATCCCGGTTGCGATCGATCTCGAACGCGCGCCGCTCGAAGCCGCAAAGTGCTGGGCACCGAACCATGTCTCGATCACGGCACCGGCCGGTGGAACGCCTGCCAACTTCAAGGTGGCGGACGACTCCGCGCTCGCCACGGCGGATGCGGCCTGGATCCGCTTCGACGAAGGCGGACCGCTCGAACTCGTGCTCTGTGATCCGACCAATCTTCGCACGACGAAAGTCGCCGACGGTCCGTGCGTGGCGGATGGCAGCAACTTCCGCTGCGGCTACACGGTCACGATCACCAACACCGGACCCGATCCGTTCAAGGGCCGCATCGACGTCACCGACACGTTCGACGCGGTACCGGTCGACGTGAAGTTTCCGGCGGATTGGGATTGCGGCGGAGCCGGCGCAAATTGGACCTGCTCGCACGCGCCGCTCGACCTGGCCAAGGGAGAGAGCGTCTCGATGGCGGTCACGGCGAAGTTCGCGAAGAACGGCGGGCGTTGCGTCGTCAGCAACCGCGCGACGATGATCTTCCCGCCCGCAAACACGCGCTGGAACCAGAGCGGCGCCGATGACAGTGCCACTGCGTTCTCGCCGATCCCATCACCCGATTGCGACGCCAAGCCCACGTGCGAAGCGCCCGCGCCCGGAGAAGCCCGGACCGTCTCAGGCGCCTGCGCGTGTGCCGACGGCCATGCCCGCGACCGCAAGGGCCGCTGCGTGCCGATCGTCATCGCAGAACCCACGTCCGAGCCGGAAGGCCCCACGCCGACGCCGGTTTGCACGCCCGGTCCGGACGAATATCGAACGGCATCGGGTGCGTGCGTCTGCAAATCCGGATTCTCGCGCCGGGACGGCCGCTGCGTGATCATCGGCGTCGTGCCTCTGCCGCCCACGCTGCCGCTGTGCGAGCCGGGTCCGAACGAGGTACGCGACGGCAATGGACGGTGCGTGTGCCGTGACGGGTTCTCGCGCAATCGCGACGGACGCTGCATGCCGGATATCGCCGGATGCGTCCCAGGCCCCAACGAGCATCGTACTTCCAACGGCCGGTGCGTTTGCGATGCAGGCTATGATCGCGATCGCAACGAACGTTGCGTCCCCGAGAAGCCTGACGTGTGCCCGCCCGGAACGTTTGGAAAGCCGCCCGCCTGCAAACCGAAAGTGTGCGACGACGGCTACACCGGCAAATGGCCCGACTGCCGCCCGATCGCATGTCCGCCGGGCATGACTGGGAAGCCGCCCAGGTGCGTGCCGAAGCCGTGCCCATCCGGCACGACGGGAACGCCTCCCAACTGCAAGCCCGTCGACAAACCGAAATGCCCGCTGGGCCAGATTGGAACGCCGCCGAACTGCCGACCGATGCTGTGCCCGCCGGGCACGACCGGCAAGCCGCCCAACTGCAAGCCGATCGAAAAGCCCAAGTGCCCACCTGGGACAGTCGGCAAGCCACCGCGGTGTGTGAAGGTTGTCGTTCCGTGCGCGAAGGGCGAGATCCGCAACGACAAGGGCCAATGCGTGCCGCGCAAGGTAAGCACCCCGCCTAAGACCACGACGCCGAAGCTCGACACGAACACGCCGGTCAAGGTCCGGGAGCCGTCGAAGCCCAAACCGGTGCCGGATATTCGTTAGCGCGGGCGCCGCGATGAAGAGCAAAAAAGGCCGGTATTCTGCCGGCCTTTTTCATGTGCCCGTTCAGCGGACGCGGCGCCAAGCGCCGGTGCGATATTCGGGCGGCAGGTTGTCGTCGGTGAAGCCCTTGGCCTCGACCTCGTCGAACCAGCGATCGCGCTGGCTCTCGGGCAAACGCGTGCCGCACCAGGGACAGAAGCCGATCAGGATATAGGACGGCCCGCCATCGTGCACGATCAGCCCGAACTCGTCGAACTTCTCACTGTAGACGACGAGATTGTCCGGGCACTCGAACGGATCGGCGTGCTGCTCGCAGGTGAAGGCGAGACGGCTTTTCATCTCGGCGCAGCAGAAAACCGCCGCTTCGCTCGGAGGGGCCCAGGCTTCTTCGACCGGCATCCAAATGACGCGGCTCCCTTGAAACACGTCGGACGGCATTCGCTATATCCAAACGGCTATTTCGAAGACCGGACAAAAGCACGATCTGCGAAAAATGATTATCCCCATCAGATCCTTAGCGATGGCCGGGCAATATGCCCGATCGCTTCCTGCCCTGTTGATGGTTCCCCTGAGCAATGTCAGAGTGTCGCAGCACAAAAGCAGAGACCGGCGCCCTCCGGAAGAGGGGTTCAAACGACCGGATCCAGAAAAGACCGCGATGGAGGAACGCACCCTATGAACGAGCACAACAAGCCCAGCATATTTCACGGTGCCTGCCCGCACGACTGCCCCGATACCTGCGGCATGGACTATCACGTGCGCGACGGCAAGCTCGTGGAGGTGCGCGGCAAGAAGGACCATCCGTTCACACGCGGCGGCCTCTGCGTGAAGCTCAAGGACTTTCACGATCACCATCACAACCCAGACCGGTTGATGTATCCGCTGCGCCGCGTCGGCGCCAAGGGAACAGGCCCCAACGGCGGCAACAATTTCGAGCGTATCACCTGGGACGAGGCCATCGCGGAAATCGGCAAACGCTGGCGCGAGATCATCGCGACCTACGGCAGCCAGGCAATCATGCCTCAGAGCTATCTCGGAAACATGGGACTCGTGCAGGGGATCAACTCCGGCGATCCGTTCTTCAATAGGCTCGGCTCGACGGTCAACGAAAAGACCTACTGCACCTCGGGCTCGTCGACGGCATGGCTTCTGACGCACGGACCGACCGGCGGTGTCGATCCCGAGAGCTTCGTCCACTGCAAGTACATCGTCATCTGGGCGTGCAACACGATCTCCACCAACCTTCATCATTGGCCGTTCGTGCTCGAAGCGCAGAAGCGCGGCGCCAAGGTTGTCGTCGTAGACGCCTTCAAGTCTCGCACGGCGAAGGCCGCCGACTGGCACATCTGTCCGAAGCCCGGCACCGATGGCGCACTCGCACTCGCCGTCATCAATTCCATGGCTGAGCAGGGTCTCGTCGATCAGGATTACGTCGACCAGCACACGCTGGGCTGGCCGGAGCTCAAGGAGCGCGCGGCGGAGTTCCCGCTCGAAGAGGCCGAGAAGATCACAGGCGTGAAAGCCGAGGACATCGCTCGCTTCGCGCGTGAGTTTGCGACCTCGCAGCCCTCCGCCATTCGCATCGGGGTTGCCATCGAGCGTTCGGCGGGCGGCGCACAGGCGGCTCGCGCCGTCTACGCGATCCCAGCTGTCGCCGGCTCCTGGCGCCACGTTGGCGGCGGTATGCTGCAGCTTCCGCTGTGGGACTTCCCGGTCGACTGGGTCAAGGCCGCACGCCCCGACTTCATCAAGCCCGGTACGCGCGTGGTCAACAATCTCCGGCTCGGCGAGGCGCTCACCGGCGAGATGAAGCTCGATCCGCCGATCATGAGCCTGTTCGTGTTTTGCACCAATCCGGTCAGCCAATCGCCGGAAACCAACAAGATCGTCGAAGGCCTGCAGCGCGAGGATCTTTTCACGGTGGTGGCCGAGCACTTCATTACCGACACCGCGAAATATGCCGACATCATCCTTCCTTCCGCCATGGCCGGCGAAGCCGAGGACATGATGTGGTCTTGGGGTACCTTCTACTTCACCTACAATCAGAAGGCCGTCGATCCGCCCGGCGAATGCAAGCCGACGAGCGAGCTCTGGCGACTGCTGGCAGCAGAGATGGGATTCGATGATCCGGTCTTCAAAATGACCGATAGCGAGCTGTGCGCTGCCTACATCAATTGGGATGACCCGAAGATGGGCGGCATCGACATGGAGTATTTCAAGCAGCACGGCTTCTACAGGATTGATGTCGGCTCGAAGGACACGCGCGCGCCGCACGCCGAAGGCAAATTCCCGACGCCATCCGGCAAGGTCGAGTTCCTGCTGCCCGATCACAAGAACTTCGTCGCGGGTCCGTTCCGCGCCATGTACGAAGGCGAGCAAGACGGCTCTCCCATCGATCCGCTACCGGGCTACGTGCCCGTGCGCGAAAGCCCGGAGACCAATCCCGAGCTGGCGAAGTCGTATCCGCTCAACATCATCTCGCCGAAGAGCCACGGGTTCCTCAACTCCTGCTATGCCAACGAGCCACATAAGATCCGGAGCCAGGGCGAGCAGTTCGTGATGATCAACAAAGCGGACGCGGAAACCCGCAACATCCGCGAGGGCGATCCGGTGCGCGTCGCAAACGCGCGCGGGTCGTTCGAAGGCGTCGCGCGCGTCACCGACGACGTCAACCCGGGTATCGTGGTGGCGACGCTCGGCTACTGGCGCTCGCTCAACCGCTCGGACGGATCGGTCAACAGTATCTCATCCAGCGCATGGTCCGGTCTCGGCCGCGCACCGACCTTCTCGGACAATCTGGTCGAGGTCAGCCGCGTGAACTGAAACGCGGACAATGACTTACGCGCGATATTGGGGCCGTGCATCGCGCGGCCCCTTTCCTTTTTCGCATCCGCAATACGCTCCGATCTGTGATACTCCGGACACTGACGCACGTAAGTTTCCGAGCTTGATCCGGACGTTTTCCGACTCGTGATAGAGAACGCGCCGTAAATATAAGCTTATTACGGAGCAATCCTCATGATCCGCCCGGCCCGACTTGCCGCGCTTCTTCTCGGCGTCACCACCACCCTCGCCGCGTTCGCTCCAGCCTCCGCCGGTGACGGCAAGAGCTGGAAGTTCGACGTTGTGAACAAAGGCAACTCTCCCGTCATCGAGTTCCGCACGCAGGAAGAAGGCGAGTGGAGCGAGAACTGGATCGAGAACCGCATCGAACCGGGCGACAACGTCGAGCTCGACTTCGAAACCGACGAAGGCAAGTGCACCGTGCGCACCCAGATCCGCTTCGTCGACGGCACCTACTTCGATGCGGATGTCGACTACTGCAAGGCCAACCTCTTGGAAATCTACACGGATACGCTGCTCTGGAAGGCGGCCCAGTAGGTCCGCTTTCGCCGGTCGTGGCCGGCGTGGCACACAGCGTCTAAATCCGTTAGCTGCCGATTGCTCGTGGCGGGATCAGCCGACTATGATCCCGCCACGAGTTTCAAAGTTCTGCGGGGTAATCGTTATGCGTGTTGCGCGGCGGGGCGCTTGCGCCCTCTTTTTGTCGTTCTGGACCCTTTCGGGGTCCGCGCATGCGGATGCCATCTCCGACAATCTCAACGTCTATCGCATGAGCCCTCCCCTCGCGTCGTATACGCCGGGGACGATTGCGCGCGGGCATTTCGACAAGCGGACATTCCAGCGAACCGGCGAAAAGCTCCTCAAGCTCAACGTGGTGCGCTGCCGGGCCCCGTTCGACAAGGACGGCATCGAAGAGAACCTGGACAGCGCCGCATTCGCCGTGCGCGACCAGAAGTCGTTCGGGTTGTCGGCGGGCTGGGCGAACCTGCTCAACGCCAACTTCAAGGGCAGCTATGTCGAGGACGTCACGCTGACGTTCACCGGCACGATCTACGAATACACCGAAGACAAGCTCGCTCAGCTCCGCAAACGCTGCCTCGGCGCGGCGAACCCGAAAGGCGACGAGGGCCGCTTCCAGTTCCAGATCGTGCGCCAGGCGGTGGGGCGTTTCGAATATCAGATCAAATACAGCCAGGCGGCGAGCGCGGGGCTCAAGGTCGACATCGCGAACAAGCTCGCGGCTGAACTCGGCGGCAGCGGCGAGATCGGTCGGGAAGGCAAGATCACCATTCCGCGCGGCGCCATGGCCTATCCGCTGTGGCGCGAGGATTGGTGAGCTGCGGCTATCGCCGGATGCCTTCAGGCCGTGCTCTCAGCGGACGACCGTGCCGTTGACGCCTTCAGCGGGAAATAGAGCCGGTAGAGCGAGACGGTGGCCGGCAGGATGATGAGCTGGCCGATCAGCGACGCGAACAAGCACGCGGATGCGAGCTGACCGAAGAGGCGCAGCGACGGTAGATCCGACAGCATCGTCACGCCGAGGCCCAGCGTCAGCACGATGGTGGTCAGAACCACAGCGGGGCCGATGTGGTGCGCGGTACTGGCGAGCGCCTCGCGCGCACTGCTGGCGCCCGGTCCGATCCGGTCCTCTTCCAACCGAAACCTGTTCAGGAAGTGGATCGTGGAATCGATCGCCAGCGAGAACGCGACCGTGATGGCCACGATCGAGGCGAACTGCAGGCCCTGACCGGAGTAGTAAAGCAGCGCACCCGTCGTGAAGATCGGGAACAGAGACGGAAGAATGCTCGACACGCCGACAAGCAGCGACCGCAGCGCGATGCCGAGGAAAATGAATACCAGGAAGATATCGCCGACGAGCCCCCACGTCAGCTCGTGAATGAGCGTCGCGGAGTTGCGGGCGGCGATGGCGGGTAACCCCGTGACCGAGATCTCGTAGCCGGGGTGCCGCTTGCGTACAGGCTCCAGGGCTTTGTCGATCTTCTCAACGACGGGCAGGATCTCGCTCGAGTCAATATCGGGCAGACGCGCGGTGACCAGCACGGCGGTCTCGTCGGCCGTGATGAAGCGGCGGACCAAATGCTCAGGCAGGAGCTTCACATATTTCTGGACGGTCTCGATGCTGGCGTCGCCCGCGGTCTCAAGCCAGCGGCGCAGGCTTTCGAGCGACCAGACGTTGCCAAGACCTGCTTCCTTCTCGAGGATATCGTGCGCCTCCGCGATGACCGAAAGCGTAGCGGCGTCATAGAGCGCGATGGGCGCAGCGCCGGTGGAAGCGGCATCAGATTTGGGGCCCTTCCATTCGATCATGACGTGAACGGGATTGGCGCCGGTCAGCTTCTGGTCGAGACTGCCGGTTGCGGCGAGCGCCTGCTCCTTGTCCGGCACCTGGTCAGCCAGGCGGTACATGGGCTTCAGGCTCACGAATGCGTGCCCGGTGCCGAGGACGGCCACAAGCCCGAACGCGACGAACAGCAGCGGGCGGGCGCCGACGAAGCCCATGACGGTCTCGCTCATGCGCTGCAGCACGCCGACGCCACCCTCCTCGCGCTCATGCGGATCGACGGCCGCGGCCGGTTCGCGACGTACGAAGATGGCGGCCAACGTCGGCACCACGACGGCCACCGCCATGTAGGAAATGCCAACCGCCAGCAAGGCCGCGAAGCCGAACGTGCGGATCAGCGCGGATTCGGCGAAGGCGAACGAGACGATCGAAATGGCCTGGTTCATCGCCGTCAGCAGGCAGGCGGGCGCGACCTCGCGCACGGCGTTGCGGGCGGCCTCGATGCGGTCCATGCCGGCAAGGATATCGCGGCGGATCGCGAACACGAGATGCATCGAATCCGAGAAACCGGAGACGAGGATCAAAGGCGTGATGACGTTGATGAAAAGGTTGAGGCGGAAATCCAAGCCGCCGAGCACGCCGAGCGTCCAGAGAATGGCGGTGGTGGGGCCAAGCACGGCGATGAGGGTCAGCGACAGGCGGCGGAAGAAGAGATAGGCGACGGCGAAACCGACGACAAACCCGAGGCCGTTGTAGACAAGCCGATCGCGCTCGACCGCGTTGCGGATCTCGAGTTGCATGACCGGCGCGCCGGTGAGCTTTGCGGTGAGACCGGAGCCCGCGAGTTCCTTGTCTACGACCTCCTTGATGCCGCCGATCACGACTTTGGCGGTGCGCTCCTCGACCATGGCCCGGTCGAGCGCAATCACGATCAGCGCAAGCTCGCCATCGTCGGAGAGGAACTTGCCCTTAACGATATCGTTCTCTGCGAGCGCATGCTTCACCGCCTCATAAGCAGCCGGATCGGCTGGAAGCTCATCGGGCACAACGGGTGGAGCGTAGCCGGACGCATCCGGAATGTTGCGGGCGGACAGCATCGAGACGAGGCCGCCGACGCCGTCGGTGAGCTGCAGCTCGACGACCGCGTTTCGGAACATCTCGAGCTTCTCGCGGGAGAGCAGATCCTTGCCTTCGACGACGACGAGCACGTCGTATTCGCTCGACGGGAAACGCCGGTCGATCTGCTCGTATTTGCGGAACTCCTCCGTGTCGGTGCGGAACAATTCCGAGAGGCTGTCGTCGACGCGCAGGTTGGAGATGCCGATCAACGCGAGTGCCGTCAGCACAGCGATAAGGAAAGCGGCGAAGTACGGGGCATCGAGTGCAAAGAGCCCGATGCGATCAAGGCCGAACGAGAACGGGAAGGTTCTTCGCGGTGCGTCTCTTTCGGCCATGTCGTGCCGGCAGAACGCCGGGCTTCTCCCCGTCTTTCGGTTGCCGGCGGCGCGCTTCTTGTCGGTCGTTGTCAGCGCCGGCCGTTCGCCTCGGCGCATTCGAATCGCAGCCGAGACCGGCGTAAGCGTCGCATCGGGCCTTGCACGGATCAAGGGTTCGGCAATCCGCGCCGCGGCTTGCCGCGGGACCGTTGCGGCCGGGCCGCGCGCACCCTATTTTGCACCGCGATACCCGCAGCAGGATCGCCACCCTCATGGCCGACAATCCGATCGTTGCCGCCTCTCTCGATGTGGTCGATCTCAAATGCCCGCTTCCCGTTCTCAAGGCGCGCAAAGCTTTGGAAGCGCTCGCCGATGGCGCGGTTTTGGAAGTTCTGGCGAGCGATCCGGCCGCGGGCGAGGATTTCGCCGCGTTCTGCCTCGCGACGGGCCACCGCCTGATCGGCCAGAGCACAAAACCGGGGATTCAGCGCTTCCTGATCCAGAAGCGAGCCCACGCCTCCGGCACGTGACACTGCGCGCGGTGGCAACCGGGGGCCTTCCATCTGGCCGCACCTCGCGTGGCTTGGCTTGACAGGACGGGGAGGCTGCTCGCATAAGGGCGTCTTCCTGCGCCGGGCGCCAGGGCGCTTCACCCGATTGGGGAGCGCTCCGAGCCCTGCGCGACGCCGAGCCTTTTGTTTTCGCTTCCGATTTTCGGATTTTCCGCGATCATGGCTCGGACGGGCGGTTAGCTCAGCGGTAGAGCACACGCTTCACACGCGTGGGGTCACTGGTTCAATCCCAGTACCGCCCACCATTCCCTGGACTCACCTTGAAATAATATTCCAGCTCAACGGACTTCCGCATCAGCGGGGTGCGTTTGTTGGGCCGAGCGGACAAGAAGCCAGTCCGCAAGTGGACTGTCGCGGCCAACGGGGTCGGATGGTTCTTACTCGTCTTCGTCGCGACCTTCACGGACCCGCCCAAGTTTCCCGCTTCAGCGAAGACTGACCTCGGCGACCTTGTCCCGATATTCCTTTTTGGGGTCGGCACCGAGTAGCAGTCTAATTCCGGCAAAGAAGGATGTGGCGTTTTCCCAAATGTGGGCGCGCTCGGCATCAAAGCGCAGAAGCACAAGCTTCGGGTCGTCCTTGCCGCCTTCGAACCAAGCCGCGACAAAAGGAGACCACAGGCGATCTATGACAGCCCGATCGTTGTCGACGACCAACGAGCCGTGCAGCGTTGCGAAGAGATCGTGATCCTTCGACGTAAAGGACGCCGTGGCCCGTTTGGATGTCGTCAACACAGAGGCGATGGCAGTATCGCGTGAGGTGAAGAACCAAATCGGTGGCCGCCCCTCCTCCACCAGCGCCGTCATCGGCCGCATGTGCCCTTCCTCGACGCCGTCTAGCCCGATCATCACGGTCATGTCCGATGTGATGGAGGTCCAGAATTTCTGTTCAAGCTCTTCCGGCGTGGGCATGGCGTCTCCGTTCCCGATCGGACCTAGCGCGCAGATATTTGCAACGCCCCATTGGAGCGCTTGTTCCCTTCCGTGCGTGCTTAAACGCGTGGGACGCTCGGGGTGGGTGGAGAGGGCGTGCTCTTCTTAACGAAACCTGGAACCGGTTGGATTACGACGGATTGTGCCTCCCGCCACTTCCGAGCTAACAAGCGACATGCGCTTTACAGATGGCGCTCTACATCTGGTGAAAGTCGGTGCCACGTGACGTTTGAACGGTTGTTGTCCAAGGCCACGAACTTCCTATTCGACAATGACCCTCACGGTCGCCGGCTCGTCGTGGCGTCCAGATGCGCTTTGGCCCTGCTGCTTCTGGGGACTTTGGCAACCGCCGTGCTGGCCGTCCGTTCGCGCCAAGCGGAGGACTGGGTTCGGCATACGCTGAATGTCCGCTCCGATGCCCGCACCGTGCTGCAAGACATACAGAGCGCCGTCCTCAAGGAACGGGCTTTTTTGCTGACGCAGGACAAGGCGAAGCTCGGAGATGATTTCAATCGGGTCCTGGAGCAGATCACCAGCAAAGTGAGCGCGCTCGGTGTCAGCGTGGCCGATAACCCGTCTCAAGTGGCGCGGCTGAGGGGTGTCGAAGGCAATATTGTCAGCCTATCCGCCACGCTGAACGAAACCGTTGCCCTCACGGAGACGGGGCGCCACGAAGACGCAATCGCAATCGTGCGCTCCGACAAAGTGCAACGGCTGCTCGATGAGCTGAAGGCGCAACTGAATGATGTCGTGAGTGTTGAGGATGGCTTGCTGGTCGCGCGCGAGCGGGATGCGGCGTTCTTGCAAACCTCATCCCTCTGGGTCATCGGCGGGGCCCTTGCGATTGCGCTCGCGCTGTCGATCATCCTGCAAAGGGCGACCCGTCATTTCGTCGAGAATCTGCAACGGCGGACCAGTGAGCTGGAGCAGGAAATCCAAAGGCGCGAGACGTCGGAAACCGCGATGCGCCAGATGCAGAAGATGGAAGCGGTGGGGCAGCTTTCCGGCGGCATAGCCCATGACTTCAACAACCTGCTGACAATCATTCTCGGCAATCTGGAGATCATGAAACGGAAGCGCTCGTCATCGAGCGGGAGTGACGTCGGCGGCAACCTGGAAAAGCATATCGATATGGCCCAGCAAGCGGGCCGCAATGCCGCCAAGCTGACGCACAGATTGCTCGCCTTTGCCCGGCGACAACCGTTGGAACCGACCCGCGTCGATTGCAACAAGCTCGTGACCGACATGTCCGACATCCTCCGGCGGGCCATGAGCGAGACTGTCGATTTCGAAGCCGTTCTGGGCGCAGGAGCCTGGCCCGCATTCGTCGACTCCAATCAGTTGGAAAGCGCACTCCTGAACCTTGCCATCAACGCGCAACACGCAATGCCGAATGGTGGGAAACTGACAATCGAGACGGCCAACACGCATTTGGATCAAGCGTACGCAAGCCGGTTCGGGGACGTAAATCAGGGACAGTATGTCCTGATCTCCGTGGCAGACACCGGGACCGGCATACCACCGGACGTTCTTGAAAAAGTGTTCGAACCCTTCTTCACGACCAAGCCGAGCGGGCAAGGAACAGGCCTAGGCCTTTCCATGGTGCACGGCTTCGTAAAGCAATCGGGTGGCCACGTTCGCATATATAGCGAAGTGGGACATGGGACGACCGTCAAACTCTATTTGCCGCGTTTCGATGCGACACGGCTGGTCGCGTCGCATCCGGCGGGAAGCCCCGACGCGGCATTGCCTCTGGTTCGCGCCGAATGTGATCAGACCGTTCTGGTGGTTGAAGACAACGACGGCGTGCGCGCGTACGCCCACTCGATACTCACCGACCTCGGCTATACCGTTCGCGAAGCTACCAATGCCGACGACGCGCTTGCGATTGTGGAGAGCGACGCTCATATCGATCTGCTGTTCACCGACGTTATATTGCCGGGCGGAAAGAGTGGCCGGCAGCTCAGTGAGGCGGTGGCGAAACTGCGCCCTGACCTCCCGGTTCTGTTCACGACCGGATATACGCCGAATGCCATCGTGCATCACGGGCGGCTGGACGCAGGCGTAAATTTTATAGGCAAACCCTATACCCAGCAGGAGCTGGCAGGCCGCATCAGCCGGATACTGAATATAAAGGCACCAAAATAATAGCGTGCGATCGGTGCTCGTTTTTTAGAAATCGTCCGGTTATCGCGCGGTTGCGTCTCTCATCGACCCCAGCTCTCATTTTCCTTGCTGCGCGCGTCACGCCCTCACCCGGCCGTACCGGGCGGAGATCTGGAACTAACAGTCGCGCTCGGCGTTACACCCCAAGATTTTTTGTAGAGAATGTTAGCTCTTGCAAACGCAGCGGACATCCCACGGGACAGTTCATCCTGGACTATTGCTCCGCGACACTGTCCTTCCAGCCTTACAGCTGTCGGTCTCACAAGCCGCTCGGGATCTCTGCATCGCGCGCCAAACACTTCATCGCATCTTGGCGGGCGAAGCGGCCATTTCCCTAGATATGGCGGTTCGCCTCGAGAAGCTGTGCGGCCTGCCTTGGCAATTTTGGATCGAACGACAGCATAGGCACGAGCTAAAGCGCATCGCATTCGAAAATCGGGAGCTAATTCCGCGCATTCCTTCGCGCTCTCTTCCCGAGAACGTCATTAAACGTATTGGAGCCTTGCATGATGGTTGACGCAGAAGCACTCGCCTCAACCGGCGTTGTCGGCCTTGACGATATCCTGGGTGGCGGCCTCACTGCCGGGCACGTCTTTCTGCTCGAGGGGACGCCCGGTACTGGCAAGACCACAATTGCGCTCGATTTTCTGATGGAGGGATCGAGGCAAAAAGAGCAATGCCTCTACATCACGCTGTCGGAAACCGAAAACGAACTCCGGCAGGGCGCCGCCTCTCATGGCTGGACCCTAGACGACAACATCCACGTCTTTGAGCTTCTCCCGCCGGAGAGCGTCCTCGGGACCAGCAGCGATCAGAGCTTGCTCTACTCATCCGATCTCGAACTCGGGGAGGCCACGAGATCCATTTTCGATATATTCGAGCAGCTGAAGCCGAACCGCGTCGTGTTGGACAGTTTGTCCGAGATCCGCCTGCTAGCGCAAAGCTCGCTCCGATACCGGCGCCAAATACTGGCTTTGAAGCACTACCTCTCTCGTCACTCGGCAACGGTTCTGCTTCTCGACGATAAAACCTCTGAAGCTTCGGACAAGACCGCGCACAGCATCGTGCATGGGGTGATCCAATTGGAGGAGTTGTCTCCGAGTTACGGGGCGGAGAGGCGACGCGTACGTATTGTCAAATATCGCGGTCGCACGTTTCGCGGCGGCTTCCACGACTTCACGATCAAAACGGGAGGTGTCGTCGTCTTTCCGCGGCTAAGGGCTCTCGAGCACCGCACCAACTTCGACAGAGCCCAATTAAGCAGCGGCATTGCTGGCTTGGACGCCCTATTGGGTGGAGGGGTCGAGCAAGGATCAAGCACCCTTGTGCTTGGACCTGCCGGCACCGGCAAATCCACAATTGCCGTCCAGTTTGTTTCGGCTGCGATCGCCCGCGGCCAAAAAGCCGCAATGTTCATCTTCGACGAGGAATTGGGGCTCCTGTTCGAGCGAATGCGCTCGTTGGGATTCGACCTTGAAGCTTTGCGCGATTCTGGATCCCTTCGTATCGAGCAAGTCGATGCGACCGAACTCTCGCCGGGCGAATTTGCTTACCGCGTGCGGAGCGCAGTGGACGAATCTGGCGCGAAGACCGTCGTCATCGACAGTCTTAATGGCTACCAAGCCGCAATGCCGGACGAGAACTCACTCATACTGCATATCCACGAACTGCTTCAGTATCTGAACCGGCAAGGCGCCAATACCTTTTTGACGGTGGCGCAACATGGTCTCGTCGGGGAGATGAAAGCGCCGGTCGACGTTACATATCTCTCCGACACTGTCGTCCTCCTCCGCTATTTTGAAGCGATGGGCCAGGTTCGACGCGCGATCTCCGTTATCAAAAAGCGCACCGGCGCTCACGAGGATACCATCCGAGAATTTCACATTGGCAAAAACGGTCTAACGCTCGGCGAACCGCTGGTGCAGTTCCACGGCGTATTGCGCGGTGTTCCGACGTATCTCGGTGTGAGCGGCGACCCACTGGATCAAGCGGAAGGGGCCTGACATTCCTAGCTCAATTCAATCGAGAGCTTTGATCCTAGCGCCTCACGGTCGCGATGCCGTTGTTGCGAAGTCTCTCCTGGCGGAAGCAGGTATCTCCGCTGATGTCTGCTCCACTCTCGCAATCTTCCAGAATGCACTCGATCAAACCACCTGCTTCGCAATTGTCGCAGAGGAAGCTGTTCGGTCCGCCGACCTTCGGGCCGTTTCGACATGGGTAAATTCGCAACCGACCTGGTCAGACCTCCCGTTCATCGTGCTTACGCATCGAAATGACGGCGCACAGTATCACCCGGAAACCCCGCGGCTTTCGGATTTGCTGGGCAACGTCACGTTTCTTGAACGCCCGTTCCACCCTCTGACTTTTCTCAGCGTCGCGCGCACGGCATCGAAGGGACGGTACCGGCAATACGACGCGAAGGCGCGCATCCAGGAGCTGGCCGACAGCAAACAATTCCTCGAGGAACGGGTGGTGGAGCGTACGGCCGAGCTCAGCCGCGCGCACCAAGCCGTGCTCGCCGAGATCGCGCAAAGGGAAGAGGCAGAGAAAAGGCTCCGGCACTCTCAAAAGATGGAGTTGATCGGACAGTTGACCGGGGGCGTGGCGCACGATTTCAATAATCTCTTGATGGCCGTCATCGGCAATCTGGATCTCATCCGAAAACGTCTGCCATCCGATCTGAAATTGGATCGTCTCATCGACGGAGCGATGCAAGGCGCTCAGCGCGGCGCGGCTCTCACCCAGCGCCTCCTGGCTTTCGCACGTCGACAGGATCTGCAGGTCGAACCGACGAACGTTGCCGAGCTTTTGCGCGGAATGAATGACCTCATCGAACGATCGATCGGGAGGCAGATCGAACTTGTTGTCACTGTTCCTACCGGCCTATCTCCCGTGCTCGTCGATCCTGTCCAGGTCGAGCTCGCCATTCTCAATCTCGTCGTCAATGCGCGCGACGCCATGCCGAGCGGAGGCGTGCTGACGGTGGAAGCCAGCGAAGAAGCCACACTCGGGGACAGACAGGAAGCAAGCCAAGCCTCCTACGTATGCGTCACGGTCACGGATACCGGATGCGGAATGGACGAGGAAACGTTGCAGAAGGCGACGGAGCCATTTTTTTCCACCAAGGAGCTTGGAAAAGGCACCGGGCTCGGCTTGTCGATGGTCCACGGGTTGGCAAGACAGCTCGACGGAGCGCTGAAGTTGAGCAGCGAGGTGGGAGTCGGCACCCGGGCTGAGCTGTGGTTGCCAACGACGACGATGCCAATCGCCAAGCACAATGCGCAAAGCGAAAGTCCCGCAGACAGGGCTCGCGCGATGAATGTGTTGGTTGTCGACGACGACGCCCTCATTTCCATGAGCACAGCGATGATGGTTGAAGATCTTGGCCACACCGTCGTGGAGGTCAATTCGGCTCTGCAGGCGCTGGACATGCTCCGTAACGGCAAGAAGATCGATCTCCTGATTACAGATTTCTCGATGCCCAAGATGAACGGCGCGCAGCTCGCAGCGGCTGCAAAGGAACTCCGCCCGGACCTGCCGGTTCTCCTGGCGACGGGGTATGCCGACCTGCCACAGGGCACCGGTGCTGATTTCCCTCGTATTGCCAAGCCATTCCAACAGGACCAACTCGCAGCTGCCATAGCAAATGTCATGGCAAGTGCAGCTCATCGGGAATGAGGCGGTGACGAGCGATCGTGGAAACCACGCGTTGCTTTTGCGCGCGCCGCGTCGCCTTGCGCCCGCACCGAGGGTTGCGCCGGCGCTTCCCGTGCTAAACTCGCGAAATCGAGTCGGCGGACCTCAAGAGGCATGCTGATGAACGAACGCGTCAAAGCGATCCTGCTCACCGCGTTGAAGCTCGCGCCCGATGAGCGCGAGGAGCTCGCCAACTCGCTGTTGGCAAATCTCAACGTCGATCCGGCGGAGACCGATCAGCTGTTTCCTGAAGACGCGGCCGGCGAACCCGACGCGCCCGCTACGCCTGTGCAGCGAACCTCGGACGTGCTGGCAAAATATCTAGATGTCGAATAATGGCAGTTAGGCCGTAGGTCCGCGCGTCACGCGGCGCGGCGCTTGGCGTCGAGCGCATTCTCGGCGATCAGCTTCTTCATCTGCTCGAGCTCGTACTCGACGGACGCGATCAACTCTTCGCTTGCGGCCTGGTCGTCGCGTGCCTTGCGGACGTTGCTGTCGAACGCCTCCAGAGCCTGCTGAATAACGGAAAAGGCGATGTCGCTGTCCATGGCAGTCCCCCGCGGGGAGTTATCCCCTAGAGCGTGATTGCTTTTCCTTGAATCGCAATCCCGCTCCAAATCTTGATGAGACCGATGATTCACGCTTCGGACTGATATGGTCCGAAGCGATCATGGTCTAATCCACAGAGTCGCTAGCCGATTCCTGGGGACACAATTGCGGCGCGATACAGTTGTGCGCACCTTTACAGGTTGCAGAGACCTTCACCGAACGGATGAAGATCTCTGCTGCGCTCAAGCGATTGTCGATATTTTCGCGATCAGCCGATCAGGGCTTTGGCGGGACCAGCCTCGCCGTACATCGTCATCATCGGCTCGTCGTCGAGGATGGCTTCCTCGTACTTGCCGTAGCCGTTGAAATCACCCGCGATGGCACGACCGTAGGCGCCCACGTTGCCGATCTCGAGGTAGTCGCCTTCCTTCACGCATGCGGGAAGAACGAACGGCCCCTTCATGTGATCGATGGAGTCGCAGGTCGGTCCCCACAGCTCGTAGGAGACCGGCGCTTCGCCCGCCCGGGGCTCACGGTTCAGGAGGCGCGCAGGATAGATCCAGCCGAGATGCGCGGCGTCGAACAGCACGCCGTAGCCGCCGTCGTTGATGAAGAGATCATTGCCGCGGCGCGCTTCGACGCGCACGACCACGCTCTCGGCCTCAGCCACGAGCGCACGGCCCGGCTCCGCCATCAGGCGAACATTCTCACGCACGGGGAGCTTGTCCACGCCTTCGCGGATCGCCGCCAGGAACCGCGCGAGCGGCGCCGGCTGCATACCCGGATAGATCGACGGAAAGCCGCCGCCGACGTCGAGCCGGTCGACGACGACACCCGCCATGCCGATCAGGCGCTGCACTTCGGCGAGCGCGTTGACGTAGGCATCCGGCGTCATCGTCTGCGAGCCGACGTGGAAGGTGATGCCAAGCTCGGCCGCGACCTGACGCGCCTTGACCAGCAGACGAGCCGCCTTCTGGCCGCTGGTCCCGAACTTACGCTCGAGCGGGATGCGGCTGTTGATGGCCGGCACGGTGATGCGCACGAACAGCGCGAGATCGCGCGCCGGGCCCGACGGCCCGGATGTCTCATCGACGATCTTCTGCAGCTCGTCCTCGGTGTCGAGCGAGAAGCTCCGCACGCCGTGTTTGAAGTAGGCGCGATTGATCGCCTCGCGCGACTTCACGGGATGCATGAAGTGCAGCGTCACGCCAGGGATGGTCGCCGCGTCCTCAATCTCGGGGAGCGAGGCGACGTCGAAATGGCGGATGCCGGCGCCATAGAGCGCGCCGATCAGGAAAACCGAGCTGTTGGCTTTGTAGGCGTAAGCCACGTCGCCATCGAAATTGTCGACGAACCAGCGCGCAGCGCGGGCTGCGGCATGGGGACGGGCGCAAAGGACAGGGCGCTCCGGCTTGAGTGCGGCCACAAGATCAGCCGCCGAGGCATAACGCTCCATTTCAACGGACCTCCACCAACAATGGGTTGGACAAGAAGCGCCGTGCGAAGCGAGATCGCCGCCGTGCGTTGGCTGGATTTAGGACCAATGGGCCTGGATGTAAAGACCTTTGAGACCGAAAGGCTTATACGACATTCTCATGACGTTTTTCGGCGTCCGGCCGGCCGCTGAACACGCGCGGCCAACCGCCGTTCAGTTCGCCCTCGAGAGCACCGTCACTTTCGCTCCTGGGCCCGGCGCAGCGCTGCCGCGAGTGCGCTTTCGCCCTCCGGCTCGGGGCCTTTCTTCGGCGGTGGGGCGAAGTTGCGCGACTGCTGCGAGGCGCCTCCCGAAGGGCGCTGTGCACCCGCATTAGGCGCTCCGCGCTCGAGGGTGCCAGAGCGCATCGTCAGCGCGATGCGCTTCCTCTCGACGTCGACCTCCTTCACGCGCACGCTGACGACATCACCGACCTTCACGACCTCGCGCGGATCCTTCACGAAGCGATCGGCAAGCTCGGAGATGTGCACGAGGCCATCCTGGTGCACGCCGACATCGACGAACGCGCCGAAGGCGGCCACGTTGGTCACGGTGCCTTCGAGTTGCATTCCCACCTTCAGATCGGAGATCTTTTCGACGCCATCGGCGAAGGTCGCGGTCTTGAACTCGGGACGCGGGTCGCGGCCCGGCTTCTCAAGCTCGGCGATGATGTCGGTGATGGTCGGGATGCCGAAGCTCTCGTCGGCGAACTCAGCGGGGCGCAGTGCCTTCAGGAAACCGCGATCGCCGATCATAGCCTTCAAGGGGCGCTTGGTTTTCTCGGCGATACGCTCGACCACCTCGTAGGCCTCGGGATGGACGGCGGATGCATCGAGCGGATTGGTGCCGTTCATGATGCGCAGAAAGCCCGCTGCCTGCTCGTAGGCTTTCGGGCCGAGACGCGGCACCTTCTTCAAGGCGGCGCGCGTCTTGAAAGCGCCGTTCTCGTTACGGAACGCAACGATGTTGGACGCAAGCGTCTGGTTCAAGCCTGAGACGCGCGTCAGCAGCGGCACGGAGGCCGTGTTCACATCGACGCCCACAGAGTTCACGCAGTCCTCGACCACGGCGTCGAGCGAGCGGGCGAGCCCGGTCTGATCGACGTCATGCTGGTACTGGCCGACGCCGATGGCCTTTGGCTCGATCTTGACCAGCTCGGCAAGCGGATCCTGCAAGCGGCGCGCGATGGACACGGCGCCGCGCAGCGTCACATCGAGATCGGGAAACTCCTTCGCAGCCAGCTCGGACGCGGAATAGACCGAGGCACCGGCTTCCGACACCATCACCTTGGTCAGCTTGAGCTGGGGCATCTTGCTCATCAGCTCGGCAACGAGCTTGTCGGTCTCGCGGCTGCCGGTGCCGTTGCCGACGCTCACGAGATCGACCTTGTGCTTCAGGGCCAGAGCAGCGAGCGAAGCCAGCGATCCCTGCCAATCGCGCTTCGGCTCGTGCGGATAAATGGTCGACGTCTCCACCACCTTGCCAGTGGCATCGACGACGGCCACCTTCACACCGGTGCGGAGGCCCGGATCGAGGCCCATGGTCACGCGCGGACCGGCGGGCGCGGCGAGCAGCAGATCCTTCAAGTTCGACGAGAAGACCGTGATGGCCTCGGAGTCGGCGCGCTCCTTGAGGCGCGTGAGAAGATCCGACGTGATGGTGGTGGCGAGGCGCGCCTTCCACGCCAAGCGAACGGTCTCGCCGAGCCAGCCATCGGCGGGACGGCCCTTGTCGGCAACGCCGAACGCGGCACGGATTTTACCTTCGGCCGGATGGGATTTGGTCTCGTCGTGCTCGACGTCGAGGTTGATATCCAGGATGCCCTCGTTGACACCGCGCAGCAGCGCCAGCGCGCGATGGCTCGGCATATCCTTGATCGACTGGCCGAAATCGAAATAGTCGGAGAACTTTGCGCCTTCCGTTTCCTTGGCCTTCTTGACCTTCGAGGCGAGCGTGCCTTCGCTCCATTCCCATTCGCGCAAGGTGCCGACGATGTCGGGACGCTCGGAAATGCGCTCGATCAGGATATGGCGGGCGCCGTCGAGTGCCGCCTTCTGATCGGCAACACCTTTGTCGGCGGCCACGAACTTCTCAGCCTCGGCGACAGGATCGAGCGCAGGATTTGCGAGGAGTGCGTCCGCCAGCGGCTCCAGGCCCGCTTCGCGCGCGATCTGCGCCTTGGTGCGCCGCTTCGGCTTGTAGGGCGCGTAAAGATCCTCAAGCTCGACCTTGGTTGCGGCTGCGTTCAGGGACCGCGCCAGCTCCGGCGTGAGCTTGCCCTGTTCGTCGACGCTTTTCAGGATCGAGGTCCTGCGATCCTCGAGCTCACGCAGATAGACGAGACGTTCGGACAAGGTTCTGAGCTGCGTATCGTCGAGGCCGCCGGTCTTCTCTTTGCGGTAGCGCGCGATGAAGGGGACGGTCGCGCCTTCATCGAGCAAGGCGACGGCGGACGCTACCTGACCGGCGCCAACACGCAGTTCGTCGGCAATACGCTGATTGATCTTGTCCATGGATGGGCCTTTGGATTTACGAGGCGCGAGGTGCCTTAGACCGATTCCGAGGGCACGAACAGCAGCCCCCGGGCGCCGTGCTTTTCTCCGGAGAATTTGGCAAAACGCAGCCCGTTCCCGGCATGATCCCACTCCCTTCGATCGTTTTAAGGGAAATGGGCCCGGTCGCGCCTCTACGCGCCTGCGCCGACGCAAGCGGTCACCATGAGACTGGAAGTCAGCGAAGAGCGCAATCGCTCAGATTATTGCTTTTCGGGGTTCGCATTTTCCTACGATGAACCGGCACCGCCTCATCGGAAAATGCCCCGGGGCGCCGCCACCTACAGTTTGGCGGCGACACGCTTCATCGTCGTGGATCGAAAAGCGGCCGTGCACGTGCCGGCGAAACGGACGATCTTGGCCAGCGACGTGCCGATCCTGCGCCCGACGTTGGCTGCAAGGCACCGCAGCCACCACGCAAAACCAAGCTTCCTGATGTTGAAGACCAATCCGCTCCAGGTGTGCAGCGGATTGTTCAGCCGAATTCCGCGCCGCAAACGGGAGCGCCCGGCGCTCGGAATCGGCGATATCGTCGAGATCGACGGCCTCTCGCCAACGAGAGCTTCGACGAGGCCATAAGAATCGAGGTCGAACTTCCAGGGAAGGCGCGTATCGAGATCGACCGGAAATAGACGCGGTATCGGCTTCAGCATTTTGCGGGCGCCAGCGTTGCTGATCAGATACCCGCGCGTTGCGGCTGGAACCCGCGAAAATCTCGCGAGCGTGTGACCGCTCGGAAGTTTTGCGAGTGGACGGTGGCTGAAGCGACGCGCGGTGCTTACGTGGATGAAATCCCATCCCTCGGGGGCGGCCGCCAGGGTTTCATTGATAACTTTTGCGAAACCCTTGTCCATCGCTGCGTCGTCTTCGAGAACGAGCGCGAAAGGAATGTCTTCCTCGACCAGTTTCGTCCACGCCAGCATGTGGCTTGCGTAGCATCCCACCTCACCCGGAGACAGGCGCGACGGCGGAAACATATGTCGCAGTTCTTGTGGAAGCTTTCGGCCTTCGACCGCGGTGATGCGTTCGGCTTCGAGACCGAGCCATCCGAGATTGACTTCGAGCGCCTTCCGGCGCCCGACGTCCTTGTCCCGATTTATGTAGAGAATTGTGAATTCTCTATCTTTTTGTTCAGCCACAAGAGTACGCATATACCAACTTCAAGTTGTAGCTTTATCCACAGGGAATATTACCCGGACCCTGTTCAGTTGTCTAGCCGCCGGCTCGCACATTCTCTCACGTTCATTCAACTAACCGTCTGCCAACAAACAAATTCCAGGAACGTAGCATCGAGTTAGGATGCTCGCGATTTAAGCTGTGCGGGAGTCGTTCCGCTTTGCGCTGTCCCGACAGGCGGCGCTTCGTCCTCGATGTCGAGAGACACGAGGCGATCGCCTCGCCGGCCAATAGCTGTCGCCGACGCCGAAACCTTTTCCAGTGCCTTGCCGGACAGCGCGAAGTGGCGTTCCAGCTCAGCCACACGCTCCGCAAGCCGCGCGACGTCGCCCAGCAGAAGCCCAACCTCGCGCTGAATGAGCCCGGCCTGATCGCGCATCTTTGCGTCTTTGATAACTGCCTGCACCGTTTGCACCGCGAGCATCAGAATGTTCGGCGCCACGATCACCACGCGCGACCGATGCGCACGCTGCACAAGGTCCGCGAAGTGCTCGTGCAGATCGCCGTAAACAGACTCCGAAGGCACGAACATCAAGGCCGTGTCCTGAGTCTCACCGGGAAGCAGATACTTGCCGGCGATGTCATCGATGTGGCGGCCGACCGCCTCGCGGATGGCATCGCGCGCCGCCTTCGTTTCATCGGCAGCGCGTGCCACGCGGAGCGCCTCGAAACCTTCGAGCGGAAATTTTGAATCGATCACGAGCAGGGCCGCGGAATTCGGCAGGCGGATCACGCAATCGGGGCGCTTGCCGTTCGAGAGCGTGGGCTGGAACTCGTAGGCGCCGGCCGGGAGCGCATCGCGGATGATCGTCTCCATGCGAAGCTGACCGAACGCGCCACGCGCCTGCTTGTTGGCGAGCACGCCCGACAGCGAGCCGACCTCGGACGACAAATCGGCGAGGCTTTGCTTGGCTTCCGCAATGACGGCCAGCCGCTCGTTCAAATTCGAAAGGCTTTCGTTGGTGCGCCGACCGGCCTCGGCGAGGTTGTCGCCCATGTGGCGCGCGAGCGTATCGACGCGTTCGGTGAGGCGCTGGATGGTATCGCCGTTCTGGCGCTGTGTCTCGGCGAGGCTCGATGCCAGGTTACGGCTGACGCCGTCGAGCGCCGAGCCGAGGCGGGTCGCTACCTGCTCGACGCGATCGTCCAGCGCGCGCGCCTCCTCGGACTGGCGGCGCACCGTCATCTCGCTCATGGCGGTGAGGCGGCCCTTGATTTCCGCGAATTCCGCCTGTGCAACGGCCTCTCGCGTTTGCGCCTCGCGGTTGCGGGCCTCCGCTGCGCGCCGAACGCCGAGCGCAATCCAGACCAGGATGACCAGCAGCCCGGCGCCACCCAGCGCCCATGCCGGGTCGAGACCGTTTGCGGCCGCAGCCAACGCCTCGCGCAGCGCGGCGAGCCGTTCGGCCAACGTTTCGGCCCCAGTCGTGGCAGGGTTCGTTTCCACCATAGGCTTTGCGATATCCGATTCGGCTGGCGAAAATTGGTCCGACGCGTACTCCGCGGCCGCGCCTTGCCCGCACGAGCGCCGCACAAATGCCCGAAGCTCGAGCCAAACGTTTCGGCTGCTTCGAGGGGGAGGAACCGTGCGGGCCGTTCTCGTTCTGCTGCTGCTTCTCCCGGTCTCGCAGGCCCTGGCCGACACGCCCGGCGAAGGCGAGGAGCCAGCCATTCGCGCCGTCATCGCCACTTGGTACTCCGAGCTGCAGAAAGGTTCGGAGCGGCGCCACTGGCAGCTCTATGCGCCGGGTGCCATCGACGGCGGACCTGAAGAAACGGAACTCAATCCGCATAGCCGCGCACGGAGCCCGACCGTCTCCAACGAGCTTGCGGCGAAAGCCCTCAAATTTTCTTACGACGTCGACGTGCTCAAGATCGATCCGCGCTTTGCCAAGGCGATAGTATGGGAGCGAGGCTACTTCTATGCCTGGGCGGCGCAGCAAACCTACGAAAACGCCGCCTCGACGTTGTTCATGTTCGAAAAGCAGCAGGATGGCCGCTGGCTGATCCTCGGCCACCAGGCTCAATCGGTCGGAATTCCGCCGAACAAGCGCACCGCCCCGATGCCGGATCTCCGCGATCACTTCTACGCAACGCAGGGCAAGGGGCGAGATCCCAAGGCAGATGCCGAAGCCGCCCGAAAATTCTAGTTTCGCATGATCATGGGCCGCCCGCCTGATCGATACGGACGACGATGGCGGCGCGCCCCTCGATGGCGGGACCGCTCGGATCGACAGGCGGCGGCTCGGCTTCTGCCGCGGCGCTCCGCCCTCGCCGCTTCCGACGCGCAGCGTCCGCGGCTTCGCGGGCCTCGATCGCCTTCTCCCGTTCCGGCGTCGCGCGAACGAACGCGCGCCAATCGCCCAGGATCGCAAAGCGCTGCCGTTCATAGTCGTAGGCGATGCCGTCCGGGCGGCGGCTGTTGCGCTGGCAGATCGCGACGAACTTTTCCTCCCCGCTCCGATCGAAGCGAAGCTGATAGCCTGCGTCGCGGCCGGGCACCTGCACGGTCACGCGCGGCGCGATCAGATTTTCCTGCTCAAGCTCGCTCGGAAACAGCACGAGCGCCTTGCCGTCCGGATCGATGCCGATCAGCGTCAAATGGCAGGCTCTGTCGACACTGACATTCAGCGTTACCAGATCGCGTGGGGCGTAAGCCGGCTGGTCCGGCCAGAGCAGCACGTCGATTTCCGTTTCGGACTGCGGCGCCAACGCCTTCACGGTCTCGGGCGCGGCCTCACCTGCAAGCACGCGTGCGAAGCGGCTCCATACGTCGCGGCTCAAGGTGGCGTACGTAATCTTCCGGGCCGGATAGACGAGGTCACCCTCGAGCTTTGCAAGCTGGCGCATCAGATCGCGCGGCGTGGTGCCCCGCTCGGCGGCCGCGCGCACGAGATCGACGTCGCGTGTCCAGAAGCGTGCGAGGTCAGCCACGGCGCGATGCGCCGCGCCATCGAGTTTCAAGCCGAGTGCGTCCGCTGCGCTCAATGCCTGGGCCGCCAGCCAATCGGCAGGGATGAGCTCGGCGCCCCCGACATCGGGCGCGGGCTCGGCCAGGACGTCCTGCCCACCAGGCGGGCGTTCGAACTCGCTCAGCCGGAAAGCCAGAATCGCGCTCTCTTCGCCCAGCGTTTCGATCTCGAGCGGCTTGGCGCGTCGCGACAAAGCCGTGATGAGCGAGGCGGCGGCTTCACGCAATTCCTTGAGGCGCGCTGCCGGAACGCAGGCGTTCCACAAGTGAACCAGCGACACGAACCGCGTATCGGCGGCTTCCGCCCGGCCCACGGCTGTGGCCCATCGATCGATCACGGCTTCCGTATCTTTAGGCGATATGATGGTGCGCTCGCGGCAGGCTTCGTCGCGGGCGGGCAGGCTATCGATCCAATCGCGGACCGTCTCGATCTCGGCCGGTGTTGGGTGTGGGACGGGGGGGACTGGGGATGGTGGCTCTGCCTTGCCGGCCGATGGCTTGGTCTCGGAGACTGGCGGAGGGGCTTGGCTCGCGAGCAACCGCCGGTAGATGCGGGAGGCGTCGGGAGCCTTTGGGGTGACGAGGCGCGGATCCTCGGCCAGCGCGCCGAGGCTCAAGGCCCCGCCGTTGGCTGCGCCCACTTCGCGGCACTCGGCGCAATACGTTTCGAGCACGGCACGAGCGCGGTCGGCCAGCGGCTTCGGCGGCTCTCCACTGGCACCGACAGCGGCTTCTTGGGCAGGCTCGGCCTTGGTCTCGACGCTGCCCACGCCCAGCGCGGCCGCGAGCGCAAGCCCCCAGCAAGCGCCCGCAAGCATCCAGCTTCCAATTCTCATCGACCCCGCCAACGTCTTCGCATGCCGTAAGAGATTACCGGGTCGGGGCAGGCCCCGCCTAGACGCACTTCAGCCACAGCCCGATTGTGGATAATCGAAGCCGAAAAGATCGAAGCGTTTACCAATCCGGCTTGTCCCAGCGGGGAAAACCGGAGGCGGCCGGCCTCGAAGGTAGCTCGGCGCCCGAGGCTGGCTTATGTGTGGCTTTGGCGTTTCGCCTCCCTCGTCGTGGGCGACCCGACACACACCCTCGGCCACACACGGACACTCGGCTTCATGGCGCACGGTGGAAAAATACTCGTCGATCAGCTCGCGGCGCATGGCGTGGCGCGGGTTTTCGAGGTGCCGGGCGAGAGCTTCCTCGCCGCGCTCGACGGCCTCTACGATACGCTGGCCATCCGCACCATCGTCTGCCGACACGAAGGCGGCGCGGCGATGATGGCGGAAGCCACCGGTAAGCTCACCGGGCAACCCGGCATCGCGTTCGTGACGCGGGGGCCTGGCGTGGTGAATGCCGTCGCCGGCGTCTACGTGGCGCAACAGGATGCGACGCCGATGATCCTGTTCGTCGGGCTGCCGACGACGCCGCTGGAGGAACGCGCGCCGTTCCAGGAAATCGATATCGAGGCGCTGTTCTCGAAGATCGCCAAGTGGACGGCAGTCATCCGATCCGCCGACCGCATTCCCGAGTACGTGGCGCGCGCGTTCCGCGTCGCGGCGTCTGGGCGTCCGGGCCCGGTCGTGATCGGATTGCCCGAGAACGTACTGTCGGCCAAGACTTCGGTGCCGGTCCTTGCGCCCGCGACGCTTGCAGGCGCGGAGCCCGGATCGCGCGAGATGAGCGAACTGGCCCAGCGCCTCGGCGCGGCGGAGCGGCCCCTTCTTATCGTCGGCGGTCCCGGTTGGAGTGATGGCGTCGCGTACGCCATCACAGGCTTCGCGCGGGATTTCGATTTGCCGGTCGCGTCTTCCTTCCGCTGCCAGGACTACGTCGACAATCGCCATCCCTCTTACGTCGGGCATCTGGGCTTCACGACCGACCGCAAGCTCAAGGCCGGGCTCAAGGCGGCCGATCTGGTGATCGCGATTGGAGCCGAACTCGGCGATATCGCGACCAGCGGCTACACGGGGCTCGGCGGGCCCGAGCAAACCGTCATCCAGATCCATCCCGACCCCAGCGCCATCGTGGGGTTCCGGGATGCTTCGCTCGCGATCGCCGCCACGTCACGGGCCTTCTCGGAAGCGCTTTCCGAGTTTGCACCAAATCTGCGTGGCAACCCCGGCGCGACCGCCGTCGAGCGGCCATGGAGCCGGTTTCGTCGCGATCTCCGCGCGGCCTACGAAGAGAGCCTGGTGCCGCGCGCAACTCCCGGCGCCGTGCGGATGGAAGATATCGTCAGCACCGTATCGGCGCTGCTGCCTGAGAACGGGCTGATCACCAACGGCGCCGGCAACTACTCGCAGTGGGTGCACCGCTATTTCCAGTTCAAGCGCTTCCGCAGCGGGCTCGCGCCGACGTCGGGCTCGATGGGTTACGGTCTGCCGGCGGCGATCGCGGCCAAGCTCGCGCATCCCGACGCCCCGGTGGTCTGCTTTGCCGGCGATGGCTGCTTCGCGATGACCTCAAATGAACTCGGTACAGCCGTGCAATACGGACTGCCGATCGTGATCCTGATCGCCAACAACGGCATTTACGGCACCATTCGCATGCACCAGGAGCGCAATTTTCCGGGCCGCCCGAACGGAACCAGCCTCGTCAATCCGGATTTCGCGGCGCTGGCCAAGGCGCACGGCGCCTATGGCGCAACGGTCTCGCGCAGCGAAGATTTCGAAGCCGTGTTCCGCAGCGCGCTCGTGGCGGACGGGCCGTTCGTGATCGATCTCCGGCAGGATCCGGAAGCGATCAATCCGATGGAGACGCTGACGGGCGTGCGGCAGGCGGCGTCGCGGAAGTAGGCATGTCGCTTGTGAAGTGGACCGGAGACGGCACGGGCACTCCCCACTCCACCGCCGCTGACCGGTCTTGCCCGCATGGCATAATCACCTATGCTCAATGTCGGTTTCGCCACTTCCTGGTGTTGGCTGGGCGCCCCAAACTGGCGGCGTTGAAACAAACCAAGGTGAGGTCATCATGAAGCGATACGTCATTGAGCGGGACATTGCAGGCGTCGGCAAACTTCCGCCCCAGGAGATGGGGCAGGCGGCTGCGAAATCGAACGATGCGCTCGCCGAGCTGGGCGCCAAGGTCCAGTGGGTCCAATCCTTCGTCGCGGAGAACAAGACATTCTGCGTCTATCTGGCAGAGAACGAGGCTGCCGTTCATGAGCACGCCCGCATCAGCGGATTTCCAGCGAACAAGGTGACCGAGATCACCGGGATCATCGATCCCATGACGGCGCGCTGACGAGGCCGCGGAGACTGCCCGATGCAAAGCCGGGCAGTCTCACGCGCAGGTGCCAATCGATCCTCTTCCGATTCAACAACAGTTGCGAGCATGATCAACGTTGCCGTCATTCTCTTGAACGACAGTCACGCTTCGACGGCAATTGGACCCATCGAGGTCTTTCACAGCGCTGGCGTTCTTTGGAACACGTTGAAAGGCGTGCCCCCGGTCCCTCGCTTTCGCCTCACCATCGCCTCCCTCGACGGTGAGCCCGTCACGAGCCCCTATGGGCTTCATCTCGTCCCGCAAGTCTCCATCCGAAGTGTCAAGAAAGCTGACCTCATCGTCGTCCCATCATCGGGATTGGATCTCGACACCCAGTTCGCACGTCACGCCGCGCTATTCCCCTGGCTGCGCCGGAAGGCGGCGCAAGGCGCGCACATTGCTGCCACCTGCACCGGTGCGGCCTACCTAGCGCAAGCCGGCCTTCTGGATGGGCACGAGGCGACGACGCACTGGGCAATGGCGGAAGACCTCCGCCATCGCTATCCAAAGGTGAACTGGCGACCGGAAAAATTCATCACCGAGGATCGCCGCATAATGTGCAGCGGCGGCGTCTATTCCTCGATGGATCTCAGCCTCTACCTGGTTGAGAAATTCTGCGGCCACGAGGTCGCGCTGCAGTGCGCCAAGGCTCTGCTCATCAACATGCCGCGCTTCTATCAGTCGGGCTATGCCGTGCTGCCGCTCTCGCGGCCTCATAGCGACGACAAAATCCGCGCGGCCGAAGCGTACATGGAAGAGAACTACGCCCACGATATTTCGATCGAGGGGCTTGCGCGGGACGTCGGGATGAGCTCCCGAAATTTCATCCGCCGCTTCAAGTCCGCGACGGGACGCCTGCCCGGAAACTATTTGCAGGTCCTGCGTGTCGCCGTCGCCAAGGAGATGCTCGAAGACGCTGCACGTTCTGTGCAGACCGTAAGTCTCGCAGTCGGATATGACGATGCGGCCTTCTTCCGGGGTGTATTCAAACGATGCACGGGAATGACCCCAGGCGAGTACCGCGAAAACTTTGCCGGCATGAGAGGCGCGCCTTCAGAACCCGGCATGGGCCGGAAGCAGCCCAAGCTCGCACGCAACCGGCGCTAGCGCGTGGCGCTGTCGTCGTCCCGCAGCCAAATCAGCGCCGTTTCCAATACCTTAAAGTCTTCTGGGGCCTCCTCTTCACCCAATAATATATTTTACAACTTTTGGAGGAAGGCGTAAGGGCGCGGTCTATCGAGATGGATTTCGAAAGACCGCAGACCATGCCCCACTATCGCTCACGCACCAGCACCCATGGCCGCAACATGGCGGGCGCGCGCGGCCTATGGCGCGCCACTGGCATGAAGGACGAGGATTTCGGCAAGCCGATCATCGCGATCGCGAACTCCTTTACCCAGTTCGTGCCGGGCCACGTCCACCTCAAGGATCTTGGCCAGCTGGTCGCGCGCGAGATCGAGGCGGCAGGCGGCGTCGCCAAGGAATTCAACAGCATCGCGGTCGATGACGGCATCGCGATGGGCCACGACGGCATGCTCTATTCGCTGCCGAGCCGCGACCTGATCGCGGACAGCGTGGAATACATGGTCAACGCTCATTGCGCCGACGCGCTGCTATGCATCTCCAATTGCGACAAGATCACGCCGGGCATGTTGATGGCCGCGATGCGCCTCAACATCCCGGCCATCTTCGTCTCCGGCGGCCCGATGGAAGCGGGCAAGGCGGACCTGCGCGGCCAAACCGTCGCGCTCGACCTCGTGGACGCCATGGTCGTGGCCGCAGACGACAAGTACACCGACGAAGAGGTGAAGATCGTCGAACGGTCGGCCTGCCCGACCTGCGGATCTTGCTCGGGCATGTTTACCGCCAACAGCATGAATTGCCTGACCGAAGCCCTCGGCCTCGCACTTCCCGGCAACGGCTCCGTTCTCGCCACCCATGCCGATCGCGAGACGCTGTTCCGCGAGGCGGGCCGTACCATCGTCGGCCTCGCTCGCCGCTGGTACGAGCAGGAGGACGCCTCTGCCCTCCCCCGCAACATCGCCAACTTCGCCGCGTTCGAGAACGCGATGAGCCTCGACATCGCGATGGGCGGTTCGACAAACACCGTGCTCCATCTGCTCGCCGCAGCCTACGAGGGCGAGGTGAACTTCACCATGGGCGACATCGACCGGCTGTCGCGTCGCGTCCCCTGCCTGTGCAAGGTCGCGCCCGCCAAGCAGGACGTGCACATGGAGGACGTCCATCGCGCGGGCGGCATCATGGCGATCCTGGGCGAACTGGAGCGCGCCGGGCTCATCGACGCCAGCCTGCCGACCGTCCATTCCAAAACGATGCGCGAGGCGCTCGATCACTGGGACATCAGCCGCACCGGCAGCGAGAGCGTACGCGAGTTCTTCAAGGCTGCGCCCGGCGGGGTGCGTACGACGGTCGCCTTCAGTCAGAGCAACCGCTGGAAGGATTTGGACCTTGACCGCAAGTCCGGCGTGATCCGCGATGCGAAGCATCCGTTCTCGAAGGATGGCGGTCTTGCCGTGCTTTACGGCAACCTGGCGCCCGAGGGCTGCATCGTGAAGACGGCGGGCGTGGACGAATCCATCCTGACCTTCCACGGCACCGCGCGCGTCTATGAAAGCCAGGACGCGGCCGTCGCGGGCATCCTGAGCAACAAGGTGACGAAAGGCGACGTCGTCGTCATCCGCTATGAAGGGCCGAAGGGCGGGCCGGGCATGCAGGAAATGCTCTATCCGACCAGCTACCTGAAATCGAAAGGGCTCGGAAAGGCCTGCGCGCTCATCACCGACGGGCGCTTCTCCGGCGGCACTTCGGGTCTCTCTATCGGCCATGTTTCGCCGGAAGCGGCCGAGGGCGGGCTGATCGCGCTGGTCGAGACCGGCGACCGGATCGTGATCGACATCCCCAACCGCATCATCGAGCTGGACGTGGACGATGCCGAACTCGCCCGGCGCCATGAAGAGATGGTCGGACGCGGCAAGAAGGCGTGGAAGCCTTTGGACCGCAAGCGCACCGTCTCCCCGGCGCTGCGCGCCTACGCGGCGCTTACCACCAACGCCGCGCGCGGTGCCGTGCGCGACGTGAGCCAGATCGAGAAGGACTAAGCCCTTGTTTCCCTCCCAGGGGAAACGACGGCACGGGCTCTAGGAAATCGCCAGTCGAAGCTGCAGATCGTTCGTGGCCTGCCTCAGACCTCGGATTGTCGTCCAAACGGTGGTGAACGGCGAGCGCGCCCTCGGGCGAACGAGCGCCGTGGCCAGTAAAACGGCTCCAAAAGCTTGCCAATCCTGGGAATTGCGGTTAGACAGCCGCCATCTCACACGCGCACTCCCATGCGCCTTGCGGATTAAAAGCCCCGCAGGGTCGCTCCGGTGGACAAGCTAAGCCCATAAAAAGGCTATGCTTTTCTTCTCAGGGTGCGCGGAGGATCAACCGGAAAAGGATACGTCGCACATGTCAGTGCCGCAATTCAACATGCGCCAGCTTCTGGAAGCCGGCGTTCACTTCGGTCACCAGTCGCATCGCTGGAACCCCAAGATGGCGCCCTTCATCTACGGCGCCCGCAACAACATCCACATTCTCGACCTGACCCAGACCGTGCCGATGCTGCATCAGGCGCTGAACAAGGTCTCGGATACGGTCGCTTCGGGCGGTCGCGTGCTGTTCGTCGCCACCAAGCGCCAGGCCTCGGATTCGATCGCGGAAGCCGCCAAGAAGTCGGCCCAGTACTTCATCAACCATCGTTGGCTCGGCGGCACGCTGACCAACTGGAAGACGATCTCGACCTCGATCCGCCGTCTGCGCCAGCTTGACGACATCCTGGCCGATCCGCAGGGCCGCACCAAGAAGGAAGTGCTCAACATCCAGCGCGAGCGCGACAAGCTCAACCAGGCGCTCGGTGGCATCAAGGACATGGGCGGCGTGCCGGACCTGCTGTTCGTCATCGACACGAACAAGGAAGGCATCGCGATCAAGGAAGCCCGCAAGCTCGGCATTCCGATCGTCGCCATCGTCGACACCAACTGCGATCCCGACGGCATCGATTTCCCGGTTCCGGGCAATGATGACGCCGGCCGCGCCATCACGCTCTATTGCGACCTCATCGCACGCGCTGCCCTCGACGGCCTCGAGCGCGGCCAGGGTGCCTCGGGCGTAGACGTCGGCGCTTCCAGCGAACCGCCGGCCGAGGCGCTGCCGGATGCCCCGATCAAGATCTTCAAGGGCATCGACGGGCCGCGTGGCGAAGCCGACGATCTCAAGCGGATCACCGGCATCAACAACAAGACCGAGCAGAAGCTCAACGACGCCGGCGTGTTCCACTTCTGGCAGATCGCCGACCTCGACGCCGAAAACCTCGCCGCACTGGACCGCAAGCTGAAGCTCAAGGGCCAGATCGAGCAGGAAGGCTGGGTCGCCCAGGCCAAGAAGCTCGTCGAGGCCACTGCGGCCTAAGGCGCATTCGAGCCGCGCACGGCGAGCCCCTGGCTTCTCCAGCGCGCCGATATTTTCGAGCGGGCCGCACGTCGGCCCGCTCGGCGACTTCCGGAGCGTGTCCGGGCGGCAAGCCTCCCGGGCTTGTTTCGTTTTCGATTCAACGTGCTTCAGGCCGGATCATCGGCCTGCCGGAACAAATGCTTTCCGGAAGCACTCTAACGACGCCGCAGCCTCTGATGGCAGGGATCCGGCGCAAAAAAGGAGCAGTCATGAGCACGATTTCGGCCGCGACCGTCAAAGAGCTGCGCGACAAGACCGGTGCCGGCATGATGGATTGCAAGCAGGCGCTGACCGAGACCAACGGCGACATGGAAGCCGCCATCGATCTGCTGCGCAAGAAGGGCCTTTCGAAGGCTGCCAAGAAGTCGGATCGCGTCGCGGCGCAGGGCCTGATCGGCGTCGTGTCCAAGGTCAAGTCCGGCGCGGTTGTCGAGGTCAACTCCGAGACCGATTTCGTCGCCCGCAACGCCGACTTCCAGCAACTCGTGCAGACTATCGCGTCGCTCGCGCCGGCGGCCGGCGGCGACGTCGCCAAGCTTCTCGCGACCGCCTATCCGGGCGGCAGCGGCACCGTCGACGACAAGGTCAAGGAAGCCATCGCCACCATCGGCGAGAACATGGCTCTGCGGCGCACGGCTGCTCTCTCCGTCAAGGAAGGCGTCGTTGCCGACTACGTGCACAGCAAGGCGGCGGACGGCCTCGGTAAGATCGGCGTTCTGGTGGCGCTCGAGAGCGCAGGTGATACGGATTCGCTGATGACCCTCGGTCGCCAGCTGGCCATGCACATCGCCGCCACGAGCCCGCAGGTCGTCAACGTCGAGGACCTGTCCAAGGAGGCCCTCGACCGCGAGCGCGCCATCTATCTCGAACAGGCGAAGGCCGAGCCCCGCAACGCCGGCAAGTCGGACGAGATCCTGCTCAAGGCCGGCGAAGGCCGCCTGCAGAAGGAGTTCGTCAGCCAGGCGGTTCTTCTGAAGCAGGTGTTCGTCATCGACGGCAAGGCGTCCGTCGCGGAGATCCTCAAGCAGGCCGAGAAGGATGTCGGCGCTCCGGTCAAGGTCGCGGGCTTCGTGCGCTATCAGCTCGGCGAGGGCATCGAGAAGAAGGAAGAAGATTTCGCCGCGGAAGTGGCGAAGACGGTCGGTGCCGCCAAAGCGGGCTAACGATAAAGACGGAAAAAGCCGGCGCATTCGCCGGCTTTTTTTTGCCAAGGCACGTTCGGGTGGCGGGGGGATGCTTTGGGTTGCATGGCTCCGCCAGGCTTCTAGCTGCACGGCTCCGCCATGACTTTAGTCGCACGACGCCGCCATGACCGCTTCCCGCTTTTCCGGAAGCACTCACCTTTGTCGTGCTTCTTACCGTAAAACCGGTTTCCACTTTTCCGGAAGCACTCTAGAACGCGCTACTCTCTTCTTCGAACGCACGGCAAACGTTCGCCGGAAATCGCGGAGGCCCGCATGGCAAACGATGGTAATTCGCTGAAATACAAGCGCCTGCTCGTCAAGCTTTCGGGCGAAGCGTTGATGGGCCGGAACGGCTACGGTCTCGACAACGCCGTCGTCGACAGGCTGGCTGCCGATCTCGCGGAAGCCCTCGAGGCGGGCTGCGAAATTTCAGTGGTGGTCGGGGGCGGCAACATCTTTCGCGGCCTGCAGGGCGCTGCCAAGGGCATGGATCGCGCGACCGCCGACTACATGGGCATGTTGGCCACGGTGATGAACGCGCTTGCGCTGCAGAGCGCGCTGGAAGCGGCCAAGGCGCCAGCGCGCGTGCTCTCGGCCATCCCGATGCCGACAGTCTGTGAACCGTATGTCCGCCACCGGGCGCTCTATCACCTCGAACGCAGGCGGATCGTCATCTTTGCGGCCGGCACCGGCAATCCGTTCTTCACCACCGACACCGCCGCGACGCTGCGCGCCATCGAAATGGGCTGCGATGCCGTGGCAAAGGCCACCCAGGTCGACGGCGTCTATTCGTCGGATCCCAAAAAGAACCCGAACGCCCAGCGCTTCGAGCGGCTCAACTACTCCGAAGTGCTGGCTCAGGATCTGCGCGTCATGGACGGGGCCGCGATCGCCCTTGCCCGCGACAATCATCTTCCGGTAATTGTCTTTTCCATCGAGGAACCGGGCAATCTCATCAAGCTGCTGCGGGGATCCGCACGAGCCACGGTCATTCACGACTGAACCGCGAAACGGGCTCGCGCGGCGCTCTCACAGCATTTGCGGCCGCGACACTCGTAGCCAGCCCGCGGAGCCAAAAAAGGAGAACAATCCGGTGTCGATCACGACTTTCGATCCCAAGGATATCGAAACGCGCATGCGCGCGTCGCTGGAAGCGCTAAAGCGCGAGCTGGCAGGACTTCGCACGGGCCGAGCCAGCGCCCACCTCCTGGATCCGGTGCAGGTCAACGTCTACGGCTCGCGGATGCCGATCAACCAGGTGGCGACCGTCACGGTGCCGGAGCCTCGCATGATCTCGGTGCAGGTCTGGGACAAGAGCAATGTCCAGGCCGTGGACAAGGCCATCCGGGAAGCCAACCTCGGTGTAAATCCGGTGGTTGACGGCACCATGATCCGCCTGCCGATCCCCGCGCCCACGGCCGAGCGGCGCCAAGAGCTCGCGAAGCAAGCCCACAAATATGCCGAAGCTCACCGTATCGCGGTCCGCAACGTGCGGCGCGAGGGCATGGATCTTCTCAAGAAACTCGAGAAGGACGGCAAGATGAGCGAAGACGAGCACCACAAGAATTCTGCCAAGGTGCAGGAACTGACCGACAAGCTCATCAAGGAGATCGATCAGACCCTCACGACCAAAGAGGCGGAGATTCACAAGGTTTGAGACGTGTCCGGCCGGGCGCCGGTCCCGCAAAATTGTGGGGCCGGCGCGAAATCTGGTGCGGAAGCCTCGGCCGGCGTGCCAGACTGGACGGAATGCGAACATGATTAGGCCGCAACGCCCGGCCAGACTTCTGCTCTCATCGTCATTATCGGCATAGACAGCCGGCCGTTTCGAAATCCACGCCAGCCCAGCAAAGCGCAAATGCACGCGGCAGACAGATCGACATCCTCCGAGGAAACGCCCGATGCGGCGATTATGCCGCGCCACGTCGCAATCATCATGGATGGCAACGGTAGATGGGCAGCCGAGCGTGGGCTGCCGCGGGCGCTCGGACACCGCTCCGGCGTCGAGGCCGTGCGACGGACGGTCAAGGCAGCGATCGACCTCTCGATCCCGTTCCTGACGCTCTACAGCTTTTCGTCGGAAAACTGGTCGCGCCCCAAGGATGAGATCGACGATCTGATGGGGCTGATGAAGCGCTTCATCCGCTGCGATCTCGCCGAACTGCACCAGAACAACGTTCGAGTGATGGTGATCGGTGAGCGCGAAAACATCGATCAGGAAATGAAGGCACTGATCGATGAGGCGTGCGAGCTTACGCGTGAGAACACGCGGCTCACCCTAGTCATCGCCTTCAACTACGGCGCCCGCAGCGAGATTACGCGTGCGGCTCGGCGGATTGCCGAGGATGTGGCGGCGGGACGGCTCGATCCGGCCGACATCACCGCAGAGCGCATGACGCAGGCGCTCGACACCGGCGGCATCCCCGATCCAGAGCTTCTGATCCGAACCAGCGGCGAGCGCCGGCTCTCGAACTTTCTGCTGTGGCAGTGCGCCTATACCGAATTCGTGTTCCTCGATGCCTACTGGCCGGATTTCAGCCGCGAGCTTCTGCTCGAGGCCGTTTCGCAATTCAAGGCGCGAGAGCGGCGTTTCGGCGGCCTGCCTTGCCGTTCGACGGCCTAAGGAATCGAGGCCATGGAGGACGACGGGACCGTTGCGGAGCCTGGCACCATCGTGCCACCAGCGAAACTCTCCGATCTGTGGCTAAGAGCGCTTTCGGCGATCGTGCTTGCAGCGCTCGCCTTCGCGCTGGCGTGGGCCGGCGTGCTGCCGTTCGCGGCTTTGGTGCTCGCCGTCGCGCTCATCATGAGCTGGGAATGGTCCAAAGTCGTGCGCGGGGCCGGCCTCGATGTCAGCCTTGTCGTGCACGGACTTTCTGTCATCGCCGCCGTGGCGCTCGCGAGCTTCGGATTTGCCGCGCTCGGCGTCGCGGTGCTGCTGATCGGTACCATTATCGTGCTGGCGCTGGAATTCGGCGGGCATCCGTTGTTCTCGGCGGCCGGCGTCATGTACACGGGACTTCCGGCCGTGGCGCTGCTCTGGCTGCGCGGCAGCGAACCGCACGGCTTCAATGCCATCCTGTTCATTGTTCTCGTCGTCGCCGCCACCGATACCGCCGCTTACGCATTCGGTCGTCTTCTCGGGGGGCCGCGCCTCGCAACCGCCATCTCGCCCAACAAGACGTGGAGCGGCTTGATCGGCGGCGTCAGCTTTGCGGCTGTCATCGCCGGCGTTTTCGCCTACTTCACCGGCGGGCCGGTGCTGGCGCTCGCGCTGACCGGCCTCCTCATGGGCTTGATCGCGCAGGCTGGCGATCTTGCGGAATCGGCGATGAAACGGGCCTTTCACGTCAAGGATGCGAGCCAGCTGCTGCCTGGGCACGGCGGCTTCATGGATCGCATGGACGGGCTGGTTTCGGTTACTGTTGCGGCAGCGCTTGCGGCGCTGTTTCTCAACCCTCAGGCCCCCGCGGCTGCACTGCTCTCGGGGCTGCCGGTTGCGGGCCTGTGACGCGAAACTCAACGCGACTCCGGCCACGCGCTGGTGACCGCCCCTATTCTGGCGCATAAACAACCGCCGACGTTCGCCTTGCTGGCGGATCTGGTGATCAATCGGGAGACTGGCTCAGGATGGTTGAGGTCGGCGTAAAGAACGGCATGGCCGACCGTCTGGACTCCTCGCACGGAAGCACGCGGGCGCTCCCCCGCGCTGCCGACGCGCCGCTGCGGCTTTCGATCCTCGGTGCGACCGGCTCGATCGGGACCAGCACGCTCGATCTGGTGGGCCGAAATCCAGATAAATACGAGGTGGTTGCGCTTACCGCGCAATGCAATGTCGACCGCCTCGCCGAGCTTGCCATCACGCATCGGGCCAAAGTTGCGGTGGTCGGTGACGAAACCCACTACGAGGCGCTCAAGGCGCGACTTTCGGGTACCGGCATTCGCGCCGCGGCAGGTGCGGCGGCCATCGAAGCCGCCGCGGAGGAGCCGGCCGACTGCATCATGGCGGCCATCGTCGGCGCCGCCGGGCTGAGGCCCACATTCGCGGCCGCGCGACAAGGCTCTCGCGTCGCACTCGCCAACAAGGAATGCCTCGTATCAGCCGGCGAAATCTTCACCCAGCACGTGCACCAGAATGGGGCCGAGCTGCTGCCCGTCGACAGCGAGCACTCGGCTGCGTTCCAGGCGATTGGCCGGACGCCCGCAAAATCGATCGAAAAGATCATTCTGACGGCCTCGGGCGGCCCCTTTCGCACCTTCGACAAGGAGCGGCTTGGCCGCGTCACGCCCGAGGAAGCGCTCAAGCATCCGAATTGGTCGATGGGCGCGAAGGTCACGATCGATTCCGCGACGCTGATGAACAAGGGGCTCGAACTCATCGAAGCCTTCCACCTGTTTCCGGTCGGCCCGCATCAGCTCGAGGCAATCGTGCACCCGCAGTCGGTGGTGCATTGCCTGGTCATGCTCGAGGACGGCTCGGTGATGGCGCAGCTGTCGCAGCCGGACATGCGGACGCCGATCGCCCTGGCCCTGGCCTGGCCCGAGCGGCTCGCGACACCGGTCTCGCGGCTCGACCTCATCACGCTCAAAACGCTGTCGTTCGAAGCGCCTGATACCGATCGTTTTCCGGCGCTCGCGATTGCGATCGAAGCCCTGCACCGGGGTGGGGCGGCCCCTGCCGTGCTCAATGCGGCCAACGAAATCGCGGTCACGGCGTTTCTCGAAAAAAAGATCGGTTTTCTCGAAATTGCGCGTACCGTCGCGGCATGTCTTGAAAAGGCCGAAGCTCGCGGTCTTCTTAAGGGTGTGGATACACTCGACGGCGTTCTTGCGGTCGATGAAGAAGCGCGACGCATGGCGCGACTGCTGCTTCCGGTATAAGACTTCGCGGGCTGAACGCGTGCCCGCCTCCCCGCTGAAACATTGGCCTCAACCGACAGGATTCGAGCAGAATGATCGAAGGGTTAATCAGTCAGGTTCTCTCCTGGGGCCTCAACATTCTCGCCTTCCTGTTCGTGCTGAGCGTGGTCGTGTTCTTCCACGAGCTCGGGCATTTCCTGGTGGCCCGCTGGTGCGGGGTCACGGTGACAACCTTCTCGATCGGGTTCGGGCGGGAGCTCTGGGGCTTTTACGACCGCCACGGTACGCGCTGGCGGGTCGCGGCCATCCCGCTCGGCGGCTACGTCAAGTTTCTCGACGACGCCAACGTTGCAAGCCAGCCTTCGGGGGGCGAGCCACTGTCGCCCGAACAACAGGCCGGCTCGTTTCACGGCAAGCCCGTCTGGCAGCGCGCACTCGTGGTTGCAGCGGGACCGATCGCAAACTTCCTGATTGCAGCGCTCATCTACACCGCCGTCAACGTCACCTATGGCGTCTCGATGATCAGCGCCCGGGTGGACGAGGTCGTCGCCGGAATGCCGGCCGAGAAAGCCGGCCTCAAGTCTGGTGACGTCATCACCGACATCGACGGCTGGTCGATCGAGACGTTCGACGATGTCGTGCGCATCGTCGCGGCGAGCAGCGGACGGCTGCTGACCATGACCGTCGATCGCAACGGCGAAAGTCTCACCTTCCCCGTGCAACCGCATATGCGGGACCAAAAAGACGATCTCGGCGTCACCATCCGCCTCGGCGACATCGGCATCCGCCGCAATATCCCGGCCCGCATCGGTGCCGTCATTCCGGATTCGCCCGCGGCAAAAGCCGGATTCGCAGCCGGCGACGTCATTACCGGTATCGACGGAGCGCAGATCTCTTCATTCGAGGACGTGATCAACGCGGTCGGGCCTGCGGCGGGACGTGCGCTGGCGGTGACCGTCGAGCGCAAGGGCACCCCCCATACACTCGAGGTTGTACCGCAAAGCACGCCGACAACCCAAGCTGACGGCAAGGTCATCGAGCGGGGCCGGATCGGCGTTGCGCCGGACCGCCCGGAGCCGGTGTCCGTCTCGGCCGTGGAAGCCGTTCGGCTCGGCGTGCGCGAAACGTATGCAAACATTGTTCAGACGATCACGGGCATCGCGGACATCGTGACGCAACGCCAGTCGGCGGATCAGGTTGGCGGGCCTATTCTGATGGCCGAGGTGACGGCGCGCGTGGTGGAAATGGGCTGGGAGCCGCTCCTGCGCTGGACGGCACTGATTTCCGCAAACATCGGTCTCTTGAATTTGTTGCCAATTCCGGTGCTCGACGGCGGACATCTCGTGTTCTACGCGATCGAAGCGATCCGGCGGCGACCACTCAGCCAGCGCGTCCAGGAAATTGGATTCCAGATTGGCATCGCGCTGGTGCTGATGCTGGTCGTATTCGTCAATCTCAACGACCTGATGCGCCTTGGGAAAAGGTGGCTTTTTGGTGGCGGCTAGAATCCTTGGTGACTGACGTAAACTTGCCACTTCCCAGTGTCTTACCCAGTTGTTAAGAATGGAGGAAGTGAGCGGTCTAGGTTGCGCGATTCGAAGCGGGGGAGCTTCGGATGTCTCTTTTTGCGCGAGATTAGGCCGATTGTCCGGGGGAAATCCTTAGACAAAATCACGACAAGACTACGGCTCTGAACCACTGCCGACGGGTTCACGAGCCGAGGGGGATCGGCACAAGAAAGGCGAGGCAGATCCGCACATGGTGCAGTTACGGATCATGTCGTTGGGGGGAATGCGCGTCCTCTTTTGGCTAGCTGCGGTGACACCCGCGGTCCTTGGCGCTCAATTCTCGTTCTTCGCGAGCCCGGCCTACGCTCAAGGCGTGGTGCGTGATATCCGCGTCGAAGGAAACCGGCGTGTCGAGCCGGAAACCGTGCGCTCCTACCTCCAGTTCTCGGTCGGCGAAGCCTATGACGCAGGCAAGGTCGATCGCTCACTGCAGGCGCTGTTCGCGACCGGTCTCTTCGCCGACGTCTCGATCGACCAGGAAGGCCAATCAGTCGTCATCTACGTCGTCGAGAACCCCGTCATCAATCAGGTGGCCTTCGAGGGCAACAGCGAAGTCGATACCGACACGCTGCGCGCCGAAGTCCAGCTTAAGCCGCGCTCCGTCTACACCCGCGCCCGCGTGCAGGGTGACGTGCAGCGCATCCTCGACGTTTATCGCCGTCAGGGCCGTTTCGCCGCCTCTGTTGAGCCCAAGATCATCGAGCTTGAGCAGAGCCGCGTGAACCTCGTGTTCGAAATCACCGAAGGTGGCGCCACCAAGGTTCAGGGCATCAACTTCACCGGCAACCACGCGTTCTCCGACGCTCAGCTGCGCGACATCATCTCGACCACGCAGAGCGGCTGGCTCGACTTCCTCAAGGGAACTAGCGTCTACGATCCCGACCGCATGAACCTCGACCGCGAGCTTCTGCGTCAGTTCTATCTCAAGAGTGGCTATGCCGACGTTCGCGTCGTTGCCGCCAACGCCGAGCTGGATCGCGAAGGATCGGGCTTCTACGTCAACTTCGCGATCGACGAAGGCGAGCTTTACACCTTCGGCGGGATCACGATCGAAAGCTCGCTGCCTGGCGCGGATCCGACCTCGTTCAAGGGCGAGATCCTCACGCAGCAGGGCGATACCTACAACGGCCAGGACATCGAGAAGAGCGTCGAGAAGCTGACGCTGATCACCGCCGAGCAAGGCTTTGCGTTCGCTCGCGTACGTCCCCGCGCCGTGCCGGATCCGGCCTCGCGCACGGTCTCAATCACCTATCTCGTCGACGAAGGTCCGCGCATCTACATCGAGCGCATCAATGTCAGCGGCAACCTGCGCACGAAGGACTACGTCATTCGCCGCGAGTTCCGCTTGGCTGAAGGCGACGCCTACAATCCGCTGCTGGTGGACCGCGCCAAGAAGCGTCTGAACGCTCTCGGCTTCTTCAAGGCCGTCGATATCAAGCGCCGGCCCGGCTCGTCGCCGGACCGCGTCGTCCTCGATGTCGATCTCGTCGAGCAGTCGACGGGCGAGCTCTCCTTCGGCGCCGGCTACTCGACGGCAGAAGGCGTGATCGGCGACGTCAGCATCAGCGAGCGCAACCTGCTCGGCAACGGCCAGTTCCTCCGCTTGAAATTGGCGGGCTCGTTGGAGCGCATGCAGGTCGACCTCTCGTTCACCGAGCCGCGCTTCCTCGATCAGAACCTCTCGGCCGGTTTCGACCTCTTCCATAAGGAGATCGACCAGTCCGACGAATCCGGCTTCTCGTCGACGCGGACCGGCGGCACCGCCCGTCTCGGTTTCCCGCTCTCCGAGAACCTCTGGATGCAGACGGGCTACACGCTGGATTACTCGACGATCGAAATCGAGAACAGCACGGTGTCTGCGCTCGTCGAAGAGGAAATCAAGCAGCGCGGCGACGACTCTCTGACTTCGTCGATCGGCACCTCGCTTACCTACGACAAGCGTAACCATCCGAAGAACCCGACCAGTGGCTACTGGCTGCAGGTTGCGACGGATATGGCTGGTCTCGGCGGCGACGTTCAGTACGTGCGGGTCAACGGCGAAGGCCGTGCCTACTACCCGATCACTGAGAAGATCACCTTCGTCGGCCGCGTCACAGCTGGTCATATCGAGGGCTGGGGCGGCGACGATATCCGCCTGACCGACCTCTACTATCGTGGTGGCGAAACCATCCGCGGCTTCGATCGTGGCGGCTTCGGTCCGCGCGATCTCAAGACCAACGACGCTATCGGTGGTACGACGTTCTGGGCTGGTACCGCGGAAGTTCGCTTCCCGCTGCCGTTCATTCCCGATGACCTCGGATTGTCCGGCGCGGTGTTTGCGGACGCTGGTTCGCTGTTCAACGCCAACGATCTGGCTAAGAGCATGAACAAGGCTGGTACGCTGGAGCTCGCTGACGACTCCACGATCCGCTCGTCGGTCGGTGCGTCTATCATGTGGAACTCGCCGGTTGGTCCGATCCGAATGGACTTCGCGAAGGCGCTCTCGAAAGAGAAGTACGACGAAGAGCAGTTCTTCCGCTTCGGCGCCTCCACCAAGTTCTAAGATCTTAAAAAGCCGGGCTCGCTGCCCGGCTTTTTCATTTGGAGGGGCGCCGCACGCTCGCCGTCCATCCCGCTCTGGCGGTGGCGCTCGGCGCTTGCAGCTTGCTCGCCCCGTTAACACCGCTGCCGACAAAGTCGCGGGGTGTGCGAGGAGCTTATGGGGCTCCGCATTCGCTGCTGCGTTAGGCCTGCGCGAAGGCTTTGAAGGTCGCTCCCATTCCCGAATACTATGAACTGCCCGGCCGCTGCGCAGGCCGGTAATCCTGCCCTTTACGCCTGTCGGCTTCAGGCGATCCGGCAAGCCCTTTCAAAGGACGGGAGCCTAGCGCTCAACCGCTCTATACTTGGCCGCACGGCTCGTTCTCCTGCCGCTCGGCATGGGGCAAAACGTGATTGTTTTTGATTGAACCGGAATCACGCACTAGGGTCCGGAGCGATCATGGCGGTCTTTGGTGAGACCTATGATTCACGCTTTGGACCGGTAGGGTCCAAAGCGATCACGGCGGTCTTTGGTGAGACCTATGATTCACGCTTTGGACTGGTAGGGTCCAAAGCGATCACGGTCTGGGCAGACACCTGATATTCGAGGAATAGAAATACCCATGAACCATCCCGGTTTCTTCAAAAACGCCGGGCCCTTTACGCTGGCCGAGGTGGCTCAGGCAACGCAGTCTGAAGTGAAGGGCGACGACGCTGCGAAAGCGCGCACCGTGATTGGCGTGCAGCCGCTTTCGGAGGCGTCTCCGCAGCATCTCTCGTTCTTCGACAATCGCAAATATCTGCCACAGCTGCTCACGACATCTGCCGGCGCGTGCCTTATCGCGGCTCAGTTCGCCGAACGCGCTCCGGCCGGAACCGTGGCGCTCGTTGCCAAGTCCCCCTATCGCTCTTTCGCGTTGGCGCTCGCCCTCTTCTACCCCGAGGCCATGCGCACCAAATCTTCCCTAGTCGGTGAAACGGAACGGATCTCGCCGTCAGCTTTGATCGAGGACGGGGCCGAGATCGAGCCGGGCGCCGTGATCGGGCCAGAAGCCCGGATCGGACGGGGAACGCGGATCGCTGCCGGGGCCGTGATTGGTTACCGGGTCTCGATCGGGCGCGACAGCTACATCGGCCCTGCGGCTTCGGTGGTGCACGCGCTGATCGGAGACCGGGTCATCCTGCACGCCGGCGTCCGTATCGGCCAGGACGGGTTCGGGTTCGCCATGGGCAAGGACGGCCACCTCAAAGTGCCGCAGGTGGGCCGGGTCATTATCCAAGACGATGTCGAGATCGGAGCAAATTCAACCGTCGATCGCGGGGCTCTTAAGGATACGATCATCGGTGAGGGCACGAAAATTGATAATCTCGTCCAGATCGGGCACAACGTGGTGATCGGTCGCCATTGCGTCATAGTCGGTCAGGTCGGTATATCCGGCTCGACAGAACTTGGCGACCACGTGGTCATGGGCGGACAGTCCGGCGCGGTCGGACACATCAAGATCGGCAACGGAGCGCAGATCGCTGGCGGCTCCCATCCGAAGAACGATGTTCCGCCGGGAGCAGTGCTCGCGGGCACGCCTGCGCGACCTTTCAAGCAATGGGCGCGCGAAGTGGCTGCGGTCACGCGGCTTGCGCGCCGAGACGGGGGCCGCCCCGACGACGAGGCGGGCACCTGATACTGGGTTCATTTATGCCCCCGATGCGATACCGGCCGGGCAAGAAGGAGTGAGATTGGGATGGACGACGCTACCAAGAAGAAGCCAACCGCCACGACAGCGGACATCGGCAAGATCCTCAAGCTGCTGCCGCACCGCTATCCCTTCCTGCTTCTCGACCGCATCTACGACATCAACGGCGACGAGACCTGCGTCGGCGTCAAGAACGTGACGATCAACGAGCCGTTCTTCCAGGGCCACTTTCCGCAATACCCGGTGATGCCCGGCGTGCTGATCATCGAAGGGCTCGCGCAGACGGCGGGCGCGCTTTGCGTTCACAGCCTCGGCGAGGACTACAAGACCGAGCTCGTCTACTTCATGGCCATCGACAAGGCCAAGTTCCGCAAGCCGGTGCTGCCGGGCGATCAGCTGCACTACCATGTGCGTAAGATCCGCAATCGCGGCCGGGTCTGGCGCTTCTACGGCGAAGCCAAGGTCGACGGGCACACCGTCGCCGAGGCCGAGATCAGCGCGATGCTGGCAGACACCGCAGAGGCTCGTGCATTCGCGGCGAGCAAGAATGGCTGAGACGAAAATTCACCCCAGCGCCATCGTCGAGGACGGGGCCAAAATCGGGGACGGCGTCACCATCGGTCCGTTCTCGCTGGTCGGCGCAAACGTCACGCTCGGCGACGGCGTGGAGCTTTCCAGCCATGTGGTCGTGACCGGACGCACCACAGTGGGTGCCCGCACGCGGATTTTCCCGTTCGCGTCGATCGGACACCAGCCGCAGGACCTCAAATACAAGGGCGAGCCTTCGACGCTCGACATCGGAACAGACTGCCTGATCCGCGAAGGCGTCACGCTAAACCCCGGTACCGAAGGCGGGGGCATGAAGACGACGATCGGCGATCGTTGCGCGTTTCTTGCAAATTCGCATGTCGGCCATGATTGCCGCGTCGGCAACAACGTCGTCTTCTCGAACAACGTCATGCTCGCGGGCCACTGCGACGTCGGCGATTTTGTCATCATCGGCGGCGGGGCGGCGGTGATCCAGTTTGCGCGCGTCGGCGCTCACTCGTTCCTTGGCGGCATGAGCGGGCTCGAGCAGGATCTCATCCCTTACGGCATGGCGCTCGGCAACCGCGCCTATCTCTCCGGCCTCAACATCATTGGACTGCAGCGGCGCGGCTTCTCGCGCAGCGAGATTCACGACCTTCGTCGCGCCTACCGCCTGATGTTTGCGCAGGAGGGTACCCTGCTCGAGCGGGTTGCGGACGTGGCCGAGGAGTTCAAGGACCACCCGATCGTCATGGAGATCGTGGCGTTCATAAAAGCGGGCGGCAAGCGCTCGATGTGCACGCCGAAGAACGGCGCCGACGCCTGACGATTATTGCGCGAGCACGCGGCGGACGCTCCTACTGATCGCCGCGGTTCTCGCTCGTGTCTCCACTCGAGAACTTGGTCTTGGCTTCGGCGTGCTTCGAGATCATCTCGAAGTAATCCTTGTCGTCGCCGATCGTCAGTGTCGGCGAGCAATTCGGCGTGCAGCTATAGGATTGGCGGACGGCGCCCTTGTTCAGGTTCACGATGCGAACCTCGTCGCGCTGCACGACGACGCGCTGATCCTGAATGATGTTGCGTTCGCTATCGAGCGCTATGATGTTGGTCACGCCGAACGTCTTGCCGGTCACTACCAGGAGATTGCCGCCTTGAATCGCGACGTCGGCGATCGAGGGGTTGCCGATGATCACGCTCGAGACAGGACGCGGCAGACGCAAAAGCTGCGACTGATCGTAAGCGACCACGAGGTCCGAGGCTTTCGCCTGTGCGGCGAAACACAGCGCTGCCATGACGACCATCGCGGCGGAGATCAGGACGGCTCTCGAAACCTCAGAGGCCCGGCGCGCGGAAACGGCTGCAATCGGCCTCATGACCTGCTCCTGTGGCTTTTTATTTCCCTCCCATTTGGCGCCGATTAGGTAAACGAAGCTCTAACGGCCGTTTCGAATCGGGCCTGCCATGCCGGAACCGCGGCGGCCGTTTGGGCGTTGTGCCGAAAACCAAACTTTTCGAGGGCAACATGCAGCGATCAACGCTCATCATCGTCTTGGCCGCGTTCCTCGTACTCGGGGGCGCTATCATCGTCGCGCAGACCAATGCTCCAAGCACGTCGGTATCGAGCGACCGCGAAAGCGGGACGCGCATAGATGCGCCGGGCACACGCGTCGAGACGGACGCGGACAAGACCCGCATCCAGGCGCCGGGAGTCGACATAACGGTGCCGCGCGAGAAGACCGCTCCTTAACGACCCGACCGCTCCTTAACGGCCCGAGAGTTCGACGAAATAAAAATACCTATGTGTACAGATAGTTTCGATTTGGCATTCCTCTGAGGATCGGGTTGTCATACTCTTGATCCTTCCCTTTCGGCGGAGGGTCGGCTGATGGCTTCTTTCGAGCTTCTGTTTCCAGAAAGTGTCTTCGCCTATTTGGAAATCACCTTTCGATTGGTGCTCGCCGCGGCGCTTGCCGCGCTGCTCGGTTGGGATCGCGAAGAGCGAGATCGCCCGGCTGGTATCCGCACCTACATGCTCGTCTCTCTCGCAGCTGCGGTATTCACGATACTGACGTTCGAGATTCACCGGGCCGTGATGGCCGCGCAGCCGAACGGAAATTCCGACCCCATTCGCATCATCGAGGCGGTAACTGCAGGCATCGCGTTTCTCGCCGCCGGCACGATCATCCAAGGTCGAAATTCCGTCGTCGGGCTCACGACAGGTGCCGGCATGTGGCTAGCCGGCGCGCTCGGCGTCGCCGTCGGAGCGGGCTACTATGCGCTCGCGATCCTGGCCGCCGTCATTTCCCTGATCATTCTGCGGTATCTCAAATTCCCGCAAGCCTCCCCGAAAAAGCCCGTGCTTATCGAGGAGGATGCAGAAGGCGAAGGCACAGGCTAGCGGCCGTGAATTCCGCAAGCCTTTTTGCGGCCTGCGCTTCGGCTTCGGCGTCCTGCCCCCACTGCTCGCGCTGCCACGTCTCGTCGACGGTGGCCGCCGCCCAGACCTCTTCTGCGGTGAGGCGGCCCTTCAGATAGGCGACAGCCAGGATCGCCGAGCCGGTGATGGTCGTCAGGATGTGAACGGCGGACAGGCACAGGGCGTCGAGATCAGCCAACGCCTTGGCGATGGCTTGCGTTGCTTCAGGGGGCTGGTCGATCGGCATCAGGCCCTGCTGAACCTTGAAATCAGCCCCGAGCGTCTGCTTGGCCCAGGCCAGCACCGGATCCCAGGCCGCCTTCTGGCGTGCCACCAGCGCCGCAGGCGTTTCCGCGCGATAGCAGAGCAGATCGCTGCCGGCGAACGCGACGATATCGTCCCGCACCTCCGTCATGCGCTCGGAGACTGCTTCGATCGCGGAGTTCGCCAACCGCGTCAGCGGCATGGTCGCGGGGTCGATGCGCTCGCCCTGCCGGTTCCATTCCTCGGCGATGGCCTCGGCGAGAGCTGCGACCGGCACGACAAGCTCGCGCTTCCGGCCCGGCGTTTTGACCGACCGGCCATCGAGCGTGATGGCAAAGCCGCCGTCGCGCTCCACGATGGCGGCAGACTTGTAGAAGCGCTTCGGCAAGGGCGCGCGCAGGGTGTCCTTGATCTCGGGCACGCGCTTCTCGCTTGCCTTGCCGTTGGTCGATTTGTCGTTGTCCGTCGTCATCCTACGCGCCGCTGTTGGGGCATGAGCTCGCCGAGCACCCGCTCGAGCTCGCTGCAATCGGCCGTGATGTGATGGGCGCCCGCCGCCCGCAGGGCCTCCTCGGGATGGTATCCCCAGGTCACGCCGATGGCGGCAGTGCCGGCCTCGCGGGCCATCTCGATATCGTAGGTCGTATCGCCGATCATCACCGTATCGCAGGCCTCGGCCGCCGTCTCGCTCATGGCCGCATGGAGCATCGCGGGGTGCGGCTTCGACGGGTTGGTGTCGGCGGTCTGGATGGTCGCGAAGATGCCGTTCCAGCCTTCGCGTTCAAGCACAGCCTCCACGCCGCGACGGGATTTTCCGGTCGCGATGCCGAGGATCACATCCTCGCGGGCGGCCAATCTCGCCATGGTCTCGCGGACGCCGGCAAACAGCGGCTCGACGTGATCGGGCTGGCGCCGGCGCGCGGAAAACGCCGCCTTGTAGGCTTCCGCCAGGCGATCAACTTGCTCGAGCTCCACCGGCTCAGGGACGAGGCGGGCCACCGCGATCGCGAGCGACAATCCAACGACGCTGACGATACGGTCGCGCGGCGGAGCGGGCATGTTTTCGGAAAGAAACGCGTCCGTCATCGCCGCAACGATGGCGTGCTGGCTGTCGACCAGGGTTCCGTCGCAATCGAAGATGACGAGTTTCGGGGCCGGCATCGCTTCAGCCATCGTCCTTCTCGAAGCGGCGCGGATCGAGACCCAGCAAGTCCCAGGTTGCCAGCATGTGCGCGGGGAGCGGTGCGGAAACGTCGATCTTCGCCTTGCCGCCCGGATGCGGAATGATCAGGCGGCGCGCGTGCAGATGCAGCTTCGGCTCGATATTCTCGGCCACGAGATCCAGGCCGCCGTCGTATTTATTGTCGCCGACAATCGGATGGCCGATCAGCTCCATGTGCGCGCGCAGCTGATGCTGGCGGCCGGTAACGGGTTTCAGCGAAACCCAGGAAGCCTTGTGCGCCACGCGGTCGACGACCGAATAATGCGTCGTCGCGTGCATCGCCTCCTTCTGCTCACCGGGCCGAGCCTTGCGAATGCGATCGCCCTCCGGACCGGAGGCCTTGACGAGCGCCGCCTCGATTTTGCCCTGCGGCGGCTTCGGCACCCCGCGCACCAGCGCCCAGTAGGTCTTGGCAGCCGAGCGCGTCTGGAAAATTCGGCCGAGCTTGGCGGCGGCCTGGCGATGCTTGGCGACGAGCAGCACGCCCGTAGTGTCGCGGTCGAGGCGATGGACGAGACGCGGGCGATCGCCGAAGCGATCGACCATGCCAGCCAGCATGCCATCGATGTGCCGCTTGGTTCCCGTTCCGCCCTGAACGGCAATGCCGAACGGCTTGTTGAGCACGAGAACGTCATCGTCCTCGAACAGGATCATGCTTTCGATCAGCTTGCGATCGGCCTCGTTGGATTTCGGAAGCGCAGCGGTCTTGGCACCGGCGCTGCCTTCTCGCGGTGTCCGCACGGCCTTCGGCACGCGAATTTTGGAACCCACCTCAAGCCGCAAATTGGCTTCGGCCCGGCGGGCGTCCACCCGCACCTGCCCCGAACGCAGCAGCTTCTGCAGGTAGCTCTGCGTGACCTCGGGAAAGTGGGTGCGAAACCAGCGGTCGAGGCGCATGCCCGCTTCACGCTCGGCAACTTCGATCGTCTCGACGCGCTCTTGGGCGTTTGCGCTCGTCATAAAATTCGGGGCTCTCAACTTTGGTCGCCGCACCATACGCGGCCGTCACGATATCTGCTTGCGGGCGTTTCCGCCGCCGGAATCCGGCAGGTCGCAGCGCACCCGCACTCTATAAGTGGCCGAGTGGCGCAGACACCGGAAAACTCGATATCATCCTTACCCGCTCGACGCGAGGGCTCAGTCCGGACGCGAGCCTCCGCGCAGGGGGCCACCGATGACCCAGCCGATCGTCCACCCGACGATGAGACCGAGCAGATTGACCAGCATGAAGGCGAGCTGATTGATGTTCTCGGCCTCGTCGGAGCTTTCATACTTCAACTGCAGAGCGGCCCAGTCCGCGATCGGCCCGCTCAGGAAATGCATGGCAACCGCGGCTCCGACGATCGCGAAAATGATGGCAACGAGATAGCGCATAAAACCCTCCAGCGATCTTCCGTGAGCCGCCCCACGTCTTGCGAGCGGACGCCGGGCGCCCGCCTCGCCTCACTTGACTTCCCAGAACCAGATTTCGCCGGCGCCGGCATAATTCGAGTAGTAGCCGAGCCAGGAGAACCACTCCATCAGCCATTTCGCCGACGAGCGATAGCCGTTCCAGACGTCGATGTGGTCACCGGTCGGGCGACCAGTGTCCGTCGAACGGCGCCAGTAGTCCTGGATATAGATGATACCGGTGCGGCCGAAGATCTTCGGATAGAACTCGGCGGCGTCGGCGCCCACGAATTTCTCGGTCGGGCCGATGCCGTCGATCTTGGCGCGGGCGAGGCCGTTGGCGAGCTGGCTGGCGTTGATGAAGTGCATCTCGTCGCGCGGATGAACCGAACAATGAGAGATGCCGGACAACTGGGCCGGCTGCACACCCGCACGGCGCAGCGCGATGCCCATGCGGATGGCGCACTGATTGGAGAACACCGGAAAACCGGCGAGGATCGTCTTGCCCTCTAGGTTGGTCAGATTGTGCGGCGCGATGCACGGCGTCGAGACGCTTTCATTGATCGGATGACCGCGCCAGAGATCATTGAATTCAATCATGAAACGCTTCCCTACTTCGATCCGCCCGTAAAAAAACGCCTGCCGCGGGAGCCCCCTCCCAGCGCGCGGGGACTATAGGACGACGGACGGGTCTTTGGCCAGATGGCAGAGGGGCAACAGGCAGGAGGGTTGGCGCTGTCACGCAAACGTCAAGCGGGCCCTCTACTCGCCGCGCTTCTTGCGCAGGCCGTCCCAGTAGGAAAGCCGCTTGGCCAGCTCGCGCTCGAAGCCGCGCTCGGGCGGATCGTAGAACTTCGGGCGGCGTTTGAATTCGTCCGGGAAATAGTTCTGGCCGGAGAAGGCGCCCGGCTGGTCGTGGTCATAAAGGTAGCCATCGCCGTAGCCCTCGTCCTCCATCAGCTTGGTCGGCGCGTTGAGAATGATCTTCGGCGGCGCGAGCGAGCCATGCTCCTTGGCGGCGCGCATGGCGGCCTTGTAGGCCACATAGTTGGCGTTCGATTTCGGCGCCGTCGCCACGTAGATCACGGCTTCGGCAAGCGCCAGCTCGCCCTCGGGGCTGCCCAGAAAATCGAACGCCTCTTTGGCGGCGTTGGCAACGACGAGCGCCTGCGGATCGGCTAGTCCGATGTCCTCCACGGCCATCCGTACGATACGCCGGGCCAGAAAAAGCCGGTCCTCACCCCCGTCGAGCATGCGGCAGAAATAGTAGAGCGCCGCGTCGGGGTCGGAGCCGCGCACGGCCTTGTGCAGCGCCGAAATCAGGTTGTAGTGGCCTTCGCGGCTTTTGTCATAAATCGGCGCCCGGCGCTGGACGAGCTTGACGAGCGCTTCGCGATTGATCGGCTTGGCGCCGGGCTTCACCGTCAGAAACACTTCCTCGGCGAGGTTCAGGATCGAGCGCCCGTCTCCGTCCGCCATGGATTTCACGGCTTCGCGCGCGTCGTCATCAAGCGGCAGTGCGCGGCCTTCTTCCTTCTCGGCGCGCTTCAACAGATCTTCGAGGGCATCGTCATCGAGCCGGTTCAGCGTCAGCACGGAGGCGCGAGAGAGCACGGCGGCGTTGATCTCGAACGACGGGTTCTCCGTCGTCGCACCGACGAGCGTGATGGTGCCGTCCTCCATATAGGGCAGGAAGCTGTCCTGCTGGGAGCGGTTGAAGCGGTGGATCTCGTCGATGAACAGCAGCGTGCCGCGCCCCTGCTCGCGCCTGGCCTTGGCGCGGTCGAAGGCCTTTCTCAGCTCGGCGACGCCCGAGAAGATTGCCGAGAGCTGCTCGAACTCGAGCTTGGTCTCGTGCGCCAGAAGCCGCGCGATGGTGGTCTTGCCGCAGCCGGGCGGTCCCCAGAGGATCAAGCTCGGCAGGCGCCCACTGGCGAGGAAACGCGTCAGCGTTCCATCAGGCCCGACGAGATGGGGCTGCCCGGCGACTTCGGACAATGTCGTGGGACGCAGTCGATCGGCCAACGGGCGGGGCGCGCCCTTCTCCAATCCTGCGGCTTCAAACAGATTGCTCATGAGGCGACGTTAGCACGAGACTTTGCCGGGTCTCGATCCCTTGAAACGACACGTTAGGCGTCGGCCAGATTGACCCCGCGTTGGTGGTTTAGCCCGGAACCTGGAGATTGAACACCTTGTCGCCGCGGCGCACGGCGACGAGCCAGACCCGCTGACGCTTGGTGAGGAGCTCTTCAAGCTCCGTCACCGTCGAAACCGGCGCCTGGCCGACCTGGACTATGATGTCGCCCGGCAGAAAGCCATATCGCGCCGCCGTCGATTGCCGCCGAACGGAAAGCACGACGACGCCCTCGGCCTCGTCGAGGCCAAGCTCGTCGGCGACGCCCGGCACGATGTTCGATACACGCGCGCCGTCAAGTGGATGCTGTCCGGCGAGATTGCGCACGTCATCCCGGCCCGGTGTCGGCGCGGCCACGAGCGTCAGCTCGACCGTTTGCGGCTGGCCTTTGCGAATGACGCCGATCTTGACCGTGCTGCCGATGCCGCGCGTAGTCAGGCGGTACTGCACCGCGCGAGCATCCCCCACCTCGAAGCCATCGATGTGGACGATCACGTCGCCTGCGAGGAGGCCCGCTTTCGCAGCCGGTCCGCTGTCAGACACGCGCGCGACGGCCGCGCCAGCCACGCGATCCAGGCCCAGCCCTTCGGCCAGCTCGCGGGTTACGGTTTCGAGGCGCGCACCAAGCCAGGGACGCTCGACCTTTCGCCCTTCGGCCGCTCCCGCGACGTAGAGCCGAACCAGGTTCGAGGGGATCGCAAAGCCAATACCCTGCGAGCCGCCGGACTGCGAGAAGATCATCGTGTTGATGCCGACGAGCTTGCCTGACATGTCGACCAGCGCGCCGCCCGAGTTGCCGGGATTGATCGCGGCGTCGGTCTGGATGAACACTTGAGAATCCGAGTTGCCGACCTCGCTGCGTGCGAGCGCGGAAACGATGCCGCTGGTCACTGTCTGGCCGACGCCGAACGGATTGCCGATGGCGAGCACCATGTCGCCCACTTCGAGCGTGTCGGAATCCTCAAGCTCCAGGATCGGAAAGCGCTGCTCGTTGCTTTCGATCTTGAGGATGGCGATGTCGGTCTTGTCGTCCTGAGTCAGCACCTTGGCATCGAACTCGCGCTTGTCGGCGAGTGCGATGCGGATCTCGGTTTCGCCCCGGCCGCGGATGACGTGGGTGTTGGTCACCACGATGCCGTCGGGGCTCACGATCACGCCTGAGCCGAGCGAGCTTTGAATGCGCTCGGACGGTTGGCCGAAAGCGTCGCCGAAGAACTGGCGGAAAAACGGGTCGTTGGCGAACGGAGACGAGAACGTCTGCACGCGGCGCTGAACGTAGACGTTGACGACGGCGGGGGCTGCGCGGCGCACGATCGGGGAAAAGGAATATTGCGCCACTTCGCGAGAGGGCGGCACCTCGCGGGCGCGGGGTGCAGGCTCGTCGGCTCGCTGTGCGGTCGCGGCACCGTGGAATGCGGTCGCAGCCAAAATTCCGAGCGCACCGGCTCCGACGAGAGCGGCCAATTGCTTGGTGAAGCGAAGCATGAAGTCGGTCCCTGTCCCTAATTCCGAGCCATTTCTACGCCGAACCGAAACGCCGTTCGCGTTACAAATGGTCCAGATTCCGCCCGGCATATAGGACAGGGATAGGGCGCTTGGAAAGTGGCGCGAGAGCGCCTATGGCGCTCTCGACAGGATCGTCCCGCAGCGCGCAAGGCCGCAGGCTGAGAACTCCAGGAACTCATAGTCTTATCAGATAATTATCGCGCAAGCAGGCTTGCGCGATAGGACGCCGGCGACCAGCCGCCGTCTGCTGCCGGTTCGGCTGCCGCATAGGAGCGCGCATTGCTCCGCGGCGGTGGGCTCTGGCTCATGGCGGGGCCGTCGGCGTAAGTCGGCCGCATGCGGTCCGCCGGCGGCTGCCAGGTCTGCGGCGGAACCCGGCCGTTGCGAACGGCCTCCCATTCGCGGGTCGACTGATCGCGCTCAACGGATGCGATATCAAAGGCTCCGTTCGACGACCGGCTGGCCAGGAACTGGCGCTCGCGTCCGTCGTTGCCGTCGAGAGGAGCAGGGCCTGCGTAGCGCACGCGAACGCGTCCGGTGCCGCCCGACATCAGACCCAGCGCGTTGGCCGACGCCTTTGAAAGGTCGATCATCCGCTCGCCGACATAGGGCCCGCGGTCGTTGATGCGAACGAGGATGGTGCGGTCGTTGGAGAGGTTGGTCACGTAGGCGTAGCTCGGCATCGGCAGGGTCGGATGCGCGGCGGTCAGCGCGTGCATGTCGAAGACCTCGCCGTTGGCGGTATGGCGGCCGTGGAAGTCGCTGCCGTACCAGGACGCGACACCGATGCGGTCGTAGTCGGGCTGTTCACGCGGGTTGTACCAGCGCCCGCCGACCTGATAGGGCGCGCCGACCTTGTAAACGCCGCCGCCCTTTTCGATGCGTTCGCTGTGGCCGGCGACGCGGCGGCTCGCGGAGACACCCCATTTCGACTCGGGGAACATGGGCGCGCGCGATGATTGCGTCAGGGGGGAAAACGCGCTCGACACTTCCGTCTGGGTGCTGGAGCAGCCCCCAATTGCAGAGGCGGCGACGGCGACCGTCAGCGCCCACAAGGGCCCTGGAAGCGCGTGGCTCCGCGTACGCAAGGGGAGAAATCGACCCGGATGCCTCGGCGCAGCGACGCCTTGGCCATACATACTCAACATAACGCCACCCACTGGCTCCCGTGACGGAGCTTTCCTGCCTAGCCGCTCGCGGGCGCCGCTGTTGCGCGGTCTTCACCGATGAGCCGTAGCAGCATGTCAGAAAGCGATTTCCATCCCGTTAAATGGGGCGTCCGGAGCGGGGCCAGCCCTGCGACGGGGCTCGCGGACGAGGCCGATTGCCGCTCGCAGCGCCCCGAAGCTTCTGTTTCGCGTGGGAGATCCGGCCGGGGGGCCAAAGGGGTTCTTGAGGGTCCGGCGCGGACTGTGTAGGGTCCGGCGCTGCCGAGACCCACAGGGCCGGCACAATCCGGAGGGATGGTCGAGTGGTTTAAGGCACCGGTCTTGAAAACCGGCGTGGGTGCAAGCTCACCGTGGGTTCGAATCCCACTCCCTCCGCCACTATATCGCTCACGCGCCCATGGGCGCTCCGCGGGGGCGGGCCACTTGGCCCGGGTCGCTTTGCTCCCGAGCCCTTCGGCATGGTCGAGTTCGAACTTAGTCCCGCCCGGGTCGCCAATATATCGCTCACGCGCCCATGGGCGCTCCGCGAGGACGGGCCACTAGGCCCGGGTCGCCTTGCTCACGAGCCCTTCGGGCTGGAATGAGAATTCGAACTTTGTCCCTCGAGGCCCGCCAGACGACGCAGCACGGCATTGATATTTATATGTACGCAGACTGCTTGCTCATCACCTTCACACTGATTCCGAATTTCACCGGCTGATCGCTGGCTCAGCTCGATCGGTGATCGAGCGCTACGCTTGGGAGCCGACTGCGGCCACGCTTGGCGCGTATGCACTCCTATTCGAAGACGACGGGCAGTGCTGCGCTGTTGCCCACGAGCCAACCGGGCACAGGTAAGCCCTTGGATTCGAGGAACGCGGGATTGAACAGCTTCGACTGATAGCGGGTGCCGTGATCGCAGAGCATCGTAACGATGACATGCCCGGGCCCGAGCTCTCGGGCCAGCTTGATCGCGCCCGCAATGTTCACGCCGGTCGAGCCGCCAAGGCAAAGGCCTTCCTCGGCTGTCAGCTGGTGGACAACGGGAATGGATTCCGTATCTGGAACCTCGAATGCGAAATCCGGTGAGAAGCCATCCAGGTTCGCGGTAATTCGGCTTTGACCGATGCCCTCGGTGATGGAGGAACCGTTTGCTTCCAGCTTTCCTTTTGTAAAGAAGGAATAGAGCGCCGCACCCGGCGGATCCGCGAGCGCGATTTTAATAGACGCGTTCTTCGATCTGAGACCAGCCGCGACGCCCGCCAGCGTGCCGCCGGTGCCCACAGCCGAAACAAATCCGTCGATCTTGCCGTCTGTTTGCGTCCAAATCTCTTTCGCAGTGGTCCGGGCATGGCCGTCGCGATTGGCCACGTTGTCGAACTGGTTGGCCCATACGGCGCCGTGCGCCTCGGTCTTTGCGAGCGCTTCGGCCAGACGCTTCGAATAGCGAACATAGTTGTTGGGGTTTGCATACGGCACAGCCGGCACTTCCACCAACTCCGCGCCGAAGGCCCGCACGGCATTCTTCTTCTCGATCGATTGCGTATCGGGCATCACGATCACCGAGCGCAATCCGAATGCCCGGCTGAGGGCAGCGAGTCCGATTCCAGTATTACCAGCAGTCCCCTCTACGATAACGCCGCCGGATGCCACGGCACCGCGCGAAAGAGCATCCTCGATAAGGAACAACGCCGCGCGATCCTTGACCGACTGCGCAGGATTCATGAACTCGGCCTTGCCGAGGATGGTGCAGCCTGTTTCCTCCGACGCGCGCCGAAGCTTGATCAGGGGCGTATTCCCCACAGCGTCGATCGTATTCGCAAAGATAGTCACGCGGCCTCCCGTGCCGGTAGGGCTGTTGATTCAACGGGAGAAGCAATACGCCAAAACTGCTATGCTATGCAGCGTTTTTCAGCAGATGGCGCACGGCATGGGGTGTGACGTAGGCTCACGGCCACCAGAGGGCTGACGAGGCTCCAAGTCTGGCTCCCACGGCGCAGTAACAGAGCGCCTGAAGGACGCCCTGCACTGTCATGCCTGGTTGAGGTCGCTTCTAGGCTGCGCGCACGTTGGCCAAGAACTTCTCGACCTCTCTCTTCAGTGTGCCGCTCTCGGTCGACAGAGCTTTCGCCGACGACAGCACCTGTGAGGATGCCGATCCGGTATCTCCTGCGCCCTTGCTGACATCGATCACGCTCGACGCCACCTCCGACGTGCCCTTCGCAGCCTCGGATACGTTGCGGCTGATTTCCTGCGTCGTCGCGCCCTGCTCTTCCACAGCCGCCGCAATGGCGCCTGCGATTTCCGAGATGCGATTGATGGTGGCGGTGATCTCGTGGATCGCGCCCACCGCATCGCGGGTCGCGGCTTGCATGCTCGAAACCTGCGCCGAAATCTCGCTGGTGGCCTTGCCCGTCTGATTTGCGAGCGCCTTGACCTCTTGAGCGACGACGGCAAAACCCTTGCCCGCCTCGCCGGCACGCGCCGCCTCGATGGTGGCGTTGAGCGCCAGAAGGTTGGTCTGACTTGCGATGTTGTTGATCAGACCGACGACATTTCCAATTCGCTCTGCCGATTGCGTGAGTTCGCCGACACTGACGTTGGTTTTCTGGGCCTGCACCACGGCGGAACTCGCGATCGTGCTGCTCTCCTGCACCTGGCGGCTAATTTCCGTCACCGTCGATGAGAGCTGCTCGGAGGCTGCGGCCACACCCTGAACGTTGAGTGACGTCTGCTCGGAAGCCGCCGCCACCATTCCCGAAAGCTGTTGCGTCGTCTCGGCTGTTTTCGTCAAGGCGCCGGCGGCACTTTCGAGCTGGCTCGATGCGGCCGAGACAGTATCGACCACACTGCCGACGGCGCGCTGGAACTCGTCGGCCAGGCGCAGCATGTCGGCCTTGCGCACGGCAGCCGCGCGGCGCTCGGCCTCCTTCTGCTCCGCTTCCATCTGCTCGATACGCAGCAGATTATCCTTGAAAATGCGGGCGGCGCGGGCGTTTTCGCCGACTTCGTCCTTGCGACCGGCGTAAGGAACCTCGACCGACTTGTCGCCATTGGCGAGCTTGAGAAGCACCTCGGCGATGGCGCGAATGGGTGTCGAGATGCCGCGTCCGATCAGCCAGGCAAGAAATGCTCCGAGCGCCACGCCGCCAATTCCGGACCAAAGCATCATGGTCTCGGTGGTGCTGATGAGGTCGGTGGCTTCGGCCTTGAGCGCGTGTTCGTCTGCGGATGCAGATTCCCTGATTGCCGTGGCATCAGCCGCAACGTTTTCGGCGAGCGCAGGCATATCCTTGCCGAGAAGTTGGTCGAGCTCTCCGTCGATGACAACCGCCTTCTCGTAGCCCTCGTGATATTCCGCCACGAGCTTTTTCACTTCGTCGAAGTCCTTGCGGGCCTCGGGCGAGCTGATCAGACCGTCGAGCGTTGCGAGAATTGTCGCCACCTCGCCGAAGGTCTGGTCGGCCTTTTCCTTCGCCGTGAGATCGTGGCGACCAAGCAGCAAGTTGACGCTGAGCCGGATCTGCATCACGTGCTTCAGGACCTCGTTACCGAGAATGAGCGCGTTGCTGTTGCCTTCGCGCGCAGCGACCGTCAAGAGATGCTCAAGGTCGGCTTTGAGCTTCGCGCCGTCAGCATCGAGCACTTTGTGCCCGACTTCGTCCTTCTCCTGACGCAGTGTTTCAGCCTTTCGCGCAAGCTTCGCGTACTCCTCGAAGCGCGTCTTGAGCGCCAGGATCTTTTCGTGACGCTCCGGATTGTGGATCTCGCGAATACCATGCTCGATCGCGGCCGTGACGCGCTGCTCCTCCTCATGCGCGAGTTTCGCTGCGGCGACGGGATCTTGGCTAGTTGCGGTTTCTCGGACCAACCTGCGGAAGGTTAGAAATTCGCGGTCGATTTCGCTGACCGTATCAACCACCGCCACGCGCTGTGCGTAGCTTTCGAAATTGTCCCCGACATGGGCGACGCCAAAATATCCGTAAGCCCCGACGCCGATCATAATGGCGAGTATGGCGGAGAAGCCGGCTGCGATCTTGGTGTTGACCTTCATGTCGTTGAAGATGGTTGCAAGGGTCTGCATGGCGATTTCTTTCTTGTTATCGTTTGCTAGATGCCGGTTTCGATCAGAAAGCGCCGGTTGCGTCGCTGGACGGGCCGGGCATTGTTGGGGAACAGTGCCGCGAAGCGGGCAATCTGCTCCGGAGAGGCCTCGATCGGCTCGCGAAACACCGTCCACACCAACCCTTCGGAGCACGGGGGCGTGGTCAGCGACCCGGTGTAGCGGAAGTACGTTTGGATAGACGGGAAGAAGGCGGCGGGATTGAACTCGCCATCCGCTTTGACCTCGGGGCCTTCACTTGCCGGCATCAAATCGAATATCGGCTGCAGCCCGAAATTGTGCGCGCCGGATGTGAAAAAGACGCCAACGACGGCGAGTGCGCCCGCCGCCGATTTATGAACGAAATGGGCTTCCATATCGAAGGCTTGCCCGTCGAGCAGGTGCTCGCTGGGATGATGGAAATGGAATTGCACGAGATCGTATTTCGTCTCGCCGATCGTGCAGGAGCAGCCGGGAGCCGAATTGACCTGAATCGTGTGCCCGTTGTTCAGAATGCGAAGCGGAAGCGGGCGATAGTCGAAACTGATACCGCCAGCGTCGGCCTTCAAGCCTGCCGCGAGATCGATGGGTGTCTGCTCCATGCCGAGCTGGCAGACTTTGTAGTCGGGCGAAAGCTCACCCCAATGATCGGGGCCGGTCGCGCCCTCATAGGACCAGTGCGGCTTTCCGGCAGCGCCGCCACCGGCATGCTCGACCGCTTGCACAGCCGCCAGCGTTCCCGGAAGGCAGCAGACGCAGCCGCCGATCGCCATCCTCAGAAATGATCTGCGCTCAAGGTTCATTGGTCTTCCCGCATTACACGCCAATCGCTCAAGGGCGGGCGCTTTTAATTTTCACGGGAGACTTTGCTGAAACCACCTAAATATGCTCTAAATAATATACATCATCCAACTTACGACAATTTATTGGTTTTCGTTATTGTTTTTTATTTGGTCATTTGTTGCGCGCGCAATTGCATCAACTCATGCCGGAGAATTCACGCCCGCTTAACCGACGACCTGCTCGCACTGACATGAAACAGTTTTTCTTGCTCAAATCGATCGGGATACTTCCGTAGAAATTTTCTCGTGTTTCCCGACAATCATGGGTCGTCGCAACCGCCTACTGATCAAGATGGCGGGCCGAACCCGCAGGCCGCGGACGCCGCGGGCCCTTAAGATTCCCTTAATCTGAGCCCTTAGGCATGGCATGCGGCAAACACCTTCGATGCCAAAGCGCATTCCGTTTGCCGTTCGGGGACCAAAATCGGGACTGTGGGGGATCTCAGCCGTGCCGCTTCGTAGATTGCTGCTTCTTTGCCTTGCCTTATCGCTATCAGGCTGCGCGACCGATAATCTCGATTGGCTCGGAATCGCCCATGACGTGACCGACGCCGACCGGCGCAACTACGCGGCTCTCGAACGCGAGCGCTTCCCAATCGCGGCCGCGGATCTCGCGAAGCTCGATCCCAAGTTCCGGCGCCAGCAGGTCGCCTACAAGACCAGCGAGCCGGCCGGCACCATCGTGGTCGATACGCCCAATCGCTATCTCTATCTCGTCAGCGGCAACGGACGCGCGCTGCGTTACGGGATCGAAGTCGGCCGCGAAGGCTTCGGATGGAGCGGAGCCGCCACCATCGCGCGCAAGGCGGAATGGCCGACGTGGACGCCGCCTGCCGAGATGGTCGCGCGCGATCCGCGTACAGCGCCATTCGCCAAAGGCATGCCGGGAGGACCGGAAAACCCGCTCGGCGCTCGCGCGCTCTACCTCTACCAGGGCGGACGCGACACGCTCTACCGCATTCACGGCGGCGGACGTCCCTCATCGCTCGGAAAGGCGACGTCCAGCGGCTGCATCCGACTTCTCGATCACGATGCGATCGATCTTTTCAATCGTGTACCGACCGGTACGCGCACGGTCGTGCTCATCGATCCGATCTTGAGCAAGAAAGCGCCCGAAGCTGAAGACGGCATGCGCCACGCTGCACACGAACGTGGCGCGGCGGGCTAGACCGGGTAAGATCGCGGCGTTTGGAAACGCACGCGCAAATATGAGCGCTCGGGCTTCGATTGTTGGACCGGGAGCACAGCGCGTAAAGAAGAAGGCTCACCATGACCGCTCGCCCGCCGCTTCCCCCATTCACCGCCGAAACCGCCGCACAGAAAGCGCGCATGGCCGAGGATGCCTGGAACTCGCGCGATCCGGTACGCGTGGCGGGGGCCTACACACCTGACAGCCAATGGCGCAATCGCGCCGAGTTTCCGCAGGGGCGAGACGAGATCGTCACGTTCCTCTCCCGCAAGTGGGCGCGCGAGCTTGACTACCGGCTGATCAAGGAAGTGTGGACGTTCGGCGGAAATCGCATCGCCGTGCGCTTCGCCTATGAATGGCACGACGACAGCGGCCAGTGGTATCGCTCGTACGGCAACGAGAACTGGGAGTTCGACGAGGCGGGCCTCATGCGCCGCCGGTTCGCCAGCATCAACGACAAACCGATCAACGAGAGCGAGCGCAAATATCATTGGCCGCTCGGTCCGCGCCCGCTCGACCATCCGGGTCTTTCAGAACTCGGCCTTTAGAGCAGAACCAGCGACTCGCGCTTCGGACCGATCGATGGGGTCCGAAGCGCGAGCCGATTTACGCGCAGCTGTTGCCGCTATTCGGCAGCCGAGCTCAAGGCGGCGTTGATGTCTTCGCGCGGGCGCCCGACGCTCACGAAACGGAAGCCGTAGCGCGCGATCTGCTCGCGCCGGTAGACGTTGCGCAGATCGACGAGAAGCGGCTCCTTCATCAGCCCCTTCAACCGCGGGAAATCGAGCGCACGGAAGGCATCCCACTCCGTCACCAGCACGAGCGCATCCGCGCCCTCGGCGATCGTGTAGGGATCGGCGCCGAACGTGACATCCGACAAGTAGGCCTTGGCGGCTTCCATGCCTTCAGGATCGAAGGCCCGAACCTTGGCGCCCCCGTCCTGCAGTCCCTGGACGATCGAGATCGCCGGGCTCTCGCGCATGTCGTCGGTGTTCGGCTTGAAGGTAAGGCCGAGGAGCGCGATGGTCTTGCCGCGAATGTCGGGGCCGATCGCGCGCGAGACCTTGCGCGCCATAGCGCGCTTGCGCTGGTCGTTGATCGCGACCGTCGTCTCGATGAGCCGGAGCGGGCTGTTGTAGTCCTGTGCGGTCTTGACCAGTGCCAGCGTGTCCTTGGGGAAGCACGAGCCGCCGTAGCCGGGACCGGCGTGCAGGAACTTCGAGCCGATGCGCTTGTCGAGACCGATGCCGTGCGCCACGTCCTGCACGTTGCTGCCGACGGCTTCGCACAGGTCGGCCATCTCGTTGATGAAGGTGATCTTCATCGCCAGGAAGGCGTTGGCCGCATACTTGATCAGCTCCGACGTGCGCCGCGCCGTGAACATCAGCGGCGCCTGGTTCAGATAGAGCGGCCGGTAGACTTCGGTCATCACGGCGCGCGCGCGCTCGTCCTCGATGCCGATGACGATGCGGTCGGGGCGCTTGAAATCTTCGATGGCCGCGCCTTCGCGCAGGAACTCGGGATTGGAGACGACCGCGACATCCGCGTCCGGGTTCGCTTCTCGGATGATGCGCTCGACTTCGTCGCCGGTACCGACGGGAACCGTCGATTTGGTGATTACCACCGTAAAGCCATTTACGTTGGCCGCGATCTCACTCGCGACCGCATAAACGTAGGAGAGATCGGCGTGTCCGTCGCCACGGCGCGAGGGCGTGCCGACGGCGATGAACACCGCATCGGCTTCGCGCACGGCCTTGCCGAGTTCGGTCGTGAACACCAGGCGGTTGGCCTTGCCGTTCTTGGCAACGATCTGATCGAGGCCGGGCTCGTAGATCGGCATGACGCCGGCCTTCAGCGCGGCGATCTTTTCCTCGTTGCTGTCGATGCAGGTCACCTGATGGCCGAAATCGGCCAGACAAGCACCGGAAACGAGCCCCACGTAGCCGGAGCCAACAACGGCAATGCGCATATTCGAGCCTTTCTGCCGGATGACGGACGCCGCTCTCGATGGGCGGCGTCAAGCCAAGTTCTAGGTGCTTGAGGAGACCTATGATTCACGCTTCGGACTGTTAGGGTCCGAAACATCATGGTCTCGTCGTGGATCCTGTTATATTTTCTAGGACGAAAGCATGTCCACTCCATCAGGAGCGGTTTAAGCACAGTTCGTTGGCGCGAACATGCTGGCATCCGGTAGCAGACGCACCATGACGCAGGCGGCCGGCCGCTTTCCGCGCGCCAAAAAACAAAAGGAGCGCCGAGAGCGCTCCTTATCGTTCCGTCTTATACGATCAGGCCAAGCCTAGAAATTGTGCTTGACCGTGCCGCGGATCGTCAGATCCTCGGCCGGCTGATCAGCAGGCTCCGGCACCTGCTTGGCGCTGTCGTTCGCGCCGTAAAGCAGCTCCAGGCCGAAATCCATCTTGGGAAGCACGCCGAGCTTGCCGAGGCCGGGAATGCGAACTTCCGTGCCTGCGCTCTCGCCGCCCTCGATCTTGGGGGTCGCGAAGTTCAGATCTTTGGTCTCAGAGGGGGCAGCCTGTGTTTCAGCGGGCGCAGCCGTGACCGGCGCACCACCCTGTTCCTGAAAGGCAAGGGTCGAGGTGCTGGCAAGCGCCAACGCCAGTCCGATCCCGATATACCTAGCCAGCCTCATGGAATTCCCCGCAGTGCCACTCTCTTCGGATTCGAAGATGGATCTTCATACCGCCAGTGACAAGAATGTTCGAGCGTCGTTAAGCCAGGGTGAACGTTTCCCGTAAGGAGTGTTGTTGCGGCGCCATGTGGCTAGCAGGTCACAGCCCCTTGGTTTCGCGGGGGAGCGCGGCATTATCTCATTAAAGGCCTGAGCTTGCCTCATTTTCGCCTCCTCGCCTTCGGGTCACGGCGTACGTTGCACTGCACACCCGAGCGGCACATTTTTTCCACACGTCCTGCACAGGCACGGGCGCGCGAACAGTAAAAAGGAGCCACCTTGCGGTGGCTCCTTTCCGTGTGGCCGTGCGAGTTGCACCGGTCCGGGGATCAGAACTGGATGCGAGCACCCGTCATCAGCATGTCCCAATCGGCGAGATCGATCGACGTGTTGGCTGTGTTGACGTAATCGCCCTCGGCGTGGCGGTAGATCACGTAAACATCCATCGCGGCGTTCTCGATGTTCTGGACAACGCCGGCGGCCCAGAAATCCAGGTCCGAGCTGTTGCCGGCCTTGCTGACGCCGACGTCGTCGTGGCGGTATTCGCCGAAGACGGTGGTCTTGCCGAGCGGGAAGAACTTCCGCTCGAGACCGGCCTGGACGAACCAGGTCGTGGAGCTGTCATCCAGGCCCGCATCCGCAGCCTTGAGGTCGAGCGTCTGCTCGCCGTAACCGCCGTAGACATAGAGGCCGGTCGGCGCGTGCATGATGGTGCCGGCGGCACCCCACCACTGGCAATCGCCATTGCCGCGATCTGCGCAATTGCCCTTGTTGGCTTTGGGATCGGTGCTCTCGCCGTAGCCGATCTTGCCGACGAGCTTGAAGTCGCCGACGTCGCCCTTGTAGGTCAGAGCCAGATCCCACATGTCGTCCTCGCCCCAGGCCGCCGTGGCCGTGAAGTTGGCGAAGGTCGGGGTGTCATAGCGCACCACGTTGCGGCGGCCGCTCTGGCCGGGGGTGGCGTTGTTGAAGCCGCCCATGATGTCGGTCCACTTGGTGGTTCCGACGTAGTTGCCGGTGGCGTTGTTGACGATATGGAAGCCGCCGAGCGCAACCGCGGCCGCTTCGGCGTCCGAATAGTTGCGGGTGGCGGCGCCATTGGCGTCATCGAGGAGATGGTAAGTCGCGGTGCCTTCCTGGCCGACCGTAACCTTGCCAAGGTCCTTGCTCTTGATGAACCAGTTGGCCTTGCGGACTGCGACAGAGTTCGCCTTGTCGGCAGCGCCCGAAGGCGATTTCTCGTCGAAGGACTTGGAGTCGCCTCCGAGAATGCCAAGCTCCAACGTGTAGCCGGCAGACCAGCCTTCCGAGATCTTGGCCTCGCCTGCGAACTTGATGCGCGATTGCTCAAGGGCGTTGGTGCCAACGTAAGTGTTGCTTTCTCTGCCGTCGTCCCAGAAGAACACGGCTTCGTTGACCCAGCCCGAAATCGTCAGGCTAACCTTGCGGTTGCCTTTGCGGGCCGTGGTGGATTCCAGCTCTGCGATCCGCTCTTCCAGATCCGCGCAGCAGTTGCCGCCAAGATCCGCGGCCTGCGCAGACGATGCCCCCCAAACGAGACAGCTTGCGGCTGCCGCAAGCACGCTGCCCGTCACCTGTTTCATGCTCATCGTAAATCCCCAACCTAAGTAAAACCAACCTACCTAGGGTGCTCTACGTGAGTAAGATGAGACTTTTGTTACAAACAGTTCGATTCACCGTCACACTTCCGGATATCCCCCTCAGTAGTTGCCAGTGCGCCACATGGCGGCGAGGTGCCGCCCGGCATAATCAAGCAAAAACAAGGAAGGGGCGCCAAGTGGCGCCCCTTCTCGTTTAGCTCGTCTGCGTGCGCAGATTAGAACTTGATGATCGCGCCGGTCATGAACATGTCGACGTCCTGGAATTCCAGGTGATCGCCGGCCACGGTGTCAGCCTCTGCTTCGACGTGGCGGTACATGGCGTAGAAGTTCATCGCGGCAGCGTCCACGCCCTGCATCACGCCGAGCGAGTAGATATCGAGCTCCGACCCAGCAAGGCGGCCGATGCCGGTGTAGCTGCGGTCGGTCTCGCCGCCCTGGTTGTTGTAGTACTGGCCGAAGATCGTGGTCTTGCCGAGCGGGAGCCACTTGCGCTGGATACCAGCTTCAACTGCCCAGAACTCGTGACGATCGTCAGCGCCAGCGCCGAAACGCTTCTTGATCAGCTCGTCCTCAAGGAAACCGGCAGCGAAGTTGGTGTAGAGACCGGTGGCCTCGTGCATGACGCTGATCGAGCCGCCGACCTGATGGCAGTCTGCGTCCTTGCCGGTGCCGGCAATGTTTGCGTTCGTGGTGCGGTTGGCGACGCATTCGAAGCCGACAGTGTTGCTGGGCGTGCCCGACGGAGAACCGCCGACCGGCTCGCTCGACTCGCCGTAGGCGATGCCAGCTGCGAGCTTAAGGCCAGCGAACTCACCCTTGTAGCGGAGGCCCATTTCCCAGGCGTCGTCCGCACCCCAGTTCACGGTGGCGGTGAAGCCAGCGATCTCGGGCGTATCGTAACGGACCATGTTGTAACGACGGCCTTCACCCGGCTGGTTGCCGCTGTCGCGGATCAGACGGCGAATGGTGATGTCGCCCGAGGTGACGGAGGTGCCGCCGCTCGAATAGGTGCCATTGGCGAGGCGCAGAGCCAAGCCGCCGCCAATGTCTTCGGCGTCCGAATACTTGGCGACATCGCCGGTGCCAGCGACGTTGATTTCAGTGATGCTTTCGGCAGCGCCGCCGGTCAGACCAACCCAGAAGCGGCCGAACGACTTGCTGTCGACGTACCAGGTCGAGTGACGGAGATCCAAGCCGGTTTCACCGGTCGGGTCGTCCTGATTGAAACGCTTGGAGTTGGCAGAGCGAACGCCGATCTCGAGCAGGTAGCCGGCCTTCCAGCCGTCGGCGATCTTGGCATCGCCCTTGAAACGGAAACGGGTGCGCGACGCGTCGTTGGTGTAGACGCCGACGTTCGACTCCTCGCCGTCATCCCAGAACAGGACCATCTCGTTGACCTGGCCGGAAACTTCCAGCTTCACCTTGCGGTTGCCCTTGCGAGCGGTGGTCGCCTCGAGTTCGGCGATGCGCTCTTCGAGATCCGCGCAGCAATTGCCGCCGAGATCAGCAGCTTGGGCCGAAGTGCCCCCAACCAGCAGAACGCCCGCCGCCGCCAGCAGCGACAGCGAACCCGCTGACAACTTAAAACCCCCAACCATGCCCAACTCCTCATCTATTCGCCGCACTCAACTTCCAAGTACGGACTTCCGAATTTTGACCCTCCCCACGCTGCGGACACGGACAAGTACCTGTTATCCACTTGCCCCAACCGCGGTGGATAACGGGGACATAAACTCAAAGTTTTCCAACGCGTAAGCGCAAAAGGCTTTGTGACAGTTTCACTACGAAGGCCCAGTACCGACCGGGCATCCGCCCGCATTTACACCTCGGTATTTCCGTGACAGTTTTGCGACGCGCTATCTCTCGGAACTTGAGCGACTTCGCTTGTCATCAATGGAAGGGGGTTGCAGATTTACGTTTCGGGAGCAGGTTTTTCGTCCGACGGGAGATGAAATGAGCCGGCGATTTACAGCGGCTGTCGTGGGCGGCGGACCCGCAGGTTTGGCGGCCGCGCTGGCCCTCGGCGCGACCGGCGCCCACGTCGTTCTCGCGGCTCCACCGCATCGCGCGGCGGGCCAGGCGCCCGACAACCGGACGGCGGCGCTTTTTGCCGGCTCGATCGAATTTCTGAAGAACCTCGGCGTCTGGGATCTGATCGCGCCGCACTCGGCGCCGATCACCGCGATCCGCATCATCGACGATACCGGGGCGCTGCTGCGCGCGCCGGAGGTGACCTTCACCGCCGCCGAGATCGGGCTCGACGTGTTCGGGTGGAACGTGCCGAACAACGCGCTCGTCGCCGGCCTCACGGCAGGCGCATCCAAGCCGGACAGCGGCGTCACCCTGCAATCGACGCGCGGCATCGCGCAGGTCGAGATCGGGAGCGATGCCGCCACGCTCACCAGTCAGGAGGGCGACCGCTTCGAGGCGCAGCTTGTCGCCGGGGCGGACGGACGGAACTCTCTCTGCCGGACTGCGGCCGGAATCGCGACGCGCACCTGGAGCTATCCGCAGGCCGCGATCGCAACCTCATTTCGGCATTCGCGTCCGCACGGGAGCGTCTCGACCGAGTTCCATCGGCCTGCCGGTCCGTTCACGACGGTGCCGCTGCCGGACCTTTCATCGAGCCTGGTATGGGTAGAACGGCCCGAGGAGGCCCAGCGCCTGGCCGCCCTGGATGAAGCCGCATTTCGGACTGCTGTCGAAATCCGTCTGCAAGGGCTGCTCGGCGCACTTGGAGAGATTGCCCCGCGCGCCGTTTTTCCGTTGTCCGGCCTCACGGCCGAACGCTTCGGCGGAAACCGCGTCGCACTCGTCGGAGAAGCGGGGCATGTGATCCCGCCAATCGGAGCGCAAGGCCTCAACCTCGGCATTCGCGACGCGGCGGCGCTCGCCGACTGCATGGCCGAAGCTCTCGCCGCAGGGCGCGACCCGGGCGGCAGCGCGGCGCTCGACGCCTACAGCGCCCGGCGCAGATCCGATGTCACCTCCCGTATCACCACCATCGACGTGCTCAACCGTTCGCTGATCTCGGATTTCGTTCCGGTTCATCTCGCGCGCGGGATGGGCCTCGTCGCGCTCAGGACGTTCGGACCGTTGCGTCGTCTCGCAATCCGCGAAGGGCTGCAGCCGTCTCAATCCCTGCCCAGCCTCCTGAAGCCGGATGGCGCGGCTCTGCTCGCCGAGAGATCGCAGCGGCCTCCTCGTCATTCTGCCGCTTGACGGCCCGCCCGACACTTGGCATCCCGATTCTCGCGAAAGCGTTTGCCCGCCTCTCTCTTCGTCTCAGCCGCTTTCCCGAAGCAATCTAGGACCTCGATGTCGTCATCCCGCATCAGCTTTGGCCGCGACCTGCAATTCCGGCTCGAATATGGATTGCTCCGTCTGATCGTCGGCTTGGTGCGGATCCTGCCCCTCGAGACGGCAACCGGTCTTTCTGCCAGGGCGTGGCGATTTCTCGCCCCGCGCGTCAATCCCAAGCGGCAGGCGCGTGCGCTCGCCAACCTCGCCATCGCGTTTCCCGAAAAGAGCGAAGCCGAGAGGCTCGCCATCTGCATGGCGCACTGGGAGAACCTTGGCCGCGTGATGGCCGAGACCATGCAGATCGACCGCCTGATCCAGGATCCCAGCCGCATTCGCATCGTGTCCGACAGACTGTTCGGGCGCTACAAGAACAAGCTCGGTCCCGCGATCGGCGTCTCGCTGCACATGGGCAATTGGGAGCTTTCGATCTGGCCGTTCGTCGAAGCGCGCGCGAACCCCGCCGCGGTCTATCGCTCGGTCAACAATCCGTACATCGACAGCTATCTGCGCTGGCAGCGCCGCGACCTCTATCCGGGTGGGCTGTTCGGGCGCGGCAAGGTCGAAGGCGAGCACGGAGACAACCAGAAGACTGCACGCATTCTTACCGATTTCGTTCGTACCGGCGGGCGGCTCGGGCTCGTCTGCGATCTCTACGATCGGACTGGTCTTCCGGTCCCGTTCTTCGGTCAAGACGCCAGGACGCAAGCCATCGGCGCGATGATCGCACGACGCGTGGGAAGCCGCATCTGGATGTCCTGCTGCAGGCGGGTCGGAACATCGTCGCGGTTCGAGATCGAGATCAAGGAATTGCGCGTGCCGCGAACCAAGAACATCAGCGACGACGTGCGCTGGATCATGGTCGAGATGCAGAAGCAGTTCGAGACGTGGGTGCGGGAAACGCCGGAACAGTGGATGTGGTCCAACCGGCGCTGGAGTTGAGAGATGTCCGCCGTGATCGAACACCTGCGCGTTCTGAAGCCTCATCCGGCGATCTATGCATTCTACGATGGGCGCGTTGCGGGCTCTCGCTTCGCGGAGCACGAGAACTGGGTCGATTCAGGCGCGCTTTCGCTCGGCATCGCGAGCTATGCGATCGTCAGCGGATCGGAAGCCCTCGTCTATGACACGCATGTGTCGCTCGCACACGCCGCCGCCATCCGCGATATTCTCGCCCGCGAGGCCGGCGTTTCCTCGTTCAAGGTGGTGCTCAGCCACTGGCATCTCGATCATATCGCCGGGAACGCGGCGTTCGAGGATTGCGAGATCATCGCGACCCAGCGCACCGCCGATCACATGAAGCGCCATCAAGCCGCTATCGAAGCGGGAACCTACGACGGCCCCCCGGCCATCTCGCCTCTCGTGCATCCGACGCGGACGTTTTCCGGCTCGCTTTCGCTCGATATCGGCGACATCAGGGTCGAACTCATCGAAGCTAACATTCATAGCGACGACGCGGCCGTGATTTGGTGGGCGAAAGAGCGCCTGCTGTTTGCCGGCGACACGATGGAGGATACGGTCACTTACGTCGTGGAGCCGGAGAACCTCGACATCCATCTCGCGGACCTCGACCGCCTCGACGCTCTGGCGCCTGCGCGCATCCTGCCGAACCATGGCGATCCCGACATCATCGCCGGCGGCGGCTACAGCCGGGGGCTGATCCGCGCGACGCAACAGTATGTTCGCACCCTCATTCGCTGCAGGACGGACGCGGGTTTGCGCGAAACGCCGCTTCGCGCGTTGATCCAGGGACCGCTCAACACCGGGTGGCTCACGTACTTCGAGCCATACGAAGCGGTGCATCGCGAAAACCTCGCCAAGATTGCGCCTTCCCGCTAAAGGCGGTGCGCGCCGGGCTGGCGCCCTTCCCGCGCGCAGGAATACTGGCAATCGGCAGCCGGAACAGTCGGCAACAGGGCTCGCGCCGCATCACAAGGCCGTGTCGAGCCCGCAATGCGGATTGCCGCGCTCCCCGGCTCAGCCTCTAATCCGCGCGGCATCGGATAAATCAAGCTCGACAGGCAGACCTCTTGCGACTGCGTCTTCCAATGATCTGCGCGATCGCATGGCTCTGCGTGCCGGGCGCTGCCGCAATGGCGGGGAACGCGAAGCCATCGTGCGTCGACGACGCGATGCTGGTGTTCGATGCGTCCGGCTCGATGGCGGCGACGGACTTCCCGGATGGCGCGCCTTCGCGCATGGACCGGGCGCGCGTCGCGCTGGCCAAGGTTCTCCCCGCGGCGGCTCGCGCGCGCCGGCTCGGATTGTTGGTCTACGGGCCGGGCCGCAACTTCGACACCTGCAAGAACGTGGACCTGCGCTTTCCACCACTTCCCAACGCCGGCGAACGGATCATGACGGAGGTCGAGCGCTTGCGGCCGCAAGGACGCACACCGCTGACGACGTCGGTCCGCCAGGCGGCAGCACTTCTCCAGAACGGCTCGCACCCGTCCGTCATCGTCGCGCTGACCGACGGCGAAGACACTTGCGGGGGCGATGCCTGCGCGCTGGCCCGGGAGCTCAAGTCCCGGCATCCCGCGATCACGGTTCATGTCATCGGCTATCGGCTGAAGCCAATGACGGGGCCGGCGCCGTCGTTCATCGAACGCTGCCTCGCGGACGAGACCGGCGGCATCTACGCGACGGCCGAGACGACGGAGCAGCTTGCCGATGCGCTTTCCGAGACGCTGGCGTGCCCGGCCGTTACGCTGCTTTCCCCCGAGCGCCTGCGCGCGAACGGAACGCAGATCTTGGCGCGTTAACGGTTCGTAAACCGTTTCCGGCAACAGTTCGTTAATTGTTGCCGGTACGTAGCCCCATGTCCAATTTCGACAGCCATTTGCCCACGCTCACCTCGTCGCTCAACGACGCCCAGAACGACACTGGGCGCGTTGCCTTTTGCGGCCCCTATGTGCTTTCGGCCATCACGGGTTATCCCATCAGCAAGGTCGAGATGGCGGTGAATGCGTACCGAAACCTGCCGCCGGATCTGCGTTTCCGCGTCAAGGGAACCTACGCCGACGAAGTCGAAGGGGCCCTCGCGGTCTACGGCTACGAGATGACGCTCAAAGAAACCTTCATGCATCTCGAACGCAAGAAGCGCCCCTCTGTGTGGACGTGGATGCAGAAGCCGCGCAACGCCTGGGCGCATTACATCCTGGCCATCCACAAGGGCAAGGAAGGGCACTGGATCCTGATCAAGGGCGTCAAGATGTGCGACACCTTCACCGAGGGGCGGTGGACGTTCGTTTGTGACGGCCCGCATCGTGGCGCGCGCATCATGGAAGTGTTCGAAGTTCGCAAGTCGCTGATGCTGTAATTTCTCTTCGGCGCGCGCGATATCTGCTGCCCATCTCGCGCCCGGCTCGACGGCTAAATTCGAGCTTCCTGTTCCCGACGGAACTGGGTTTCACCGCTGCGGCTGCCATATCTCGCCAACTTTGGGCAGAGCACGCTGCAGTCCGTCATGACACCGGAACTGGAGGCCATTGTCGACGAGGCATACCGCGTCTTCAGCGGCTATAGCGTGCGTCGCTCGCTCACGGTCTGCCACTGCACCTGCTGCATGTCGGTCGAAACCGAGCAAGACCTGCTTCGAACGCCGCTGCGCGAAATCTCCCATCAGCTTCTGGCGGAATACACGAATTCGGCGCACGACTGGGACGATGGGCCGGTGGCGCATCAGATGCGCTATTTCCTGCCGCGCTATTTCGAGCTGATCGGGCGCAACGAAGACCCCTTCGATATGGACATCGACATCTGCCTCAGGCGCCTCGCCGCGGCCGATTGGCGGAAGAAATGGCCAGCAGCCGAAGAGCGGATCATCGACCGCTTCTTCGACGAGCTGGTGGTGTCCAGCGCACACAAGCTCGGCCTCGTGCAATGGCCTGTCGGCTGGAGGCTCAAGTTCGACATGACGGACGTGCTGACGCTCATCGTCACGGCTCGCGGCGATCTCTTGCGCGCGCTGGCGGCCTGGGATCGAGCCGCGGATCCGGGCGCCGCAGTTCATATGGCTGCGCTCCGCGAGCGCGTGCTTCAGGAAGGCGGTCGCTGCTATCTGCACTCGGCCTATCTCGAGCGCGACTACGAGCCGGAAGCCTATGCCATCGGCGGGTTTCTGATGCGACCGGAGGTGGATCGTCGGATAGAAGCCGCGTTCTTCGAGGTCTCCGATGCGCGTCTTCAGCGCCTGCTTTCGGATGCTATGGTAGGATGAGCGATCAGGCCTTGCGGCCTCGAACAGGGAGCAAGACACGATGGGTGTTTCCAGAGCAAGCAGCGGCTCGGGCGCGTTCTGCGCAGCGCTGCTCGCGATTGTCAGTCTCTTTCCGGCGCCGGCGACTGCAGGCGGCAGCGATCCGCAGATCGTTCTCGATGAAATCTACGGGCAAGTTGCCGAGATGTGCGGCGGCGACGGACAGGGCGCGGCCTACGACATCGAGGCCATCGCCAAATCCTATTTCACGCCGGCGCTCGCCAAGAAGATCTCGAGCGGCCTCGCGTCCGGCGATCTCGATTACGACGTGCTCGTCGATGGAAACGACTGCAAGGTCACGGACCTCGATCTCACAATCGTCGGTGGCGGAAGCACGATGGCCATCGCGCGTGCGTCGTTCAAGAACCTCGGAGAGGATCGCGTGGTCGATCTTCAAATGGTGAAATCGGGTAGCGACTGGCAGGTGGCGGATATCGTCTACCGGCATCGCGCCTTCTCGCTCAAGAGCGCGTTCTAGAGAGGGCCGCTCTGCTCGATCACATCGCAGCGCTGCGATAGGCGCTCGGCGCCATGCCCGACCAGCGGCGGAAGGCACGCGTGAAATGCGCCGGATCAGCGTAGCCGAGCTTCAGTGCGATATCCGTGACAGACATCTGGTCTTCGGCGAGAAGTGTCTTCGCGTGCCGGAAAAGCGTTTCCTCGACGAGGCCGTTGAAGCTCGTTCCCAGACCGGAAAGCCGCCGCTGCAGAGTGCGACGCGTTGTTCCTAGTTTCGCGGCCACCCAATCGATGCGCGGAAAGCCTTCGTGGAGTGCGAGGTCGGTGACAGCGGCGATGGTTGCGAGCGTGTCGTCGCGGCGTGGAACCGCCGGCTCGCCGTTATGAGCCGAGGCTTCCGCGCGACCAGCAAACTCTGGCCAGTACCTGCCAGTGCTTAGCAGCGTTTCTTCGAATACGATCGACGACATGGCGTGGCCGTTCGAAACGTTGGTACCGAAAATCTCTTCCAGTGCCCGATGCGGCTCGCCTGCGGGCAACGCCGTCATCACGACGTCCGGTTTCCAGCGAGGCCCCGCGTAAACGCGGACGAGATCCATCATGTAGCCGATGCCGAGCAGCTCGTTGTGATGGCGGCCATCGGTTTCGGGCTCGACGAACTCGATCGACCAACACATCTTGCCGTCGCGGCGCTGCTGATAGAGGTTGGTTGAGGTTTGCAGCATGACGGCCAGACCGGCATGGGCCCGCCGCATCGCCTCGGCGAGCGTGTCCGCCACGCAGACCCAAGCCCCGTAAGCACTGAGATCTGGGCTTTTGACGACCTGGCCGAGGCGCGCTCCGAAATAGGCGTCTCCCGTCTCGCGAGCCGCCCGCTCCAGGAGGCGGAATTGTTCGCGCAGCGGCACGATGATTTCGGGCTGCTCAAGAAGCGCGAAGGGCAAGTCCACATCCCTTAGGACGCGCGAGATGGAACCGCCTTGCCGGTCCATGAAGTCGGCGATGGGACCGAGCGAGCTTGCTCTCGTGAAACCTGGCAGGCGGGTGGCCATTGTTTCCCAACCGGGCGCGCGCGACTGGCGCAAAATGGCAAGCGCGTCCCTAGGGAACAAGTCACGTTGGCGTTACGGCACCGGAGGAGCACGCCCCTTGCGGGTCGGCCGAATATAATCAAGGCGGCAAACAAGCGAGGAAAGGCTGGGACATGAGCACGCTTCCCTTCGATACCCGCAACATCAAATGGAACACGATCGAGGGTTTCGACCACGTCGCCTATCACATCTGCGCGGTGGACGAAGCCAAGCGCATCGTCGACATCCTGTTCAAGTTCGACGCGAACGCAAAGATCGCGCTGCACCGGCACAAAGCGGATTACATCACGCTGGTGCTGCAGGGCGAGCTGCGGATCTATCGCGCCAACGGAGACTTGAAAGAGATCCGGCCCGTCGGCAGCTACGTGTCCGGTAAGGCGGATGGCGAGCCGCATACCGAAGGCGGCGGCGACCAGGACGTGATCGCACTGTTCAGCAACCGGAATGTCGACAACCTCGTCTATGAGATTTTGGACGCCGACCTCAACACGGTCGCGACGTTCGGCATCGCCGAGTTCAAGGCGCTGTTCGAAGCGCAGGGCCAGCCGGTGGCGACGGCGGCCTGAGCTGCCGGGCTTCTCCTGCACCTCCACATCGAAACAGAAACGGCCCCGACGCGTTGCATCGGGGCCGTCGAATTTCTCTGCTTTTGGAGAGCGAAACCGCGATTTACGCGTTGGCCTCGGCGGCCTTCTGCTCTTCGTGGCGGGCCTTGTCCTCGGCGCCCTTGACCGACTCGTCGCGGTCGACCAGCTCGATGACGGCGCGCGGCGCGCTATCGCCGTAACGGAAGCCAGCCTTCAGAACGCGCGAATATCCGCCAGCGCGATCCTTGTAGCGGGGTCCGAGTACGTCGAAGAGCTTCTTGACCTGGTCCTCGTCGCGCAGACGGGCTGCAGCGAGACGGCGGGAATTGAGATCACCGCGCTTTGCCAGCGTGATGTACTTGTCGATCACGCGCTTCAGGTCCTTTGCCTTGGGCAGCGTGGTGACGATCTGCTCGTGCTTGATGAGGGCGGCAGCCAGGTTCGAGAACATCGCCTGACGGTGCGCACTCTGACGGCCGAAACGGCGGCCCAGTTTTTTGTGTCGCATAGATTCTCTTTCTCTTAGGTTGTTACGGGGAGGTTCTTTGGCCTCACCTCGTAGTGACGTTCAGCGCTGCTCCTATTGCGAAGCAGCGGTCGTGACCTCTCCCCGTCGCGACGGGGAGAGGAATAGCGTTCTAGTATTGGTCCTCGAAGCGCTTGGCGAGCTCTTCGATGTTGTCCGGCGGCCAGTTCGGCACTTCCATGCCGAGGTGGAGCCCCATGCCGGCCAGAACTTCCTTGATCTCGTTGAGCGACTTGCGGCCGAAGTTCGGCGTGCGCAACATCTCGGCTTCCGTCTTCTGGATGAGGTCGCCGATGTAGACGATGTTGTCGTTCTTCAGGCAGTTCGCAGAGCGCACCGAGAGCTCGAGTTCGTCGACCTTCTTGAGAAGGGCAGCGTTGAAGGCGAGCTCCGGATGGCGGCTCTCCTCGACGGCCTTCTTCGGCTCTTCGAAGTTGATGAAGACGGCGAGCTGATCCTGCAGGATGCGCGCGGCGAGCGCCACGGCGTCCTCGGCCTTGACCGAGCCGTCGGTCTCGAGCGTCATGGTCAGCTTGTCGTAATCCAGGATCTGGCCTTCGCGCGTGTTCTCGACCTTGTAGGAGACCTTGGTCACGGGCGTGTAGAGGCTGTCGACCGGGATCAGGCCGATCGGCGCGTCATCCGGGCGGTTACGCTCGGCGGCGACGTAGCCCTTGCCCATGTCGGCGGTGAACTCCATGCGGATCGTGGCACCCTGGTCGAGGTGGCAGATCACGTGCTCGGGGTTCAAAACATCGACTTCGGAGCCGGTCTCGATATCGCCAGCCTTGACGGGGCCGGGGCCTTCCTTCTTCAGCACCATGCGCTTCACGCCTTCCGAATGGATGCGGAGCGCAATTTCCTTGATGTTGAGGATGATGCTGGTGACGTCCTCGCGGACGCCCGGAATCGAGGAGAACTCATGCAGCACGCCGTCGATCTGCACGGTCTTGATGGCGGCGCCCTGGAGCGACGACAACAGGACGCGACGGAGCGCGTTGCCGAGGGTCATACCGAAGCCGCGCTCGAGCGGCTCGGCGACGATGGTCGCGGTACGGGTGCGGTCGCGGCCCGGAGTGATCTCGAGCTTCGACGGCTTGATGAGGTCTTGCCAGTTCTTTTGCAGTACGTTCGTCACGGGGGTTCCTCGTAGCGGTTCGGGGTGCCGCCTCGCCGGAGGGCGGCACGCTTCCAACAGAGGATGAGTTCGAGACCGGAGACGGGAGCGTGGCGCCGCTATTCCACCCGTCTTCCGAGACCTGAACTCGCTTGGTCTTAAACGCGGCGGCGCTTGCGCGGGCGGCAGCCATTGTGCGGGATCGGCGTCACGTCGCGGATCGAGGTGATCTGGAAGCCGACAGACTGCAGCGCGCGGAGGGCCGATTCACGACCCGAACCGGGGCCGCACACCTCAACCTCGAGCACCTTCATGCCGTGCTCCATGGCCTTCTTGCCAGCGTCCTCAGCAGCCATCTGGGCGGCGAAGGGGGTCGACTTGCGCGAACCCTTGAAGCCCATGGTGCCCGAAGAAGACCAGGCCAGGGTATTGCCCTGGGCGTCGGTGATGGTGATCATCGTGTTGTTGAACGAGGCATTCACGTGGGCAACGCCGGACGTGATGTTCTTTTTCTCGCGGCGGCGGACCTTCGTACGCCCCTGTGCTTCTTTTGCCATTTGCTCGCAGCTCCTGTTGCCCGCGCCCTGTTACCTGTGCACCGGGCCAATCCGACGGCCATCCAACGACGGCCTGAGTGAGATCGGCCGGCGTGAAGCCGGCCGAATGAATTCGCAAACGCGCTTAGGCCTTCTTCTTGCCGGCGATCGGCTTGGCCGGGCCCTTGCGGGTGCGCGCGTTGGTGTGAGTGCGCTGGCCGCGGACCGGAAGGCCCTTGCGATGGCGGAGGCCGCGATAGCAGCCGAGATCCATCAAGCGCTTGATATTCATGGAAACTTCGCGACGAAGATCACCTTCCACGACGTAATCGCGGTCGATCGCCTCGCGGATCTGGAGGACTTCGGCGTCCGTCAGCTGGTTAACGCGGCGGTCGGCAGGGATGCCAACGCGCTTGCAGATTTCCTCTGCGAACTTCGGGCCGATCCCATGAATGTACTGAAGTGCGATCAGAACGCGCTTCTGCGTCGGGATATTCACACCAGCTATACGAGCCACGTCCGTCTCCTGGAGGCTTCATTGCCGCCTGCATTGCGCGGCGACATCTATCTGTTATTCAACGAAAAAATACGGACAAAACTGATCCGGGCGAATGCCGCCGCACGGACCAATTCCTCCGTTTCATCGTCCTGAAAGCGCGGTGTTGTAGCTTGGTCATAATACTTCGTCAACCTGCGCCTTGTTCTTGTGACATCTTTTCATGCTGTCACGCATCCCCCAGCAGAGCATCGATCTGCCGGGAAACCTCGGAAATGGGAGCCATACCGTCGATCGTCTTCAGCTTGCCCTGGGCAAAATAGTAGCCGATCAGCGGGGACGTCTCCCGGTAGTACGCCATAAGACGCGTTTTCAGCGCCTCGGCGTTATCGTCAGCGCGAACCGTACCGCCGGCCGCGACGGTCTCGCGGGCGCGGTTCTCGATCCGGGATAGCAGGGCCGCGTCATCGACCTTGAGCTCGATCACGGCGTCCAGAATGGTGCCCTTGGAATCGAGAAGCTCGTCGAGGGCGGCCGCCTGCTTCAAAGTGCGCGGAAATCCGTCGAGGATGAAGCCGTTGGCGCAGTCGGGTTCCGAGATGCGGTCGGCGATGATGCCGATCACGATCTCGTCCGACACCAGGCCGCCGCTCTTCATGATGGCTTCGGCCTTGCGGCCAATCTCGGTGCCGGCCTTGACGGCTGCGCGCAGCATGTCGCCGGTGGAGAGCTGGATCAGACCCCGACGCTTGGCAAGAGATTCGGCTTGTGTGCCCTTGCCGGCGCCCGGAGGCCCCAAAAGAATGAGCTTCATCTACGCCCCCGGCCCGTCGCGCCCCTGAGCTTCGCCTTCTTGATCAGGCCTTCATACTGATGGGCCAGCAGATGGCTCTGGATCTGAGCGACCGTATCCATAGTCACGCTAACGGCGATCAGAAGTGAAGTGCCACCAAAGTAGAACGGAACGGCAGCGTAGGAGGTCAGGATTTCGGGCATGACGCAGACAGCGGCCAGGTAGAGCGCGCCGACCACAGTGATGCGGGTCAGGACGTAGTCGATGTATTCGGCCGTTTTCTCACCCGGGCGGATACCCGGCAGGAAGCCGCCGTGCTTGCGCAGGTTGTCGGCAGTGTCCTTCGGATTGAACACGACGGCGGTGTAGAAGAACGCGAAGAAGATGATCAGCGAAATATAGACCGCGAGATAGAGCGGCTGGCCGTGGCCGAGGGAGGCCACGATCGACTGCAGCCACTCCGGTCCGCCGCCCTGGGTCGACGAGAACTGCGCAACGGTGATCGGCAGCAGCAACAGCGACGAGGCGAAGATCGGCGGAATGACGCCCGCGGAGTTGAGCTTCAGCGGCAGATGCGAGGCATCGCCCTGGAACATGCGGTTGCCGACCTGTCGTTTCGGATACTGAATCAACAAGCGGCGCTGCGCGCGCTCGATGAAGACGATGGCGGCGACGACAGCCAGCATCAGCGCCAGAAGGGCGAGCAGCAGGAAGGTCGACAGAGCGCCGGTGCGGGCCATCTCGAACAGTCCGACGATCGCGGACGGCAGGCCGGCCACGATGCCCGCGAAGATGATCAGCGAGATGCCGTTGCCGACGCCGCGCTGCGTAATCTGCTCGCCGAGCCACATCAGGAACATGGTACCGCCGACAAGCGTGATGACCGTCGTCAGGCGGAAGAACCAGCCCGGATCGCCGACGACAGCGCCGGCCTCCGAGCGCGATCCTTCAAGACCGATCGAGATGCCGTAGGCCTGGAAGGCGGCGAGCACGAGCGTGAGATAACGGGTGTACTGGTTGATCTGCTTGCGGCCGGATTCGCCTTCCTTCTTCAGCGCCTCGAGCTTCGGCGAAAGCGAGGTCATGAGCTGAATGATGATCGAGGCGGAGATGTACGGCATGATGTTCAGGGCGAAGATCGCCATACGCTCGACGGCGCCGCCGGCGAACACGTTGAACATGCCGAGAATACCGGACGACTGCGATTTAAAGGCTGCCGCGAAGGCGCCCGCGTCAACACCGGGAATCGGAATGAAGGTGCCGAGACGATAGATGATCAGCGCGCCCAGCGTGAACCAGATGCGGTTCTTCAAGTCCTGCGCCTTGGCGAAGGCGCCGAGATTGAGGTTCGAGGCAAGCTGCTCGGCAGCGGATACCATAGTCGTTCTCTCCCGGCTTCCCGTGAGCCTTAGAGGCTAGCTCTCGTTCTTGACGCGCGTGCACACGCGTTTCGAACGTTCAGGCTCTCGAGCGCATCGCCAAAGTCGTCGCGGCGATGACACTTCTGATCCAAGGTCTTAGACCATAATGGTGTGACCGGCGTGGCCCTTCCATCATGGCTTCGGCCGCTCCTCCCCGGAGCGGCCTCTTATTTGGTGTCTGGGACCCGCCGAGTCGAGCCCCCTCAGGGACCGGGCGGCCTCATCCAGCGGCGTTCCGAGCGTTCGGCGCCGCGGGCGCCGGAGCCGAATGCCACCGGAACCAGCCCTTATTCTTCCGAGCCGCCGGCCGACTTCTTGCCCGTGCCAGCCTTCTTGGCAGCGGACTTCTTCCGCTTTGCCTCGTCGGCAGCCAGAACCTTCTTCTCGATGACGCTGATCGAGCCACCAGCCTTCTCGATCGCCGCCTTGGCGGAAGCCGAGGCATGGTTCACGGTAAGGGCCAGCTTGGCCTTGATCTCGCCGGTGCCGAGCAGGCGCAGGCCATCCTTGGGGCGGCGGAGAACGCCAGCATCCACGAGCGCCGTCACGTCGACCGACTGGCCGGCCTTGAGCTTGCCCTCGTCGACGGCCTTCTGCAGCGCGCCGACGTTGATCTCGTTCCAATCCTTGCGATCGAACTTGTTGAAGCCGCGCTTCGGAAGGCGGCGATGAAGCGGCATCTGACCGCCTTCGAAGCCACCGATGGCGACGCCGGTGCGTGCCGTCTGCCCCTTGCCGCCACGGCCGCCGGTCTTGCCGACGCCGGAGCCGATGCCGCGGCCGATACGCACGCGGAATTTGCGCGCGCCGGGATTATCCTTGATGTCGTTGAGCCGCATGGGACCCCGAGCTCCTTATTCGTCTTTGACTGGAAGCAGTTTCGATCCGGACCAATCCCGGTTCCGACTTGCCTCAGGCCTTGCCTGCCTCGTCGACGACGCGAACGAGGTGAGGGATAGAGTTGATCATGCCGCGCACGGCCGGCGTGTCTTCGAGAACGCGGCGGCGATGCAGCTTGTTCAGGCCGAGACCTTTCAGGGTCTTGGTCTGGATTTCAGGCCGGCGATTTGCGCTCGCAAACTGCTCGACCGTGACCGTCTTCTTGGCTGCCATATCTCGTAACCTTCTCGAATTTCTTGCGCCGGACCTCTGACGGGTCGAGGCTTCAATCGGAATGGCGCGTTACGCCGTCCCGGAAGCCCCTGCCCTATCAGGCTTCAGCGCCGACCTCGGTACCCGAACCATCGCGACGACGCGCGACGATCTCAGACACCTTCTTGTTGCGGCGGGCGGCGACGGAACGGGGATTCTCCTGCTCCTTCAGCGCGTCGAACGTTGCACGCACGACGTTGTACGGGTTGGTCGAGCCGAGCGACTTCGCGACAACGTCGTGAACGCCGAGCATCTCGAACACGGCGCGCATGGCGCCGCCGGCGATGATGCCGGTACCTGCGGGAGCCGAGCGAAGCACGACCTTGCCCGAACCGTGACGGCCTTCGCTGTCATGGTGGAGCGTGCGGGCATCGCGGAGCGGCACGCGCAGCAGGTTGCGGCGTGCAGCTTCGGTTGCCTTGCGGATCGCCTCTGGCACCTCACGGGCCTTACCGTGGCCGAAGCCGACGCGGCCCTTGAGATCGCCGACGACAACGAGGGCCGCAAAGCCGAAGCGCTTACCGCCCTTCACGACCTTCGCAACGCGATTGATGTGGACCAGCTTGTCCGAGAACTCGCTCTCGCGCTCTTCGCGCTCACGATCCCGGCCGCCGCGGTCTCTCGATGATGGACGTGCCACGATTAGATTCCTTTCATCAGAAGCTGAGACCGCCCTCGCGGGCCGCATCTGCGAGCGCCTTGACGCGCCCGTGGTAGAGATAGCCGCCGCGATCGAACACGACCGACGTTACGCCAGCCTTGACAGCGCGCTCGGCGACGAGCTTGCCGATCGCCGCAGCAGCGGCCTTGTCGGCACCCGTCTTGAGGGACGTGCGCAGATCCTTCTCGAGGCTCGAAGCCGCGGCGAGCGTGGTGCCGGCGGCGTCGTCGATGATCTGCGCGTAGATGTGCTTCGACGAGCGGTGAATAGAAAGACGCGGACGCCCGGCTGCGCGGGCCTTCAACGTCCGGCGCACGCGCGCGCGGCGCTTTTCGAATAGGTTGTTTGCATTGGCCATGACGTTGGTCCTACTTCTTCTTGCCTTCCTTGCGGAAGACGTGCTCGCCCTTGAAGCGCACGCCCTTGCCCTGATAGGGCTCCGGCTTGCGCGAGGCGCGGATTTCGGCGGCAACCTGTCCGACGAGCTGCTTGTCGATGCCGGAAACCGTCACGACTTCCTGCTTCGCGCCGCCCACCTTGACTTCGACGCCCGACGGGATGGTGTGGACGACGTCGTGGCTGAAGCCGACCGACAGCGTCAACTGATCCTTGCCCTTCATGGACGCCTTGAAACCGACGCCGTGAATCTCGAGCGTGTGCGTGTAGCCGTCGGTGACGCCGGTGATCAGGTTCTGCACCATCGAGCGGGACATGCCCCACATGGAGCGCGCCTTCTTGGTGTCGTCGTTGAGCGTCAGCTCGATACCCTCGGCGGTCTTCTCGACCTTGATTTCCTCAGGCAGCGTGAAGGAAAGCTCGCCCTTGGCGCCCTTCATTTTGACGGTCTGGCCGTCGACCGTCGCCGTGACGGCGGCGGGAACGGGAACCGGCTTTTTTCCGATGCGTGACATTGTCGTCTTCCTCGGGTCTTGTCCTCGAGATCCCGGCCGGGGCCGGATCCTCAGGCTAGAATACGTTGCAGATGATCTCGCCGCCGACGTTCTCTTCCTTGGCGCGCGAATCCGACATCACGCCCTTCGGCGTGGAGAGGATTGCGACGCCGAGACCGTTGGCAACGCTCTTGAGATCGCGAACCGGCGAATAAACGCGCCGGCCGGGGGTCGACACGCGGCTGATCTCCTTGATCGCCGGCTGACCGTTGAAATACTTCAGCTCGATCTCGAACTCGGGGAGTTCACCCTTCTGCTCGATGCGCGTGTAGCCACGGATGTAGCCTTCCTCGGCGAGAACGTCGAGGACGCGGGCGCGCATGTTGGAAGCGGGCGTCGAGACCTTGGGACGGCGACGGAGCTGCGCATTGCGGATGCGCGTCAGCATATCGCCGATGGGATCGTTTACAGCCATTTGCGTATGCCCTCCTTACCAGCTCGACTTGACCATGCCGGGAATGAGGCCCTGCGAGGCCAGCTCCCGAAGCTGGTTGCGGCACATCTTGAGCTTGCGATAGTTGCCACGGGCGCGGCCCGTGATCTCGCAGCGATTGCGAATCCGCACAGCCGAACCGTTGCGCGGCATCTCGGCGAGCTTCAAACGCGCCGCGAAGCGCTCCTCGGCCGGGCGCTTCAGGTCGTCGGCAATCGCCTTCAGGCGCTTGCGCTTGGCAGCGTGCTGGGCGACCAGCTTGCGGCGCCGGTTGTTCTTTTCGATAGAGCTCGTCTTAGCCATTCATTGTCCTCCAAAGGCCTTTCGGGGTCTGGTCAGCCCGAGGTCCTCTAGCTGCGGAAAGGAAAGTTGAAACCACGAAGCAGCTCGCGCGCCTCGTCATCGGAGTTGGCCGACGTGACAACGATCACGTCGAGACCCCAAACCTGGTCGACCTTGTCATAGTCGATTTCGGGGAACACGATGTGCTCCTTGAGACCGCACGCATAGTTGCCGCGGCCGTCGAAGCTCTTCGGGTTCAGACCGCGGAAGTCCTTCACGCGCGGCAGCGCGATGGTGACGAAGCGATCCAGGAATTCGTACATGCGGTCGCCGCGCAGCGTCACCTTGCAGCCGAGCGTCATGCCCTCGCGGACCTTGAAGGTCGCGATCGACTTGGTCGACTTGGTGAGCAGCGGCTTCTGGCCGGCGATGAGCGCGAGATCGCCAGCAGCGCTGTCGACCTTCTTGCGGTCAGCGGTTGCCTCGCCGACGCCCATGTTGAGCACGACCTTCTCGATCTTCGGAATCTGCATCGGGTTCGCGTAAGCGAACTTTTCCTTCAGCGCGTCGCGAACCACCTTCTCGTAGTGGGTCTTGAGACGCGGCTTGTAGTCGGCAGGACGCGGCTTCCACTCACGCGGAGCGGCTTCAGCCTTCGGCGCCTTGGCGCCCTTGGCTTCCTTACCCGGCTTGCCGGCAGGCGCGGCGCCTGCCTTTGCAGCCTTCTGGGGCTTTTCTTTCTCGGCCATGGCTTAGTTCTTCTCCGGAATGACTTCGCCCGAGCGCTTGGCGAAGCGGACCTTCTTGCCGTCATCGAGGATGCGGAAACCGACGCGGGTCGGCTTGCCGTCCTTGGGATCCTCGAGCGCGAGATTCGAAATCTGGATCGCGGCCTCTTTCGAGATGATGCCGCCTTCCTGCGACGCGGTCTGGCGCTGGTGACGGCGCACGACGTTGACGCCACGGACGAGTGCGCGGTTCTCCTTGGGGCGAACCTCGATCACTTCGCCGCGCTTGCCTTTGTCGCGACCCGTCAAAACGACGACGCTGTCGCCCTTCTTGATCTTAAGCGAGGCCATTACAGCACCTCCGGAGCGAGCGAGACGATCTTCATGTGGTTCTTGGCGCGAAGTTCGCGCGTCACGGGTCCGAAGATGCGCGTGCCGACAGGCTCGCCCTGTGCGTTGATCAGCACGGCGGCGTTGCGATCGAAGCGGATCAGCGAGCCATCCGGGCGGCGAACGCCCTTGGCAACACGCACGATCACGGCCTTCATGACCTGACCCTTCTTGACGCGGCCCTTCGGGATAGCCTCCTTGACGGACACGACAATGGTGTCGCCGATGGTGGCGTACTTGCGCTTCGAGCCGCCCAGTACCTTGATGCACTGAACGCGACGCGCGCCCGAATTGTCAGCGACGTCGAGATTTGTCTCCATCTGGATCATCGCATCGTCTCTCTTCCTGCCGCCTAGTGCGCGGCTTCAATCTTGCTTCGTTCCGGTGCCGGTTCCGCCGTGCGGCCTAGCACCACCCAAAATGTCAGTGCTTCTCGAGCACGACCCAACGCTTCAACTTCGAGATCGGCGCCGACTCCTGGATCTCGACCCGGTCGCCCGTCTTGTGGACGTTCTTCTCGTCGTGAGCGTGATACTTCTTGGTGCGACGCACCGTCTTCTTCAGAAGCGGATGCGTGTAACGGCGTTCCACCTCGACGACAATGGTCTTGTCGTTCTTGTTCGAAACAACCACACCCTGCAGGACGCGCTTCGGCATCGCTCTATCTCCTTACGCGCCAGTCTTCGATTTGGTAGCAGCCTTCGCCGAGGATCCGCCCCGCTTCTGGCCAGCGAGCGTCAGAACCCGCGCGATGTCGCGCCGGACCTGGCGGACGCGCGAGGTGTTCTCGAGCTGGCCGGACGCCTTCTGGAAGCGCAGGTTGAACTGCTCCTTCTTGAGCTTGGCCAACTGATCGTCGAGTTGATCGAGCGACATGCTCCTCAAATCACCCGCTTTCATCGTCGTATTCCTTATCTTTGTCTCTGCGTCGCCGGCCTTAGCCGATGCGCGTCACAATGCGTGTCTTGATGCCGAGCTTGGCCGCGCCGAGCAGCAGGGCTTCACGGGCGACCTGGTCGGGCACGCCGTCCAGCTCGAACATGATGCGACCCGGCTTCACGCGCGAGACCCAGAGCTCGATGCCACCCTTGCCCGAACCCATTCGAACTTCGGCCGGCTTCTTCGTCACCGGAACGTCCGGGAAGATGCGGATCCAGACGCGGCCAGCACGCTTCATGTGACGCGTGATGGCGCGGCGGGCAGCCTCGATCTGACGTGCGGTTACGCGCTCGGGCTCGACAGCCTTGAGGCCATGCGATCCGAAGTTCAGCGTGGTGCCGCCCTTCGCAGCGCCGTGGATACGGCCTTTGAACTGCTTGCGGAACTTAGTCTTCTTAGGTTGCAGCATCGTCCGGTTCCTTCACAGCCTTGAATCAGGCCGTCTCCTGTCCTTCTTTGCCTGCATCGGCGGCGCCACCGCGCGGTCCACGGGGACCACGACGTTCGCGACGCTCGCCGCCATCCTCGCGGCGCGGACGGCCGCCGGTGCCGTCGCCGGCCCCTTCGGTTGCGCGACGCTCGGATGCCATCGGGTCGTGCTCCATGAGCTCGCCCTTGAAGATCCAGACCTTGATGCCGATGACGCCATAGGCGGTCTGGGCAACGCCGTAGCCGAAGTCGATGTCGGCGCGGAGCGTATGCAGCGGCACGCGGCCTTCGCGATACCACTCGGTACGGGCGATTTCGGCGCCGCCAAGACGACCGGCGACGTTGATACGGATGCCGACAGCGCCAGCACGCAGCGCGGTCTGCACGGCGCGTTTCATGGCGCGACGGAAAGCAACGCGGCGCTCGAGCTGCTGGGCGATGTTCTCGGCGACCAGCGTGGCGTCGATGTCCGGCTTACGGATCTCGAGAAGGTTCAGGTGAACCTCGGACGAGGTGTAGCGCGCGAGTTCGCTGCGCAGCTTCTCGATGTCGGCGCCCTTCTTGCCGATCAGAACGCCGGGGCGTGCCGTGTGAACGGTGACGCGGCACTTCTTGTGCGGGCGCTCGATGACGACCTTGGCGATGCCGGCCACGCGCTGCTGCTTCATGATGTGAGCGCGGATCGCGCGGTCCTCATGCAGCAGCTTGCCGTACTCACCGCGACGGGCGAACCAGCGGCTGTCCCAGGTGCGGTTGATGCCGACGCGGAGGCCGATCGGATTGACTTTATGACCCATTACTCGGCCTCCTTCTGAGCCGCAGCAACCTTCGACTTGCCGCCGGTCTTGGCGGCCTTCGCCTTCGGCGCGGCTTTGCCCTTCTTGGGCGCCTCAGCCTCGGCTTCCGTCTCGCGGACCACGACGGTGATCTGCGAGAACGGCTTCATGATCGAGAAGCCACGACCGCGACCGCGGGCCGCGAAGCGCTTCATCACGAGGTTCTTGCCGACATACGCCTCAGCGACGATCAACGAGTTGACGTCGAGCTGATGGTTGTTCTCGGCGTTCGCAACGGCGCTCATCACGACCTTGCGGACGTCCTGGGCGATCCGCTTCCTCGAGAACTCGAGGTCGGCCAGCGCCTTGTCGACCTTCTTGCCGCGGATCAGACCCGCAACGAGGTTCAACTTCTGCGGCGAAACGCGAAGGTTCTTCGCGATCGCACGTGCCTCTTTGTCGGAGAGGCTCCTTTCCCGGCTCGGCTTGCCCATTATCTCTTCACCGCTGCTTTCTTGTCGCCGCCATGGCCATGAAACGCACGCGTCGGCGAGAACTCACCGAGCTTGTGTCCAATCATGTCCTCGGTGACGTTGACCGGAATGTGCTTCTGGCCGTTGTAAACACCGAACGTCAGCCCGACGAACTGAGGAAGGATCGTCGAGCGACGGCTCCAGGTCTTGATGACCTCATTGCGGCCCGACGCGCGTACCTTCTCAGCCTTCTTGAGAATGTAGCCGTCGACGAACGGGCCTTTCCAAACTGCGCGTGTCACTCTCGTATCTCCTTCAATCGTCTGCTCGACTGCGCCTAATTATTTGCTCTTCGAGCGGCTTCTGACGATGAACTTGTCGGTCTGCTTATTCTTGCGGGTCTTGAAGCCCTTGGTCGGCTTGCCCCACGGCGTCGCCCAGTGCTTACCACCCTTGGTACGGCCACCGTTCGGATGGTCGATCGGGTTCATGGCGATCGAGCGGACCGTCGGACGGTTGCCCTTCCAGCGCGTGCGGCCGGCCTTGCCGGTCACTTCGTTGGTGTGATCCGGGTTCGAAACGGCGCCAACCGAAGCAATGCACTCGGCGCGAACCTTCCGGGTTTCGCCAGAGTTGAGCTTCAGAACGGCCCAGCCCGAGTCACGGCCAACGAGCTGCACGAATGCACCCGCCGAGCGTGCGATCTGACCACCGCCACCCGGCTTCAGCTCGACGTTGTGAACGATCGTGCCGATCGGCATTGCGGCCAGCGGCATGGCGTTGCCCGGCTTCACGTCGACCTTGGCGCCGGAGACAACCTGATCACCGACAGCCAAGCGCTGCGGCGCAAGGATGTAGGACAGATGGCCGTCCGCGTACTTGATCAGCGCGATGAACGCGGTGCGGTTCGGATCGTACTCGAGGCGCTCGACGGTCGCGACGATGTCGTGCTTCCGGCGACGGAAGTCGATCAGCCGGTACGACTGCTTGTGCCCGCCGCCGATGTGGCGCGTGGTGATCCGGCCGTCGCTGTTGCGGCCGCCGGTCTTGCGCTTGCCCTCAGTCAGGATCTTGACCGGGCTACCCTTGAAAAGGTGGCTGCGATCAACCTGGACCAGGTGACGGAGACCCGGAGATGTCGGACGGTATGTCTTCAGTGCCATTGGTTTGGCGCTCCCTTAAAGGCCGGTCGTGACGTCGATCGAGTGGCCTTCCTCGAGCGTCACGATGGCCTTCTTCACGTCGCTGAGCTGGGCGCGGATGCCGCGGAACGTGCGGCGCTTGCCCTTGCGCACCAGAGTGTTCACAGCCTTGACCTTCACATTGAAGAGGATCTCGACCGCGGACTTGATGTCGGTTTTGTTGGCGCCCGAAGCGACCTTGAAGATCACCTGGTTCGCCTCGGATACCTGCGTCGCCTTCTCGGTGATGACCGGAGAGAGGATGACGTCGTATGCCTTGAGCTTGTTCATCACTTCGTCTCCGCGGCTTTGGCCTTCACGTCGGCGAAGCGCACATCGAGCGCCTCGACGGCGGCCTTGGTGAGCACAAGCTTGTGGCGGCGAAGAATGTCATAGACGTTGATGCCGGCGATCGGCAGCACGTCGATGTGCGGAATGTTGCGTGCCGCGCGGGCAAACGCATCATCCAGCGCTGCGCCGTCGATGATCAGCGCGTTCTTCCAGCCCAGTGTCGCGAACTGCTTCTTCAGCGCGCCCGTCTTGCCGTCCTTCGAATCCGCCGCGTCGATAACGACGATGTCGCCTGCCTTCGCCTTCGCCGAAAGGGCGTGACGGAGCGCGAGCGCGCGGAACTTCTTGGTCAGGTCGATGGCATGGCTACGGGGCTTCGGACCGAACGCCTTGCCGCCGCCGCGCCACTGCGGAACCGACTTGTCGCCGTGACGGGCGCCGCCGGTTCCCTTCTGCTTGTACATCTTCTTGCCCGTGACCGAAACTTCCGAACGGTCCTGGGCGTGGTGCGTGCCGGCCATGCGCTTCAGCTGCTGCCAGCGCACCATGCGATGCAGGATGTCGCTGCGCGGCTCGAGGCCGTAAATGGCGTCAGCGAGCTCGATCTCGCCGGCTTTCTTGCTCTCGAGCGTGGTGACGGTGGCTTTCATCACGCCTTCTCCTTGCTTGCCGGCTTGAAGGCGCCGGGGGTCGGCGCTTCGGCGTGCGGCTTCTTCTTGACTGCGTCGCGAACGACGACCCAGCCGCCCTTGGAACCGGGGACTGCGCCGCGGATCATCAGGAGACCGCGCTCGACGTCGATCTTGGCCACGACGAGGTTCTGCGTGGTGACGCGCTCATCGCCGAGGTGACCGGCCATCTTCTTGCCCTTGAACACCTTGCCGGGGTCCTGGCGCTGACCGGTCGAGCCGTGCGAGCGATGCACGACGGAGACGCCGTGCGTGGCGCGCAGACCACCGAAGTTCCAGCGCTTCATCGCGCCCTGGAAGCCCTTACCCTGGCTGGTGCCCGTCACGTCGACGAACTGGCCGGGGACGAAGTGGTCTGCCGTGATTTCGGCGCCCACCTCGATCAGGTTCTCCGGGCTCACGCGGAACTCAGCAAGCTTGCGCTTGGGCTCGACGTTCGCCACGGCGAAGCCGCCGCGGTCGGACTTGGTCAGCCGCGCGGGCTTGCGGGTGCCAGCACCCACCTGAATCGCAGTGTAGCCATGCTTGTCGGTGGTGCGCTGAGACAGGACCTGAAGCTTCTCGAGCTTCAGAACCGTCACGGGCACATGCTCACCTGCATCCGTGAAGATGCGGGTCATGCCGACTTTCTGTGCAATCACTCCGGAACGCATTTGTTCGCATTCCTTCCTTTTTTTCGCGGCCGTCACCGGGCGAGCCCGGCCAGCTGCGCATCCTCTAGAGCTTGATTTCCACGTCCACGCCCGCCGCCAGGTCGAGCTTCATCAGCGCGTCGACCGTCTGCGGAGTGGGATCCACGATGTCCAACATGCGCTTGTGCGTGCGCATCTCGAACTGCTCGCGGCTCTTCTTGTCGATGTGCGGAGAGCGATTGACAGTGAAGCGCTCGATACGAGTGGGCAACGGGATCGGACCCCGAACCTCCGCGCCGGTACGCTTCGCCGTGTTCACGATCTCCCGCGTCGACGCATCGAGGATTCGATGGTCGAACGCTTTCAATCGGATGCGGATGTTTTGGCCGTTCATTGTCTCGAACCCGCTAAATGAGGAGAAGCGCTCTTCATGTCGGCGTTGCCGCCGCCCTCCCGAGCGCCTCTCTTCGTGTGCTACTCAATGATCTTGGTGACGACGCCGGCGCCGACGGTGCGGCCACCTTCGCGGATCGCGAAGCGGACCTTCTCTTCCATCGCGATCGGCGCGACGAGCTCGACATCAACCGCGATGTTGTCGCCCGGCATAACCATCTCCGTGCCTTCCGGCAGCGTCACGACGCCAGTGACGTCGGTCGTGCGGAAGTAGAACTGGGGACGGTAGTTGGTGAAGAACGGCGTGTGACGGCCGCCTTCTTCCTTGGTGAGGATGTAGGCCTCAGCCTTGAACTTCTTGTGCGGCTTCACGGAGCCCGGCTTGGCCAGAACCTGGCCACGCTCGACGGCGTCCTTGTCGATACCGCGCAGGAGGCAGCCGACGTTGTCGCCAGCCTCGCCCTGATCGAGCAGCTTGCGGAACATTTCGACGCCGGTGACGATCGACTTCTTGGTGTCGGCCAGGCCGACGATCTCGATTTCTTCGCCGACCTTGATGAGGCCGCGCTCGATACGGCCGGTGACGACGGTGCCGCGACCCGAGATCGAGAACACGTCTTCGATCGGCATCAGGAACGGCTGATCCTTCGGGCGCTCGGGGAGCGGGATGTAGGTGTCGAGAGCTTCGAAGAGCTTGAGGATAGCGCCGTCGGCCAGATCGCCCTTCTCGCCGAGGAGAGCCTTGATCGCCGCGCCGCGGATGACGGGAACGTCATCGCCCGGGAACTGGTACTTCGAGAGAAGCTCGCGGACTTCCATCTCGACGAGGTCGAGGAGCTCGGCGTCATCAACGATGTCGCACTTGTTGAGGAACACGACGACGTAAGGAACGCCGACCTGACGGGCAAGCAGGATGTGCTCGCGGGTCTGCGGCATCGGGCCGTCGACGGCCGACACGACGAGGATAGCGCCGTCCATCTGAGCAGCGCCGGTGATCATGTTCTTGACGAAGTCGGCGTGGCCCGGGCAGTCGACGTGGGCGTAGTGGCGGTTCTCGGTCGCGTACTCGACGTGCGAGGTGGCGATCGTGATGATCTTCGAAGCGTCGCGGCGACCCTGGGAAGCGGATGCCTTCGCAACGTCGTCGTACGAGACGAACGAGTTCGACCAGCCCTTGTCGGTCGAAACCTTGGTCAGCGCTGCTGTCAGCGTGGTCTTGCCGTGGTCGACGTGACCGATGGTGCCGACGTTGACGTGCGGCTTGTTACGCTCGAATTTCGCTTTGGCCATCGTAGGCTCTCCTTAAGCTCGTTCTCATCTTGCCCGGATCAAACCGGATCTCTTTGCCTTCGTCAGGGCCCCATCAGGGGCCGCCGCCTCAGGCGTATTTCGCCTTAACTTCGTCTGCCACGTTGCGCGGCACGTCTGCGTAGTGCGCGAACTGCATGGTGTAGGAGGCGCGCCCCGTCGACATAGACCGGAGCTGGCTCACATAACCGAACATGTTCGCGAGCGGAACGTAGGCCCGAATGACCGTTGCGTTGCCGCGCATTTCCTGGGTGCGGATCTGGCCGCGCCGGGAGTTGATGTCGCCGATGACGGAGCCGACGAAATCGCCCGGCGTCACCACCTCGACGTCCATGATCGGCTCGAGGATCTTGACGCCGCCCTTCTCGCAACCTTCCTTCATGGCTGCGCGGGTGGCGATTTCGAACGCGATCGCAGAAGAGTCAACCTCGTGGAAGGCGCCGTCGTGCAGCGTCACCTTCATATCGACAAGCGGGAAGCCGATCAGCACGCCGTTGTCCCAGACCGACTTGACGCCCTTTTCGACGCCCGGAATGTACTCGCGCGGCACGGTGCCGCCGACGATGGTGCTCTCGAACACGTTGCCCTTGCCGGTCTCGTTCGGCTCGAGCTTCAGCTTCACGCGGGCGAACTGGCCGGTGCCGCCGGTCTGCTTCTTGTGCGTGTAGTCAATGTCGGCCGGACGAGCCAGCGTCTCACGATAAGCAACCTGCGGAGCGCCGACGTTGGCTTCCACGCCGTAGGTGCGCTTCAGAATGTCGACCTTGATGTCGAGATGAAGCTCGCCCATGCCCTTGAGGATGGTCTCGCCGCTCTCCTGATCGACGGAGACGCGGAAGGACGGATCTTCGACGGCCATGGTGTTGAGGGCGATCGCCATCTTCTCCTGGTCGGCCTTGGTCTTGGGCTCGATCTTGAGGTTGATGACGGGCTCCGGGAACTCCATCTTCTCGAGGATCACCGGCTTATTAGGATCGCACAGCGTCTCGCCGGTGCGGATGTCCTTCATGCCCTGCAGCGCGACGATGTCGCCAGCGAAAGCTTCCTTAATCTCCTCGCGGTCGGCGGCGTGCATGAGATACATGCGGCCAGCGCGCTCCTTCTTGTCGCGCGAGGTGTTGGCAAGCGCCATGCCCTGCTCGAGCTTGCCCGAGTAGATGCGGCAGAAGGTGATCGAGCCGACGTGCTCGAAGCTCATGATCTTGAAGGCGATCATGGCGAGGGGATCGCTGTCGGACGGACGGCGCGGGCTCTCATCGCCGGTCTTCGGGTCGATGCCCCTGTAAGCCTCGCGATCGAGCGGGCTCGGCAGGAAATCGACCACGGCGTCGAGAAGCGTCTGGACGCCCTTGTTCTTGAACGCCGAGCCGCACAGCATCGGATAGAAGGCGCGGGTGACGGTAGCCTTGCGGATCAGCTTCCTGATCGTGTCCTCGTCCGGCTCCTTGCCCTCGAGGTAGGCTTCCATGGCCGCATCGTCCATCTCGACGGCGGCTTCGATCATGGCGGCGCGGAATTCGTTGGCCTTGTCGACGAGATCGGCGGGGATTTCACCCTCGATCATCTTCGCGTCCTTGCCATCGCCTTCCCAGATCACCGACTTCATCTTGATGAGGTCGACGATGCCCTTGAAGTTCGCCTCGGCGCCGATCGGAATCTGCAGCGGCACGGCTCGCGCGCCGAGCTTGTCCTTGATGTCGGCGAGGCACATGTAGAAGTCGGCGCCGGTCTTATCCATCTTGTTGGAGAAGATGATGCGCGGAACGTTGTACTTATCGCCCTGGCGCCAGACGGTCTCGGTCTGCGGCTCGACGCCCTGGTTGGAATCGAGAACGCACACGGCGCCGTCGAGCACGCGCAGCGAACGCTCGACCTCGATGGTGAAGTCGACGTGGCCAGGAGTGTCGATGATGTTCAGGCGACGCTTCTTGTTGTCACGACCGACCCAGAAGCAGGTGGTCGCAGCCGACGTGATCGTGATGCCGCGCTCAGCTTCCTGCTCCATGAAGTCCATGGTCGCGGCGCCGTCATGGACTTCGCCGATCTTGTAGGACTTGCCGGTGTAATAGAGGATCCGCTCGGTCGTAGTCGTCTTGCCAGCATCAATGTGAGCCATGATGCCGAAGTTGCGGTAGTCCTCAATGGCGTATTGCCGGGCCATCTGTCTTTTCCTTCGCGCTTCGGTTGCTTCGTCCTCAGGAGCCAAACTCCGCTTGGACGCAACCGCGCTAAATCCTGTGTGCTACCAGCGGTAGTGAGAGAACGCCCGGTTGGCGTCCGCCATCTTGTGAGTGTCTTCACGCTTCTTCACGGCCGTGCCGCGGTTCGAAGCTGCGTCGAGCAATTCGCCCGACAGACGCTCGACCATCGTGTTCTCGTTACGGCCGCGCGCAGCAGTGATGATCCAGCGGATCGCGAGTGCCTGACGGCGCTCAGAACGAACTTCGACCGGAACCTGATAGGTTGCGCCGCCAACGCGCCGCGAGCGGACTTCAACCGCCGGCATGACGTTGTCGAGGGCCTGATGGAACATGGCGATCGGGTCCGCCTTCGCCTTCTGCTCCATGCGCTCGAGAGCACCATAAACGATGCGCTCGGCCACCGACTTCTTGCCGTCCGACATCACCGCATTCATGAACTTGGTGATGACCAAGTCGGAATACTTCGGATCCGGATTGACTTCGCGCTTCTCTGCACTGTGGCGACGGGACATATCGTCTTCCTGTCTCTCAATCTTTCCGGCTCACACCCGGGCGAGCCACCTGAAACTCCGAGATCCCGATCTCGCCGCGTCTCAGGCGGCTCGTCCGGGATACTCCGCGAAAAGACCTACTTCGGCCTCTTCGCACCGTACTTCGAACGACGCTGCTTGCGGTTCGCGACGCCCTGGGTGTCGAGAACGCCGCGCAGAATGTGATAACGAACGCCGGGCAAGTCCTTGACGCGGCCGCCGCGGATCAGGACCACGGAGTGCTCCTGAAGGTTATGGCCTTCGCCCGGAATGTAACCGATGACTTCGAAGCCGTTGGTCAGGCGGATCTTGGCGACCTTACGGAGTGCTGAGTTCGGCTTCTTCGGCGTCGTCGTGTACACACGGGTGCAGACGCCACGCTTCTGCGGGCACGCTTCCATGTGGCGCGACTTCTCGCGATAGACCTTCGGATTCCGGGGTTTCCGGATCAGCTGTTGTATCGTCGGCATAAAACGCCCCGCTTCTCGTTCGGCTCTTGTTTGTTTCGACAATCCTGTGATTGCCGCCTTTGGTTCGTCCCAGCGCAGCGCGTCCATGACAACGCATGCGCCAAACGAAACCTGCCGAGCCCCGGAGCCCCGGAGCCTGGCACGGAAAAAACCAGAGGATCCTCCGGCTTGCCTTTCGGCTCGCCAGCGATCTTGGTCCGAAAATGTCCTCTGCTTTTGGACGGCAGCGTTTAGGACCAAAGCGCCGCGACGGCGCAGAAACGGCCTACCACCTACCGTGAGAGTGGCGTTCCTATATACATTTGCGGATTCCCGGTCAACACCTTGTGGCGATTGGATCGAAAGAAGTGATGCCGGTATTCGCCCGATCAAGGTTTTTTGGGACCTTTTCGTAAGATCCCAGGCGCCGCCGCAGTCCATCGTTTATCATAGGAATGTCGCTTTTACCGCCCATTTCTGGGGGGTTTCGGGCTTCACCCACAGCCTGGTCCATCACGCTCGCCGAGACGCAGGAAAAATCCGGTGTCGTCGATCGAATTTATCGGCACGGAGGGCGAAGATGCCGCCTTTTCTTAACATCTCCACGCTCGGCAACTTCAAGGGATCGAGTCTCTCGGGGCCCAATCTCTGGCATTCCGCGCTGCTGATCGCGGGATTCGTGGTGCTGATTGCGATTCCGACAGTTCTGCTGTGGGGCGCCATGGGCGCTTTGGCCGCGCTCCTCCTGACCGCGATCATTTGCCCGCTGGCCGCCCGCATGCCGCCGGAGGCCCTGATGCGGCTTTACCAGGCGACACGCGTTCCGCGCGACGACAGCCAGCTTTCAAGCCTTGTCGACGTGCTGGCTTACCGCGCTGAGTTGCCCGCACGGCCTGAGCTTTATGTCGTTCCGAGCCTGACGCTCAACGCATTCGCGGCCGGATCTCGGAACCATTCCGCCATCGCGGTTACCGAAGGATTACTCAGACGGCTTTCGCTCCCGGAAACGGCTGGCGTGCTCGCCCACGAGATGGCTCACATCCGCAACAACGACCTCCTGGTCATGGGGCTTGCGGACGTGATGACGCGCGTTTTGCAGCTCTTGAGCTACGCCGCGCTTGGGCTCGCGCTGTTCAACGTTTTCGCGATCGTACGCGACGAAGAAACCATCTCCTGGTGGGCGGTGCTGCTGCTCTACCTAGCGCCTGCGCTGTCGAGCCTGCTGCAGCTTGGGCTGTCGCGGGCGCGCGAATTCAAGGCCGATGCCGATGCGGCGGCCCTCACGGGCGACGCGGCCTCACTCGCTTCGGCGCTGCGCCGTCTCGAAACCTACACCGGCCATTTCTGGGAAGATCTGATGTTTCCGGTTCCCGCCCGGCGGGTGCCGAATCCGTCGCTTTTACGGTCACATCCCGACACCGAAGACCGTGTTCACCGCCTCATGGCTCTCGCCACCGCGGCACCTCAAGGTGCTGCGCCCGAGCACACACCGCTTGTGATCGTCGAGCAGCCGATGTTTTCGCTCGTTGGCTACGGGCCGGGCGACATGCGGCCTCGTTACCGATGGCCGGGCCTCTGGTTCTGAGCCGCGAGCCGTGTTTTCGGCCGGGGATGTGACGGCCGAGGCCATTGCGGGCGCGCGCTTTTATGCGTATCAGCGCCAGCATGGATAGCCAGAATAGCGCCCCCCCGCCGCCGCCTCGCTCGACGCTGAAGCTCGAAGCGATTCCCGATCTCGTGCAGCGCATGCGCGCCGGCGAGCGCCGTGCGATTGCGGCCGCGGTGACGGAGCTCGAAAAGCTCTCCACGAGCGCGCCACCGCTGCTCGAAGCGCTCCAGCCCTATCTCGGCAAAGCGCTCGTGGTCGGCTTCACGGGGCCGCCAGGGGCCGGCAAATCCACCCTTGTCAACGCCGTGATCGCTCACGTGCGCTCGCTCGGCGGCACGGTCGGCGTGATCGCCGTCGATCCTTCGAGCCCGATCTCGGGTGGCGCCATTCTCGGCGACCGCATCCGCATGACGGCCGCGCTCGACGACGATGGCGTGTTCGTGCGCTCGCTCGCGAGCCGCGGTTATCTCGGCGGTCTTTCGCCGGCCGCCGTTCGCGTGATCGATGCGTTGGATGCAGCCGGGTTCGATCTCGTGCTGCTCGAAACCGTCGGCACCGGGCAAAGCGAAATGGACGTGGCGGAAGTGGCCGACGTGCGCGTCGTCATCTCGGCGCCAGGCCTCGGCGACGACATCCAGGCGATGAAGTCCGGATTGCTCGAGATTGCCGACATCCTCGTCGTCAACAAGGGCGACCGCGAAGGCGCGGAGCTGACGCTGCAGCAGCTGCTCGGCGCGCTCTCGATCCGCTCGATGCGGTCCCACATTCCGGTGCTCAAGACGACGGCGACCACCGGCGAAGGCGTGCCCGAGCTTTATTCGGCAATGCGCGAAGTCGGCAACAAGGGCGAAACCGGCCCGATGAGCCGGCGGCGGCGGCGCGCCCGCTATCTGATCGCGCGGGCCGCGGCCGACATCGTGGCGCATCGCGTCAAGCAGGGAAGCGGCGCGGAGATCGACGGGCTTGCCGACGACGTGTTGTCCGGCCGTGTCAGCCCCGACGCGGCAGCGCGGAAGCTGCTTGGGAAGTAGAGAAATGGCACCGGGCGGCCGGCAACAGGCAGGACGTTAGGTGAACCCTGCCCGCTGCCTGTTGCCCGCTGCCACCTACTCGAGCAGCGCGCGCAGCAACCAGCCGATCAAGAACATCAGCCCCATCCCGATGCCCAGCACGGCCGTACGATGGCGCTTGAAGAGGCTCGCGAAAGCCGGCGGATGCACGATCCGTTGCGTCGTCGCGACGCCCTCGTCGTGAGGCTGCCCCATCACGCCATAGAATTCAGGCTTCAGAATGCGTGTCGGCGCTTCGTCCGCGGCCGCCACATCTTCGGAAACCTTGAGCACGATGACGGTGGTGTTGTCCTGGTCGGGCAAATTCTTTGCAACCACGGCCGCGATCAGATCGTCGGCCATCGCTTCCGGCGTGGCGTCGCGGTTCGCGTAGACGATGTCGCCGATCTCGTCGCCTTCGAGCGTGCCGATGCCATCGCTCGCCAGGATGATCCAATCGCCTGACGCGATGCGGTAGGGCTCGGTCCGGAGATCGACAATCTCGAGCGACTTACCGGTCAGCGCCGAGCGCAGCGCATTGCGATAGGGATTGTTCTCTGCCTCGACCGGCGAAATCTTGTTGCGGCGTGCCTGATCGTCGAGGAAGGCGCCGAGCGAGTGATCGGCGTTGAGGCGCAGCACCTGAGGCGCGCGAAACAGCAGAAGCAACGAATCCCCAACGCTGGCCCAGCGCAGGCCGGTACGGTCGATCCAGGCGGCGACCAGCGTGCATCCCATTCCGCGCAGCTTGGCATTTTCGGCGACATGAGCGGCGATCGCGGCATTGCCTGCGTCAAGCGCCGATTTCAAACGCTCGCTCGCGCCGCTCTCGGCGTGGGTGAAGCTCCTGACGAAAGTTTCGCAGGCGAGCTTGCCCGCGATCTCGCCGCCGGCATGCCCCCCCATCCCATCGGCGACCACCGCGAGCAGGCCCTCTCGGCTCTTGCTGGCGGCTTGGGCGCCGGACGGCCAGATCTCGAACGCGTCCTCTTGCTTGGTACGCGTACCGATCGTGGCTCGGGCAGCGCCTGCCACGAGCCATGTCATGCGTCTTCGACCTCGCTCGTCCAGTCGAAGTCCGGACCGCAGCAGGCCACGAAGCGGAACGTCGTGTTGCCGATGCGGAAGGTGTCGTTGGAATTGAGAACGCTGGGCGCCAGCACCGGCTTGCCACCCAGGCGAACGAGGTTCGATTTGCCGCCGTGCTGGAGGTAGAACGTGCGCGTCTCGTCGTCGTAGGTGATGAAGGCGTGCTCTTCGCGTGAGATCGCTTCATCGCCGAAGTCGAGGCGGATGCGTTGATCCGCACCCCGCCCGACCGAATTCATGCCGACATAGACGGGCCGGAAATCGCCGCGCCCCGGGCCTTTGACGATAACGATCCATCCCGCAACCGGATCCTGGGTGTCGACAGTCCCCTCGCGCACGTACTGGGTTCTGGCGGGTTGCGCCTTGAGCGGCGGCGGGCGAGAGGATGGAGCAGCTTGCCCCTGGTTTCCGACGAGGCGCGTCGTTCCGATTACCGATCCAGCGCGCGGCGGGGTTGCGCCGTGGGGACCAGTCGAGGCGCCTTCGGCCACGTCCGGGCGCATGATCAGGCGCGTTTTCTTGTTGCCGTCGGACTCGCTGTCGTCATCATCCGGATAGCGCGGATCGTTGCTCATCGTCAGGTCTCCATGAACCCCCAAGGAGCCCGGATCTCCTGTCCGATGATCTCGGTCCGGGCGATCCCGCTTCCTGGTCTTGCCAAATCTTCTACGACGAACGGACGTCCGCGCGCTCGGAAAATGCGCGCTATCGTTTTCACGCCAAAAACTCCTGCTCGGCCCGGAAGCGCAGCCGGACCTCGCCAAGCTCCACCGTGTCGCCGTCGTTCAGCTCGCGCGATGTGTATTTGGTCTTGTTAACGACGACGCCGTTGCCCCCGCCGAGGTCGGTGATCACGAAGCGGCGGGTTTCGGCGTTGTAGTGCAGCACGGCATGGCGCCGGGAGATCGAGTCGTTCAGGAGGCAGATGTCGTTGTCGCGATGGCGGCCGACGCGGACGTTGGTGGTGCGTAAAGGATGGCGCGCGGCGTCGCCGTCGAGCATCTCGAGCCAGCCGTACACGGCCGGGGTGCCATCGGCGCCGCGCAGGAGCTGGCTTTCGCCTCCGTCTTCATCGACCGTCTTCGCATTCTCCTCGACGGCCCGGCCCTCGCTCACCGGCTCAGCAGCGGCATATTCCACGACGCCCGGCCGATAGATCGCATAGCCGGCGGCGCCGAGGCCGAGCAGCAGCGCCAGAACCGCGACGAGGGCCGCGTTGTCGGCGATCCAATCGACAACCCCTTCCGAGGGGGCGCTTTCGGGTGGGGACGAGCCGGAGGTGGGCTCGGGAGGAACCTGGAAGATCTGCTGCGCGGGAACCGGGACTTCGACTTTCTCCTCGGCCTTGAGCGCCGAGCCATCGGCGAGACTGGCGGCAATCTCCACGGTCTGAGCGCCGGCCGGCCCCTTGAGTGCCGCCGTCAGCTGGCCGCCGTTCTCCAGAACCTCGGTGACGAAGAGGTTGGTGACGACCTCCTTGGTCAGATCCTTGGCGCCGCCTTGCTTGATCTCGGTTGCATAGCCTCCGGTTTCCTCGGCGAGCCGCGAGAGCGTCTGGAACTTCGGGCGGTCGGTGCGGTCGTCATAGTAGCCGAGAACGTGGATCGTAACGCCGGCATCGCGGGCGGCCTTCACCACCTGTTCGTGGCTGTAGCTGGTGTCGTTGGAGGTGCCGTCGGCCAGGAGGACGAGGTTTTTGCGGTCGCCAGGCTCTTTGACGAGGGCTTCGATGGCCTGCAGGACGACCTTGTAGAGTTGTATGGTTCCGGGAGCGGGTTTCACCGCGATCATCTGGCGAACGAACTCGTTTTTCGAGGCGCCGGAATCGGAAATCAGGGTCAGATCATTGGCGAACGTGTAGGCCGTAAAGCGGCGTTTGCCTCCGCGCCGATCGGTGAAGGTCACGACCGCATCGCCCATCTGGGCGAGCGTCGCACGCCGAGCGTTGGGCAGAAGCTGGATCAAATAGGCGGTGGTGGCGCCCTGAGCCGCCGGATCGAACGCCTCGAACTTGGTTTCAAGCTCGCCGTCTTGGCCCTTGAGGGTTGCCGTGACGCCGTTGAAGGCCGCAAACCCATTGGCGCGGACCTCACAGGTGAGGCGCGGGGTACCCGCGGAGCCGCCGGCTGCCGCCTCTATAGGCTGGCACTTGGTCACGAGCTTCGTCTGGGTGGCGCTCGCACCGAACGATCCCATCACGGAGAGCAACAAGCCGAGTGCCATAACCGCTTCGCGCTGCCTCGCTAGGCGCCGCATGCTTGCGTCTCCAGGTGTCGTCGTAATTGGATAGAGGAATTCATCTTACGCTGACGATCTTGGGGGTTCAACATCGCCGAACCCTCACATCGCAGCGCGCAATCGGCTATCGTCAGCCGATCTTTCCGGAAGCGGCAACAGTAGCACTTTCCGGTAGAAGTCGAATGGGGCATTGTGAGAAGCGGGTCATCGAAGCAGTCCCTTGTGGCTGTCCGCGCTTGGAGGGCGCCGATCTATGGAGGGTCAGAACGAGACCGTGCTGGCACCCGGCACGCGGATCGACCAGTACTTGATCACCGGACTTCTCGGCCGCGGCGGTTTCGGAATTACCTATCTGATCCACGACGAGATGCTGAACAAGGAGTTCGCTCTCAAGGAGTTCTTTCCCGAAGACCTTGTCCGGCGCGACGGCCTCGGCCTCAAGTTTCTCGCACGCGCAAACTCGGAGTCCGATTATCGCTGGGGGCTCAAGAAGTTCTTCGACGAAGCCCGCCTGCTCGCCCAGTTCAACCACCCCAACATCATCGGCGTCCGGCGCGTGTTCGAAGCGAACGACACCGCCTACATGGTGCTCGATCTCGTCAAAGGCATGACGTTCGAGCGGTGGTTGCGCGGCCTCAACAGTCTGCCGACCCAGGACGAGCTCGACCTCGTGGCCGGCCCGCTGCTCAGCGCGCTCGAACTCGTACACGAAAACCGCAGCTGGCACCTCGACATCTCGCCCGAGAACATCATGGTGCGGGCGGCTGACGGGGCGCCGCTTCTGCTCGATTTCGGCGCCTCGCGCTTCGAGATCAAACAGCATTCGCAGCTGGTTTCCGCGCTGGTGTTCAAGAGCGGTTATTCGGCACCCGAGCAATACACCTCGAACGCCGACCGCTACGGCCCGTGGACCGACATCTACGCGTTCGCGGCGACGCTCTACCGGGCCGTCACAGGCGCGCGGCCGCTCGAAGCCACGTCGCGGCAACTGTCAGACGATTTGGTTCCGGCCGCCAAGGCCGCGGCAGGGAAATTCCGCAAAAGCTTTCTCGAAGCCATCGATTCCGCGCTCAAGTTGCCGCCTGGCGCCCGACCGCAATCGGTGCGGGAGTGGCGCCCGCTGCTGCTCGAAGGCAGCCGCGTCGTCTCGGCGGATCCGCAGACCGAATCCCGGCACACGCATGCTTCCCCGCATCCGAGCGTGACCGGGCGCAAGCTGAACCCGACGCGCCTGATCACGACGACACTCTCCAAGATCGGAAGCGCGCGTAAAAGCCGGATGGCGCTCTACGGCGGGTTGGCGGCGGGCGTACTGGCGCTTGCGGGCGGAGGCGCGGTGCTTGTTGCCGGCGGAAACAAGGGGCCGTTCGCCGACTGCGGCGGCATGTTCTCCGGCGCGGACTGCTGGGGCGCCGTTGTCGATCACGGCGGCAACATCTTCGCCCGCGTCGAGGAGCGCACGAAGGAAACGGCGGAAAAAGCCGCGCTCAAGAAATGCACCGACAAGTTCGGCGAGAAGGGCTGCACGGTGATCGCCACCATCTCGAAGCAGGAATGCTGGGCGCTGGCCGAGATGCCGGCCGATCCGACGCGCTGGAAGGCGGCGACCGGCCAATCGATCCAGCTCGCGGAAACCAACGCCCGCTGGGATTGCGAGCGGACTTACGGCGTGTGCCAGTTGGCGCTGACCTTCTGCGCGGACGGCACCAAAGTCAGGTGAGACGGGCTGTGCCAGGTCGCGGGCGTCGCACTATTCGCGGAAGCGGTTGGTGATCGGATAGCGGCGATCGCGGCCGAAGTTGCGGCTCGAGATCTTTACGCCGGGCGCGGCCTGGCGGCGTTTGTACTCCGCGAGATAGAGCAGCCGCTCGACCTTCCGCACCACGTCCTCGGGATGGCCACGGGCGATGACATCTGAAACCGGCATCTCGCGCTCGACGAGGCAGGCGAGGATGTCGTCGAGCACATCGTACGGCGGCAGGCTATCCTGGTCGGTCTGGTTCTCGCGCAGCTCCGCGGTCGGCGGGCGCGTGATGATGCTGTCGGGAATGACCTCTCCGGTGGGGCCGAGACCGCCCTTCGGCACGTGCGCGTTGCGCCACCGGGCGAGACGATAGACCTCGAGCTTGTAGAGATCCTTCACGGGATTGAAGCCGCCGTTCATGTCGCCATACAGCGTCGCGTAGCCGACGCTCATCTCGCTCTTGTTGCCGGTGGTCAGCACCATGGCACCGAACTTGTTGGAGATCGCCATGACGATGACACCGCGCGTGCGGCTTTGAATATTCTCTTCGGTGATGTCGGCGGCACGGCCTTCGAACAGACCGGCGAGCGCTGCGGAAAAGCCGTTGACGGCCGGCTCGATCGGCACCGTGTCGAGACGGATGCCCAGCGCTTTGGCACAGGCTTCGGCGTCAGCGATGCTCTGCCCGGACGTATAGCGATAGGGCATCATGATGGCGTGGACGCGCTCGGCGCCCAGCGCATCGACGGCCATCGCGGCAACGAGCGCGCTATCTACGCCGCCTGACAGACCGAGCACGACACCCGGGAAGCGGTTTTTCTCGACGTAGTCGCGCAGCCCCAACACACACGCGTGGTAGGCCGCGGCGTCGCCTTCGGTCAGATGATGTATTGGGCCGCTGGTGCATTGCCAGCCCGCGTCCGTCCGTGTCCATTCGGTGAGCGCGACGTGCTCCTCCCAGGCCGGAAACTGGCAGGCAAGACGGTGGTCCGCGTTCACGACGAATGAAGCGCCATCGAACACCAGCTCATCCTGGCCGCCGACCTGATTGACGTAGGCGAGCGGCAGGCCGGTCTCGGTGACGCGTGCAATCGCGACATTCAGGCGAACGTCCGGCTTCTTCCAATCGAACGGCGAGCCGTTGGGCACGAGCAGGATTTCGGTGCCGCATTCGGCGAGGCATTCCGTCACCTCGTCCTTCCAGATGTCCTCGCAGATCGGAACACCGATCCGTACGCCGCGGAAGCTGATCGGGCTCGGCAATGCGCCGGCCGTGAAGACGCGCTTCTCGTCGAAAACACCATAATTCGGCAGATCGACCTTGTGGCGTACGGCGGCAACCTCACCGTCGGCCAGCAGCAGCACCGCGTTGTAGATCGCGCCATTCTCCGGCCATACCGTGCCGACGAGCACCGCTGGGCCGGGCCCCAGCGTACGCGCCAGCGCTTCGGCCCTCGCGCGGGCCGCATTGTGAAAAGCCGGCTTCAGAACCAGATCCTCCGGCGGATAGCCGGTCAGGAACAGCTCCGGAAAGACGATGAGATCCGCGCCCTCAGCGGCTGCCTTGGCCCGGGCTTCGATCAGCTTTTTCTCGTTGCCCGCCAGATCGCCCACGATCGGGTTCAGCTGTGCCAGCGCAATTCGGAGGGAGGACGGCGGATTGGATGTGCTCATGCCGCCAAGATTTAGGGGGAGAGGCGCGTTCGGTCCAGGGCTGATCAGCAGGGCAGCATGGCGTGGTGAAGGGCGTAGGAAAGCATGGCGTAGCGCAGGCCCGGCCCGCCCTGGATCTGCCGGTCGCCGCCGATGTTGAGCACCTGGGGGCCGCCATCGAGGGCGTAGAAGGCGTCGGTCAAGCCCGAGAGCTGCTCATCCCAGTCGGTCCAGCCGTCGTGATTGTGGAAATGGGCCTCGCGCCGTTGCTCGGTGTTCCGCAGGTAGGCGCTGCCAAACATCTCGATGCCGCGCTTGATCAGCGCCGCCTGTCGCTCCAAGCCAATCTCGGTCAGGGCGTCATAGACATCGGGAGCGATGGCCCCCTCGCCGTTGTAGAAGAACTGGTGCACGCCGCCGTTCTCGAACTCGTAGTTGAAAGCGGCGAGAACCAGGAGTGTGCGCTGCTCCTTGGTCAGGCTCGCGAGCCGCCGCTGCACCTCGGCGTAGGGCTTCCAGAAGTCGATTGGCGCCAGCAGCGATTGGGTCAGGCGCTCGAAGCGGTCCATGTCGCTGAGCTTCATGCGCGCTGCCTCGATGCGCTTCCAGAGCGCGGGCTTGCGGTTGACGTAACCGACGATGATCCCGGCCCAATCCTGGCGCGTGCCGAACTGTTTGCTGAGGGCAAGCAGGCGATGGTCGAAGGCGTTCAGTTCCTGGTTGGGCGTGGCGTAGCCGAAGTGCTGTTCGCGGCGCTCGTCGTCGACGGGGTAGCTTGGGCCAAAAAGGGCCATGGCCTGAACGAAAATCCGATGCTGCTCTGCGAGGCCAGCGGCCTCAAGCGCATCGCGCACAGCAGGCGCGTTGCGGCCGGACTTGAGATAAAAGTAGGTGTGCAGGCCGTCGGCGCCGAGGCCATCCCAAAGTGTGTGCAGCAGCGCTAGAGTCCGCATTTCCGGATCGAGCGCATCAAGAGATTTCAGGAATTTTTCCGGCGGATCCAGAGTATCGCGCACCGAATAGGGTCCGACCTCGTTCTGGATCAGTTGCCACAGCGGTATCTCCGTCAAACTCATGAGCCCCTCGTTGGAAAAGGGTGTCGGTGCGGCGTGCAAGCGGCAGCCATTGTTGGCCACATCCGGCTGCCACGTCGGGATGATCACGCGGCGGTCTTCGACACGCTCCTCCTTCTTGGCGGGCGGTGAGCCGCTATCGTTCTGGACAGCGCAAGCGGAGGCGCTCGCCAGGGTGGCGGCGATGGCGGCGAGGCCCGTCGCCGCGATGCGGATGTGTTTGCGCTTCACCTTCGATCCCTCCTCCGCTCGCTGCGCAGAATTCGATAGCGGATACGTGACAGCCGCACCTGTTCCCGGTGGCACAGCCGAAATTGCATGCCTCCTGTCTGTACTTCGGTCGCCTCGAGGGTGGATCTTCGCCTGAGCAGCCTTTATCAGTATGACGCCTTTCGGTTGACGCGGGTTTTTCCTTCCCATGCTCTCCATCCTCTCGATCGTCGCGCCGATCTTTGCACTCATCGCGAGTGGCTATGCCGCGCGCAAGATCGGCGTCATGGGGCAACCGGCCGTGGCGGAGCTCAACCGCTTCGTCGTCTACCTCGCGCTGCCGGCGCTGCTGTTCGATGTCATGGCGCACGCGAGTTGGAGTGATCTCGCGCAACCCGGGTTCATCGGTGCGTTCGGCTTGGCGTGCGGGCTCGTGTTCTACGCGACCCTCGGCTTGAGCCTGATCGCGGGGCGGTCGCTCGCTTCAGCCAGCATCGAAGGATTGCTCGGCGCCTACGCCAATACCGCCTATATCGGCTTTCCGGTGCTGCTGATGGTGTTCGGCAAGGAAAGCCTGGTACCGATCACCATCGCGTCGATCCTCACGGTGTGCGTGCTGTTCGCGTCCGCCATCGTGCTGATCGAAATCGGCAGTCAAAGCGAGCGGCGACCGCTCCGCCTCGCGCTCAAGGTTGCAGGCTCGCTCACGCGCAACCCGCTGCTCATCGCGCCGGTTCTAGGGGTGGCGTACGGTGCGACAGGTCTCGGCCTTCCGGTCGCGGCGGATACGTTCCTGAGGCTGCTCGGCGGGGCGGCAAGTCCGCTCGCCCTCGTCGTGATCGGGCTTTTTCTGGCCGAGCCGCGCCCGGTTGCAGCGGCCGATGCGCGTGCCGCGGCCGCACTCGCCACGGTCAAGCTGATTGTGCATCCGGCGCTGACCTGGGCGCTCGCAATCGCCCTGTCCGTTCCGCCGAAGCTCACCGCCATGGCCGTGCTGCTCGCCGCGCTGCCGACCGGTACGGGGCCGTTCATGCTGGCCGAATACTATCGGCTGCCGGCGGTCGTGACCTCTGCGGTCATTCTGATTTCCACGATCGGCGCGCTGCTGACCCTGCCGCTCCTGATGCTGGCCACCGGCTCCTCGGGCGTCGGGCTCGCCCCTTAGGCCACCTTCGTCAAGGTAAATGGGCGGAATCAGGTACGACCAAATGACAGGGGCCTCCGGCCGGCAGCCCCCTTGTGCCCCGGAGCGCCTTGGGGCACAGCTTCTCTTCAAAATGCAAGCCTAGGAATGCCTTCATATGCGCATCGACGCGATATCGATCGGGAAAAACCCTCCGCAAGACATCAATGTCATCATCGAAGTGTCGGTGGGCGGCGAACCCATCAAATACGAGATGGACAAGGCGTCGGGCACGCTGGTCGTGGACCGCTTCCTCTACACGCCGATGCGCTATCCGGGGAACTACGGGTTTGTCCCGCATACGCTGTCGGACGATGGCGACCCAATCGACGTGCTCGTGTGCAATACGCGTATGATCGTGCCGGGGGCGGTGATCAACTGCCGGCCGGTGGGCGTCCTCATCATGGAGGACGAGGGCGGCGGCGACGAAAAGATCATTGCCGTTCCGTCAACCAAGGTCTCCCGTCGCTACGAGAAAATCTCGAACTACTCGGATCTGCCGTCCATCTCCGTGCAGCAGATCGAGCACTTCTTCTCCCATTACAAGGATCTGGAGCCTGGGAAGTGGGCGAAGATCCATCACTGGGGTGACACCGCCGAAGCGCAACAGCGCATCGTCGAGGCGATCGAGCGGGCCAAGGAGAAAGCGTAGGAAACGGGGCATATTTAGCCCCGTGCCTTCGCTGATCTAGTGCACCTTCTCCGCCACCGACGTGTTGGTCGGGATGGCGGCGGCCCGATCGTAGGCCGTCTTGACGAAAGCATCGCCGGTCTTGGTGATCTTCGTGGTCCAACCGGTGTCCCACTCGATCACGGCTGATTGATCTTCCTCAGTCCAGGTGCCGGTCATGCCCTCACCGGCCCGATCGGCTTCCGCCGTGCCCGAGGGGAACAGCGTAATCTCGAACGCATTGCCTTCGGTGTCCTGCACTTTCCAAGTGCCGGAAAACTGGCTTTCGGCCAAATCGTGCTCGTTGGCCGAGACCAGCGAGAGAAAGCTGGAGAGCATTGCGCTCCCCTGTCGGCTCAGGCTTGTCATATCGTCCTCCGCTTGTCCGCGCGGCCGAGCGCTTTGTGCGCACGGCCCTTGCTCAGCAGAGAAAACGCCCCGCGACACCGACAGTTCCGAGGTTCTTTTCAGACCGCAATATCAATAAAATAGCCGCCGGCCGATGAGATCGACCGACGGCTTTTCAATTTGCCAATTCCGAAGACGACCACCGGGCTTTGTTACCCGAAATCGACCTCCGGACATTGTTATCCGAAAGCGACCTCCGGTCGCGCGGGCGCCGCGCGCGTCTCGCGCTCAAGCTTCATGCGCTCGGCGACCAGGAAAGCCAGCTCCAGCGACTGATCGGCGTTGAGGCGCGGATCGCACAGCGTGTGATAGCGGTCCATGAGATCGGTCTCGGCGATCGCCGCGGCCCCGCCCGTGCACTCGGTCACGTTCTGGCCGGTCATCTCGACATGGATGCCGCCCGCGTGCGAGCCCTCGGCGCGATGCACGTCGAAGAAGGCCTCGACCTCCTTCAGGATGCGATCGAAGGGGCGCGTCTTGTAGCCGTTGGCGGCGCTGATGGTGTTGCCGTGCATCGGATCGCACGACCAGACCACCGTGCGCCCGGCCTTCTTCACGGCGCGGATCAGCTTCGGCAGATGCTGGCCGACCTTCTCGTGCCCGAAACGGCAGATCAGCGTCAGGCGACCGGGCTCGTCCTTGGGGTTCAAGGTGTCGATCAGGCGCAGCAGGCCGTCCGCGTCGAGCGACGGGCCGCACTTGATACCGATCGGATTCTTGACGCCGCGGCAGAACTCGAGGTGAGCATGATCCGGCTGGCGCGTGCGATCGCCGATCCAGAGCATGTGACCGCTCGTGGCGTACCAATCGCCGCTCGTCGAATCGAGACGTGTCAGAGCCTGCTCATAGCCTAGGAGCAGCGCTTCGTGGCTGGTGTAGAAGCTGGTTGCGCGCAGCTGCGGCGTGTTCTCGCTGGTGATGCCGCACGCCCGCATGAAGCCCAAGGTCTCGGCGATGCGATCGGCGAGTTCCTGGTAGCGGTGGCCCTGCGGGCTGTCCTTGACGAAGCCCATGTTCCATTGATGCACGCGCTCGAGGTCGGCGTAACCGCCGGTCGCGAACGCGCGGATCAGGTTCAGTGTTGCAGCCGACTGCCGGTAGGCCTCGAGCTGGCGCTGCGGATCGGGAATGCGCGCCTCGGGCGTGAAATCGGTGCCGTTGATGATGTCGCCGCGATAGCTCGGAAGCTCGACGCCGTCCTTCTTCTCCATCGGCGAAGAACGAGGCTTGGCGAACTGACCCGCAATGCGGCCCACCTTCACGACCGGGCTGCCGCCTGCGTACGTCAAGACGACCGCCATCTGAAGGAAGACGCGGAAGAAGTCGCGGATGTTGTCGGCGCGGTGCTCGAGGAAGCTTTCGGCGCAGTCGCCGCCCTGCAGCAGGAAGCCTTCGCCCAGCGCGACCGCGCCCAGCGCCTTTTTCAGCTCACGCGCCTCGCCTGCAAAAACCAGCGGCGGGAACGTCGCAAGGCGGCCCTCGACATCCGCGAGCGCCTTGGCATCGGGGTAATCAGGGACTTGGACGATCGGAAGCGAGCGCCAGCTTTCCGGGGACCAGGTTGCGGCCATTGACGTTTACCTTCTCCACCCGCTGCAAGTCGGCCTGCAGCGGCCTTTTCTGCTTCGTCTCAGCGCCATTCCGGGGCGGGCGAACCGCCGCGTTCTGGACGCCTCTCAATTTTATCTGGGCTTATAGGGCAAGTGTTTCCCGATGGCCAGCCGGCAGGATCCTCGGTCGGGGCTGCCGGGGCCATCAAACCGTTAAATAAGAAGAAGGCGGCTGGTTTCCCAGCCGCCTTCTTCAACTCGTTTCGCGTTTGCGAGCGACGTTCTATTCGGCAACGCGGCGGCGGCGGCGAGCCGGCCCGCCGGCCTCCGATCCCGGAGAAGCGAGCGACTTGTCGCCCTCCGAGCGTGCCTTCTCCTTGCTGATCAGCTCGTCGCGCTTGGCGGCGATCCGGCGCAGGCCGCGCAGCATGCCGCCGGTGCCGGCCGGGATCAGACGTCCGACGATCACGTTCTCCTTCAAGCCCTCGAGCGTGTCCGACTTGCCGATGACGGCGGCGTCGGTCAGCACGCGGGTGGTCTCCTGGAACGAAGCCGCGGAGATGAACGAGCGGGTCTGCAGCGAGGCCTTCGTGATGCCGAGCAGAACCGGCGTCGCGGAGGCAGGGCGCTTGCCGGCCTTCTCGAACTTGGCGTTCTCCTCGTCGAACTCGATGCGATCGACCTGCTCGCCCTTGATGAAGCCGGTATCGCCCACCTCGGTGATCTCGACCTTCTGCAGCATCTGCCGAACGATGACCTCGATGTGCTTGTCGTTGATGGTCACGCCCTGCAGACGGTAGACGTCCTGGATCTCGTTGATCAGGTAGTTGGCGAGTTCCTCGACGCCCTTGATGGCGAGAATGTCGTGCGGCGCGGGGTTGCCGTCGTAGATGTAATCGCCGCGCTCCAAGTGGTCGCCGGGCTGAACGGCCAGGCTCTTGCCACGCGGGATCAGATACTCGACCGCCTCCAACGCCTCATCATCGGGCTTGATGGTGATGCGCTGCTTGTTCTTGTAGTCCTTGCCAAACTCGACGGTGCCCGAGATCTCGGCAATGATCGCGTGATCCTTCGGGCGACGCGCTTCGAACAGCTCGGCCACGCGCGGCAGACCGCCCGTGATGTCGCTCTGCTTGGCGGAGGCGAGAGGAATACGCGCGATCACGTCACCGGCCTTGACCTCCTGACCAGGCTCGACCGACAGAATGGCCTCGACCGTCAGCAGGTAGCGGGCGTCGCCGCCACGAGCCACCTTGATGTGCTTGCCCTTGGCGTCCTTGACGACGATCGCGGGCTTCAGCTCGGCACCGCGCGGCGTTGCACGCCAGTCGACGATGACGCGGTTGGTGGTGCCCTTCACTTCGTCGGTCTGCTCGCGGACGGAGATGCCCTCGATGAGATCCTCGAACTCCACCTTGCCGGAGGCTTCGGTGATGATCGGACGGGTGTAGGGGTCCCACTGAGCGAGCTTGGTGCCGCGCTTCACGTCGTCGCCTTCATCGACGTGGACACGGGCGCCGTACTGCACCTTGTGGGTCGACAGCTCCTTGCCCGACTGGTCGACAATGACAATCGACATCGTGCGGGACATCGAGATCAGGCGACCCTGACCGTCCTTCACGATGGCGCGGTTCTTGATCTTCACCTTGCCGTTGAAGTTGCTCTCGATGAAGGACGAGTCGACGACGTTCGCCGTTCCGCCGATGTGGAACGTACGCATCGTCAGCTGCGTGCCCGGCTCGCCAATCGACTGGGCTGCGATCACGCCGACCGCCTCGCCGATGTTGACGGGCGTTCCGCGTGCGAGGTCGCGGCCGTAGCACTTGCCGCACACGCCGGTGATGGTCTCGCAGGTCAGCACCGAGCGGATGCGGACTTCCTGGATCTGCGCCTTCTCGATGGCCTCGGAGTGCCGCTCCTCGATCAGATCGCCGGTCTTGATGATGACGGTTTCCTCGCCATCCGGACCGGTGCCGGCGATATCCTCGGCCGCGGTACGGCCAAGAACGCGGGCGCCGAGCGAGACGATGACCTGACCGGCATCGACGACCGCCTGCACCTTGATACCGCGATCGGTTCCGCAATCCTCCTCGGTGATGATGCTGTCCTGAGCGACGTCGACCAGACGGCGCGTCAGGTAGCCCGAGTTGGCGGTCTTCAAGGCGGTGTCAGCAAGACCCTTACGGGCGCCGTGGGTCGAGTTGAAGTACTCGAGAACCGAGAGGCCTTCCTTGAAGTTCGAGATGATCGGCGTCTCGATGATCTCGCCCGAGGGCTTGGTCATGAGGCCGCGCATACCGGCGAGCTGCTTCATCTGCGCGGGCGAACCGCGCGCACCGGAGTGGCTCATCATATAGACGGAGTTGATCGGCTTCTCGCGGCCGCCCTTGTCCTTATGGACGGCCGAGATGCGGTCCATCATCTCCTTGGCGATCTGGTCGGTGCACTTCGACCAGGCGTCAACGACCTTGTTGTACTTCTCGAGCTGGGTGATGAGACCGTCGTTGTACTGCTGCTCGAACTCGCGGACCATTTCCGCGGTCTCGCCAACGATCTTGGTCTTGGTGTCCGGGATCACCATGTCGTCCTTGCCGAACGAGATGCCGGCCTTGAACGCGTGATGGAAACCGAGCGCCATGATGCGGTCACAGAAGATCACCGTCTCTTTCTGACCGCAGTTGCGGTAGACGGCATCGATCATGCCCGAGATGGCCTTCTTGGTCAGGAGCTGGTTGACGAGCGCGAACTTCACGCTCGGCTTACGCGGCAGCACCTCGCCCAGAATCATGCGGCCCGGCGTGGTCTCGACGATGTCGACGACTTCCTCGCCTTCCGCGTTGATCGAGCGGAAACGGCCCTTGATCTTGGCATGCAGCGTGACGGCACCGGCTTCGAGAGCGTGGCGCACCTCGCCCACCGAGCCGAAGGCCATGCCTTCGCCGGGCTCCTTGTCGCGGATGATCGACAGGTAGTAGAGGCCCAACACGATGTCCTGCGACGGCACGATGATCGGCTGACCGTTCGCGGGATGCAGAATGTTGTTGGTCGACATCATCAGCACGCGCGCTTCGAGCTGAGCTTCGAGCGACAGCGGCACGTGCACGGCCATCTGGTCGCCGTCGAAGTCGGCGTTGAACGCGGCGCAGACGAGCGGATGCAGCTGGATCGCCTTGCCTTCGATCAGTTGCGGCTCGAACGCCTGAATGCCAAGGCGGTGCAGCGTCGGCGCGCGGTTCAGCATCACGGGATGCTCGCGGATGACCTCGTCGAGGACGTCCCAAACCTCGGGCTTTTCCTTTTCGACGAGCTTCTTCGCCTGCTTCACGGTCGCGGCCTGGCCGAGCGTCTGGAGGCGCGCGTAGATGAACGGCTTGAACAGCTCGAGCGCCATCTTCTTCGGAAGGCCGCACTGATGCAGCTTGAGCTCGGGACCGACGACGATCACCGAACGGCCCGAGTAGTCGACGCGCTTGCCGAGCAGGTTCTGACGGAAGCGGCCCTGCTTGCCCTTCAACATGTCGGCGAGCGACTTCAGCGGACGCTTGTTGGCGCCGGTGATGACGCGGCCGCGGCGGCCGTTGTCGAACAGTGCGTCGACCGACTCCTGCAACATGCGCTTTTCGTTGCGGATGATGATGTCGGGCGCGCGCAGCTCCATCAGCCGCTTCAGGCGGTTGTTACGGTTGATGACGCGGCGATAGAGATCGTTGAGATCGGAGGTCGCGAAGCGGCCGCCGTCGAGCGGCACGAGCGGGCGCAACTCGGGCGGGATCACCGGCACGACGGTGAGGATCATCCACTCGGGGCGGTTGCCGCTCTCGATGAAGCTCTCGATCACCTTCAGGCGCTTGCCGAGCTTCTTCGGCTTCAGGTCGGTGGTGCTCTCGGCGATCTCCTGGCGCAGATCCTCGCGGATCTTCGGGAGATCCATGCCGGTCATCAGGTCGCGAATGGCCTCGGCGCCGATGCCAGCGGTAAAGCTGTCGGCTCCGTGCTCCTCGACAGCCTGGTTGTACTGGTCCTCGGTCAGGAGCTGCTTCTCCTTGAACGGAGAGATGCCGGGCTCGGTGACGATGTAATTTTCGAAGTACAGGACGCGCTCTAGATCCTTCAGCGTCATGTCGAGCAGAAGACCGATGCGCGAGGGAAGCGACTTCAGGAACCAGATGTGGGCGACGGGCGCGGCCAGCTCGATGTGGCCCATGCGCTCACGGCGCACCTTCGCGAGCGTCACTTCCACGCCGCACTTTTCGCAGATCAGGCCCTTGTACTTCATGCGCTTGTACTTGCCGCACAAGCACTCGTAGTCCTTGATGGGTCCGAAGATGCGCGCGCAGAACAGTCCGTCGCGCTCCGGCTTGAAGGTCCGGTAGTTGATCGTCTCCGGCTTCTTGATCTCGCCGAACGACCAGGAGTGAATGTCGTCCGGCGACGCGATCGAGATCTTGATCTCGTCGAAGGTCGGAGCAGACTGCTGGGTCTTGAAGAGGTTGGTGATCTCGTTCATCGGCTCTCTCCAGGGGATCAGCGGTGGGTGGGGCCCGCGATCCTCAAATTTTGTCTTGTCAGTACGCCCTCCGCAGAGGCGAAGGGGCATTAGGGGCGCGCCAGAGAAACGGCGCGCTCCCTTTCGTCTCGTTGTTTACTCGGCGGCGGCGGGCGGAAGCCGCGGACGCTCGGGAGAGGCTTCTGGAGCCGCCTCGACGGCCGGTGCCTCGGAGTTCAGGAGCTCGACGTTGAGGCCGAGCGCCCGCATTTCCTTGACAAGCACGTTGAAGCTTTCCGGCACGCCGGCCTCGAAGGCGTCGTCGCCACGGACGATTGCCTCGTAGACCTTGGTGCGGCCCGCGACGTCGTCCGACTTGACGGTGAGCATCTCCTGCAGCGTGTAAGCCGCGCCGTAGGCTTCCAGCGCCCAGACCTCCATTTCGCCGAAACGCTGTCCGCCGAACTGCGCCTTACCGCCCAGCGGCTGCTGGGTGACGAGCGAGTACGGGCCGATCGAGCGAGCGTGGATCTTGTCGTCGACGAGATGGTGGAGCTTCAGGATGTACTTGTAACCCACCGTGACCTTGCGATCGAAGGGCTCGCCGGTACGCCCGTCATAGAGACGGACCTGACCGGAGCTGTCGAAACCGGCCGCGTCCAGCATCTGGACGATGTCGGCTTCCTTGGCACCGTCGAACACCGGCGTCGCGATCGGCACGCCCTTGGTCAACTTCTCGGCCACGAGAGCGAGATCGTCGTCCTTGACCGCCGGCTTGATCACGTCCTTGCCGTAGATCTTCTCCATCTCCTGGCGCAGCTGTTCGGCCTTGCCGGAGGCATGGAACTCCTGCAGCGCTTCGTCGATGATGCGACCGAGGCCACGGCAGGCCCAGCCCATGTGCGTTTCGAGGATCTGCCCGACGTTCATGCGCGAAGGCACGCCGAGCGGGTTGAGCACCACGTCAACATGGGTGCCGTCCTCGAGGAACGGCATGTCCTCGCACGGCACGATGAGCGAGACGACGCCCTTGTTGCCGTGACGGCCGGCCATCTTGTCGCCCGGCTGGATCTTGCGCTTCACGGCGACGAAGACCTTGACCATCTTCATGACGCCGGGAGGCAGCTCGTCGCCACGCTGCAGCTTGTCGACCTTGTCGACGAAACGGCGCTCGAGGCTCTTCTTGGCTTCCTCGTACTGCTTGTTGATGGCTTCGAGCTCGGCCTGGGCCTTCTCGTCCTTGAGGCCGATCTCCCACCACTGGCTGCGCGGGATGTCAGCGAGGATGGGCTCGTCGATCTCGGTGCCCTTGCGCGCGCCCTTCGGACCCTTGGCAACTTCCTTGCCGAGGAGCGAGTCCTTCAGGCGTGCGTAGACGTTGCGGTCGAGGATCTGCAGCTCGTCGTCGCGGTCCTTGGCGAGACGCTCGATCTCCTCGCGCTCGATCGCCATTGCACGCTCGTCCTTGTCGACGCCGTGGCGATTGAACACGCGCACCTCGACGATCGTACCGGAGACGCCCGGCGGCAGACGCAGCGAGGTATCGCGCACGTCGGAGGCCTTCTCGCCGAAGATGGCGCGGAGGAGCTTTTCTTCCGGCGTCATCGGGCTCTCGCCCTTCGGCGTGATCTTGCCGACGAGGATGTCGCCCGGATTGACCTCGGCGCCGATGTAGACGATGCCCGCTTCGTCGAGGTTCTTCAGCGCTTCTTCCGAGACGTTCGGAATGTCGCGCGTGATTTCCTCAGGCCCGAGCTTGGTGTCGCGTGCCATGACCTCGAACTCCTCGATGTGGATCGAGGTGAAGATGTCGTCGTACACGACGCGCTCGGAAAGAAGGATGGAGTCTTCGAAGTTGTAGCCCATCCACGGCATGAACGCGACGAGCACGTTCTTGCCGAGCGCCAGATCGCCAAGGTCGGTCGAGGGACCGTCGGCTACGATCTCGCCGGCTTCGACACGGTCGCCGACGTTGATCAACGGACGCTGGTTGATGCAGGTGTTCTGGTTCGAACGCTGGAACTTGCGCAGACGGTAGATGTCGACGCCCGGCTTCGACGGATCGGTCTCTTCCGTCGCGCGGATCACGATACGGGTCGCGTCCACCTGGTCGACGATGCCGGCGCGGCGGGCGGCGATGGCGGCGCCGGAGTCACGCGCGACGCGCTCTTCCATGCCGGTGCCGACGAGCGGCGCCTCGGCCTTCACGAGCGGCACGGCCTGACGCTGCATGTTCGAGCCCATGAGTGCGCGGTTGGCGTCGTCGTTCTCGAGGAACGGAATGAGCGCGGCCGCGACCGATACGAGCTGCTTCGGCGATACGTCGATATAGTCGACCTTCTCGCGGGCGACCGGCACCACATCGCCGTTGAAGCGGCAGATGACCGATTCGTCGGTCAGGTTGCCCTTGGCGTCGATTTCGGCGTTGGCCTGGGCAACGTGGTGGCGCATCTCCTCCATGGCGGAGAGATAGATCACGGTGTCGGTGACTTTGCCGTCCTTCACCTTGCGATAGGGGCTCTCGATGAAGCCGTACTTGTTCACGCGCGCAAACGTGGCGAGCGAGTTGATGAGGCCGATGTTCGGACCTTCCGGCGTCTCAATCGGGCAGATGCGGCCGTAGTGCGTCGGATGCACGTCGCGCACCTCGAAGCCGGCACGCTCGCGCGTCAAGCCGCCCGGGCCAAGCGCCGAAAGACGACGCTTGTGGGTGATCTCGGACAGCGGGTTGGTCTGGTCCATGAACTGCGAGAGCTGCGAGGAGCCGAAGAACTCGCGCACGGCGGCTGCCGCCGGCTTGGCGTTGATCAGATCCTGCGGCATGACCGTGTCGATCTCGACCGAGCTCATGCGCTCCTTGATGGCGCGCTCCATGCGGAGCAGGCCGACTCGGTACTGGTTCTCCATCAGCTCGCCGACCGAGCGGACGCGGCGGTTGCCGAGATGGTCGATGTCGTCGATCTCGCCACGGCCGTCGCGCAGGTCGACGAGCGTCTTGATGACGGCAAGGATGTCCTCGCGGCGCAGCACGCGCATGGTGTCCGGCGCATCGAGCTCAAGGCGCATGTTCATCTTCACGCGGCCGACGGCCGAGAGATCATAGCGCTCCGAGTCGAAGAACAGGCTGTGGAACAGGTTGGTCGCCGCCTCGATGGTCGGCGGCTCGCCGGGGCGCATGACCCGGTAGATGTCCATCAGCGCTTCGTCGCCGTTGGAGTTCTTGTCGATGTTCAGCGTGTTGCGGATGAACGCGCCGATGTTGACGTGATCGATGTCGAGGATGTGGAATTCCTTGACCTTCTGATCCTTGAGTTCGGCAAGCAGCTTCGCGTCCAGCTCGGCGCCGGCCTCGGCGTAGATCTGGCCGCTCTCGAGATCGACAACGTCCTCGGCGATGTAGCGGCCGGCGAGGTCCTCGGACGAAACGAGGATTTCCTTGAGGCCGTTTTCCGCCAGCTCGCGCGCCTTGCGGGCGGTGATCTTGTCACCGGCCTTGGCGACGACGTCACCGGACTTGGCGTCCATCAGGTCGGCGAGCGGAGTCATGCCGCGCATCTTCTCGGGCATGAACGGCATCTTCCAGCCGCGCTTCGACTCCTTGATCGAGATCTGCTTGTAGAACGTCGAGAGGATTTCCTCGTCGTCGAGGCCCAACGCATAGAGAAGCGTCGTCACCGGCAGCTTGCGGCGGCGATCGATGCGGACATAGACGTTGTCCTTGGCGTCGAATTCGAAGTCGAGCCAAGAGCCGCGATAGGGAATGATGCGAGCGGCGAACAGGAGCTTGCCGGAGGCATGCGTGCGGCCGCGGTCGTGATCGAAGAACACGCCCGGCGAACGATGCATCTGCGAGACGATAACGCGCTCGGTGCCGTTGATGACGAAGGTGCCGTTCAGCGTCATGAGCGGCATGTCGCCCATGTACACGTCCTGCTCCTTGACGTCCTTGATCGACTTCGAGCCCGTCTCCTCGTTGACATCAAATACGATGAGGCGAAGCTTGACCTTGAGCGGCGCCGAGTAGGTCATGTCGCGCTGCATGCACTCGTCGACGTCATACTTCGGCGGCTCGAACTCGTAGCGCACGAACTCGAGCGTCGCGCGGCCCGAGAAGTCCGAGATCGGGAACACGGACTTGAAGACGGCCTGGAGGCCGTGGTCGTCAGGACGGCCGCCGGGCGGCTCCTTGACCATCAGGAAGTCGTCGTAGGAGCTCTTTTGAACCTCGATGAGGTTCGGCATCTCCGCAACTTCGCGGATCGAACCGAATTGCTTACGAATACGCTTACGGCCGTTGAACGTCTCAGCCATGTCCGCTCCTCATCTCGCCGGGGTCGTGCCGGGGGCACACGACCGCTCGTTCTTCTTGCCCAGCGCCGGGGTCGCCATCCCCAAGCGCATCGTTCTCGATGAGACCGACGATTCACGCTTCGGACTAACAGGGTCCGAAGCGATCGTGGTCTCCTTTCACTGCAGACCGACGATTCACGCTTCGGACTAACAGGGTCCGGAGCGATCGTGGTCTTGAACCTTTGAAACGGCTCGCCGGAGGGCCTCTTCGAGGGGGAAAACCCTCGGAGGACCTCCGGAGAACCGTCTTCAGACCGGCGTTCGGCATCGGGCAATCGGCATTCGGAGTGATCTGCCCCGATTGCCGACTACCGTTTGCCTATTGCCGTTACTTGAGCTCGACGACCGCGCCCTGGTCCTCAAGCTGCTTCTTGATCTTCTGTGCCTCGTCCTTCGGCACGCCTTCCTTGACCGTCTTGCCGCCGGCCTCGACGAGATCCTTGGCTTCCTTGAGGCCAAGGCCAGTGATGGCGCGGACTTCCTTGATGACGTTGATCTTCTTGTCGCCGCCCGACTTCAGGATGACGGTGAACTCGGTCTGCTCCTCGACCGCAGCAGCGGCAGCGCCAGCGGGGGCAGCAGCGACAGCAACGGCAGCAGCAGCCGACACGCCCCACTTCTCTTCGAGAAGTTTGGCAAGCTCAGCTGCTTCGAGAACGGTCAGTTTCGACAGGTCTTCAACGATCTTTGCGAGATCCGACATTGTATATAGTCCTTCCGGTTTAGCCTTCGAGAGGGGCGCTTTGTCCCAGCCTCTGTTTTTTTGCTGGAAGCGCCGGTTTCAGTGTTGCCCACAGCCTCAAGCTGCTTCGCCACCTTGCGATGCCTTGGCCTGAATGACGCGCGCAAGCTTGGCGCCCGGCTCTGCGATCGTGCGGGCGATCTTGGTCGCCGGCGCGTTCAACAGGCCGATTAGCTTTGCACGCAGTTCATCAAGCGAAGGCAGGTCGGCGAGTGCTTTGACGCCGTTCGCGTCGAGGACGGTGTTGCCCATCGCGCCGCCGAGGATCACGAGCTTGTCGTTTTCCTTGGCGTACTTGACGGCAACCTTGGCCGCGGCGATCGGATCCTTCGAGTAGGCCAAAACGGTCGGCCCAGCGAAGAGATCAGCGATGCCTTCGGACTTGGTGTCCTTGAGCGCGAGCTTCACCAGCTTGTTCTTGGCAACTTTGACAGATCCGCCCGCCTCTTTGACGCGCTTGCGGAATTCTGCCGCTTGAGCTGCCACCATGCCGGTGTTGTGGGCGACGACCACCACGCCTGTGTCTTTCAACACATCGTGGAGAGACGTCACGAGCGCTTGTTTTGCAGCTCTATCCACCTGCTCACTCCTGGTTGCGATCGGCCCTTGCGGGTGCGATCGCGGGTTGCACCTGCCGCAGCTTCTCCCCGAAGGGCTGCTGCGACGCTCGTCCTGTCCCGACCGCGCGCTACGTGATGCGGCACGGTGCTGACCCAGAAGGCTCATACCGGCAAGGCGCCCGTCGGGCGTCAAACCGGGTGGTCTCCCGTCTCATGCGGGCCCTCCGAGGAGGATTATGCGTCACCGGCAAGCCGGATCGGCACCCATCAATCTTGGACAGGTTCCGGCCGCGCGACCCCGAAAGATCTCTCGGCCGGAAATCCGCGCCGGAAACCCGGCACGGAATTCTTTGAACAACCCCTGCGGCTTACGCCGTGGGAGTTGCGGAAACGACGGTTCCGGTGTCGATCTTGACGCCCGGTCCCATGGTCGAGCTCAGCGACACCTTCTTGATGTAGGTGCCCTTGGAGCCCGCGGGCTTGGCCTTGGTCACGGCGTCGACGAACGCACGAATGTTCTCGACGAGGGCCTGCTCGGTGAAGCTGGCCTTGCCAACGCCGGCATGCACGATGCCGGCCTTCTCGACGCGGAACTCGACCGAGCCGCCCTTGGCGCCCTTGACGGCACCGACGACATCCATGGTCACCGTGCCGACGCGCGGGTTCGGCATCAGGCCGCGCGGGCCCAGCACCTTACCGAGACGGCCGACGAGGCCCATCATGTCGGGCGTCGCGATGCAGCGATCGAAGTTGATCGTGCCCTTCGAGACGATTTCGACCAGGTCTTCAGCGCCTACGACGTCGGCGCCTGCGGCCTTGGCTTCTTCAGCCTTGGCACCACGAGCGAAAACGGCAACGCGCGCCGTGCGGCCCGAGCCGTTCGGCAGGTTGCACACGCCGCGAACCATCTGGTCGGCATGCTTCGGGTCGACGCCGAGGTTCATCGCGACTTCGACGGTCTCGTCGAACTTCGCCTTGGCGCGGGCCTTGATCAGGCGCACGGCCTCGTCCACGGCATACGCCTTGTTGGCGTCGACGCCCTCGCGGACGGCTGCGTTACGCTTGCCGCCAGCTTCACGCGTGGCCTTGATGGTCGCGCCGGAGACGGACGACTTCTTCGCTGCTGCTGCTTCTTTTGCCATCGGTCTACTCCACCACCTTGAGGCCCATCGAGCGGGCGGAGCCGGCAATCGTCTTGGTGGCCTGATCGAGATTGTCCGTGTTCATGTCCTTGATCTTCACCTTCGCGATCTCGCGAAGCTGAGCAATCGTGATCGAGCCTGCCACGTCGCGGCCCGGGTTCTTCGAGCCCGAACCCGGCTTGCCGGTCGGCTTCATGCCGGCGGCCTTCTTGATGAGGAACGTCGCCGGAGGCGTACGCATCTCGAAGGTGAACGAGCGATCCGAGAACACGGTGATCTTCACCGGAATCGGCGTACCCTGCTCGAGGTCCTTCGTCTTGGCGTTGAAGGACTTGCAGAATTCCATGATGTTGACGCCGCGCTGGCCGAGCGCGGGGCCGATCGGCGGAGACGGATTGGCCGCTCCTGCCGGGACCTGAAGGTTGATGTAGCCGTCTATCTTCTTTGCCATCGTATCCCCTAAGTTCTGCAGGAAGCTTCATGCTTCCCAGGGTTAGCGGTCAGCGGGCCCAAACACCGTTTCGAGCCCTCCCGCGGTTTGGACCGAATGGGGCCGGCTTGCCGGCTCATTCCGTCCGCGACCGGCGCTTTCACGCCGGAAGTTCGTATCTCAAGCCGTGACCTTCTCAACCTGGCCAAACTCGAGCTCGACCGGCGTCTTGCGGCCGAAGATCGACACGCCGACCTTGAGCCGCGACCGTTCGCCGTCCACTTCCTCGACCTCGCCCTGGAACGAAGCGAATGGCCCATCGACCACCTTCACCTGCTCGCCGACCTCGTAGATGATCGAGGGCTTGGGGCGCTCGACGCCTTCCTTCACCTGGTTCAGGATGCGGGCGGCCTCGTCGTTCGAAATCGCGATCGGCTTGTTATCGGCGCCCAGGAAGCCCGTGACCTTCGGCGTGTTCTTGATCAGCACGAAGGCCGCGTCGGTCATTTCCATGTTGACCAGCACGTAGCCCGGCAGGAACTTCCGCTCCGCCTGGACCTTGCGGCCGCGCTTCACCTCGACGATCTCTTCGGTGGGCACAACCACCTCTTCGAAGAGGTTCTCAAGGCCTGCCGACTTCGCGCGCTCCTTGATGGCCTCAGCCACCTTGCGCTCAAAGTTCGTGTAGGCGTGAACGATGTACCAGCGCTTGGCCATTCTCAAATCGTCTCTTTGTCTCTTCGCGACGGGGCCAACTTGCAGCCCGATCAACCGCGGAGCCCAAGCACCATGTTGACCAGATGCCCGAGGGCCTGGTCCGTGATGAGGAAGAACACGGAAGCCAACGTCACCATGACCAGGACCATCAGCGTGGTAATCCACACTTCCTTCCAAGTCGGCCAAGTGACTTTGGAGACCTCCTGCCTTACCTCTTGAACAAATTCAAACGGATTGAACTTCGACATCAAAACCGCTTCCCGAGCGCCATGTGACAAAATGGCGCACCCCGGGTCCCTCTTCTGGTCCCACGTGGTCCACCGTAACGAGCCGGATCAGGGCGCTCTCTTCACTGATCCACTTCAAAACCTCATGGCAGGGGAGGAGGGGCTCGAACCCCCAGCCTTCGGTTTTGGAGACCGACGCTCTACCAATTGAGCTACTCCCCTATCGCATAGCTTGTGCACGCCTTGTCGACGCGAAAGGCGCACATGCCTTATGCGGGGGCGGCATCCTTAGCTGAACTTTTTGCGTTTGTCACTCGCCTGTGGACACTTTCTCGTCTGCCGCGCTCTCGACTTGCTCGTTGTCCTCAGGTCATTTGCGCCGCAGCCCCAGGTTCAGGCCCCGGAAAGCCCGCTACTTAGGGGAATTTTAGCCGCGCTCAGCCGACTTTTTCGACCACCACGGCCGTCCCATAGGCCAGAACCTCGGTCACGGCGGACGCAATCTCGTTCGCGTCGTAGCGCATACCGAGGATGGCGTTGGCTCCGGCGGCCTCTGCGTGCTTCATCAGAAGATCGAACGCCTCCTGGCGGGTCTCCTCGGCGAGCTTGGTGTAGACCGAGATGGTGCCCCCGAAGAGAATCTGGATCGCGGCGCCGATATTGCCGACCACACTCCTCGATCGCACCGTCAGCCCACGAACAACCCCCAAGTGCTTTACAACCCTGTAGCCTTCGAGCTCGTTGGTCGTTGTCACGATCATGCTGCAGTGCTCCCCCGATCTTTGCGAATGCCAAAGCATATCGGACGCGATTTGCCATGCAATGACGCACGCATCGTGGCGCGCCGGGCTCGGGCCTGAGCGTTTGCCCGGTTGAGCTAGAGCCGTTCCGGCTTTGGTGGAATCACGGAACGGCTCCAGTTTTTTGTTTGCTCGTGCTTCTTGTCGGAAAACCGGTTCCCACTTTTCCGGAAGCACTCTAATGCGGATCGGCCTTCGCGCCGCCGTCGCGGCCCAGCAAGGCGATGAGGCCATCCGCAAGGCTGCTGCGCCAGGCGAGGTAATCGTGGGTCGCCGCATACTCGCGATGGGTCACATCGTAGCCCTTCGCGATCAGGACGTCTCTCAGGTGGCGCGTGGTTTCAAGGATGCCCGGCTGCTCGCGGCCGGTCTCGAACAGGCCTGCGCCAAGGAAGAAGCGGATGGGCCGCGCGGGCTCCGCCGCATATTGGCGCGTCAGCCACTCGGGCTCCTCGCCTCCCCGCTCGAAGTCAGGGTGCCACCAGAACGAGCCCGATAGCGACAGCACGTTTCCAAACACATCCGGATGATCGCGCGCGATACAGGCGGAAGCCAGGCCGCCGTAACTTGAGCCAGCGACAACGGTTCGAGCCGCCTGAGCAGACTTTTTCGTCTGCGTCCGCACCCAGGGGAGCAGCTCGGTTGCGAGCGCGCGTCCGAAATCTGCGTTGCAGGGCAGCTCCCGCCCGCGCGTCTCGGAACTCGGGTTTCCGACCATTACGGCAAGGAGCGGTGGGATTTTCCCGGCGGCGACCAGGTTGTCGAGGATCGTCGGGGTCGGCACCTTCTCAAGATACGGCGCTGCATCGAACAGCACGAGCAGCGCATGCACCGGATTACCAGGCTCGAACCCATGCGAAAAATAAAGCGCGACGTCGCGCTCGTTACCTAGGATCGCGCTCGCAAAACGATGCTGCGTCAGCGCACCTTTCGGAGCACCGCGCTCCTCAATCCATGGCTCGGGTGGCGCATCCGGCAGTGTCAGCACGGACTCGCGATTGAAGGGATCGCCGGCATTTGGTGGCCAGGGTCGCGCTTTATTCAACGGATCGGCCTGGGCGGTTGCGAGCAGGGCTCGCCGGCGCTCACGGGCTGATCCGGGAAGCTCGGGGATGTCGGGGGCAAGCTTGTAAGCAAGGCGCGTTGACGAGGGAATCTCGTAGGTCTTGAACCAGACGTCGCTGGTGCCGAGACGGTCCATCCAGTCGTGATCGTTCGAGGGGCCGCCGAACAGGCGCACGTTGTGCTCGGCACCGCGCCAGAGGAACGTCACGATGCGCTTCCGTGGATCGCTTGCGGGCTCAACCATCGGCGCGCCCTCGGCGGCTATACTCGTCCAGAATTCACCGGTTCCGCCTCCCGCCGCCACCTGCTGGGCCAGCTTCGCGATCCGCGGACTTAGATAGCTTGGCGCGGGCGGGACCTGTGCAGCCCGTGCAAGGATCCGCGTGATCGTCAACGTGTAGGGCTGAGCCGCGCCCTCAGCGCTAAGGCGCAGGCGCGCCGTACCTTGCGTTGCCGGCACGAACATGAAGTCCTGGTCCGAAGCACCGGGACTTGCGAGCCGGCGAATGTGTGCGCCCGTGTCGCCCACGAGATCGAGCGCGATTGCCCCAGCTGGGCTTTCGACGCGTCCTTGCACGAAATCGCCTTCGTGAACGACGACTTCGAAATCGGCCGCCTGTCCGGCAGCGACAGTGCCTGTGGCAGACTTCGCAGGCTCTAAAGCGTGCGCCTCTGCCGGGGCTAACGCGCTTGGCTCCGCCACGATTTGGTTGCGCGGCTCCGCCACGATTTGGTTGCGCGGCTCCGCCACGATCTGGTTGCGCGGCTCCGCCACGACAGACGGAGCCACGCCCATCACAATCGCAAAAAGCAACGGCCCGAGCACTCGGGCCGTTGATCCTGATCGTCTCGTTACCATCGGTAGGTCAGGGTTCCCGTTACGACGCGGCCTTCGCCGTAGAAGCAGGCATAAGCGCTTGCGCAGGACGCCACATATGTCTCGTCTGCAATGTTCTTGACGTTAAGCTGCAGCTCCAGGCCGTCCCAGTTGTGATCGAGGGCGCCGAAGTCGTACTTCACCATCGCATCGAACAAAGTGACATCGGGGACCTCGAAGGTATTTGCATTGTTGCCCCAGCTCTGGCCGACGTAGCGCGCACCAGCTCCGATCGTCGTACCGCGCAGGAAGACGGCATCCGAGAAGCTGTACTTAGTCCAGAGCGCAGCCTGGTCTTTCGGAATGCGTGCGGGCATCTTGCCGAGCTCGCTGGCAGATACGGTATCGGTGATCTCCGATTTGATGTGCGCATAGCTCGCGATCAGAGACAGGTTCTGGGTGATGTCTGTTCGCGCCGATAGCTCGATGCCCTTGTTGTGGATCTCACCCACCTGTCGATTTACGCCCGGCCAGCCCCCCGAATAGTCGGTCATCACGACGTTTTCCTGCGTGAGATCGTAATAGGCGGCCGTAAGCAGGGTACTGGTTCCCTTCGGCGCGTATTTCACCCCAATCTCATATTGCTCCGCCGTCGTTGGATCGAACGCGCTGACACCAGCGGGTGGCAGAGAGAGCGACGGGTCGAACGACGTTGCGTAGCTCACATACGGCGCAAGACCGTTGTCGAAGGTGTAAAGCGCCCCGACGCGCCATGTGAATGCGGTATCATCGTACGATTGATCGTTGGTGCCGATTTTGTCGTCGATGTCGGTGCTCGCCCAATCATAACGCGCGCCAGCCGTGAAGCTGAACCGACCGATGTCGATCTGATCCTGAACGTAGACACCGGTCTGCTCCGCTTCGAGCTTCTGATCGGAATCCGGGCTCAGTGTAATTGGGCCGTGGCCATATTGAGGATTGGCCAGGTCGATTGAAGTCGCCGCGCCGTAGCCCCACTGGTAGTCACGGGTGCGATGAAGATAGTCGAGACCCGCGAGCAGCGTATGTTTCGCGATGCCAGTCTGGACCTTCGCCTGCACTTGATTGTCGATAGAGACGGTATCCCAGGATTCCGTTCCGCCGCTCGCCCTGCGGCTGATGGAAGTACCGGAGAGGCTTCCGTAGGTCAGTGTGTGATGTTCGTGGTCAACGTGATGGAGCCGCACGTTCTGGCGGACCGTGAGGGTATCGCTGAAGGCATGCTCGAACTCGTATCCGCCCCAGTACTGCTCGCGCTCCGCCTTTTCGAAATTGGGATCGGAAACGAAGAAGCTACGCGGAATATACCCGTAGCCCGAAATAGGCGTAAGCGTGCCGGCTGCATCAAGGAAGTTCCGGAAACCCATGTCGGGCTCATTCTGATAACCGCCGTGAAGCGTAAGCTCGGTGCTCGTGTCCGGCCGCCACATCAAAGACGGCGCAATCGCGTAGGAACGCTGTTCGGCGAAATCCTCCTGCAGATCGCGGCCAAAGCCGGAGCCGGTCACCCGGTAGGAAAGCTGATTGCTTCCCGCCACCTTGTCGCTGATATCGAACGCGAGGCCGAGTTGCTTGTCGCTGCCGAAGGTCAGCTGCACTTCATGCAGGGGAACGAGCGTCGGCTTCTTGCTCACCATGTTGACGATGCCGCCCGGATTGCCCTGGCCATAGAGAACCGACGACGGACCAGACAGCAGCTCGATGCGTTCCAAGAGATAGGGGTCGATCTTGGCGTAGGAGAGATCGCCCGCGAGGTACGTTCCGTCGAGATAACGCGGGACATAGTAGAAGCCGCGAACAAACATCTCGTCCTTGAGGTTGGACGCACCGCGATAGTCCGTGAAGACGCCCGGCGTGTAGCGTAGCGCCTCGGCGACGGAGCCGACCCGCTGGTCCTCCATCTGATCCTTCGGCACGACCGCAATCGATTGGGGCACCTTAGCGATCGGCGTGTCGGTCTTGGTTCCCGTTGCCGTCTGCTTGGCGACGTATCCATTCACCGGGCCGTTGGCCTTCTCGATACCCGACGATGAGCCCGGCTGGACCGCGAGTGGCGCAGCGTAGGACTGCGGCGTAGGAGACGTCTTGGCCTTCGCTTGCGCCTTCTTCGTCGACTTCTTCGAAGATTGCCCTTCGACGACAAGCGGCGGCAGCTCTTCCTGAGTTGCGCTCTGCTGCTGGGCCAGTGCCGACGCCGTTGTCATGGCCAGCAGGAGAGCCGCGGCCGATGCGGCCGACAGAAGTGTTTCGGTGTGGCGCACACGCGTTTGACCGCGGTTCCACGCGGCCGAGAGAAGGCTTGATGTCACTCTAATTCCCCCAACATTCATCCCCTTCGCGCACCCGACCAACAGCGTTCGTGCGCGAACCCTGCGGTAGACATCGCGCTGGAAAATCGAGAAATAAAGTTGAATCCGGGGGGCTGACGCTGGCGAGAACCTATTTGCCGTTTCTCAACAATGTCAGGCCGTTACTCTCGATCTATTCTAATATTTCGAGGCACCTGAGACTGATGTGGATCGTCCCGGCGCGCCACAGGGACGCGCAACGCGCCATACTTCACGCGGGCTGGCGCGACCACATTCGCGTTGATCCTGAAAGCTATGCCCGCATCAAACCGGGAGGCGCGCCGTAGGTTTTCTTGAAGGCGGTTATGAAGCTCGATGGGCTGAGGTAGCCGGCGATCCAGGCCGCCTGCATGACCGTCACGCCCTCGCGCTCGAGCGCGTCGCGCGCGGCATCGAGGCGTTTGCGCCGGATGAAATCGAATACGGTCATCCCGAACCGCTGCTTGAAGTGGCGCTGCACCGAGGACGCGCTCGCGCCGGTTTCGCGGGCAATGGTTTCGATCGTCAGGTTATTCGAAAGGTTGGCGAGGATGTAGTCCCGAACCCGTTCGCTTTGGCGCGCGCTCATCACCAAGGGCCTATGCTCGGCCTCCTCAGCACTCGCAACCAGCGCCGCGCAGGACAATCGCATGATCTCGATACCGCGCGATTTGTTGTAGAGGGTTCGCATCTCACCTTTCAAATTGGCAGGCGGATGGCTGATTTGCTCGGCCAATTCGATCAACTCGCGGCTTGGCTCGAAAGCGAAATGGCTGAGGTGCCTGGAAAAGAAATCCTCGAGCGCGGGCGAGCGATCGGCCGGCATGCCCATCTCGCGCTCGAGCCAAGGCAACGGCGCCGAGGTCATCACTTTTCTCAAGCGCGTATTGGGCGCATCGCTCTCGACGAAATAAAGCTTCGAGTATTGCTTGATGTTGACCATCAGCACCTGCGGACGGCTCTCCGCACCGTGCCCGGCATCGCCCTTGAAAGCGATGTTGTCGATCACGAAGCGCTGCCTGCCCTCGAGATAGAAATTGATGATGAACTTCGGCCATACGTCGTAAACTTCGCTGTCCGGCCAGCAGCTGTGACCGTCGAAGGACCCGACGAATACGTTTTGCGGTATCTCCGGCTTACCGGCTGCTTCGCTCTGCATCTGACACCCTTACAAGCACAGACCTGATCTGCGCGTCCGGGGATGGCTTGAACCCAGATGCCGAGCCGTCTCGATGGCCGCCCTCCCCCGAAGAAGGCAGCTTGCTATAGTTTACCATATTAGTCAAGTTTACCCTAAGTAGTGGGCTGGTGCCTTAGAGAGCATCAGACGTAATACAGGCCGATGCGGTGTCCGTCGATTTCGTGGATCGCGATGTCGATGCCGAAAATCTGGTTCAAAACATCGCTTCGAACGATCTCGCGAGGCGTGCCCTGACGCACCACGGTTCCCTCGCGCATGGCCACGATGTGGTCGGAGTAGATCGACGCGAAGTTGATGTCGTGAAGGACGAGCACGAACGTCTTACTCAGCTCGTCGGCGATCCGGCGGATCAGCTTCATCATCGAGACGGCGTGCTTCATGTCGAGATTGTTCAGCGGCTCGTCGAGCAGCACGTAATCCGTGTCCTGGGCGAGGACCATGGCGACGAAGGCGCGCTGGCGCTGGCCGCCCGAAATCTCATCCAAAAAGCGATCCGAGAGCGCTTCAAGGCCGAGGTAGCGGATCGCGTCGGAAACCATTTTCTCGTCGTCGGCCGTCATCCGCCCCTTGGAGTGGGGATAGCGGCCGAATGCCACCAGGTCGCGGATGGTGAGGCGCGCGGCGATGTGGTTGTCCTGACGCAGGATCGACAGGCGGCGTGCGAGCATGTCGCCGGGAGTGGTCGTCACATCGAGGCCGTCGATCGTGACGGAGCCCGAGGTCGCGGGTAAAAGCCTGCTCGCGAGCGCCAGGAGCGTCGACTTTCCGGCGCCGTTCGACCCAATGATCGAAGTGACGCCGCCACGCGGCAGTTTGAGCGAGACGTCGTTCACGACGACCGCGCTGCCGTAGGTTTTCGTGAGGTTCGTCGTGACGATCATCGGGCACTTCTCAGGGTCAGGATGATGAAGGCAATACCGCCGGCAAACTCGATGATGATGCTGAGGGCCGTGTTCAGAGCGAACACCCGCTCGAGCACGAGCTGACCGCCGATGAGCGCGGTGATCGCCAGCAGCACGGCAACCGGCAGCACGTGGATATGCTTCGATGAACCGGCGATCCGATAGGCGAGGCTCGCAACCAGCAGGCCGAAGAACGTGACCGGACCCACGAGCGCCGTCGAGACCGACACCAATACCGCCACGATGATGAGAACGAGCGTGACGGTCGCTTTGTAGTCGACGCCGAGGCTTATTGCGGCATCACGGCCCAGCGCCAGCACATCGAACGTCCGCAAGCTGCGCCAACCCAGCATCGTGGCGGCCGCAACCGCGACGGCCGATATCAAAAGCACGTCGGTGTTCACCGCGTTGAAGTTCGCGAACAGGCGATCCTGCAGCACGATGAACTCGTTCGGCGACATGATCCGCTGCATCAGCGTCGCGAGACTGCGGAACAGCACGCCCAGGACGAGCCCCACCAACATGACGAGATGGAGGCTTTGCAGGCGTCCGGAGAACAGCGTGCGATAGAGCAGCCACGAGAAGCCGATCATCGCGGCGCAGTGGACCAGGAACATCGCTTGCGGCGCAATCAGCGCGACGCGGCCACTTCCCAGCGCGAACACGAGGCTCGTCTGGATCAAGATGAAGAGTGAGTCGAGCCCCATGATGGCGGGCGTCAGAATGCGATTGGCGGTGATGGTCTGAAACAGCACGGTCGAAACGGCGATCGCATAGCCAACGAGCGCCATGGCGGCGAGCTTGCTGCCCCGAAACGACAGTACGAAATCCCACTGCCCGTTCGCGCCGATCGTCATGAACGCCACGGCGACGGCGACCGCAATCGCCGCGAGCACGGCGATCGCTCTCAGAGGGCGCGGCTGGGACGGATCAAGCGAGGCGAGCATTTTTGCGCAGGAGGAGATAGAGGAAGAGGCCGCTGCCGACGACGCCGAGCATGGTTCCAATCGGGATTTCGTAGGGGTAATTCACGATCCTCCCCGCGATATCGCAGGCAAGCACAAGGCCGGCGCCGACGAGCGCCACCCACGGCACAGTGCGGCGCACGTTGTCTCCGAGCGTCAAGCTCACGAGGTTCGGCACCACGAGACCGAGAAACGGGATCATGCCAACCGTTACGACGATCACCGCAGTGACGATCGAGACGATGATCAGGCCGAGGGAGACGACGGCGCGATAGTCGAGGCCGAGATTGACCGTGAAATCCCGCCCCATGCCCGCAACGGTAAAGCGATCCGCCATGACATAGGCCAGTACCGTCAGCGCAAGACCGATCCAGAGCAGTTCGTAACGCCCTTCGAGGATCATCGAGAAGTCGCCCGTGCTCCAGGAGGCCAGCGATTGCATGAGGTCGAAGCGATAGGCGATGAAGGTCGCGATCGCGTTGATGACGCCGCCGAGCAGAATGCCGATCAACGGAACGATCAATGTCGCGTGGATCGGAAGCTGACGGAGGATACGCAGAAAGATCGCCGTGCTTGCGAGCGCGAAGCCGGACGCGACGACGAGCTTCACGGGAACGGAGGCGCCCGGCGCGACCACGAGGACGGCGAGGAAGCCGAGCTTTGCGGCTTCGACGGTGCCGACCGTCGAAGGCTCGGCGAAGCGATTGCGCGCCAGCATCTGCATCAGCGTGCCCGAAACCGCCATTGCGGTGCCGGCCAGAATGAGCGCCAGCGTGCGCGGCACCCGGCTGACCAGCAGAACCTGCATCGGGCCATCGTTCCAGCCGGACGCCAGAAGTGAGCCGAGCGAGACGTCGCTGACGCCGACAAACAGGCTCGTGATCGCGAGGATCAGGACGACTGCGATACCGAGGGCCAGAGGTAGCATCGAGACCTTTGCTGCAGATGCCTCCGTGCGAAGAGGCGTGAACGGGATGACCGCGGTTTAGCGCTTGCCCTGGAATGCCGCGGCAATCTGATCGGCGCAAGCCTGGAGCGAGATCAGTCCGCCGCCGACGAGATACCAGCGCACGGGATCGAGATAGACGACCTGCCCCTTCTGCCATGCGGCCGTGCGGGCCACGAGAGGGTTGTCGAGAAGCTCTGCGGCGGGTTGTCCGCCGCGCCCCACCGCGACATCGCGATCGACGACGAACAGCCAATCCGGGTTGGACTTCAGGATCAGCTCGAACGAAACGCCCTGGCCGTGGATGGCAGTGTCCAAGCCTTCGACAGCGGGCGGAATGCCGAAATCACGGTGCAGCGCACCGAAGCGGGAGCTCGGTCCGTAAGCGCTCATCTTGCCGCCGGTGGTGAGGATGATCAGCCCCTTGCCAGCATTCTCGGACTGCTTGCGCACGCCGGCAATCGCGGCTTCGAGCTTTGCCACGAGCGCTTCGACCTCCGCCTCCTTGCCGAAAATGCGGCCGAGCGTTTTCGCGCGCTCGATCGAGCTTTGCAAATGATCGTTGTCGTTGGTCGACAGATCGATGGCCGGCGCGATTTTCGACAACTCGCCATATTTCGGCGCCGAGCGGGCCGAGACGATGATGAGATCCGGCTTGGCGGCGTGAATTGCCTCGTAGTCGGGCTCGAACAAGGTTCCGATCTTGACGTAAGCGTCGGCCTTGTATTTCGAAAGGTGCTCGGGCAGCAGCGCGCCGACGACGCCGGTCACTTCGACGCCGATGGCATCGAGCGTTTCGAGAGAGGCGAAATCGAGGACGAGAACGCGCTTCGGGATGGCGGCCAAGGTCGTTTCGCCTTGCGCGTGCTCGACGACAATCGGTTCCGCGCGCGCAGGCGCGCTTCCCACAGCGAGCACGAGCAGCCCGATCAGAGTTGCCGCCGCGAGAAGCGCGCTGATGCCTCGTTCGTTCGTCCAGGTCCGGCGCTGGATTGTACCGATCACGTTGCGTGCTCCTTTTCGTGGCGTGCTCTATCCAAAGTCGTTTTGGCGCCACCTTTCGATGAGCGCCACTCTTCCTTCATGGTTGCGATCAGGCCGCGCGGTTATATGTCTGCCGCGGCTGCGCTCACGGCTTAGCGCCTTACGGTTCGCGGCGGCATACCAAATGCGCGGCGGAAGGCGGTGGTAAAATTGGCTGGGTTCGAATAACCCGCCAGATAGGCGGCCTCGCCGATGCTGACGCCATCCCGTTCCAGCGCATCGCGCGCCTGCTCCAACTTGCGAGCGCGCAGGAAATCGACGACCGTCGTCCCGTAGGCGGCCTTGAAGCGTCTTTGCAGCGACGTTGGACTCACGCCCACCTCTTTCGCGATCTCCGTCAGGCACAAGGCTTTGCCGAGGTTCGCCTCGATGTAGTCGCGTGCGGCACGGGCCTTGTGAGCCTCGCGGGTGTGAAGCCCTTCCGATATCGGGTCCGGCGCATCGCCACGCAGCGTGGTCACCGCTTCCGCCACCATCTCGATACTGCGGCTTTCGACGTACATGTCTCGCAAAACAGTGCAGAGGTCCGGGGGATTGAGGATCTGCTCTGCGAGCGCGAGAAGCCGCGGAGAGGCCTGCCAGGCCGCGTGTGACAAATGCGATGTCGTGAACTGGCGCAGCCGATGCCCGGCGGTGCCTGCCGTCATGTCGTCGAGCCATTGTCCGTCGACGGACACTGTGACTTTTCGCGTGCGATCGCCCTTGTGCGCGCGGCGCGTCATGAGTTCGTTTTCCGTCAGCATGAGGGCCGCGCAATCCGCGGCACTCGTGCGCGGATTGCGCCGATCTGCCGCGATAAAGCGGCGATCGCCGATGGAGAAATCGACGAGCCCATCGAGGACGACAAAAAAGGTGAGGTCTGGCCCCGCCACAAGCTGGGTCGTCATCTCGTGCAGATCACGGATCTCGGTCGCGTGCAGGACGATGCCGGATTTGAGCCGGCACAGCAGGAAACGCCCCTCGATCGCGGAATCCGACGGCGCGAGATCCGGCCGGATGAAAGTGTGGTCACTGCCGGCGCACCGCATCTGATCGGATATTTCGGCGCAGCTCACCCGCGGCCTGTCGGATGCCTTGCAGGCGCCCGCGATGTTGCTCATGGTTCGTGGTCCCCCGAACTCGCCGCGCCTACTCCGTGCGCGCCGCCCCCCGGACAGTCGTATGCAGATCCCGGCCGGTTTCTCATGCCTCGCGTCCCAGAGTGCCGCTTCGGCATATGTCTTTGGCGATCACGCAAAGGCCAAGCGGGTGGCTCTCCCCGGCTTCCAGCTTATAAACTTGAATGTAACAGTCAAGGTTATGCATTCTGACTGGGATCTTTGGGGGATTGGGAATGATCAAAGTTGGACGTGTGTTGTTTGCAGCCGGCCGGGGGGCCATGGGCTGCGGATTGTCTATCACGGCGCTGATCCTGGCCGCTCCGGGCCTCGCGCACGCGCAGACGGCTTCCGAGAAGAGCTCGGATGCCCTGCCGCCGATCACGGTCGAGGCCGCGCAACCCTCCAAGGCCAAGAAGAAGAAGGCGTACAAGGCGCCCGCTTCCGCACCCGCGGCCGCTGAAGCGGAGACGGCGGCAGCCGACCCCTCAAACGAGAGCACCGTGAAGGGGCCGCTCGGCAAGGGCGCCGACGTGACGATCACGTCGAAGGATCTCGACCGGACGCAGCCGCAGACCATCCAGAACCTGTATTCGAGCCAAACGGCCGTGACCGCCGGCGGAACGACGCAGGCCAGCACGAAGGTCTATGTGCACGGCATCGAAGAGACGATGCTCAACGTGCAGATCGACGGCGCACGGCAAGCCCAGCGCAACGGTTTCCATCACAACGGTAACAACGTGATCGACCCCTCCATGCTCAAGGGCGTCGCGATCGATGCCGGCGCGGCAAGCGCGGATGCCGGCCCGAACGCGCTCGGCGGCGCGATCCGCTACACGACGAAGGACGTCTCGGACCTGCTCAAGGACGGCCAGAAGCTCGGCGGGTTCGCCGCGCTCTCCTACGACACCAACTCCAGCACCTTCAAGAAATCGGGCTCGGCCTATGGCAAAAGCAACGGGTTCGAGATCCTGGGCTACGCGTCGGGAGCGGACGGCAATTCCTACGAAGATGGCCACGGAAACACGGTGGCGGCGACCGACGTCGACCTCGTCAACTATCTCGGAAAGCTGGCCTACGAGTCTCCGGAAGGCCATCGCTTTGCAGTGTCGGGCGAGCATGTCAGCGACGAAGGGCTTCGGCCGTTCCGGACCAACCTCAGCGTGCTGCACCCAGGCTTTGCGCCGGCGTACGCCGAAACGGAGCGCGACACCTTCACCTTCAAGTACACTTCGACCAAACCGACCGCCTGGTACGATCCGGAAGTCTCGTTCTACTCGAACGATACCCGCCTCGACCGGCATCGCCCGGCTGGCGTCTGCGGCGTCGCCGTGGCCAGCTTCGGCTGCACGGCGTACGGCGTGGTCGACATCGAGAGCATCGGCGGCAAGGTGCAGAACACCTTCGTTGTCGGGCCCGGCAAGCTGACCACCGGCGTCGATTTCTACCGCGACGAGACGCACACCGTGCATCCGGCCGACATGCACCCGAATTTCGCGGGAAGCTTCGGCGAGACGCTGACGAACTTCGGCGCCTATGCGCAGTATCGCTTCGAGCCGATCGAGCACCTGCGGGTCTCAACCGGTCTGCGCGCGGATGCCAACCGGCTGGAGGCGGCAGACGGCAGCGAGCACGATACGAGCGGCGTCAGCCCGAACATCTCGCTCGAGTACGACCTTACGCGGCAGCTAACGGCCAAAGCCTCCTATGGCTACAGCTTCGGCGGCATTCCGCTCTATGAGGCGATCCTGCTCCGACCGAACAACCCGGCTTCCTACGATCCCGGGCTCGATCCCCAAAAATCGGAGAGCTACAAGGCTGGCCTCGCCTTCGAGGAAAGCGGCCTCCTGATCGAGGCCAGCTACTTCAACACGCGCATCACCGATCCGGTCTGCCCGAGCTGCACCGTGGTCGTGAACGACGGCGATATCGAAACCCGCGGCGTCGACGTGTCGGCCAGATATTCCTGGCGGTCGGGCACGATCGGGGCGAACTACATCCATGCCGTCACCGAATTCGATGGCGGTCCACTGTCGCCGACGGCCTGGTACTACGGCACGCCGGTCGGCGATCAGCTCAAGATCTTCGGTCACTACGAATTCGAGCGCACCGGATTTGCCGTCGGCTTCCTGTCGCAATTCGTATTCGACTACGACGAGCTCGAGAATTTCCCGGGGCCTGGCGGGGTGATCGGCGTGCTGGAAGGCTATGACGTGCACAACGTCTATGCCCAGTGGGTTCCGAACTTCGCGCCGAGCCTGACTTTGCGGGCGGATGTTCTCAACGTGTTCGACACCTACTACATCGACCGGGCCAACGCTTTCGGCGGTTCGCTGGTGCCGATCGCGAACCAAGGCAGAACATTCCTGCTGTCGGGCAAGGTCGAGTTCTAATCGTGCCCTGATCGAACAAGGGCTTCCACCTGGCCCTGTCAACGAGCTGCCAGGCGGTTGCACTTCAGAGAACGGCCAGCTTAAAAGGTTGGCCGTTCTCTCTTTGTCAGGCACAAGATTCTCAAACCTCGGAGACTGATGCATGTATTCGGCCGAAGCCCGCGTGACCTCCGAGAAGGCGAGCCGCTATCTCGTGCAGCTCTGCAAACACTTCGCGCACAAGACCACGGCCGAATACGACGAGACGCAAGGACGGGTCGATTTCCAGCCCGGGCTTTGCCTGATGACCGCAACCGGAGACGAGTTGCTCGTACGATGCGAGGCAGGAGCCGCTCCGGATCTCGAGCGCATCAAGCACATCGTCGAGGATCACATCGTCCGTTTTGGATGGCGCGAGAAGATCGGCATCACCTGGGCCGATTCATCGGCTCGCTAACGTCTGCCGCGAGACGGAAACGCCCCTCTAGCGAAGGACACCCGTCGCGCGGTGCTCGCTGTCAGGCTCGGCAACACTCACGAGCGTCGCGTGCTCGGCAATGATGTCGTCGATGAACTGCGGCGCGTGGAACAGGTAGCCCTGGCCGACCCGTATCCGGGTTTTGTTCTTCAAGTAGTCGTTCTCCAAATCGGTCTCGATGCCTTCGGCCACGAGATCGATGCCGAGCGCGGCACTCAAGGATTCGACGGCACGCAGAATGCTCTGGCTGCGCGGACGCTGGTGGATCGCCCGAATGAACGATCGATCGAATTTCAGCTCGTCGGCGGTGATGTCGGCCAACGTCGACAATGAGGAATACCCGGTTCCGAAATCGTCGATCGAGATGCCGATCCCCTTCTCGCGGAGCAACGGCAGGATTTCCGACTGGAACACGCCAGCCGCCAAGAGAGATTCCTCCGTGAGCTCCAGCATGAAATTGCGGGTGCGGCCGGTCGCGGAGATCTTCTCGGCGAGCGCCCTCATGAAGACCGGCTTAGCGGCTTGGGCGGGCGAGACATTGATGCTGTACCTCAAGCCGTCGCCGAAGCAGGCGTCCAGGCTCGGCAGCTTGGCGATCAACTCGTCGAGCACGATATTGGCGATGCCATCGAGCAAGCCGAGTTCATTGGCCGACTTCAGGAAGTAGCCTGGCGCGTGAACGACGCCGTGCCGGTCGACCCAGCGGACCAAGGCTTCGAAGCCAACGATCTCTCTCGTGTGGATGTCGACCTTCGCCTGCAGGACGCATTTGAACTCGCGGTCGTCAAAGGCTGCTCTCAAGCGCCGCTCGAGTGAAATCCTGTCGGCCAATTTGCGGCCGAGCTCCTGGCTGAAAAATTCGACGCTGCCTTTCGAAGCCAGCTTGGCCTGATACATCGCGGTATCGGCATTGCGGCGAAGGGTTTCGTAGTCACGGCCGTGCGCGGGAAAGAAAGCGACGCCGATGGAGCCTGTTCCGTCAACCGCGAAACCTTCGATCTCGAACGGAGCCTGAAGCCTGTCGCGGATGCGGCCGACGAGCGCGACGATCTCTTCTTCCTCGTCGAACGGATCGAGGACAATGACGAACTCGTCGCCGCTGATGCGGCCCAGAACATCGGTTTTTCTGACCTCAGCGCGGATCCTGTCGGCAACGCCCTTCAGCAGGGCATCGCCTGCGGCGTGGCCGTGGAAATCGTTGACCCGCTTGAAATCATCGAGGTCGATGAAAGCGAGAGCCAGCTTCTCGCCAGGTCTTTTGCGGGCAAGGGCTTCGTCGACCAGCTCCTGGATGCGGGCCCGGTTCGGCAGCCCCGTCAACTGATCGTGGTTGGCACGGAACGCCAGCGCCTCCTGGCTTACTCTCAGCTGATCCGCGAGATGCTTCAGGCGGGTGCTTTCAGCCTCGGTTTGATGCGCGTTGCGCGCTGCGAACGCGTGCGAGGCCAAGACCGAGAATTTACGCGCGAGCGTGACATGCGACCGGTCGAAGCCGGCGCAACCGTGCGTGCGGAGCAACATGAGAAGGCCGCGGCGATCGCGGACGGCGAGCGGCAGATAAAGCGCGGACTGCGTTCTTTCGAGGCAGGCATCGGCCTCGGGGGGCCAATCCTCGGTTCCTTCGGTCGAGAGCGTGGTGACGATGCGCCCGCTCAGTACCTTGGCGATGAGGCTGCTCGATTTCCAGCGTGACCCGACCAGGGCGGGGGCGTTGGAAGCCGCACACTCCAACAGGCTTTCGTCGTTGTCTTCCTGAATCAGGACGATGGCGTGAGAGGCCTTGAAGATCGGCAACAGATCGGAAAAAACGCCCGCGAACGGATCGGCATCGCCGTCTACGCACAGCAGCGCATCGAGGGCCCTGAGCAGCACGTTGGCGTGCGCAGTCTCGGTCTGGAGCATGTCAAGCTCGCGCCGCATACCGACCAGCGTCTCGCGCAGCTCCTCCGATCCCTCCATGGGTGCCTACCGACCAAAAGCAATGGCGGAAATCATCAGATTGCCGTGCGCATTGCGGTCGAGCACGAGGCCTTGCTCGCCGAAGGTGAAACAGCCGATGAACGGCATGCCCTCGAAGCTATCGGTAATCGCCTTCGAGACTTTGTCCATCTGCTCGTCAATAGCGAGCTTGCAGCCGGCGCAATAGACGACGAGACCGCCGGCGAGGTTTTCGAGACCGCCCGGTATTCCCGCTGCCGCAGCGGTTGCGACCTTACCCGCTCGCTCGACGAGCCGGGTCTTGTCGCCGCGCATGCTGTACAGGCGCGTTCCCTCTTCGATATCGGCGAAGGTGGACAGCGTGCCGGTGTCGGTGACCTGATTGGGATGCACGACGAGAAAGTAAGTCACGTCCTCGATCTTGCCGGCATCGATGCCGAGCGGATGCATGGTCGTGTCGGTCAGGATGCTTCCGCTTTTGCCCAGCTTTTCCGACAAACGTCCGCCGAGCCAGCGGTTGTAGACTTCGGCGGCCGGTTCTCCGTCGATCGAGATGATCTCCCGCCCGCGCGACTGCGTGACGATGCCGCTATCGCCGGCTGCTCCGTAGCCAACCTTGGTGACGACGCCGCTCGGGCCGCTCGGCTCGTAACCGCCCTGGAACGCGAAGCCGATGCCGCCCGACGAGAACAGTACCCCCACGACCAGACCGTCGGCGATCACACCGTCCGGCCCGAGCTGGCGCCACTTTCCGGCAACAGCATTGTCGGCGGCGCTGCCGCCAATGATCGGGCAGCGATCACCGACAACGCGACGAAGGCCCGCTATGACAGCTTCTTCCTGGCCGGGCGCCTGATAGATCCAGATCAGTTCCGGAAGCTCTCCAGCACATCCCGCGTCATCGAGCGCGGCGTGAAGAGCGCGCTCGGCACAGTCCTCAACATCGCCGGTGAGCTTGACGGAGGCGACGCCATAGTCGCCGTCGTGATCCTCGATCAGCAGCACGCCGATGGAACCCGCGCCGCCGAGGCCGGCTTCGCTCATGGCGCCGCCACACGACGTACCGCCCAAGAAAGCGGCTTCCGGAAAGCGGAGCTTGAGAGAGCGGAAGATCTCCTGGTCGTCGTGATCGGCATCGTAAAAGATGCAGGCGAGATCAGGCTTGATGGCCGCCGCTTCGATCTTCGCGGACAAATCCGACAGGACCTGGCTGGTTGATGCGCCCGCCGAGATGAACGACTTTACTGATACCATCTGCTACGCCGACCAATATTTATGTTATGGCGGATAGAGATAGTTGCAATCCGTTAAGATCCGATGAGAGCGGGCTGTAGATATCTTTTTATTGACCATAAGATTCGACATGAAAAGTGATTTTGGGTCGAACTAGAGGCCAGCCGCCACCTCGTTTTCGGCCTTTTTGGAAAGAACCACGGATGTTTCGTCGACGCCGAAGGCTTGCTTAACGGCCTCGCGGATCTCGGTTTCGATCGCTTCGCGCTCTTCCGGCGGCAGGGCCTTCAGGCTCTCTTCATCGAGATCCTTGGACTTCAAGATCTGCGCGCGCAATTTTTCCTCGGGGGTCATCTGGGCCCATTCCAGAAACTCCCGGGCAACGGCCTCATTGGCTGCGCGCATATCGTCCCGGCTCTGCTGGGAGACCAAAATGGTGGATCGGCCGCGGGAGGGCGTGCCTTCGCTGCGGGCGGACGCCCCTTCTTCGGCCAGCAAGCTTGCCTCGAAGGCGGATGCGTCCGCCTTTCCCCGCTGCAACGGCTGATCGAAGGTTTTGAGTTCGAGATTGATCCCCTGGCCAATTCGCATCGCCGTCTCCTTGAATGATGGAGACTCCATAGCGCAGGAGGTGTGCTCGAAGCTTGTAGCCCTTTTCCTGCGGGCTAGAGGGCGTCCGGAGGGCCGAAATTACGTGCCGCACCCCTTGCGACGGATGCGACACCGCTCTCTTGGGTTGACCGTTTGTTCCTAAATTGTCCGTTGGACATGGCCGTCAAATCGGCTAGAAACCCATGCTTTCCCGGTCGCGGGTGTAGCTCAATGGTAGAGCAGCAGCCTTCCAAGCTGAATACGTGGGTTCGATTCCCATCACCCGCTCCAATTTCCAATTGATCGGCCCAGTCTATTCGGCCTATTCGGCGCCCGCCTCTCCTCTCCAATCTTAGCGCTGCTTCTGTCGCGATCTCTGCCAAGGGATCGCGAGGCTCGTTGCGCGCCCGCGCTTGATATCCGGCTCGAGCAGTCGGCAGGTACGCCTCTGGCAAATCTCGAAATTCACACTCCAGCGCCATGCAGGCCGCGGCCCTGAGCTTGAAAAACGAAAAGCTTATTCAGAAAAACATATGAAAAATCAGTCTAATAGGCATGTAAACTAATTGCTTCATGGGGCGCATGGCCCTCGGCAGAGTTTGATCTACCGCAAGTTCTTCTGCACTCGGGCCGCTCCCAAGTGCGCGTGGCGGGACAGTTGAACCGGACTTTGCACGAGGGATCAAAAATGCGTCTCAAAACGCTCTTGTCAGCGCTGCTGCTCACGGCGAGCAGCCTCGCCACGGCCGCAAGCGCCGCCGAAACCATCCGGGTGGCCGTTGGCACCCAGGATACCACCATCAACACCGCCACCGGCGGCCTGATCATCCGCGAGCAAAAGCTGCTCGAAAAGTATTTGCCGAAGGACGGCAAGTACAAGGACGTCACCTACGACATCCAGTGGCGCAATTTCACCACCGGCGCCGCCATCACCAACGACCAGATCGCCGGTAAGGTGGATTTCGGCGTGATGGCCGACTTCCCGGGCTCGCTCAATGGCGTGGCGCACGAGAAGGCAGGCCGGAAGAGCATCTTCGTCACGGTGCTGCAAGGCAGCGTGAAGGGATCCGGCAACGGCATCGTCGTGCCGTCGTCGTCGCCGGTGCAGTCGCTGTCCGAACTCAAGGGCAAGACGATCTCGGTGCCGTTCGCCTCGACTTCGCACGGCCTTCTCCTACGCGCGATCAAGGCGCAGGGCTGGGACGCGGACACGGACGTCAAGATCATCGCCCAGACGCCTGAGGTCGCCGGCTCGGCGCTGCAATCCAACCAAATCGACGCGCACGCCGACTTCGTGCCGTTCGCAGAGCTGTTCCCCTGGCGTGGGTTCGCGCGCAAGATCTACGACGGATCGCAGGCCAATGGGCCGACGTTCCACGGCGCGCTCGTCGATGCCGCCTATGCGGAGAAGTATCCGGAGATCGTCGTCGCCTATCTTCAGGCCGCGCTCGAAGCCGACCGCCTCATCGCGGAGGAGCCGGAGAAGTTCAGCGAGCTGATCGCCAAGACGACCGGCGTCGAAGCGGAAGTGAACTATCTGTTCCACGGTCCGCTCGGCCTGCAGACGCGTGATCTCACGTGGAAGCCGGAATATCGCCAGGCCGTCGGCACCTCGATCGAGACGCTGAAGCTTTTGAAGAAGGCCGATCAGGGCATCGACATCGACAGCTTCGTCCAGGATCGCTTCATCAAGGAGGCGTTCAAGGCTTCGGGCCGCGACTATGAAGCAGGTCTCAAGGCTTACGATCAGCTTCCGCTCAAGGCCAAGGACGCGCTCAGCGGCGAGGAGATCAAGGACTTCAAGCGCGTCGCTCAGATCTGGGTAAAGGACGAGCCGCTGGTTCGCCACTATGCCTCGGGCGAGAACGCGCTCAAGGCACTCAAGGCGATCGAAGCCGAGGGCAAGACCGTCCGCGTCGTCTATGCGCAGGATCGCAACAGCGGCATCAAGCTGCTTGGTGCACAGGCTTGGTTCGTCCGTTCCGACGCTGGCGAAGTGAGCGCCTTCCTGCTCAAGGAGCAAGCTGAGGCCTGGGCCAAGGCCAACGGCGGCAAGGTGTTGGATTTCCCGGCGGCCCGCGCGGCCGTGCTGGCCAGCAACTGAGGTTCGCCACGTGGCTTCATCGACTGAAACCGGCTTTGTCCGGTGGGTGTTGGGAGCTGCCTCGATCGCCGTCTGCCTCCTCGCGTGGCAGACGGCATCGACGCTCCGGCTCAATCTCGGGCTCGTCACCTTCACCAACGTTCCGCCGCCGACGGACGTGCTCGAAGCAGCGCTTGCGCTCGCGCAATCTTCGAAGCTTTTCGATCACGTGAGCAGCAGCCTCGCTCGCGTCTCGGCCGGATATTCGATCGCGGCTGTCTTCGGCATCGCGCTCGGGCTTGCCATCGGGCGCTCCCGGCGCGCCGGAGACTTCCTGTTGCCACCGCTCGAAATCCTGAGGCCGATCCCCGCGGTGGCCTGGATCCCGCTCGCGGTTCTGATGTTCCCGTCGTCCGAAGCTTCGATGATCTACATCACCTTCATCGGCGCGCTGTTCCCGATCCTGCTCAATACCATTCACGGCGTGGAAAACGTCGATCCGCGCCTGATCGCGTCGGCGAAAAGCCTCGGCGGAACGCCGAGCGCGATCCTGCGCGAGGTGATCCTGCCGGGTGCCGCGCCCAGCATCGTCACCGGACTCGCCATCGGCATGGGCACGAGCTGGTTCTGCCTCGTCACCGCGGAGATGATCTCCGGCCAGTTCGGCATCGGCTACTACACGTGGGAATCCTACACGATCCAGAACTACCCCGACATCATCGTCGGAATGATCCTGATCGGATTGCTCGGCATGGGATCGAGCGCGCTGCTCCGCTGGGTCGGGGCCCTGCTTACACCGTGGCATACGTTGGGGGAAACGCGGCGATGAGTGGACGCGAAAGACAGGCGCGGACGGATCTCGGCCGCATCGAGGCCGAGCACGTTTCGATCCGTCTCGGCTACGGAGCCGAGGCCTTCGAAGCGGTGCAGGACGTGAGCTTTGCCATCGAGCCCGGCGAACTCGTCTGCTTGATCGGACCCTCGGGATGCGGCAAGTCGACCTTGCTCGGTGCGCTTGCCGGGCACATCGCGACATCCGCCGGAAAGTTGCATGTCGACGGCGCGCCGGTTGCCGGTCCGCATCCGGACCGGGGTATCGTGTTCCAGCATCACACGCTGTTTCCCTGGAAATCGGCGCGCGACAACGTCGCGTTCGGCCCCAAGATGCGCGGTATCGGAAAGGTCGAGCGTCGCCGGCAGGCGGATGAGATCCTGGAGCTTGTCGGCCTTGCGGATTTCGCAGGCCGCTATCCAAAACAGCTCTCGGGCGGCATGCAGCAGCGTGTCGAGATCGCGCGCGTGCTGGTCAACAAGCCACGACTGCTGCTGATGGACGAGCCGTTCGGCGCACTCGACGCGCTGACGCGCATCAAGATGCAGGAGCTGTTGCTCGACATCTGGACGCGTGTGCGCACGACCGTCGTGTTCGTCACTCACGATATCGACGAAGCCCTCTTTCTGGCCGACCGCATCATCGTCATGAGCCCGCGCCCGGGTCGCATTCTCGAGGTCATTCGTGTGCCGTTCGCAAGGCCGCGCGCGACCGAGATCGTTGCGACGCCCGAGTTCGGCCAGCTCAAGCGCCATTGCCTGGAGTTGCTGCACGTTCGGTCGGATAGCGCACCGCTGACGCGGCTCAGCCCGCTCGGTTTCGATACCGGCCAAGGCGGATAGGCTCGACGGATGGGCGTCCGGATTTCTTTTCGCGCGAGCTGGGCCCGTTGTGCCGGGTTCTGAATTGCGCGACGGTTGGGAGACTTAGGTTCGAATGACAAGCGAAACTGCGGGCGCGCCAATCGGCGAAGCCGAGACTTTTCATCTCTGGGTTTTCTCGGATGCGCACGTCGCGACGGATCGCGCCGTCGCCGCGGCCATCCGCAACGGCATGGGTTTCATTCCGCCCGCCGGATATCCGGAAAGCCTCGCCAACGCGCTTCGGCAATCGGAGGACGGGGGCGATCTCGGCGGGCCATCGTTCCGTTGGGACGTCGCACTCGATCTTGGCGACAATGCCGGCCTTTGGGATCTGCCCGACGATGCGCAGGGCGCAGAAGTCGTGCGCCAGCTCGGCGTGCTCAAGCATCACCGGCGCGAGCAGATCTATCCGGTGGCGGGCAATCACGACGGTTCGCCGGGTGACGCGCCATCGAGCCGCGGCAAGCCCGCCAACTGGTGGTTCCGCAAATGGCTCGATCCCCTCGGCGAGCACCGCGACCATTCAGGCGTCGATCCCGCGAAACGCCCCTACCCGGTCGAAGGCGTGTGGGATCGCTATTCGTTCAAGGTGGGAAACATCAACTTCCTGATGATGAGCGACCGCAACGATCTCCCCTACCCGGTCGGGCGGCAGGAATTCGGCGGCGGCTCGCCCGCCGGCGCGGTGACGGGCGGAACTTGGAACTGGTGGGTCGAGAAGGTGGAAGCGGCGCGCGACGCGAACGAGATCGTGATCAGCGCCCATCACCATATGTTGCGCGAGACGACCGTCGCCTCCGGCGATTTCGAGGGTGTTTCGCGCTATCCGGACGGACGCTACCGGCATGGGCGCTATCACGGCGTCGATGGCGTTCCGGAAGGCGCATCCTATCTCTACTTCGTTGACGACGAGCCGAAAGCGCAGAAGTTCGAACGCTATCTTGCCGCTCATCCCGGCTCCGTCGATCTCTGGCTCGGCGGGCACACGCATACCCATCCGGACGCGGTCGTCAGCGGACGCAGCCACATCGAGACGAAGTGGGGCACGAACTTCGTCAACTGCGCGCAGCTTTCGAAGTACCACTCGTTTGTCACATGCCCGCCGATGAGCCGCCATTTCACGTTCACGGCCGGGTCGCGTCTCGTCCGCGTGCGCTGCTACCTGCATGACGACAGCCATGCGCCGCAGGGCTGGTACCCGCCGGCCGAGCGCGTGATCGAATTGAACAAGCCTTTCGTTCCGGCATGACACGCCTCCGCGCCGCGATCAGAACGACATCCGTTATCGTGGCGCGCACACCGCACCTCATGCCCGCACTTTTCCGATCCGCGACTAAGGATCGGAAAATTTCTTCGTTCGTCCTGCGGAATGCAAATCGTACTCGTTCGAATATCGAGATCACTCCCTTTCAATGACAGGACACACGGTGGCGCGAGGCGTCTACGAGCAATCCCTGCATGCCTTTACGGGGTCTCGCGACGGATCTCCGGTCGCGGCGTTCTCGGCTCCTCTGCCGCCCCAGCGTCTGGTCGGGACTGCCTCCGGGGCGCCCGCGCTCGCAAATTCTCGGGATGTCTCAACGCCGCGCTTGAGGCTCGATCGCGTCACAGTCGATTTCGGCAAACGCCGCCATCCTGCCGTGGACGATGTTTCTCTTTCCATTGCCGCCGGCGAGTTCGTCGCTTTGCTCGGGCCGAGCGGTTGCGGGAAATCGACTCTGCTCAACGTATTCGCCGGCTTTCGAGCGCCGACACGAGGGCATGTCTATCTGGACGAGCAGCCTCATCTCGGTCCCTCGGCGCGATGCGGTGTGGTGTTTCAACGGCACTCCCTGTTTCCGTGGATGACCGTCGTCGAGAATGTGGCGTTCGGCCCGCGGCGGCTCGGCCTTCGCGATCCCCTCGGCATCGCACGCGAGCTCCTCGACCTCGTGGGATTGGGCGATGTTTCAGAAGCCTGGCCGTCGAGCCTTTCGGGCGGCATGCAGCAGCGCGTCGGTATCGCGCGCGCGCTGGCGACCAAGCCGCCTGTGCTCCTCATGGACGAGCCGTTCGGCGCGCTCGATGCGCAGACGCGGTCGCTCATGCAGGAAGAGCTGCTCTCGATCTGGGACCGACTGCGGCCTACGGTCGTGTTCGTCACGCACGATATCGAGGAAGCGATCTTCCTCGCCGACCGCGTGGTGGTGATGGAGGCGCTTCCGGGCCGGATCGCGCGCGAGATCCAGATTCCGTTTCCGAGGCCGCGCAGCCACGACATCTTCGATCAACAGGCTTTCATCGAGCGTCGGCGCGAGATCGCCGACATCATCCGCGTCGAAGCGCGGAAGTCCTTCCGATGAGCGCGCGGCGATCCCTGCTCGACAGCATTGGCGCTACCGGCACGGCGATTTTTCTGGGCGCCGTCGGGATCGCGATTTTCCTGTCGATCTGGACGATCGCGTCTCACTCGCTCGATAGCGCAGTGCTGCTGCCGCCTCCTCTCACCGTGCTTCAAACATACGGCGGGCTAATTGCGGACGGCTCTCTCGCCCAGGACGTGCGCGCCAGCATCGTCCGCGTGTTCGGCGGCTTCCTCATTGCGTCGAGCACCGCGGTTCCACTCGCGCTATTGCTCGCCTACTCGCGCATCCTGCGTGGTCTCGTGATGCCGCTCATTGCGCTGATCCGGCCGATTCCGCCGATCGCGTGGATCCCGCTGGCGATCCTTTGGATGGGGCTGGGAGATCCGCCGAGCTATTTCATCACCGCCATCGCCGCCTTCTTTCCGATCTTCCTCAACGCGTTTGCGGGTGGAGCCTCGTTGCAGGACGAGCACGTCAACGCGGCGCGCTCGCTCGGCGCGACGCCCTTCGCCCTGCTCAAGACCGTCATGCTGCCGTCGGCGCTGCCGATGATCGTGACCGGGCTCAGGATCGGCCTCGGGCAGGCGTGGATGGCCGTCGTCACGGCTGAGCTGGTCGCTGCACAAAGCGGGCTTGGCTACATGATCCAGATCAGCCGCCTCAACCTCGAAACAGCGCGTGTGCTCGTCGGCATGACCGTCATCGGCCTTCTCGGCGCGGTGATGATCGGGCTGATCGGCGTCTTCGAGCGGCGCGTCATCGTCCCTTGGCACTATCCACGCTAGAAAAGGAAACTCTGAAAATGTCTCGTCCGCTCTCACGCGCGCTTCGGGCTCTCGCTCTCGGCCTCGCCGGCGCGCTTGCCCTTCAAGGTTCGGCTCTGGCCGACAACACCAAGATCCGCATCGGATATCCTTCCGGCATGAACGGCCAGGTTCCGGTCGTGCTGGAGAAGGCGGGTCTTGCAGGCAAGCATCATCTCGACGCGGAGTTCACCGGATTCCAGTTCGGGCCGCCGCTGATGGAAGGGTTGGCGTCCGGCCAGCTCGACGCCGTGGTCACCAGCTTCATCCCGCCGTTCAACCTCGCCGTCAAATCCCCGGGATCGATCAAGTTCGTCGCGAGCCTCGGCCAGTCGACCCATTCGCTGCTGGTGCCGAAGGACAGCCCCGCGAAAACGCTTGAGGATCTCAAGGGCAAGAAGATCGGCCTCTCGCTCAACACCGAGTCCCATCTCGATCTGTTGCTGCTGCTCAAGGAAAAGGGCATCGACAAAGGTGCGTTCGAGTACGTCAACCTGCAGCCCAACGAACTGCCCGGCGCTTTCGAGACGGGCCTCGTCGATGCGGTTCTGATCCGCCAGCCGCAGACACAGCGCCTCGAAAAGAGCCTCGGCGCCAAGCGGGTCCACACCTGGCCGTTCTACTTCACCGCTCTCGTGCGCGCGGAATATCTGGCGAGCCACCCGGATGCGGTTAAGAACTTCATCGAGGCCCTGAAGGACGCCGTGTTCCATATCGCAACCAATCCGGACGAATCCGCAACCTGGTTTGCCGAAGCGCAGCGTCTCAATCCGGACGTCGTGAAGAGCCTAGCGGGCGAGAACCCGCTCTATGGCGTGAAGACGCGCGACGCGATCAAGATCGACGTGGACGATGCATTCAAGAAGCTGTTGGCGGACCGCCTCGAAGCCGGGACCAGCTTCGGCTTCGTCAAAGGCAAGCTCGATCCGGCAACGCTCGTTCCCTAGCGCGCCTCGTCTTTGACGATATGAACGCGACGGCCCATCGGGTTCCGGCCCGATGGGCTTTTTGCTGCTTCATCGGAAGTGCCACTGAAATAGTCAGCATTTCTTCTTCGTTAGCCGACTTAGATCAGGCGCGTAGTGTTTTTGCGATCAACGAATGGTGGAGACCTCTTGCCATGACGCTTTCTCGCAAATCGTTCGCGCGGACCGCGCTGACGCTCGCTTTCGGCGCCTTGCTGCCTGCAATCGCATCCGCGCAGCAGAAGATCTCGGAAATCAAGATCGACTGGGCAACGTACAATCCTGTCTCGGTCGCCCTCAAGAACGCCGGACTTCTCGAGAAGGAGTTCGAGAAGGATGGCATCAAGATCCAATGGGTGCAGTCGCTCGGATCGAACAAGGCGCTCGAGTTCCTCAACGCCAGCTCGCTCGATTTCGGATCGACCGCAGGCGCGGCAGCCCTCGTCGGCAGGATCAACGGAAACCCGATCAAGTCGATCTACGTCTATTCGCGCCCCGAGTGGGCTTCGCTCGTCACGCGCGAGGAAACCGGCATCAAGACGGTTGCCGACCTAAAGGGCAAGCGCGTTGCCGCCACGCGCGGAACCGACCCGCATATCTTCCTGATCCGCGCGCTGCAAGAAGCCGGCCTCAGCGAGAAGGACGTCACCGTCGTTCTGCTTCAGCACGGCGACGGCAAGGCCGCGCTGCTCCGCGGCGACGTGGATGCCTGGGCCGGCCTCGATCCGCTGACCGCTTCGGCCGAGATCGAGAACGGTGCGAAGATCTTCTATCGCAACAAGGAAGCCAACTCCTGGGGCGTGCTCAACGTGCGCGAGGCGTTCGCCGCCGAGAACCCGGATGTCGTGAAGCGCGTGCTTGCGATCTATGAGCAGGCTCGTGAATGGGCCGTCGCCCATCCTGCGGAACTCAAGGCGCAACTCGTGGCTGCCACCAAGCTGCCCGACGCCGTGATCGAGCGGCAGCTCAAGGAGCGCACCGAGCTTACCTACTCCAAGATCGGACAGCAGCAGAAGGATACGATCCTCGCAGCCGGACTCGCGCTTCAGAAGGCAGAGGTGATCAAGCCGGACGTGAACGTCCAGGCTGTCGTCGACGCGCTGATCGACGGCAAGTTCATCACGGCCTCGGCCGCGAAGTAAGCCGGGGTCCTTGATGCCTGCAGATGGCAGCCTTGCGCTCGAAGCGAGCGCTCCGGTCGAGCCGGTCCGGCGTCCCTCACGGGGCGCCGGATCCTATTCGGCCTTGGCCGGATTTCTGGTTCCCGTCGTGCTCGGGCTCGCCTGGGAAGCGGCCGTCCGGTTCGGAGTTGCGAACGGGCGACTGGTACCGCCGCCGTCGGTCATTTTCCAAACGCTTTACGAGCTTGCGATTACCGGCGAACTTTACACGCACATCAAGGCGACGCTGTTTCGCGTGCTCTCCGGTTTTGCCGCGGGAACGATTGCCGGCACGCTGATCGGCGCTCTCGTCGGATATGCGCAGACGGCACGCGTGCTGATCGATCCCTCGCTGCAGGGCTTGCGCGCTGTGCCCTCGATCGCCTGGGTGCCGCTGTTCATCCTGTGGTTCGGCATCTTCGAGGCCTCCAAGATCACCCTGGTGGCGGTCGGCGTGTTCTTCCCGATCTATCTCGGCGTGCTCGGCGCGCTGCTTTCGGTCGATCGCAAGATCGTCGAGGTCGGGCGTGCGTTCCGCCTCTCGTCGTTTGCGCTCGTCCGGCGAATTCTGCTGCCTTCGATCCTGCCGGCTTATGTCGTTGCTTTGCGCGGCGGGCTCGGCCTCGGCTGGATGTTCGTCGTCGCCGCCGAATTCATGGGAGCTTCCGAAGGGCTCGGCTATCTGCTCGTCGACGGGCAACAGCTCGGCAAGCCGCAGCAGATCGTGGCCGCCATTCTCACGTTCGCCATTCTCGGACAGCTCTCGGACTGGCTGCTGTCCAGGCTCACGGCACCGTTCCTGCGGTGGCAGGATTCCTTCGTCAGAACCTCGTGAGGCGCCATGCTTTCCGTCAACGGACTCGGCAAGACTTATCCCAACGGCACTGTCGCGGTGCGCGACGTGACGCTGACGATCGGCGCCGGAGAGATCGTCTCGATCGTCGGCGGCTCCGGCTGCGGCAAGAGCACGCTTCTGCGCCTGCTTTCGGGGCTCGATCATCCGACCGTCGGCACGGTCGAGGTTGACGGCACGCAGATCGTCGGCCCGCATCCTGCCGTCGGCATCGTGTTCCAGGAGCCGCGCCTGCTGCCGTGGCTCACGGTCGAGAACAACATCGGGTTCGGCCTCGCGCATCTCTCGCGCGCCGAGCGTCGGGATCGGGTTCACACTGTGCTTAAGCGCGTCGGACTGTCGGACTATGGGTCGCGCTGGCCGCGCGAGCTTTCCGGCGGGCAGAGCCAGCGTGTGGCGATCGCGCGCGCGCTGGTGACGCGGCCGAGCGTGCTCCTGCTCGACGAGCCGTTCTCCGCGCTCGACGCCTTCACGCGGGTCGAGTTGCAAGACCACCTGCTCGAGATCTGGGAGGATACGCGCCCGACTCTCGTGCTGGTGACGCACGATATCGAGGAAGCCGTCGCGCTGGCTTCCCGCGTGGTGGTCATGCGCCCGTTCCCGGGCCGCGTTGCGCAGATATCGGACGTTACGCTCGCGCGGCCGCGCGATCGGCTGTCGCATGCCTTCGACGACGAGAAGCGCGCCATTCTTTCGGCGCTCGATACCACGCTCGCGCACGCAGGCACGCTGAGGACACGCCCGGCGGCAGCGGTCCCGGCCTGACCTCCCGCGCAACTTCGAGCCGCCATGAGAAAAGCGCGCCGATCTCAACGATCAGGCGCGCTTTGTTTTGTGTCTCGCGGGTCTTGCTGGCCCCGATGCGGCGATATCGGAAGAAACCGCGCACCGGGGCCGAGGCCCATGCGGGGCCTGCGAGCCTGAGACGCAAGCGGGGACGCGTCTCAGACTCACCAAGATCAGGTCGTGGTGGCGAACAGGTCGCTCGAGAAATAGCGCTCGGCCGACGACGGCGCGAACGTCAGGATGGTCTTGCCCTTGAACTCGGGACGGCGGGCAACTTCGGCTGCGGCCGCAACGTTGGCGCCGGTCGAGATGCCGCCCGGGATGCCTTCGATCTTGGCGACCTTGCGCGAGGTCTCGAATGCGATGTCGTTCGAGACGGTCACGACGCCGTCGTAGATCTTGGTGTCGAGAACGGCCGGCACGAAGCCCGCGCCAATGCCCTGGATCTTGTGGGGGCCCTTCTGGCCACCCGAAAGAATGGGGCTTGCATCCGGCTCGACAGCGAAAATCTTGAGATGGGGAATGCGCTGCTTCAGCACGCGGCCGACGCCGGTGATGGTGCCGCCGGTGCCGATGCCCGCGACGATCGCGTCGAGGTTGCCGCCGGTGTCCTTCCAGATTTCTTCCGCCGTCGTACGCTCATGGACCAGCGGGTTCGCCGGGTTGTCGAACTGGCCGGGAATGATCGCGTTCGGCAGCGTCTCGGAGAGCTCCTTGGCGCGCGCGATGGCGGCACCCATGCCGCCGGCAGCCGGCGTCAGCTCGAGCTTCGCACCGAGGTGAGCCAGGATCTTGCGGCGTTCGAGCGACATCGATTCCGGCATGACGAGGATCAGCTCGTAGCCGCGTGCGGCGGCAACGAAGGCCAGCGCGATGCCGGTGTTGCCGGAGGTCGGCTCGACGAGTGTCGTCTTGCCAGGCTGGATCTTGCCTTCCTGCTCGAGCACGTCGATCAGCGAGACGCCGATGCGGTCCTTGACCGAGGAGAGCGGATTGAAGAATTCGAGCTTCAGGAGGATGCGGGCCGGGATGTCTTCGGCGGCCTGGAAGCGATTGAGAGCCACCACAGGCGTATGGCCGATGGTTTCGGTGATGTTCTCATAGATTCGACCCCGGCCCCAACCCGTGGTGGCCTCAAGAGTCTTTATTCTGACGATATCGTTCATGACCCGCTCCGTACGTAAGAGATTCGGGCCAACCTATTGATCCCAGACGCGGCGCGGAAGGACGAATATTTGCAAAGCTTTTCATAAAATGCTTTGCACGACTTTGTAGTTGCGCCCCAACGGGTTGGACCTAGGTTTAGCCTTTTTTCAAGCATCGGGGGCTCAAAGCGCATGAGCGAGATCCGCGCGTTCGACATTGCCGTCGTTGGCGGAGGGTTCGGGGGAGCAGCCGTCGCCTATCACTTGGCACGCCTGCGGCCGAGCGCGTCGATCGTCGTTTTCGAGCCGCGCGACTTTCTCGGCGGTGGGCTCGCCTATGATGATGCCGACCCGGCGCACCGCATCAACGTGCCGGCCACGCGCATGTCGCTCATTCCCGGAGATGACGGCCATTTTGCGCGCTGGCTCGAAGCGACAGGGGCCGGGCGGGATGATCCCGATATCATCGGGCGCGACGGGTTTCTCTATCCAAGACGCGCGGTGTTCGGACGCTATGGCGCGTCCCATCTCGATCCGCTGATCCGAGCGGGGCGCGTCACTCATATCAAGGCCCGCGTTCAGTCGCTCGATCGCGCGCACGGCCAGTGGTCAATTTCGACAGGATCCGGGGCTCCGTTTCGCGCGCGGATCACGGTGCTGGCGACGACGCATCCCGCGCCGGAGGCGCCGCCGGTTCTGGCACAGGCCGGCGCCGATCCCCGGATCGTCGGGGATACTCTCGCGCCCGACGCGCTCACGGGAATCTCGCCGGACGCGCAGGTCGTGATCCTCGGCACCGGGCTCACGATGGCGGATGTGGTCGCCTCGCTCGACCGCCAGGGGCACACGGGACCGATCATCGCCGTATCGCGCAGGGGGCTGCGATCGCGCGGACACGCTACATCAGCCGCCGAGCCGTTCGGGGATTTTACGGATCCGGCGCCGCCTGCCTCGCAGTTTCTGAGAAAGATTCGCCAGACGCTGCACGAAGCCAACGCACTCGGCCTCTCCTGGCACAGCGTCATCGACGCCGTGCGCGGACAGGCGCAGGTGTTCTGGGGCAAACTCTCGCCGCGCGACCAGAGCCGGATCGTCAAGCACCTGCGTGTCTACTGGGATGTACATCGGTTCCGCATCGCGCCGCAGGTGGAGGACGTTCTCAACAGGCGCACGGCGTCCGGATCGCTTCGCGTTCTCGCCGCCTCCCTTGTCGCGGTGAAGCCGGACGCGCGCCATATCGACGTCGTCGTCCGCCGTCGTGGGCAGCAGACCTTGGAAACGATCGCTGCCGACCGTGTGATCGTGACGACAGGCCCCGCCCATCACAAGATTCTCTCGACACAACCTTACCTGGCCGCGCTCAGCGCAGCCGGGCGGATTACGGCCGACCATCTGGGGCTTGGCATCGCGGTCGACGCGGACAGCCGGGCCCTCGATGCGCAAGGAACACCAGGAGACGGGACGTTGCTCGTCGCGGGACCGCTCGCGCGCGCAAGGTTCGGCGAGCTGATGGGACTTCCCCAGGTTTCCGAGCATGCGCTCAGAGTTGCGGAAGAAGTTTCTCACCTTCTCGAAACCTCCGGCGTCGCGGCGCGCGACGCTTTGGAAGTCAATTAACACCCGCCAAACAAAGACGCGGGACACGTTTCCGTGCCCCGCGTGCGCATTTTCTATCAACCTGCGATTAGCGCTGGCCTGCGTCCGAGCTCTTCTTGCCGGTCGCGGACCAGATCTCGGCATCGGTCGCCTTCACTTCCTTCGGAAGCAGGCCTTCGCCGAAGAACGCATCGGCGATCTTCTGCTGCTCGGAGAGACCTTCCGCGGTCACGCCGCGGACATGGTAGCTACGGCGCTCGTTCGCCTTGGTCACGATGTCCTCTTCGAGCTTCCAGGCCGGCGCCAGGATCTTTGCGGCTTCAACCGGATTGGCCTTCACCCACTTGCCGGTGCTCTCCAGCAGTTGGAAGTAAGCTTCGATGACCTTGGGATCGCTGGCGGCAAATGCCGACGAAGCCAGGTAATAGCGCTGGTACGAGGCGAGGCCGGTGCCGTCCGAAAGAACGCGCGCGTTGACCTGCTTCTGTGCGGCCGACACGAACGGATCCCAGACGACCCAGGCATCCACTGCGCCCTTCTCGAACGCGGCGCGTCCGTCTGCCGGCGAGAGATATGCGGGCTCGATCTCCTTGAACTTGACGCCGCCCTTGGCGAGCGCCGCAATCAGCAGATAATGCGCGCCGGCAGCCTTGGTAACGGCGACCTTCTTGCCCTTCAGCTCAGCGAGATCCTTGAGCGGCGAATCCGGCTTCACGAGGATAGCCTGCGCTGTCGGCGACGGCGCTTCCTGCGCGACGTAGGTCAGCTTTGCACCTGCCGCCTGCGCGAAAATCGGTACGGTGTCGGCAACGTCGGCCGAAAGCTCGATGGCGCCGACGTTGAGCGCTTCGAGCAGCGGGAGCCCACTCGTGAACTCGTGCCAGGAGACCTTGTAGCCCAGCGCGGCCAGACGCTTCTCGAGCTCGCCGTTGGTCTTCAGAATCGTCGCCAGCGTCGAAGATTTCTGGTAGCCGATCCGCACATTCTTGGCTTCATCGGCGTTTGCCGGCGTGAGCGGAGCAACCGCAACGCCCAGCACGGCGGCGATCGGCAAAAAACGGCTCAATAGATTTCGCATCGTGCACTCCTCGTGTTCCTCGAGACCTGATGTGGCCCATGAAGTTCACTATGCGGAGCGGGCTCGCGCGGAGGCCAATACGAACTTTCGCTAAGCAAATATGCAAATCAGGGAAGCGGTCTCAATCGTCGTCGCCCTGTACGGCGGCATCCGCCTCGCGGATGATCTTCTCGGTTATCGAAGGCGTGCACAGCTCTATGAAGCGATAGACGTAGCCGCGATGCAGGCGCCCGCGCCGGAGCGCAATGCTGGTCGTGCTGGGTGAAATGCCCTCTCGCAGCTTGACCTGCCGAAGGTCGGTATCGCGCTTCTCGTTGAAGGACATCGGCGCAATGATGCCGACGCCGAGTCCCAGCGCGACATAGGCTTTGATGACGTCCGCATCGAGCGCGGTCATCGTGATCTCGGGGCTGAGGTTCTGCGCGTCGAATGCCTCGTCGATGCGCGGGCGACCGGTCAGGCCGTTGTCGTAGGTGACGATCGGATAGGCCGCGACCTCCTCCAGCGTCACGCCTTCCTTGCCGTCCAGAGGATGGCCCGCCGGCACGACCACGATGTGCTGCCACGAGTAGTATGGGAACGAGATGATATCACGGGCTTCGTTGAACGCGTCCGTCGCGATCGCGAGATCTGCAGAACCCGAGTTCAGGAGCGCGCCGATATCGCGCGGACTCGCCTGATGCAGCATGAGCCGGACGCCCGGGAACTGCTGCTTGAATTTCAGGATCACGTCGGGAAGCACATAGCGTGCTTGGGTGTGGGTGGTCGCGATCTCGAGCTGGCCGCGATCGCTGACGGCGAACTGCGATGCCGCCTGCTTGATGTTCTCGGCTTCGAGCAGAACACGGTCGGCGATGCGGACGACCTCCTCTCCCAGCTCGGTCAGGCCTAGGAGCCGTTTGCCGCGACGCCGGAAGAGGGCCACGCCAAGTTCTTCCTCGAGATCCCGGATCTGTTTGCTGACACCCGATTGCGACGCGTAGATCGCATTTGCAGCTTCGGTCACGTTGAATTTCGCGCGGACTGTTTCCCGAATGATCCGGAGCTGCTGAAGGTTCATCGATGTGCCTTGTGTGTCGGCCAGAACGGCCTCGGTGCTTGCTCGTAAGGGAGACCCCCGTTGCAAATACGTTGCTTGATGATTTTGCAAATCTACAAACAACAAATATTGCTTTGCTTATAAGTGAACCGACGGAACGCACTCATCGTCCGCTTGGGGAGCATGTGCGATCGGCACGACCAGAGTGACGCGGCAGAGCGTGGGCCAATCTGTCGCGGGCGGGCGTACTCGCCTACAGGCTTTCGTTGAAGCGACGCCACTCCTCGGCATCGATGTGGACCGACTGCTCGTCTGCCGGATAGGCGTGGGCCAGGCAGTCGTCTCGGTAACGCGTCATCGCGGCCTCGATGTCCGCGCTGACGTTGGCGTAGGCGCCCCGATTGCGCGGGATCGGGAAAGCCGCGTAACCGACGAGATCGCCGCTGATATGATAGACGCCGTCGTTCACTGGTCCCGCCCCGAGCGTGAGGACCGGAACCGGCAGCGTTCGTGTCAGGTAGGCTGCGAGCTCGGTCGGTACCTGCTCGAGGATGAAGGCAAAGACGCCGGCTTCGACAAAGGCGCGCGCCGTGTCCGTTATTTCACGCGCTTCCTCTGCCGTGCGGCCCTTGATGCCAAATCCGCTCTGCTCCACCCGGCGCGAGGCCTGCATGCCGATGTGGCCCATCACCGGGATTCCCGCGCGCACGATTTCCGCGATGTAAGCCGCCGTGTGCACGTTGCCTTCGCACTTGACGACATGAGCGCCGCCTTCGCGCACCATGCGGGCGGCGCTCGATATCGCCTGTTCCTTCGAGGCGTGATAGCTCATGAACGGGAGATGGCCGACGACCAGGCCATAGTTGGCGACCCGGCTGACGGCTCGCGTCAGGAATAGTTGCTCCTCGAACGTGACAGTCGTTGGGTCAGCGTGACCGAGCAGCGACATCGGACCTGCGTTGCCGACGATCAGCAGGTCGAAGCCCACGCGATCGGCGATGGCCGCCATCGGGGCATCGTAGACACCGATGGCCGTGATGCGTTTCCGCTCAGCCTTCTTTCGGCTCAGGGATTTGAGCGTCACGCGCGACCGTTTTGGCGAATTCGTGTCTGTCATGGTGTGCCTTCGCTGCCCGCGGCCTGTTTGCGGCGAACGCAAATGCAAAAGCAAAGAAGATTTTCTTCTTAGGATTTTCGGGGCGCAGCATCTTCTAATGGGGCCAAATGCCCGTTCGGGGCATCCACTCTAAAAGGAGAGCCACATGCATCCTGCAACGGCTGCCGCCGCGCCGGGCCCACAAGGGCACGCGCTCTTCCTGATCGACGAACCCGACCTGCCCGAGGAAAATCCGCCGCTGATGGAGACGCTGCACCTCAGCGTCCGACAGATCATCAAGGGCCACGCCACCACGCTGCGGCTCAATACCGGCATGCGCGTGTTCGAGCAGGGGCAACCCCATTCCGGAATTTTCGTCATCGAGCAAGGCACCGTACGCACCTTCTACGCGGCGCCGACGGGCAAAGAGATCACGCTCGCTTTCTGGAAAGAAGGCCATTTCGTCGGCGGACCGGAATTGTTCGGACGCGGTTGCCACGTCTGGTCGGCGGAAGCCGCGAGCCCGTGCGTCCTGTCGTGGATTCCCGGACACCAGCTTCACACCCTCGCGCTTCAGAATTCCGCGTTCGCGTTGGGGCTGATCGATGCGCTGATCGTAAAAGGCCGCTGCTATTCCTCGCTTGCGCAGATCCTGGGTACGAAGCCGGCGCGCGGACGTCTGGCGGAACTTCTGCTTGCGCTTGCCGGGCGCGAGGCCCGAGACGGAAAGCCGGGCAAGGAGAGCGAGGTTCCCCGGCATGTGACGCACGAGCAATTGGCCGCGATCATCGGCTCGACGCGGCAGTGGGTGACGGCCACGCTTTCGCGCTTCGAGCGCGACGGGCTGGTGTCTGTTCAGACGGATGCGATCGTCATCCTCAACGCGCGCGGCCTGCGGGAGGCGTCAGCTTCGGGCTGAGGGTCACGCCTCGCGGCGACGGCTCACTTCAGCAGATACGGGATGTTCACGGTCACCGCGCCGGTCGGGCAATCGGTCTGACACGGCATGCAATACCAGCATTCGTCGTAGGCCATGTAGGCCTTGCCGGTGAGTTCGTTCAACCTCAGCACGTCGAGTGGGCAGACGTCGATGCAAACGGTGCATCCCTTGTCGGCGATGCACTTCGCATCGTCGACCTCGACGGGAACAGCCGTGTAAGTGGCGGCAAGCGGCATAGGGGCTGAGAGCCTTTCGTCAGTTGTGCAGAAAATCTTCGAGCTGGGGGCGCGCGGCGAGCGTCGCCAGATAGCTCCACGGATAGATCCCGCGATCGTGGCCGTCGGAAAACGCGATGTTCACACCGTAGGTGCCGATCTCCTGCGCGGCGACGATCGTGAGCCGATCGGGTGGGCGCTTGTCGAGCCCGCGGATACGGCGCGCGCGTCCGGCTGCCGACGGGCATTCGGCCCACAAGAGATTTGCATCGAGCGCGCGGCGCAGTCCGTCCGTCCCAACGACGACAAGCTCATGGCCGCCCACTGCGATTTCAACGGAAACGACACTCACAACGGATGCCTCCACGGTGCATTCGGCCATTCGAACGCTCGCATCGGAGCCGAAAGCGAGAAAGCAATTAGTTGCCGACAGGAACCAATACACACGCCCTCCGTATCGATACGGAGGCTGTTTTCCCGATAATCTTCAATGATTTACAAATCACGCGCCGAATGAATTCAAAAGGCTTTCTTCTTATTTCCGGTCTCGCAATCGGCTCCCTAGTGTCGCGGCGCTTGTGGACCTCGGTTTGTTCGGCCCCGAGGCTTCCCGCCATTGCGCCCCCAACGAGGAGACATGTTCTTATGATATCCGGACGGATCATTTCAGCCGCGCTTTCGCTCGCGGTCGCCACACTTTCAGCAGCAGCCTTCGCCGCGCCCGCCAAAGAGCCGATCGTGACCTACGAATGGGTCCAGAAGAACCTCGACAATCCGAAAGTTCGGATCATCGAGGTCAGCGTCGACCCCGGCGTCTACGAGCGCGGCCACGTACCCGGCGCGTTGAATTTCCGCTGGCACACGGATCTGGTCGACAAGGTTTCGCGCGACATCGTTTCGCGCGAGAACTTCCAGAAGCTTATCCAGGGCGCCGGCATCGACAAGGACACGACCGTCGTTCTCTACGGTGACAACAACAACTGGTTCGCAGCCTGGGGCGCCTGGGTGTTCCATGTGCACGGTCTCGGCGAGCAGGTCCGCCTCCTCGACGGCGGCCGCAAGATCTGGGAGCTGAAGCAGCTGCCGCTCGACACCAAGGCGGTCGAGGTCAAGGCGACAACTTACGCGCTTCCTGAAGGAAAGCCAAACCTGCGCGCCCGTCTCACCGACGTGCTTGCCGCCGCCGAGAAGAAGACCGACGTGCACGTGATCGACATCCGCTCGGCCGACGAATTTCAGGGCAAGATCTTCGCGCCGGAAGGCTCGAAGGAGCTCTCGGTTCGCGCCGGCCATGTTCCTGGCGCCGTCAACGTGACCTGGAGCAAGGCCGTGAACGCCGAGGACGGCACGTTCAAGCCGGCCGCCGACCTCAAGAAGCTCTATGCGGACGCCGGCGTTGACGGCTCCAAGCCGATCATCACCTATTGCCGCATCGGCGAGCGCTCGAGCCACACCTGGTATCTGCTGACCCAGATCCTCGGCTACGACGTCAAGAATTACGACGGCTCGTGGACCGAGTACGGCAACTCGGTCGGCGCACCGGTCACCAACCTCGCCGGTACGGTCTGGCTCGGCAAGTAAGACTTAGACTGCTCATTCAGAAGCACCAGCGGCATACCGAAGTGCCGCTGGTGTCTTTTTGCGTTTGGAGACCTGCATATGTCGAGACCGATCGGAATCGCCGTTTCTTTCTTCATTCTGATCGGCCTCGCGGCCGGCGCGCTCTCGGCGGACAGCAGCAAGATCAGCAAATCGCTGGTCCTCGGCGCGCTGTTCGGCATCGTGCTGCAGCGTTCGCGCTTCTGCTTCCTCTGCCACACGCGCGATTTTTTCTCGAACCGTGACGTGCGCGGGATCGCGGCCATTCTGCTCTCGCTTGGCATCGGCACGCTCGGCTACCACGTGCTGCTCACGGCGTGGTTGCCGGATCCCTTCAGCGGCCGGCTGCCGCCCGACGCACACATCGGACCGGCGGGCCCGCTGCTCGCGTTTGCGGCGTTCGCATTTGGAGTCGGTATGGCGATCTCGGGATCGTGCATCTCCGGCCACCTCTATCGCCTGGGAGAAGGCTCGCCGACGGCACCGTTTGCGCTGCTCGGCACGCTTCTCGGCTTCGGCGTCGGCTTTCTCACGTGGAATATTCTCTACGTCGCTTCGATCGCGACGACGCCGGTGGTCTGGCTGCCTCAGCATCTCGGTTACACCGGCTGGCTCGTTGCCCAGCTGGGTCTGCTCGCGCTGCTCGCCGCGCTCTTCGCGTACTTCGCCCGATCCTCCACACCACGTGAGGCTGGGCCGGACGGCAATCCGCTCGCGCAGGCCTTGCGACGCATCTTTGTGTGCCGCTGGCCTGCGGCGGCCGGCGGCGCGGCCGTCGGCGTCATCGCGGCGGTTGCCTATTTCCAGGTGCAGCCACTTGGCGTGACGGCGGCGATCGGCAGCGTTGCGCGCTCGCTGCTCGCAAACGCCGCGTTGCTTCCAGAAACGCTGCATGGGCTCGACGGCTTTGCGGGATGCCGCACGGCGCTCGTCAGCGGCCTGTCTCCCAACGGCGCGTTCGTCATCGGCCTGGTGCTCGCGAGCTTTGCCGCTGCGCTGACTGCCGGCCAATTCACGCCGGCCTGGCCCACAGCGAGCCAAGCAGTACGCGGACTCGGCGGCGGACTTCTGCTCGGCTGGGGCGCCATGACTGCCATCGGTTGCACCGTCGGTACGTTGCTTTCGGGGACCATCGCCGGGGCAGCATCCGGTTGGATCTTTCTGGTTGCCAGCTTCGCGGGAGTTTGGCTGACGCTCCGGCTGCTGCCGGCGCGTTGAGGGTGCATGTGAACCCTCACGGCCTTCTCGATGTTCCAAATGAAAAAGCACCGGCGAGTGGGTTGGGCTCACTGCCGGTGCTCTTTATGACTGCCGGGCCCGGCAGTGCATTCAAACTTGATCGTAGGGCGCTACGTATCTCGTGACGCTATTTTTACGAGCATTCCGGATTCGCCGGAAATAATCATTTGTCAGAAGAATTTATTTCCGCACGTGATTTTCAAATCACGTTTTTCGCCCACCATTTGATCGGAACGTTTGCGCCAACGCGCGATCAATTCGCACGCAGTCAATATCCGTTATATTGGATCTAATTACGTTATATGAGACGTTCAATCAATTGCCCGCTGGTTTGGAATATGTATATTACCAATTGCGCAATAGAACGCAAAAAACGTTGGGAGCTAACAACAAGGAGTTTATCCGATGCACAAAGTGCTCACCTTTGCCCTCCTGGTCGGCCTTGGCACCGCTCCGCTTGTCGCGAGCACGGCGGCAGACGCAAAGCAAAGCCGGAAATCCGCCAACACCGTCACCGCCTGCAGCGAGCGTGGTGGGTTCGATTGCTATACCGCGCGGGTGTTCGATAGCCGGGTGGGACGCAAAATGGTGCTGCGTCGCGGAACCGTGATCGACTGTGGCCCGGACTGCCGCGATACGCTGCGCCGGGAGACCGTCGATTTCTGGGAGACACTGCGCGAGAACGGCAGCTGAACCGCTCGCAAAACAATCTCGATCGCCGCCCGTCGCCGGCCTGAAAAAGGAAAGAGCCGCATCCGTAAGGATGCGGCTCCATCTGTTCCTAGTCTTCGGGAGAAGGTCTCGGATCAGAACTTGATCTGTGCGCCACCAACGACGTAGTCGAACTCGTCCTCGATGCCGGTCAGCTTGCCGCTGGTGGTCGAGATTTCGGCCGTGGTGTGGTTGTACAGAAGGTAGAGATCAAAGAACTCGTTGAAGTTCTGGTTGATGCCCACGCCCCAACCCTCATACGTCGACCCGGTGACGAAGTCGCCGCCGATGGAGATGACGTTGCCACCGCCGCCGGTGACGGGAACGCCCCAAGCGCCACGGTCGGTCTGCCAGTACTCGCCGAAGAGTGTGGTCTTGCCGACGGGGAAGAACTTGCGCTCGATACCCGCCTGGACGAAGTAGAAGTCGGATTCGTCATCAAGGCTTGCCGAGATGGCGCTCACGCCGTCGTCGGTCAGATGGCCGTAGGCACCGGTGATGTAGAGGCCAGTTTCTGTGTGCTGAAGCGAGGCGCTGAGACCGAGTTCGTCGGTGTCGCCTGCGCCGCGGCGCCAGGTGTTCTGGTTGTTCTTGTTGATCTCCGAGTAGGCGATGCCTGCTGCGAACTTGAATCCGCTGAACTCGCCCTTGTAGCGCAGTGCGAGGTTCCAGATGTCGTCCTCACCCCAAGAAGCCGAACCCGTAAAGCCGGCGAACGTCGGGGTTTCATACTTCACGAGGTTTTCGCGGTGACCTTCGCCGATCTGCTGAGCAGCACCCGGCGGCGAGGAAACGTTACCCCATCTCAGAGAGCTGCCCGGCGAGATGGCGATGTTGTTTCCGAGGTTGTTCTTGATGAAGAAGCCGTTGCCGCCGTCGCCAGCGTACTGCTTGTTCGAGCTGGCGAAGTGGTTGGTGTTGGCGAGGTTGATCTCGGTGATGCCGTCCGCGGCGTCCGAAGTCAGGCCGAGCCAGAGCTTGCCGTAATCCTTGCTGCTCAACCACCATGCGCTGTGGCGCGTGGAGAGCTGGTCGGCTGCGGCTCCGCCGTCGGCGGTGTCCTGATCGACACGGTCGCCGCGCGAGCCGCGGATGCCGAGCTCAAGCAAATAACCGGCCTTCCAGCCCTTGGCGATCTCTGCTTCACCGAGGAAGCGGACGCGGCTCTGGCCTTCTTCGTTGGTGATGACGTAGGCGTTGCTCTCCCGGCCGTCATCCCAGAACAGGATGGCTTCGTTCAAGAGACCGGAAACGGTCAGCGAAACCTTGCGGTTGCCCTTGCGGGCCGTCGTGGCCTCGAGTTCGGCAATGCGCTCTTCCAGGTCGGCATAACCGCCGCCGCCCAGGTCTGCAGCCGACGCGGACGAGGTTGCCCCCGCGAACGCCAGTCCAGCCATTGCGATCCCAAGCGCAATGCCGGGCTTTTTGATAGTGCCCCCAATCATCTTCTTACCTCCACTTATTCCTGCATTCGGCTGGCCTAGAAATTCCTGGGCGCCTTTTTTGAAGGCGCTCAAAAACCGAGCACGAGAAGCGTGTGGAAAAGATCGCTTTCGCCGTTGCTCAGGCCCCGATGAGGATCACTGAACCGCAAGGCCGATGACGGGTGAAATGAAAATAATAGCGCTCAATAGAATGTCTTTACTTCTTTGCTTAGAACGAATTGCGCTATTCTGCTCAATATCGAATTTGGTGATTTTCAAATCATCGAATCAGCGGTTCTCGCGGCCGTTACGGGAGGAATTTCCTAGATCGCGTCCGACGCTCGAACATGTTGGGCGGAGAAAGCCGGGATTTGTTCTGCTCTCAGCAATTTTGCCGCGATCACGCGCTGGAGCGGCCTGAAGCCGACTCTGGCGGCCCGTCGGTCGCGTCGCTTGTTTGGATCGTGATTGTTGCACCGCGGCTACAGGTTTTTCGCCTGCAAAGCGCCCGATTATCGGCGCACGGTTCCGATTCGAGCAGATCGGCCACAACATCAGGATCTGTTTGGGCTTTCGTTTCGCACTTGGCGCCCTGCCATGAGCGTCCCGGCTGGAAGCGGGGCCTAGCGCCGTAGCGTGCCGTAGGTTCCACGCCAGTAGGTCAGCGCTTCCGGCTCAGCGTCCTCGCCCCGCACGCGGGCGGCGACAACACGGCCGATGACCACTGCGCTGCCGAATCGCTCGATGATTTCCTCGACTTCACAGTCCAGTACGGCAAGCGCCTCGCTCAGCACCGGGGTTCCGGTCACGAGCTCGGACCAGAGAGCCCCTTCGTAGCGTTCGATGCCTTTCGCGCCGTCGCGCCCGCTGAAGCGGTCCGCCACCTGTCTCTGCGCCGGAGGCAGCACGTTCACGGCAAATGCTCGCCAGCGCTGAAGTACCGGCCAGCTGGACGAGGTCTGATTGATGCAGAATATCAGCGCGGGCGGATCGGCGGACAGCGATGAAACGGACGTCGACGTGAGACCCGTTCTCTCCTCACCCCGTCCCACGGTGATGGCACTGATTCCTCCGGCAAGCTGACGCATGGCGCTGCGGAACGTTGCCGCGTCGATCGCGCCGCCCTCACCGGCGAGAGGCACTTCCTTCAGGTCAGGCATCGCGTTCGGCCCCGTCAGGCGTCCTCGCCGACGCGGGCATCCTTGAACAGCGCGTCGAGGATGCGGCCTTCCAGTGCTGCGACTTCCGCCGATCCGCGCCTGCGGGGACGCGGAATATCAACTCTCAGATCGAGGGTGATCTTGCCTTCCTCGATCAGCAGGACGCGGTCGGCCAGCATCACGGCCTCGGCGACGTCGTGGGTGACCATCAAGGCGGTGAAGCCCTGCTCGCGCCAGACCTGCTCCAGCAGGTTCTGCATCGAAATGCGGGTCAAGGCATCGAGCGCGCCCAGCGGCTCGTCAAACGCCAGAACCTGAGGATGGGAGACCAGCGCACGCGCGAGCGCGACGCGCTGACGCTGGCCGCCGGAAAGGACCGACGGCCACTCGTCGCGACGATCTCCGAGGCCAACGCCCTTCAGCGTCTCGAGAGCACGTTCGCGGGCGCCCGCCTCCTTGCGCGCGCGCCCAAGACCGACTTCCACGTTCGAGAGTACACGTGCCCACGGCAGGAGCCGCGGTTCCTGAAACATCACGCGGACCGCGCTCTTGTCGTGCTTTTCGTCGGCTGCGCCGTACCAGAACTCGCCGCTCGTCGGCTGATCGAGACCGACCAGAAGGCGAAGCAACGTACTTTTGCCGCATCCGCTCTTGCCGACGATGGACACGAACTGTCCGGCCGGGATGAAAAGATCGAGGCCTTTGAGAACGGGGTTGTCGCCGAACGACTTCGTGAGATTGCGAACCGTGAGGCTCAACCCGCGCGCCACCGGTGGGGTAGCTTCATGTGCCTCGCTCCAGTATTCAGGGGCGGAGCGGGCAACAGAGAGTGCACCGGCGGTCATTGAGGCCTCGTTCGGTCACTTGGATTGAAATGCGGGATGCCAGGACAAGCAGAGCCGTTCGAGAAAGCGTGCGGTGCTGTCCGCGAGCTTGCCGAGCAGCGCGTAGATCAAGATGCTGAGCACGACGACATCGACGAGAAGGAACTCGCGCGCCTGCATGGCCATGTAGCCGATGCCCGAGGAGGCGGCGATGGTCTCGGCGACGATCAACGTCAGCCACATGAATCCGAGCGCGTAGCGCAAGCCGACGAAGATCGACGGCAGCGCGCCCGGCAAGATGACGCGCCAGAACAGCTCGAATTTCGTCATGCCGTAGGTGCGGCCCATCTCGATCAGCTGAGGATCTACGGTACGAATGCCGTGCAGCGTATTGATGTAAATCGGGAAGAACACGCCGAGCACGACCAGGAAGATCTTTGCGGCTTCTTCGATTCCAAACCACAGGATGACGAGCGGAATGAGCGCCAGATGTGGAATGTTGCGCACCATCTGGAGCAGCGTATCGGTGGCGCGCTCGAACTTCTTCGACAGACCGTTGGTGAGGCCGAGAACGAACCCGAACGTTCCTCCGATCGCCAATCCGACGAGCGCCCGCAGGCCGCTCACACCCATGTTCACCCAGAGTTCGCCGGTCGCGGCAAGCCGCCACCCCGCCACCACGACCGCGGACGGCGCCGGCAATACGCGGCCCGAGATGAGACCGGTCTGCGAGGCCAGTTCCCATACGAAAAGAAGGCCCAGCGGCAACAGCCACGGGACAAGACCATCAGCCGCTTTCTGAAGCCGGCCAGCGCTCATGATTGGGAGGCCTGCTTCTCGGGCAGGATGTCATTGGCGATGGTCTCGCCAAACGGCCCGGTGTTGACCTTCGCCGTGAAGGTCTGCTTGCCGTGAGACAACGGCAGCAGCGGGAAGACCAATTCAGCGAAGCGGTAGGCTTCCTCGAGATGCGGGTAGCCCGAGAGAATGAACGTGTCGATGCCGATATCGATGTATTCCTTGATGCGGGCAGCAACCGTCTCGGGATCGCCCACGAGGGCGGTTCCCGCGCCGCCGCGCACGAGGCCGACGCCGGCCCAAAGGTTCGGGCTGACTTCGAGCTTGTTGCGATCGCCGCCATGCAGCGAACTCATGCGCTGCTGGCCGACCGAATCCATGCGCGAGAAGATCTTCTGGGCGGCGGCGATGGTGTCGTCGCTCACATACTGAATCAACTTGTTCGCGGCCTTCCAAGCTTCCTCATTGGTTTCGCGCACGATGACATGCAGGCGAATACCGAAGCTCAATTCGCGGCCCTTGGCGTGTGCAGCCGCCCGAACCTGCTCGACCTTCTTGGCGACGTCAGCCGGCGGTTCGCCCCAGGTCAGATACTTGTCGACGGTGCTGGCCGCGACATCGATGCCGGCCGGTGACGAGCCGCCGAAGTAGAGTGGCAGTCCACCCGACTGGACGGCGGGGAAGAGAACGCGCGCATCCTCGACGGTGATGTGTTTTCCAGCGTAGTTGACCGTCTCGCCGACGATCAGGCGCTTGAAGATATCGAGAAACTCCTGGGTCACCTCGTAGCGCTCGCTGTGACCGAGGAAGAGGCCATCGCCCTTATTCTCGACCGGATCTCCGCCGGTTACGACGTTGATCAGGAGACGGCCGTTGGAGACCCGGTCGAGGGTCGCGGCCATGCGGGCCGCGACCGTGACGGACGTGAGACCCGGCCGAGCGGCGACCAGGTATTTCAGCTTCTCCGTGTGCGGGGCGATCGCGGATGCGACCACCCACGAGTCTTCGCAACTCCGGCCGGTCGGCAGCAGAACCCCGTAATATCCGAGATCATCTGCGGCCTGGGCGACCTGGCGGAGGTAGTTGAAGTCGGCCGCCCGCGCGCCAATGGACGTACCGAGGTATCTGCCTTCGCCGTGCGTCGGCAGAAACCAGAGAACATTGGCCTTTTGGGCGGCCGTGCTGCTCATGAACCAGCCCTCCAGACGATCTCTTCAACCTTGATGGGCTTCGGGATGAGGCCCAGCGTGTGGAACAGGTCGCCGATCTTCTGCTGCTCCTCTACGACCTTCGCGTCGAGCGGCTTCACGCCGAACGACTGACGCTTGAGTGCGGTTTCGAGGATGACGACGGGGATGCCGGTTGCCGGAGCGAGTTGCTCGGCGGCGGCTTTGGGATCGGATTTCACCCAGTCATTGACCGCGTTCAGCTCTGCGAGGACGACTTCGATGGCTTTGGCGTTGCTTTCGGTGAACGACTTGCCGGCGAGGTAGAACTGATGGTTCGAAACAATGCCGGTGCCATCGACGAGAACACGAGCGTTGGCGCCAGCCTGAGCCGAGGCATAGAAGGGATCCCAGATCGACCAGGCATCGACCTTGCCGCTTTCGAACGCCGCGCGGGCATCGGCCGGTGCGAGGTGAACCGGTTCGAACTCGCCGTATTTCACGCCGGCGCCTTCAAGCGCCTTTACCGCGAAATAGTTGGAGTTCGAACCCTTGGCATAAGCGATCTTCTTGCCCTTGAGCTCGGCGACCGTCTTGATGGGGCTGTCCTTCGGGACGAGGATTGCCTCGCCGCCCGGCGCCGGGGGCTCGTGCGCAACGTAGACGATAGAACTTCCGGCAGCCTGAGCGAACACGGGCGGAGCTTCACCGGTGTGTCCGAAATCGATGGCGCCTGCGTTGATGGCCTCGAGAAGAGGTGGACCGAACGGGAACTCGGCCCACGTCACTTTATAGCCGATGGCTGCGAGCTTTGGCTCGAGCGTACCCTTGGCCTTGAGCAGAATGACGTTGCCGTATTTCTGATAGCCGATGCGGATGACCTTGTCCTCGGCCGAGGCTGATGCGGCCGTGAGGCCGAGTGTGAGGGCGCCCAGCGCAAGCGCGCCGACCCCTCTGCGGGTGAAGCTCATCTGGATGATTCCTTGATGTGATTGGCTGCTAGCTGATTGCGGAGAAGATTTTCAGGGGTCCGCCTGCTTCCACCGCTTGGATCTCGATGTCTTTGATGCACCATCGCCGTAGGCTGGCGCTCATGCGCTCCTACATCGATGCCAGACATCGACCGCATATTCGCGCTTACCACTCATATCGAGTGCTCCCTCCGCGTCAGCCGCGTTCAATCGAACATGCTCGCGGCGTACGGGACGGAAAATGCGGCCCCACCACCTCTGCGTCTACCAACTATTTCCGCGATGCTTATTCAGAATTCTTCTGGCAGCTGCGGACGTGAACGGATGATCGCGGCGTTGCCGATACGAGTGCCTGCTCGAGCGGCTCGCTCTGCGCCGCTCCATCTCCATTGGGAATAAGCTCATCACTTTTTATTCCTTAAGCACGCGCGTGCACCTCTCTAACTTCGCCGCAAATCCGCGAAGCCATACGAGAGTTTTCCGTGCCGCTAGATCAATTCGTCGACCGCACTTCCGAGGTCACCTGCGATGTCCTCGTTCTGGGTGGGGGAACAGCCGGCCCGATGGCCGCCCTCAAAGCGAAGCTGCGCAATCCGAACGCCAAGGTGATTCTGCTCGAGAAGGCCAACGTAAAGCGTTCCGGTGCCATCTCGATGGGCATGGACGGCCTCAACAACGCCGTCATCCCCGGCCACGCGACACCCGAGCAGTACACGCGCGAGATCACCATCGCCAATGACGGCATCGTCAATCAGAAGGCCGTGCTCAAATATGCGGAGCGCTGCTACAGCATCATCGAGGAGCTGGATCGCTATGGCATCCGCTTCCAGAAGAACGAGAATGGCGACTTTGCAGTCAAGAAAGTCCACCATCTTGGAACCTACGTGTTGCCGATGCCGAATGGCGACACGGTCAAGAAGGCTCTTTATCGGCAGCTCCGCCGCGCTCAGCTCCTGATCTCAAACCGCTTCATGGCGACACGCCTGCTGACCGGGGCGGATGGGCGGATCGCGGGCGCGATTGCCGTCAACACGCGCACGGCTGAATTCCTGGTCATCCGCGCCAAATCCGTCATTCTTTGCATGGGCGCCGCCGGGCGACTCGGCCTGCCGGCGTCGGGCTATCTGTTCGGCACCTACGAGAACGCGACCAACTCGGGCGACGGCTATGCCATGGCCTATCACGCAGGCGCCAAGCTCGCGAACCTCGAGTGTTTCCAGATCAACCCGCTGATCAAGGATTACAACGGCCCCGCGTGCGCCTATGTGGCCGGGCCGTTCGGCGCCTTCACCGCCAACAGCGAAGGAGCCCGCTTCATCAACTGCGACTACTGGTCGGGGCAGATGATGCTGGAGTTCTACAGCGAGCTGCAATCCGGCAAAGGCCCAGTGTTTCTCAAGCTCAACCACCTGCACGAGAACACCATCTCGGAAATCGAGACCATCCTGCACAAGGTGGAACGTCCCTCGCGGGGCACCTTCCATGCGGGCCGCGGCACCGACTACCGTAACGAAATGATCGAGATGCACATCTCGGAAATCGGCTTCTGCTCGGGACATAGCGCTTCGGGCGTGTTCGTCGACGAGTTCGCGCGCACGACCGTTCCGGGCCTCTACGCGGCTGGCGATATGGCGAGCGTGCCGCACAGCTACATGCTAGGCGCCTTCACCAACGGCTCGATCGCGGGCGAGGATGCAGTCGACTTCGCAGGAGACGTGGATTTCGCCGATGTCGATAGCGAGCAGATCGCGCGCGAGCGCGAACGTGTGCTGGCGCCTACGGTTCGCGACAAAGGCATTCCGCCGAACCAGATCGAATACAAGACGCGCCGTCTCGTGAACGACTATCTGCAGCCGCCGAAGGTTCCGACCAAGTATCGCCTTGGCCAGGACCGCTTCGCGGAAGTGCGCGAAGATCTCGAAACGCGGATGATCGCGCGCAATTCGCACGAGCTTCTGCGCGCACTTGAAGCCTCGTCTATTCTCGATTGCGCGGACATGGCCGCTGCCGCCTCGCTGTTCCGCACCGAAAGCCGCTGGGGGCTCTATCACCTTCGCACCGACTATCCGGAAAAGAACGACGCCGACTGGCTGTGCCACACGCTGCTCGGCAAGACCGACGGGCGCATGACGGTCGAGAAGCGTGCGATCGATCCCTATGTCGTGCCGATCGCGGACGATGAAAAGGATCTCTACTACCGGCAGCGGACACGCCCCCTCGAAGGGGCCGAGCAAAGGGCAGCACCTTGATGTCGGGCCTGTTCGAGGACTTCGTCGATCTCGACGCGCTTGCGGATGAAATCGCATCCGAAGATCCGCAACGGCGCCGGGTGGCCGTGCTGTCGCTTGCCGACAGCGGCGCTTCGGAGGCAATCGCGCTGCTCGCGCGGCTGGTCGGGGATGCACACCCCGACGTCCGCAAGCAGGTGGCGATCGGGCTCGGAACATTCGATGGGCCGCCCGTTGCGAACAATCTTCTCGTGCTGCTTCGCGACGCGGATGCGGACGTTGCGGCTGCCGCGGCGGAAAGCCTTGCGGAGCTCAAGGACACTGCGGCAGCGCCACCGCTTGTCGAAGCGCTGAACGATCCGTCCGCGTTCGTGCGCGCCGCCGTGCTGCGCAGCCTCAAGGAGCTACGCTCGCCGCATGCCTGGGGACCGGCACTCGCCGCGCTCGAAGACAACGATGCGGCGGTTCGGGTGCAGGCCGTCGGCGTGATCGGTTATCTGAAGCGCGAGGATACTGTTCCCGCGTTGCAGTCCGCGGCCAGGGATGAAAACCCGCTCGTGCGCAAAGCCGCGCTCAGCGCGCTCGGCTTCTCGCGCACGGAAGGCGCCGCGCAAACACTCGCCCGCGCCATTGGAGACGCCGACTGGATCGTCCGCGAAAGTGCGGCGGAAACGCTCGGCGTCAGCAAAGCTGCGTCTGTCGATGTCGCGCCGCTGATCACAGCTCTCAGCGACGACTATTGGCAGGTCCGCGTCAAGGCCGTGCGCAGCCTCGGCCAGCGCAACGTTGCGGACGCAGCCTTGAACGTGGCCGCGTGCCTCTCGCATCCCGAGCCCAACCTGCGCAAAGAAGCGGCGGCTGCGCTCGGCCAGTTCGCCCGGCCCGAAACGCGTCCGTTCCTCGAAGCGGTCGCTTCAGACCCCGATTCCGATGTGCGCAAGAACGTCCGCTGGGCGCTTTCCCGGATTGACGAGCAGCGCGTCACATCTCCGTCTAGCTAGGCTGTCGCATGGTCGGGCGGTGTTCGACGCGCCGATCCGGCTTTAGGTGTGCGCGCATCGAATATAGCCGCCACTGCATTATTATTAGGCGATTTCTGCTTGATTATTAGGCGGCTTGTCCTATTTTATGGGCAAGCGAGGCCACGACCTCCCCCACCATGGGATGAATTCCGGGACGACCCGGACATGGAGGTTTTTATCGTGGCCTGGGTTTATCTCATTCTCGCCGGCCTGCTCGAAATCGTCTGGGCTTTCGCGATGAAGCAATCGGACGGCTTCACGAAGCTTGTTCCGACTGTCGTCACGCTCGTCGCCATGCTTGCAAGCTTCGCGCTGCTGGCGCTGGCCATGCGTAACCTGCCGTTGGGCACAGCCTATCCGGTCTGGACCGGCATCGGTGCCGTCGGCGCATTCGCGGTCGGTATCGTTCTGCTCGGAGAGCACGTCAACATCATGCGCGCGAGCGCAGCGGCAATGATCCTCGGCGGCCTCGTGCTGATGAAGGCGTCTTGAGCCGGGATCTCACGCGCCGCCCTCCCCGCTTCCCCTCTGACGACGCACACAAAAAAGCACCCCGACAACGTCGGGGTGCCAGTTGATCCACAGCGCACACGAACCGTGGAGGGGGATTTCGTAGAAGGCGAAGCGCGGCGGATGCGTTACATCCGAACGCGCTCCTTCTTGGGATCGTAGAACGGGAACGGCACGACGGTCGCCGAAAGGCGCTTCTTCATGCCGTCCAAACGGCCGACTTCAAGCGCGGTTTCCAGCTCCGAGTGCGTGACGTCCACCCGCGCGAAGGCGAGCGTCTTTTTCAGAAGCGGCGAGCGCATCGCGCTCGTCACGATGCCGACCTGTGCGCGGCCGACGTAAACCGGATCTCCGTGCGAGGGCTTCTCGTTGCCCTTGATCTCGAGACCGACGAGCTTGCGGAGCGGATTGGCCCTGCGCTTTTCAATGGCCGTGCGTCCGATGTAATCCTCTTCCTTCTTCTGCGGCACCGTAAAGCCGATGCCGGCCTCGAAGGGATCGGTCGTCGAGTCGAAGTCGTGACCGCCGAAGACGAGCCCGGCCTCGATGCGCACCATATCGAGCGCGTCGAACCCGAACGGCTGAAGACCGAGCGGCTTGCCGACCTCCATGATCGCATCCCACACGGCGGGCGCGTCCTTCGGGTGACAGAACACCTCATAGCCGAGCTCACCGGTGTAGCCGGTACGCGAGACGAGCACGGGAATGCCCGCGACCCCGCCGATGCGGCCGATGGTGAAGCGAAACACGCCGACCTCCTGGATCGTCGGCCGGCCGGCCGGGGTTTCCACGATCTGCTGCAGGATCTCGCGCGAGCGCGGCCCCTGGACGGCGACGTTATGGAGCTCGGACGTAGCCGTTTTCAGGTTGATATTGTAGCTCGACTTCGCGGCCTGCTCCTTGAGCCAGATCAGGCTTGCGTCGTCGCCGCCGATCCAGCGGAAGTTGTTTTCGCCCAAGCGGAACAGCGTGCCGTCGTCGACCATGCCGCCGTGCTCGTAACACATCGTGGTGTAGAACACCTGGCCGACCGAGAGCTTGCGCACGTCACGTGTGACGATGCCTTGCAGGAATTGCTCGGAGTCGGGGCCGAGAATCTCCATCTTGCGCAGCGGCGAGAGATCCATGATCACCGCCTTCTCGCGGCAAGCCCAGTATTCCTCGATCGCGCCGGCATTGGCGAAGTGATGCGGCACCCAGAAACCGCGATAGTCGCCGAAGGCCCGCGTGAGCGCGGACGTGCGTGGGTGGAAGCCGCTTTCGCGCGTGAGTTGAAGAGGTGCGTCAGGTGACATTCTGTGTCCGATCGAACGTTTGAAGGGAGCGTCCTTGGGGTAGACCCGAACCTGAATTTCGGTGAGATTCCACCCGTTGGATGCGTCGATGTCGGAGGGGCACGACGAAGCGCCGCACACGAGATCCGTCAATGCGCGCATGACAACGTAATCACCTGCGCGCGACCACGGCTCGTCGGACCATATGTGGTTATGGCAGTCGACGTTCGTGTTGTAGAAGAAGTTGATCGCGGGCCAGCCGCTCAACTGACTGATCGGATCATATGGCTTCAGCGTGTTGTTGAAGTTGTCCGTGCAGTTCGGATGGCCGAAGTAGCCCATGTCCTCGTAGTAGCGGGACGTGCAGGCGAGATTGAACGTATCGTGGCGACCGACGGTATCCTGCACGATCTCGACCAGAGGATTGCGGTCCTGGTCGAAGAACTTTGCGTGCAAGCCCGGCGTCGGATAAGCGGCACCGTTCAACGTGCGCGTTGTCAGCGCATCGAGTCCCTGCTCGCGCCCCTCGTCCAGCGCCTTGCGATTGAAGGCGATGAAGTCAGAGCACTGACGCCCCTGCACGTCGATGATCTGGATGTACTCACCCGCGTAGACCTCGAAGCTTTCGGCGCTCGCGACGTTCACGCGGATATCGAGCCGCGGCTCGGCGAGCGGATCCGGCAAGCGTGCGGTGTTCAGGAGGCGGGGATTGGCGCGGTGGATGAAGATCAGCACGTCGCTCGGCGGCGTCTGCTCCCAAACCAGCATCGGCTCGGAGGGCGCGCCGAATACCGCGAACACCGACCGTTCGGCCTGAAGAGAAATCATGTCTCCGGGGCCGGCATCAGGACCAAGAAGACGGGCCGCCTTGGCGCGGCCGAGATCCAATCCACGGCGATAGAGGCCGAAGCGAACGCGTGAGGCGTCCTCGCTATCGCTTTCCAAGGCGCGCTCGATGCCGAGCGGCTTGGCGCGGCCGCTCGCGAGGCCGAGCGCTTCGAGATCGCTTTTGCCCTTGGCGCCGAACACGGCCACTTCCACCAGCTGCCCGCCTTCGAGCGCGCTGATTTGGACTCGATCGCCCGCGTCGAGCTCGAATGCAGCGGTTCCGCCGCCTTTCAGCACATAGCGCTCGACGCCGGGCTCCAGTGAGGCCCGGCCGGCCACGTATATTTTCGGCTTGGCGGGGGACGTTAGAATAGTCTCGCTCATGTCTTCCTCACACAGGGAGAAAAGGTGAGTTGCTGGCCGCCTTCGTGGGCGGCCAGCTTTGTATCGTGAGACCGGTATATTGTGAGACCGATCGCTGTTCGCTACTCGGCCGCCTGCTTGGTTTGCGGCTGGTTGAGGAAGGCTTCCATCGAGTCATCCAGAGCCTTCATCCAGGGCGTGTGATGGACGGGTGCAACCGTGCCAGTCAGCAGCGAGCGATGCGAGCGGTCGCGATAGGTCAAGATGTTCTCCATCTTGTGGTGCTCCCACTCCTTGAACATCCTCGCGACGCCATCCACATCGAGACGCGGATAGTCGGTCGGCTTGATCAGGTCGCGAACGTACTCGGTCTGGAAGTCGATGGCCTGCGAGGCATCCTCGACGGCTTCCTCGTCGCGAGTCCACTTCTGGATGTCGTCCATCATCTCGCCGGGGTTCGGCAGCTTGATGCGGCCGAGCACGACGTCACGGGCATACCAAGCCTGGGCATCGAACATGTTGAAGGTGTAGAACTGATCCTGCATGCCGATGTACATCAGCTTCGGATTGCTCCACCAGAAGATGCCCTTGTAGAGGTTGCCCGGATAGAGGCGGTTGCGCGACTTGATGCGCAGCGAGTCTTCCATGAACGGGTGGTGGTGCAGGTAGCCGGTGCAGAGGATGATCGCGTCGACGTCCTTCTTGGTTCCATCCTTGAAGGTGGCGGTCTTGCCCTCGAGCTTCTCGAGCAGCGGCAGCTCGGAAAAGCTCTCCGGCCACTTGAAGCCCATCGGCTTCGTGCGCCAGGAGAACGTCACCGACTTGGCGCCGTACTTGTAGCACTGGATGCCGATGTCTTCCGACGAATAGCTCGATCCGACGCAAAGCACGTCCTTGCCGGCGAACTCGTCGGCGGAGCGGAAGTCGTGCGAATGGAGAACACGGCCGGTGAACTTGTCCAGGCCGGGGAATTCCGGAATGTTGGGCGTCGAGAAGTGGCCGCTCGCGCCGAAGACGTAGTCGAACTCCGACGTCGACAGTGTGTCGTCCTTCAGGTCCTTGACGGTGACGGAGAACTTATCAGTATCGGAGTTGTAAGTGACGCTCTTAACTGCGGTGTTGAGCTGAATGTAGTGCGAAATGCCGTTCCGCTCGATGCGACCCTTGATGTAGTCGTGCAGCACGGCGCGCGGCGGGAACGACGGAATGGGGCGGCCGAAATGCTCTTCGAACGAGTAGTCCGAGAACTCGAGACACTCCTTCGGGCCGTTCGACCACAGATAGCGATACATGCTGGCGTGAACCGGCTCGCCGTACTCGTCGGTTCCCGTGCGCCAGGTGTAGTTCCAGATGCCGCCGCTGTCCTTCTGGCGCTCGTAGCAAACGATATCGGGAATCTCAGCACCCTTGCGGCGCGCGCTTTCGAACGCTCTCAAAACAGCAAGGCCGCTTGGTCCGGCGCCGATGACCGCAATACGTTTCTGTGACATCCTAAGGTGTCCTTTCCTATTTTATCCGAAGTTTTCTTATGCGTTTGTCTGTTGGGCTCACTTGCCGTCGCGGGGATGGGTGCGCAGGCGCAGCGGGTCGTAGAACGGCATCTTCACGACAACGGCCGGGAGCTCACCCTTGTCGTGGATGACAACCTCGGTTCCGAGCTTGGTGAAGGCGGGCTCGATCTGAGCCATCGCGAGCGACTTCATCAGATGCTTCGAGTAGGTCGTGCTGGTGACGACGCCGACCTGCTTACCGTTGACGGTGATCTTCGATAGCGGCTCGATGGCGCGGTCGCTTTCGACCTCGAGACCCGTAATGAAGGAGCGCTCCTTGCCCTTCGAAGCTTCAACGGCCTTCTTGCCGATGAAGTCCGGCTTGGTGAGGTCGATGGTCCAATCCGCTCTGACCTCCCAGGGTGTCGTGTCGCCGTGGGTCATGTCGAACGGGAAGAACAGCAGGCCACCTTCGACGCGAACGATATCGAGAGACGCCCACGAAACGGGAATCACGCCCTTTTCCTTGCCGACCTCAAGGATCTTGTCCCAAATAAAGTGCGCGTCAGCCGCCGAGCAGAACACCTCATAGCCGCGCTCGGCCGAGTAGCCGCCACGAGCAAGGTTCACGGACTTGCCGAACAGCGTGGTCTTCTGATGCTGGAAATACGGAAGCGCGGCGAGGTTCATCGGCGTGTGCGGCGCCAGCACCTCAAGGGCGACGGGGCCCTGCAGCGACAGGATATGCACGTCGTTGTCGCGCTTGACGGAGACGTTGAATTTCGAGACGACCGCGGGCAGCGCCTCTTCGAGCGCACCGCCGCCGTGCGAGAGGCGGAACTCATTCGGGCCGTCGACGTAGACCAGTACGTCATCGATCAGCGCGCCGGCCTCGTTGACGATGTTCGAGATGTGCGAGTCGCCGACCTTGGCCTTGGAGACATCGGAGGTCAGCAGGTAGTTGAGAAACTTGAGCGCGTCCGGACCTGAGACGTTGAGGATCTTCAGCGCAGTCACCTCGATGAGGCCGGCCTTGTAGCGGATCGCTGCGACCTCGTCATAGGGATCGGTCTTGTAGTTCTGCGGGATCGGCATGTCGTTCCACGACGTCGCGGTCATGTCGGCGCCAAGCGCGATGTGGCGATCGTTGAGAACCGACTGCCTGGTATCCTTGCTGATGGTCATTGATGGTCACTCCCGACTGAGGATGATGCTGAGGTTCGTTTTGGTGGATTTGGTCAGGGCACGCGGCCCGCGCTTCAGTCCGGCCCGCCGCCGAGGGAAGTCGGCGCGCCGTCGTCGTATTTCGACAACCAATCGATGGTCGTCTGGCGATAGCGGGTGAGACCCTTGTAGTCGGCAATCTCGTCCGGCAGCGTGCGCAGCACGCGCGGCAACCTGCGGCCCCACTTCGGAACCGTCGCAAGTTCGCGCATCTTGATCATGTAGCAGCGGATCGAGAACAGGATCGCGTTCGAGCGCGGCAGCCGCCAGAGCGCCTGCAGCTCGACTCGGAGATGGACCTTGTCACCGACGTTCTCCGGCGTCACGGTCGTGCGATCGATGCCCCACTTATGATAGTTCTCGGGGCTGGTATCGAGACGCGAGTTGATCGTCATCGTCCAGTTCAAGCGGCGCACGGGGCGCCCGTGCTGCATGTTGAGAAGAAACTTCAGCGCGCGATCGAAGACGCCGGCCTGATGGGCCAACGGCACCGGAGCGTGCCACTCGAAGAAGTTCATGCCGACGTCAAAATCGAGCGACCAATCGGCTTGCGTGGTGATAATGCCGGCATCCATCCAGAGCTGGCCGTCCCGCTGGTCTTGGATCGAGAAATCGCCCTGGCACTGGCGCCCGATGTATTCCATCGGCTGATAGGGAAGCGTCGCCACGTCGCCGAACGTAAACTTATGGTCGATACCAAGCGGGCGGTTGATCCAGTGCCACTGGTTGCCGTCGCGCGTGAGCGAGAAATGCTCCGGGTAATCCCGCGCCATGGAGGTCATTAGCAGTTCGAGCATATCCCACTGCGCCGTGATCATGTGCGGCAGTGCCTGGCAACGGCCGGGATCGGCGTCGAGCACGAGCGCGCGGTCGCGCATCTCGGAGACGTAGTGCTCGTCGATATCGATTGGGAACTCGTAGACCGAACCCTTCGGGCCCAGCTCGTGCGGCTCGATGTTCACCGAGTACATGTATTTGTCTTCGACGAACGGGAACGGAAAGCGACGGATCGCTGCCGGGCTGTTCGAGAACGTGAAGTCGTCCCGGAACGTCTCATTTTTGAATGCCAAGACCATGTCGGTACTCCCGGTATCGTGTCGGTGAAGGGGTGTCTCAGAGATCAAGCGTGATGGCGTCGCCCGAAATGCGCGACATGCAGATCATGATCTTCTTGCCGGAGGCCTTCTCGGCGTCGGACAAATAGTGATCGTTGTGCTCGATGAAGCCGTCGCACGCGGCGACGCTGGTCTCGCACTGTCCGCACGCCCCGCCGCGGCACAGGAACGGCGCGTCGATGCCGTTCTGCTCCAGCGCTTCGAGAATGCTCTGGTGGCCGCCGACCCTGACCTCACGCTTCGACTTCGTGAGCTTGACGACAAATGGCTTGCCGATCGGAGGCGCGTTGAACTGCTCGGAGTGGATGTTCTCGTCCGGCCAGCCGGCGAGCGTCGCGGTGCGGAGCGCCCAATCGATCATCGGCTTCGGACCGCAGACATACATGTGAGAACCGAGCGGCTGGTTGGCGAGCACGCGCTCAAGCGGAATCAGCTGGCCTTGGTCCTGCAGATAGACGTGGATGCGCTTGCCGTAACGGGCTTCGAGAAGCTTGCAGAACGCGCCATCTCCCAGAGAGCGGACGCCGTAATGCAGCTCGAAATCCGCGCCGAGCGCTTCGAGCTCACCCATCATCGACATGAACGGCGTGATGCCGATGCCGCCGGCAACGAGGATATGCTTGCGGGCAATCTTGGCGGGCGGAAACAGATTGAGCGGCTCGCTGATCTCGAGCTCGGTGCCGACCTCCACGCGCTCGTGCATGAACTCGGAGCCGCCGCGCGAGCCTTCCACCTTGAGAACGCTGATCTGATAGCTCGACGTGTCGCTCGGGCTGCCCATCAAGGAATAGGGATTGCGGATCAGCCGGTCTGGGGCCTTCATGCAGACCGTCACATGCGAGCCACCGGAGAATTCGGACAGCGGCTGGCTGTCGGCGCTGACCAACCGGAATCTCTTGATGCGGCTTGCGACAGGCTCGACTTCGGCCACGCGCACGGTGCGTAGGAACGATGCGGTCATTGAAACTCCACCTTCAGTTCGGGGCTCTCGTCGGGGGTTTCGGCGTTGATGCAGACCCCTTGGAAGGCCGCGAGACGCTTGGAGTAGTGATCCCGGACCAACAGCAGCAGGCCGCACTGCGCGCACTTGACCGGATTGGTGGTGACGTTCTCGGTCATGCCCTTGCAATGAACACACTGGACGCGGCGCTTGAGCGAACCCCGATGCTCAGTCCGAACCGACAGCGGATCGATGAAGTTCTCGGCGCCTGCTTGCACGACCGAGCCGATCAGCGGCTCGCTTCCGGCCGCGTAGAGGCGCAATCCCATGGTGGCGGAAGCCAGAATTTCCTTGAGGCGATCGATGGCCGGCACCAGACCTGCCGTCGTCTCGACCGTGGCAGGCTTCAGGCGCTCGACGATGCTCTCGCTTTCCTTCCCGAACAGACCTTCGGAAGACAGGACGACGCTGGTTCGACCGGCGAACTCACCGTCGGCCCGCGCGAGCAACTCGACGACGGCCTCGGCTCCCGCAGCGTCACAAACAACGACGTTGCGGCGGGCGTTCGGATCGGGGCTGAGGCCCGGATAGATCGGCCTGCTCTTGATCGTGCTCACGCGTAGCCACTCCTTCCCAGTGCGAACCCAACGACAGTCTCGGTCTTTGAAATCTCGGTGGGCCGCAGCGGCGGAGGAACCGCCGCGGCCCATCCGTCACTCAGCTATCCCGGCAGACGGAAAACCTGGTCTGCAACGAGGACGACAACCAAACCGGCAACCAAAGTGACGTAGGGAAGAATGCCGGCTTTGCGCTGATTGAGATCGGCCTGCGAAAGCCCGAGGTCGCTCAGCATATGTTCGGGGAATACGCCCTTGTCCTGGACGTAGTGGCGGTACCAGAACACCGGCACGATCAGGAACGCAGTCGCGAGACCGGCCCAGAGCGCGATCGGGTTCCACACCTTCGCGCCCGCGCCCATGAAGACGGCGTTGACGTAGGCGAGGATGGTGCCCGCCGCCAAAACCCAGGTCGGAGCGCGCCACGGACGCTCGACATGCGCGTTGTCGATGCGGTGGATCCAACCCGAATTGAGGTTCAGGAAGTTGAAGATGATGTAGCCACAGTTCGAAACGGCGAGGATGAAGAAGAAGCTCGTCGCGTCGGCGCAAGCGATGGCGAGGATCGCCAGGTTGACTACGAGGTCGGTCCACATGGCGGCGGTCGGCGCGCCGTGCTCGTTGACGTGGCTCAGGTAACGCGGGAGCCAGCCGTCACGCGAGCCCTGATAGAGCGTGCGCGACGAACCCGCCATCGCCGTCATCAGGCAGAGCATGAGCGCAAGGATCATCATCATCACGAGCAGGCTCGTGACCCAGCCGCCGTGTCCGACCATCTGGCCCATGGCTTCGGCAACGCCGGAGCCGTCGACGATGGAGGGCGCCAGCATGCCGTCAAGACCCAACACGCCCTGGAAGGTGAAGGGAACGAGCGTGAAGAGCACGAGGCAAAGCAGGCCGGAGTAGAAGATCGCCTTGAAGGTATCGGTGCCGGGATCGCGGAACTCGCGGGTGTAGCAGATCGCCGTCTCGAAGCCGTAAGTCGACCACGCCGCGATGAACATCGCGCCGAGGATGAGCGTCCAGCCCGGGATGTCCCACTCGCCCATAGCCGGTGCGTAGGCCGCAGCCAACGGTTGGACGGGCGTGTAGTTGGACCAGTCGATCTGGCCAGTGATGATCGGAACGATGCCGACGATGAACATCGGAATGATCACGGCAAGGCCGATGAACTTCTGGACGCTGGCAGTTCCGAGAATGCCGCGGTGCTGGATCGCGAAGGTGATCAGCATCAGCACGGCGCCGATGAAGAAAGCCGCGTTGAAGGAGAACGAGACCGGACCGAGGGTGCCGTGGAACAGCGACCAGTTGCGGATCGAGGGCGTGAGAGCGGCAACGCCGTCAGCCGAGAGAAGTGCAGCCACGGCATCGACCGCGGTCTTGCCCTGGTTCGCGGCGAGCCATTCGACCACGCGCGGAGAATCCTGAGCGATCGACGAGGCATGGGCACTGACCCAGGCCAACACTTGCGGTGCGTCGGCGGGTGGGATCGGCGCGAGGGCGTTGAGGATGTAGGCGGCTGCAATGGAGCAACCGAGCGACAGAACCGGTGTCCAGGCGAACCAGTTGCACCAGACGGAGAGCGGGGCGATCAACTTCGAGTATCTGACCCAGGCGGCCGCGCCATAAACGGAAGCGCCGCCGGACTTGTTCGGGAAGAGGCCTGCGATTTCAGCGTACGTGAACGATTGGATCAGGCCCATGATCATCGAGACGGTCCAAACGAGAAAGGCGACCTTTCCCGCCACGCCGGCGATGCCTCCAATCGAAAACAACACAAGGGCCGGAACACCACTGGCGACCCAGAATGCTCCCTTCCAATCGATCGCCCTTACAAGTTGGGTGGATGAGCCGTCGAGCCCCCCATCCGCAGTCAGCGTCCCCTGTCCCGTTACCATTGTGCGTCTCTCCCACTTATTTTCATGTTGTCAGTGCACGTCTCGTTCTCCGGTGTGCTTTGCCAATTCCTCCGTTGGCCGCCGAAATCCCATCGGGCGAGGGCCGGAGCTGGCGTCGGGCGCGGTGCTTTGTCTCAACCAGTCGCGTGAGCTTGAAAACCAATCAAAACCAGTTGACACCACTACAGCCCAACGACCGGCATACTATGGATACGTTTTTCTCTCGCAACCCATAAAATTTCATTCTGGAGAAACTTGTTTGTTCTTTGAGCAACTGCACAATCGATAATCCTGCGACATTCTGGCTAGTTAGAGATTTTGCTGCACCTGCAAACCTACTTCGGTTGTTTTTGGTTTGTATTGGTTGCAATTCTGCTGTTCGGTGCTAAGCTTGTTGAAAATTTGGGCAACCGGACATGGAGCCGGAGCGGGCATGCGTCTGGATTCCGAAATAAAAAGCGAAATCAACCCCGAATGGGCGGCCCTCATGGCCAGCGGATTCGGCGGGTTGGCTCGTGGGGAGACGGCCCAAGCGGCCAGTCAATGGCAGCGGGCTTTCGACACGATGTTCCCTGCATCAGAGAGTGATGCGCGACTCGCTGCCGGACACTCGAACGTGGGTGCCGGCCTTCTTCTTCTGGGTCAAAGGCGCGACGCCGATGCGGCCTTCGAGAGAGCTGAGCAGGCCTGGCTCGAGACCATCGCAGCACTCCCGACACTCGATTTCCCGGTCGTTGGCCTCAGCTCGTCTTTTCACTTCAGGCTGGCGTCCCGCAATCTGCCGGCCTTTCAGGAGGCGCGGCGCAAACGATACGCCGAGCTGTGCGAGGCCTGCCTCGCCATCACGCGTTTCCATCGCCTCCTGACGCATGCTCGTTCCCCAGCACCCCGCGTCGTCGAAAGCTCGGCGCGCACTCTGACCGACTTGCTGTCCGAGACGTTTGGACCACGCTGCGTGGACGTGCGTTTGCTCGAATCTCGTTTCGTGGCGACAGTCGACGGAGACATCGGCCTCTCGCTTTATGCCGACAAGGTTTCCGAGTTCGCGAGCCGGCAGGCTGCCCTTTCGGCGCTGCTACCCGAAGCATGCCGCGACCTCGAAACGGCTACGGCGCTCGTCGCACTGATCCTACCCACTCCAAGCCTCGGCACCGGCAATTCGGCTGAGGCTCAGCACATCCCCTTCCCTTCACGCCCTGCGGTTTCGAGCCATGAATGACATGACACAATCCTACTCCCCCGACGTCGCCCCCTGGGTCAACGACGTCACCCGGCATCCACTGGTCACGCCGCAGGCCAAAGAGATCGCGACGCGGATTTTCGCGCGGATCGCTTCGGGCGAATATCCATTCGGAACGCGCATTCCGGCCGAGCGCGAGCTTGCCGCCGAATTCGAGGACACACGGGCCACCATTCGCCAGTCCCTTGAATTTCTCGCGATCTACGAGATCGTTTCGCGCCGAGCCGGCAGCGGCACGTTCGTCAGCTACCGGAAGCCATCGGCAGGCCAGGTCGCGGCACAACCTACCGGAGCCGGGGCCGCGTTCGGCAACATCAACATCAATCAACTCGCGGAAACGGCCTCGCCGTTCGCCATGAACATCGCGGAATCCATCCTGGAGCCGGAGATGGTCCGGCTCGCCACGATCTACATGTCGACGCGCGATCTCGGAGAGCTGGCAAGCCAGCTGGCCTTGCTCGAAACGATCGTGACCGAGTCGGATCGGTTCGCTTCGCTCGAAGAAGAATTCATGATGCAGATCGCGCGCGGCACGCACAATTCCCTCATCGTCGCCATGCACGCGATCCTATACGAGGTTCGCCGCCAGCCGCAGTGGGCGGCGAGCCGCAGACAGATGCTCACCCCATCGAAAATTCGCAGCATCCAACTGCTGCTACGCTCGCTCTACGACGCGCTGCAACGACGCGACGTCGAGACGGCCGTCGAACTCATCAAGCTGCACGTGGCGAGCACGCACGAGGACATGATCTACGAATCTTGAGTGGGACGAGATTTTTCAGGTTGAAGCCGCGAGGTGCTCGCGCTGGTCCCACATCAAATCTAGCGCGCGCATGTGCTTGATCAGGACGGGCCTGTTCGCCGACCACCATGCGGTGATCGAACCGAATTCCTGGATGCGGGCGCGTCCGTCGACGATGGTCACCACTGGCCAATCCCCCACCAGCGCGTTGTCGATGCCGAAAAGCTCCTTGCCCCACCAGGTCGCCTCGCCGAAGGCGTGCTGGCCGATGCCGCCGACTTTCATGAATGCGAGCACCGAAAACGGCTCGAACGTGCGAGCGCGCTGGACTGCCGACTTCCACAGCTCGAGCGTGGATGCGTATTCCCACGACACCGCGCTCCAGGTTCCGGGAAACCGACGGCAGAATTCCTCGTAGAACGTATTCGCGTCCTGGAAGTTGACCCGCGGATCCGACAAACGCGGATCGTCGAAATCCGGGAACTGGAAGACGAAGCCTTCCATGAACTCGGGGCTCGTCCGGCGGATCAGCTCCTGATAGTTGTCGCACGTGCACGACAATAGTTGGCCCTTGAACCCGCGCTTATAGGCTTCGATCGTCAGCTCGTGCACGAACGGCTCGTAGGCCGTGTCCCAACAGAGTATGTCGGGATTGCCTGCCATCAGCTCGTCGACGATGGAGCCGAAATCCGTGGTATCGGGCTCGAACAAGCGCTCGGCTACCAGATTAATGCCAGCCGCCTCGAACGCGGCGCGATAAGTCGCGATCGACGGGAGACCGAACAAATCCTTCTGACCGCACATGGCCGCCGTCTTCAAATGCGGCTTGTTCCGCTTCAGCCACTCGACGCCGGTGACGTTGTAGATCGGATGAACTTCACTCGGCGCAAGCAGCGTCGGGGTGTCCGGTGAAAGATCGCTCGGCAGCAATCCCGCGACCAGCATGCGGTGACTGCTGATGATCTCGCGAACTTCGCGCGTGAGGTCGTTGCCGCCATTCATGAGAATGAGCTTCACGCCATCCTCGAGGATCAGCTTCTTGGCGCCGGCAAAGGCGCGTTCCGGCTGGTACATCGTGTCGTAAGGCACGAGCTCCACCAGGTAGCGGCGACTGCCGACCTTGATGCCGCCCGCCGCATTCACGGCATCGACCCAGATCTGGCATCCATTGAGACCGGGCGCGGACCACGCTTTCAGCGGGCCTGTCAAAGGCGCCAGAAAGCCGATCTTCAAAACCTTGGACGATTCCAGACCGAAACTGCGCAAGGCCACTCCCAGCGCAGACGCAACCGGACTTTTCGCTCTAGCGACCATGTATTGGCTTCACCAGCATTGCCGCATTTGGGCTGTTGCACCGCAGCGGTAGCGTAGAACGCCTTCGCCCGGCTCCCGCCCAGCGCGGAGACGTTTCTTGTCGAACCAGCCAACAGTCATGAATTCCACGTCAAATCATATATTTAAGGCGGGGTTCCGCCTCGAATTGATAAGATCCGGCGCGATGTTCGTCCAGGCCAACTTTCGCATGCTAGCCCCGCCAACTCTGTGTTGGAAGGGTGGTCTCCCGGCCGCCTTGGAACCCCTGTTTCGGGGACACTGCGGGAGAGGGTTCCGTTAAAGGAGACATCCCGAGGCTTAGTTCGCCACCCGCAGAAAGGAAAGAGGCCGCACTGCCGCGCCCTCACCGCACGCAGCGGCTTTTTGGAGGATCGGATTTGAGGATCGGGGGAGCGATGCTGGTCATGGAGCCCGCTCCTTTTCCACGGCTCGACGGTCACATCCAGCTCCACGCCTCCTACATGTCTCATAAGACTTTTTTCCTGCTTCAGTTCGATAGGGACTGTCGCAAGGATGGTTTACAGTTTGCGTCGGTCGTTCACTGAACGGGGTGCTGCCTGCGCGGCACCTGCGAAAGCCAGGAGCCGATCTCGATGAGCAAGACCGTTCTCGAAATCAACGATGGCGGCGATCCGGACCCCGAGGTCCGCGAGTGGGTTGATGCCGTATCATCGGTGATGGCGTTCGATGGCAGCGAGCGCGCGGACTTTCTGCTCGGGCGCGCTGTCGACATGGCGCGGCGACAAGGCGCCCGGCTCCCCTTCGCGCAGAACACCGCCTACATCAACACGATCCCGCCGCATAAAGAGCAACCGCATCCCGGCGATCGCGAGATCGAGAACAGGATCCGTTCGGCCATTCGTTGGAACGCGCTCGCGATGGTCCTGCGCGCCAACAAAGCCTCGAGCGAGCTCGGCGGACACATCGCCAGCTTCCAGTCGGCGGCGACGCTTTACGACACGGGGTTCATGCATTTCTGGCACGCTCCGAGTTCCGATCACGGCGGCGATCTCGTGTTCGTGCAAGGTCACTCGTCGCCGGGGATCTATGCGCGCGCCTTTCTCGAAGGCCGCCTCAGCGAGGACCAGCTCCTGAATTTCCGCCAGGAGACGGACGGGAAGGGACTCTCCTCCTATCCGCATCCCTGGCTGATGCCGGAGTTCTGGCAGTTTCCGACCGTCTCGATGGGCCTCGGGCCGATCATGGCGATCTATCAGGCGCGTTTTCTCAAGTATCTGCATGACCGTGGTCTGGCCGACACCTCCAACCGGCATGTCTGGGTCTTCTGCGGCGATGGCGAAATGGACGAGCCCGAAAGTCTCGGCGCTATTTCGCTCGCAGGGCGCGAGAAGCTCGACAACTTAATCTTCGTCATCAACTGCAACCTGCAGCGGCTCGACGGGCCGGTGCGCGGCAACGGCAAGATCATCCAGGAACTCGAACGCGGCTTTCGCGGTGCGGACTGGAACGTGCTCAAGGTCATCTGGGGTTCGAATTGGGATGCCTTGCTCGCGCGCGACACGACAGGGCGTCTGCGCCAGCTCATGGAAGAATGCAACGACGGGCAGTACCAGGACTTCAAGGCCAAGGACGGCGCCTATATCCGCAAAAACTTTTTCGGTCGCTATCCGGAAACGGCAGCCCTCATCGCCGACTGGCCGGACGAGCAGATCTGGTCGCTGACACGCGGCGGGCACGATCCACGGAAGGTCTATGCGGCCTATGCATCGGCCGTCGCACACAAGAACCAGCCGACCGTCATCCTGGCCAAGACCGTCAAGGGCTACGGCATGGGCGCGGCCGGCGAAGGCCAGATGATCGCGCACCAGCAGAAGAAGATGGGCCTCGATGCGCTCAAGGGCTTTCGCGACCGGTTCAAGGTCACTCTGACGGACGAAGCCTTGGAGACGTTGCCGTTCATTCGCTTCGCGGACGACAGCCCGGAGATCGCCTACCTCAAGCAGCATCGTAGCGCGCTCGGCGGGTCGCTGCCGCAGCGGCGGCGCAAGACGACGTCTCAGCTCGCGGCCCCTCCTCTGTCGCTTTTCGAAGCGCAGCTCAAAGGTTCCGAAGGACGCGACATCTCGACGACGATGGCGTTCGTGCAGATCCTGACCAAGCTGATGCGCGACAAGGGCCTTGGCCGCCACATCGTGCCGATCGTGCCTGACGAAAGCCGGACGTTCGGCATGGAGGGCATGTTCCGCACCTTTGGCATCTACAGCCAAGTGGGGCAGCTCTACCGGCCGGAAGATGCCGACCAGCTCATGTACTACAAGGAGGACAAAAACGGACAGGTGCTCGAAGAGGGCATCAACGAAGCTGGCGCCATGGCGTCCTGGATCGCCGCAGCCACCTCCTATTCGTCCTCCGACGTGCCGATGGTGCCGTTCTTCATCTACTATTCGATGTTCGGCTTCCAGCGTATCGGCGATCTCGCGTGGGCGGCGGGCGACATGCGCTCGCGGGGCTTTCTGATCGGCGGCACGAGCGGGCGCACGACGCTGAACGGAGAAGGCTTGCAGCATCAGGACGGGCACAGCCACATCCTGTCGTCCACGATTCCGAATTGCGTCTCCTACGATCCGGCGTTCGGCTACGAGCTGGCCGTCATCATCCAGCGCGGACTCAAGCGCATGATCGACGAGCAGGAGGACGTGTTCTACTACATCACCAGCCTCAACGAGAACTACCAGCATCCGCCGATGCCGGAAGGATCCGAGGATGGCATCATCCGCGGCATGTATCTGTTCAAGGCGGCTCCGCCCGAGGCGACAGGCCCGCGCGTTCAACTGTTGGGTTGCGGCGCCATCCTCAACGAGGTCATCGCCGGTGCCGAGCTTCTCGAACGGGATTTTGGCGTGGCGGCCGACATCTGGAGCGTGACAAGCTTTACCGAGCTTCGGCGCGAGGCGCTCGAGGTCGAACGCTGGAACATGCTGCATCCGGCAGAGACGCCGAAGATCCCTTATGTCACGCAATGCCTCGCTTCGCGCGGCGATACGCCGGTCGTGGCTTCGACCGACTACGTCAAGCTATTCGCCGAACAGATCAGTCCGTTCGTGCGCGGCCCCTATCAGGTTCTCGGCACCGATGGGTTCGGGCGCTCCGACTACCGGCGCAAGCTCAGGCATCATTTCGAAGTCGACCGCCATTTCGTGGCAGTGGCCGCACTCAAGGGTTTGGCAGACGACAACAAGCTTCCCTCCACCAAAGCCGTCGAAGCCATCGCGAAGTATGGCCTCGACCCCGACAAGAAAGATCCGGCGCGCGCATGAGAAAACGGATCGCGCCGCTCATCGGATCGGAAAACACCTAAAGGGCTCATCTCGACATGTCCGTCATCGACGTGAAGGTTCCCGACATTGGCGACTACAAGAACGTGCCCATCATCGAAGTGCACGTGAAGGCCGGCGATGCGATCAGCCGCGACGACCCGCTGATCACGCTCGAAAGCGACAAGGCCGCGATGGAAGTTCCGGCGCCGGAGGCCGGGAAGATCGCGGAAGTTCTGGTCAAGGTCGGCGACAAGGTCAGCGAGGGCTCGCCGATTGTTCGACTGGCCTCCGACGCCGCGCCCACCTCGCCCGCTCCTGATGCTGCAAGCCAGGCCGGGCCGAAAGCCGCGGCTCCCGCAACGGCGGCGAAAACATCCGATACGGCTGAACCTGCGGCCTGCGGTGCGGAGAGCGGCGGTGTTGCGCAGCGCGTCGCGCTTCCGATCGGATCGGATTTCGGTGGCGTGCATGCGAGCCCGTCCGTGCGCCGCCTCGCCCGCGAACTCGAGATCGATCTCACAAAGCTCACCGGAACCGGCGAGAAGGGCCGCATAACGAAAGAAGACGTCAAGCGTGCACTCGGTGGTGGAGCGGCTGGCGGCAGCGGCATCCCGGAAATCCCAGCACAGGATTTTTCCAAGTTCGGCCCGATCGAGACCAAGCCGCTGACGCGGCTAAAACGGCTCTCCGGGCCACATCTCTCGCGTGCGTGGCTCAACATTCCGCATGTCACTCATACCGACGAAGCCGACATCACGGATCTCGAAAGCTATCGCAAGACGCTTGATGCCTCGGCCAAGGAGAAGGGCTACCGCGTCACGTTGCTTGCTTTCCTGATGAAGGCGTCCGTCGTCGCGCTCAAGGAGTATCCTGATTTCAACGCGTCGCTCTCGCCGGACAAGGGATCGCTGATCTTCAAGCGCTACTATCACCTCGGTATCGCCGTCGATACGCCTGACGGGCTTGTGGTTCCTGTCATCCGCGACGTGGACCGCAAAGGCATCATCGAGTTGTCGCAGGAACTTGGCACCGTCTCCCAGAAAATGCGCGACGGAAAAATCGCGCCCGCCGACATCCAGGGTGGCACGTTCTCGATCTCCAGCCTCGGCGGCATTGGGGGAACGAGCTTCACGCCGATCGTCAATGCGCCGGAAGTGGCGATCCTCGGCGTCGTGCGGGCCGAGATGAAACCCAAATGGAACGGCGAGACGTTCGCGCCCCGCCTCATGCTGCCGCTTTGCGTCAGCTACGATCATCGCGTCATAGACGGGGCGCTCGCGGCGCGCTTCACGCGGCGGCTTGCCGAAATCCTCGAAGACGTGCGGCAGCTCGTTTTGTAAGATCGGCTGGAGGGACCGTTGCCTGAAACCAATACTGTCTCGTGCGATGTCGCCGTTCTCGGATCGGGACCAGGCGGATATTCGGCGGCCTTCCGCGCGGCTGATCTCGGGCTCAAGACCGTTCTGATCGAGCGCGAAGCGACGCTCGGCGGCGTGTGCCTCAACGTGGGCTGCATTCCCTCGAAGGCCTTGCTGCACGTCGCGCAGCTGATCACCGAGGCCGAGGCCTTTCGCGCGCATGGCGTCGACTTTGCGAAGCCACGGATCGATCTCGACCTTCTGCGCGCGCACAAGAACAAGGTTGTCGGCAAGCTCACGACCGGGCTTTCCGGCATGGCGAAGATGCGCAAGGTGCAGGTGGTTCAGGGTGTCGGCGCGTTCCGGTCTCCGCAGGAAATCGAGGTTGCGCTTGCGGCCGGTGGAACGATCGTCGTGCGCTTCGAGAAGGCGATCATCGCGGCGGGATCGGAGGCGGTCACCCTACCGTTCCTGCCCAAGGACCCGCGCATCGTGGATTCGACGGGCGCGCTCGAGTTGCCGGTCATTCCGAAGCGCATGCTGGTCATCGGCGGCGGGATCATCGGCCTCGAGATGGCGACCGTGTACAGCGCGCTCGGCAGCAGGATCGACGTCGTCGAGATGCTGGACGGACTGATGGCAGGGGCCGATCGCGACCTCGTCCGTATCTGGCAGAAGCGCAACACGTCCCGCTTCGATCGCATCATGCTCAAGACGAAGACTGTCGGCGCGAATGCCAAACGAGACGGCATCCATGTTCGCTTCGAGGGCGCCGGAGCTCCGGAAGGCGCGGAAGCCTACGACCTCGTGCTGGTCGCGGTCGGACGCACACCGAACGGAAAGCACATCGGCGCGGAACGCGCGGGGATCACCGTCGACGCGCGCGGCTTCATCCCCGTCGATCGCCGCATGCAAACCAACGTGTCCGGCATATTCGCGATCGGCGATATTGCCGAGGGACCGATGCTCGCCCACAAGGCCGTGCACGAGGGGCATGTGGCAGCGGAGGCGGCTGCCGGCAAGCCGTCTCAGTTCGATGCCAAGCAAATTCCGTCTGTCGCCTATACCGACCCCGAAATCGCGTGGGCCGGAAAGACCGAAGACGAACTCAAGGCCGAGGCTGTGCCATTCGGCAAAGCCGTGTTTCCGTGGGCCGCGTCCGGGCGCGCCATTGCGATGGCCCGAGACGAGGGTTTCACGAAGTTGCTGTTCGATCCGGAGAGCCACCGCATCATCGGCGGCGGCATCGTGGGCGTGCACGCGGGAGATTTGATCAGCGAAATCGCGCTCGGTATCGAGATGGGTTCGGACGCGACGGATATCGGCAAAACCATCCATCCTCATCCGACACTTTCGGAATCGGTCGGCATGGCCGCCGAGGTGTTCGAGGGTGTGTGCACGGATCTGCCGCCAGCAAAGAAATAGCGTATACCCAGATCCGCCATGGCAAAATTGAAGAAAGGGAGCGATCGCTCGCTCCCTTTCTCCTTCCAACCCAGCGCGTACGTTAGTTCGCTTTGTTGGAATAGTATTTGAAGTCAGGCGCATTCTCGAGCGCCTCCTTCGTGCTGTTCACGGTCACGCGCATGGTGCCGTCGGCGTCACGGTTGAGCTGCAGATCGTTGAACGAAACCGCAACCAGCTTCTCGCCCATACCGAGGAAGCCACCCACACCGATCACGGCGCTGGAGATTTTGCCGTCCGGCCCAAGGATCAGATCGTTCACGTCGCCAATCTTCTCGTTGGCCTTGTTGTAGACCGTCAACCCGATCAGCTTCGACGAGCGCCATTCATCGGCAGCCTGCGCCGAGTTGAAGGTTCCGGCGGTGCTTTCAACAGTCGCGGACGGTGCCGGGATAGTGGCAGACGGAGCCGGAGAGGGTGCAGGCGCCGGTGCTGTTTCCATCTTTTCGGCTGGCGCCTCCGACGGAGACGGCGGCGGAACACTCTGCGCAAACGCCGTCGCGGTCGCGAACGAGAGCGCAACAGGCATTGCGATTGCGTGCAGCAACTTGGACTTCATCGGATCACTCCTTGAGTATTTTTAAATTGATCTGACACGGCCCCTAGCGTCGCCGATTGACTGCGTCGCTAGCGAGATTGTCCGTGCTATGCAGCCGGCTATTTCAGCCTGCTTGGCGATCTAACGTCGCTCGGCGCTCTTGGTTCCTGCCGCCGTTCCTGTCGGGCTCGGGTTGTCTCGCCGTATCGAGAACACCTTTGGCCATCATGCGGCAAACTCAGATGCTCAGCGAATACCGTCGCGCACCAGGCGGTGAACCAAAGCGAGCTTCGCGCGCGCACCCGCGGAGATCACAAACGGATAGAAATCGTGATGGCCCAGGCTGCGGCTAATATTATTCATCGCGAGCGATAGCGGCACCCAGCGCTCCATCAAGGAGTCGAAACTCACCTGCTGATAAACGTCATATTTCTTGAACGGCCAAGCTGCACCGAACAGGAGGCCGGCCGCGCGCGGCTCCATGCCTTCAGCTTCCGCTGTTTCGACGGCATCAACCATATGAAGATAGTGGGCCCATGTTTCGGCCCAGTCCTCCCACGGGTGAGCGCTGGCGTAGGCCGACACATGGTTTTCGGCCCAGTTCGGCGGAGCGCCATCTGTATAATAGGCCGAGAGCGCAGCCTGATAGTCCTGGCGCTCATCACCGAACACCGATCGGAACTCCTCGATCACGGCATCGCGGTCAACCAGCAGCATCCAATAGTAGTGCCCGCTCTCGTGCCGCAGATGGCCGAGAAGAGAGCGATAGGGCTCATCCAGAAACTGACGTCGGCGCTCGCGTTCCACTGCGTCGGCCTCGAGCACGTCGAGCGTGATGACACCGTTGATATGGCCGGTCACGGCGCGCGCCATGAAATCGAACGTCAGCGGCGTTCCGCTATGCTCTATGCCGCCATCGAGGGGAAGGCCGAAACGCAATAGCGAATACACCAGACGCTTTTTGGCGTTCTCGACTTCGCGCCAGGCATCGAGACGGCCTGCCTCGGACAGGTTCGGAATGGTGCGGTTACACGCGCAGGCCTTGCACAACCCACCCGGCGCATCGTGCGGCACCAGCCAGTTGCAAGCGCCATGCATCGCATTTTCGCAATAGCGAACTTCGACGACGGCTTCCTTGCCGCTCTGGCCGATCCGAATTTTGCGAAAGAGGCTGCCGTCCTGCCCTACGGGCTCGAGCGCCGCCAAAGACAACGTGTCCGCATCGAAGCCGAGGCTGCGACCGCAAGCGATGCACAACCCGTTATCGAAGTAGACACGCACGCCGCAGGCCGAGCACGCGAAATTTTTCATGCGTCTCCTCCAACTGGCGCGTGTGGGCCGGCCTCATGGCCTCGATCCCATAACCTTAAGCGTTCTGATGTTCGCGAGCTGAAACTCGCGTTCCTGGGAAGGGATACAGCCGAGCACAACAGTTGTCGCGGAGCGTTGGTTCCATCGCCGCTAAAACGGGCCTACTCACGGATCGGCGGCCGGACCTTCGACTGACGCGGCGGCAACAGAGTCCGGCTGTGGATCGGCAACGGCCGCAGGCGACGGCCCCTCGAGTGCACTCACAGGAGACCCCTGGTTTGCGGCCAGGAAGCGCTCCACTGCGTCGCCCCAAACGTCCCATCCGGCACGGTCGTCGGCGAGGTTGTGACCATCGGCTCCGTAAGCCGGAAAGACATGCAGCTCGGCGTTGCCTCCGCCATCCCGCCACGCCGTTGCGAGCCCGCGCGCCAGATCGGGACGGAAATAGCTGTCGTTCGACGCATACAGCCAGAGGGTGGGCAGATGCGCCGTTGCGCCATATGCGTGAGCCGCCTCGATCAGGCGCGTCTCTCCGCACACCGTACGATCCGGATTGCTCTGCTGAGGGCGCCCGCCGCGCCCGCCCGCGATGTTGATCACGGCGCGCACATTGGCGGGATTTCGAGACGCGAGCGCGAGCGATGCCCATCCGCCGGATGAGATGCCGACCACGATCGCCTCGCCGGGCGCCACGAAAGGTTCAAGCGACAGGTAGTCGGTGGCGGCTTCGATGTCATCGGCAGCAGCGAGGCCCGAACGGAAATGATCGGGGTCGGCACAACTGCCGATCGATTCCGCAAGGGCGCCTCCGGTTGCGCCGTGTCCCCTGCGCTGCGGCAGCATCACGACGTAGCCGCGCTCGACGAACCACCGGGAGAGCCAATAGTACACTGGCATGGCCACGGCGAGACGCGTCGCATCCGAGGTTCCGTGATTGATCACGACCAGCGGGCGGCGGATCGGCGCCTCCCTCTCGCCTTCCTCCTCGGCGGGACGGAATACGGTGGCGCGCAACGGGCTTTTCGGATCTCCGCCCGGCAATAACCAAAACTGCTCTCGGAGACGCGGACCTTCCGGTCCGAAGGACCCATAAATGACGTCGCGCGCGGCGGGTGCAGCCGAGCACGGCGCAGCAGCAACGAGGGCCGCTCCCGCAGCAATTGCACACAGCAGTGCCGTTGCCGCCGATGCAATCGGCGCTCTGATCCCTGCCATCCCGACGCGCTCAGCGGCGCGTTGGCCCCAAGAAGCCCCAATCATTAAATGCCGTGTCCCCGTCCGTGACGAAATCTAGGTTGTCCGTCCCCGCCCCTGGCTCACACTTTTTTCTGCGCGCCTCATTTTTCATCGGCACGTTTGGTTGCGTTGCTTCATCGCGCAATGCCGCGTCGGAACCCCCACCTCAGCCGCGCGTTGTTGCGGCGGCGGCGCTCCGTCCGAAGCCTCGCCCATTTGAAATGGAAAGAGGAGTACAATCAATGAAAAAGCTGTGCACCGCTGGCATAGCAGCTCTCCTTGTGACCTCCGGAGCCACAGTGTTTGCCCAAATCGCTCCGGCCGCAAATGTCAAATTGTCCAAGGCTGAGTGCCAGAACATCTGGGGACGCGCCGATGCGAGCGGCAGCGGATCGCTTACCAGCGCACAAGCGCAAATGTATGTGAGCGATTTCAACAAGGTCGATGCGAACGCCGATGGGAAGCTCACTGGCGCGGAATTTCTCTCAGGCTGCCAAAAGGGGCTTGTTCACGATTCCGCAAGCAGCGGAGCGAGCGAGGGTTCGTCGGGCGCAGACCGCGCCCCGATCGGCAAGAAATACTAGAGCCTACGCCGTGTTATTTCCGCTGCGGGCTTATATGTACAGCTCGCGGCGGGCCTTTCTAAGGAAATCGAAAGGATAAGGAGAATTCGCCATTTTTCTCACCGTGATCTGGGCTTTGATGCTGATCGTGACTTTCGGCGTGCTGGCTTGGCTTTTTCACAACGAAGCCGGTTGATCGGCCTCACCTGACTACTTGCCTCACTTCTCGTTCTGGCTTCAGGCATGGGGGTTCTTGCCTCTTGAATATTCCGTTTTCTGTTTCCGAGCAGACAGCCATGATTGCTGAACAGCGTCCTGCTCAACCTCTCGATTTCGCGGTGATCGGTAATGGTCGCGTGGCCGCACTTCTGGATCGCACGGCTCGCATCGTGTGGTGGTGCTTTCCCCGCTTCGACGGCGATCCGGTTTTCTCCCGTCTGCTAACGGGCGATGAGGAAAAGGGATTTTGCGATGTCGTTGTGGAAGGGGCGCAGCGTTCGCGCTCGGCCTATCTGCGCAACACGGCGATCGTCGAAACGGTCATCGAGGACGACAGAGGCAACGGTGTGCGCATCATCGATTTTGCGCCACGCTATCCACGCTTCGAACGCATGCTGCATCCGGCACAGATTATTCGCCGCATCGAGCCGATCGGTCTTCCCCGCATCAAAATCCGCGTCCGCCCCACGTTCAATTATGGTCAGCCGCGTCCGGCACAGGTGGTGGGTTCGAATCACATTCGCTACAGCGGCGGCGAGATCACGCTTCGTCTCACCACCGACGCCCCCCTTTCGTACATCGTTCACGAAACATCTTTCGCCCTCGCGCGGCCAGTGACGCTCGTGCTCGGCCCTGACGAATCTCTTGAGGCCGCAGCCGACACCGTCTCTCGCGAAGCTCTCGAACGCACCCGCGACTATTGGCTCGGCTGGGTGCGCGGCCTTGCCATCCCGCTCGACTGGCAAACGGACGTCATTCGCGCCGCCATTACGCTGCAGCTCTGCACGTTCGACGAAACCGGAGCAATCGTCGCCGCGCACACGACCTCGCTCCCTGAGGCCCCCCATACGCAGCGAAACTGGGACTATCGCTACTGTTGGCTCCGCGACGCCTACTTCGTGATCATGGCGTTGAACCGGCTCGGCGCGACCCAGACGATGGAAGCCTATCTCGACTACATCACGACGGTCGCGCTCGGCAGCAAAGGCGCGTTGCGGCCGGTCTACGGGATCGTGCACGATCAGTCGCTGACCGAAAGCGTCGCCGAAAACCTTTCAGGCTTTCTCGGCATGGGACCTGTGCGTGTCGGCAATCAGGCAGCTGAGCAGCTTCAGCACGACTCGTGCGGTAGCGTGATCCTCGGCGTGTCGCAGATGTTCATCGATCAGCGGCTGCCGCGCATGGGTGACGAAGCGCTCTACCGGCGGCTCGAAGTGCTGGGCCGTCACGCGCTCAGCGTCTTTCTCGAGCCCGATGCGGGAATCTGGGAATATCGCGGGCGTCTGCGCATTCACACGCATTCCGCGACGATGTGCTGGGTTTCGCTGGACCGGCTCGCGCGCATCGCTGCCCTACTCGGGCTTTCCGGCGATGCCGAGCAATGGCGCAGCCAGGCCGATACGGTTCGAAAGGAAATTCTAACCCGGGCCTGGAGCGCGAAAGCAGGCGCACTGGCCGGCGCGCTGGATCAAGACGAACTCGATGCCAGCGTGCTGCTTCTGCCGGAGCTCGGCCTGCTCTCGGCCCGCGATCCCCGCTTCCTCGCGACACTCGATGTCGTGGGCAGAGAACTCGGCCGCAACAAGTTCATGCTCCGCTATACCAACGACGACTTCGGCGCGCCCGAGACTTCGTTTCTCGCCTGCCAGTTCTGGTACATCGATGCGTTGACGGCAGCCGGACGGGTTGCAGAGGCGCGCGAGCTGCTGGACGATCTCTTGTCGCGGCGAAATGCGTTCGGCCTTCTGTCGGAGGATATTCACCCGACCACCGGGCAACTGTGGGGTAATCTTCCGCAGACCTATTCGATGGCCGGCATCGTCAACTCCTGCATGAACTTGTCGCGGAATTGGGCGGATGCCTGGCCGCGAGCACCCGCGCCGGAACCAAGTGCCACCTCAAGCGTTTGATCTCAGAGACCTATTTTAAAGCTGTGCGGCTCGGTCTCTGACACGGGGGGCGGAGGCGCTAGTGAGACGTATTGTTGTCGTATCAAATCGCGTGATGGAGCTGCGCAAAGCGGCGCAGGCCGGCGGCGTAGCGGTGGCCGTGGCTGATCTTTTGCGCGCCCGATCGGGCTTGTGGTTCGGTTGGAACGGGAAGGTCGTCGACGAGCAAACTTCCACCGATGTGCCCGAAATCAAAGGTCTCAAGTCGCAAGGTCGTAGCGCCATCGTTACGCTGCCTCTGACCGAAAACGAGCATCGGGATTATTACCTCGGCTATTCCAACTCCGTGCTATGGCCGGTGTTTCACAACCGGCTGGATCTCGCGCGCTTCGATGCGGGTTTCTATCCGCGGTACATGGGTGTCAACGAGCGCTTCGCACGCGCGCTGCGTCCGCTGATCCAGCCTGACGACATCATCTGGGTTCACGATTACCACCTGATCCCGCTCGCTTCGGAATTGCGACGTTTGGGCGTCGACAATCCGATCGGGTTCTATCTGCACATTCCGGTGCCGCCGTCGCAGACGTTCCTCGCGATCCCGGAACACCGCGAGCTTGCGCGCGAGCTTGCTGCCTACGATCTCATAGGCCTGCAAACGCAGGCCGATGTCGCGAACCTGATCCAGTTCCTCGAGGACAGCGTTTCAGGACGCATCCTGCAGGATGGCCGCATCAGTGCGTTCGATCATCCGCTTTCGATCAAGCGCTTCCCAGTGGGCATCGACCCCGATGTGTTTCACAATGCCGTTCCCGACGACACGCTTGTGCAGTCGATCGAAGGGGCCGAGCGCATCATCGGTGTCGATCGCCTCGACTATTCGAAGGGTCTGCCGCAGAAGTTCAGCGCGTTTGGCCGCTTTCTCGAAAAATACCCGCAGTACCAGCGCAAGGTGGTGCTGTCGCAAATCGCGCCACCGACACGCGAAAGTGTCGAGGCCTATACCGATATCCGCCAGACGCTCGAGCAGATGTCCGGCAAGATCAACGGCATGTTCGGCGAACTCGACTGGGTACCGATCCACTACATTCATCGCTCTGCGCCGCGCGACAAGCTTCGAGACGTCTATCGCTCATCGCGCATCGGGCTTTTTACGCCACTGCGCGACGGCATGAACCTGGTTTCTAAGGAATACGTGGCATCGCAAGATCCGGAAGATCCTGGCGTGCCCATTCTTTCGCGATTTGCAGGAGCAGCAGAGCAACTCGTCGATGCCTTGATCGTCAATCCGTACAACGTCGAGGAGATGGCGGACGCGATCAAGACGGCGCTCGAAATGGATCGGTCGGAGCGCATCGAACGCTATACGCGGCTGATGGACGTGATCCGCACTTACGACAGCGCGGCGTGGTCTTCCGCGTTCCTCTCGACGCTCGAAGCGACCGCGCGAGAACGGACGGTCTCTAATGTCGGATCCCACGCGATCCGTGCCTCCATGGCCAAGCTCGCATCGGTCGCACGCAGGCCGACGCGGATCCCTCCCGAGGGTTCACGCTCCGCCCAGGATGGCACCTCGAAACAGCGGAAGAGACACGCGGGCAACGGCGAATGACCCCACGAAATCCAGCGGCGCGCGCTGTCTCCTCGTCGCCGGAGAGAGACAAAGCGCGCCTCAGGGTACTGACGGTCGGCGGCGCGATGATCGATACCATCGCCATCATCGAAAGCGCCGCCATAGAGCGCATGTCGCTGCTCAACGCGGAAAGCTCGTTTCTTTTGCTGGAAGAGGGGCGCAAGACCGAAGCGCTGGAAGTTTCCACCCATTGCGGAGGCGGCGCGATCAATGCGGCAGTGGCGCTGGCCCGGCTGGGCCACGATTGCTCGGTCGTGATCAAGCTCGGTGACGATCTCCGAGCTGACCAGATCCTGGCCCGGCTCGACAGCGAAAGCGTCTCGCATCGCTGGGCGTCGCGTGACAAGGAGCTCCCGACCGGGGCGTCCGTGCTCCTGTCGTCTCACGACCGGAACGCGGCCGTGTTCACGTTTCGTGGCGCCAATACGCATCTCGTGCCGCGCGATTTTCATGACGAGGCCTTTGCGGTGGACCTCGTCTACATCGCAAACCTCTCCAATGAAGCTGCCGTTTATTTTCCGACCATCGTCACCAAGGCCAAACAGGCGGGCGCGCTTGTGGCGGCCAATCCGGGGCCGCGCCAGCTTCATGCGCATGGCGACGCGTTCCGGGCGATGCTGCCCCACATCGGCATACTGGCGCTCAATCGCCGCGAGGCACTGGAGGTGATCCCAATCCTCGACGGCCGGGATTGCGACAACGATACGGGGCTTGCGTTTCCGCACATGGTGCGGCCTCCGCCCCTCGCCGAAAATGGGCTTCATCATCATGGCCGCACGATAAGCGTTCGTGGTTTCCTGCGCGCGCTGACCGCGTGCGGCGTCGGTACGGCCGTCATCACAGATGGCCGCGACGGCGCCTTTGCTGCGTCTGCCGGGCGCCTCTTTTATTGCCCTGCCTCTGACGCGCATGTCGCGGGGACGGCAGGGGCCGGAGACGCTTTTGCCTCGACATTCTCGGCCTATATTGCAGAAGGGGCTGCTCCCGATATCGCGATCCGCGCGGCAACACTCAACGCCGCGAGCGTGCTCGGGCATGTGGACACTCAGACAGGCCTCATGCGGAGGCGAGAGATCGCGCATGCGCTCGACGGCAAGAAACCAACACCAAACGTGATAGACTGGCCATTATGATCCACGTTTTTGGCCACAACTGCGTCCCATTCCCCGGCGATGTGCGGAAGACCGATCAGGTTGGTGCCGGGATTGAATTGCAGAACGAGGTACAGAAAAGAGCGATGGAAGCAGCTCAACGCATAGCGCCGTATCGGTCTCGTCTCGATATTTGCACGGAGTCGGTGCTGAGCAACCCGCGTGGCTACGCGCTCTTTCTCGACGTCGACGGCACTTTGCTCGAACTTGCGGCGACTCCGAATAGCATTCACATCCCCGAAGGCCTGAGCGATCTTCTTCAGCTGCTCATGACGCGGCTCGACGGTGCCGTCGCGATCATCTCGGGACGCCTCATCTCCGATATCGATCAGATCGTTCGTCCCCTCGTTTTACCCGCGTCCGGTGTTCATGGCTCGGAGTTGCGTCGAGCGCCCAGTGGCGCCATCGAGCAGATCTCGCCCACGCTTCCGGACGACGTTGTTGCGAGCCTCCGAAAGCTGGTGCCTCGCTTTCCCGGCGTGATCGTGGAACCGAAGGGCGCAGGTCTCGCTATTCACTATCGTCTCGCTCCACATGCCGAAGCCGATATTCTCGCGACCATCGCGCATATCCTCAAGACACACGCGGGCGCCTTCGAATTGTTGCCGGGAAAGCGCCTGTTCGAGATCATCCCCTCCGGTCTGTCCAAGGGAACGGCGCTTGCCGCGCTCTCTCAGCTGCCGGCCTTTCGCGGCCGCGTTCCGATCATGATCGGCGACGATATCGGCGACGAAGCCGCGTTTGGGGTCGCCGAAGAGATGCGCGGGTTCGGCCTCAGAGTCGCCGGCGAATATTTCAATCCGGACGTCGCGGATTTCAGCGGACCTCGATCGGTGATGGAATGGCTCGAGCAAATCGCGGATCGGCCAGTTCGCGATAGCGCTCGCTCATAGTCTCCACTTTGACTCAGGCGACTAAAATAAAACGAGAAAGGGCCTGAGCCGATTTCTCGGTCAGACCCTTCCTCCGGTCACGCTAGTAAACTTTTAAACTTTGCTCCGCCACGCCCGCTAGGCACTGTTAGCGGCGATGATGCCTATGATGGTGGCGGTGATGATGGTGATGGCGAGGACGCCCGATGAAGACTGATACGCCCGGGTTATAGCCGTAGTAGCCATATCTCTGTCCGCCGTGGCACCACTTGCGTCCATGCTTGCGATGGCAATGGCGATAGGGCCGCCAATCCACCTGCTGAAGCTCGACACGATCTCCCTTTATTGCCTGCTGAATCGCTCCCACGGGTGCGGCGTTGGCCGCCGCACCTCCGAATTGAAGCGAAGCGGCAGCTAGCACGACTGCGCATAGCGTCGCCTTATACGTCATCACAAATATCTCCGATTTTTATCGTGCGTGATCACTCGGTTAACGTTTCAGCGTCGCCGATGGTTCCGACTGCGCAAGCGTTCGATGCGTATCGCGCGTATCGGCTTGTTGATGCGGCGCAGCGAAACATTGACCTGCCGCATTGCTGGTCTTAGAAAGCGTGCATACGCAATCGAACTATCTTCGCGATCACTCTGCCTTTTGGGGGCAATGAGAGGGAGCCGTCGTTCGTTGAGGGGATCCGTCCTTATCGGGTGCACTTTGCTCGCCGTGGCTTTGGCGGCGGGCGCATCGCGCGCAGACGACACAACGTCACGCTCCGTTCCCGAGTTCCGTCTTCTCGTCATAGGCGGACAAAAAGCGCGGTGGACGATCCCTGCTGGCGGGCTTCCCACGACCATCACCTACGCTTTCCTAAAAGAGCGATCGGAATTTCCAGGCGCCCGCAATTGCGACGCGATGCTGCCGCCCGAGGCTGCTCTCTCCCGCTCCAGCATCGCCATGAGCGATTTCCGAAGCGAAGTGCGCGCCGCGTTCTCTGCCTGGGAGCAGGCGGCCAACATCGTTTTCAAGGAAACCAGCTCAATCTCCGAAGCGGGCATTTTGATCGGAGCGGACGCGAAAGCGCGCGGCCGTGCGTTTACAAACGTCGCCCTGCATAAAAAAGGGGCCGCGACGAACGTGCCCGAGGCCGGCGCAACCGACGCGATCCGCCAATCTCTCATCTGTCTCAATCCCGAGAAGCCCTGGAAAATCGGCTTCAACGGCAATCTCGACGTCTATGATCTGCGCTTCACGGTTACCCATGAGATCGGACATGCCATCGGCCTCGATCACCCGAGCCCCGAAGGCCAACTGATGTCGTTTCGCTATGTCGAGAAAGGGCGCGGGCTGCAAGCCGGCGATATCGCCGGCGCCGTCGCGCTCTATGGCCGGAAGGGCGTAGGCCCGTCGCAACCTCCGGAAACCGACAGGGCAGAAGCCGCACCGCCACCGGCGCTTGCTGGAGCTTCGGCCTTCGGGCTCGGAGAGAACGCCGGCCCTGATCGCTAAGCGCGCCGTTTTCCCACCTGCCGGAACCATCGGTTTTTCGGATCGTTTCTCACCTATCCAATAGCGATGTGGGAGGCGGAGCTTTTGCCCCGTAACTGCGATCGCCCGAGTTCTCTGCGTTCACGCCAGCCGGGAGGCTCAGTCATGACCATACCGCTCCGCCCTGCCCGGGCCTTTTCTTCTCGCGCTTTTTTTCTGGTCCTGCTTGCAGGACTGGCATTGCCGGGATCGCCTTCGCATGCGCAGTACGGCCGGGCTGCGGCCCCTCAACCGCAATCCGACCGCAAAGAACAATCCGAGCAGAAAGAACCCGTCGCCGTTCCTGCTCCCTCCTCGGGAGCCGCGTCCATGAGCGACTGGCACGCGACCAAGCTCATTGGCGCCACCATGACCGATACGCTCGGTAATTCTATCGGCACGGTGCAAGACATCGTGATCGATGCGGACGGGAAAGTCGTCGCTGTTCTGGTCAGCGTCGGAGGGTTTCTGGGCCTTGGCGAAACAACTGTCGCAATCGGCCTGCGCCATCTCGTCATCAGCCTGTTCGATGCCGATCATCTCGACGTGAGGACATCCCTTTCGCGAGATGCCATCGAGCAGGCGGCCAGCTTCGAGCCCGACACCCCGCCGGCCGCTTCGAAGGATCGGGAGTGAAGCGTCCGCGCCCGCAGCCGCTTCACCCGGTTGTTATTTGCCTAGCGGCATATTGAGCTGAAGGCGGCCGGCCCAGTTGTCGGCAGCGGACTGCGCACCCGTCTCGACGCCGCCGGTGGCTTGCATGTTGACGCCGTCCTTCACACCGACCGCAACGCCGGCCTCCGCCTTCCATTGAAGATCGGGGACCTGCCCCACGCCATGGGGGCCGAGCTGCGAGATGTCATCGAACGCGACGAAACCGCCTGCCGCGATTCTCGGCTCGACGTACGTCGAGCTGTCGAGATCGAAGCGGCGTTTGAACTCAGGCAGAACATCGAGGCGGCCACTTCCGGGGGACTGGGTGGCCTCGGTGTAGGCGGAGTAAGCCGCCGGCGTATCTTCTACGTAGCTGAGACCGACGCTCGGCGCGACCGTCCAGCCGCCGACCTCGCGCGAGCCCCGCAGCGTTCCGCGCAGGAGGCTGCGATCAGCAGACACCGTGTCGACCGCGATGCCATTGGGAAGCTTGTTGGCGACGCCCCAGGCGGCACGCCCATCGAAAATGATGCCCGGACCGAAGCGGACGCTCATGTAAGGACCTGCCATCCAGCCGCTGGCCGAGACGCCCGCCCCTTCGCCGGCCTGATCGAATTGCGCCAGCGCGCCGAGCATAATGTCGGGGCCGAGCATATACTTGCTGCCGAAGTACATGATCGTCGCGTTGCCGGTCGTTTCGCGCGCGTTCACATCCGAGGTGTCGTAGTTGAGGTGCCGGCCCTCGAACCAGAAATCGAGGATGCCGGGATCTTTCTTGTCCCCGGGATTCATCGCTGCGGTCAGTTCGGAGACGCTGACGGACGCGGTGATATCGCGCGGCGCTTCGCCATCGGCAGACGCCGTCTGGCCGGTGTCGCCGAAGGGTTTGAAGCCTGTGCTGGGACGGTCGATGCGCACGCGATCGGGATCGCGCTCGGACACGAAGGCCTTGCGCCGTGCGAGCAAGGCGCTCTCGGCGTCGGCCCTGGCGACGGACGTGCATTTCACGCCGAGCGATGCCTCGGCGGTGGCGTCGGCCTCGAGGCGTAAATCGTAGCTCGCGGTTCTCGGCGCCACGAACAGCACCGTGGTGCTGCGGCCGGAATGAAGCGTGCGGGTCGCGCCGTCGTCGTCGGAGACCGCGATCGCGGCTCGGCCGTGGGTGGTGACGTTGAGGGCTAGTGTTTCACCCCGCTCGAGGGCGGCTCCCCGCAAAGCGCTGGCTCCCGCAGACGCTCGAATGTTCAAGCTGCCTCGATTTGCGGCGTCACATCCCGCGCTTCCGTCCGCGAATGCGCTGCCGGTGCTACTCAACTCTAGGGCGCCCAAGGCAACGGCGGCCCACATCACCCGCTTCAACTGAACCACACGCTTCAGCGGATGAAACTGAACGATCTGCGGCATCGTTCGATTGCCTCCTTTTGTTCCGATTGTCCTTTCCGATCAATGTGATTGTGCATGGCAATATCGACGAAAGCATGACCCGTACAACCGAGGGGTCGAGCAGCTTGCAGTCTTTCGGAAACGCTACGGTCCATAATTTTTCTTCGAGCAGAGATCTTTCGGGGGCGGTTCCGCGTTTGGGGGATGTCACTCAAGAGCCTCAGGCTTGGCATGCCGATGGCTCTCCCTCAGCTCCCTCATGGAAATCGCGATTTGACCGTCATCACCGAACACGGCGCGAAGCTGCTGCCGAGCGTAGAAGTCGATAGCTACAATCTCGAAATCCGCGATGAGGACGGCTTCGTCGGCGACCGCGCGAGCAACCGTGCGTTCAGAAGCATCATCGACGAATGGCGTGAGCCGTTGCGGAAACTCGGTGCCGACCCGTTGGGCGACGCTCCGACCGAGGAGGTGAGCAAAAAGAAGCTCGACGCGTTGCTCGCGGACGGTGACCCCGAAGCGGCCGGCTTGGTTCACAGCGCCATCGAAGCATTCGCGCAAGAGCTCGATCACGTCATCCGGCGCTTTCTCAAATCCGCACCCTGGCGCGACACGCAGGCGATCGTTATCGGCGGCGGCTTCAGGCAAAGCCGGGTCGGCGAGCTTGCGATCGGCCGCACCAGCGTTCTTCTGAAGGCCGGCGGAACGAACATCGATCTCTCGCTGATCCGCAATCATCCCGATGAAGCGGGGCTGATCGGTGCGGCCCATCTGATGCCGTCGTGGACACTCGAAGGGTTCGACGGAATTCTTGCAGTCGACATCGGCGGCACGAACATCCGGGCCGGCGTGGTCGAAACCAACCTCAAGAAATCGTCCAAGCTCGACAAGGCCAAAGTTTGGAAATCAGAGCTTTGGCGTCACGGCGACGAAAAGACGAAGCGCGACGAGGCCGTGGACCGGCTGATCGAGATGCTCGTCGACCTGATCAAGGCCTCCGAAAAGGAGAAGCTCAATCTCGCACCGGTAATCGGGATTGGATGCCCCGGCCTGATCCGGCCGGACGGCTCGATCGAAACCGGCGCGCAGAACCTTCCCGGCAACTGGGAAACGAAGACGTTCAATCTCGCCTCGGCGCTCCGCGAAGCTATTCCTGAAATCGGCAATCACGAGACGGCCGTCGTCATGCACAACGACGCCGTCGTTCAGGGGCTCAGCGAGCTGCCGGTGATGCGCACCTACGATCATTGGGGCGCGCTCACGATTGGGACGGGGCTTGGAAACGTGCGTTTCACGACGAGGCGCGAGCGTAGCTGAAGCCACGCCTCGCGCCTTCACCTGTTCCGAGAGGCCTCAGGCTGCTTTTTCGGCAGTCTTGTTGACAGAACCGCGCGCTATTTCGGTCAACAACGTGTCGGCGTGATGCTCTTCCTTCAGGTTTTCTGCCAACAGCTTGGCTGCATCAGCGTGGCCTAGATCCTTGGCCCATTCGACAAGCGTGCCGTAGCGGCAGATCTCGTAGTGTTCCACCGCCTGAGCCGAGCTGATGATGCCGGCGTCGAGCACGCGCTCGTCGTCGATCTCATCCATGTGCTCCTTGGCCTCGTCGATGATCCCTTCGATGGCGTCGCATTTCTTGCCGCGGGCCGGGACCTTGATGAGCTTGAACACCTTCTCCAGGCGATCCACCTGTCCTTCGGTTTCTGCCCGATGCGCTTCTAGGGCCTGCTTCAGCTTGCTATCGTCGGCTTTGCTCACCATGCCGGGGAGCGCCTTCAGGATCTGCTTCTCGGCGTAGTAGATGTCCTTGAGGGTCGCGACGAACAGATCTTCCATCGTCTTGACTGACATGATCGAACTCCATGAGTTGTACGCTGCTTCGTGCGATCAACCATCGAGAGGACCGGCAGTTCCACGTATTGTTCGGCGTGCTTTCCGATTGTCCGGCGCAGCCTGAGGAACCTCCGCGCGGATCCGGCGTTATTCCGCATCGTGCGGCGCAATAAATCGAGAGGCCGCATCCAAATTGTGAGCGTGAGCATGCAGGAATTCGAGCGAGTTTATATGCGCACGCTGCGCCACATCTACGACACGGAAAAGCAGCTTGGGAGTTCGATGGCCGCTTTGACGGCCTCGATCGGCGACTTGCGCCTACTCAACGCGTTGCGAGAGATCGAAACGCAATCGCGTCTTCAGGCGCAACGCATCGAAGTGATCTTCCGCGAGCTTTATCTCGAGCCGCGCGGGGAAGCGTCGTGGGCGGCGACTGCGCTTCTCAGAGACGCATGGGAAGCCTGCACAGCCAATCGCAACGAAGGTACGAGAGGATGCGCGGCCGCACTTCTCGCTATCAAGCGCTACGAGATCACGCTTTACGAGGCGCTGCTAAGGTGGTCGGAAGACTACGCGTTCGATGAAGTCATCCCCGACATCCGCCGCTCGATCGCGGAAGAGCTGGTGCAGGCGAGCATCCTGTCGGAACTCGCGTTCGAAGCCGCCCCCGATCGGGCCGCTTTGGCTCAGGGCTCATCCGGCGCGTTGCATTGAATCCTTGACGCAGAATCTGCACCGGCTCTTCGATCGTCGCCGTTAGAAGCGGCTGGAAACGAAAACAGCCGGCTCAGAGGCCGGCTGTTTCTTCTTTTTGATTGTCGGCGTCAGATCATTCCGAGCAGATGCAGCACGATCAAGCCGGAGATCGGAACTCCCAATGCCCAAAGAACGATGTAGCGCATTGCTTTTCTTCCTTATCGAGCGGGAGGCCACCTGACGGCCTCCAAAGTGGAACAGTCATTCCACTAACACCCGACCCCGGAAGAAGTTCCGCTCCGGCATCGTACCCGAGCGGCTACTTCGGGTCTGCCGGAAGGAACGCGCTCACCTTACGAACAAGGTCTGCGACGTTCTGGGCGCCGATGCGCTCCATCACCCAGGCCCGGTACGTCTCGACCGTGCGGGGGCTAATCGAGAGCTTGGCGGCGATCTGCTTGTTCGACATACCGGCAGCGACGAACTCCAGCACCTCGCGCTGACGCGGCGAGAGGGCCTTCAGACGCTCGGCGATGTCGATGCGCTCGCTGTTCTCGGTGCTTTGCCGGCGGCCCTTCTCGACGGCATCAGACACGCTCGTCGCGAGGCGCTCGCCGTCGTAGGGCTTCTCGAAGAAATCGAACGCGCCTTCCTTGAGGGCGGCGACGGCCATCGAGACATCGGCGTGGCCGCTGATAAGGATCAAAGGCGCGCCGTTGTTGCGATATTTGAGCTCCCGCTGGAGCTCGAGGCCGGTCATGCCCGGCATACGCACGTCCGCGACAACGCAGGACGGCTTGGTGTCCGGCAAATCGTTCAGAAAGGCTTCCGCCGATTCATAGCAGGCAACGGGGATCTCGCGGCTCTCGATCAAGAGGCGCATCGAATGCAGAACGGCGGCATCGTCGTCAATCAAAGCTACGGTCACTTCAGCATCCTATCGTCATTTCTCGATTGATGTCGTGGGCAGAGTAAAGGAAACAGCGGCCCCCCCGCCAGTGCTTTCGATCAAAAGCTGCCCGCCGTGGGTTTCCGCGGTCGAGCGGGCCAGAGCCAATCCCAGCCCCAAACCCTCGCGTTTCGTCGTGATAAACGGCGCTAACGCACGTTCAAGTATATCAGGATCGAAGCCGGGACCGTTGTCACGGACCGTCACGATTACGCGATTGGTATCCGTCAGGTCGGCTTCGACGGCGATGCGGCCGTCGGTGCGGCCGCTTGCGAGCACGGATTCTGCGGCATTTCGGATCAGATTAATCAAAACCTGCTGGATCTGCAGGCCATCGCAAACCACCAGCGGCAAATTCTTGGCGATGCGGGTCTCGATCTCGACGCGATTGGCCTGCATCTCGAACCGGCAATGCGAAATGGCTTCGCGGATCAGATCCGCGCTCGATTGAGCGACCATCTCGTTGTGGCCGAGGCGAATGTAGTCGCGCAGTTTGCGCACGACGTCGGCGGCGCGATCGACCTGAGCCACCGCGTGACCTGCAGCCTGGCGCGCAGCCTCGATGTCTGGCAACTTTTTCTCGACGGCCATTTTCGCGAGCCGCGTGTAGTTGGAAATCGCGGTCAGCGGCTGATTGATCTCATGGGCGAGCACGGCCGCGAACGCCCCCATGGTATCCAGCCTCGCCGCCCTCTCGAGCGCATCCTGGTTGTGGCGAAGCTGGGCCTGAGTGCGCAGTTGCTCGTTCACGACCGCACCAATCGTCAGGCCGGTCAACGAAAGCACGATCATCAACGCCTGATAGGCCGTAACTTCGCTGTCGAGCACGCCCGCATACTGCATCGCGGCCATGAGACCAACCTGCGTGAGGACGAGCCCCGCCGTCACGCCTTCGAGGCCAAAGCGTACGGCCGTCCACATGACGGGCAGGAAAAACAGATAGAACTGCTTCACGCGAAACGTGTCGGACAGGCCGAACACAGCCGCGAGCGTTAGCAGCAGCGCGATCACAACGGCCGCCAGCTCCAGCGAGGGGACGATCATGCGCCGGCGTGTCAGCGCGATCAGAAGGAACGGCGTCAGAACCGTGACGCCGATCATGTCGCCGATCCAGAGCTGAATCGTAGCCGTCGTCATGTCGGCGGGCGTCACAAGCCCGAACGAAGCGAGCAGTCCAACGTAGGCCACGGCCACGACGCCAGTGCTTATCGCCGCTGTTCCAATCAACAGCATCAACGAGCGCTTCATGCTTAGCGTGCGGTCGAATTCGAGCCGCGGCATGGTCAGGATGTAGGTTGCCGCTCCGTAACCCGCGCCGACGATGATCGCGCCGAGCACGTGAACGATGACCGGCATCGGGAGATCAAGCACAAGGGCATTGACCAAGAGCGGAGCAATGAAGAGCCACGGGATGTATTCACGCCCGAGGAGAAGTACGAGCGCGAACGCGAGGCCCGTGGCCGGATTCCAGGGCGTGACGCCGATCGGCGCGATGGGGCTGATGTAGCTCACCCAATCGATCAGAGCGTAGACGACGAGAAACGCGATACCGGTCGCCACATGGCCACGGGAAAAAAGGGCAGACACGGGTAGCTTTCTCGCTGTCGCTTCCTGGCTCCATTCATACATTCGGTACTTCCTCCTGGGACCATCCGGCAAACTACGCAGGTGCTACCCCGATAGATGATCGACGCCCGTATCCAACCCGATTTCGCGTTTGATGCAACCTCCAGCCCCTGCGACGGACGCGAAGGGCGCTCAGGTCGGTGCGCCCAGTCACCTCCAGGCTGCCTCGACAGAAATGGGTGATGCCGACACCGAAGGGGGCTTCGCGTTTCATCCTGTCGCTGAAGCCGCCAGGTCCATCGTTCGTAGCGCGTCAGGCAAGCCATCCGCGAAGATTCGGCAAACATCGCCTTCGCCGGACTCGAGCTTCCCACCCTTCGGTATTTGATTTTTTCCCGACTTTATCGGGATTACTTCCCGAATATTTGCCCCTTTTCCCGCCTTCGCCGGGCTGTTCCCGGATTTTCTTCCATTCTTCTGTAGTTATACGGGAGCATTTCCACTCCGAAATGCCACCGCATGGAACCGCCCTCAGTTGCCCGTGCCGCTTCTTCCTCCGAACATGACGCAACTTTATAACAAGAACTATTCCAGTCGCGGCGGGATCGTTTGAAGTCGAGTTGCGGCTCAAAGGCGGCTCTTCCGGGTCTGGAAGTGGTGGGGACATACGGGGTTGTGCGGGCGCCTCGCCGCGCACGTGGGGAGGAAGCAGAATGACATTCAAGGCGTATTTGAAGCTCTCGGTCATGACCGGGGCCGTCGGCCTCATGGCCGCACCGGCGACCGCGCAACAGGCCGCACAGCCTGCCGGCGGGACGCTTCCCCAGGTCGAAGTGATCCAGAAAAAAGCCGCGCCGGCCGCCAAAAAGAAAGCAGCTCCGCAGCAAGCGGCCTCTCCGGCCCCGCAGCCGCCGCCGGTCCAGCCCGACTATGCGGACCAGGCGCCCCAGCTCGAGAACTCACCTTACGGCGCCGCAGCCAGCGGCGGAGCTGCCGCACGCGCCGCTGAAGGGCCGATCTCACCGATCAACGCGAAAAGCGTTCTGCCGGACAACCTGCAAGATTTCTCCGGCGCGGCCAGCCGCATCACATCGTCCGATCTCGATGAACAGCGCCCTGCCAACACCCACGAGGCACTGGCTCGCGTTCCCGGCGTCATCACCGTGACCGACGACGGCGCAGCGCGCCACAGCGGCATCGGCCTGCGCGGCTCGCCCTTCCGCCGTTCGCGCAAGGTGCTCGTCATGGAAGACGGCGTACCGATCAACTTCTCGACCTATCTCGACTCCTCGACCCACTACACGCCTCCGATCGAGCGGATCGAAAGCATCGAAGTGATGCGCGGGCCGATCGTCAACTACGGCCCCTTGAACAACCACGGCGTCATCAACTTCCGTAACCTCTCGCCGTTCGGCGCCAACGAGACGGTGATCAAGGCCGGGATCGGCCACACCGAAGGCAGCGACCGGGACATCAACAATTTCCGCCATATCCATACGCGCCAGAATCTTGGGAACGTCGGCGTAGTCGCCTCCTATTCGGGCGCCGATACGGGCGGTGCGTGGGATGTCGAGGATCTCGGCTACAACGACTTCTACGGCGCCATCGGCTTCAAGGGCACGAACCAGGATCTGACGATCTCGGGCGGCTTCTTCCGCCAGCGCGATACCTACGACGAGGACAACTTCGACGAGGACGAGCAGGCCGCGTTCTTCCGCTACGGCCGCAACAAGAAGAAGGGCAACGAGGACGGCTACTTCGCGGCCGCCTGCTGCTACGATCTCAGCTCCTATAACGCCGACTATTATCGCCTCCAGATTGCGCACAACTACTACGTCGACAAGGACACGACGATCTCGACGCGGCTGTTCGGCAATGATCATGAGCGCGCGCGCTTCTATCCCGCCGAAGCGGGTGACGGCGATGTGCCGGCGACCTACGATCGCGACGACATCTACATGGAAGGCCGTGACCGGCGCTATCGCAACTACGGCGCGGATTCGCGGGTCGAGTTGGCCAACCGCCCCTTCCTCGGAGGACTTCGGCAAGATTTCCAGGCTGGCGTCCGCTATGAGGAGCACTTCTTCAAGAACCAGAACCGCGTGAACTTCGATTCCACCGGCACCACGGGCGTCGTGCTCGATTTCGACAACAAGGGTGCTCCGGACGGCCTCGCCGACAAGCTCGAAGCCAAATCGTTCGCCGCATTTGCTCAGACAGCCATTCACATCACGCCGACATTTACGCTTACGCCGGGCGTGCGGCTCGAGAGCTACGAAATCGACTTCAAATCGGAGGATTACTCCGGAAGCGCCGACTACACGCACGTGCTTCCGATGCTCGCGTTCTCATGGAATGCAGCAAACCGGACGACGGTGTACGGTGGCTATCATCGTGGCCTCACGCCGCATATCATCCGCGACGTGCTCGACGATGCCGACGACTTTGTCGCTCCGGACGAAGAAATCGGCGACAACTTCGAGCTGGGCGTGCGCACCACAGCGGTTCGCGGCCTGACCCTCGACATGGCCTACTTCCACAACCGCATCGACAACTATCAGTTCGGCGAGTCCTTCCAATCTCAATCCGGAGACCGCGTGTTCTCCAGCCTCGACGAAGTTTCGATCAACGGTTTCGAGATCTACTCTCGCCTCGACAGCAAGCCGTTCACCGGGGGCCCGTGGAACTTCTTCGGCGAGGCCGTCTATACCTACGCCGATGCCGAAATCGAAAAAGGCATCAATGAGGATGGTGACAGCGTCGCCGGAAACCGGGTGCCGGAATCGGTCAGGCACTTCGCCAACCTGACGCTTGGCGTCGAGCACAAGATCGGCTGGGATGCCAGCGTGACCTGGACCCATCGCGGTGCCTATCACACCGACGCCGACAATACGCCTTACGCGGAGGGAGGACTGGTGCCGGACGTCTGGCTGCTCTCGGCGCGTTCGAACCTCAAGGTCACGGAACAGCTCTCGCTGTTCGTCGCCGGCCAGAACCTCACCGACGAGTTCTACATCTCGGATCGTAGCGACGGCATGAAGCCTGGCCAGGGCCGGACCGTGATGGGCGGCTTCACGCTCAAGTTCGACTGAAGTTATTTTTCACGACCCAAGCCCATCTGCACACGACGAGACCTCCGAGCCTACGGCCGGCCATCCCGACCCAGACTCGGAGGTTTCAGCTTTCTCTCGCGACACCATCCAAACCTCATCTCGCCACGCACCGGAGGCACCAGCACGACCACGGCCGCGATGTCTTCCTAATTTTCCCAGTTATGCAGGGATGTATTGGTATTTTGATTACCTAGTTATCACTTTCCATCGGGCATAATTCACTGATTTTGTTATATTTTCTGTATTTCTACTGGGGCATTCGCACCGAGCAATGCCACCGCATGGAACCATCCTGAATTGCTCCTGCCGTTCTCCGCCGAGAACATGCGGCAACTTTATAACAACACTAGTTCCAACCGTTTCTGGGATCGTTTGCAGCGGGGCAACCGCGCAGATGTGTCTTCGGCGATTGGAAACGGGGCGGACAATCGGGGTTGTGCCAGCAATGCGCGGGCGCACGTGGGGAGGAAGCAGAATGACTTTCAAGGCGTATTTGAAGCTCTCGGTCATGACAGGTGCCGTCGGCCTCATGGCCGCACCTGCGACCGCACAACAGGCCGCACAGCCCGCCGGCGGGACGCTTCCCCAGGTCGAAGTGATCCAGAAGAAAGCCGCGCCGGCCGCCAAGAAGAAAGCAGCCTCGCAGCAAGCGGCATCTCCGGCCCCGCAGCCGCCACCAGCCCAGCCCGATTATGCAGACCAAGCGCCCCAGCTCGAGAATTCACCTTATGGCGCCGCGGCCAGCGGCGGAGCTGCAGCGCGGGCAGCCAGCGGACCGCTTTCGCCGATCAACGCGCGTCAAGCGCTGCCGGATGACCTGCAGAACTATACGGGAGCCGGAACGCGCGTGGACGCGGCCGAACTCGCACAGCAGCGTCCGCTGACCAACCACGATGCTCTCGCGAGCGTGCCGGGCGTCGTGACCGTAACCGACGACGGCATGGCGCGGCACTCCGGCATCGGCTTGCGCGGCTCGCCTATGCGCCGCTCGCGCAAGGTCCTCGTCATGGAGGACGGCCTGCCGATCAACTTCTCGACCTACCTTGATCCCTCGACGCACTACACGCCGCCGACCGAGCGCGTCGAGAGCATCGAAGTGATGCGCGGACCGGTCGTCAACTATGGTCCGCTCACCAATCACGGTGTCGTCAATTTCCGTAACCTGTCGCCGTTCGGCGCCAACGAGACCGTCATCAAGGCCGGCATCGGGCACACCTGGGACGTCGACAAGGACGTCAACAACTTCCGTCACGTTCATACGCGCCAGAACATCGGTAACGCCGGTGTCGTCGTCTCGTATTCGGGCGCGGACGGAGCAGGATCCTGGGACAACGAGGAGCTGAGCTACAACGATTTCTACGCCGCGATCGGCCTCAAGGGTACCAAGCAGGACCTGACGATTTCGGGCGGCTACTTCCGGCAGCGCGATACCTACGACGAGATCAATTTCGTTCCGGGCGACCCAGACAACGGCTATCAGGAGTTCCGCGAGAACGGGCGCGACAAGCTCGGCACAGGCGCCGGCCTGTTTGGCGGCAGCCAGTTCCTCGCCGATCTCAGCTCCTACAATGCCGACTACTGGCGGGTTCAGGCGAACCACAATCTCTACATCGACGACACGACGACCCTTACGACACGCGCCTACTACAGCGACAACGAGCGCAACCGCTTCTATTTCGATGACGGCGATCCTAGCTCATTTTTCATGGAAGGACGCGAGCGCCACTACCGCTTCTACGGCGCAGAATCGCGCATCGAGTTCGCCCAGCGCCCGTTCCTGTTCGGGATGACCCAGGACATCCAGGCCGGCATCCGCTACGAGCGTCACGAGTTCACGAACTGCAGCACCGTCGGCCAGGAGAACGAGGTTCTCAAGGACGGACACAACGGAAACTGCTCGCAGTTCGACGACACCAATCCGCTCTATGACGGCACGTCGGAGCGGCAAGCATTCGATGCCAGCTCGTTCGCGGCGTTCATCCAGACGGCCGTCCACGTCACCAAATCTCTGACCGTCACCCCGGGCCTGCGCTTCGAAAACTATGATATCGACGGCTTCGGGCGCGGTTTCGAAGACGACGAAGAGGATCTGAACGGACCGCAGAAGTCCAAGCACGACAACGTGCTGCCGGCAGTCGGCTTCGCCTGGGAGGCGATGCCCCGCACGACGGTTTACGGCGGCTATCACCAGGGCATCACGCCACAGGTCACACGCGGACCGGCGTTCCCGTTACCTGACGAGAAAGGCGACAACTTCCAGGTCGGCGTCCGCTCGACCGCCATTCGCGGGTTCTCGTTCGATGTCGCGTACTTCCACAGCAACATCGAGAACTATCAGGTGAAGTCTCCCGAGGTTACCGAATCCGGCAACAATAAGTATGGCGCCATGGACGAGGTGGAGATCGACGGCGTCGAGATCGGTGCTCGCCTCGACACTCGACCGATCACGGGCAGCCCGTGGAACTTCTTTGCCGAAACGGTCTACACCTACGCCGACTCGCGTATCGCTCGCGGCGACGACGAAGGTACCGACGTTTCCGGAAACCGCGTTCCCGAGGTTCCGCAGCACTACGCCAACCTCACATTCGGCGTCGCCTACAAGAAATTCTGGGACGCGAGCCTGACGTGGACCTATCGCGGCGGTTTCTTCACCGACGTCGAGAACAGCCGCGAGATCGAGGTCGACGACGACGAAGTCGAGGCCGGTTTTGTGGACGACGTGTGGCTGCTTTCGGCACGCAGCAACCTGCACGTCACCGACAATCTGTCGCTGTTCGTGTCGGGCACGAACCTCACCAACAAGTTCTACCTGTCCGACATCGACGAAGGCATGAAGCCAGGCGCTGCTCGTACGATTATGGGTGGCTTCACATACAAATTCTAACTGCACTCCTTCTCCCGAACGATGCAGCAATCCCCGAGCCTGTCACCAGGCTCGGGGATTTTGCATTGCGGCTCTCCTTGTCTTCTCAGACGACGGCAGGGAGCACGAACGGAATGCCTTCGGCGGGAGGCCTGTCGACGGACAGCGCGCACCCGTAAGCCCGGCTCAGGATCTCGCTGGTCATGGCCCGGCGCGGGGTTCCGTCGGCAATGATGCGGCCGTGACTCATGATCGCGACGCGATCGGCAAAGGCTGCCGCGAGATTGAGGTCGTGCATGACCATCAGGATCGCGGTGCCGGCATTCGCTTCGCTGCGCAAGGCCTCGAGCACGATCCGCTGGTGGCCGATATCCAGACTCGATGTCGGCTCGTCGAGCAGCAGCACCTGACCGCCGCCGCCTATCGCGCGGGCGACGGTGAGCTGACAAAGAGCGCGGGCGATGTGGGCACGCTGACGCTCACCTCCGGACAGCTCGGTGAATAGGCGGCCCGAGAATGCCGACAACCCAACGCGGGCGATGGCGTCGCCGACCGCCCGCTCGACGCGTGCGCTCTCGCGCGTAAGACCAGGCACGGATACGCCGAGACGGACGACTTCGCGCACCGTAAAAGGAAAGGCGAGCGTGCTTGCCTGCGCGACCACAGCCCGCAGGCGGGCGAGGTCGGAAGCCTTGAGATGAGCGAGATCACGGCCGGCAATGACAATCCGGCCCGATGCGGGCGCTAGCTCTCCGGCCATCATTCGCAACAGGGTCGATTTTCCGGCGCCGTTCGGCCCGAGAACCGCGACGACCTCGCCGACGGACACGTCGAGGCTGGCGTTCTCCACCAACCGTGCGCTGCCAATGTGGAAGCTGGCCTCAGAGGCCGACAGAACGCGGTCCGGATCAGACATAAGCCCCTCGCCTCAAGACAAGGTGGAGAAAGACCGGTGCACCGATCAGCGCGACGACGATGCCGAGCGGGAGCTCTGCGGGCGCGACGATAATGCGCGCGATCACGTCGGCAGCCAACAGCAAGGCGGCGCCGAGCATCGCACTCGCCGGCAGCAAGGTGGCGTGATCCGGCCCCGCGACGAGGCGCACGACGTGCGGCACGATGATGCCGACGAAGCCGACGATGCCAGCCGCCGCAACGGCAGCGGCAACGGATGCAGCGGTCGCGACAATGATGAGACGTTTCATGCGCTCGACATCGATGCCGAGATGGAAGGCTTCCGCCTCGCCGAGCAGGAGTCCGTTCAAAGCGCGGACGAGGGCTGGCAGAAGCAGCAGATTGAGAAGAGCGAACGGTGCAACGCCCATAACCTTGGCCCAGCTCGATCCCGCGAGGCTTCCGAGCGTCCAGAGGGTGAGATCGCGCAGCTCCCGGTCGTCGCTGAGGTAAGCGATCAGCCCCATCAAGGCCTGGGCCAACGCGCCGATGACCAGCCCCGCCAGCAGGAGCGCTGCGATCGAGACCGCGCGGCGCCCACCCGCGAGCAAAACGAGCGTGCCCGTAACGGTAATACCGCCGATGAAAGCTGCGACAGGCAGGGCATGCGGCCCCATCCAGGCTACGACAGGCGCGGCGAAACTGTGCCCCATCACGATCACCGTTACCGCCGCAAGGGCCGCGCCGGACGAGACGCCGATCAAGGCCGGGTCGGCGAGCGGATTGCGAAACAGCCCCTGCATCATCGCGCCGGCCACCGCAAGACAGGCACCGACGAGCGCGGCCAGGATCGTGCGCGGCAGCCGGATGTCGATCAACACCAAGGCCGCGCGCCGGCTTGCATCATCCGCATCGCGAAACAGTGCCCCAAGAGCGGCTGGAAGCGCGTCGAGCGAAATGCCGGTCGCGCCGACCGACAGCGATATCAGGAGCATAAGCAGCAGCGCCGCGCCGGACACCAGCAACAGCACGAAACGCTGGCGCGCGCGATCCGGCTCCGCCACCCTCACATGTTCGGGAGACAGAACCGCACCTGCCGCAGGTTTGGCCGTCATTGGTTTTCAGCAGGAGGATTTGACGCGGGCGCCTTGCCGGCGAGCTCGGGATAGAAGCGGCCCATCAAATCCGCGGCGGCCGATGCGGCCCTCGGCCCGAACTGCAGGACATAGCTGCCGTCGACCTCGATGATGCGGCCCGCCTTTGCCGCCGGCGTGCTACCGAGACCTTTCATCTCGCCGATCTCTCTCACCAACTGACCGGCGTTCGCGCCATCGCTCCTGAGCATGACGACGATGACATCCGGCGCGGCGGTCACGGCCGACTCGTCGTTGAGCGGCTTGTATCCCTCGATGCCCTTTACGGCGTTCTCGGCGCCCGCCAACGCAAACATCGCCTCCGCGGCAGTTTTCTCGCCGGCCGCGATGATGCGGCCGCCCTGGTTTGCGAGCACGAACAGCGCCTTGATCGGTTTCGTTACCTTGGCGCGCTTGGCGGCGACGCCCTCAAACTCGCTTTTCACCTCCTGAGCAAGCTTGTCCCCGGCTGCCTTGACGCCCAGCGCCTCGGCGACGATCTCGACCTTGCGCGCCACGCCTTCCGGCGTTTCCGCAGTCTGGATTTCGATCATCGGTATCGACGACGCCTTGAGCGCAGCCACGACCTCGGGCGGACCGGCGTTTCCGGATGTGATGATCAGATCCGGATTGGTCGAGAGCACGCCTTCGGTCGAGAGGGCGCGCATATAGCCAACGCTCTTCTTGGTTGTGGCGGCTTCCGGCGGATAGTGGCTCGTGGTGTCGATGGCGACAATGCTGTCGCCTTTGCCGAGCGCGTAAATGATCTCCGTAACGTCTCCGCCGATGGAGACGATCCGCTTTGCTTCACCTGGCGCCTTTGCCGTGTCGGCGAGTGCGGCGGAGCTCCCGTGGCCGGTCGCGATCAAAAACGCACCGAAACCAGCCACCCACATCAAGCGACGAACACGTTTCAATAAAGCGAACATCCCGGCTCCTATTTCTTTCTCTTACTTGGTGAGGATGAGACGGCCATTGGCGGTTATGCGCAAATGGTACTCCGCGCCGCCGTGCTCAAGGACGGCTTCACGTCCTCCACGGAGAAGATCGGCGACAGCATAACGGATGACAGGCTCCGAGGATCCGCGTGCCGGCGTGTACTCTTTCGGAGGTTCGGATCCCTCTTCATGTCGATTGGGTGGCATCTCTACGTCCAGTTTAGAATTATTGAAATCGGCTACGCGAGCGCCGAACGCGCGCAGCCGGATTCGGATCGTCGTTTTGTTTCTTGACTATGTAATTCCACATTACTAATCTGCGCAAGTCCACTTGTTGAACGTGGACAACGGGAGCGGCGCTTTTTTCGACCGCGTCGGCAAGCCAGTGTCTCGGGAGGGGGTCCCGAACCAGCCAGCCAATTGCAAATCAGATTTGGGGGGCAGGGCTGTCATGGTACGCGTGTGGACTGGTGGACTTTTGGCGTCCGTATCGCTGATCGCGCTCACGCAAAGCGCTGGCGCGCAGGAAATTCTTCTCGACGGAATCGTGATCACTTCTTCGAAGACGGAAGAACGCGCGATCGATGCGCTCTCCGGATCATCGGCTGTAAGCCGGGAAGTGATCGACGAGCAATTCTCCGGTTCCGACGTTTCCAAGATTCTGAACACCATTCCGGGCGTCACAACCTCGCAGACCGGTAGCGATACGGCCGTTGCGGTCAACGTTCGCGGGCTTCAGGATTTCGGACGCGTGAACGTGCTCATCGAGGGCGCGCGCCAGAACTTCCAGCGCTCGGGCCACAATGCCAACGGCTCGTTCTATATCGAGCCGGAAATGATCGGCAGCGTTGACGTCACGCGCGGCCCGACGTCGATGATCTACGGCTCGGGCGCCATCGGCGGCGTCGTTGCGTTCAACCTGCTCAACGCCGACAACATTCTCAAGGAAGGCGAATACGCCGCCATCCGGACCAACACGAGCTACGGTACCAACGACGACGGCAAGCTCGGCAGCGGTACGGTTGCCATGAGATCCGGGAACTTCGACATTCTCGGACAGTCGAACTATCGCGACAGCGAGGATTACGAGGACGGCGGCGGGAACACGATCAAGGACACGGGCGATAAGACCAAGTCCAACATGATCAACGCGCGCTGGCGTCCTGCGCCTGGTCATCAGATCACGGGAACTCTGATCGACTTCACGTCCGAGTTCGTCGATAGCCAGAATGGCGTCGGAACGCGCCGTGACACCACTGTCGAGAACAATCAATACACGCTCGGCTATACGTTCGAGAGCCCGAGCAATCCCCTGATCGATTTCAGCGCCAAGATCTATCGCAATGACACCGGGCTGGATCAGTTCAGCGTCACGAATCCTTTGTCGAACCGCTATTTCGACATCAAGACTGAAGGCTTCGACATCAACAACACCTCGCGCTTCGGCAGCGGCAACTTCAAGTTTGCGCTAACCTACGGCGGCGATGGCGTTTACGACGAGGTCGAGACGTTCGATACGGCAGGTTACGGAAGCGCACTCACTCCGGGCGGCAAACGTTCTCTCGAAGGTGCGTTCATCCAGAACCAGCTCACAATGTTCAACTTCGTCGAGCTGATCACGGCCCTCCGCTACGACCGCTACGAACTCGACAGCGCAGCAAACAGCGCAGAAGGCGATCGCGTATCTCCCAAGGTGACGCTAGGCGTCACGCCCGTTACCGGCGTGACCGTGTTCGGTACGTACGCCGAGGGTTATCGCGCTCCGTCCACGACGGAAACACTCATCGATGGCGCGCACCCGTTCCCCGCGTTCAATCTGCTGCCTAACCCCAATCTGACGCCGGAAGTGGCGCACAACTGGGAAGGCGGCGTGAACTTCAAATTCGACGGCGTTCTAAAGCAGAACGACGCGTTCCGAGCAAAAGTCACCGGGTTCCGCAATCAGGTCGATGACTATATCGATGCGGTCTACATCGACAACTTGGGCAACAATCCCTGCGGCCCGCCCTTCTTCAGCTGCTTCCTTGACGACACCTTCCAGTACGTGAACATCGCGAGCGCACTTATCCAGGGCGTGGAACTCGAGGCCTCGTACGACGCCAGATCGTGGTTCGCGATCGTGACGGCCCAGCACATCACAGGCAAGAACGAGGATACCGGCGAAAAGCTCGTGACGGTTCTCCCCGACAGAGTCTCTGGAACCTTGGGCTTCCGCTTCCTTGATGAACGCCTTGTGGCCGGTACGCGCGTGACACTCGTCGACTCGCACGATGCGGGCTCTACGGAAGCGGGGTCTGTCTATCCGGCCTCCGACTCTTATGCCCTCGTCGATTTGTTCGCTCAGTATCAGTTCAACGAAAACGCAACTCTGAACCTCAATGTCGATAACCTCTTCGACAAGGAGTACCTGCAGTATCTCAATCAGCAGAACAGCCCGGGTCTCAATGCCCGCGTTGGACTGACCATGCGCTTCGGGGCCCAGTAACTCCTCCCGCACTGCCTGGGTCCCCAAGTTGGCGGCGGCGTGTCTTTCCGGTCGTTCTTCCGAGGCCGGATCGGACGCTGCCGCCGTTCTTTTTATTCGCTATACTCTCGTTTTCTTGGCTCACGGAAGAAAGGACCCCCGACGATGTTCATTGCCATGAACCGCTTCAAGGTGATCAAGGGCGCGGAAAGCGATTTCGAGCAGATCTGGCTTTCGCGTGAAACGCACCTCAACGAGCTCGCGGGCTTCGTCGAATTCCATCTGCTGAAGGGACCGGAGCGCGACGATCACGTGCTCTATTCCTCGCACACCGTCTGGCGGTCGAAGGCCGACTTCGAAGCCTGGACGAAATCGGAGCAGTTCCGCAAGGCTCATTCCGGCGCGGGATCGAGCAAGCCGCTCTACCTTGGCCATCCCGAATTCGAGGGATTCCAGGTTCTGCAAACCGTGACCAGCGACGGCACGCGCCTCGTCGCAGCCGAATAGCGAGCCGAGCGGAGGATATTCTCCCATGACCGCCGTAACCGAACAGCAGAACAACGATGTCTTCCAGCCGCTCGCGCAGCGGCTGGCCGCGAATGCCGACGGCATTCTCGAAGAGATCGCGCGCACGTATTCCGTCAGCACGCTCGAAGTTGTGCACGCACTGCCGGAACAGCACCGCACCATCGTCGATGGCGGGAAGCTCGAAGAGATCCTCCAAGCTGTGACAAGCTGGGGGTCAATCCTGTTCATCGTCCACACGCCGGATCTCGTGCTCGAATGCGAAGGTCCGCTGCCGCCGGGAACTTTCGGCCGCGGTTACTTCAACCTGCACGGAGACAGCCCGATCGGCGGGCACATTCGCGCCTCGCGCTGCAAGGAGATCGCGTTCGTGTCGCGGCCGTTCATGGGTCGGGACTCGCGATCGATCCAGTTCTTCAACGTCGACGGCGACGCGATGTTCAAGATTTTCGTGCGCCGCGACGAAAGCCGCAACCTGATTGCCGAGCAAGTTGCCCGGTTCGATGCGTTGAGCCAGGCCATGAGCGGCGATCTGGCTGCGTAGTCGAGATCCCTGGAGACCGTCATGTGCACCAACGAGCGTGACACCCTCACGGATATTCAAGCCACCGGCTTCAGCGAGATGGAGCGCGAATGGCTGCATCTCGTCCGCCTGCATTGCATGAGCTACGAGCACAACCACGCGGAAGGCTGGGACCGTGCCATCAGCCATGCCGAGATGCGGTACGGCGCCGACAACGGCCCCGGCATTGCGTCGCGGATCGCGGTTCTGATCCGGGCCATGCGCGAGGAGCGCCGTGGCGGCTTCGGTTATCTGTCGCCGTTCTGCCCCTCTTGCCGCCAGCGTGTCACCGATGACGAATGGCAGCTCGTCACCCTGATGCAAGCCGGATATCGCGGCGAGCGGAGCAACATCGCGGAGGCAGCCGCCGACTTCGCGCGGAGAACCGAAGCGCCTGTACTTGCCGCAGCGGCGGCTCGTTTCGGCCGAACGGTCGCGGCGGCAATCGATCCGCACAAGCCCGTCTCCCTCGCGGGAGCCAGGCTGCATTGAGATTTCTGCTCTGAGGTCACAATGGTTGCGGCCCCGCAGCTCGCCTTCGCTCTCGACGACGTGACGGCGCTGCCTGTTCCTGCGCATCCCGACGTCACCAACGGCTGGGCGTCTTCTCATCTCGGACCTTCGTCTCGCCGGGCGCTCGCGGCTTCGGGAGTGTTTTCGCTGACGCTGCACGCAATGGCCGCCGCGCTCGTGCTCACGACCTGGCAAAAGAGCGATCTTGGCGTTCTGCAAGAACCTACGCCGGCGATCAGCATGGAGTTGGTCGCCAGTCCAGTGTTCGAGAACGCGCCGGTCGACGTGCGGGAAGTTCAGATCGGCTCTGCGTCTTCGGTCGCGCAAGAGGTTGGAAACGAGGCCGATAGCGAAGCGAAAGCCGTCTCCGACGTGAAGCCGGACGAGAGCGTCGCACCCGATCCCCCTGCAGAGACTTTGCCGACGCCTCAGCCGTCCGCCGTCGCAACGGTGACCGAGCCGATCGACACCGTCATCGCGGGTCCGGCCGACGCCGAGGACGCGCTTCCACCTCCTGCGGCGTCAGAAAAGAAAAGCGAGCCAGTTCCACGAAAGGACGAAGCGCCCGCCGAGAAGCCGAAGAAGAAGAGCGAGAAGAAACCTGCCGAAACGAAAACGGCTAAAAAGACCGATGAGACCGACGCACAGACCAAGAAGAAGGGCGGAGCGGCGGCGCGTTCCAATGCCTCATCCGCCGGTGCTAGCCGAGCGTCCGCGAGCAAAGGCGACGCGGCAGGATATTCCGCACGCGTGCGTGCGCGCGTCGCCGCAAGCAAACCACCCGGACGCGGCCTCAAAGGAACGGCGACTGTTCTGTTCAGAGTTTCGCCTTCGGGCGGGCTCTCCGGCGTCCAGCTGACCCGCTCATCCGGAGTTGCCGCATTGGATCAAGCCGCCCTGGCGACCGTGCGTCGAGCAGCACCTTTTCCGGCGCCGCCGCCGGGAGTTTGGACACCCACACTTTCGTTCCGGATGCCGCTTTCCTTTCAGTGATGGCCGATGCTGCGGCCGCGGTCCATCACATCTCGATCTTAGGAACGTTCTCGGGCAGCACGCCAGAGGGCAGACAGGGACGGCCGGCCGCCTTGCAATAATAGGTTCCGTCACCGCCTTGCGTGCATTCGAGCGCCCGGTCGTCGGCATTGTCCCAGCTCTCGTAGCCGCGTCCCAGCGCACCGGCGCGTGACGACCACCACTTCTGCGCCGCTTGGAGCGCTTCCTCCTGCGTAGCGCCCGACGACTTGCCGCCCTCGACGGGATCGCCGCAGAACTTTCCGGCCATCGCACTCGTCGGCAGCAACACCATCGCAACGGCCGCGCCCAGCGCAGCCTGCCTCAAGCCTAGTCCAACTCGCATACGATGGTCTCTCCCCTCGACTGTCTTAAGGGCGTTTTGCGTTCTCACGTCAAGGCTTGCGATGCGAAATGACGACGGATCGCGGACCGCCGGGGCATTTGATCCGGCGGATTTCCTTGAGACTGTCCAGGTCCAGCACGGACACGTCGTCGGAGAACCAGTTGGCGACGTAAGCGCGGCGACCATCCGCCCGGATGGCGATGCCTTCCGGATAGCCGCCCACGCGGATCGAACTCGGCGTGCCGTTTTCTCCCGCCAGAACCGCGACGCTTCCGCTCTGCTGATTGGTGATGAGAACGCGGGCACCGTCCGGCGTCACTGCTGCGCCATACGGCATCGCGCCGCTCTTTCGCGTCTCGATCACCGCCAGTTGTTCGACGTCGATCACGGACACGTTGCCGCTTTGAACATTACCGACGTAGAGGCGCTTGGCGTCCGGCGAAAGCGCTATCGCGAACGGCGCGTGACCGACGGGGATGGTCGCGGCGATCGTGAGATCCTCAGTTCGGATGGCGCTGACGCTGTTGCTTTCGCGATTGGCGACGAACAGCAGTTTCTCATTTGGCGTGAGCAGCAGATGGGCCGGCGCACGCCCCGCCTTGACCGTTCTCGCAGGCTTCTCGCCCGCCGTCTCGATGACCGAGATCTCGTCGCCATTCCAATCCGCGACGTAGAGGCGTCCGCCAGACGCAACCGCGACGCCAAAAGGCGAGCCCGGCATTTTTATTGTGCGCAGGACACGCTGCTCGGCCAGGTCCACGACGGAAACCGAGCCGAGATCCGGGTGGGTGACGTAAGCGAGCGGCGCATCCGGGGCGAGCGCGAGCGTGGCCGGCGCCTTGTCGAGCGCGATGGAGGACAGGGCGTCTCCCGCCTCGTCCCCGATCTCGGTCAATTTGGCCCCGGTCTGGCTCAATACGTAGATGCGCTCCGCCGCCCCGGCGACGTCCGCGTACACAAGGCAAGCCGACAAAAGGGCCGCAGCTCGCATCCAGGACAGGTTGCGCCGCATCGCCGTTTCCTCAGCTCTTGCCTTCAACCTTGGCCTTGAGCCCGGTGAGCCCTTCCTGCAGGAACTCCGTCATCGCCTTGACGGCGGCTTCGTCGTTGAGATTTTCCGGCGGGAAGTTGCTGGTGTCGCCGCGATAGAAGCGACCGATCCAGGTCACCTCGCTGCCCTCTCCTGCCGGCGTGACCGCGATGGTCGCCGAATAGAAGCTCACTGGCAGGGCTTCGAGGTTTTCGGTCGAGAGGCGGTAGCCGTAGGACATGCTCTCTGCGGTGTACTCGTCGAGACCTTCGACCAGCACCTTGCCGTTCTTGAGCGTGATCGTGCGGGTGGCACCTGCCGCGTTGCCGCCGGTCGCCTCGGTCTTGGTGATGCCGGGGTTCCAGCTGAAATCGGCGAACTCCTTGAGCGCTGCCCAGACCTTCGCGGGCGGGGCAGCGATCGTGATCTTCTCTTCCGCCTTTTGCGGCGTGGGTCCGTGAGCCAGACCCGGGGCAGTGGCGCCAATCCAAAGAGCGAGCGCGCCCATCATACGTGCGAACAATGTCATTTTCATCCTCGTACCGTTTCAAATGCTGAGTTGAACCGCTCCCACGCGCGGGCTCTTCGAGCCGCGCCCGGTGGCGGAATGGCGATGGAACCGCGATCTGAGACTGGCCAGAAGCGGCAGGGCATAGAGCGCGACCAGCAGCGCGAGTGCCAAACTCGCGGGAACGGGCCGGATGTCGACGGCAACTTCGACGGGGCGCGTGTGAGCATGGGTCGATATCGCGCCCAGGAGGTCGTTCGTATCGATCAGATCGGCATGCGCGAGCCCGGTCTTGGCGGCCATGGCGGCGAGATGCTCGCTGTGCACGGACGACAGATGTTCCTCGCCCTTCGCGACGTCGGTTCCGAAGGGCGCCCACTTCGGGTGATAACCGGGACGCAGATGCGCGTCCGGCGGGGGCGCACCCGAATGGTTCTCCTGCGGCACGTCCATCGGGCCGTAGACGCCGATCTCGTTACCGTCGTCATCGAACTTCGGCATCGGAACCTTGTCCTTGCCGCCGATGCCGAGCACGAGGCCCATGACCTTGCCCAGCGTGCCCTCGAACTCAGGCAGGCCTGCGCCCGGCGGCAAGGGCGGCGCCTCGTGGCCATCGGTCACGAACACGAGGTCGGCCTTCAGATCCTCGGCGATCGAGATGGCATGATAGAAGCCCTTGGCGACCATGCTGTCGCCTTCCCAGGCCATGCGCCAATCGAGGTTCTGGATCGCGGTTTCGAGCGGGGCAAAGTTCTCGCAAACCTCGACCGGATTGAAGAGCAGGAACGAACGGCGCTCGGTGAAAACGCCAAGGCCCAGACGCGACTGGCACGGCAGCGTGGCAAGCAAACGCTCGAGCGCGGCTTTCGCGGCGTCGAGCCGGCTGACGGGCTTGCCCGAGACGGTCATGTCGCGCGTATTCATGCTGCCGGTGATGTCGACGACGGCAACGAGATCGTAGACGTCACGCGTAAGCTTCACGCGCGGAAGCACCGTCGCCAGAATGGTCAGCACCAACGCGGCGAGCAGCATCCAAAAGCGGACATCCCTCATACTCCCTTCCAACGGGCGCTCGCGCATCAGGGAAGCCCTTTCGGAACGCCCGGAAGGTCTGTCCAGAGGCGCTTCGGCGCGTCGGGTGGGACGTCATCGATTTCCTGCTCGTAGCCCGGAAAATCCCGGACGATGCGCATGGCGACATCATAGTTGTATTTGATATCCCAGGCGGTGGGATCGAGGCGCAGGGCCAGACGGTATTCGTCCTTTGCGAGGCGCGTGAGCGGAATGGCCTTGTCCAGGTTGCTGCGCGCGACCGCCGCGATCGCCTCCTGAACGCGCGCATTGGCGTGATTGTAGAGTAGACGTGCCCGCAGCTTCGGGTCGGAAATCACCGCGGATGAATCGAGCAGGCTTTGAGCTTCTTCCCAGCGGTCACGTTTCAGCAGAAAATGAGAACGCGCGACCAGCACCTCGCCGGACGCCTTTCTGACATCGACCGGCACATCTTCGCCTGCTGCCAGCGCGGCGATGGTGGCGTTGTCGCGGCGGACCTCGTAGATCCGCCAGGTCAGCATCGCGAGGCCGGCGACCGAGGCGACCAGTGCCGCCCCCAATGCGATCGTGCGAACTTTCTTGATGGCGGCGAAGACGGGAGCCAACAGGCGCGACGTAAGCGATGGACGCGGCGGCATGCTCAAGCCTCCTCTCTTGTAGAGACGAGACGCACTTCCGACAGCTTTGCCGCCAGAAGCACGAGCAGCGCGGCTGCCGCGACGGCGAATACGCGCGCACTCAGATCCTCGTGCGGGATGCGCTCCAGATAGGTGATCGGGCTTCGCTCGAGCTTGCCGATCTCGGAGATGGCGAGCGCGATCGCCTCTGGATTCTCGGCCTCGAAGGCACGATAGGAAATGCCGAGCGACTTGAAGAACTTGTCGAGATGGCGTTCGGGCATGGCCTGCGGGGTGTCTTCCTCACCGGGCGCGGGCACGGTGGAAATTCCCGGCGTTCCGGCTGTGCGCAGGAAGAGCCAGTAAAGATTGATCGGGCGGCGCGCGAAGGCGGCCCGCAGCTTGTCCTGCACCTTGCGGTCGATCACGGCGGCGCCGTCCGAGACCAGCACGATCACGCGTGCGGCCGGCGAGGTATCGGCTTCCTGCATATCGAGGGAGAGCGCGAGACCGCGTCCGACGTTGGTCATCGCGAGGCCTTCGCGATCCATGGCGTCGACGGCCGCCATCACGGCGTCCTTGTGCTCGGTCATCGGCAGGATATGCATCGGCGAGGTCGAGAACGCCGCGACGCCGACCAGGTCGTGATCGCGATGGACGATGAAATCCTTGAGCAGGCGGCGGGCGGCAGCGGACTTGCTTTCTTCGCCCCCTTCCGGCGCGCGGCCCGCAAACGTGTTGTCCATGCTCGACGAACGATCGATGAGCAGCACGATGTGAGCGCCCTCACCGCTTTTCTCGATCGTCCGGCCGAGGCGATGGAGCCCGCCGAGGCCGAGGATCAACGCGACAATGGCGATGGTCCCGGCAATCCGTAGCGTCCAGTCGATGGCGAGCGACAGGGGATCCGCCTCGATGCCGCCAATCGACGGATAGCTTTGCTCTCGTTGAGATGAAAACAGCAGCGGGAGCAGAGCCAGCGGCAACAAGAGAAGCACCCACGGCGTGGACAGCGCGAGGTTCATCGGGCGGCCCTCTCCTGACGCGCGAGGGTCGCGGCAAGCCCCTTCAAATCTGCCGGCGGGAACTCGATCTCGCCTTCGCGCTGCGCTTCTCCGAAGAAAACGGCTCGCGATGCCGCAAAGAAGCGCGCCACCTCGGCGTGGTTGCGATTGTGCTCCGGATGGGCTGCGAGGAACGTCTCGACGTCGGAGGCGAGCAAGCGCTGGCCGGCGGTGCTGTCGAATGCACGGTGAAGCGCGAGCAAGGCGCTTTTATACGCGGCACCGTTCGATTCCTTCGCGAACGCATGTCCGATCTCGCGCGCTGCGCGCGAGAATGGGCGCGCCGGTCTGCGAGAAAACGGCCACCAAGCCATGTCGCGTGCCAGCAGCAAGAGCAGGGCGCCCGAGAGCGCTGCGAGAGCCAGCGCGGCGGAGCGCAGATTTCCGGATCTCCTGAGGCCCGGGGTTGCATCTGGACGCAGAAAGGTCTCCGCCGTCTCTCCGCTTTTTTCCGGAAAGATCTCCCGGATCGGCGAGGTCAGGAGCGTAAAAGGCGGAAGGGTTGCGGTTTCGCTTCCGGCCGGGCCGCGGATCGTGATCTCGGACGCCGGGATGGTAACCTTCTTCGGATCGATCGGAGCGTAGAAGGTTTGATACGTGAGCCGCAGGCGGTGGATGCGCGCGTCGCCTTCGCGCGTGGACGAGAGGTCGAGCGATCTCAACTCCAACCAATAGTTCGAGGCACCGGTGCGGGGGAGAGAGGCGGCGACGATCTCGTCCTCGGCACCGGTCTCGATCTCGATCGTACGCTCCAGCGTGTCGCCGAGAAAATAGCCGAACGCGCGCGGCTCCACGGTGTGCACGGCGCGCACCTCGGCCTTGGCCGCCTGCGTGGCCGCGACAAGAAACGACACAGCTGCGACGGCTGCCCGCAGCATCGATCAGGCTCCCGTAGCGAGGTGAGCGCCCAGCAGGTCCCACCGGATGGTGTCCGTGATCTCGAACGGCTCGCGGCCGTAGCGCGATGCGAGGGCGCGGAAAAAGGACCGGCGGGCCTCGATCCTCCTTTGCCACTCCGCCTTCAGAGAAGGCCGCATGGCTACGAGGCGGCGCCGGCCAGTTTCGAGATCGGAGAGCTGCATCAACCCCCAGGACGGCAGACGTGCGTTCTCATGCGAGTCGACGAGGCGGATCGGGATCACGTCGTGGGGGCTCAGCGTCTCGAACAGAGCAACGAGCTGATCCTCAGGCAGCAGGAAATCCGAAATGACCAGCACCACGTTGCGCTTGCGTCCGACACGTTGGGCGGCCTCGATCAGTCCCGATGCACCCTTGCGCTCCGGCACGTAGGCGCGCAGCGCGGCGATCATGTCCGTTTCGCCCGCGCGCGAGCGTGTCGGCGGCGAGCCGAGCTCGTCCCTCACCTCTTCGTCGGCGGCGTAGAGCGCGAAGGTGTCGCCGGCGCGGCGCACGGACGTGGCCAGCACCTGGACGAGATCGGCAGCCAGCTTCATCTTGCGCGACGAGCCCTCGAAGGCCATCGAGCCCGAAACGTCGAGCAGAACGGTGACGCCGATCTCGCTCTTTTCCTCGAAGCGGCGGACGTGCAGCGTCCCGAACGGATCGCGCAGAGACTGGCGCAGATCGATGCGGCGCGGATCCCGATATTCGAGGAGCGTCGCAAGATCGCGGAATATGCCACCGGCGCCCGATTGCGTGCTGCGGTGCGCGCCCTGCCGGACCGAACGGCTCCGCCAGACGATCCGGTAGGGCAGATCGACCGGCGCCGGCGCGGCAGTGGCGGCCCGCTCTGTCATGGGACCGGCACCGTCTCGAACAGGGCGTCGACCAGCTCGCGCGCGATGCGATCGCGCCGCAGCTCGTAGACCGGCTCGAAGAAGATGCGATGGGCCATCGTCTCGAAGAAAACCGACCGGATGTCTTCCGGGACGGCCATGGTGCGGCCATCGAGCCAGGCCGCAACGCGCGCGGCGCGCACGAGGTAGCTCAGGCCGCGCGGGCTCGCGCCCGCAGCCACCAGACGCGCGGTATCGACACCCGGGATTTCGATCCCGGCTTCGGCCGGGTTTCGCACGGCCTGCCAGAGATTGACGACATAGCGCTCCAGCGTGTCGCTGGTCTTGATCTCGGTCTGGATCGCGCGGCCGACATCATTCAATTTGTCGTATGCGAGGATGCCTTCCTCGATCGACGCGATCAGGCTGTCGCCATCGTGAAACCGCGTATTGAACGCGAGCTGGCGGCGGGTATCGGCGTCGGCCGGCGTATCGATCGAAATTTCCATGAGGAAGCGATCGCGCGCGGCGGCCGGGAGCTCGAACGTCTCCTCGCGCTCGACACGATTTCGGTCCGCGAACACCACGAGATGCGGGAAGCGGAACTCGCGGTTGAAGGCGGTAACGCTGCGTTCGGCCATGAGCCGCAGCAGAAGCGAGTGGACCTGCGGGCGGGCGCGGTTGATCTCGTTGAAGAAGAAGATCGCCAGATCTTCGCCGGCACGCAAGACCGGCCCCTCGTCGACGCGGGGGCGGCCGTCCTCGGCCAGATAGGTGTGATAGACGAGATCGCCGGGCATGAGGTCGATGGTGCCCTCGATGCGCTCATAGGCTCCGCCCACGGCGCGCGCGGCGGCGCGGAGCAGAGTTGTCTTGCCGACGCCGACATCGCCCTCGAGCAACACGTGCCCACGCGCAAAGAGTGCGATCGTCAAGAGGCGTATGACACGCTCCTGGCCGATCACTGCCTTTGCTATCTCTGTTTCGAACTTCGCTGCCCGGCTGCGCCAAGCGGACAGATCTATACTTCCGGTTTTTTGGCCGGCTTCTCTATTATCGTGCGGCATCGAGACCTCGCGGCGCCGGGAGCCGAACCGGAACCTCGTTGTTCTTGTTCAAAAAGGAGGTGCGGCCGAAGCCGCACCCCAAGAACCCTCGGAGAGGAAGCAGAGCAACTCTTGCAAGCGTGGCACTGCAGCCGAGGAGTTCAAACCCGTCAGAGCTACTGGATCTTCGACACGTCTTGGACCCACTTGCCGGTCTTCTTGAAGTTCGCGGCGCGCTTCGCGTTGCGCGCAGCCTGCGCATCGAGAGCAGTCTGCTGCTTGGCAAGCTCAGCCGGGTTGTGCTTCGGGTCGTACTTCGAGCCAGCGACCTTCTCCGGGTAGCCGGGCTTCGGCTCCCAGCATACGCCGGGGGCTTTGCACTTAGTTCCGTCGTAAGCACCGGCAACGCCAGCGCCTACTGCGAGGATCACCGCGCTGGCGGCGAGCGTCACAAGAGACTTCTTGATCATGGGTCAGTTCCTCCAATCAGCGTCTTCCTACTTCGGGCGGTTTAATCCGCCCTGACACCCGTCTACTTGCAGGGGGCGCTTGGCGGCGCCTTTCCGGCTAGTTGGCGACGGGTACCTTGCACTCGCCTGCATCAGCCGGCTTTGCGCTGGCGTCTGCGGACGTGTGTTCTGTCGGCTTGAACGGCGTGAAGCTCTTCTTCTGCGCGTCCGTAAGCCACTCGGCTTCGGCCACGTCACCCGAATACATGTGACGAATCCAAGCCATGAGTTTCAGCAGGTCATCGATGGAATGATCGTTGTGCGGACCCATCATCCCTTGAGCGCCGCCATAGATCGTCTCGAAGAGGCCTTTGTCAGTCGTGTTCTTCGGATAAGTCCAGTACGCGTCGCCCAGGCCCGGGCCGAGCTTGCCTTCGCCATAGTGACCGTGACAGCCGGAGCAGGCCGTCAGATAGATCTCCTCACCTGCAGGCAGGCATCCCTTGACCTCGGTGTAGAGGTTGACGCCCGTCTCGAGGAAGTGCTTCGCCGCTTCTGTATCCCGTCCCTCCGGTGGAGCGGTGTCAGGCACTTTGAGGTCTTCGCCCGTGATAGTGTGGCGGAAGGATTCCGCCGCTACGCTTCCGGTTGCCAGTACGCAGCCCAAGATAAGTGCTGAACCCCAGCCGAACTTTCTATTCATCATCCTGCAGTCGAACCCGTGTTCTATGGTGCCTAACGTTGATCGTCACGAACGCTCATGAGCGCGGCAAGCCTGCTACGAGCGGAATTCCTTCTTCTTTGAGAATCTCTTCAATCCTCGGCTTGGCCTTGTCGAGCGCAGCATCCAGCGCAGCCAGAAGATCGTTGTCGTCCTTGCGGACGCCGACCGACTGATCGAAATGATGCGGAACCTTCTCGCCGTCACCGCGCACGTTGTTGTCGGGGATGATGGTGAGCGTCAGCTTCTCCGACGCCTTAGCGTAGCGGGCGACTTCCGGTGCGAAATTGATGGCGACATCAGCCGTGCCGTCGGCGACCTCGTTGACCATGCGCTGCGGAGGAATGCGCGTGAACTTGTTGCGCCGGTCCTGGAAGTTGGTCAGCGAGTGCATGTAGTTGAAGTGCTCGCGGAACAAGCCCAGCTTCTCGAGCATGATCTGCGCAGGCGAGCCCGGCGTGAAGCCGATCTTCGAGGCCTTCGCGAGATCGGGGCTCGACCAATCCTTGATGTCGAGCTTGGTATCCTTGCGTTGAATGAAAACGTAAGGGGCGCGGTAGTAGGGCTTTGTCGTCAGGACACGCGGATCGCCGGTGTCCATGCCCATCACCAAGTCGCACATCTTCATGTCGAGCTGGTCGCGCACGAGATAAATGCCAGGGCGCGAGAACCAGACGAACTGCGGTTTGCGGCCCATGCTATCGGCCAGCACGGCCGCGATTTTGTTTTCAAAGCCGGAGCCGTCACGGCTCGAATAGGGAAGCTCGTCGGCCGCGGCGCAGATGCGCAGCACGGACGCGGAATTGGATTCATCCTCGGCTGCAAGGACCGGGGTTGCGAGCAGACCCGCTGCCATCAGGGGCGCTGCCAGCACGCATTTCATGGAAGAGAAGCGGAAGGACGCGAAACGCTTCATGGGTGTCACCTTTGGTTTCCTCTTGGGGTCAAGCTTGCCGTTTCTCTTGCGCCGGACATTCCATCCAGCCTTTGCGGCTTCGGCTCGTGCCGATCTCCATTTGGACGCTTCGATCTGCGCCTCTTGCAGGGACCGGGCTATTTAATGTTTGGGCTTTCGATTTAGGGGGATCGACCGCCGCAGCCTCACTGTCTCGAAGTGGAGAAGCGACACTGCGGCGATCATTCTTTCAGGCTACAAATCAGCCCTTGGTATCGAACTCACCGACCGAGAGGTCGTCGTAGGGGTTCTTGCCATCGAGCGAGAACACCTGGAGACCACCACCCATCTGGGTGTAGTTGGCGAGGTTCTTGAAGGCGCCGACTGCACCGAGACCAGCGGTCGGATCCTGGAGGTCGAACACGAGACCAACGCCCGGCCAGCCACCGACGCCGTACATGATGGCGACGTACTGGGTGCCCTTGTGCTCATACGTCATCGGGTGACCGATCACGCCCGAGGGAAGCTTGTACTTCCAGAGCAGCTCGCCGGTATCCGAGTTGCGGGCCTTGAGGAAGCCATCCAGCGTTCCGTAGAACACCAGGTTGCCTGCGGTGGCCATGGTGCCGCCCCAGACGGAGAAGCGCTCCATCTTGTCCCACTTGTACTCGCCGGTGATCGCGTTGTAGGCCTTGATCTGACCGAGACCGAGGTAGTTCTGACGATCGCCCTTCGGACCCGGATACATCCACAGCGTGGCGCCGACGAAGAACTGGCCTGCGCGGTAGGGAAGCATGAAGGGCTCCCAGTCCATGCAGATGTGGTTGATGCCCATGAAGAAGAGTTCCTTCGTGGGATCGTAGGAGTCGTGGCCCTGGTTGTGGTAACCCATGGCCGACGGGCAGATTTCCTTGCCCTTATGGTCCATGCGGGTGCCGAACTCAGGATCGCGAACCGGGAGACCCGTCTTCAGGTCAACCTGCTTCACCCAGTTGACCGTATCGTCGAGCTTGTTGGCCGAGATCAGGTCGCCGTTCTCACGGTCGAGGGTGTAGACGATGCCGTTACGATCGGGATGGGTCAGAAGCTTGCGCTTCTTGCCAGCCTTGTCCGTCTGCTCCGAGAGGATCATGACGTTGACGCCAGCGTAGTCCCACTCGTCGTGCGGGGTCTTCTGATAGCCGAACTTGGCCTGTCCGGTGTCCGCATCGCGGCCCCAGATGGTCATCGTCCACTTGTTGTCGCCCGGACGCATCGTCTCGTTCCACGGCGCCGGGTTACCCGAGCCATAGTGGAAGAGGTTCGTCTCCGGGTCGTAGGCGTACCAGCCCCAGTTGGTGCCGCCGCCGATCTTCCAGGCGTCGCCTTCCCAAGTTCCCGTGCCGAGGCCCTTCTGGCCGTAGTGCGGGTTAGCCTTGTTGAAGTCTTCGCCGATGCCGACGTCAGCGTCGGGACCGGTTGCGTACACGCGCCAGACCTGCTCGCCGGTCTTGACGTTGTAAGCGGTGGTGTGGCCGCGAACGCCGAGCTCGGCGCCCGAAGAACCGACGAGAGCCAGATCCTTGATAACGTAAGGAGCCTGCGTCAGCGTCTGGCCGACCTTGATGTCGCCGTTCTCAACCTTCCAGTACTCTTCACCGGTCGCAGCGTTGAGAGCCACGAGATGGCCGTCGAGCTGGGTCTTGATGATCAGAGCCGGAACCTTACCGTCGCCCGGCCAGTAGGCCAGACCGCGGTTCACGAGGTCGCAGCAAGCGACCGAGCGAGCAGCCGGATCCTGCTTCGGCTTGTGCTGCCACAGGATGTGTCCGGGATCGTTCAGATCGAGCGCGAACGTGTTGTTCGGGAACGACGTGTGGACGTACATGACGCCATTCACGACGAGAGGCGTTCCCTCATGCCCGTGCAGCAGACCGGTCGAGAACGACCAGGCAGCGCGAAGCTGCTTAACGTTCTCGGTGTTGATCTGCGTGTTGGGGCTGTAGTTCTGTGAGCTGTAGTTCTTGCCTGGCATAATCCAGTTCTCGTTGCTCTTCGACAGCTCGTTGAGCTTGTCGTTAGCAAACGAGGAAGATGCCATGGTGACCACCAGCGCGACGCACGACGCGCCTGCCAGTAGCCCCTTACCCAGGTGCTTCATCATTCCCAAAACCTCGCGTTATCCATCCCAAGGCCGAGACAGTTCTTGCGCTGCTCATCACGGTTAAGCGCGATGGGCCTGCAGCCTGCCTCTATCCAATGTCGCGATGCCTCTTTGACCACGTCGGGAGACACCGCGCCCACGTCCCGATCCGCTGCACTCGCAAGGACTTGTTTTCTTCCTTTGCGACACTGCGTCTCGCGACGTGGGGGCACGCTAGACTGCGACGATCGGGCCGGTCTTTAGTCCAACTGGCAGACATTGACGGGATAAACCGGCAATGCATCCGGGCTTGCCCAGGCAATGGGCAAAAACGTAACTATGTAACGTTATTGTGATCGCAGCGACGCGCTGTCTTGTGTTGTTTCACTTTCATCTCACGCCTGCTTCGGAGCGGTTCCGAAGCCGATAATGGAGGCTCGAACGATCGTGGTGCTCGTTAGTGGACACGCCCGGCGCGCTTTGCGAATTGCGCTGGTCCCCGCCGCGTTCATCGCCGTCGCGTTCCTCGGCGGTTGCGGAGACGAAAGCGGATCGCACAGTGAAGCCGAGCGACGCAGCGTGGCGAAGGCAGCTCCGCACAAGACGGACTGGCTCGAGCTTTCGAGCCCGCTGACGCCAGCCCAATGGCTCGTGAGCCGCGACAAGGACGAGCCTGTGCCGCTCAGCGAGCCGCAGGTACAGCGGGTCACGCGCCAGCTCGCCGTGGCGCACACGCGCTATCGGGAGAGCGAGCGCATGATCGCCAACCGTTCCGTTCAACTCTCGGATATGCTGAAAAAGATCGGGCATACGGAAGATCCCTCGCAGATCCTCGACGATCTCGCGGGCATCGGCGCCGAGGTTGGCCAGACCGAAGGTTTCGGCGCGATTAGCCAGTATTACTTCAATCTCCGCGCCGCGAGCGTTGCGCGCGCGGAGGCCCTCACAACCCTCAAGGCCCGCTACGGGTCGAAGTCTTGATTTCAAGGACTGACTACCAATGGGACTAGCCATGCAAAGCGCCGAGCAGCTCCGTGTGCTCATCATCGACGACCATCCCTTCGTGCTGCAGGGGTGTGCGCGAATCCTCGAGGAAGCGGATGTCGCGCGCGTGCTGCAATCGGGCGGCCTCGCCGACGGCTATCGCCAGTATCGCGCGCACCATCCGCACGTCATCATCGTCGATCTGTCGATCAAGACCGCTGCGCTCGGTGGCCTCTCGTTCGTGCGCAGGCTGCGGCTTCACGACAAGAAGACGCCGATCCTCGTGCTCAGCATGCACAGTGATCCGATGATCATTCGCCGCGCACTCGAGGCGGGCGCGACGGGCTATCTGCTCAAGGACGCGCCGTCGGACGAGTTCCTGAAGGCATTCCACACGGTGCGGACGGGCCGGCCTTATCTCAGCCACGAGGTCGCGTCCGAGATCGCGTTCAGCGAAACGCGGCTCAATGCCAGCCCGCTGCAGGCGCTGACCGTGCGCGAGCTGCAAACGCTCTCGCTCATCGCCGAGGGCAAATCCTATGGCGTGATCGCCGAAGAGCTCAGCATCAGCTACAAGACCGTCGCCAACACCACGTCTCAGATCAAGATGAAGCTCGGCGCACGCAGCCTGCCGGAACTGATGCGGATTGCGATCCAGCATCTGCCGGGACCGTCGGGCCGGCGCAGCAAGGATTGAGAGCGCATTGCGCGAACCAAAAACGGCACCCCAGCGAAGGCTGGGGTGCCGTAAGCTTTTCAGGAACGCTACACAAGGTTCGCGAACGCACGTCAGCCCGGCGCGTTGATCGTGATGTCGGACGGCGTGCTGAATGTTCCGTCGAACAGGCGCTTATCGGAGCCGTCGCCCTTGGTCACGATGTTACGGACCGGAAGGCCCGTCGCCTTATCGATGTAGAGGGTCTGGATATTGGCCGGCTCGGCGGCCTTCGCCGGCTCACCTTTCGCCTTTTCCTCGACGACCGGCGGCAGAGACGCCTTGTAGGCGAGATAGGATTTGCCCTCGAGCGTCGCCTCGCCCAGGCAAGCGTAATCGAGCTGGCTCTTGGACGGCTCGGCGATCGATTCCTTGAGCTGCTTGGCAATCACCTCTGCGAAGTTTGCCGGCACTTCCGTCCAGCCCTGGCCTTGGTTGGACCAGACCTTGTTGCCGATGGCGATGGTTTCCATCTTCTGGGCCTGATCGCCGAGGGCGACGCGCTGGTGCATGCGGTCGGGCAGCACGTAGTCCACGGTCATGTGCAGCGTGCCCTGCTGCTCGTTGACGATCTTCGTCTCAAGCCTGAACCCGCTGCTGCCGCGCAGCTTGGAAAATGCTTTGTCGACGTCCTCCTTGCAGGAGGCTCCGGCATGACCGGCCAATCCAATAGATAGTCCGAGCATGACAATTACACGGATCACGAGCGCTTCTCCCGATTTTTGGTTCTCAAGATTCGCTAGCTCATTGCGCGTCGCAGCCTGCCGTGTCATGGCAGAAACCCCCGGGAGGAATTCCCCAAGAGCAAAAGCAGTCGGCGGCCTCGGCGCCTCGGAGTTGCCGAAATCCGGTCGGGGCAACCCCTTGACCGCCATGATTTCCTCGGTTTCAGGCTCTACGTAGGTGTCCTGGGTTGGTCTTTCTGAGCCTTAGGCACGGCGAGGCCATCCTCACGATGCGGGCGTCTATTTTCGGACGCTCGACACATCTGCGGGACAAGAAACTTTTCGATCCCCAAAACGTTGGACCAAACATGACCCTTCGACCTTTTTCGGTAACCCTCCCCGTACTCGCCGCTTTTATCGCCTCGAGCAGCGTGCCCGCTCTTGCAGGCCGCGTTTTGCCTCCCGACCAGGCCCAACAGGATCAAACTGACGACGGCCAGGGCAAAGACAAGAAGGGCAAGCCGCCTCAGGAAAAGGAAGGCAAGAGGAACAAGGAAGGCAACCGGAACGATGGCCGCGGAAAGGGGCAGGACGGCGGTCCGCCGCGTCGCGACGCGGGTCCGGGACAAGACCAGGATGGGTCTGGCAAGGCGCGTAATCCTGATGCAGTTCGCTCTCCTGAAAAGCAGCGGGCCAGAGACGATGCCCTCAGAGTAAAGCGGGATCCCGAACCGCAGAACTTCATCCAGAGACGGCAGCTCCAGGTCCAGCAGGCAAAAGAGGCAAAAGAAAAGGCCCTCAAAGACAAGCAGGATGCCGATCGCGCGCGCCAGGACGCTGCAAGACAGAAGCAACTCGAAAATCAGCAAGCCAAGGAGAAGGCCGTCCGGCAGAAGCAGGACGCCGATCTCGGGCGTCAGAACGCCGAACGGCAAAAGCAGCTCGAAATCCAGCAGTCCAAGGACAAGGACTTCAAACAGAGGCAGGATTCCGATTTCGCGCGCCAGAAAGCCGAACAGCAGAAGCAGTTCGAGATCCAGCAGGCCAAGGAACGCGCCGCGCGTGAGAACGCAGCCAGAGACCAAGGGGCGCGCGACCAGGCGGGGCGAGATAAAGCCGCCAGAGACAATCCAAGAGACAATTCGCGCGGGGAGCCTGGAAAGGGACAGAACTGGGGCGGTCGTCCGGATCGCTTCCCCGGCAAATTCGACCGCGCGAAAGCCGACAAGGAATTCGAGCGGGCTCGCATTGATGCCCAGCGCCAGCGCAACGCCGGTCCCGGACCGGACCGCTCCGGCGACACCGAAAGATGGCGCGATGGCTCCGACCGGAAGTTCGAAGCATTCCGGCGCGGGCGCAAGGAGCGCGATGTCGGAAATCGCAACCTGATCATCGAACCGGACAAGCGCGTCATCGTGCGGCACAACGACCGCGCGTTCATTCGCCATGACGAAAGCAGCCGGTTGCAGAAAACCGGACGCGAACTCAGGCGCGAGCGGCGCAAGGACGGCACCCTGATGATCGTCACCATGGGTCTGGCCGGTGCGCTCATCTACTCGCTTCAGGACGACGACGGGCGCACGCTCCGCCGCAGCCGCAAAGACCGGGATGGCCGCGAGGTCGTTCTGTTCGACAACCGCCGCTATTACAGCAACCATGGCGGCTCGCAGTTCGGACCCGACCGCTACTACGACAACTATGTCGACCTGCCGCCGCCGGACGTACGAATTCCCCGCGACCAGTACATCGTGGACTACGATCGCGCTTCGCCCGACGACATCTACGATGCGCTCAACGCTCCGCCCGTCGAACGGCTCGAGCGCGGCTATTCGCTGGACGAAGTGCGGAGGAGCTATCCGGTTCTCGAACGCATGCGTCGCGTCGACCTCGATACCATCAACTTCGAGTTCGGATCCTGGGATGTCGGGCCGGATCAATACGACCAGCTCGAACGGATCGCTGGCGCCCTCCGGCGCATCATCAAGAGATCGCCAGAGGAAGTGTTCCTGATCGAAGGGCACACGGATGCCGTCGGCTCGGACATCGACAACCTCTCGCTCTCCGATCGGCGCGCTGAGACGGTGGCCGTGATCCTGTCGGAAAACTTCGGGATTCCGCCGGAGAACCTCACCACGCAGGGCTATGGCGAGCAGTATCTCAAGGTCCTGACGGATGGGCCATCGCGGATCAACCGGCGCGTTTCACTCCGGCGCATCACCCCGCTCCTCTCTCGCGAGGGCTGGAACGACGATTGGGAGAGCTCATCCAGATAGCCTCTTCCGCGGTTTAGAGGCCCCGGGTGCCGGAAATCGGCATCCGGGGCTTTTTTTGTTTGCGCTTGGCGCGTCGGCGGATGAAAAAGCCCCGTAGCCACAGCCGTCATGCGGTCCACCTCGCCGGCCTCCAAGCGATCCTCGATGACCCAAACAAATACCGATCACCCCCTCTCGGGTTTGCGCGTGCTCGATCTCTCGCGCGTGCTCGCCGGGCCGTGGGCCAGCCAGACGCTCGGCGATCTCGGCGCCGAGGTGATCAAAGTCGAGCGTCCGGGACGCGGCGACGATACGCGGAGCTGGGGACCACCGTGGATACCCAATGCAGACGGACGAGAGACGGCCGACAGCGCCTACTTCCTCTGCGCCAACCGGAACAAGAAGTCCGTCACCATCGACATCACCACACCACAGGGACAAGAGCTGGTGCGAGCGCTCGCTGCAAAGAGCGACATCCTGATCGAGAACTTTAAGGCCGGCGCGCTCGCCAAGTACGGGCTCGACTACGCGAGCCTCTCGGCGATCAATCCGCGCCTCATCTATTGCTCGATCACCGGCTTCGGCCAAACCGGGCCGAGCGCGCATCGCGCCGGATATGATTTCTCGATCCAGGGGCTATCCGGATTAATGTCAGTTACGGGTGCGCCGGCAACAGAGCCGGGCAGCGAGCCGCAAAAAATCGGCGTGGCGCTCGTCGACATCCTGACCGGGCTTTACGCGACGAACGGCATTCTCGCTGCGGTCCAGCACCGTCACCGAACGGGACGCGGCCAGCACATCGACCTCGCCCTGTTCGACACCGCCGTCGCGTGCCTCGCGAACCAGGCGCTCAACTATCTCGTGTCCGGACAATCTCCCGAGCGTCTTGGCAACGCGAACCCGAACATCGTGCCGTATCAGGCGTTCGCAACCTCAGACGGGCATCTAATCGTCGCCGTCGGAAACGACGGCCAATTCCGCAAGCTCTGCGATGTGATCGGCGCACCGGATTTAGCCAACGACACCCGCTTCACGACCAACGCGTCGCGCGTTACGCACCGGCCGGAGTTGGTTCCGATTCTCGAGCGACTGTTGCTCGCGCGGACGACGCAGAATTGGATCTCGTTACTCGAACCGGCAGGGGTTCCGTGCGGACCGATCAATAGCGTTGCGCAAGCCTTCGCCGAGCCGCGTGCGGTTTCACAACAGCTTGCGATGATGCTGCCGCACGATACCGGCGTCCTGGTTCCGAGTGTGAGAAGCCCGCTCAACCTGAGCGGCATGTCCGATCCGCCGAGCGCGGCGCCGCCGTCACTCGGGCAGCACACCGAGGCGACGTTGCAAGAGCTGCTCGGCGCGTCGGACGAAACAATCGCGGAATTGCGGGAAAGCAAGATCATCTGATCGCTCTGCGATGCTTGCTCAGCTTGCGATGGGACGCTTGCTTAGGATCGCGCCGATCTCGTCGAGAATGGCCGGATCGTCGATTGTCGCCGGGATTTTGAAGTCGGTCCCGTCGGCGATTTTCTTGATGGTGCCGCGCAAAATCTTGCCCGACCTCGTCTTCGGCAAACGCGTGACGATGCGCACCGTCTTGAAGGCGGCAACAGGGCCGATCCGCTCGCGCACCAACGCCACGACTTCGCTCTCGATATCCTTGGCGTCGCGCGTAACGCCGGCCTTCAGCACGATGAAGCCAATCGGCAGTTCGCCCTTTAGCGCATCCGCCGCGCCGATCACCGCGCATTCGGCCACGTCCCTATGCGACGACAGAACCTCTTCCATCGCTCCCGTCGAGAGGCGGTGACCCGCGACGTTGATGATGTCGTCGGTACGGCCCATGATGAAGAGATAGCCGTCAGCATCGCGGTATCCGGCGTCGGCGGTTTTGTAGTAGCCGGGGAAATGATCAGTGTAACTTGGGCCGAAACGCTCTTCCGCATTCCACAGCGTCGGGAAGCAGCCCGGCGGCAGCGGCAGCTTGACGACGATGTTGCCGAGCTGGCCATCCGCGACCTCGTGCCCGTCCTCGTCGAGCACGTGGACATCGTAGCCCGGCATCGGCACCGTCGGCGAGCCTGGCTTCACAAGTAGAGCCCCGAGCCCGATCGGATTGGCGGCGATCGCCCAGCCGGTCTCCGTCTGCCACCAGTGATCGATCACCGGAACCCCGAGAGCCCATTCCGCCCAGCGCACGGTGTCAGGATCGGCTCGCTCACCGGCCAGAAACAGTGTGCGTAGCTTCGACAGACTATAGTTGGCGATCAAGGCGCCTTGCGGATCTTCCTTCTTGATCGCCCGCAATGCGGTGGGCGCCGTAAAGAGGGCCGCCACGTTGTGCTCGGAGACAACGCGCCAGAACGCACCGGCATCGGGTGTGCCGACCGGCTTGCCCTCGTAGATGAGCGTGGTGCTGCCGTTCAGCAGCGGGCCGTAGATGATGTAGGAATGCCCCACTACCCAACCGACGTCGGAAGCGGACCAGAATACCTCGCCGGGCGCAATGCCGTAGACGTTCTTCATCGTCCAAGCCAGCGCAACCATGTGGCCGCCGGTGTCGCGCACGACGCCCTTCGGCTGGCCGGTGCTGCCGGACGTATAGAGAATGTAGAGCGGGTCCGTCGCGTCGACGGGAACGCACATCGCCCTGCGACCCTCGGCGCGTGTCTTCGCGACGAGATCTGCCCAATCCAGATCACGGCCCGCTTGCAGCGTGGCTTGCTCCATCGGCCGCTGCAGGACGATGCAATGGGACGGCTTGTGCGTCGCCATCTCGATCGCGGCATCGAGCAGAGGCTTGTATTTGACGACGTGCTTGGGCTCGATCCCGCAGGATGCCGAAACGATAACCTTCGGCTTGGCATCGTCGAGACGCACGGCAAGCTCGTTGGCCGCGAAGCCGCCGAACACCACCGAATGGATCGCGCCGAGGCGAGCCGTTGCCAGCATCGCGATCGCGACCTCCGGCACCATCGGCATATAGATCACCACGCGATCGCCCTTCGACACGCCGAGGCCAGCCAGCGCAGCCGCGAAGACCTCGACCTCGTCGAGCAACTGCGCGTAAGTCAGCGTGCGTTTGGTTCCGGTGACGGGGCTGTCATAGATGATCGCGGGCTGCGCACCGCGCCCGGCCGCGACGTGCCGATCGATACAGTTGTAGGCAGTGTTGCACTCGGCCCCGACAAACCACCGCCCGTAGGGGCCGATATTCTCGTCGAAGATCCGCTCGGCCGGCTTGAACCAATCGACAGCTTTCGCCGCCTCGGCCCAAAAGGCCTCGGGATTGGCGCGCCATCCGTTGTAGACGTCCCAATATCTGCTCATGCACGTGTTTTCGTTGTTGGCCGCCCCCGAAGCAGCACTCTGCTCCGGGGCCGATCTCACGCCCGCATCTAGATGCTGTCAATCGCTTCCGCGGACTCTGGCAGGATCTGGCCGCCATCCACGACTATAGTCTGGCCGGTAATGTAGGACGCCTCCTGCGAAGCCAGGAACAGGGCGGCATTACCGATGTCCTCGACCCTGCCGAGACGCTTCAGAGGAATGGCCTTCGCCATGCCGTCGAGATAGCTCTGGCCGAGATCCTGTAGACCTTCGGTTATAATGTTGCCGGGCATCACCGCGTTGATGGTCGTGTTGTAGCGCGCAAGCTCCATGGCCGCAGTGCGGAGGAAGCCGAGCTGGCCCGCCTTGGAGGCACCGTAGTGGGACCAGCCCGGATAGCCGGTGATCGGCCCGGTGATCGATGACGTCACGACCACGCGTCCCTTGCCGGCCTTCTCGAATACCGGGATGCACGCCTTCACGCACAGGAACGTGCTCTTGAGATTGGTATCGAGCACCTGATCCCAGTCTTCCGGCGACAGCTCGATGATCTTCTTCTGCGGGAATACGCCGGCGTTGGCGCAGAGGATGTCCACTGTGCCGAACGTTTCGACGGCCGTCGCGACGAGCCCCTGCACGCTCTCCCAATTGGAGACGTCGGCTGCGTGCGCGATCGCCGCGCCGCCCGCGTGGCGGATCTCCTTTGCGGTCGCTTCGGCGTCCGCCAGGCCGCGGGCCGCGACGACCACTTTTGCGCCCTTGGCCGCGAACACCTTGGCGATGCCTTTTCCGATGCCTTTGGAACCGCCCGTCACGATGACGCTCTGGCCGGCAATTGAGGTCAGCATTCCCAAATCTCCCGTATCAATCCGAAGAGTTGCGCGTAAAGCGGTTGATCAGCGGCGGCAGTGCCAGCGCGATCGCGACCAACACGATGGAGGCCGCGACCGAAAGCATGCCAACTGTCGGCACCAGCGGCGAATAGCCGGATACCATCTTGGCGTAGAGCCATTCCGGCAGCGTCAGATCCGCGCCCGTCGTGAACAGCGACAGCGGAAAGTTGCCCCAGCTCAAAAGGAACGAAAACAAACCGGCGGCTACCACGCCCGGCATCAGCAGCGGGAGGGTGACCTCACGCAGGATCTGCCAAGTTGAGCATCCCATGTCGCGGGCCGCCTCCTCCAGCGCCGGATCGAAGCTGTAGGCGCGGATGGCTATGATCAACGTTGCAATCGGGGCGATCCAGACGAGGTGGGCGATGATTGCCGTGTGCCATGTGGGCGTGATCCCGACGGCGTTGAACCACATCAGGAGCGCAAGCCCCAGCACCGACTGCGGAAAGAAGATCGGCAGCAGGATGAGCTTCTGGTAGAGGCGCCGATAGCGCCACTGATAGCGCGCAAACGCGAGCGCGCCGAAGAAGCCAAGCACCATCGAGATCACGGTTACAATCGCGGCGACCTGAAGCGAGATCCAGAGCAGGTCGGAGACCGTCCCGCTCTCGAGCGCCTGGGCATACCACTGCGTCGTATATTGGCGGATGGGGAACGACAGATAGCGCGACGTCGACACTGACGCGAAGCCGATGGCAACGAGCGGAAGGTAGAGAAACGCCAGGATCAGGATGCCATAGAGATAGAGGCCGATCCGACCAACGTTAGAAGGATGCATCAGCGCTTCCTCCCCATGATGGCGTCGAGATCGATGCGCGTCACGCCGAAGATTGCGAAGCTGCCGACGACGGCGATGAGCGTCATGGCGAGCGCAGAGCCCAGCGGCCAGTTCTGGCCATAAGTGAACGACCGCTCAATCTCGTCGGAGATCACGATCACCGCGCGCCCGCCGAGCAGCTTCGATTCCGCGATGGCGCCGGCCGTCAGCACGAACGTGATGAGGCATCCGACGGCAATACCGGGCGCAGACAGCGGCAGCTCCACCTCGCGGAAGATCTGCCATCGATTGGCCCCGAGATCGAAGGCGGCCTGGCGCGCATCGTCCGGCACCATCGCGATGCCCTGCGCGAGCGGAAACAGCATGAAGGGCAGATAGACGTAGACGAGGCCGAAGATGATGACCGGAACGTTGTAGAGCAGCCCATCGAAGGATTGCCCCGTCCAGCTTCGCCAATAGCCCTCGATCAGGCCGCCTTTCATCAGCGTCAGAACCCAACCAAACAGGCGGATGTTCTCGGAGACGAACAGCGTCATCACCACGCCGATAGTGAGCACCAGCGTAAAGCGGCCGAAGACCTTGGCCATGGCGAACGCCAGCGGCCAGCAGATAACGAAGAGGATGAAGGTCGCCGCGAACGCCATTGCAAGGGAAACCAGAAGAGACTCCCAATAGCCCTCCTGGATCATGAGGGCATAGGATGAGAAGTCAGGCAGGTTGGCGAGCGAGAACACCTTCTGCGGCATGATCGAGAAGGCGGCGACAACGCACAGCGGCGCCAGAAAGCCGGCAGCCAGAAAGACGACGACCGGCAGAGCGCTCAGAACTCCGAGGCGCTGATTGATCCGCTCCACGCTACGCCTCCTGGATGAGATGCGCGCGATCGAGATCGAACCCGACCCCCATGCTTTGCCCCGGCTCCCAGGTGACCCGGTTCTCGCGCGACAGCTCCACGGTCACCTTGTAGCCGCTCGCCAGCCGCACAAGATATTGCACGCGCGAGCCGAGCAGATACTCGGACTCGACGATGCCGGTGGCCATCACATCGGCGCGTTCCCCCGGCTTCAGCAGGCGCACGCTTTCAGGCCGCGCCATGAGGTCGCCGGAGAAGCCGGGACGCAGACCGCGTTTTGCGGCTGCGGCGGGATCTACAGTGACGTGCTCGAAGGAGACGGTGCCCCCGTTGCCGTTTGCGCGGAACAAGTTCACCTCGCCCATGAACTCGGCGACGAACCGGCTTTTCGGCTTGGCGTAGATTTCTTCTGCCGGGCCCAATTGCTCGAAACGTCCCGAGCGCATGATCGCGATGCGATCCGACATCACCATCGCCTCTTCGAGGCTGTGCGTAATGTAGATGAAGGTTTTGCCGGTGCGCTGGTGAAGGTCCTTGAGCTCCTTCTCCAGCATCTTGCGGAGCCGGAAATCGAGCGCGGACAGCGGCTCGTCGAAGAACAGGATCTCGGGATCGAACGCGAGCGCGCGGGCAAGGGCAACACGTTGACGCTCGCCGCCCGAGCATTGCTGAATGCGCTTGCCGTAGTAGTGCTGAGGCAGCCGCACCAGATCGAGCAGCTCTAGCGCTCGCGCGCGACGCAGCGCCGGATCGACCCCACGTATCTTTAGGGGGAATTCGATGTTCTCGCCGACGGAGCGATGAGGAAACAACGCCAGAGACTGGAACACCATGCACGTCGGGCGCTTGTTCGCAGGAACGTTGTCGATCCGGCTGTCCCGCAGCCAGATTTCGCCGCTGGTCTGCTCCTCCATGCCGACGAGCAAGCGGATCAGCGTGGTCTTGCCGCTGCCGGACGGGCCGACGATGGCGAGAAACTCGCCGTCGTCCACCGTGAGATTCACCGAGTCGAGGGCGGTAAAGCCATCGAACGTCTTCTTGAGATCGACAACGCGAAGGATCGGTTGCGCATTCATGTGTGTGGGTCTTAACGCCTCGGCCTGACGGGAAAGGTCCGCCTTCCCAGCAGGAAGGCGGACCGGTGCTGCAATGTTCATCGACGCTTCGCCGCCGTGTAGATCTTGAGAAGGGCGTCGTAGTCGGGAACGACCGAGAAATCGGCAGACCGCGAAAGCTCTTCCGACAGGCTGTCCCACTGGATCGCGTCAAGCTCGGCGTTGTTCCAGAGCTTGAAGATTGCCGGATCGCCCATCTGGCTCACCGGATTGTAGGTGCCTTCCGCGAAACTGACGGCCTTGGCGATTTCCGCCTTCTGCACGAACTCCAGGAAATCTTCCGCAAGTGGACTGACATCGGGGTTATTCACGACCGACGTCAGCTCGACCCACACCACGCCGCCCTTGCCGTCGACGGGACCGCTGTTAGGCGTGATCGCGCGAATGTTGTTGGCGCCGTCGAAGCGAGCCGGGCTCGCGGTATAGGTGCCACCGGTAAAATAGGCGTCGATCTCGCCGTTGATGAGCGCCGTGTTCATCGCGACAAGATCGTCGCTCAGCATCTTGGCGCCACCGAACACCGTCTTCGTCGCTTCCGTGAACTTCGTGACGCCGTCGTCGCCCACAGCCTTGAACGGATTGACACCCGCCGTGAGGCACAGATGGATCACGTTCCAGTTGTCGTAAGTCAGAACGCCGAAGCGCCCCTTCATGGCCGGATCGAGGAACAGCGACCAGCCCTGATCCTCGGCAGTCTTGCGGCTGATCTTGTCGGTGTTGACGACGAAGCTGAAGGGGCCGTAGCGCTGCGGCATTCCGATCAGCTCACCGCTTTCGGCGAACGCCAGCGGATAGGGCGCCGAGAACTCAGGCGACATCTTCGAGAAGTAAGGAAGGAAGCGCTCCTTGCTCAGCGGCTTGATGAGCTTTTCGGGAAAGAGCTGCTGGCGCGCCCACGGCTGGTTGACGTTGATGAGGTCCCAGACTTTGAGCTCACCTGCGCGGAGCTTGTTGATCATGTCCGGATCGGACGTGCCGCTTTCGGCGCGCGCCGTTACGCCAGGAAAGGCTTTGCGGAAGGGACCCAGCACGTTGTCGGTGTTGTAGCCCTCCCAGCACAGGATGTTCATTTCCTTGTCGCGCGCAGCAAACGCCGGGCGTGCAGCTCCGAACGCGGCTAGGCCCGCGCCGGCCCCCAAATACTTCGTGAACTGACGACGAGTAAGCTCCATGAAACCTCTCCTGGGACCATAGTCCGTGTTTCCCCTAGAAAATTTCCGGGGCCTTTTGCGGCCCTCGTCTTGATCCGCACGCGCGCGTTTTCGCGTCACGACGGAGTGAGCGTAGGATCAACGTGAAATGTTGCAGAACGCAAGCATAATGTTGCGGATCGCAGAAAATTTCTTTATCTCCATGGAAGCGGACAGTCAGGGCGCGACCAATGGCAGGACTTTACGAAGACGCTTTCGTCGAGCAGTTGCGACAGGGCCTGGCGGGCCTGACGCGGGAGTGGGGACTTGCAAAGGATTGCACCGTAACCACGCTGAATATCTCGGAAAATGCCACGTTTAAGGCGGTCGATCCGAGCACCGGCGCGCCGGTCATTCTGCGGGTTCACCGGCCCGGCTATCACGCCCCCGACGAAATCGCCTCGGAGCTCAACTGGATCCTCGCGCTGCGCGACGAAGGTATTGTTGCAACTCCAAAACCGTTGGCGCGCAAAGACGGTGGCTACATCGGAAGCATGGTCGCCGCCGGCGACGTGCGCCATGTCGTAGCCTTCGAGTTCATGAGCGGTTCGGAGCCAGCCCAAGGCGACAGCATCAAGCCCGGGTTTCGCGAGCTCGGACGGATCAGTGCCCGCCTTCATCGCCATGCGCGGACGTGGCAACGGCCAAACGACTTCCGCCGCAAGACGTGGAATTTCGAAAGCATGCTCGGCTCGGCGCCGCTGTGGGGCGACTGGCGCGAGGCACTCGGCCTTGAAGCGGACGGCCTGGCCGTTCTGGAGCGGACGAGCCGCTCGCTCCAACAGGCGCTCGCCACGTTCGGCGAAGGCCCCGAGCGTTTCGGCCTCGTGCACGCAGATCTGAGGCTCGCCAATCTCCTCGTCGACAGCGATCGCCTCGGCGTCATCGATTTCGACGACTGCGGGTTCAGCTGGTTCATCTACGATTTCGCGTCCGCCGTAAGCTTTTTCGAGGACGATCCCATCGTTCCCGAGCTTCAGGACGCCTGGGTCGAGGGCTATCGCTCGGTCGAGCCTTTGTCGGCAGCGGACGTGGCTTTCATTCCCACGTTCGTGATGCTGCGCCGGCTGCTCTTGACCGCGTGGGTGGCAAGCCACGCCGAGACACCCACTGCGCAGGCGCTCGGCACAGCGTTCACGGATGGCACCGTTCGACTTGCAGATGCGTTTCTCTCGAAATCAGAGCGGTAGGTGCTCGCAAACATGAGCAAGAAGAACAAAAACGCACTCGGTGGAGCGCGGCAAATTCTGGACATGAATGCGTTCGACGCGGGCGCGGAGGCCACCGAGCGCAACCCGCTGCTCGAGCGACGCCTTGCAAACGTCGGCGCCGCCACGGTGCTGTTCTACAAAGAGCCTCTGGAGATCGTCTCCGCGAGCGGCTCCTGGATGACGGCCGCAGACGGCAAACGCTATCTCGATTTCTACAACAACGTTCCGTCCGTCGGACATACGCATCCGCGCGTGGTTGCCGCGGTGACGGACCAGATCGCCCGCCTCAACATCAACACGCGCTATCTCAACAGCGTCGTCGATCTTTATCTCGACGCGCTGAAGGCGACCTTTCCCGCCCCGCTTTCGAACGTCGTGCTCTCGTGCAGCGGCAGCGAGGCGAACGATCTCGCGGTTCGGATTGCGGCCGCCGCTTCGGGCGGAACCGGCATCATCGTCAGCGAGAACGCCTACCACGGCAACACGTCGATCATTTCGGAGATCTCTCCCTCGGCACTGAAGCGGGGCAATCTGCCGGATCACGTGGTGACAGTTCCTGCCCCTTCTCATCCAGGACAGAGCGGCTCGATCGAAAACGCTTTCGCCGCCGACGTCAAACGGGCGATCGCCGAACTCGAACGTCGCGGACACAAGTTTTCGGCGTTCGTCTGCGATTCGATCTTTTCGAGCGACGGCGTTTACGCCGATCCGCCGGGCTTTCTGCGCAAGGCTATCTCGGAAGTTCGCAAGGCGGGCGGGCTCTACATCGCCGACGAAGTCCAGCCCGGCTTTGCGCGGACGGGAGACGCGTTCTGGGGCTTTGCGCGGCACGACGTAACACCTGATATCGTGACCATGGGCAAACCCATGGGCAACGGCTTTCCGATGGCGGGGCTCGTCACGCGGCCGGAGTTGCTCGAACGTTTCTGCGAAGACACCGGTTATTTCAGCACCTTCGGCGGCAATCCGGTGGCGGCTGCGGCCGGCATGGCAGTGCTCGACGTCATCGCCGACGAGCAACTCCAGAGCAACGCGCTGCGGCAGGGCAACCATATCCAGGAACGCCTGCGCGATCTCGCGACCAAGGACGATCGCATCGCCGACGTGCGCGGCGCGGGCCTTTTTCTCGGAATCGAACTCAGCCAACCCGGCGAGAAGGATCAGCCGAACGCCGAGCTGGCGTCGAGCGTCATCAACGGCCTCAAGGATCGCGGCGTGCTGATCGGTGCCGCGGGCCGCTTCGGCAATACGCTGAAGGTGCGCCCGCCGCTGTCGCTCTCCCAAGACGAAGCCGACATCTTCGTCGACAGGCTCGCAGATGCGCTCGCCGCCTCCGCTTGAAGGCGCGAAGATCGCTCACCGACGGCGTCAGTCGGCCTCGGCGATCTTCACCTCGACCTCGGCGGTCTGCATCGCTTTGAGAAGCGCGCTTTTCGGCGCCTGATCGGTGACCAGGAGATCGATTTGACTCCAGCTCGCATAGCGGGCGGTGAACATCTGATCGAACTTGGAGCCGTCCGCCACGATCATGCGGCGGTTGGCCCGCTCGATCATCCCGGAATAGACGTCGGCCATCTCGATCAAGGCGTCGCTTGCGCCGTCGGCGGCAAGACCACTCGCGCCGAGAATGACCCATTCGGCGTTGTATTGCTCGAGAAAGCGGAGTGTTTGGGCGCCATACATCGCGCCCTCACCGGCATGAAAAAAGCCGGGCGTCATGAGAATGGTGATGGTCGGATTGGCGGCCAGGGCGGTCGCGATCGCGAAAGAATGCGTGATGACGGTGATATTCTGCATGCTCGACGCCATCCGCCGGGCGACATGCAGCGTGGTTGCGCCCGAGCCGATGATGAAAACCCGCCCGCCCTCGCAGGTCTGGCACGCCGTCTTGGCAATCCGCGTCCGCTCCTCGACGAGAAGACTGTGTCGCTGCGCAACCGAAGGCTCCGCGGCTTTCCGCAAAATGGCGCCGCCGTAGGTTCTGCTGATTACGCCGCGGCCGGTCAGCTCATCGAGGTCCCGGCGGATGGTCTCGGTGGTGACGCTCAGTGCCTCGGCAAGCTCGCTCACGCGCAGCGTCGGCTGATCGGACAGCAACGAGACGATCTCGCGCTGGCGCACACTTTTCTTGCTCATGTCTTGCTTCAAGGCGGAATGAATTGCTCGGCTCCGGCGGCTGGCTCAAGGCGGCCCGTCGAGACGTCGGGCGTCGCATTGATTGCACACTTTGTCACGACTGACGACGCCTATCGAGGCGCGGATCGTCTTAGTGATAACGATCGCGTTAAGGCGGCAATCTCGATCTTCGGGTTGTTGTCCGAACACTGCGCTAAGCCGCACCGGGCTCGGCAAGCGAGGCGACCAAGCCTTGCCGCATACAGAAATAGACAAGCTCGATGTCGGAGCGGACGCGGAGCTTGGATTTTATTTCGTAATGGTAGTTTGCCACGGTCTTCGGACTGAGGTTGAAGGCCGAGGCTATTTCGTCGGTTGATTTGGCGTTCAGGATCATGCGGAGGATTTCGAACTCCCGTGGCGAAAGCTCGTCCACGGCCGACACCTCATCACATAGTCTGCTCGTGGCGATGGCCTGGTTGATCTCGGCACAAAGCGCCGGCCTGCCGACGAAGACGTCACGGATCGCGCTGACCAGAATCTCGGGCGGGCTGCTTTTCGTGACATAGCCTCGCGCACCGGCGCGAAACGCCTGCTGTGCATAGGTCGCGCTCGCGTGCATCGTAAAAATGAGAACGCGGGCAGTCGCGTCGAATTGGCGTATCTGCCGCACGAGGTCGATGCCTCCGCGTCCCGGCATCGAGATATCGACGACGACGACATCGGGATTGGATTTCTTGAAAGCTTCATACCCCGATGCTGCGCCGTCAGCCTCGGCGACGACGTCAATACCGGGATGCTTCTCGATCAGCCTGCGATAGCCCTCCCGGACAACCGCATGATCATCGACCAACAGAACTCGGATGGCCATGGCCTTCAGGCTCCTCGCTGCAACGTCGGAAATTCCACCTGAAGCCGGAAACCGCCGCTAGGAAGCGGACCGGCGGTGAACTTTCCGCTCAGCGCGACGACCCGCTCCCGCATGCCGATCAGGCCCGAGCCGGCGGGGATCGGAGACCTCTCCGTGGCGGCCGGCCCGACACCGTCATCGATGACCGCAAGCCTGATCCGCTCCTGATCGGTATCGGCATGCTGGCTGAGCATGACTTTAACATTGCGGGCGTTTGCATGCTTGGAGGTATTGGTCAGCGCCTCCTGCACGATCCTGTAAACGTGGGCGCTGGTCTCGGCGCGAAGCTGCTCCAACTCGCCTGTGGCTTCGATCGAATAGCTGGTGCGCCCGCGCGCGCTTTCGTTGTGCTGTTCGACGAGAGCCTTCAAGCTCGGAAGCAAACCCAGGTCATCGATTTCCTGCGGGCGTAGATAAGTGAGCGTGCGACGCAGCGATATCATCAAACCGGACGCCATTTTCTCAAGCTCTCGGACCTCGCCGACGAGCCCGGGCGCATCGGACTGCGCACTCGTTCGGACGCATGCCGCAAGCGCGTTCAGGGCAGCAAGTTTCTGGGCGATCTCGTCGTGCAGCTCGCGGGCAATGTGACGCCGCTCCTGCTCCTGCGTATCGACGAGGCGGCGCGCAAGCTCGGTACGCTCAGACGTCGCGTTGGCCAGCTCCGCGGAGAGCGCGTTGAAGACTTCGCTGATGCGATTGAGTTCGGTCAAACGAAACGCAGGCAGGCGGCACGCGAGATCACCGAGCGCCAAGCGGTTCAAGCCCGAAAGAATATCCTTTGCCGGCAGAAGCGCGCGATCGACGACAAGATATGTGACCATGCACAGCGTCGCGACCAGGGCCGCCGACAGACCGAGAAGCGGTGCAACGGTCGCCCACGCTTGCCCGGCGGTCGCAACCGGATCGTAGGCCGCCACGACGGCGCCTTGGTATACGCCGCGATGCGAGATGAGTTTCACGGCCGTCAGATTGTCATTGATGAACGACCGATAGCCTTCGAAGAACCAGCGAGGCGCGCTGCTCGACTGCGCCTCGACGCCGGCGCAACTCGACCGCTGGAGGGTCGCATCGGCCCCCCGATACTCAATGCACTGGCCAGGCCGCAGCGAGTAGCTCGTCACGAGATCCCAGTCCGGAAAGCGCTTGGGGATGTCGGTCGCTCTTTCGATGCGCAAGAGCTGCAGATCGAGCTGGCGGCCAGCCAATTCCGCGAGCTCGACGTTCTGTCGTCTGGCATCGCGTGCGGTGACGTAAAGCGCAATCGCCGAACCAGCGAGGAAGCACGCGAGCGCAACCAGCGTGATCCGTCTCACCAGCAGCCATTTCAGGTCCATACCGCACCTCACCCGATACTTTTCTTCAGGCTAGTGGGCACGCCCCTAACTGTGAAGGGGCGCAGCCAATGCTCAGGAAATTTGCCCAAAGATCCTCAGGCGATCCGCTCTGTCGAGCGGATCGCGGCCTTCCTAGGCTTCGCTCGAATGGTTGGGCACCGGGAGACAGGCGGAATGCAGGGGATTGGAGAAGCCCGTTTTTTGCGTCCTTCGGCTCATGCGCGCAGGGCGTGGCTGAGCCAATCTTGGACGGAAGCCCTGCTCTTCGCGTTCGTCGTGATCACGGTCGCTGCTTGCGTGACGCTCCTTGGTCTTCGGCTGCAGAAGCTGAACGAGGGGAACGGAGCCAACGCGCCAGGCCACATGGACGACGTAAGCGGGCCGCCCCGCGCCTTCCTCTCCGACGCCTTCTTTTCCGACCTCGTGGGGAGCCGCTGCCTAGGACAGCCTGATCGCCCGTAGTTCCCCTGCCCAGGCGCTCAGCACAAGGCCGGGCGGCGGGTCTCGCACACACCATCACCAACCTGAAAAGAAAAAGGAGCTAAGCATGCTTAAAGGTTTGATCGCTGCCGCGCTGATCACATTGGCCGGCTCCGCGTTCGCAGGAGACACCGCCCACGACGCCAAAGAGTTGAGACCCGGCGATGTGAGCTTCGAAGACAACCCGGCGTTTCCGAAAGGCGCGCAAACCGTGGTCGTCTACGGCGATCCGTCGAAGCCCGGGCTCTTCATTCTCCGCGCGAAGTTCCCTCCCAATTACGTCGTGCCACCGCACACTCATCCGGTTTTTGAATCGGTGACTGTGATGACCGGTTCGATGGGAAGCGGAATGGGAAAGACCGTCGACAAGTCGACGGGCAAAATGCTCGAAGCAGGATCATTGCTCCTGCTGCCGGCGAACCATGCGCATTACGTGTGGACTGGGGATGAGGAGACGATCATTCAGGTCGCGGCCATCGGGCCGTTCGATCTCATCTACGTCAATCCGGAAGATGACCCGCGCAAAAAGTAGTGCGCGCATTTTACGGGCTCTCGGCCCACTCTTCCAATCGCTTCGGCCCGCTGCCGCGAGGTGGCGGGTCTGCGCTCACTTGGCGGAGCCGCAAGCGTGTCACGACGCAAAAAAGGACGGCACAGCTGCCGTCCTTTTTCGTAACCCCTGTCGCTTTACCGCTTCCAAAGCGCGCCTACGACGAAGGCAACGCCTGCCGCGATCGCGAGGGCTTCGAGTGGCTTTTCTTGCGTATACTTGGTGAGCCTGTCACGGTTTTCAGCGATGAACCGCTCGGGGTTCTCGTACGCATCCTTCGCGATGGTCGTGACGCGGTCAGCAGCCTCGGAGGCATATTCCTTCGCCGCTTCGGTTGCCTGTTCCGTGTAACCGGCAACCCGCCCCGCCTGCTCGGATACGTTTTCGATAGGCTGTCTGCTTGACTGGACCATTGGTATCTCCCGGGTGTGTTCTTCTGACAAACGCGGGATGGTCGAATTCTGTTCCTGCAGCAGCGGGCGAAGTTGCGGTGTGAACGTTCAACCTCACCCAGAAACGCGAGCCATGATCTGCGCTACTCCTCGGAGAAAGCCGCCGCAAGACAGCCACCCGCGCCCTCACCCCACCAATCAGATGGGAAGTTGCGGTCATTGTTTATGAAAGAACCCGCACGGCGGCCCGCCGACACCTAGGCCGCAGCGAAGCGGCGTTCTTTCAACAATTTCAATGGTGTGAGATCGAGAGAGAGGATTGGTGGAGGGGGCTGGATTCGAACCAGCGTAGGCGAAGCCAACGGATTTACAGTCCGTCCCCTTTAGCCACTCGGGCACCCCTCCGTGACCAATCCTGAATGCCCAGCACCCGAGCCTTCGGCGTTTGCCGCAGCGCGAACAGGCATTTCAAACAAAATCGCCCCGCGCTCGCCGAGCGGCAGGGCAATGCCCGTCCTTATGGTAATCCGGCCTCGTTATGTCAATTGGAAAAGCACGCGAAAACCCGTATGGCTTCGAGCACGCACGAGGGCAGTCCTCGAACGGGAGCACGACACCAGATGAACGACCGCCCGGCGGGCAAAAAAGGTCCGAAAAATCGCGGCTTTGGCGGACCCAAGGGCGGGTTCAGGGGGCGCCCCCAGACGGGCCGGGCCCAGACTGGCCGTGCGCCGTCCGCGGGGCGGGCACAGGTCGACGACGGGATCGTGCGGCTTTTCGGCAGCCACGCAGTCGAAGCGGCTCTTAACAACCCACGCCGCAGGGTGTTTCGGCTGCTCGCGACCGAGAACGCAGAGCGGCGACTGGCCGACGTCATCGCGGCCAAGGGCGTGATCATCGACCGCGCCACGCCGGGCGACCTCGACCACCTGCTCGGCACGGACACCGTCCATCAGGGCCTGCTGCTCGAAGCCGAGCCGCTGCCGGAACCTTCCCTCGATGAACTCGTAGACCGGGCTCGCGAATGGGGGCCTGTCGTTCTGCTCGATCATGTCACCGACCCGCACAACGCGGGCGCGGTTTTGCGATCGGCAGCAGCGTTCGGATCCGCCGGCCTCATCATGACGCGGCGGCACAGCCCGCCGCTCAACGGCGTGCTCGCCAAGGCCGCATCGGGCGCGCTCGACATCGTGCCGGTGCTGCCGGTCCAGAACCTCGCCAAGACGATGCTAGAACTCAAGGAGCGCGGCTTCCGCCTGATCGGGCTCGAGGGCACGTCCACCACCCGTCTCGAGGACGAGGCGTTCGGCGACTTGACCGCGTTGGTGCTCGGCGCGGAGGGAAAGGGCTTGCGCGAACTCACGGCGCAAACGTGCGACAGCCTCGTCTCGATCACGACGGCAGGTGCGCTCGCGAGCCTCAACGTCTCCAATGCCGCGGCGGTGGCTCTGCATTGGGCCGCACTGGCCCGGCGCAAAAAATGAGAGGCGGCCTCGGGTCGAGACCGCCTCCTCGTATGTCAAAAGCGCGCGCTTCTCTGCGTCAGTCGCAGTAGGTCGGCCGCCAGCAGGTCCAGCGACCGCCGCGACAGACGGTGTCGCCCCAGCTGTTGGTGAAGCAGCGGCGTCCGCGCCAACCGCACTCCTCGGGGCCCGGGTAGCACTCGCCCGAAGAGCGGTAGTAGTGGCGATCATAGTCACGGTCGCGCGCGTGGCCGTATGCGCCCAGCAATCCGAGGCCGATGATGCCGGCGGCAACGCCAGCTGCCACGCGGCCACCACGGCCGGCTTCAGCAGGCTGGATCGACGACGCCGTCACGCCAACCATCAGAGCGACCGCCATCAAGGCATTCATAAATTTCTTGATCATGGGTCTTTTCCCAAACCTAGTCTCAAACGTGGAATTCGTTCGCCTGGCTTCGACAACGCGCCCAAGCGAGAAAAAGTTCATGTGAGCAGAAAAACATGTGCTCGATGAATGGGGCATGAACGGGGAGTTTCGGTGCCCAAAACATGCAAAAGGCCGTCTCGACGACGGCCTTCGCTAGAATTCTTCGATGTGACCGATGTGTCCGCCGTCGGATCTCTGAAACCCGAAGCGATCATGGCGCGAGGCGACAGGATGCGTCGGCTTACCAGTGGCGACGATAGCCGCGTTCGTAGCCGTAGCGATGCCATTTGCGCTGCTTGTACACGGGGCGAGGATAGCCCCAAGCTTGGTAGTAAGGTGGCAGCTTGGCAAACGGACGGCAGCAGGCCTGGCGATAGCGCAGCTCCTGGGTCGGGCGCCAATATCCCGAGTTGTAGTAGGGATAGTAGCGGCGCGGCGACGCGTAGTACGCGTGGCGATCCGGCTCGAAATCGGAGCGGTAGTGGCGGTGATAGAACTGATAGTTGCTGTAGTACCCGCCGTTATGATGATGACGGCGATGTCCAGCTTCGGCGGCCGCCGGAATGAGGGCCAAGCCGAGAGCGGCTACAAATAGGGCAAGGACCCTAGAATGCATGACGGACTCCTGGGGGTCGGACTGAGCAGATTTCGCCATCACCTTAAATCAAAACGCATAATATTGCTTTAACTCATCCTTCGACGTCGACCAAGTTGCGGTAACATCCGTTTCAACGGCCCGCCGTAACGAGCGCGGCCGATCGTCAGCCCACTTCTGTTCGGCAACACGGTAACCAAACGGTTAGCGACGCCTTTTCATCGGTTTCAAATACGCACATTGGTGGGGTCTCGTGTGGTGGGATCCTCGGTGCATCCCGATGTGTTTCGCGGTGCGCGCTGACGATGTTCATGCCTTCGATGTTTTCTCTTGCCGGTCAGGACCCAGCGCGCAGGTCTCCCGGCCGACCCGGCCTCCTCGACGTACCGCGCCGCCGCCAGCAAGTGCTGACGACCACCGCGCTCTCCGTTGCGCTTGCCGCGGTCTATCTCGTGCTCACCACGCCGACCTACACATCGTGGTCCCGCCTCTATGTCGGCCCAAGCCAGACCCCGGCCGCGGGCGAAGCCGTGCGCGCAGATCCGGCGCTATCCAACAGCGAAGCGGCCATCGTGGGTTCGGATGCGATGCTGCGCCGGGTGGTCGAGGTTCTGAGCCTTTATGACGATCCGGAATTCGGCGACACCGGTGCTTTGTCGGGATTGCGATCGTACTTCCCGGGACGCGCGAGCCCCGACAAAAAGGCGCTCGCGACGGAACGGCTCGCAAGGCAGGTCGAGATCGCACGGGCCGGCAACACCTACATCCTCGACGTTGGCGTCACCTCGCGATCGCCCGCCAAAGCCGCGCAAATCAACGACACGCTGGTCAGCCTCTATCTCGCCGAGCAGATCAACGCGCGTGCCGACACGGATCGGCGCGCCAGCAACCTGATCGACAGCCGGCTCGGCGCGTTGAGAGATCAAGTGCAACAGGCCGAAGAGCGGATCGAGACGTTCAAGACGCGCAACCAAATCCCGAGTTCGGACGGGCGCATCGCCGACGAGCAGCAGATCGCCAGGCTCAACGACGAACTCGCCACCGCACGTGCCAAAACCGCCGACGCGCGTGCGCGGAGCGATGCCGCCCGCTTCACGCTCACATCCGATGCCGGCCTCCAAAGCCTACCCGAGATCTTGCGCTCTCCGACCATCGAACGCCTTCGCACGCACCTCGCCGAAGCCAACGAGCGGGCAAACTCGCTTGCCGTAAACCTCGGGCCTCGCCATCCGGCCTTGCTGGACGCCCGCGCGCAACGCAACGCCATCCGCGCGCGGATCGACGCCGAACTACGGCGCATCGAACACGCGCTCGCGTCGGAGCAAGATGTCGCCGCGCGCCGCGAGCAGGAGCTTCAAGGGCTCATCGAGACCCGTACGGCCGATGTTTCTCGTGTCGTGACGGCTCAGATCGAGCTTCGCAAACTGGAACAGGACGCCGCGACCAGCCGCGAAGCGCTGAGCGCTTACCTGACGCGAGCCAAAGAGGCGCGCGAAGAGGCGCAGATCGCAGTGCCCTCAGCGCGCGTCGTCTCGGACGCGACACCGCCTACCAAAGCGAGCTGGCCGAATGCGTGGCTGGTGCTCTCGCTCGGCTTTTTTGGCGGGGCGGCCCTGGGCGGCCTCCGCGCGTTTGCCGGCGCGCGGCTCGATACCACGGTGAGGCCGGCCTATGGCGCGACGGCGATCGGCCAGCTGCCGTTGTTCCCGGTTCCGAAATTCCGCAGCAAAGTCCGTTCGCAGCTTTCATCGTCCCGCCGGTCTCTCTCGCTCCGCAGCCGCCCGGGGGGCGCCGCGATCGGGCGCATTCTGGATGCCGTCGCCACACCGGACGGGGCCAATGAAGCCCATTATCGCCAGAGCATCCTGCAACTGCTGGGCTCGTTCGAGCCCGATCGTCATGTGAGCTATCCGACGGCCATCATGCTGCTCGGTGCCGACAGGCGCGCCAGCCCCTCTCCTATCTCGCTTGCGCTCGCGCACGCGGCTGCTCTCAGGGGCGAGCGCGTGCTGCTCGTCGATGCCTGCTCCGCAAGCCCCGTTCTATCGCCGGTGCTTGCCCCCGAGCGAACCGAAGGCTGGCCGGCGCTTCTTGCCGAACCCGCAGCATTGGCCGCCCACACCGCCGGGCCCGAGGATTTCGGATTTTCCCTGCTTGCGCTGGCCAGGGCCGATCTCGGCCTGCTCAAGCGCGGCGAGCGCCGCCAGCTCGCGGCCAATCTGGCCGCGGCCTCGCTCGACTACGACCTCGTTGTCATCGATGGCGGCGTGCTGACCACGGATGAATCGGCCTCCGCCCTGCTGCCGCTCATCGACAAAATTCTGATCGTTGCGCGCAACGGCAAGACGCAGCAGGCAAACCTCGATCACACACTGCATTTGCTGGCGCCCTACCGCGGCAAAGTTGGGGGCGTCGTGCTGGCAGGTGCCGTCTCGCGAAGCTGAGCAAAGTGCGCTGTGCTAACTGTTTCCATGCATGTGCATGCCTCGCACAACCCGGCCGTAAACTCGGAATTAGAGAAAACCTCGTAGGGTTCGGGATTGAACCCCGCGTCCTCCCCTGGAGGGCGCCGCCGACGTTCGCCCTCGCTCAGGTCATGGATCTGCCGAGACAAGCGGACCTGTTTCCAATTTCATGCGAGGCTCTCCTATGACTGTGCTTGTGACAGGCGGCGCCGGATATATCGGCAGCCACATGGTGCTGGCACTGCTCGATGCCGGAGAAAAGGTCGTCGTCGTCGACAACCTCTCGACGGGCTTCCGCTCCGCCGTTCGCGCCCCCGCCGTGCTCGTCGAAGGCAATGTCGGAGACCAGGCGCTCGTCACCCGTGTCGTGGAAGAGCACCGGCCCCGCTGCATCATCCATTTCGCCGGATCGATCGTGGTGCCGGATTCGGTCGCGGATCCGCTCGGCTATTATCTGAACAACACGTCGAACTCGCGCTCGCTGATCGAGGTTGCGGTCAAGACCGGCGTCAAGTCCTTCATCTTTTCGTCGACGGCGGCGGTCTACGGCAATCCGAAGCAAATCCCGGTCAAGGAGGATGCCGAGCTCAAGCCGGTGTCGCCCTACGGCACCTCGAAGCTGATGACCGAGCTGATGCTCGCCGACACCGCATTCGCGCACGATTTCCGCTATGTGGCACTGCGCTATTTCAACGTGGCCGGCGCCGATCCCGAGGGCCGTACCGGCCAATCGACGCCGCGCGCGACCCACCTGATCAAGGTGGCGTGCGAGACCGCGCTCGGCAAGCGCCCGTCGATGGACGTATTCGGCACGGACTACCCGACGACTGACGGAACCTGCGTCCGCGACTACATCCACGTCAGCGACCTCGCGGCGGCGCACATGGCCGCGCTCAAGTATCTCGATGGTGGCGGCAAGTCGGACATCTTCAACTGCGGGTATTCGTCGGGCTACTCGGTTCTGGAAGTCATCGAGGCGGTGAAGCGCGCCTCCGGCGGCCCGTTCCCGGTCAAGCTCGGGCCGCGGCGGCCGGGCGACGCGGAAGCCATCGTGGCGGACTCGGCCAAAATCCGCAGCCGCCTTGGCTGGGAGCCGCGCCTTGCGGACCTCGACAAGATCGTGGCCCATGCGCTGGCCTGGGAACGGTCGCTCAAGGCCTAAACCCACCCATCGGCGGGGAGCCCGTGTTTCGGGCGCGGCCGACCGTGGCATGAAGACCCTTTTTCCGCGGGCGGGAGTTCGCTAAAAGGGGGCGCACTGCTTCGCGCCGGCTCGGTTCGCACCTGCCCGGGACGACGCATTCGACGTTCGCCGCCTTAGCTCAGTTGGTAGAGCACCTGATTTGTAATCAGGGGGTCGGGAGTTCAAGTCTCTCAGGCGGCACCAAGACTTACATCATTCACATCATTCAGATGCGTGCGCTGGCAATTGCCGATTAACGGCGATAGCAGCCGGCCTCCGCGGCTCATCGGCCTTCCCGGCGGCTCTCAGATTTGCACGGCCGTCGACCGTCTGTTTGACTTTGCTCAAACTCCACCCCCGGCCTCCGGTTGCATACTTGCGGTTCGATTTACCCAAGGAGTCGAGCCGGCTATGGCCCTACCCCCAAGATGCAATGCCTGTCCGGTGCGTGAGGCGTCGCTCTGCGGCTCGCTCGGCGAAGATGCGGCCCATGCGCTCTCGCGCGTCATGCACCGGATGCGAGTTCCGGCCGGGCGGGTGATCTATGGAGCGGCCGAGCGGGCGGATACCTTCGCCATCCTGATCTCGGGCGTCGTCAAGCTCGTGATCACGAAGCCGGATGGGCGCCAGCAGATCGTCGGCCTTCAGTTTCCGTCCGACTTCGTCGGGCGGCCGTTTCTCGATGGCTCGAACCTTTCGGCGGAAGCGGCGACGACACTCGAGCTTTGCTGCTGTTCGGGGCGTGCCTTCGAAAACGTGATGCGCGAGCATCCGATCATCGAACGGGTGCTGCTCAAGCGCATCGCTGCCGATCTCGACAGCGCGCGCAACTGGGCGTTCCTGCTCGGGCGCACGACGGCCCAGGAGAAGGTAGCGAGCCTGCTCCATCTCATCGCCGAACGGATGGCGCGAAGCGTCGTGCGCGGCGACAGGGAGCGGCCGTGCGCGCTCGGGCTTTCGCTGCCGCTGTCGCGCATGGAGATGGCCGAGTGCCTCGGGCTGCGCCTCGAGACCGTTTGCCGCCAGATGACGCAACTCAAATCCCGCGGCGTGATCTCGACCATGGGCCGGCGCGCCTTCGACGTGCTCGACATGGAGAAGCTGCGGAATTGCGCGGCGAACGCGACGGCGATGACCGTCGAGGAGTGCGTTTAGGAAATTGGGGAAGTTGCGGCGGTTCCGAGATAATCGCGAGGGCGCGTTGCAAGCCTCAGTTCGGCGCAGGCCCGAAGCCGAACGTCAGGCGCAGTCCGGTGCGGACATCCCACAGGTCGTCATCCTGAACGTGCGATTCATATCCGCCCGCCGATGAATTGCTCGACAGGTGCGCGGTCGGCACCTTCGAGAAGTAATCCGCCTCGGCGAAACCTTCGATGTTGGACGTGGGCGAGAGCTTGTACTTCAAGCCGACGCCGAGCAAGCCGCGGAACCCGAAGCCGGAGTCGCCGTCGGATACGCTTGCGGCAAATCCGTCGGGGTCCAGATCTGAGCTCGACCGGAACTTCCCATCAGCGTCGTAGCCGTAGATGCCCGCTCCGAGCCGCCCGACGAGGGCGAGCTGCGGCGTCAGCCAGCGCTCGGGCTCGACCGAGAGCGAAATGCCGTAAAGCCACGCGTCGATCTTGCCGCTGCGCTGCAGCTCGCAGCACGCCGATACGGCGGTGTGGGTCTCTTCTTCGAGATTACGAACGAACGGTGCGAGCGACCAGGTCACCGTCGTGGTCGGGTTGACGGCCTGATCGTGCTCGAGGCGCGCGCCGAATTCCCAGCTCTCGCGTTCGACCTTGGTCTTGGCGGACAGGCCGTCGGTGACAAGGATCGTGCCGTCGACCGTTTTCAGGGTCAGATCTGCTGCGGGTGGAGACGTGTCGCTCCGGCTGTCGTCAGCCTTGCCGTAGAGCAGGAAGAATTCAACGCGATGGAACTTGTCGAGGTAGGGCGTGCCGGTGTCGAAGCCGACCGTGCCGCCCGCGAAGAAGCCATCATCCGGCGAGACGAGCACATCCTGCTCGGGGCCACCGCCGATCACGACGATGCCGTGGCCGGTCACGTCCGGGCCGTCCTGGTGCAGGTAGCCACCCTCGAACGAGAGGTAGCGGCCGTTAGGACCGACCGGAGCCTTGCCCATATCGGCAAGCGGCGCTTGCGAAAATGCAATCAGCCCGGTGGCTGCGATCATCGCAAAGCGAACGCGACGGCCCGTCATCCTATCCCCCAGCGGCTATTATATTTTGCGCGCATCAATTCTCACGCGCGCCCGCCCATCTGAACGCTTCTCACGAGAACACGCAGACGGCGGATCGCTCTCCGCAATGGGCGATTCTTAAGTGATTCGCGACCCCCGCGCCCGCGAATCACAACAGGAATTTCAAAAAATTCTATGTGTATTCGCTGCGTTACAAACGAAAGCGGAGGCCTTTCGGCCTCCGCTAGAATCGCAATCACGCTGTCTACTCTAAATGACGAAAAAGTCAGTGTGATCGATGGCAGACGCAGCCCCACCGGAGAAGCCGTTCAGGGTTGCGAACTGAACCTTGGCACCGGCTCCGTTACCGTCGGCGTCGTAGTAGAGGGCGCCGGTATCGGTTTCGAAGATGATGCGCTGATTGGCGTTCGACGCATTTCCGCTGGTGTTGGCCACGAACGCCGCCGCCGACAGGGCACCCGCCGAGAGCGTCGTGAAGATCGACCGGTCGAGATAGATCAGATCCTGGCCACCCGACGGGTTGGCATCGAAATCGTGGATCGTGTCGACGTTGGTGGCGCCGTTCAGCGGTGCGCTGAACACGAAGATGTCGTTGCCCGAACCACCGGTCAGCGCATCGTTGCCGCCATTGCCGATCAGGATGTCGTTGCCGCCACCCGCGTTGATGTTGGTGCCGCTGCTGTTGCCGATGAAGATCTCGGCATCGTTGCCGCCGGTCATCGTGTTGGAGTCGTAGGTGACGGTGACCGTCGCGGTGCGGTTGGCCGCACCGTCGCTCAAGTTGTAGACGAAAGAGCCGCCCTCGTTGCCGCTATCGGTCAAGGTGACCTTGCTGGCCGTTAGGGACACGTTGGACAGCCCGCTGGTGCTGTTGATCGCGGTGATGTCGATGCTGCTGCCTTCCGGATCGCTGTCGTTGAGCAGGAGTGCCCATTTCGGGATGTCGAACGCAGTGCCCGGCGTGACGTTGGTGATGACGATATCGTTGGTCGCAACCGGCGCGTCGTTCACGGCCGTAATGCCGATGGTGACCGACGTGCTGTGCGTTAGCGAACCGCCGGCGCCGTTGTCGCCGGTGTCATCGACGAACAACGTGAGCGTGGCATTTGCCGGCGGCGTGTTGCTGTCGATGATGTAGTTGATGGTTCCGCCCGCGCCGAAGCCGGTGTCGATCCCTCCGAGCAGGTTGTTGATCTCGGTCTGGCTGCCGGTAATCGTGACCGTCGACGTTCCGCTGCCGCTGACGGACGCGCCGCTGTTGCCTGCGCTCACGGTGAGAACGCCTGCGGTGACCGACAGCCGGACAAGGATGTTGTCGTTGCCCGCGTCCACGTCGAACACCGAAAGACCGGTGCCGTGCAGGGCAAGGTTCACCTGCTCGGTCGCCGCGTAGCTCGATGCGGTGATGGTCGCGACCGGTGCGTCGTTCACGGATGTGAGATCGAGCACCACGGTATCGGTATCGCTCAATGCGCCGCCGGCACCACTTCCGCCGCCGTCGTTCGAGGTGACGGTGAGCGTCACGTCGGCCGTTGCGTTGGCGAGCGGGGTGAAGGTGACGCCCTGTGCGGACGTTGCGAGGAAGGTGTTGATTGCCGCTAGTGTGCCGGTCAGCGTCAACGCGCTGGAGGTGCCGCCAACGGTTACGCCTGCAGTCGAAGCGGCCGCCAGCGAGCCGCTTCCGGTGGGGATCGACAGCGTGACCGTCAGGTTCGATGCACCGATATCGGCGTCAGTGAACGATATGCCGGTGAGCTTGGTCGGCGTGTCCTCTGCGACAGCGATTGACGACGGCACGGTGTTGATCGGGGCGTCGTTCGCGTGCTGAACCGTGATCGCGAGTGAAGCCGTCGACGCATCTCCGTCCCGATCGACGATCGTGTAGGCGAACGCGCCGGTGACGTCGCTGACCAGGCCTTTCGGCGCGGTGAAATGCCAGGCACCGGTCGCGAAGTTGAAGGTGAGCTTGCCGCCGATCTCGGTCGTAACGTTGCTCAGGAGAGACCCGGCAATCGGCGCCCCACCCGCACTCGAGGTGATCTGGGCACCGTTGTAGGAGTAGGTGGCGCCATTGATCTCAATCGACGTGATCCGGCCTGCGCCGTCGGCGCCAAAGCCATCGTTGCCAAGGACGTTTCCGGAGACGTCTCCGCCGCCGACGACACCGATCAACGTGCTGATCAAGTCGCTGAAGCTGCCGACGCTGATCGGCGAGCCGGAGCCATCCACATCGACATCCTGCAGGCGCTCGGTGATGATGCCGTCGCCGATGCCGATGGTGGTGACGTTGACCGGGTTCACGCCGTTGACGAACGCGTTCCAGGCCGTCGCCGTGGCGCTGTTCAACGAGCTTCCTCCCGCTCCGGTCTGCTCGTTGGGATTGCCGTCGCTCAGGAAGAAGACCTGATTGCTCCAGCCGGCCAACGGCGTGTAAACGGCCATCGTGGTCTGAATACCGTCGGTGAAATCGGTGCCACCGTCGAACGGACGCCAGCCGCCGGCCGCCGGATTGAGCGCGTCGATCTGGGCATTGAAGGCTGCAAGACTCGTCAACGGACCGTAGGAGGCCGAAGAGGACGAGAATGCAACGAGGCGAATGGAAACATCGCCGCTCGTGCCGTTGAACAGCGCCTCGCCGGCCGCCTTGACGGCCGTCAGCATCTGGTTTAGCTCGCCGTTGTTGATACTGCCGCTGAAATCAAGGACGAAGGCGCAGTTGAAGTTCTGGCCGTCGCCTTCGACAACGGTAGCCTTATCGTTCGCCGCGACCGGTACGTCATCAATCACCGTGATCGATGCGTTGAGCGGAACATTGGTGTCGCCCACGGGGCCGCCGCTGTCCGTGACGCTCACGCGGCCATTGAGGTTGATCGCGATGGCGTTCTCGCTCGCCCCCGACGGATGATCCACAGGCGCCAACAGCGTGAAGGTGTAAGCGCCGGTCGCGGCGTTGGTGAGCGCAAGCTCGAACACCTTGGTGTCACCGGCTCCGAACGAACCGTTACCGCCGTCACCGTTGGTGTAGCCGACCAGATTGCCGCCATCGTTCGCGAAGTAGACTTGGCGGCCGCCCGAGGTCAACGCACCGTTTGCAATGGTTTGAACGGCGGGGTTTCCGGACAGCGCCGCAATCGCGAAGCTCAAGGCACCATCAACGCCGCTCTGGACCAACGGGCCGAAACTGCCCTGATGCACGTTCGTCGTCAGAGCGAGGTTGCCGCCCGCATCGGCATCCAGATCGGGCGGGCCGGACGTCTCGTCCTCGATGCCGCCCGGGAGGCCATGTTCTTCCTCGACAAGCCCCGTGACCGCGCCGGAAATCACCAGCGGCTGGTTGACGTTGACGACCTGGATGGTGTGCGTCTGGACGGCACTGTCGCCGTCGCCGTCGACCACCGTTGCACGGATGTTCACCGAGGCCGTCGCACCCACAGACGAAGGCGTGAAGGTCCAGGTGCCGTTGCCGCCGGCATCGGGCGCGGAGACCGTGAGCGTACCGGCTGAGGTGACGATGGTTTCGCCGTCGGCGAGCTGGCCGGACGTGATGGTCTGCTGACCGGCGCCGTCAACGTCGATCACGAGCTGTCCAGCCGAAATCCAATCGGCGCCCGCCGCGAACTGATAGGTGCCATCAATGGCAGCGCCGTTCTCGTTGACACTGCTCGGACCGGTGATGGTGACCGTCGGCGTATCGTCGTCGACATCGATCGAGAGGGTGCCGTCCACCGAATCTCCGTCATTGTCGGTGACACGATAGGTGATGGTGAAGCCCTGATTGTTTTCGTCGTTGCCGGGGGCGTGCTGGATGGCTGCGTGCTGGGTGACCGTATAGGCGCCCGTCGCCGGGTCGAGCGTCACGCTCAACACCGTCACGGTGCCCTGCCGCACCAAAAGGTCAGATCCCGAAGAGACGTAGGTAAAGCCCGACGGCGCACCGCTGGTCAGCAGCGCAATTGAACCGCCGTCCGTGCCGAAATCGTGGGCGAGCACACCTGTCGTGTTGGCGCTGTTGACGTCGTCGCCTACTCCACCAGAGTTGCCATGGGCGATGGTATCGTCATCGAGCTGGACGAGCGCATTCTTGCCCGCGGTCGGCGCATCGTCTCGGAACGAAAGCGAATGACCGATATTGACGCTCGCGGATGCGGCGTCTCCGTCGCTGTCGGTTACGGTTGCGACGATCGAAATGAGCCCTGGCGCAAGCGACACCGCCTGGTCCGGTCCCGCATCCGGCGTGTGAAGGATCGCGCGCTGCTGGTTGAGCGTCACGGTTCCGGCGGCATCGACTGTAAGCCTGAACGACACGTCACCAGCCACGCTGCCGACGCGGCCGACCACGCTTCCGTTTTCGACAAAGAGCAGAATGCTGTCGCCGGTGGCCGAGTCGTCGAGGCCGGAGTCCACGCCAGTGGCGCTAACAGCGAGGGCGTAGGTGATCGCGCCCGCTTGATCATTGCCAAAGGTGGTCGTGAACAGCGAGGCAAAGCTCGCAGAGTCGTCGATCGACAGGGTCGTTTCGTCGACGACAAGAACGCCGGCGGCCGCAGCGCTCGCGCTAATTGCCGGAGCGTCATCGCAGAAGATCGAAGACGTGCCGATGTCGAGCGAGGCGGTCGCGGAATCGCCGTCGGAATCGGTGATCGTCGCCGTCAGCGCCACGACGTTCGGCGCGATCGAAGCGGTCTCGTCGGGGCCAGTGTTGGGCTCGTGCGCGATGGCGCGGATCTGATCGAGCGTAACGTTTCCGGCGGAATCGACGCTCAGCCGGAACGCGACCGCACCGTTGCTGCCGCCCACAAGGCCGACGACGCTGCCGCCGTCCATGTAGAGCAGGATGGGCTGGCCGGAGACCGAGTCGGTCAGGCCCGAGTCGGCGCCTGCCGCCGAGAGGCTCAATGCGTAAGACGTTCCGGCGCCGTTGGAGCCGTCGGCGCCGTACTGGCCGGTAAAGCTGCTTGCGAAATTGGCGGATGCGTTGGTGCCGAGATCGGTCTCGTCGACGATCAGGCTCGAGCCGGGGCCGGTGACACGGATCTGGGGAACGTCATCGACGACGCCGACATCGAGCGAAGCGGTCGCGGAGCTGCCGTCCTTGTCGGTGAGGACAACGGCGAATTTCTCGAAGAGTGTGTTCTCGCCGGCGCCCGCGTCGTGCTTTTCGGCGCCGTTCAACGTGTAGGTGTAGGTCACCACGCCGGTTGCGGCGTCGAAGCTCGTGATCTTCAGCGTGTTGCCGAGTGGGGTGGTGATCGTCGCAGCGGTGAACACACCGTTGGTGATTACGGCCTTTCCGCCGACCGTGAGATCGTCGAGCCCATCGGGCGTGGAGATCTTGAAGTTTCCGGTTCCAGTCAGCTGTTCCTTGCTGGTGTCGGTGCCAGCCGGAAGGTCGTCCTCGTCCACGAGCAGGTCGCCGCCCTGCGCAGCCGGCTTCAAATCCGAAATCGTCACGCCGTCGTCGGCACCGCGGATGGTGATGGTAATGACCTGGGACGCGGTACCGCCGTGGCCGTCGTCAACGGTGACGCGGTACTGCTGGACGCGGACGTCTTTCGGGCCGAGCGGGTCGAGCACGCTGTCGGGGACGCTGAACGTCCAGCCGATGGAATCCGTGCCCTGGTCGACCGAGCCGATGGCCAGGGTACCGATGTAATTGTTCCCAAGTGGGACAACCTTGGCGGTGTGCGTATCGAGTGTGTCAACATCGGCGAAGGTCACCGCCCCCGTTTTGACGTGGGTGGTCGCATTTTCGCCCTGAGCGCCGTCCGCCACTTCGCAAACCGTGGCGGCCTGCACGGCCGACGTGATCACCGGTGCGTCGTTGGTGCCGACGATCTTGATCGTTACCTGGGTTGTAATGACGTTGTTGGCGCCGTCGCGGATCGAGACGTTGTAGACCTGAACCAGCGTCTCGCCGGCCTGGAGATGGTCAATGGCGCCGTCCGGGAGCTTGAATGTCCAGGAGAAAGAGTCCGACTTCTGATTGACCGCACCCAGTGAGAACGAGCCGACATAACCGTTTCCGACCGGCGCGAACGATACCGAGTGCTTATCCTGGACGCTGTCCTTGAACTTTATGACCGCCGAGCGGGAGTGGACGTAAGTGTTTTCCTGCGCGTGGTTGTCCTTGAGCTCCGTGATGCTGGCGCACTGCGGTTGCGTGGTGAAGACCGGAACGACCGCTCCGCACAGCTCCGTAAATGAGAGAACTTTGATCTTCTTGATTTTCTTTGCCACGACCGGCTCCACATCCAAAAAATGGGCACTCCCGGACCGAAAAGCAAAAACGGTGCCAGCGAACAATCAGCGGCAATTTCAAATTTAATTAGAAATATCGATAAAATTTTATACCTTTTTATTTCTCCCCAATTGGGCCGTTAATTCAGAATTAAAATGCAAATAAATATTTTATCAACTCGATCGAACGTTGGTTTTTTTAGTTCCCATCGGCCTTGACGCGCGTCGGACGCTGTTGAGGTCGGTCCGCTCGGCATCTCTCAGCCCTGAGCCGCCGCGGCGGCCGACCCAGTTAGCGGTGGACACAGTTAGCGGTGGACAGGCCCTGCCTGTTGCGATTGGATCCGGCGCCTATCCTCACGCTCGGACGACCGATGACCTCTTCACCGCCTCGCGGCCTGCTTCCGCCCCCGATCATTGCGCACGCAGGCCCGCTTCTCGAAAACTACGACGTTCTCTTCTGCGATGTTTGGGGCGTCGTGCACGACGGCGTGCGCGCCTACCCGGGCGCGACCGACGCGCTGTTGCGCTTCCGGGCACGCGGGGGAACCGTGGTGCTAGTGACGAATGCGCCGGTTCCGAAATTCCGCGTCGAGGCGATGCTGGAAGCCCGCCACGTTCCGCCCGACGCCTATGACGCCATCGTCTCCTCAGGCGAGATCGCGCTCGCGCACCTTTCCGAGCAAGCCTACGCCCGCGTGCATCTGATCGGGCCACGCGGCCGCGACGGAGCCTTCTTCGAGAGGGTGACGGCTGCCAACGTTGCGGTGGCTGACGCGGAGGCGGTGGTCTGTACCGGCCTCGTCGATGACGTCAACGAGACCGTCGAGACCTATAAGCCGCTGCTCGAAGAGGCTCGCGCGCGCGACTTGCCGTTCGTCTGCGCCAATCCCGACCTCGTGGTCGACGTGGGCGGGCGCCTGTTCCTCTGCGCGGGTGCGCTGGCCGATGCCTACGTTCACATGGGCGGCACCGTATTCTGGGCGGGGAAGCCCCACGCGAGCGCCTATCGGACTGCGAAGGCTGCGGCAGAGCAGATCCGCGACGCCGAGGTTCGCTCCGATCGGATCCTCGTCATCGGAGACGCCGTTCGGACCGACCTCGCCGGTGCACAGGGAGCCGGGCTCGATGCTCTCTTCATCGCCGGCGGCATTCACAGGCACGAGACAATTTCTGGAGACAAGCTCGAGCCGGAAAAACTCGCCCGGCTGTTTCCGGCCGGAACGCCAGGCGCGCTCGCGGCCATGCCGGCGCTCGCCTGGTAGGCGCGATCAGGCGTAAAGGCGATCAAGCCCGATCATCGATCGCGCCTCGTTGCCGCTCAGATCTTGTGAGCCATCCGGCGCCGCTTGGTTTCGAGATAATGCTCATTGTGGACACTGGGACGGACGATGACCGGAATCCGGTCGACGATGTCGATCCCCGCCTCCTCGAGCGCTTCGACCTTGGTCGGGTTGTTCGTCATGAGACGAATTTTCGAAAAACCCAGGTCGAGTAGAATCTCGGCCGCCAGCTCATATTCCCGCGCGTCGATCGGGGCGCCGATCTCGATGTTGGCATCGACGGTGTCGAGGCCCTGGTCCTGTAGCGCGTAGGCTTTGATCTTGTTGAAGAGGCCGATACCCCTTCCCTCCTGATAGGGCAGGTAGATCAGAACGCCGTTAGGCACGGTCGTGATCCGCCGCAACGCGGCCTCGAGCTGGGCGTGGCAATCGCAGCGAAGCGAATGGAAGATATCGCCGGTCACGCAGCCGGAATGCACGCGAACCAGCGGGATCTCTCCGGCCTCGTCGTCTTTGCCGCGGTTGATAAGGGCCATGGCCTGCACGTGCTCCTCGCGGCCCTGATAGGCGCGGGCTTCGAGCACAATCTCCACGCCGTCGAGCTCGATCGGCAGCTGTGTGCGAGCCGATCGATCGATGTCGAGCTTTCTTGCTTGGACGCCGCTTGCCGGCATCGGGCACTCCTCAAGTCTGGTTCCGGCTGTTCGCTGGGTTGGCGGCGACGCGTCCGATCGGCAGCAGGTGGACATGTTGTAGCACATCACCCTTTTCACAAGATGCGAATTGGACGCGGGGCGTGCTGCCCGTATACCATGGGAGCATCCCTAACGGACAGAGCGGCTTTTCGATGAGAATCTGTATTCTTCTCTTTACCTTCGTCGTTAGCCTTGCATCGCTCCCTGCCCAATCCACACCTTCGCCCCGCCCCCTTCCGACGGGCGCCGCCGAAGCCGAGATCGAAGCCAAGATCTCCGCCCTAATCGGCAAAATGACGCTCGAAGAAAAGATCGGGCAGCTCAATTTCCCGTCCTATGCCTTTCCACGCGAACCACAGATCGAGGCCGTCACCAAGGGGCGGATCGGAGCTATGCTGAACGTGGCCAATTTGGACCACGTGCGCGTGTTCGAGGAGGCCGTCCAGGCCTCGCGGCTCAAGATCCCGATGATCTTCGCGATCGACGCCATCTACGCCTTCCACATCGCCTTCCCCGTGCCGATCGCCTGGGCCGCAACCTGGGAGCCCGAACTGGCCGAGCGCGCCGCCGAGGCGATTGCCCGCGAGACGGCCCAAATTGGCGTCAACCTTACCTTCGCCCCGATGATCGACATCTCGCGCGACCCCAGATGGGGCCGCGTGATGGAAGGAGGCGGAGAAGATGCCTATCTCGGCGCCGCCTTCTCGGCTGCACGCGTGCGCGGCTACCGCAAGGGCGGGCTCGCGACATCGGCCAAGCATTTCGTCGGATACGGCGCGCCGGAGGGCGGGCGCGACTATAACGGCGCGCAGATCTCGATGTCGGAACTCTTCGACCGCTACATTCCGCCGTTCCAGGCCGCGATCGATGCCGGCACCGAAACGGTGATGGCGTCGTTCAATACCGTCAACGGCGTGCCGGTCACCGCGAACCGCCCGCTGATCACCGACGTGCTCAAGACGCGACTGGGCTTTGACGGGCTCGTGATGTCGGATTTCGCGGCGATCATGGAGCTCAAGAACCATGGTGTTGCCGGCGACCTCGCCCAGGCCGCCGAGAAGGCGCTTCACGCCGGTATCGACTACGACATGGAGAGCAAGGCTTACGACCAGCATCTCGAAGACAGCGTGAAGGCCGGACGTGTGCCGGTGGCCGAGATCGACGCCGCCGTCAGGCGCGTGCTGCGCGTCAAATACCGAATGGGCCTGTTCGAGGATACGCCGGGCGGTCAGCGCAAGCGGCCGCCGCCGCTCGACGAAGCAAGCGTCCGCAAGACGGCACGCGACGTTGCGCGAGAGAGCTTCGTGCTCGTAAAAAACAACGGCGCGACGCTGCCCATCGGCCCGCAATCCGGGACCGTTGCGCTGATCGGCGCCGCGGCACTCTCGGTCAACGATCACTCGTGGTACGGGCCAGCCGGCCTTGAGAAACCGCGCACCGAAACGCTTCACGATGCGCTCAAGGCCCGCCTCGAAAGCAAGCAGACTTTTCTGTTTGCGCCCGCCTTCGCGGACGCCTGCGGGCTTTCGTTCGAGGACAAGAGCAAGGCGGTCGAGACGGCGCGGGCCGCCGATCTCATCGTCTTCATCGTGTCCGAAGACTGCGCGGTTTCGGGCGAAGGCGCCTCGCGCGTCGATCTCGGTCTTTCGGGCGTGCAGGGTGAAATGCTCGATGCCCTCGCTGAGGTCGGCAAGCCGATCGCGCTCGTGGTCGAGACCGGGCGGCCCCTGGTGCTGACCGACGCCTCGGAAAAGGTCGCCTCCGTCCTGATCGCCTGGCATCCGGGCACCGAAGGGCGGACCGCGCTCGCCGAGGTGCTGACCGGTGAATTCGCGCCATCCGGAAAACTGCCGATGACGTTTCCGCGCTCGGTCGGGCAGATCCCACTCTCCTATAACGAACTGCCGACCAGCCGGCCTTCGACCGGCGATCGCTACACGACCGGCTACGTGGACGAGAAGCCGACGCCGCTCTATCCGTTCGGGCACGGCCTCAGCTACACCAGCTTCAGTTATTCCGGTCTCGCGGTCGGCAAACCGCTGTTGACGCGCGACGGCACGATCGACATTCGCGTCGACGTCACCAACACCGGATCGCGAAGCGGCCAGGAAGTGGTTCAGCTCTACACGCGTCAGCTCGTCGCGGCACGGTCGCGTCCGTTGCGGGAACTCAAGGGCTTCCAGAAGATCAAGCTCGCGCCGGGCAAGAAAAAAACGGTGCGGTTCACGCTCAAGGCGTCCGATCTCGCCTATCACGACGACACCGGCGAGCCCGTGATCGAGCCGGGCAAGTTCGACGTGTTCGTCGGCGGCAGCTCTGCGGCCGACCTCAAAAGCGAATTCAGAATCGTGGCCGAATAAACTATCGGCCGAGCAGGCGCGGCCACTCGATGGCGGGGCAGCGGTCCATGACGACCGTGAGCCCGGCCGCAGCGGCTTCCGTCGCAGCCACTTCGTTGATGACGCCGAGCTGCATCCAGACCGCTTTGATACCCAAGCGATCCTTCTCGCGGATCGCAGCGCGGACGACATCGAGAGCGGCTTCGGAATTGCGGAAGATGTCGACGACGTCGACGGGCCGTGTGATCGCAGCGAGATCCGCGGCTACCGGCTGCCCGAGTAGATCGCCTCCGGCCAGCCCCGGATTGACCGGGATGACCTCATAGCCTCGCGCCAACAGAAAACGCGCCACGCCGTGGCTCGGACGGCTCGGATTGGCGGATGCGCCCACAACGGCAAACGTGCGGGCCGTGCGCAGCAGATCCGCAATCTCGTCGTCGCTCGGAGCTTGGTTGGTCATGATTTCTCGTAGGGCAGCACGACGTGGCCGGCCGCGTCGAACGGGAAAAACGGATTGTACGCCACCTCCCAGAGATGGCCGTCGGGATCCTTGAAATAACCGGACTGGCCGCCCCAGAACGCGCGCTCGGACGGCTTCACGATGGTGGCACCTGCCGCTTCGGCCTCCGCAAGTACGCTCGCGACCTCGGCTTCGGACCGCACGTTATGGGCCAGTGCAACGCCGGAAAATCCGGGCGCGCTGTCCGAGACTTTCGCGTCCTTGGCAAGCGACGCGCGACCGAACACCGCGAGCACCACCCCGCCGGCATCGAAAAACGTGACGTTCTCGTTCGAATCCGAAGAGGCTTTGAAACCCAGTTTTTCATAGAATGTGCGCGCACGCGCGACGTCGGAGACGCCGAGCGTCACGAAGGAGAGGCGCGGCTCCACCGCTAGCACCCTTTCCAGACAGGCGTGCGCTTCTCGATAAACGCGCCGATACCTTCGGCGGCATCGCGGGCCATCATGTTTTCGACCATGACGGACGCTGCATAGGCATAGGCCTCGGCGAGCGGTTCTTCGATCTGGCGATAGAAGGCTTCCTTGCCGATGGCGACGGTGAGTTTCGATTTGGCGGCGATGATGCGTGCCATCGCGATCGCCTCTTCCCGCACACGCTCGGGCGGCACGACACGATTGACGAGCCCATAGCTTGCCGCAGCCTCGGCGCTCAGCATTTCTCCGAGCAACAGCATCTCCATTGCCCGCTTTCTCGGAACGTTGCGAGACAGCGCCACCATCGGGGTCGAGCAGAAGAGGCCGATGTTGACGCCAGGCGTGGCGAAGGTTGCAGTGGAAGCGGCAACCGCGAGATCGCAGGTTGCGACCAGCTGGCAGCCGGCCGCCGTCGCGATGCCCTCGACAGCCGCGATAACGGGCTTCGGATTGCGCACGATTGCCTGCATGAGCCCAGCGCAGGCCTGCATGGTCTCGTCGTAGAACGCGCGACCGCCGTCGGTATCCGCGCGATGTGCGGCGAGCTCCTTGAGGTCGTGACCGGCCGAAAAAGCCGGGCCGGCTGCCGCGAGCACGATGGCGGCAACCTCTCGATCACCGCCAAGACGCGCGAGACTGTCGCCCAACGTAGCCATCATACGTCGCGAGAGGCTGTTGCGCGCGCGAGGGGCGTTGAGCGTAACCACCGCGACACCCGGCTCCGGATTCGCGACCAACACCAGCTCCTCGCTGCTGCCGGTCACGTCCAAAGCCGATGCCGACGTCTTGGTATCGGTGGTCACGATTTCAACATTGCTCCGTTGGCGTGTTTCACGCCCCGCGCGCATTCAGCTCAGCGTTTCCGGCTGCTCAGGGTGCCGGACCTTCGCCGTCCGCGGGGCCGCTTTCGCCGGCCTCTTCGGGGATCAGCTCCTCGATGGCGGCGATATGCTTTTTCACGACATCGACGTTAGCCGCGAACTTAAGCGGCTTGGCCTGGGCGATCTCCTGCGTGAGGTCGTCGACCGCAAGCTTCTTGTCCTCGGGCGGGATGGTGTCGTCGGCCTTGATCTCGTCGAGCTCCTTTTTCATCTTCTCGACAGGATCGGTGTACTTTCCCGTCGCGCGATCCAGGCCATCCAGCACGATGGTAATGTTGGCGCCGACGTCCTCGAAATCCGCAAAGCTCGTGAAGCCGTGCTTTTTGGCGATGTCCTCGAGTTCTTTCGTCAGCGCTGCGTCGGGCTGCTCGCCACCTTCGGCAAGCTTGCTCGCGAGCGGCGCGAAATCCTTCTGGGCCGAGATGAAGTTCGTCACGAGCTGATCGGTCAGCTCGAGCTGCTTGAACTCCTGCGCGGCTGCGCCGAACGCGCCCGCGCCTGCCAGTATTGCGCTCAGACCGATGGCCCCTGCCAGCGATCTCAGACTAGAAATGAACGTGCTCATGAAGCGTTGTCTCCCATTCGCAAAGCATGCTCGCGATCGTGTGGGTCCCCCAGCATGTCGATCCCGTACCGCAACTAAGATCACAACTGAGACGGATCTAAGAACGGTCAATGGGTCTCGATGTTCCTGCCGGGATACCCGCTAAATCAATTGGCCTTCGCACGATCACGTCCGCCCAGGCTGCTCGCATCCATCCCGCTACACCGGTGTGGCAACGGCCGCAAGAAACGGTTAACTCCAGAACGCTGCCACGCCACGAAATCCGGCGGCGATAATGAGGTATTATTTTACCGCCATGATGGTATTTAGATACCTCATTATTTAATTTATTGATATTATTTGATTTTATCTTTTCTCGCCCCAATTGACGTGAGTCTATCCGTCACGTACACACCACGCTTCGCAACGGCGTGGGTTATTCCCGCCGAATTCCACTCCAATTTGGGCAGGAGCCTGTCCCGCCATGAAGACATTCGTCGCCAAGCCGGGCGAGGTGGACAAGAAGTGGGTCGTGATCGACGCCGAGGGTCTCGTCGTCGGTCGTCTCGCCACGCTGATCGCCACGCGCCTCAAGGGCAAGCACAAAGCACTCTATACGCCGCACGTCGATTGCGGTGACAACGTCATCGTCGTCAACGCCGAGAAGGTCGTCTTCACCGGCAAGAAGCGCGAAGACAAGGTCTACTATCGCCATACCGGATATCCGGGCGGCATCAAGGCCAACACGCCGAAGCGCATCTTCGAAGGCCGCTTTCCCGAGCGCGTCATCGAGCTTGCTGTCGAGCGCATGCTGGCCCGCGGGCCGCTGCAGCGCAAGCTGATGAGAAACCTCAAGATTTACAAGGGTGCCGAGCATCCGCATGCGGCGCAGTCGCCGGTTGCGCTCGACATCGCGAAGCTCAATCGCAAGAACTCGAGGGCCTAATTGCCATGGTACAGGAAACCAAGTCCCTGGACGATCTCGGCGCCCTCAAGGGTGCTGCTCCTGCCGAAGCACCCGTGCACGTGCAGAAGCTCGACAAGTTCGGCCGCGCCTACGCAACCGGCAAGCGCAAGGACGCCGTCGCACGCGTCTGGATCAAGCCGGGCCGTGGCCAGATCACGGTCAACAAGAAAGACTTCAAGCAGTATTTCGCACGCCCCGTGCTGCAGATGCTGCTGCAGCAGCCGCTCAATGCCGCGAACCGCGCAACGCAGTTCGACATCATTGTGACGGTCGTCGGCGGCGGGCTTTCGGGCCAGGCCGGCGCGGTGCGTCACGGCATCTCCAAGGCTCTGACCTACTACGAGCCGGAGCTGCGCGGCGTGCTCAAGAAGGGCGGCTTCCTGACGCGCGACAGCCGTACCGTCGAGCGCAAGAAGTACGGCCGGGTCAAGGCTCGCCGCAGCTTCCAGTTCTCGAAGCGCTAATTCGAGACGGGCTGAATTCAAGCCCCCTTACGTGTTTTTCGTCGCAACGGCCCGCTTCAAGCGGGCCGTTGTTTTTTTGTTTGAAATGGTGTTGTTCTCTGCTGCCAAAATGGAATGGGCGCACGTTCCAGCATTCCTGTTTGACCTGAAAAGGCTCCGTTGATGATCGAAGAGCTGTTAATCGAGATCGGCCACCTGGTATCGCCGGAGTGGTGGTATCAAAACGCTATTCCACTCTTCAACATCCTGATCATCGACCTCACGCTCGCAGGCGACAACGCGATCGTCGTCGGCATGGCGGCGTCGCGCGTCGAGAAAAGCATGCGCGCCAAGGTCATCTTCTGGGGCATCGCCGGCGCGGTCATTCTCAGAATTCTGTTCTCGGGCGTTGCGCAGCAGATGCTGCAAGTCATCGGCCTCACGCTCGCAGGCGGCCTGCTGCTGCTGTTCGTCTCGTGGAAGATGTACAAACAGATCATCGAGGGACATGAGCACTCGATCGATCATGTCGAAGGGCAGCTTGCGGCTGACCTGCCGAAAAACCAGCAGGCGACCTTCTGGTCGGCACTCTGGACGATCATTCTCGCCGACGTGTCGATGTCTCTCGACAACGTGCTTGCCGTTGCTGGAGCCGCCGGCGACTCGACGCTCGTGCTGGTCATCGGTCTTGCGATCGCGATCGTGCTAATGGCCGTCGCATCTACCTACATCGCCAAGCTGCTTGCGAAGTATCCTTGGATCGCCTGGGTCGGCCTCATCATCATCCTCTACGTCGCACTCGACATGATCTATCGCGACAGCCACAAGATCTTCTGCGCCGCTTACGGCATCGGCTGCTCGGAGACGATCTGGGAAGGCATTCTGCATCGGCTCGGCTTCGGGCCTGGCGGAGGCACATGAGCAAGGCGTCTGCAAAATCCGGCGCCGGCAAGCCTCGCATCTTCATCGATGGCGAAGCCGGTACGACGGGACTAGAGATCCGCGAACGGCTGGCGGCTGAGCCAGCCGTCGAGGTGGCCAGCATCGCCGCCGAGGCGCGCAAGGATCCGAAAGCCCGCCAGGCCTTGATGGCGGACGTGGATCTCGTCGTGTTGTGCCTGCCCGATGCAGCGGCTATCGAAGCCGTCGCATTGGCAGACGCCCTCGGCGACAAGAGCCCGCGCATCGTGGACGCTTCGACCGCGCATCGCGTCGCCGCAGGCTGGGTGTATGGCTTTCCGGAACTCGACAAGGCGCAGGCCGAGGCCGTGCGGCAGGCGCGGCGCGTGGCCAATCCGGGTTGCTATCCGACCGGCGGCATCGCGCTGCTGCGCCCGCTCGTCGATGCCGGGCTGTTACCAGCCGACTACCCGATCACCGTGAACGCCGTTTCCGGATACTCAGGCGGCGGCAAGTCGATGATCGAATCCTACGAGGTCGGCAAAACGGCCCCTGCGTTCGAGCTTTACGGATTAGCGCTCGAACACAAGCACCTGCCGGAGCTTCAGCGCTATTCTCGGCTGACGCGGCAGCCGATTTTCGTGCCGTCGGTCGGAAACTTCCGGCAGGGCATGCTGGTTAGCGTTCCGTTGCATCTCGACACGCTGCCAGGAAAGCCTTCGGCGCGCGACCTGGAGCAGGCACTCGCTGCGCACTACGCGGGCTCGAACCTCGTTCGCGTCGCGCCGCACGCCGAGACCGCTAAGCTCGGCGGACGCCTCGATGCGCTTGCTCTAAACGGCACCGACAAGCTCGAACTGTTTGTGTTCGGGCACGACAAGAACGGCCACGCGCTGCTCGTTGCCCGGCTCGACAATCTGGGCAAGGGTGCCGCGGGCGCAGCCGTGCAGAACATCCGCCTGATGCTCGGGCTTTAGCCCTTTGATGAGACCGATGATTCACGCTTCAGGCTTTTTCTGCGCTGCCGATTCACGCCGCGCCCGATAGGGGTCGCGACGATCGGAGCGCGTAGGGCCTGAAGCGATCATGGTGGTCCTTTAGCGAGACCGATGATTCACGCTTCAGGCTGGTAGGGCCTGAAGCGATCATGGTCTGTATCCCTGTTCCCTACGGAACTGCGGCGGATTGCATCCGGCGCATTGTTCCGCATGGCTCGGAGGAGGCTTCCCGATGATCTGGCTTGTTCTCATCGTGCTAATTGGAGGCGCATTTGCAATCGCGGTGATCGCATCCGACGCGCAAATCGGCCCTTCGGATCGCTCGGACGACGCGAAACGCAAAGACCTGCCGCCTGACAAAGACGCCGAATAGGTTCGGGTGGCAGGGTCAGGCTTTGCGCGCCGCGACGTGCAGATGGCGCACCGCGATCACCAGCAGGATCGCGGCACAGGCCTGATGCGCAATGCCGAGGCCGAGCGGCACGGCTTCCAACAGCGTCCAGATGCCGAGAGCGGCCTGACCGAGCACGCCTGCCACCAGCAACGCCGACGAGCCACGGGCTTCGCGACTAGCTCCCGAAGTGAACGTCCGCACAGCTTCGATCGCGACCAGAACGACGACGCTGTAGGCGATCAACCTGTGAATGAACTGCGCCATCACCGGGTTTTCGAACGGATTGTGCCACCAGGGCTCGATGGCCCACAAATCATGCGGGATGAGCGCGCCGTTCATGGTGGGCCAGGTGTTGTAGACGAGCCCGCCCTTGAGGCTCGCGACGAAGGCGCCGATCACCACCTGTAGAAAAATGGCTCCGATAATCAGCAGCGGCAAGATGCGCGCCGTGGTGCGCCCAGCCGTGTTCTCGCTTTCAGGAACCGTAAGTTCGAGCGCCAGCCACACGACGAGTGCCAGGATCAGAAAGGCGACGGTGAGGTGCAGTGCGAGCCGATACTGGCTGACGTCGACGCGGTCGACGAGGCCGGATTTCACCATATACCAGCCGATGACTCCCTGCACGCCGACGAGCAGCCCCACCCCCAGCAGCTTCAGCGGATAACCGGGCCGCATCACGCCCGCGTACCAGAAGATCGCGAGCGGCAGAGCCAAGGCAAGCCCGATGATGCGGCCAAGGAAACGATGGCCCCACTCCCACCAGTAGATCGCCTTGAAGGCGTCGAGTGACATCCCCTTGTTGACGAAGTGGTATTCCGGGATTTCCTTGTACTTGGCGAACGCCTCCAGCCAGTGGGCTTCGGTCAGCGGCGGGATGGCGCCGAGGATGGGCTGCCACTCGGTGATCGAAAGGCCGGAGTCGGTCAAGCGTGTCGCGCCGCCCACTGTGATCATGGCCAGCACCAGGCCTGCGATGGCGTAAAGCCAGATACGGACGGCGCGGTCCCAAGGCACCGCGCGCACTGCGCCCGCCTCTTTTCCTGCTCCCGCCCCTTTGCCCGTCATTGTCCCGGTCGACGCCATGCTTATTTTTTTCCTCGGGTTTCGCCGAAGGTGTGATAGGGCGAACCTGCGCTCCGATCAATGCGATGATCGGGCGCGAGAGGTGCCTCTTCCCTACATCGCCGTAAGGTTATGGGCCGTAAGGGTATGTACGGGGTTGGTTGGAAAATATGGGCCGTTCATGACCCTTCGCACACGCAAGCTGGTGGGCGCGATCGCGCTGCTGCTGTTTCTCACGGTTTATGCGCTTGCCGCCATGATGGTCGCCATCGTGATGCAGGTCGGCGCCAGCAAGGTCGCGGAACTCGTTTACTATCCGGTGGCGGGCCTGCTGTGGCTGCCGCCCGCGATGTGGCTGGTCAAATGGATGCAGCGCCCGGACGCGTAGCCGGAGCCGGCGACAAGCTCTCGCGCGGACGCTTTTTCAGCAGTTTCCGGATCTGATCGATCGCCGTCCTCGCGGTGTCGAAGATGGCGAACGGCAGGCCGGTCATCATGATCGCAACGTAGTGCGGCTTCTGGTAGTCGCCGTTGAGGGAAACGCGCGGCAGACCGGTCATGGCCGCAAGATGACGCGATCTCAGCACATCCTTGTGGGTCGTCACCGCGGTTTCGAGACCGAGCGAGCGGACGATCTCGAAATCGCGTTCGCCCGCGCTGCAGGCGTCACCGTACGGGAAGCTGAAGTGCGGGCACGGGCGCCCTAGTTCTTGCTCGATGCGCTTCACACTCTCGCCGATCTCGGCGCGCGCGTCTTCCTCGGAGAGCTTGGCGATTGCGTAGTGGCTGCGCGTGTGTGCGCCGATCGTGACCAGAGGATCGGAGGCAAGCGCGCGGAGTTCGTCCCAGTCCATGATGAGATCGCGGCAGAGCATAGAGGCATCGTAGCCGGCAGCCTCGGCGATCCTGCGGACAGTGGCGCGCAGCTCACTCTCGGGCTTTGCGCGCAGCGGCCAGTAGATCTCGTAGAACGCGCGATCCTTCGCTTCCGGCGTGCTGGTGTCGAAGATGCGCATGGCGCCATCGAGCGCGACCTCGAGACGATCGACCTTGCGAATGGCGGCTTCGAGCACGAACCACCAGAGATCGCCCTCCCCGTCGGCGTAGGCCGTCGGCACGTAGATGGCGAACGGCAAGCCACGTGCCTTGAAGATTGGATAGGCGTAGTCGCGGTTGTCGCGATAGCCATCGTCGAAGGTGAAGCACGCGAAAGGTCGGGTTTCGCCTTCCGCCTTCATGCGGCGGGCGGCCTCGTCCAGCGAGACGATATCGTAACCGGCTTTTTCGACGGTCTCGATGGCCGCTTCCAGAAAGGTCGGCGTGACTTTCAAAATCCGGTTCGGCTCGAAGCTCTCGGGAGCCTCCGGGCGGACATTGTGCAGCGTGAAAATAATGCCCTTGCCGCGTGTCAGCGGGGCCAGGAGCGCGCCTGCGCCCGAGTAATGCAACATCGAGAGCGCGGCCTGCATGACGCGTGTGGATGTGCGGCTCATGGTCGTTCCGGATTGCTTCCCAAACGACGAGCTAAAGCCAAGTTCGTTCAGATCATGTTAAATCCGAAACGGGCTGTTACGTATCAGCGTTAACAAATGCTTGCGATCAGCCAGCCCGCGCGACGCGTTCACCACGCGGCTTGAAGCCTTCCTTGCCGACCGCGAACAGCGCAATCCCTTCGACCTCGAAGCCCAGGAACGTGCCGGGCTCCGCGGGCGCGCTCGGCTTTGCTGCCGTGTCGTCGACGAGCATGACGCCCGTGTCGAAGCGGCCTTCGATTGCCTCGAACAACGGACGGGCCTGCTCCGAGCGGCTCACGACGACGATGTGCTCGTAGACGTCGTCCAGCGCATCCAACAGGAAATTGATGGTGTCACTGTCGAGCGGTTCGTCTGCCGTCTCGACTGCCCGGCCGGACGGAATGAGATGGACGTCGTTGTCGCGCAGAGGACGCACGACGTCCTCGAAGCGGGCCTTGCCCTCGATCAGATCGGCGAAGCCGGGGAAAGATGGCTGGCCCAGAGGCTCCGCGATGCCCACCCCGTCGCAGCTCCAATCGATCATCACCACCGCCAATCCCTTGTCGGCCAGCAGGCGGCAGAGACCCAGCGCTTCGTTTGCCAGGGAAAACACGTTCGAGGAGCCCACGAAAAGGGTTCTGACGCCGGAGCTGCCTTTCCGGCGGAGGCCCTCGAGCTTTTCGACCAGGACATCGGGTGACGTGATTTCCGCCGTGACCAGGCTCTCGGATGCGGGTGCGACCTCGGCGGCGGCTGGAGCCGGAATCGGCGGAGGAACCACGGGTTCGGCTGGCAGCTCGGCGCGGGCAGGTTCCGGGATCGGATGATGAACCGGAAGCGGAGGTGGGCCGGCGGCTGGCACCGGCATCTCACGACGTGGCCTCTCGGGCAATCTCGGCTGGACACGCTCGCGCTCAGAGCGTTCAGCGCGATCCTGTGCGCCGGCGCGGCGGCGGCTCGGCACGCGGGCGCCGCTCAAGAGGCCGCGCGTGATGACGAGCGCGAGACCGATCAGGATCGTCGCGACCGCAACCAGGAGAGCGGTGGACGTCTTTTTCGGGAACACCGGAATGCTTGCGGCACGCGCGCCGGACACGATCTGCGCTTCCACGGGCACGGCACGGCTATCGTCGGCGCGGACGCGATTGCCCTCGTATTGCGCGCGCAGACGATCGAGTTCGGCGCGCTTCGATTTCGCATCGGCTTCTAGGCTTCTGAGCTTTGCTTCCTCGGGGCCGGAGTTGACGATGCGGTTCTTGATCCCGCTGACGTTGCGCTGAATCGCTTCTTCGCGGAGCGCGGCGACCTTCGCTTCCTTTCCGAGACCGTCGACGACGTTCGCGACCTCGGTGGCGAGCTGCGTTTTAAGCCCCTTGAGTTCGGCAGCGAGCTGACGCATGCGCGGATGGCCCGGCAAGAGCGTCGCCGAAAGCTCGGAAATCTGGCGCTCAACGCGTACCCGGCTTTGCACCAAGCTCTGGATCAGCGGAGATTTTTGTACGTCGGCCAATGTTTCGGCACTTCCGAGCTCCTGCATCTCGCGGGCCTGCTTGGCACGCGCCTCGGCTTCGCTGCGTGCGGCCTGCACGCGCGACAGCTCGGCATTCAATTCCGAAAGCTGCTGCTCGTTAAGCCCTGTTGCCTGCTGGCCGCCCTTGAAGATGTTGGCCTCGCCCCGGAACTTCTCGACCGCAGCCTCCGCAACGGAGGCCTCCTCGGCGAGTTTGGCGATCTTGGGCTCGAGCGCCTTCTGGACGTCGTCGGTCTCGGCGATGCTCTGGCGCGCGAGGTTCTCGCGATAGGTCTCGGCGATGCGGTTTGCGACGGCTGCCGCCAGCTCCGCGTCGCTCGAGGAAAAGCGTACGCCGATGAGGCGGCTTTCCTTCGGCGAGTAGACTTCGAGGCGATTGAAGTAGGCGGTGAGCGCGCGCGCCTCGTCGCTTTCGGAGGCGCGCGGGGCGCCGATGCCGACGAGGCGCAGCAGGCGGGACCACGTATCGGGCGAGCCCTTGGCGCTGTTGAACTCGGCAAGGTCGGCGAGCTTCATCTCGCGGACGATGGTTTCGCCGAGATCGGGCGACATCAGCGCGCGGACGTGGGTGTTGACGGCCTCCTTGTCCATTCGCACGCTGACGCTGTCAGAGCCTCCCGAGCGGGACGGATCAGCGAATGGGTTGTTGGTACTCTTCGATTCGATCGCGAGTTGCGTCTCCGACTGATAGCGCGGCGCGACCAAGGACAGGCCACCATAGGTCGCGGCCGCCAGAACAGCTGCGAGCACAGCAAGCCGCGGCAGGCTGCCAATCGCGCTCTGCCACAGCGATTTCAGGTCGATATCGTCGGGACGATGGTGTGAATTGGGGGCCATTTCGGATTCGTCCGATACTTGCGTAGCTCCGACGGATACACGCCCGCGCGTTAGAAATTCCTTAAGTTTCTCAAAAAAGGGCACCTCCTTAGGTTTTCTTAACCGTGGCTCCCTAAGACTGACCGTAGACACCCAATGGTTGTGCGGTCGAGCATGCGCGCTGGTTCTACGGCTTTCATACGTCTGGTCTTTTCGTGCGTCGGCGCGCTCGCGCTGTCGGCGTGCGCGCACGATCCCGACACCGTCGTCGCGGCGGCGCTGACCAATGCCGAGCGGCAGGCCGCTCCTTACGTCTACGGCGATGCCGAGCCTCCGCGTGAGGGCGAGGTTGTCGCCTGGGGCGCTCCCACCGTTCATCCCGCTGGCCTCAAGGGCGATCCCAGACTTTCGGAAGCCGAAGGCCCTTACGTGCTCGATACCGGCGACCGCCTTCGCGTGTTCGTCTACGGGCAACCGAACCTGTCGCGGGCCTACACCGTCGACCAGGAAGGCGCGATCACCGTGCCGTTGATCGGCGCCGTTCGCGCACGCGGACGCAGCACGCGCGAGGTCGAGCGCGCGATCCGCCATCAGCTCGCCGAAGACTACGTGCGCGACCCTCAGGTGACCGTCGACATCCTGCAGAACCGGCCGTTCTTCATCTACGGCGAGGTCAAGGCCGGCGGGCAATATCCGTTCATTTCGGGCATGACCGTCGAAACCGCCATCGCGGTCGCGGGCGGCTTTTCGGAGCGCGCGAGCGTGCGCAGCTTCCGCATCACGCGGCGCCTCAACGGATTTGTCGATCAGATCGAGGCGCCGGGCGACTATCCGCTGCTGCCGGGCGATACGGTCTACGTCAACGAGCGCTTCTTCTGAGGTTGCATCCCGTGACCGACAGCGCCTCTCAGCCGCCGCTTCGCATTCTTCACGTCATGCGCGCGCCCGTAGGCGGCCTGTTCCGGCATGTGCTCGATCTCGCCGGAGAACAGGCGCAGCGCGGGCACTTCGTCGGCATCGTCGCCGACAGCACTGCGGCGGACGAGCTGACCAAGAAGCGGCTCGCCGCCATCGAGCCGCACCTGCGGCTCGGGCTGTCGCTCATTCCGATGAGCCGGCAACCGGGGCTTGGCGACATCAAAGCGGTCAATTCCGTCACCCGCATCGCGCGTGCGCTCGATCTCGACGTGCTGCACGGACACGGCGCCAAGGGCGGCGCTTATGCGCGGCTTGCAAAGACTGTGCTTGCGGCCCGCGGGCTTCGCGTGGCGGCGTTCTATACCCCCCACGGCGGAAGCCTGCACTACAAGCGCGGCACGCTGGCCGGCGCCGTGTTCCGAGTGCTCGAGCGGGTCATGGGGCTGATGACCAACGGCCTCATCTTTGAATCCGACTACGCGCGCACAGCCTATGCGGCGCTCGTGGGCCAGAGCGGCACGCCAAAGCGTGTCATTCCGAACGGCCTTGCGCCCAAGGATTTCGAGGAGCGTCCACCGCAGCCCGATGCGGCCAATTTCCTGTTCATCGGCGAACTGCGCGCGCTGAAGGGCGTCGACGTGCTGCTCGACGCACTTGCTGCCGTCGTTCCGAAAATGCCGGTTCGCTGCGTGATCGTCGGTTCCGGTCCCGATGGCAACGCATTCAAAGCGCAGGCGCAGGCGCTCGGCCTCGGCGCGCATGTCACGTTTCCCGGTGCGATGCCGGCTCACGACGCGTTCCCGCTCGGCCGCTGCCTCGTCGTGCCGTCTCGCGCAGAAAGCTTTCCCTACGTCGTGCTCGAAGCGGGCGCGGCGGGCAAGCCGTTGATCGCGACACGGGTCGGCGGCATTCCGGAAATCGTTGCCGGCACGGAGACAGGGTTGATCGAAGCGGGATCCGTTCCCGAGCTCGTTCAGGCGCTGGAAGCCGTGCTTGCAGATCCGGAGGGCGCAGACGCCCGCGCCGCCGAGCTGCGGGCGGTCGTGCAGCGCAAGTTCACCGTCGCGGCGATGACGGATCAGGTGCTGGATTTCTATCGCCCTGGCACGCGCTGAGGGGTAGGCGGTCAGTCGGGCGCTTTCGTCAACGCCAATCTGAGCCATGCGGGCGCGTCGTTCGCAGCGCGCGCCGTAAGCTCGCCCGGTGTCCAGCGGTAGGCAGCTTCGAACAGCTCCTCGTGGCGATGCCAATCGAGAAAGCCGGTGCCGGCCGCGATGGGCGGCACGAGCGAGATGTCGTCGGCATGCAACTCGCGCAGGAAATCGCGCCGGTTGGCCATCAACGCGCGCATCAGCACGGTGATGAGCCCAGGCGCATCCGGCAGCGAAGCGCGCCGCAGAGGATTGAGCACCAGCTTGAGCAGAGCGCCCCGCGACGGCAGAGTTTCATAATCGACATCGAAGCGATCGAGCTCGGGCGGCTTGAAGCTGACGACGACGTTCGGCCCGGCCTTGAGATCGTGCATGACCTTGATCGGCACGTTGTCGAGCAGGCAGCCATCGACCAGCATGTCGCCGTCGCCGGTGTAGACCGGCGGCAGCAGAACCGGGATCGAGGCGGAGGCGCGGATTGCCCGCCAAACCGGCCCGGTACGATGGACGACAGGACCGTAGCGCGACAGGTTGGTCGAGATTGCGAAGAACGGCAACCAAAGATCCTCGATGTCGATGGTTCCGAACAGGCGCTGCAGCTCGGCATCGAAGACCGTGTGATCGAGCAGAGCATAGCGCGGCAGCGTGTAACGGCGCAGCGCGCGATTGGCGACGAACATCTCGCCCATCTTCGTATCGATTTCGTCGGGCGTCGCATCCAGCATGAAGGCCGCCGCAAGCGCCGCACCCGCCGACGTGCCGCCCATGATGTCGAAGGCCACTCCCGCCTCCAGAAGCGCCTTGTAAACACCGGTGTGAGCGGCCGCGAGGGCGCCGCCGCCTGCCGCGACGAAGCCAATGGCACGGCCTTCAATGAAACGCGCGAGCCGCTCGACATCCGCCTCGCTATCAAGCGCCACGTGATGGTGCATCGCGACCGGCCGATCCGCGAGCCAGCGCGCCGTGCCGGTGAGCTTTCTGCGCGTCGGATGCAGCAGGACGAGCCGCGTCGCTTCCGGCGTTACGAAACGGGCGGCGAGGCGTTCGAGGGCATTCAGCGCAGGAACGGCTTCATGGGGTGCAACCGCGAGGACGAGATCGGCATGGCGAATGACCTTCTCGCTCCACGGCGTTATGCTGTCGTCCGTCACCAGCAGCAGATGATCGTGTGCGGCTTCGAGCGCGTTCAAGCGCGCGGTCGCGTCCGGCTCCTCCAGTGCGCTGCCGGTCCCCAAAAGCGCGCGGGCGGCTTCGCCATCGATCACGGCACAACGCGCGTTCCGGCCTAGCGCCTCGGCAAGCATGTTCAGGAACCGCCGGTCGATGCGCGCGTCGCCGGCTGGGATGATCGAGATCGTGCGCGGCCGGGGTGCCGCCTGCGGCAGACTTGCGCTGTGCGACGTGGTTGCCGCGAGGCGATTGGCGAGCGTTGCCGTCAGCGTCGACCAAATCCCAGGATGCGCCGCAACCAGCTCGTCGAACTCGGCCCGCGAGAGAGCGAGGACCAGGCTGTCGCGCATGGCGGTGACGTTTGCAGTTCTCGGGTTTCCGGTCAGGAAGGCGATCTCACCAACCGGCTGACCTGGCCCAATCTCAGTGACCGGCTCGCGACGCCCTTCGAGGGTGACGACAAAGCGACCCGACACCACCACATAGAGAGCATCGGCCGCGTCGCCCTGGCGCATCAGTACGTCGCCGCGGCGGAGCGTACGCAGCACGCAGCGCTCGGCGAAGGCTACCCTCTCCGGCTCGGACAAGCCCGAGAAGAGATCGACTTCGGCGATGCCGTCCAAAAGACCGTCGGCGGGTTTCATGAAGGGAGGACCGCTTGCTGCCGTCTCCGTCACTATAGGAAGTGGTCACTATAGGACGGGCGGTCTCGATCCGAACCGGACTTATTGGCGAGGCCGGTTAACGGCGGCGGAAAAATGCGGGAGCTGTCCACGTCTCTCTCGCCAAGCCCACAATGAACAGGCCAAGGGCGGGCAGAAAGACCGCGATGAAGGACAGAACGAGGGCGAGCGTTGCGTGCATACCCTCAATATGGGGGTAGATCGGTTTCGGATCACCGTCCGAACGCCTTCTCTACCAAAATTTAAGCTGCGACCGCTTGTCCCTGGATGCCGTATCCCTCGGTCGCCGTGGTCAGGGCCTCGCTCATGGCGCGGGCCATCTTGTGCGGGTTGAAGCCCCACTTGGCGTTGAGGCGCATGTTGGCGGCGGCTTCGAGCGCGGTCACAAGTGCTGCCTGCCCATGAATGGCGATCAGATCGCTGACATGGCGCGTGCGGGTTGCTTCCAGAAAGCTGCGGAAGCGCAGCAGAACTGCCACCTTGCGAACGCGCGCGCGGGGCGAGATCTGCCAGAAATCCTGCTCGACGCGGCGCAGATCCTCGTCCGACAGCGTGACCGACGGCAGCAGCAGATTGCCAGCCGACAGAATCTTGAGAGCCAGTGCCAACTCGCGGGCGCCGACGCGCGGGACATCGCTGGTGTCGACGGCGGTTTCCGGGGCTTTTTCGTTCGTCATGGCGTTTTAGCTCCGTGTTTCGAGTTGGCTCGAACGGCCAAATACGGTCCAGGGCGATCCATGCAACAGGATGATGTCCCTTGGACTATGTGATTCGACGAGGAAATCCACATCGAGACCGACCAGGCGGCCATCTGGGTTGCGGATATCCGTCTTCGAGAAGCGGTATTTCCGGCCATCTGTGGCGCTGATAACGCCGAAGCCGATGCTCTCGTGAAACTTGGTGATCTGACCTTGCATGACACGCTCCAACTCGGGTCGCGACCGCCAGAAGCGGCGCTTGGCAGAACCATGCCGGAGAAGGACAGCGTGTGCTGTTACGGCAGGAACATTCCCAATCTTTTCAATCGTGTCAACCAATCTCTTCGCAAGTGCACATAGAAAAAGGCCGCCTTTACAGGCAGCCTTTCAATTGGTCGCAGGAAATTATGTACCGGTCGGTTAACTCACGCCGTCCGCTTCGTGCGGAGCGTGCATCACGGGCCACTTTTCTCGTCGGTTTCGAGTGCCAACCCCGCGAGCGCAACAGGCGTGCGGGGCCGGCTCGGCGTGGAAGCCTTAGTTGTTACGAAAAAAGGCGTCTACCCGCATGCCCGGCTTCAACGCCGAGGCATTCCCCTCCAGTTCGATCGTCACTTCCATGACCTCGACGTCGGTCGGACGGAGCGGGCCGCGGGGGCCGATCTTGGCCTGGCCGAGGGTCGGCGCGATGCTCGTCACCTTGCCCTGGAACTTCTCATCCTGCACGCTCGTGCTCTTCACGTAGGCGGACTGGTTGAGCTTGATCTTGCCCACGTCGCCTTCGTCGACTTCGGCCTTCACGCGCAACACGCTCATATCGCCCATGACGACCAGCGCGAGTTCCGGCGAAGGCGCCACGACTTCACCCTGCTTGGCGTTGACCTGCAGGATGGTGCCTGCGTACGGCGAGCGAATGCGGGTTTTATCCAGAAGCGCTTCGGCCATTCTCACCTCGGCGCGCGCGGCGCTGACAGCGGATTCGGCGCGGCTCGGCGCCGGCAGGTTCGGCTTCGATTGAGCCTTCACGTAAGCGATGCGCTCGCGCTCGAGGCGCTCATTCGCATCCTTGAGGCGACGGCGTGAATCAGTGACGGCAGCTTCGCTTCCGGTCCCGCTGCGCTTCGCGGCGATGGCGTAATCCAACTCGATGCGGGCGCCCGTCACGGCGCGCTCCGCCGAGTAGATGGCGTCCTCTGCCTTGCGCACGTCCTCACGGCCCGAGGCAAAGGCCTTCTCGCGATCCTCGCGCAGCGCCTCGGCTTCGGTCTCGGCGGATGCGAGCTTGGCGCGTGCCTCGGCATCGTCCAGACGCAGCAGAAGCTCGCCTTCCTCGACCTTGTCGTCGACCTTGATCAGAACTTCCTCGACGCGCCCCATGTAGGTGGCGCCAAGGCGGATATCGCCGGACTTCGGCTCGACGCGGCCTGGTGCGGCGGCTTCGTAGTCCTTGGTCACGAGCGGAAGCGCCTCGTCGGCAACGCTGCCGGCTTTGTACTTGTCGTAGGCGAGGTAGCCGCCGGCTCCGGCAAGCCCCAGCAGAATTATGAGGTTTATGGGCTTCAACATGGCGCGTGATGTTCCTTAAGCTGCAACGTTCTTTTTCTTGGACGCGGCTCCGTTGTCGGGGCCTTTATGGTTCGGCGAACGGTCGTCGCCGACAATGCGTCCGTCTTCGATGGTGATGATGCGATCGGCGTAATGAAGCGTGCGGTGATCGTGGGTGACCGCCATGACGGCGCGTGTCGGATCCTTTGCGACCTCGGCCAACAGCTCCATCACGGCCTTGCCGTTCTCGCTGTCGAGCGCTGCCGTCGGCTCGTCCGCGAGAACCACGGAAGGACGCCCCGCCAGCGATCTCGCGATCGCGACGCGTTGCTTCTCGCCACCGGAAAGCTTCGAGGGGTAGGTGTGCATACGATGACTGAGACCAACCGACTTCAACGCCTCGGCGGCGGTTTCCATCGGATCGAGGGAGCGGGCATCACGCACGTCGAGCGCGACCAGAACGTTCTCGATCGCCGTCAACGTCGGAAACAGGTTGTAGCTCTGGAAGACGAAGCCGACATGCTGGCGGCGAATCTCGGCGAGATCCTCGGACGACTGGCCGACGGCCTGATGACCCGCCAAATGCAATTCGCCGCTCGTCGCCGTGAGAATGCAGCCGAGGATCGAAAGGAGTGTTGTCTTGCCGCTGCCGGACGGCCCCATCAGCAGCGTCAACTCGCCGGGGCGCAGATCCATGCTGACGCCCTTCAGGATGTGAAGCTCGCCGGCCCCGGTCCCGATCGTCTTGACGATGTTGCGAGCCTCAAGAAGCGGGCGCGGCCCGTTCGATGCTCTTGGTGCCTTAGACATTTTAACGTGATCTCCCGAAACCGAACGCAGTGATCAATTCAAAGAGCTTGCCACCAACGGCTTATCGCGGCTGTTACGCTTGTCACATGAAAGTGCGGTAAGGCGCCGATTTTTCATTCGCCAAACCGGAAATCATTCTCTCAACGGATCACTACGCGCGGGACGCTACGAACACATGCTGCTCGCTGCAAGGGGCCACGGCGTCCGATCCGTTCCTTCACACTCTTGCCTCCACTCAAACGAGATCCGGAGGGCTTTTGGCCCTCCGGCCTCATGGTCCGGCGTCGCGGGTCCTCACCTATTGAAGACACCCGCAGGATCGATTCGCGTCACCTTACGGATCGCAGTGATGGCGGCGAAGACACACATGCCGACCGTCAGCGCGAAGAGATAGGCCGCGATCTTCGGCGTCATAACGATCGTCAACGTCGGCACTCTTACCGAGAGACGGTAGATCGCAAGCATGGCGAGCAGCATGCCGGCGGCATAGCCGAGCACCGCCGAGAGCAACGCCTGGATTAAGATGACGGCGTGGATGTAGCTCGCCGACGCACCCAACGCGCGCAGCGTGGCGAACTCGTTCAAGTGATCCTTGGTGCTGGCGTAGAGCGTCTGCGCGACAATAACGACGCCGACGATCGCGCCCAACACCATGCCGGTGATCAGTGCCAAGCCGGCGCCGGTCGAGAACATCCAGTAGTTGATGCTGCGCCGGGTGAATTCGTCATGGGTCAGAATCTCGGCGCCCTGGAGGCGGTCGGCCAAGCTCTTGCGCACGGCTTCCAGATTGGCACCCTTTTCAAGCGTCACCAGGACGTAGGTCGACTGGGATGCGTTCGCGCCGGTGAACTTGCGCGCGGTGGCGATGGGGGTGAAGCCATACGGAAGCGTGGTGAAGGAGCGAATGCCCTTCGTGACCGCCGTGACTTGCGCCCGCTGGTTGTTGATCTCCGCGTAATCGCCCTTCTTCTCGATGCCGAGATCCTTGAAGTAGGATCGATCGACGGCAATCGCGTTCGGCAAGTTCAGATCGTCCACCTCGCCTTCGTCAATGCTCCATGGGCGCGTTCCGCCATTCGCCCAGTCGAGACCGACAAGGATGAACGTCTTCTTGCCGCCTTCGGGCTTACGCCATGCGGAGAAGCTCACGATCATGTCCTCGGCCTTGAGCACACCCGGCGTCGAGAGCGCGGCGTACTTCTCATGGCCGATCAAAAGCGAGGGATCGTCGAAGCTCTTGGTGCCGAAGGGCACGATCCAAAGATCGGCGGGTGCCTTGTCGAGAACCGTGGCGATCTTGTTTTCCGATCCCTTGTAGAGACCGACCTCGATCGCAACCAACACCACGGAGAAGACGATACCGATCAGCGTGACGAGAAGGCTCATGCGATCATGAAAAAGATTCCGGTAGGCGATCTTGGGCGCCATCTTGATGACTTTGCCCTGAGCCGCCGGCGCGGCAGAACCCGCTCCCGCTGCAATCTTCTTCATCATGTCCGTCTCCAATGAGGTAACGAGAGTGTTGTGCGCTGAACTCGTTGCCGCGTCCAGCGCCCGCGCAAGCCCGCGCGTGCTTTTATTCCATTACAAACCGATGTGTCAGACCGAATTTAGGCTCGGCGCGATCGCCGGTTCACGGTGCGATGTTACCGCTCGGTCTCTAGGCGTCCGCTTTTCGTAGATTGGCAGAACGCCTCTTGTTTTCGTTGTGTCGTGCTTCTTGCCCGCTACTCGTTGCAGCCAACTGAAACCGTGGTGCCGATGGCAGGAATGAACTTCTTGCAGGTTTGGGGCGCATCGGATGTCGCGGCGGTCACCGTGTTGCTGGTGGAAGACGCCTCGGCCTTCACGTCGGATGCCGGTTGAGGCGTGACGGTCTCGGTTTCTTCAACCGGAACCGAACCCTGAATCAGCGCGGAGCTGCCGGTTACGCGGCTTTCCCCTTCCTTCGCCGGCTCGATTTTCGAATCGGCTTTCGGAGCGACGACCTTTGCCGGTTCCGCCTTTGCGACGCGGGGAGCAGGCTTATCGATGTGCCTGGCCTGCTGAACCGGAGCGCGCTTCTTTGGGATCGCCTGTTTCTGATAACCGGCGCTGCCACCTTGAGCGGGCGTTGCGACGAACGTTCCAAGCGGACCGCCGAAGCCCAACCGAACGCCACCGCCGGCTTCGGCTACCGACGTCAACGCGAGCATGGCCGTGAGAGCGGATGCGAGAGCGAGAGACTTGGTATACATGGCGATCTCCTGGATCCGTGATCAGCTTGCCGGGCGTGTCTCGATGTTGACCGGCGTTGAAATTCTGATCGGACCATGCGCCACGCCGACGTCCCTCGCTGTTCCAGGCGGCACAAATTTGTCATTTCGTGCGCGGATCTCGCGGCGCTGCTCTCGAACGTAAACCGTGCACAAATGAAAAGAGCCGACCCCATCTGGGACCGGCTCTTTGGCTTTGTGTCTTTGACTGTTACGCCCGAGTGTTAGCAGCCGACATTCACTGCGACGCCCAATGCCGGGACATAACGCTTGCAGGTATCGGGAGCGTCGGCGACGGTCGTCTTGGCCGGCTCGGCTTCGCTTGTCGCAACCGTCGTGTCGGCAACGGTCTTGTTGGCGGCGGTCTTGTCGGTCGTCGGCTCGATCTTCGCGGCATCGGCCTGGCTGACGTCAACCTGAGTGAGCGCAGCAGTGCTGGACGGCGCAGCGACGTAGGTGCTCGGCGTCTTGTTGGTGGCTGCGGTTTCTTCGACGGGCGGCTCATCGCCGTTGGCGACGGCTTCAGCTTTCGCCTTCTCGGCTGCAGCGGCCTGCTGCTGGCGCTTGGCGGCTGCGGCCTGAGCCTGAGCTTTCGCACGGGCCTGTGCCTGCGCCTTCGCCCGGGCTTGAGCTTGCGCCTGAGCGCGGGCCCGAGCGGCTTCTGCCTTCTTGGCCTGCTGAGCCTGGTGCGCCATGGCGCCGACGGCCAGAACACCGAGACCGATGCCGAGGCCAATGCCGCGACCACCTGCTTCGGCTGCCGGGGTGATGGCCATGCTGGCGGCCACAAACGTTGCGATTGCTGTGATGCTGAGCTTCTTGGCCATTGTCGTCTCCATCTGATCTCTTGCGCTTGAGCGGATGGGGCGTGGCCATCAGCGCTCTCTTGAAGCTCAATGTGCCGTTTCATGTGCCGAAGCGCTGTTCCAGTTGGAACAGGCTTCAGAAAACTTATACCGACGGCCGGAATAAATCGACAGCCGTCTGATATGTTGGTTGCATTACCAGGAACGTCGCTGTTTTCGTTTGCCTTTTACGCCCGTGCCTTAAGCTGCGGACGTGGCGAGGCCGCCAACGACGCGGAGCTGGGCAGCGGGCTTTGCGCGGATGCTGTCGGTGATCGAGCCAGCGATGCGGGACACGAACGCGGTCGTGCGATCGAGCACGACGTGACGCTGACGGTCGACGGTGACCATGTGATAGCTGTCATCCAGCACGACGAGGTCGACCGGTCCGGCCAGCTCGCGTTGCAGATAGGCCGCGTTGTCGAGCCCGGCATAGTCGTCCTCGCGGGCGTGCAGGATGAGAACGGGCTGCGAAATTCTGTTCAGCGACTTCATGACGACCTTGGCCAGACGCCGCCGCTCGAGCACCGCGCCGCCCGGGGTCGATACCGGGGCCACCTTGGAGCCTTCCGATGCCATGGCGTTGCGGATGAAATCGCGGATGCGCTGATCCTTGATGCCAACGTGGATCGGCACCGGGAAACGGAACAGGTTGGCGACCCACTTGCTGTCGATCAGGCGGAAAAGCGGCAAATACCAGGGAATCTGGCGCCCGCTGAGCCACAACGTCGGCGAATAGAGTGCAACCGCGTGGACCTTGTCGGGGTGGCGCTCGGCCAGCATCAGGCTCAGCACGGCGCCCGTCGACAAGCCGCCGACGATCACCGTCTCGCAGGTTGCGGAGAGCTCTTCCAAGCCCTTTTCGGCGCTCTCGTACCAATCCTGCCAGGTGGTGGCCATGAGATCGGCTTCGGTGCCGCCGTGGCCCGCCAGCTGGGGGCATAGGACCGTGTAGCCGTTCCGGGTCAAGCCATTGGCGACGAAGCGGATTTCACTGGGGGAACCGCACAGGCCGTGGATCAGCAGTACACCGACCCGCCCGCTCTTGCCTGCAAAACTCTTTTCGCTCTTCTGCATCTTACGCCCCAAATGATTTCCCGGCTCGATGGAGGGACGTTAGGGCCGCAAGAAAACACCCGCTGTTCCTGGGGATACAAAGCAATCCCGTTTGGTGACGCGCGGTTGAAAGTTTTAGGACTGCTGCGGTGGCGCTATGCTTTTTGCAGGTTGGCTCATCAAGGCCATTGACCTTGTCCCGCGCCCGGATTACACCAGCTTAGAATTATTCTAATTCAGATCAGGCGCTGCTGAACGGCTGTCGCCGGTCCATTGCATCCATAAGTTGGTGAGAGGGGACCCCCATGAAGGGTAAACGCGAAGTTATCGACATCCTGAACGAGGCGCTCAAGCTCGAGCTCGGCGCGGTCAACCAGTATTGGCTTCATTACCGGATGCTCGAAAACTGGGGCTTCACCAAGCTCGCCAAGAAGGAGCGGGCCGAGTCCATCGAAGAGATGCACCACGCCGACAAGCTCGTGACCCGCATCATCTTCCTCGAGGGGCTGCCGAACCTGCAGCACGTCGCTCCGCTGATGATCGGCGAGAACCTCACGGAAGTCCTCCAATGCGACCTCAAGGGCGAGAAGATCGCACACGAGACGTACATCCGCGGCCGCGACATCTGCAAAAACGCCAAGGACTATGTGACGATGGAGCTGTTCGAGGACCTGATCGAGGACGAGGAAGGCCATATCGACTTCATCGAAACGCAGCTCGATTTGATCGAGAAGATCGGCATCGCAAACTACGGCCAGCTGCAGGCCGAGGCCGCGAACGAGGTGGAAGGCCACTGAGGCCATTCCAACTTTAGGGGCCCTATTTCCGGGCGCCTTCTGAGTACAGGGAGCGGGGTTGCCTGGGGCGCGGCAACTCCGCTTTCTTTTCACTAATTTAATCCACGAAGTTCCGAGACTGCGGAACCTCTCCACCTGCCTGGCGTTGTCCCGGAAGGTGAAAGCTATGACAGAACGAGACCTTAACAAACATTCAGACGCTCATCCGCCCGCGGCCGTCCTGGTGGTGGATGACGATCCGATCCTGCGCTCGACTCTCGCCTTCGAGATCCGCGATGCCGGGTATCAGGTGCGAGAAGCCTCCAATACGGATGAAGCCGAGCAGATCCTCTCGGCCGGCGCGCCCATCGACGTGGTGGTCACGGATATCGAAATGCCCGGCCCACGCGACGGCTTGGCGCTGGCCAAATCGGTGCGGGCCTTCAGGCCTCACATCAAGGTCATCGTTGCGTCCGGCGCGATCCCGCTGACGGGAGTCGTCGGGGTGGCCGACGCGTTTTTCGGCAAACCGTACGATTTCTCGCGCATTCTCATGCGCATCCGATCTTTGCTGCACACGCCGCCGCGCGCGGCTGATCCGGCCTAAAATCACCTACCCTTTCGCGTCCAGTACGCGGCCGGCGACAGCGTCGAGCTTGCGCACGAGCGAGGCATCGCGCGCGTCAGGAGCGGTAATCAGCGCGACATCGAGGGCGCGGTCGGATCCGATCGGGCAGGCAGGATGCTCGCGCGGGAAGCTCCTCGCGAGGCTGGTGACGAGCCGCTGGGCCTTCTCGGTGTTGCTCTGCATCACGGCGATGATGGACGCCACGTCGACAGCGGCGTGCTCGTCGTGCCAGCAGTCGTAGTCAGTCACCATGGCGACGGTCGCGTAGCAGATCTCCGCCTCACGGGCGAGCTTGGCTTCCGGCATGTTGGTCATGCCGATGACGTCCATGCCCCAGCTGCGATAGAGATTGCTCTCGGCGCGCGTCGAGAACTGGGGGCCTTCCATCACCAGATAGGTGCCGCCGCGAGTGTAGGAGATCGCTTCGGCCTTGGCGGCGGCTTCGACCGCATCGACAAGCAACGGGCTCACGGGATCGGCGACCGAGACGTGGGCGACGAGGCCGGGGCCAAAGAAGCTCTTTTCGCGCGCGAAGGTGCGATCCACGAACTGGTCGACCAGCACGAAGTGGCCGGGCGCGAACTCCTCCTTCAGCGAGCCACAGGCCGAGATCGACACAAGATCGGTAACGCCGGCCCGCTTCAAAGCATCGATGTTCGCACGGAAGTTGATCGCGGACGGCGGCACGGGATGCCCGCGGCCGTGGCGAGGGAGAAAGCGGATCGGAAGGCCGCCGATTTCCGCGAACAGGATTTCGTCGGAAGGCGCGCCCCACGGGGTCATCACCTTCTCCCAGCGGGCGTTCTCCAAGCCCGGCAGATTGTAAAACCCGCTGCCGCCGATGATGCCCAGAACCGATGCGGTCATCCTGTCTCCCTTCCCCCATGGCGCTCCGAACCAATGTTCGAGGCGAAAACTCTTCGCTGTACGCATGCTGTCGTTACGCTTTTACGACAACCTCATGATCATGCCCAAAAAGAAAAGGCCCCGAGGATCGGGGCCTTTTCGTATGCGTCGCGCGTTGCTGCCGGCTTCCGGTCAATGGGGGATGCTGGCCCAGATGCGCTTCTTGCCGACATAGAGCAGCCCGGTCGTCACCACGAGATAGAGGAGGACGAGCCAGCCGAGGCTCTTGCGGGCGTTGAGGGAGGGATCGGCCGCCCAGGCGAGGAACGCCGATACGTCGCGGGCGTTCTGATCGAGAGAGCCGGTGCCATCCTGGTACTTGACGAAGTTGTCCTTGGCGAGCGGAGCGGGCATCGCGATCTGATGGCCCGGGAACGCCGCGTTGTAGGACATGCCGTCCGAGAGCTTCACATCGGCTGGCGCCTCGTGATAGCCGGTCAACAGCGCGTAAAGATAGTCGGCGCCGCCCTCCTGATAGCCAGTCGCGATATCGCGGAGCATGGAGAACGGATGCGCCCACCAGGTGCCCGTGTATTCCACGTTACGAGCCTTGGCGATCAACGACAGATCCGGCGGCAGCGCGCCGTTCTGGGCGGCGCGGGCCTCGTTGTCGTTCTTGAAGGCGCCGATCATCGGATCGAACAGCTTCGGCTCGCGCTCGAACATCTTGCCTTCGTCGTTCGGCCCGTCGACGATCTTGTTCGGCCACTCGTGGGCGAGCGCCTTCACGGCTTCTTCCGGAAACTCCGGTCCACCGGGCTCGACCAGGTTGCGGAAGCGCACGCGCTTCAGGCCGTGACAGGCGGAGCAGACATCCTTGTAGATCTGGAAGCCGCGCTGAAGCTGAGCAGTGTCGAACTGACCGGTGAAGCCGCCGAAGCTCCAGGTCTGGCGCTCGATGTGGACGTGACCTCCGGCAGCATTCGCGGCAGGCGCCAGAGCGGCACCGGCCAGAAGCGCAAGAGCGGCAAGGGAACCGTATTTCATGGCTCGCATCATCTGATTTCCTTCGCTCAGCGCGTCTCTGGGGCTGCGGCTGCGCCTTCCGGCGTTCCCGAGCCTCCGCGCAAGACGGAAGCGGATATGGATTTCGGAAGCTTGGTCGGCGTCTCGATGAGACCCAGCACCGGCATCACGATCAGGAAGTGCGCGAAGTAATAGGCCGTGAAGATCCGCGACCAGGTGACGTAGGCGCCTTCCGCCGGCTTGGCTCCGAGATAGCCCAGAGACACCGCCGAGATCACGAGCAGCCAGAAGAACCACTTATAAAGCGGGCGGTACTTGGCCGAGCGCACGCGGCTGGTATCGAGCCACGGCACGAAGATGAGAACCGCGATCGCCGAGAACATCGCGATGACGCCGCCGAGCTTCGAGGGGATCGCGCGCAGGATCGCGTAGAACGGCAGGAAGTACCATTCGGGCACGATGTGCGGCGGCGTGACCAGAGGGTTCGCCTCGATGTAGTTGTCGGCGTGACCGAGGTAGTCCGGCAAATAGAACACGAACCAGGCGAACAGAATGAGGAAGGCGAACAAGCCGACCGCATCCTTGGCGACTGCGAACGGGAACATCGGAACGGCATCGGACTTGGTCTTGATGTCGAGGCCGGTGGGATTGTTCTGGCCGGCCACGTGCAGCGCCCAGATGTGCAGCACCACGATCCCGAAGAGAACGAACGGCAGCAGGTAATGGAGCGCGAAGAAGCGGTTCAGCGTGGTGCCGGAAACGGAGTAGCCGCCCCACAGCCATTCGACGATCGCGGTGCCGACACCCGGAATGATCTCGTTCAGCGACGAGAACAAGTTGGTGATGACCGTGACGCCCCAGAAGCTCATCTGACCCCAGGGGAGCGCGTAACCCATGAACGCCGTCGCCATCATGATCAGGAAGATGATCACGCCCAGGATCCAAAGCACCTCGCGGGGGGCTTTGTAGGAACCGTAGTAGAGGCCGCGGAAGATATGGATGTAGACCGCGATGAAGAACATCGAGGCGCCGACGGCGTGGAAATTGCGCAGCAGCCAGCCGAAGTTCACGTCGCGGCGGATCGCTTCAACCGAATTGAACGCTTCATGCGCGCTCGGCTGATAGTGCATGGCCAGCACGATGCCGGTGACGATCTGCGCGACGAGGCAGAAGGTCAGGATGCCGCCGAAGGTCCAGAGATAGTTGAGATTGCGCGGTGTCGGAAAATCAACGAACTGACCGTGCATGAGACGGGCAACCGGAAGACGGTCATCCCACCATTTGGCGAAAGCCGACTTCGGCTCGTAGCTCGACGTATGCTCCATCGAAAGCAGCCCCTCTTAGCCGATCTTGATCTTGGTGTCGGAAACGAACTCGTAGGGCGGCACCTCGAGATTGCGCGGAGCGGGTCCCTTGCGGATACGGCCGGACGTATCGTAGTGCGAGCCGTGGCATGGGCAGAACCAGCCACCGAAGTCACCTTTCGTATCTGCCATCGCCTGTCCCTTGGGAATGCAGCCCAAGTGCGTGCAGATGCCGATCAGGATCAGCCAGTTATCCTTGCCCGACTTGATACGGTTGGTATCGAGGGCGGGCGTCGCTTCGGGCAGCAGATCGTTGCGGGCGGACTGATCAGGAAGATCAGCGAGCGGCACGGCCTCGGCGGCCTTGACCTCCTCGGGCGTGCGGTTGCGGATGAAGATCGGCTTGCCGCGCCACATGGCGGTAATGGCCTGACCTTCCTTTACCGGAGACAAATCGATCTCGACGGATGCCAAGGCCTGAGCGCCGGCGTCGGGATTCATTTGAGAGATGAAAGGCCACAACGTGACCGCTGCTCCCACCGCCGCAAATGCATTGCCGGCAATGATGAGAAAATCTCGGCGGTTTGGCTCTTCGACTTCACTGGCCACTTATAATCCCCTCCCAGTTTCGAGGATTTTCTAATCGCTCGTTATGTCACGCGAAGTGCTTGCTGAAGCACTAACCGAGGCACGCAAGTTGCGCAAGAACTGCGCAGTCCGTTTACGTCGCGAATCCAGATTTTCATCGCCCCCACGGCTCGGTGTTTCGCACCGATCACGCATCATGCATCGTTTGCCAACGTGCTCAAGACGGCTTAACTCGAACACGGCCGACCACACGAGCGCGCACGTTTCTTTCGACTAAGGTAAGATCGCAGAATGCGCCTTGTTCTTTATCAACCCGACATTCCGCAAAATACTGGAACCATTCTCCGACTTTCGGCGTGTCTGGGCGTTCCAATCGATCTAATCGGGCCTGCCGCTTTCGATTTCAGCGACCGTTCATTCCGGAGGGCTGGACTCGACTATTTGGATCACGTTCACATCAGCCGCCACGAAAGCTTCGACGCTTTTGATGCGGCGCGCGTTTCGCTTTCTCCAACGCCTCGCCTCGTGCTGCTCACCACACATGCGGCAGAATCGCACGTCGATTTCCGGTTTTGCGAAAGCGACCTCCTGCTACTTGGCCGCGAAAGCGCGGGGGTCCCGCAGTCGGTTCATGAGCGAGTCGATGCGCGCATCCGCATTCCGATGCGCGCGGGGCTGCGTTCACTGAACATCGCCGTCGCGGCGGCGATGGTGCTCGGAGAGGCGCTGAGGCAGACGGATGGGTATCCGAAAGAGTAGGCAGCGGGCAGCGGGCAGCGGGCAGCGGGCAGCGGGCAGCGGGCAGCGGGCAGCGGGCAGCGGGCAGCGGGCAGCGGGCAGCGGAAAGATAGTGAGATGCCGCTGCGGATCTAGCCCTTGTTCAGCATCAGCGTGAGACCGATCAGCGTCTCGCTGAAGAACTGGATCTCCACCATCTGCTTGGCATCCTTCACGATGATGTCCATGTTGGCCGACAGCGTCGAACCCTCGGTGCCTTTCACCGACACGCGGAAGCCGCGCGGCGTGACCTCGCCGTCGAGCACACCGTTCACATTGTACATCAGCTCGTTCCACTCACCCTGCAGCTTGCCCCCAGAGTGGCGAACGTTACCCTTGACCTCGATCTTGCCGCTGCCGGATGCGCAACGAATGGTCTGCTTCAGCGTGTTGCCGTCGCCCTCGATGAAATAGGTCGCGCGGCACTTCACGTCTTCGGTCTTGCCGTCCTTGAAGCGCAGGCGGCCAATGCCGCCCCACCAGCCATCGAGGCTCGCGAATGGGCCAACCGCTTGCGGAGCCGCGTCCACGGCGGGCGCGATCGTTGCGGCCAGCGTCATCGCCAATGCCGCTACAGCTACCCGCGCAGAGCTGCGCTTCGTCATCGCAATAACGAGGTTCATAGGCCCCTCTCGGTCGATCCGCTCGATTCCCACTGCTACCCAAGTTGCCGAGACGCCCCAGTCTTGCAACAGGCCGCGATCATGAAGCCGTTGATATCTGACGGCGTGTGTCAGCAAGGCCGCAGCGCGAATCAAAGGCTCGCGCGCCCGGAAGCCACGAGAATGCGAGCTCGAGCATGACTGCTCTTCTTCGAATTGCAATCCCGCTCTAGGTTTTTGATGAGACCGATGATTCACGCTTCGGACTGGTAAGGTCCGAAGCGATCATGGTCTAAACGTCATCCGCCATACGGTGCCGCCAGACGTGGGTCAGGCACCCGCGAAACGTCAGATCGTGGCCGCTCAGCTCAAAGGCCGAGCTTTTGCTTCAGGATCTCGTTGACGGCGGCGGGGTTGGCCTTGCCGCCGGTCGACTTCATCACCTGTCCGACGAACCAGCCGAGCATCGAGGGCTTGGCTTTCGCCTGCTCGACCTTGTCGGGGTTGGCAGCGATGATCTCGTCGACGGCCTTTTCGATGGCGCCGGTGTCGGTCACCTGCTTCATGCCGCGGCTTTCGACGATCTCGGCTGGATCGCCACCTTCGGTCCAGAGGATCTCGAACAAATCCTTGGCGATCTTGCCGGAGATGGTGCCGGCCGAAATGAGATCGACGAGGCCGCCGAGCTGCTTGGCGGAGAGCGGCGAATGCTCGATGTCGCGACCTTCCTTGTTGAGGCGGCCGAACAGCTCGTTGATGACCCAGTTGGCGGCCAACTTTCCATCCCGGCCCTTGGCGACGGCCTCGAAGTAATTCGCGTTCTCGCGCTCGGCGACGAGCACCGTCGCGTCGTAGGCCGAGAGGCTGTAATCCTTGACGAAGCGCGCGCGTTTCTCGTCGGGAAGCTCCGGCAGGTGCTGCTTCAGATCGTCGACGTAGGCCTGCGTGAATTCGAGCGGCAGAAGATCGGGATCGGGGAAGTAGCGATAGTCGTGCGCCTCTTCCTTCGAGCGCATGGAGCGCGTCTCGCCCTTCGCGGCGTCGAACAGGCGCGTCTCCTGATCGATGGTGCCGCCATCCTCGATGATGTCGATCTGGCGCCGCGCCTCGACCTCGACGGCCTGACCGATGAAGCGGATCGAGTTGACGTTCTTGATCTCACAGCGCGTGCCGAGCTTGTCGCCGGGTTTGCGTACGGAGACGTTCACGTCGGCGCGCAGGTTGCCCTTCTCCATGTCGCCGTCGCAGGTGCCGAGGTAGCGCAGGATCGTGCGCAGCTTCGTGACGTAGGCCTGGGCTTCCTTCGACGAACGCAGATCCGGCTTCGAGACGATCTCCATCAGCGCGACGCCCGAGCGATTGAGATCGACGAAGGAATAGTCCGGATGCTGGTCGTGGATCGACTTGCCGGCGTCCTGCTCCAGATGAAGGCGCTCGATGCCGACGCGCTTGGCTTCGCCGTCGACGTCGATCTCGATCTCGCCTTCGCCGATGATCGGCTGCTTGTACTGACTGATCTGGTAGCCCTGCGGCAGATCCGGATAGAAGTAGTTCTTACGGTCGAACACGCTCTTGAGGTTGACCGCCGCCTTGAGGCCGAGGCCGGTGCGGACCGCCTGGGCGATGCATTCCTCGTTGATGACCGGCAGCATGCCGGGCATGGCCGCATCGACGAGCGAGACATGGCTGTTCGGCTCGGCGCCGAATGCGGTCGAGGAACCGGAGAAAAGCTTCGAGTTGGAAGCCACCTGGGCATGGACTTCCATGCCGATCACGACTTCCCAATCGCCGGTCGCGCCCGCGATCAGGTTCGCCGACTTGGATTTTCCGCCGCTCTTTGCCGTTTCCTGCATTTCATGTCTCTCCACTGCGCCAGGTTACGGCGCGCGAAACCGATAGGCCAGCGCCGCCCAGACGAGGCCGAAGAAAAACTGAAGAATAAAGATCGCGGCCTCGCCGCCGACGGCGTGAATGCTGAAAACGCCGATCTGGCCGCCGATCCAATAGAGCAGAAAGCCCACCGCCGAGGCCGCGAAGGCCGCGATCGGGATCTTCTGCCACTGGTCGGCGCTCCGCCCCATCATCACGGCGACGGTGATAACGGCCGGATTGGCCAGCGCCAGCAGCACCAGCGTCATCGGATCGAAGGAGTTGATCGCGATCATTCTCTTGGACCGCCGCTGCTTGCTTCCTGCTGGCGAAGCTTCTCTTCCTCGTACTGAACGAACCAGCCGATCATGTTGCGCCATTGGGCGCCGACCATTTCGATCATCTCGGCAGGCAGGCCACGCTGGCGCGCCTGGACCTTCACTTTGTCGATCACCTGCTGAATGCGCCAGGGGACGTGCGCGTCGCCCGGGTTCTTCTTCAGCTGCCAGGCCCGCTCGACGTACGCAAAGCGCTCGGCGATGAGGTCAACGAGGGCCGCATCGATGCGATCGATCTCGGAGCGCACCTCCGTCATGTCGGCGCATTCCCAGGGACGCTTCGGATCCATCTTACTTGCCTCCCGGCTTTTTCTTGGCAGGGGCGGCGGCCGCCTTCTTGGCGTCGCCTGCCCACCATCGCTCGCCTACTGTGAAACGTCCGGCCGCATCCTCGATGGCTTGCGCGGTCTGGAAGAGCGTCGTCTCGTCGAACGGCTTGCCGATCAGCTGCAGGCCGAGGGGCGTGCCTTCCGACGACAGCCCGGCCGGAACGGACAAGCCCGGAAGGCCCGCCATGTTCACGGTGACGGTGAAGATGTCCTCGAGATACATGGCCAGCGGATCGCCGGTTTTCTCGCCGAACGCGAAGGCGGGCGAAGGCGTGGTCGGCGTCAGCACCACATCCACCTTGCTCCAGGCCTCGTCGAAGTCGCGCTTGATCAAGGTGCGGACCTTCTGTGCCTTGAGGTAATAGGCATCGTAGTAGCCGGCCGAAAGCACGTAGGTGCCGATCAGGATGCGTCGGCGCACTTCCTTACCGAAGCCGGCCGCGCGGGTGTTCTCGTAGGTGTCGATGACATCCTTGCCCGGAACGCGAAGACCGTAGCGCACACCGTCGTAGCGAGCGAGGTTGGAAGAGGCTTCTGCGGGTGCCACGATGTAATAAGCGGGCAGCGCGTACTTGGTGTGCGGCAGGCTGATTTCATGGATCGTCGCACCGGCGGCCTTGAGCCACTCGATGCCTTTGGTCCAGAGATCGTCGATCTCCTTCGACATCCCCTCGACGCGATATTCCTTCGGCACGCCGACACGGAGGCCTTTAATGCCTTTGCCGAGAGCGGCCTCGTAGTCGGGGACCGGCGCGTTGACGGAGGTCGTGTCCTTCGGATCATGCCCCGCCATGGCGCCGAGCATGATGGCCGCGTCGCGCACGGTCTTGGCAATCGGCCCAGCCTGATCGAGCGAGGACGCGAACGCGACGATACCCCAGCGCGAGCAGCGGCCGTAGGTCGGCTTGATGCCGACGGTGCCGGTCAGGGCCGCGGGCTGGCGGATCGAGCCGCCGGTGTCGGTCGCGGTGGCAGCAAGACAAAGGCCCGCGGCAACGGCCGCGGAAGAGCCGCCAGACGAGCCGCCCGGAACCAGCTTGTCGGTTTTGCCGTTGCGGCGCCACGGCGACACCACCGGTCCGAAGGCGCTAGTCTCGTTCGACGAGCCCATCGCGAACTCGTCGTTGTTGAGCTTGCCGAGCATGACGGCACCGGCGCTCCACAGGTTGGCGCCGACCGTCGATTCATAGGTGGGTTTGAAGTCGTCCAGGATCTTCGAGCAGGCCGTGGTGCGGATGCCGTCGGTGCAGAAGAGATCCTTGTTGCCGAGCGGCAGCCCCTCGAGCGGGCGTGCTTCGCCCTTCGCCAAGCGCGCGTCGGCTTCCTTGGCCTGCGCGAGCGCGTGTTCGGGTGTCACCAGAACATAGGCATTCAGCGCCTCATTCGACGCCTCGATGGTTTCGAGATGCGCCTTGGTCAGCTCGGTCGCCGAGAATGTCTTGGCCTTGAGGCCGTCGCGCGCTTCGGCCAACGTCAGGCGAGTGAGTTCGCTCACAGTCTAGTTCCCTTTCTTGCCGTCCTTAGCGTCGCAGCGCGTGAAAGTGTCGGGCTCGTCATCGTCGGAGTCGGACACGTCGAAGCTGTCCTCAGCCTCGTTCTTCGAAAAGACGTAGGTCTCGGGCGTGACCGACATGCCCTCGGAGCAGATCATCAGCGCGACCCACTGCTTGCCGGGCTCGTGCTCGAAGATCTTGGTGAACTCGCAGCCGCCTTCCCAATTGTGGAAGCCATCGGCGTCGAGCAGCTCGGGCGCGGTACCGACGTTCTTCGGGCCGCCTGCCTCAATCTTGCGCAGCTTCTCGCACTGGGCGACCGTCGCGTACTGGCCGGTGAGAAAAGTTGCGCGATCCTTGGCTGCGGCGACAATCGTCGACAGCGCAAGGGCGGTGGCAATCAGAATGGAGCGCATCAGACCTTCTCTTGCGGATCGCATCAGACCGGACGCCCCCTGTCAGCTTCCGCGCGCGCCTTGTTGATGTGGTAGCTGCGGCGGGAATAGTAGAGGCTGACGAGACCGAACAGGATCGAGAGCGGGGCGTTGACCTGCTCGGCCAGATCCCGGGCTTTCAAGAGGTAGGCAGGCGTATCGCTTACCGCCTGAGGGGAAAGCGAGCGGGCGCCGGTGCTGCCTTCCTCGCGCGGGACGGCAAGAACCAGGAGACCCGTCGCGATCAGTGCGACGGCCAGCAGTGCGAAAATCTTGGACATGTCCGTGCCTCCGATGGCCGCCCGTAGCGCGGCCTCACACTATTCGACGACCTTGGGGACGACAAAATAGTGATCGTCCACCACCGGTGCGTTCTTCACGATCGCATCGGCAATCTCGCCGTCCGTCACGCGGTCCTCGCGCTTCTTGAGCTCCTGGGCGACGACCCGCGTCATCGGCTCGACACTGGTCGTGTCGATTTCGTCCAACTGCTCGACCCAATTCAGGATTCCCGACAGCTCACCTTCGAGGCTCTTGGCCTCCTCGTCGGTTATCTTGATGCGCGCCAGGCGTGCGATGCGCCGGACGGTCTTTTCGTCAACCTGCATGGGGTCCGCTCAAATCATTAGGGTGCGTCGGCTGAAGCGCCGCGTGTTTCTCATAGCGGGCTCGCCCAGGCCGTGCAACTGCGGGACCGCCCCAGGCAGCTGGCTCGGCGGCAGCGCAGGCCCTTGATCCGGCAAGTTTCTTCCCGAAAGCGGTCAATGCTTTTTGCGGTACTGGGACAAAAAGGGCCCCAGCACATCGGAGAAATCGTCGGTCCACGGCTTCAGATGGGGCTCAGGCAGGTTGCGGGCGCCCAGCATCGTCTTGTAGGGGTCGATCGCCTCCCAGCTCTTAGCCAGCACGACGACCGTCGATCCGGTCACCTCATAGCCGTCATCCTCCGAATCTTCGACCACGAGGCCGTGCAGCCCCCCAACTGTCGGAAGGGTCGCAGCCAGGACCTGCTCGAGGTCCAGGTAGCGGTTCGAGATGTGGAGCACGGCCGCCCCCGTCGGTTTTATCTTCGACGCGTAAAGCCGGATCGCCTCGGCCGTCAGTAGGTGCATCGGAATCGCGTCGGAGGAGAACGCATCGACAATCAGAAGATCGTAGCGTTCGTCCTTCTCCTTGGCGAGCGTCAGCCGGGCGTCGCCGATGACGATATCCGCCTTGGGCTGGCAATTGGCGAGAAAGGTGAAGTTCTTCGACTGGGCGATCCCGACCATCACCGGGTCGATCTCGAAAAAGCGCCAGTCCTCGCCGGACGCAGAGTGGCAAGCGAGTGAGCCGGCGCCGAGACCGATCACGCCTGCCGACAGCTCTCGGCCCTGCATCGCGGCCAGGCGGCCGGCAATCCGGACGGCCGTCGCCATCGGTCCTCGCGGATGATAGTAGGTCGCGGGCGTGGTGCTGGCGATCGGGTTGCCGTAGACGTCGCGGATGCGTTGCGCGCCGTGCAGCGTGGTGCCGTGCTGAAGCACATTAAAGTGCCCATCGGCCGATTGGATTACGCGGTAGACACCGAAATAGCTGCGCTGTGCCTGGCCACGATGAACACCAGATGGGAGCAGCGTCACCGTCAGGTAGATGGCGACCGCCATCAACAGAACATGCGGCGGATGGCGCCACACGACGGCTGCCAGGATCGCGAAGGCCGCCGCAATCCCGGCGGTCGAGCCCCAGCCGCCGAACCCAATCTGATAGCGTGTTGCGACGTCCGGCCCCCAGGCGATCAATGCGCCGCCCACCACGATCAACACCCCAAACAGGGCGAGGGATTTGCGGCTCTCACGGGCCAGATTTAGGGCGCCCGGCCGGCAGGCGAAGCTCAATGCGAGCAGCAGCGGATACTCGAACACCTCGGAGAAGATCTTCGGCGCCACCAAGGCTGCGAACACCCCGCCCAGTACGCCGCCCACCGACATCCAAAGATAGAACTCGGTCAGGCGGGCTGCCGCGGGGCGCGCCTCGTAGAGCGTGCGATGGGCGACGAGCGTCGCTGTGACGAAGGCGGCAATGCCGAAGCTTGCGGAATAGAACCACGTCTCCTTTTCCGTCTGGGCGAGCTGCAGGAGAGCGAGGATCGTCGCTCCCGCGTGAAGCGGCAGCAGGATCGAGCGCGGAATCCACGCGCGTTCGCGAAACACAACGACGAACGTCATCAGGAACAGGGCGAGCGGGATCACCCAGATCAGCGGCGCGGACGCAACGTCGGTTGCCACATGGGTCGTGAAGGCGGTGAGCAGCGCGGACGGCACGAACGCAAGGCCGACCCATGCGAGACGGCGGCGCCAGCCGAATTCCACCCCCGACGCCAACGCCGTGTTGCTGCTCTCACTTGTAACCGCCGCTCCAGATACCGCCGCGGCTTTCCGCATCACCACGAAGCAGGTCGCAAGCGCGAGGACGAGACCGGCAAACCCGAACGTCCAGAACGTCGCCAGGGTTTTCAAGCCGACGGCCGGCTCGAAGACGAACGGATACCCGAGCAACGCCAAAAGGCTACCGAGGTTCGAGGCCGCATAGAGGAAGTAGGGATCGGCGCTGTCGCTGTTGCCGGTTTTTGCGTACCAGGCCTGAAGCAGCGGTGCATTGGCCGATATCGCAACGAAAGGAAGCCCGATCGCGACCGCAAACAATCCGAGCTGCCAGACATAGGCGTCGCCGGGTGGCGGCTCGGACCATCCGGCCGGAATGGCGATGGGAAGGGCGGCGAACGCGAACAGCGAGAGCGCGAGATGCACGAACCCCGAAGACGCAGCTGGAACGCCGCGTACCAGCAGATGCGCATACAGGTAGCCAACCAGAAGCGCGCCTTGGAAAAACAGCAGCGCAACGGCCCATACCGATGGCGCGCCGCCCAGCAGCGGCAGAACCATCTTGGCAAACAGCGGCTGGACGGAAAACAGCAGGAAGGCGGACAGGAATGTCGTCGCCGTAAACAACCAGCGTGTGGCGGAAAATGCCTGATCGCCCGAGCCAGGATCGGCGATCTCGGAGCGAGGCGCGTTCTGATCGGCAGTGGCCTGGGTCTCAAAAGGTCTCGTCACTTTTCCCCCGTGCCTGGCCCGGCTCGCAAGGACAGAAAAAACTCGGCCGGATCTCGTTGTCGCGCGGACCATAAACGGGAAGGCGGCCCCTGTCAGTGGACATCGGCCGAAGCGCCTTTCCTTAGGGATACGTTGGCGTTAATCCATCCCTCCACAACCCTTTCGTTCGCATGCGCTCGGAAATGGCTATAAGTAGGCCCATGATACATCCCGGAACTCATCCATGACCTCCGACGGCCAAGCCGTTCAAAGAGGCGTTACCCTCAGCGATATCGAGGCGTTCAAAGAACTCATCGTGCCCGGACGCCTGATCGCGATCGACGCCGGCACCAAGACGCTCGGACTCGCGCTCAGCGACGTCACGCGCACCATCGGTTCAGCGCTCGAAACGATCAGACGCACGAAGTTCAGCCTGGACGCCAAGCGCCTCCTGGAGATCGCTGCGGAGCATTCGATAGCCGGGTTCGTGCTGGGCTTTCCCGTCAACCTCGACGGTAGCGAAGGCCCCCGCGCGCAAGCCACACGCGCCTTCGCACGCAATCTGAACGCTCTCAGCCCGTTGCCAATTCTGCTGTGGGACGAACGCCTGACGACGGCCGAAGCCGAGCGGATGCTGATCGAAGCGGACGCCAGCCGGAAACGTCGCGCCGACGTCATTGACAAGCTGGCAGCGACGCTGATCCTGCAAGGCGCGCTCGACAGAATGCGCGTTCTGCCGCGCTGATCGCGCACGCCGTCGCCGCCGCAAAAGTCGGTTCATCTCCCGTTGGTCAAACTCGGGTCGTATGCGTGCCGTATTGGTTGCGCACACTGCGAGCGAACCTTGCTCTCGCCAACCCAGCGGGGGCACGTTGCGGCTGGATGAGCACCGATGCGCTGCAAAGCCAAGCATCCGGATCCTTCTCTCGGCGCCCCTTTCGAAGGCGCGCAGGCGGACATCGAGACGCTACTCAGCCGCTTCGACCCTACTCTTCGTTCACGCGTCCGCCGCCTCGTGCGCTCATCGCCACGCCTCGCGGATCTCGCCATCGTGTTTCCGGGGGCGCTGCATACGCTTGCCAGCCTGCGCGGTTCGCCAAAGCGCCGACAGAAAGCGCTCACTCTGATCGCCGAAGGAGCCGCGCTGCGCGACGTCGCCGCGACGCTCGACCTGCCGATGTGGCTCAGACGACTGCCGCCCGAAGCCTTCGCAGGCTGGCACGGGGCGCTGCCGAGATCCGACACGTTCGCCAGGCGCATTACCAACCATCTTCCAACGGCGGCTGAAGACAGTGCGTTCTGGTTGCGATCGGTCGCATTCGGAGTGCAAGCCTGCGATGACTATTTCGCGCTCTGGCTCGCCCAGCAGGCCGTCTTCATGGAGCCGGGAGATCCAGAGCGGCTGTTCGGCCTCCTCGCGGCGTACGCTTGGTTTTCCAATGCCGCGCCCTCCCCTGCCCGCGATCTCATCGTGATGCCCTGGCGGCCGGTGATGGCGCTCGACACCGCCGTGTGCGCGGCCAAAAGCTGGTTGAACCGGTTGCGCCTCGTGGTTCAGCTCAAGGAGGGCGTGCTCGCAGATCCCTGGCTGCTGCCCGGCGAAGCGCGCGGCTTCACGTTCCGGCCTTTGCTCGACGAAAAGGCAATCCTGGCTGAAGCACATGCAATGCAGAATTGTGCCGACCAGTACGCCGACCGTCTGGCCCGCGACAAATGTCGCATATTTTCGATCCTTAGGCGGGGTGTCCGTGTTGCGACTCTCGAGATCGGACCCCATCCACGCGAAGCCGGCGTGCTCGCAATTTCGCAGCTCAAAGCCCGTCATAATTTGCCGGCCGGTGTTGAAATCTGGCAGGCAGCACATACATGGATTGGTCAGCAGACTGAACTCAAACGTTCGAGTACTGGTCTGCTTCCTGAACGCTCACTTGATACAGATACTTGGACCGCATTGTTGGCGCCATATCGGAAGGCAGCCAACGGTGCATCTTGGATGCCGGAATTGGCTAGCAAGGATACCTTTTTGCTGATTGAAGACGGCATAGCGGAACTGGCGAGGCGGGCAGGAATTACGTCGTGGCTGTTTACTTGACGGAATTGACCGTAACAGCGCCGTTTGGGTGATACCCGCTCGGCGTGCGTGACCACTCGTCACGCAGACAAATCCGGCAAACAATAGTTCTCGTGTGCGCGTTGATCTAAAGGGTTGCCCATGTCGGGATGGGTCCATGTTCAATTCATAATCACAGGGACAAGACGTTCCCTGATTTTTCGAACTACTCATTACGATTTTTTCAGGAGCATATTCAGGTTTGCGCGTTTCCAAGAACGTCTGACGTACACGGTGAGACCTGCTTTTCGCAGGGTGTTCGGCAACAGGGGGTTTCCCCGAGCGCGTCTTGGGAGGGTCGCATCCCAGCAAGAGGACTCGATACAATATGAAACATGATGCTGGTGACGACCGGATGTCGTCGGCTCTTCACTTGCTGCACCGGGCCGGGCAGTGTGCAGATGAAATGTTTGCCGTGAGCGTTGGCGAAGTGGGGCTTACGCCGCGTCAGTTCGCGGTCATGGCTGCCATCGCCAACAGCGAGGAACCCAGCCAGACCACATTGGTCGAACTGACGGGCATCGATCGCTCGACGATGGCCGACATCGTAAGGCGCTTGACCTCGCGCGGGCTCGTTCAACGTCGCCGCACACGCCGGGATGCACGCCGCTACGCGGTACGCCTCACGGACAAGGGTGAGAACGCGCTGCGTCTTGCCGAACCGGCTGCCCGCACGACCGACGAGCAGTTGCTCGCCGCGCTCGCGCCGACGCAGCGGGATGCGTTCCTGCGGTCGTTGTCGCGTATCGTCCTTGCCGTCGAACCGCAGACGACATCTCGCGGCTCACGCTGATTGGTATTGCCTACCCGTGCGCGGTATCGTCGGGACCCGCGCACGAAGCAAGCAAGCCAAGTCCGGAGCGCTGCCCTCGATTGGGGTGGCGCCATCCTGAGCGAAGTGCCGCCGATCGGCTCATCCCGCTCCTCTCTCGCCATCCTCGCCTGTCACAAAGACAGACCTTGTCGGAAGACAGGCCTTGCCGGACAAGCCGGCTGATCGGGCGGCGTACAGCGTCGCCGGCTCGCATTCTATTGTCCCTGCCCTCGGGGTCGAGGATATCTCCTCGGTTGCCGTAACCCGCAACTGCCACTAGCCTTGTGCTCAAGCTCACACACGGGACGGCTTCGGGGTCGCGGCACAGATGCATCGGATCAGCAGTGTCTTCTACTTTGGCGGCGCGCTCGTCGCCGGCTCGCTGATTGCGGCCCCGATGGCGGCCGCGGACACGTTCACGCTCACACCGGAACCGCTTTCCACATTCGAAGCCATCGCGGCGTATCTGCTGCCGGCGGCCGTCGGCTATCTGCTCGGATCGATCCCGTTCGGGCTGCTGCTGACGCGTCTTTCAGGCCTCGGAGACATCCGCTCCATCGGATCCGGAAATATCGGAGCGACCAACGTTCTGCGTACGGGGCACAAGGGGCTTGCCGCGCTCACCCTGTTGCTCGATGCGCTCAAAGGAACGCTCGCGGTGATCCTCGGATATCGGATCGGCGCGCACTTCGGGCTTGCGACAGACGGTAGCCTGATCGCCGGGCTCGCGGCCTTCCTCGGCCACATCTTCCCGGCTTGGCTCGGCTTCAAGGGCGGCAAAGGCGTTGCGACCTACATCGGCGTCGTCGGCGGCCTGATCTGGCCCGGCGCCTTGATCTTCTGCGGGCTCTGGCTCGCAACTGCCGTCACCACGCGCTACTCGTCGCTTTCCGCTCTCATCGCCAGCGTAGCGACGCCCGCTATCCTGTTCGCACTCGGATATCTCCCCGAAGCTCTGCTCGCTCTTCTCATGACCCTGCTGCTGCTCTGGAAACACGAGGCAAACATCCGCCGCCTCCTGAAGGGCGAGGAGCCCAAGATCGGTGCCAAAGCGTGACCTCTTCGCTGCTGCACCGGCTCCCGTCGTCGCGCTCGATGACGAGGAGCGCCTCGCCTGCCTGCGCCTGACCCGATCGAGCCAGATCGGTCCCGTTACCTTCCGTGAGCTCATCGCGCATTTTGGATCGGGGCGCGCGGCACTCGCTGCAGTTCCGGCGCTGTCGCGGCGCACGGGTCGCTCCATCCGGCTGTGCCCGGCGGAAGACGCCGAAGCCGAGCTTCGTGCCGCCGACAGGATGGGGGCGCGCCCGGTATTTTCCATCGAGCCCGGTTATCCATCCGCCCTGGCCGCGATCGATGCGCCGCCACCGCTGGTCTACATCAAGGGACGCGCCGAATTGCTCGCGGGCCCCTGCATCGCCGTCGTCGGTTCGCGCCATGCCTCGGCTGCCGGCATGAAGGTCTCGCGCCTCTTTGCTCGCGGGCTGGCGTCGAACGGGTTCGTCATCGTTTCAGGGCTTGCGCGCGGGATCGATGCGGCAGCTCATGATGCGAGCCTCGACAAAGGCACCGTCGCGGTGCTCGCGGGAGGCGTGGATGTCATCTATCCGCCGGAGCACGACCGTCTGCAGGCGCGGATTGGCGAGGATGGCTGTCTCATCACCGAACAGCCTCCCGGCTTCGTTCCGCGCGCCAAGGACTTCCCGCGGCGCAATCGCCTGATCTCGGGCTTGTCGCTCGGCGTCATCGTCGTCGAGGCGGCGCGGAGATCGGGAACGCTGGTTACAGCGCGCTTCGCCGGGGAACAGGGTCGCGAAGTCTTTGCGGTGCCCGGGCACCCGCTGGATCCGCGGGCCGAAGGCACCAATCAGCTCCTGAAATCCGGCGCAACCATCGCAACGGAGCCGCAGGACGTTCTCGAGGCACTGGCGCCTCAGCTCGCGCAGCGGGGGGTGGGACTGACAGAGGCTGCCTCTTCGGGCGCCCCGTTCGAGATCTCGCGAGCTTGGGTGGGAGCCGGACAAACTTCGGAGAAAGCTTGCGGAGGCCCCGAGGCCGAGGGGCCTTTCGCATTTCGAGCGGAACCGGGCGAAGGGGAGCGCAACCGGGTGCTTGCAGCCCTCGGCCCCCATCCGATCGACATCGACGAAATCGTGCGCGTGACCGAACTGAACGCGCGGGTGGTGCGTGTGCTTCTTATGGAATTGGATCTTGCAGGAGAAATTGCGCGGCACGGATCGCAACTCGTCTCGCGCTCCGTTCAACAATAGTTACATAACATCCTTGGCGCGCAACTTCGCTTCGGCGTGGGCTAATTCAAGAATTCCCGCAAGTGTAACCAGCCTATTCGTGTGCGCCATTTGCTTAAGTTCAACGATGAGATCGGCCATATACTCGATCTGCTCGCCTCTCGACCTCGCGACTGCGATGTCCTGTTTGCTTTTTAGACCCTCATTATTGTGCAATGGCGCCATCTCCTTCTGGTCGTTCTCTTGAGATAGTGATATGACGGCCTTGACTTATCTTAAATTAACCTCAATCAGATTCAGTTGCAATTCAATAATTGTTGCTACTCAAGGTTGTCACTAGCTAGAATTTCAGCAGATCCGATCCTCCTCTATCGGGCTTGCTTGACACCCGCGCCACGGGCCCTCTAGAACCGCCAAGCCGGCTAGCACTCGAGCTAATGAAGTGCCAGCCGCCGGTTTACGCGCGGTTCTGCGCGACCTCCCCAACAAGCCCTACGGAGTTCAAATTTCCCATGACGTTTCGTCCCCTGCACGATCGCGTTGTCGTCAAGCGCGTAGACAGCGAGACCAAGACCTCGGGCGGCATCATCATCCCGGATACGGCCGCCGAAAAGCCCCAGCAGGGTGAAGTGCTCGCGGTTGGTCCCGGATCCCGCGACGAAACCGGCAAGCTCGTACCGCTCGACATCAAGAAGGGCGACAAGGTTCTGTTCGGCAAGTGGAGCGGCACCGAGGTCAAAATCGACGGCGCCGACGTGCTGATCATGAAGGAAAGCGACATCCTGGGCGTCATCGAGAAGTAAGCCCAGAAAGCAATCGCCTGTTTTCGACGGAGACCTCGAACGCGCGGCCTCCGTCGACTGCTTTCTGCTCCATCCCAATTCTCTTCATCCATTGGAGTTTGCCATCATGGCTGCCAAAGACGTTCGCTTTTCCGCCGAGGCCCGCGACAAGATCCTGCGCGGCGTCGATATTCTCGCCAATGCCGTCAAGGTAACGCTCGGCCCCAAGGGCCGTAATGTCGTGATCGAGCGCAGCTTCGGCGCGCCCCGCACCACCAAGGACGGCGTCTCCGTCGCCAAGGAGATCGAGCTCGAGGACAGGCTCGAGAACATGGGCGCACAGATGGTCCGTGAAGCCGCACAGAAGACCAACGATCTCGCCGGCGACGGCACGACCACGGCTTGCGTGCTGACGCAGGCCATCGTGCGTGAAGGCCTGAAGGCGGTTGCCGCCGGCATGAACCCGATGGATCTCAAGCGCGGCATCGAGAAGGCTGTCGCTCAGGTCGTCGAGGAGATCGGCAAGAAGTCCAAGAAGGTCAAGAACTCGTCCGAGATCGCGCAGGTCGGCACCATCTCCGCCAACGGCGAGAGAGCGATCGGCGAGATGATCGCGGAAGCGATGCAGAAGGTCGGCAACGAAGGTGTCATCACGGTCGAAGAGGCCAAGAGCCTCGAGACCGAACTCGATGTCGTCGAGGGCATGCAGTTCGACCGCGGCTACCTCTCGCCCTACTTCATCACCAACGCCGACAAGATGATCGCAGAGCTCGACGAGCCCTACATCCTGATCCACGAGAAGAAGCTTTCGAGCCTGCAGTCGCTGCTGCCGGTGCTCGAGGCCGTCGTTCAGACCGGCAAGCCGCTGCTCATCATCGCCGAAGAGGTCGAGGGCGAGGCACTGGCTACCCTCGTCGTCAACAAGCTGCGTGGCGGTCTCAAGATCGCGGCCGTCAAGGCTCCGGGCTTCGGCGATCGCCGCAAGGCCATGCTCGAGGACATCGCCGTTCTCACGCGCGGGCAGACGATCAGCGAAGACCTCGGCATCAAGCTCGAGAACGTCACGCTCGACCTGCTCGGCCGCGCCAAGCGCGTGACGATCACCAAGGAAAACACCGTCATCGTCGATGGCGCCGGCAAGAAGAAGGAAATCGAAGCCCGCGTCAGCCAGATCAAGGCTCAGATCGAGGAAACTTCGTCCGACTACGATCGTGAGAAGCTGCAGGAGCGTCTCGCGAAGCTTGCTGGCGGCGTTGCCGTCATCAAGGTCGGCGGCGTCACCGAGGTCGAGGTCAAGGAGCGCAAGGATCGCGTCGACGACGCGCTCAACGCGACCCGCGCTGCCGTTGAAGAAGGTGTCGTTCCGGGCGGCGGCGTCGCTCTCCTCAAGGCTTCGAACGCCATCACGGTCAAGGGCGACAACGAGGATCAGAACGCGGGCATCGCGATCGTGCGCAAGGCGCTCCAGGCTCCGATCCGGCAGATCGCAGAGAACGCCGGCACCGAGGGCTCGATCGTCGTCGGCCGCGTGCTGGAAGCAAAGGGCGCGAACTTCGGCTACGACGCGCAGGCCGACGAGTACGGCGACCTGATCGAGAAGGGCATCATCGACCCCGCCAAGGTCGTGCGCACCGCTCTGCAGGATGCCGCTTCGATCGCTGCTCTCCTGATCACGACGGAGGCTGCCATCGCCGAAGCGCCGAAGAAGGACGCTGCTCCTTCGCATGGTCCGGCCGGCGGCGGCTTCGACATGTAAGCGGGTCGGCAATCGCTAGACAAAAAAGAAGGGCGCGGGAACAATCCCCGCGCCCTTTCTCGTTTGCGCCTCTGTTTCTTGTCTGATCAGGGCAGCGTGTAGACGGTCAGCGTGCCGCCGAGGTCGGTATAGGACTTGAGGCCCGCATAGTTGCCGACGGCTCCCGCGCCATCGTTGGGCTTGTCGAGGCCAGCAGCGAGACCGATGCCTGCCCAACCGCCGATGCCGGAAAACAGCCCGATGTACTGCTTGCCGTTGTGGGCATAGGTGAAGACGTTGCCGATCGAGCCGGACGGCAAGCGATGCTTGAACAGCTCCGTGCCATCCGCCTGATCGCGGCATTTGAAATAGCCTTCGAGCGAGCCGTAACAGGCGAGACCGCCGGCGGTCGTCAGCATCCCAGACCAGACCGAGAACGGCTCCTCGATGGTTTTGACAATGCTGCCGGAGGCGGCGTCGTAGATCGTGAAACGGCCAGTGCTCGATTTGCCCTCGGGCGGAAAGAGCTGCAGCGTGGCGCCCACGTATGGCTGCCCCGGCGTGTAGGTGACCTTGAACGGCTCCATGTCCATGCAGACGCTGTTGGCCGGGATGTAGAAATGGCCGGTCAAGGGCGAGTAGGACGCGGGCTGTTCGTTCTTGAAGCCGAGCGCTCCCGGGCAGATGTACTTGGTGATCTCGTCGGGCCCATTCAGGAACGTCGATTTCCCGGCGACGACCTTTGGGCGGCCGTAATCCGGCGCCTGCTTGTCCAGGACCACGCCTGTCGACCAGTTGAGATCGTTGTCGTAGGGCTTCGCGACCAACGGCTCACCCGTTGCGCGATCGAGCGTGTAGGCGAAGCCATTGCGGTCAAAGTGCACGAGCACGTTCCGCTTGGCGCCGCCGATCGCCATGTCGTCGACCAGGATCATCTCGTTGACGCCGTCATAGTCCCACTCGTCGAACGGCGTCATCTGATAGGCCCAAGCCGCGATGCCGGTATCGGGACTGCGCGCGAAGATGGTCATCGACCACTTCTGATCGATCGGCTTGCCGTCGGGACCGGCTCGCTGCGACGGGTTCCAAGTCGAGGGGTTTCCGGTTCCGTAGTAGACGAGATCGAGCGCGGGATCGTACGAAAACCAGCCCCAGGTCGAGCCCCCGCCGATCTTCCATTGATCACCGGTCCAGGTCTTGAGCGAGCTGTCCTTGCCGACGGGTTTTCCGAGCGACAATGTTTTCTGCGGATCGACCAGGATGTCAGCGTCGGGGCCTGTCGAATAGGCGCGCCAAAGCCGTTTGCCATCCACAATGCTGTAGGCGGTCACGTGGCAGCGAACCCCGTGATCGGCACCCGAGACCCCCACGATCACCTTGTCCTTGACGACGATCGGTGCGCCGGTTCCGGTCTCGGCGATCTTCGGATTGCCGTTCGAGACCTTCCACCTCTCCTTGCCCGTTTGCGCATCCAGGGCCACCAGCGACGCATCGTTCTGATACAGGAAGATCGTGTTATTCGCGTATTGAAGGCCGCGATTGACAGTGTCGCAGCACATCACCGAGAGCACGAACGGATCCTGCTTCGGCGTGTACTTCCAAAGGATGTGCTGCTCATTGTCGAGGTCGAGCGCGAACACGTTGTTGGGGAACGGCGTGTGAAGATACATCACACTTCCGACGACGAGAGGCGATCCCTCATGACCGCGCAGGACGCCGGTCGAGAACTGCCACGCCACCTTGAGATGCTTGACGTTCGACGTGTTGATCTCGTCGAGTTTTGAAAACCTTTGCGCGGTGTAGTCTCCCTGCTGCATCGCCCAGTTGGCCGAATTGCGCGTCTGCTCAGCAACCGTTTCGTTGGCCGAAGCCGGCGGCGCAAAAAACGCCACCGCGAGTGCGAGCACGCTTGCGAGAGATCCGACGTGCATTCGGCGTTCCTCTTTCAGCCAGAAGCGCGAACACGCGCCACGCGACGCGGCATCCTGCATCGGTTTCCGGCGATGTTCTGTTCGGCAAGTTGCCGCGCTCCGACTGGCCTCCCTCAAACAGAGACGCCCGCGACTACGATGCTGCGGGCGTTCTTCTCGAGGCGGCTGGACGCCTTCAAGGCGTGGCGCATTCGACTTTAGATCAGCCCCATTGGGCGGCGCGCGCCGAAGAAACCGAAATCCGCCTTTCGAATTCCGCCGCAGCAGCAGGGCGGCCGAACAAAAAGCCTTGCAGATAGGAGCATCCCGCGCGGCCGAGCATCAAGGCCTGCGCTTCCGTCTCGACGCCTTCGGCCAGAAGCCCGACGCCGAGAGCCTTCGCAATCTCGTTGATCGCGCTCACGATGGCGCGGGCCCGGCTGTCGCTCACGACATCACAGGTGAGCGAGCGGTCGAGCTTGATCGCGTGGATCGGCAGATGCCTCAGATAGCCGATGCTCGAATATCCACTGCCGAAATCGTCGAGCGCGATGCGTACTCCGCGCGTGGTGAGATCTTCCAGAAGCGTGCCGATGGTCTTGAGATCGGACAGCAGCGCGTCCTCTGTGATCTCGAGCTGTAGCGCCCGGTATGGAAATCCGGTTTCCGCGAGGATGCTTTCCACATCCTGGACCAGCGAGCCGATCTTGAACTGCGACGGCGATACGTTGACCGACAAATACTCGATCCGACCCTGTTCGATCCAAGGACACGCCGTCGTGCAACTCGTCCGCAGGATCCCGCGAAAGAGATCGCGCATCAGGCCACATTCTTCGAGGACGTTCATGAAGGACGCAGGCTGCAGCACCGAGCCGTCCGGCAACCGCCATCGCGCAAGCACCTCGGCGGCGACCGGCGCGCCAGTCAAAACTTCCATGATCGGCTGGTACCAAGGCTCGATGGAGCCATCTCGCACGGCCGTTCGCAACGCGTGCTCCAGCGTCTGACGCCGGCGGACTTCCTCGTTCATGGTGGGGCTGAATGCGGTGAATGCCGCGCGGCCGCCGGCTTTCGAACGATAGAGCGCGATGTCGGCGAAGCGCTGCAGATCGGTGACGTTGCCTGCGTCGTCCGGAAAGACGGCAAATCCGATCGAGCAAGACGCCGACAGAATGCGGTTGCGATAGTGCAGCGGCTTCTCGAATTCGCCCATGATGCGCTCTGCCACGCATTCGACGTCGCGCGCGCTTTCGACATAGTTGCAGATCACGGCAAATTCGTCGCCGCCGAGACGAGCGACGACGTCGTGTCCGCGAACAGACTTCTTGATATGGGCCGCGGCGTGTTGAAGGAAGGCGTCGCCCGCGTCGTGGCCAACCGTATCGTTGATCTCCTTGAAGCGATCGAGGTCGATCAGCAGCAAGGCGAACTTGCTATTGCCATCGTGCCATCTGTCGATCGCCTCGCACAGAAGGCGCACGAAGCATGTCCGGTTGGCGAGGCCCGTCAGGTAATCTCGCTCCGCGAGCTTGACCGCCTGCTCCCTGGCATCGACCAGCTCGCGTGTGCGTTCCTCGACGCGCTCCTCAAGGCCGGCGGCAAGCGATTTCAGCTGCTGGTTTGCGAGATAGAGCTCACGGGATTTCTGTTCGAGCAGCTTCTCAGCCGCAATGCGCGCGTTGCGTTCCCTCTCCGCGCGCCGCTCGAGGCGGTGGATCAGATCGTTCGGGAGATCCTTGGAGGAAGGGGCGTCCATTAAAAATGTGCCTTACGCATGCGTGATCGAGAATCTGACGAAGGCGTCGCCTGCGTCCTCTCGGCGCTCTTGGCTGACGGCGATGGGCTCGCGGTAAAGGTCGGACGCGCCCTTGATCAATCCCTCGGCGAGCGAAGCCAGCGGCTTGCAACTGCGGTAGTCGAGTTCGAGGTGGTCGTTCGTGCGCGCGTGAGTGGCGAAGGCCGGAAGCTCAGCGTCGGGATAAAGCTTATGGACTTCGACGTGGATGTGTCCGTTCACGCTTTCCAGGAAATCGAACAGGCAGGTCTTGTTCTGAAAGAACTCCGGATAGAGATGCGCGAAGCGTCCGCACAGGTGCCGGCCGAAACCACACAGCAGATCGGGCACCTTTATTCCGGCGCGCTTCGAGAGCGCTCCGACCAGCCCAATCATCTCTTGGTAGTCGTAGGTGCCAACGGCGGTATACGCCCCGCCATGAGGAAAACTGCAGTCGTCGAGAATGTCATCGACCATGTCGCGCCCTAACGTTGCAGCGACATAGTCAAGAAACTCTGTGAACACGATCCCCTTCATTTGACCACCCCGCTGCGTCAGTTCTCAGGCTGACAACGAGGTATGTGTTTTCGGTTAAAGGACGGGATACCAAGCGCTTTTTGCGTTATTTTGACGCTTTCCCATCCGCGCTTCGGTCTAAGCTTGATAAGGTTTTCCTATCGGGTCCATCCGTCGAATATATTTGCGCTTATCGTTCGGCTCCGTTAGTTGTCTGGAACATCTCTAAACAGGTGGTCCTCCATGCCCAAGACGATGCTCACAAACTCGAACGGCGCGCCGGTCGCGGATAGAAAGTGTCCGCCGTGCGCAGCCTCCCGTGGCGCAACTCGCATCCAGGCCAGCTAGCCGCGATCGGTGAGTTCCTCGGCGCCGCAGATATCCCGAAGCTCCACAACGCGAAGGTGCGGATGAGACCCAACCCGGCGACGCCGGGTCGGCCTATGCGCCAAGCGCGCCGCGCTCCCACGCTCACGAATTTCACGCCGAGGATCCAATCGGATCTCGGAACAGCTCGAACAGACTTACGAACACGATCGGAGAAAAACATGGACGCTAAGACTGACGACAAAGGCCCAGCCAAGTGCCCGGTGGCGCATGGGACCGGCGGCACCCAGAACCGTGACTGGTGGCCAAACCAGTTGCGCGTCGACCTTCTCACCCAGCATTCGTCCAAATCCGATCCGCTCGGCCAGACCTTCAACTACCGTGAAGAATTCAAGAAGCTCGACTACGAGGCGCTGAAGAACGATCTGCGCAAGCTGATGACCGAGTCGCAGGATTGGTGGCCCGCCGATTTCGGCCACTACGGCCCGCAGTTCATCCGCATGTCCTGGCACAGCGCCGGCACCTACCGCGTGGGCGATGGCCGTGGCGGCGGCGGCCGCGGCCAGCAGCGCTTCGCTCCGCTCAACAGCTGGCCCGACAACGTCAACATCGACAAGTCGCGCCGCCTGCTGTGGCCGATCAAGCAGAAGTACGGACAGCAGATTTCCTGGGCGGATCTCATGATCCTCACCGGCAACGTCGCGCTCGAGACGATGGGCTTCCGTACCTTCGGCTTCGCGGGCGGCCGCGAGGACGTCTGGGAGCCTGATCAGGACGTCTACTGGGGCCGGGAGACGACCTGGCTCGCCCCCAGCAAAAATCCGAACAGCCGTTATTCCGGCGAGCGCGATCTGGAAAACCCGCTCGCGGCCGTGCAGATGGGCCTGATCTACGTCAACCCGGAGGGTCCGGACGGCAATCCCGATCCGTTGGCGGCAGCAAAGGACATCCGCGAGACGTTCAAGCGCATGGCGATGAATGACGAAGAGACCGTCGCGCTCATCGCCGGCGGCCACACCTTCGGCAAGACGCATGGCGCGGCAGCCGAATCCCACAAGGGAGCGGACCCCGAAGCGGCAGATCTCGAGGCGCAAGGTTTCGGCTGGACAAGCAGCTACGGCACCGGCCATGGCGCCGACGCCATCGGCAGCGGTCTCGACGTCACCTGGACGCAAACCCCGGCGCAGTGGAGCAACTCGTTCTTCGAGAACCTGTTCAAATTCGAATGGGTGCTGGAGAAGTCTCCGGCCGGTGCCAACCAGTGGGTCGCGAAGGACGCCGAGGCTGTCATCCCCGACGCCCATGACCCGTCGAAGAAGCGCAAGCCGACCATGCTGACCACCGATCTGTCGCTGCGTTTCGACCCGGCGTATGAAAAGATTTCTCGGCGCTTCCTGCAAAATCCGCAGGCCTTTGCCGAGGCGTTTGCCCGCGCCTGGTTCAAGCTGACCCATCGCGACCTCGGCCCGCGCTCGCGCTATCTGGGACCGGAAGTGCCGAAGGAAGAGCTGATCTGGCAGGATCCGGTGCCGCCCGTCGATCATCCGCTGATCGACGACGCAGACGCCGCCGCTCTCAAGGCCAAGGTGCTGGCTTCGGGCCTCACCGTCTCCGAACTCGTTGGCACCGGCTGGGCCTCGGCCTCGACCTTCCGCGGTGGCGACAAGCGGGGCGGCGCCAACGGCGCTCGCGTCCGTCTCGCCCCGCAGAAGGATTGGGACGTCAACCAGCCCGAGCAGCTCGGCAAGGTGCTCAAGGTGCTGGAGCGCATCCAGTTCGAGTTCAACCAGGGTCAGAGCGGCGGCAAGAAAGTTTCGCTCGCCGACGTGATCGTGCTCGCGGGCAATGCCGGTGTCGAGCAAGCGGCGAAGGCGGCCGGTCACAACGTGACGGTGCCGTTCGCGCCGGGCCGCACGGACGCCTCGCAGGCGCAGACCGACGTGGAGTCCTTCTCGTACCTCGAGCCAGTCGCAGACGGCTTCCGCAACTACCAGAAGGCCCGATACGCTGTGCCCGCAGAGGCTCTGCTGATCGACAAGGCGCAGCTTCTGACGCTTACCGCGCCGGAACTGACGGTGCTGATCGGCGGACTGCGTGCGATCAACATCAACGCGGACGGGTCCACGCACGGCATCCTGACCGACAAGCCGGGTGCGCTCACCAACGACTTCTTCGTGAACCTCCTCGACATGAGCACGGAGTGGAAGGCTGCTTCCGATGCCAAGGACGTGTTCGAGGGACGCGATCGCAAGACGGGTGATGTCAAGTGGACCGGCACGCGCGTCGATCTCGTGTTCGGCTCGAACTCGGTGCTACGCGCTCTGGCCGAGGTGTACGCCGGCGCGGACGCGAAAGAAAAGTTCGTGACAGACTTCGTCGCGGCCTGGGCCAAGGTGACGAACGCCGATCGCTTCGATCTCGCCTGATCGGCGGCACGAGACTGTTCTGAAAAATTGGGGCGGCGTTTCAATCTGATTGAAACGCCGCCCTTCGTTTGCGCACCCGACAGCTTCCCGACGCGCGGACAGCCACCACAGCATACGTAAGACCCCGTACGCACTTTCCGCAGCTCATTCCGTGTGCCTACCTTTTCTCTAATGATTGCAAGCCGTTCGTTGCATCCCCGCAACATATAACATTACTATTTGTGTCGACATTTCCGGCGCCCTCGGATTAGTTGACAATTATAGTAATGTTTACGGGGGTAGACGTGAGCACCATTCGATTGACGATTTCAACGCTGGCACTGGCGGTTGCCGCCGGCTGGACGCAGCACGCCATCGCGCAGGAGTCGCCGACGCCGCAGCCACCCGCAGCTGCGACAGAGGAGATCACCGAGCTTCCGGGCCTCGTCGTCGAGGCGCCCGCCAAGCGCAACATCAAGAAAGAGAAGTTGCGCAGAAGCGCGCCTCAGGGAGGCAGCCAGCCCGCAGCCCTCGAGCAGCAGGTCGTGGAAGGCGAGAAAGTTGTTCGCACAATCCGCGATACTCAGACCAGCGTCGCCGTCGTCACCGGCCAGGACATCTCCGAGCGTCAGATCCGCGATCTGGACGAAGCGATTGGTCAAGCCGCAAACGTCGTCACAACGCAGGATCCAAATGCGGGCTTCGCAGTACGTGGCTTAAACGCGGAGGGCTTGACAGGCCTGCAACATATCTCAGGCGTTCCGGCAATCGGCGTCGTCGTGGATGGCGTTACGCAGAATCCGGATGCGGTGCGTCGCGGTGCACGCGGGCTATGGGACACTGAGCAGGTAGAAGTGCTGCGTGGACCGCAATCGACGCTGCAGGGACGCAACGCGATCGGCGGCACTGTCATCGTCAAGACCAACGATCCGACGTACAAGCTGGGCGGTGTCGTCGAGGGCACGATTGGCACCAATGATCTCTATGGCGCAGGGTTTGTCCTCAACGCTCCGATCGTCGCAGGGCAGTCGGCTTTCCGCATCTCGGGCTACAAAACCGAACGTGACCGGGGAATCGACTACGCTGATCCCGAGAACAAGGACATGGGTATCGACGCCTACGATACGCTGCGCGGAAAACTCTTGATCGAGCCCGACAGCCTGCCGGGCTTCAGCGCGCTATTCACCGCCTCGCGCACGCACGATGCGCCGGGCAGCGGCATCGTTTCCGGCCCCAATTTCCTTGATCGCGAACTCAATTACACGTCTTCGTTCACGGACTTCCGGGAAGGGACCGTCGAGAACTACGCTGCCGACCTCTCCTATGAATTGAGCCGGGGCCTCACGCTTCGCAGCGTGACCGGGTACGCGGATACCATTTCAGAGATCTACACGGCTGCGGGCGCCGAACTCATCCGCAACGGCGACAATGTCTCGGGGTCGGATTTTACGCAGGACTTGCGGCTCGAGATCGACAATCAGGGCAACGGGCTTTCCGGCGTGCTCGGCCTCTTCTACGGCAAGTTCGAGCGCTCCGCGTTCAACGATACATCGCTCCACATCCCGTTCCTGGAGGGAATTCCTGACGTTGCCGCGCTTCTTGGGGGCGCATCGCTGCCGGATATCACCTTACCGTATCAGAACGGAACGGCTGGGATGGAGACCACCACCATTGCGGCCTATGCCGACCTTCGCTACCGGTGGGATCGCTGGGTCTTCAATGCCGGTGGCCGGTTGTTGAGGGATGAGATCAAGTCGAACGAGAACGGGGTTGGTATGAATGCCTTCAACTGGCTCTACGACTATTTTGGATTTCCCTACTTGGGAGACGTCTACTCAACTACCAATACCAATTCGAACGCGACGTTTAACGAGTTTCTCCCGAAGGCCGGCATCTCGTATGATCTTACGGACAACCAGACGATCGGCGTATCGTACAACAAGGGCTACCGGACGGGTTTCCAGCAGTGGATCGCGCTCCCTCCCCCGGTTGGCGGGTTCCGCAGCTCGACCGTTTCTCCCGAGTATCTCAATGCCTATGAGCTGTCTTATCGCTCTAACTGGCTGAATAAGACGCTCGAGTTCAACTCCAATTTCTTCTACTACGACTACAAGGACCAGCAGGTCACGGTGCTCGACAACGTCTATCGCGTGAGTGAGATCCTGAACGCGGGCTCGTCGCACGCCTACGGTGCAGAGTTCGAGGCACGTTGGCGTCCGATCCCGCCGCTGCAGCTGTTCGCCTCTCTCGGCCTGCTTCAGACTAAGTTCGACGACTTCGTGCGGGGACCGGGCCAGGACTTTTCTGGCAACGAGTATCCAGATGCGCCAGGCTACACATTCGCGGCAGGTGCACTGTACAAGTCCGCTGAAGGTTGGTTCGTAGGCGCGAACGTGCGCCACATCGACGGCTACCAAAGCACGGGAGATGTCGACAACAGCCCAACGCAGTACGTAGATAGCTATACGGTTGTCGACGCGCGAGCAGGCTGGGAGTGGGAGAACTACACGCTCACGGTGTTCGCCAAGAACCTGTTCGACGAGAAATATCTCACGGCCGTGGAAAGGAACGACAGTCCTCCGCTCTCGCCCGGCTACGGCATGATTGGCGACGAGCGCCAGTTCGGCCTGACGCTGAGGGCGGAGTACTGAGGTCCACGAAAGCAAACAATCGAATCCCGGCCTCTCACGAGGCCGGGATTTTCTATTCTGCGGCGTCCTTCGAGATGAAGCCGCCGGACTGGCGGGCCCACAAGCTGGCGTAGAGCCCGCCCTTGCGCAGAAGCTCGGCGTGGTTGCCCTGCTCGACGATGCGGCCTTCGTCCATGATGACCAGACGATCCATCGCTGCGATCGTCGAAAGGCGATGGGCGATGGCGATCACGGTCTTGCCCGCCATCAACTCCTCGAGGCTTTCCTGAATTGCCGCCTCGACCTCACTGTCGAGTGCGCTGGTTGCTTCGTCGAGCACGAGGATCGGCGCGTTCTTCAAGAGAACGCGTGCGATGGCGATGCGCTGGCGCTGACCACCCGACAGCTTCACGCCCCGCTCGCCGACGTGGGCTGCGTAGCCGGTGCGTCCGTTCATATCCTCGAGTCCCTGGATGAACTCGTGCGCGTGGGCGCGCTTGGCGGCAGCAATGGCCTGCGGTTCGCCGGCCTCGGGACGACCGTAGAGGATGTTGTCCAGCACCGAGCGATGCAGGAGCGAGGTGTCCTGCGTCACGAGACCGATGTTGGCGCGCAGGCTCTCCTGCTTGACCTCCGAGATGTCCTGGCCGTCGATCAGGATGCGGCCTGCCTCCACGTCGTAGAAGCGGAGCAGAAGGTTGACGAGCGTCGATTTACCGGCACCCGATCGGCCCACGATGCCGACCTTCTCGCCCGGCGCAATGGTGAGCGAGATGTTCTCCAGAACGCTCTTCACCTTGCCGTAGTGGAAGCGGACGTCATCGAAGCGGATCTCGCCCTTCGGGACGACGAGCGCGCGCGCATCGGGACGGTCGACGACCTCGTAGTCGCGCGAGATCGTCTGCATGCCCTCGTGCACGACGCCGATGTTCTCGAAGATGCCGGCGACCGTAAACAGGATCCAGCCCGACATGGCGATGATGCGGATGGAAAGCGTCATGGCGACGGTGATGGCGCCCATGCTGACGGCGTCGTGGCTCCAAAGCCAAAGCGCGAGACCGGCGATGGACACCAGCAACGCGCCGTTCAGCGTATAGAGCACGAACTCCATGACAGTGAGGTTGCGCAGCGACGCCTGGTGGCGTTCGAGATGCGCCTGCATGGCTTCCCTGGCATAAGCTTCCTCGCGCTCGGCGTGGGCGAAAAGCTTCACCGTCAGGATGTTGGTGAAGCTGTCCACGACGCGCCCGGTGAGCCAGGAACGCGCCTCCGAGGCCTCCGTCGAGAGCTTCTGGATGCGCGGCACGAATATGCGGATGACGACGCCATAGAGCGCGATCCAGGCAAGAAGCGGCAGCACGAGGCGCGCATCCGCCTCCCAGAATATGATGAGGGCGCCGACGACGTGCACGGCCATGTACCAGATGGCGTCCACGCCCTGCACGACGGAATCGCGCAGCGACGCGCCGGTCTGCATGATGCGGGTCGAGATGCGGCCGGCAAAATCGTTCTGGAAGAAGGCCAGCGATTGGCGCAGCACATACGTGTGCGTCTGCCAGCGGATGCGCGTCGTCACCGACGGGGTGATCATCTGGTTCTTGACGAAATCATGGATGGTCGACGCCGCAGGCCGTGCCACCACCGCCACGAGCGCCATGACCACCAGCGTCGTCGCGTTTTCGGAAAAGAAGGCTTGCGGCGTGCTGGCGGCGCGCATCATGTCGACGAGATTGCCGACAAAGGCCATCAGCAAGACCTCGATCAGCGATCCGAAGAAGCCGATCACGAGCAGCACGGCGAACGGGCGCCAGACCGGCTTGATGTAGTACCAGTAAAACGCCGCGACGTTCGCGGGCGGACGGCCTTCCGGCGCCGGTGCGAACGGGTCTATTCGGGTCTCAAACCAACGAAACATCGGGCTCTTTCTAGCTATTCAAACGATTTTGTCGCGAGCCCGCAGCCGCTCTCCGTGGCGCAAACCCCTTCTCGTTTCTCCTGGATCGGGGTATGCGCTAACCGGCATTCATGCCCAAACGATGACACCCCCTCCGTATCCCCTCACATGGGCCACGCTTAAGGAAAAGACAACCATGGCCGACACGGCTCCCGACATCGAAACGAGGAAATCCGCGGCCGAGGCGTGGTTCCAGACGCTCCGGGACGAGATCTGCGCGAGCTTCGAAAGACTCGAGGCTGATCTTCCCGAAACGGCCCAGCTGGGCACGGAGCCGGCCGGCCGCTTCGTCCAGACGCCCTGGGAGCGCACCGACCATACCGGGGCGCCGGGCGGCGGGGGCAAGATGAGCGTGATGAAGGGGCGCGTCTTCGAGAAGGTCGGCGTGCACACGTCCACGGTGTTCGGCGAATTCGCGCCCGAGTTCCGCAAGCAGATCCCCGGGACGGAGGAAGACCCCCGCTTTTGGGCCTCGGGCATTTCGCTCATTGCCCATCCCCAGAACCCGAACGTGCCGGCCGTGCACATGAACACGCGCATGGTAGTGACCAGCAAGTGGTGGTTCGGCGGCGGCGCGGATCTCACGCCGGTTCTCGAACGGCGGCGCAAGGAGGAGGATGCCGACAGCCTCGCGTTCCACGCCACCATGTATGGCGCGTGCGCTGCGCACGAGGCGATCGCCGACTATCAGAAGCTTCGCAAATGGTGCGACGACTACTTCTATCTTCCGCACCGCAAGGAAGCGCGCGGGATCGGCGGCATCTTCTACGATTACCTGACACCAACCGAGGAGCAGGGCGGCTGGGACGCTGCGCTCGCGTTCACGCAGGACGTAGGCCGTGCGTTCCAGCGCGTCTATCCGATGCTGGTGCGCGGCAACTACACGATGCCTTGGACGGAGGCAGACCGCGAGGAGCAGCTGATCCGGCGCGGGCGCTACGTGGAGTACAACCTGCTCTACGACCGTGGCACCGTGTTCGGGCTCAAGACCGGCGGGAACGTGGACAGCATCCTGTCGTCCTTGCCACCGGTGGTGAAGTGGCCGTGACGTTCTGATCCCGCACGCACTCAGCTCCCAAACGTGTCCCCGATTTGACAGACAGGCTTATTGCTGACTATTTTTGTAATAATTGGGGGCTGTTCTTGGGGGGGCTAATGCGTGGGGTCATCGCCGCGTTCGCGTTCGCGTTCGTTTTGCTTGCTCACGGTGTCTTTCTTGGTCCCGGCACTGCAGTCGCGCAGACCAAATCGAAGAAGCTGCCGGCGGCCCAAACTGCAACGAAGACCGAGTATGCCCGCTACATTTACGCTCGGATTGCGTCCCGAACGGCTTTCGCCCCCACCCAGGGGCGCACCGGAACGGTCCATGTCGCGTTCCGCGTTATGCGATCGGGGCAGCTCTCCTCGATAAAAGTCGCAAAAAGTAGCGGTAATCCGTTCCTAGATGCGATGGCTTTTCTGGTGATCGACCGCGCTCAGCCATTCGCGCCGGCGCCCCCCAGCGTGGCCGGCGACACCTTTGTCATTCCGATCGTTTTCCGGAAGACGCCGGCACTTTTCGAGTAGCCGCTAGCGGCCGGACGCGACCTCTGCGGAGGCTTCCCGGAACGCTTCGGCGAACTCGATGGCGCCCGAGTTGGTGAGGTTGGTGTCCATGCGTTTGTCGAGTGCGACCAGAAGCTCGGCGCTGGTCTTGTCGCGCACAATGGTGTTGCGGAAATAAGCGCTGCGCTCGAAGAAGTTCGGTGTCGGCGCGCCGCGGGCCGCGGGCCGCATCATCTCGAGCCCCGTGCCGGGGCCTGCGAGGTTCATCAGCTCGATCTCGGCGCCGGTCAACGCGGCGATGCCCGCCTTCTCGGCCATCTCCTTTAGGCCGTATAGCTTCACCACCTGCAGCCAGGGGCCAATGTCGCCGTCGAGATTGATGGCGTGAATGCCCATGCCTCGCTTGGTGCGAGCAAAGGCGACATGCGCATCCCAGCGGTGCGGCACGGAGCGGGCGGCCTTCAACATGGCGGCGAGCTTGTCGTGCTTGTCGGCAAGCGCGCGCCGGCGCGCTGAATCGTAATTGCGATCGCCGGCCATGTCCTTCAGGCGGGCGAGAAACTTCGGCCCGTGCTTGACGAGTTCATCGGTGGTGTTGGCCACGAGAAGCTGGGCGTACCCTACGGCCGTCGAGATCGGCGTTCCGGTTTTCTTGATCGGATGAATACCGGAGATCATGTCGGCGGTTCCAAGACCGCTGGTCTCGAGTGCGTAAACGCGCACGACCTGATCGCCGGTCAGCCCCAGCCGCGTCGCCTCGCGCGCATAACGCAGCTTGAACTCGCGCTCGGGAATTCGATCGGGCGTGAAATTGTACTCGTCCACCGAATAGGCGAGGAACTCGGCAATCCCCGGCTTGGGTTTCGGCGGCTCCTTGTCCTTCTTCTCGTCGTCGGCTGCCTGGAAAACTTCCCAGCGCTTGGCGAGTGCCGCAGGCAGCTCCGGCCCTGCATATTTGGGCGGGAAGGTCTTCACGTAGTCCTTGGCGACAATCGCCTCGCCGCGCCCTTTCTTGCCGCGCCGCAGAGCACGCTTGTCCGTCACCTCGCGCCAATAGGCGTCGCTCTTGAAATCGTGCAGGGTTTTCGCCGAAAGGTATTCTTCGAACAAAGCGCGATCGGCAGAGGACAGCGTCTTCAGGAAAGCTTCCTGGGCTTTGGGCGCGGCGGTCGCTGCTCCGAAGGGCGCTGCGAGCACGAGCCCGGCAAATGCCATCAGCGCCAGCATCAACCAACGGGCGCGTCGGAGAGCTCCCTGTCTGCGGAACTTTTGCATGCGAACCGGGGACGTGGGGCGCTGCAGGCCGGGAGCGAACATCACCGGGAAACCGATCATCGCGTTCGAATCCTTCGATAGAAAGCGGTTCACGTATTTCCGCTTTTCATTGACTCGCTGCAACCTTCGTTTTTCCCAGCCGGCTCCAGGCTCGATGGAAACGCAATAAGCGGGTTGCGATCATTTCATTGGCCGGACAGAAGTGCCGGCCCGTCGAAAAAACGCTGTGATGCCACCAGAATGGGGCGGTAGCATGGGCCTTGACGGGCTCGCGCCCCTGTTTTCGGCCCCGAGGCGCTCTACCTTCCGTTCATTCACGGGATGGGCGCTAGCTCTATTCTCTCGCATCCCGCGCGCCAAGGCCCTACGACATTCCCATGGATCACGCTCTCCTCGCATCAGATGCCTTCAGTCCCACCGGATTTCGCGTCCTTGCGCGGCGGGTGCTCGGGGAAGAGGCGAACGACGAAAGAAAGGAAGCGCATTCACCCAGCGACTTCGACCTTAACCCCGAATTTCTTGAGAGTGCCGATGGCACGCAGTCCAAGGCACCGCTGGCGGAAGCCCTCGCGGCAGCGCGACCAGCGGCGGTTCTCATTCCCGTCCTCGCCCGCCCCGTCCTCACTCTGCTTCTCACCCAGCGCACTCCGCATCTCGCCGCGCATGCCGGCCAGATCGCGTTCCCCGGCGGCAAGACCGAGCCCTACGACAGGGATCCGCTCGCAACCGCGCTCCGGGAAGCGCACGAGGAAATCGGTCTCGATCCCAGTTTTGTGGAACCGCTTGGCACGCTCGATACCTATCTAACGGGAACCGGCTTTCGCATCACGCCGGTCATTGCTCTGGTTGCACCCGGTGCACCGCTGACGATCGACCGCAACGAGGTTGCCGATACTTTCGAAGTGCCTCTGCCCTTTCTGATGGACCCAGCCAACTATCAGCGCCATACCCGCACTATCGGCGGACGCGAACGGCATTTCTTTGCCGTTCCCTTCGGGGATCGCTTCATCTGGGGCGCAACTGCCGGTATTCTCCGCAACATGCATCAGAGGCTCTTCGCACAATGATTCGTACGGTTTTCGAGAACCTGCTGCTGTTCCTGCTTCCGACCCTCATCTACGCGGCCTGGATCCTGTTCACGCGCGCCCGACGTACGGCGGACGACGATAGCGAGAAGGCGAACTCGCTCGGGAGCATTCTCAACGATGCGCCGCTCGTATGGTTGTTCGTGAGCGGGGCCTTCCTCGTCATTGTCACGCTCACCTTCTTCGGCAGCTCCTCCGGCGGGAAACCCGGCCAGCAATACCAGCCTTCGGTCTTCAAGGACGGAAAGATCCAGCCCAGCCACATCGACTGACCCCTCGCGGAGCGATCTGGAACACGACATGAGCGACGATCACGATCAAGATCCGCCAAGCCTGGCCGGCGCCTCGTGGCTCACCGGTGCGGCTGTGCGCAGGGTGCTCGGCACGCTCGCGGGTGGTGGTTTCGAAGCACGCGTCGTCGGCGGCGCCGTACGCAATGCGCTGCTCGGAAAGCCCGTCAAAGATGTCGACGTCGCGACCACGGCCGAGCCGGGCGACGTGATCCGGTTGGCGCAAGCGGCCGGCCTGACTGCCGTGCCGACAGGCGCCGCGCATGGCACGATCACAGTAATCGCCGATCATCAGCCGATCGAAGTGACGACGCTTCGCCGCGACATCGAGACGTTCGGCCGGCATGCGCGGGTGACGTTCACAACCGACTGGACGGAAGATGCGCGCCGGCGCGACTTCACGATAAACGCGCTCTACTGCGACGCAGAGGGCACCGTGCACGATCCGCTCGGCGGCTATCGCGACTTGGTCGGGCGTCGCGTCAGCTTCATCGGCGACGCACAGGATCGAATCCGCGAGGACTATCTGCGCATTCTCCGCTTCTTCCGCTTCACCGCGGACTATGCGGAGGGGCCGCCCGATCCTGGCGGCCTCGAAGCCTCGATCGCATTGGCCGCGGGGCTCGAACAGCTTTCAGCGGAGCGGATCCGCGCGGAGCTTTTGAGGCTACTCGCCGCTAAGCGCGCCGTCGCGGTCGTGGCCGTTATGAACGACGCCAAGCTCATCGAAAACCTGATCGGCGTTTCGGGAGACGTCACGCAGTTCGATCGGCTTTCCGCCATCGAAGTAGCTCTCGGGCGCGATCCCGATCCCCTGCTGGGGCTCGCAGCGCTGGCGGGCGCGCGGCCGGGCCGCTCGCTCGGCGGACTGGGGACTCGGCTCAGGCTTTCGAATACCGAGACCGAGCGGCTGCAACGGCTCGCCTTTCCGGATCCGGCGTTCGATCCGGACAACGCCGAACGCGCGGCGCGCGCATTTCTCTACCGGTTCGGCGTGGACGCCTTCCGCGACGGCGTGCTGATGGCCTGGGCGCGCAGCGGTGCCGCCACCGACAGCTCGCACTGGCTCGAGCGTTTCCTGCTGCCGAACCGCTGGAGAGCGCCGCAGCTTCCGGTGCGCGGCTCGGAGCTTCTCGATCGTGGGCTCGCGGAAGGGCCAGCCATCGGGCGCGTGATGCGCGCATTCGAGGACTGGTGGATCGCCGAGGACTTTCCGAAGGACGAGCTTCGGCTCGCGCACGCGCTCTCCGATCTCGTCAAGGCGAATAGAAGCTAAGGGGGCAACTGGCAGCAGGCAGGACGTCGATTGTATTTCTTGCCGGTTGCCTGCTGCCTCTTGCCTATTTCGCTGGTTGTCTATTTCACACGGGGACCCTGCATACGACGCATTGCAGCCTCTATTCGCCGCCACGTCGCTGCCTGCTCCTTGGCCCCCTGTTCCTCGAAAATCAGGGCTTTCTGGGCCGCCTCGGCAATCGCTTTCGTGCCTTGCACTTCGAAAATTTTGCGGGCGTGCTCCTCGATCTCCATCGCTAGCATAGCAATCTCCGCTGATCTCTGGGGTCAACAACGGCTATCGTGCCATGATCTTGCATTTAGCGTTTGATCCCTCGCAAACAACCCCGGCCAGAATGGAAAAAGGCCGGAGCGTTGGCTCCGGCCTTTCCCAATGCAGTGCGATGGGAACGGGGACTTAGAAGTCCATTCCGCCCATGCCGCCCATTCCGCCGCCGCCCATCGGCATTGCGGGAGCGTCCTTCTTCGGCTTGTCGGCAACCATGGCTTCCGTCGTGATCAGGAGGCCGGCAACGGAGGCCGCATCCTGAAGCGCGCAGCGGACAACCTTCGCCGGATCGATGACGCCAGCGGCCACGAGGTCGCCGTACTCACCGCTCTGGGCGTTGTAGCCGTAGGCATACTTGTTGTTCTCGATGATCTTGCCGACCACGACCGAGCCATCCTCGCCCGCGTTCTGGAAGATCTGGCGCGCCGGAGCCTGGAGGGCCTTGCGCACGATCGAGATGCCGACCTTCTGGTCCTCGTTTTCGCTCTTCAGCGCATCGAGAGCCTTGATCGAGCGAAGCAGCGCGACGCCGCCGCCCGGAACGATGCCCTCTTCGACGGCAGCGCGGGTTGCATGGAGAGCGTCGTCGACGCGGTCCTTGCGCTCCTTGACCTCGACCTCGGTCGCGCCGCCGACCTTGATGACGGCAACGCCGCCAGCAAGCTTCGCGAGACGCTCCTGCAGCTTCTCACGATCGTAGTCGGACGAGGTTTCCTCGATCTGAGCCTTGATCTGCTTGACGCGGGCTTCGATGTCGCCCTTCTTGCCGGCGCCGTCGACGATCACGGTGTTTTCCTTGTCGATCGTCACGCGCTTGGCGCGGCCGAGCATGTCAAGGGTGACGGTCTCGAGCTTGATGCCGAGATCTTCCGAGATCACGGTGCCGCCGGTGAGGATCGCGATGTCCTCGAGCATGGCCTTGCGGCGATCGCCGAAGCCCGGAGCCTTGACGGCCGCGACCTTGAGGCCGCCGCGCAGCTTGTTGACGACGAGGGTCGCAAGCGCTTCGCCCTCGACGTCTTCGGCGATGATGAGGAGCGGCTTGCCGGTCTGAACGACAGCTTCGAGCACCGGCAGCATGGCCTGGAGACCAGAGAGCTTCTTCTCGTGGATCAGGATGTACGGGCTATCGAGCTCCGCGATCATCTTGTCGGCGTTGGTGATGAAGTAGGGCGAGAGGTAGCCGCGGTCGAACTGCATGCCTTCGACGACGTCGAGCTCGGTCTCGAGGCTCTTCGACTCTTCGACGGTGATGACACCCTCGTTGCCAACCTTTTTCATGGCCTCGGCGATCTTGGCGCCGATTTCGATGTCGCCGTTGGCGGAGATGGTGCCGACCTGGGCGATTTCGTCGTTGGAGGTGACCTTCTTCGACTTGGCCTTGAGCTCGTCGACGACAGCCTGGACAGCGATGTCGATGCCGCGCTTCAGGTCCATAGGGTTGGCGCCGGCTGCAACCGACTTGGCGCCTTCCTTGACGATCGCCTGGGCGAGAACGGTCGCGGTGGTGGTGCCGTCGCCGGCCAGATCAGCGGTCTTCGAGGCGACTTCGCGCAGCATCTGCGCGCCCATGTTCTCGAACTTGTCCTCGAGCTCGATCTCCTTGGCGACGGTTACGCCGTCCTTGGTGATGCGTGGGGCGCCGAAGCTCTTCTCGATCACGACATTGCGGCCCTTGGGGCCAAGGGTCACCTTCACGGCGTTGGCGAGAATATCAACGCCGCGCAGCATGCGCTCGCGAGCGTCCTGAGAAAACTTTACGTCTTTAGCTGCCATGTGTGGCACTCCGTCAGAAATTGGGGGGAAACGCGAAAGGGCGGCTCGTCTGCTTACGCAGCCTTCTTGGCCGATGCCTTGCCTTCGAGAACTCCGAGAATGTCGCTCTCCTTCATGATCAGGAGGTCTTCGCCGTCGATCTTGACTTCGGTGCCGGACCACTTGCCGAACAGAACCCGATCGCCGGGCTTCACTTCGAGTGCCGCGATCTTGCCCTGCTCGTCGCGAGCGCCGGGGCCAACGGCAACGACTTCGCCCTGCTGGGGCTTCTCCTTGGCGGAGTCCGGAATGATGATGCCGCCAGCGGTCTTGGCGTCCTCCTCGACGCGCTTTACGACAACGCGGTCATGCAAGGGACGGAATTTCATGGGGAAAACCTCATGATGAGAATGGTTGATCTTGTGCAGCGAAAAATCCCTGGGCAGCCAGGGGCGCGACCCAGGGTTGCACGCGCTACAGGTGCTCGAGCGGCACGCAGGCAGACGCAGCGCCTATATGTGGATCACTGCTAGCAGTGTCAAGCAGCGAGTGCTAAATCGCTGCCGGCACGGTGAACGATGATCCGAATGCGGGCCATTTTGTGACGCTTCCGCGCACGGGAGCTTTCGGCGCGTCGTTCGGGTGCACAGCTTAAACTCGGGCGCACGGTTGGAATATGGACGCTGCATTCATCTGGGTGAAATCAGCCCAGCGCGCGCTCCAATTTCCAAGCTTTCGCGCCGTTTTGCGCTTACCCATGAAATCCCATTCCGAAAATATACTTAGGATGTGACGCAAGGCGTTTTTTGTAACTCAATGTTTCGACGAGCAAACATCGATACCCTTTAACGGCGCCGTTCGACACGATCGCATTCGACTTCCTTTGGGTTGTGGCAATCTCGCAGAACATACCGATAGCTGATTATTTTTACATATCGACCCAACCGGCGCCGCTCAAAACAAACACGCCGCCGGCATCTCGACGATGCACAGCGGCGCGCTAGAAAACGCTATTTTTGTCGGACTTAAACGGTGAAGTCCGTAATCTTCGCGCCCTTGCTCAGCTTCGCGACAAGCCAATTCGGCTTGCGGCCACGGCCGGTCCAGGTTTCCGAGCGATTGTCGGGGTTCATGAACTTCACCGCGACGGCTTTGCCGCGACCCCGCGCTCCGAAAAGCTCGCCGACGGAAAAGCCTGCATTTTCTGCCAATGACGCGATCTTGTGCTTCAGCTCGGAGCGCTCACGATCCTTCGCGGCATTCAGCGCTTTCTGCGCGCGCGCGATGTGATCCGTCAGCTCCTTTACCGACATTTTATCGTAGTTGATGCTTGCCATAAGTAACTCCGTTGATGCGCCTTGCGGGTCGCGAAAGAAAGATCCAGTGGGCGGTTTATAGAGGGAGAAATCACAGTCCGCATGTGAATTCTGCAAAATGGATAAAGATGAAGCGTCGTGAAATGATACGTCCACGCACAATTACGGCTTCTGCTGGCTACAAGAACTTACTGGGGCGTGATTTCTCCGGCCGCAATGAAATTGTTCACAAAAATATCCGCAGATGCATCTTCAAGGCGGAGAAATGCCGGGCAGAGCCTATTCGCTGCGCAGGGCATCAATAGGATTGAGGTGGGCTGCACGACGAGCTGGAAACAATCCGAAACATATCCCCGTTGCGGCAGCCGCCGCCAATGCGCCGCCTAGAACACCGGGAGAGACGAGCACCGGCCAATCCGCCACGAAAGCAATAATCGTGGAAGCCGAAACACCGATCACCACGCCAATCAAACCTCCAAGCAGACATAAGGAAACCGCTTCGACAAGAAATTGCATCATGATATCGCGCCGCCTGCCGCCGACGGCCATTCGCAGGCCAATCTCGCGTGTGCGCTCCGTCACGGAAACCAGCATGATATTCATGATGCCGATCCCGCCGACAATAAGGGATATGACGGATGTAGCGGCCAGCAGATAGCTCATGGTCGAAAGGACCTCAGTCCTGGCCTTCATCGTCTCGGAAAGATTGCGGACGGAAAAGGTGTTTTCGGCGCCACGGGTGGCTTTGCGTCGCTGCCGAAGCAGGTTTTCAATATCCTCTTGGGCGACGGCGAGATCGGTTCCGGTGTCGATTTTCACGTAGATCTGGCCGATGCGGTCGTTCTGGATCTGGCTTTTGCCGGAAATGCGCGCACGGGCGGTGGAAATGGGAATGAGAACGATATCGTCCTGATCCCGCCCCATCGCAGATTGGCCCTTGGAGGACAACTCTCCAACGATTTCAAACGGGACGTTTTTGATGCGAACCGCAGCTCCCACCGCGCTCTCGCCCGGAAAAAGCTCCTTCGCGACGCTCTTGCCGATCAGCGCGACCTTGGCTCCGGTGCGAACATCGTTCGGCTCGAGGTCTCGCCCGTTGTCGACCGGCCAATCCCGCACGAAGCCGTATTCGGCGTGAACGCCGCTTATGGTTGTTGTCCAGTTCGCGTTGCCCCGCACCATGGGGGCCGTCTCCTGGATCTGGCCAGACACCGCCAAAACGCCCTGCACCTTGTCGCGAATGGCGGTTACGTCGCCTTCGGAAAGCGGGATGTCGGTGCCCGCGCCCTGAGAGCGCCCCATGACCCGGCTCGAGCCCGGAAACACCACCAGCATGTTGGTGCCCAGCGCTTTAATTTGCCGGTCGACCTCGCTCGAAGCGCCCGTACCGACGGCCACGAGGATAATGACGGAAGCGACGCCGATCACGATGCCGAGCGTGGTCAACACCGAACGCAGGAGATTGACGCGTAGCGCGCCGACCGCGATCAGGATCGAATCCCAAAGGTTCATGGCGAAGGCCCGGCGACAGGTGTCTCGGTGATTGGCGCCTCGGTAATTGGCGTCTGGCGGACATCGTCGATCACGCGTCCGTCGCGGAAGGTGATACGGCGGCCGGCCCACAGCGCGATTTCGGGCTCGTGAGTGACCAGAACGACAGTGATGCCCTCGCGATTCAAATCCGTGAACACCTGCATGATCTCCTCCGACGTCTTGCTGTCGAGGGCACCGGTCGGCTCGTCGGCCAGCAGGATTTTCGGGTTGTTCACGAGCGCGCGGGCGATCGCCACGCGCTGCTGCTGGCCGCCCGACAATTGCCGTGGCGTGTGATCCATACGCGCGGAGAGCCCGACCTGCTCAAGGCGCCGGCGCGCCAGCTCCTCGCCGTTCTCGGGACGGGGATGTGCGTAGAGCAACGGCAGCATGACCTGACGCAACGCGGACGTGCGCGGCAGCAAGTTGAACTGCTGAAAGACGAACCCAATCGAGCGGTTGCGCAAATCGGCCAGATCGTCGGCCGACAAGGTTCCGATGTCGCGCCCATCGAGGCGGAGGCTGCCCGACGTCGGCACATCGAGGGCGCCGATCAGGTTCATCATTGTCGACTTGCCGGAGCCGGACGGCCCCATGATGGCGACGAAATCCCCGGCTGCGATCTCAAGCGTCACCTTGTCGAGCGCCACGAGATCCTGCTCGCCGACGCGATAGACCTTGCTCAAATCATGCGCCGAAATCAGCGCCGCAGCCGGCGGCCCGGCGGAGGCCCGCGCGGGACGATCGCCGGCAGATGGGCGATCGATCACGGTCATGACTTCAGATCCCGGCCACGGACGATCACACGTTCGCCTTCCTTGAGATCGCCGCCGAGCACTTCGGTAAACTGGTCGTCGGCGATGCCGGTGCGGATGCTTCGGCGCTCAGGCGTTTCGGACGCGCCAAGCACCCACACCGTCGCAAACCGGGTCGTTTCGCGGCCGTCCTTCCAGCGCTGGAACTTCGTCCGCTGCCCTTCCGTCAAGGTCGGGCCGAGCGCCTGCTCGATGCGTGCCGTCGCCTTCTGGCGGAATGCACTCGGATCGCTAGGCCCTCCCATCAAGCTGCCCTGGCTGCTTTCGCGCGCTTCCTGGCCGAGCTTTTCGAGAACCTGCTTGACGGCGGCCTGCTGCTCGTCGGTCAGCTCGACTTCCGTCTTGAGCCGCTCAACCATGCGGCCGGTGCGATCGCCTGCACCGCCTGCGCCGCCTGCGCCGCGATCTCCGCCCCGCGCCTGCGTTTCGGCGGCCGCGATCTTGGGCTTGAAGCGAAGCGCGTCGTTCGAGATGCGCAGCACGCCGTCCCGTGTCGCCGACAGGATCACGACGTTGGCCGTCATGCCGGGGAACAGCTTGCGACCGGGATTGTCGGCTTCGATGATCACCGTATAGGTCACGACGCTGCTGATCTCGGTTGCCGCGAGGCGTACCTGGGTGACGCGGCCTTCAAACTGGCGGTCGGGGTAGGCATCCACGGTGAAGGTCGCGGTGTTGCCTTCGCCGACTGCGCCGACGTCGGCTTCGTTGACCTGGGCCTCGATACGAATGCGCGAAAGATCCTGGGCGATCTTGAACAGCTCGGGCGCCTGCAGGCTCGCGGCCACGGTCTGTCCCGGATCTACAGTGCGTGAAATGACCGTGCCGTCGATCGGCGAGCGGATCTCGGCGCGCTCGAGATCGATGGTCGCCTGGTCAAGGGACGCCTGGCGCTGCTGAATGGTGGCGCGCGCACTCGCGACCTGGGCTTCCATAACCGCGATATCGGCCTTGGCCACATCCCGGTCACGCAGGGCCGTCTCATAGGTGAGCTGTGGCGAGAGGCGCTTCTCGGCCAGTGCCTGCTGCCGCGCGACATTGGTTTCCGCAGCCTGCAGCACGGCCTCGGACTTGTTCGTCGCTGCTTCCTGGTTGGCGAGCGCGGCTTCGGCGGCGACAAGGTCGGCCTTGGCCTGTGCGACCTTGGCGGAAAAGGTCTTGGAGTCGAGCGTGGCCAGGATATCGCCCGGCTTGACCTCACTGTTGAAGTCGACCCTCACCTCGTCCACCTGGCCTGAGAGCTGCGAGCCCACGCTAACCGTCACGAGCGCGCGAACCGGCCCCGCGGTCGAGACGATCTTGCGGATCTGGCCCTTCGCGGCGGGGAGGGTGTCGTAAACCATTCCCGCGCCGGACGTGGACACGGGCCCCAGCATCCAAACCGCGGCAAGCCCGGCCGCGGCTACAGGGACCGCCAGCGTAAAGAGGGAGCTGAAACGTCTTTTCATAAGTTGAACCGGTCCGCCTGAGGGTGTGCCTATACTCGTAATGGAAGACGGACTTTCCGGATACTTCCGTCGCTCGCAGGCGCTTCAAGGCGTTATCTGGTGCTTTTGGCGCAAAATCGCCACAAGCCTGAACGGCAGATGAATATGGCATTCAGAACCCGTTCAGCGGGCCGGGCCTAACGTTGACCTTACCCTGAGATCCTATCTTCCCCGGCGTGATCCACGGGGGTGCATCGTTCAGGGTCGGTGCACCCCTCCCCCCCCCTCTAAAATTCCCCGGGCTACGTCATCTCGCTTACAAAGCTTGAATGGAACCTCCTGAGCCGGTAGGCATTGGGCGAATAATTGCCGCTCAAGACGGAGTACGCCCCGTGACCTTCAAACTCCCCGATCTTCCATATGCTTATGACGCGCTCGCCCCCTTTATGTCGGCCGAGACGCTGCAGTTCCATCACGACAAGCACCATCAGGCTTACGTCGACAACGGCAACAAGCTGATCGTCGGGTCGGGCCTCGAGGGCAAGTCCATCGAGGAGATCTGCAAAGCGGCCTATGACGGCAAGAACGCCGGCCTCGTGAACAACATCGGCCAGCATTACAACCACCTCCACTTCTGGCAGTGGATGAAGAAGGGCGGCGGCGGCAACAAGCTTCCTGCATCGGTCCAGAAGCTCGTCGATGGATACGGCGGCTTCGATAAGGTGCGCGCCGACTTCATCAACGCCGGCACGACGCAGTTCGGCTCTGGTTGGGCGTGGCTCGCGATCCGCGACGGCAAGCTCGAAGTCAGCAAGACGCCGAATGGCGAAAATCCGCTGATGCACGGCGCGCAGCCGATCCTCGGCGTCGACGTGTGGGAGCACAGCTATTACATCGACTATCGCAATGCCCGCCCGAAGTATCTCGAGGCCTGGTTCGACAACCTGGTCAACTGGGAGCACGTCGAGGAGCTGGCTGCGTAAAGCTGCTCCGGTCCGGATTTCTGAAGCGCGGGATCGCAAGTTCCCGCGCTTTTCTTTGGCGGGGCGCCAAACGAATTAGCGGCGATACCAGCCTGCTAGCGCGGAGACGAGGTTCTCGCCTTCGGGGATTTGGATCTCGATCGAAAAACGGCGGTCGGGAAGTGCGACCGGCGCCGGCACGCCGTGGCGATCCCGGAGCAGCGCGGAAACCCGTACCACTAGCTCCTGCGGTCCGGCCGCGCGCGGCGTCACGAGCCAAGCCCAGCGGCCGAAGGTAACCGGATCGCGCGCCGAGTTCGCGTAACGGGCGCTCACGAACTGCGTGCGTTCCGACTGGCGCTCGATCTCGAAGGCTTCGGAATTGCCGTAGAGACTGACGGACAGCGTCTCGACGCTCTGACGGTCTTCGGTGCCCACGCCGCCGTGCACGACCTCGGCTTGGATCAGGCCCGCCAAGATCTCGCGGCCGAGGGTCAGCTCGACGGTCGTCGGCGCGCCGAGCCACATGGCTTCGGGAATGTGGTGGACGAGCAATCCGGCTTCGACGGCCTTGGCGAGATCATCCGCCGTGATCACCGGAGCCGAGGGACGATCCTGATCGAAGCGATTGCGGCCGGCTGCCGTCTCGGCGCCCGCTCCCCACTTTTCGGCCGGCCAGTCGAGCGTCGGCTCTCGCCTTGCCTCCGGGCGGGCGTCGCGCCTTTCATCCGGCGTCCGCACGTCGGGGCGAGAAGCCGGCGGGTAGGGAGCCGGTGGCGAGGCGACTTCGGGAAGCTCTGTCAGCGGGCGTGCGCGAACAGCCGCTTCGGCAGCGATAACCGGCTTCGCCGCGGCCTGCCGATCCGGCTGCCGCATAGGGGCTTGCTCGGCGCGATCCGAGGCAGCCTTCGGCAACGGCGGCGGGCGGGTGCTCCGAGCCTCAGCCTGTGGCGCGGCGCCGGAAGCGGCCGGCGTCTCCGACGCGGAGGCGCGGCGCGCAGCGTCGCGCTCGCTCATGTCGCGCAGCGATGCGGCGGCGGTGCTCAGCCGCGCGATCACACGCGAGATGCCGTCGACGTCGCGCGGCGAGAGCATGTTGAGCTTGCGAAACATCAGCGGCAGGCGAGACGCCGACAGGTCCTCGGAGCGCGCGGGCACGAGCAGGTTCAGAGGCATCGCCTCGCGCGCGATCTCGGAAAGCCCGGCGTTCTGTACCGAGGTTTCCGTCCAGATGACGATCACAGCTTCGAACTGCCGCAAGCGGGAGGAGCGGTCGGGGCGGGGCGTATCAGGTTCCCCGTCAAAAGACACGAAATGGCCGCGCCCCATGAGCGCGGCGCCCAAGTCTCTCGCTATGCTCCCGTCCTTTGGCACATGACAGATGAGGATGCGTGCCATGTCGATTTCCTAAAGCTTGGATGAGGTCGCCCTTCGATTTCCGGCATCGTGACGCTGCACCCTTACGCCTTCACGCACTCGACAGGTGTGGCGCAGCTATCGGCTGCGCCCGGTGATGGACTTGACGATGATGTTCTTGATCGTGGTTGCGATGGTCCGCGAGATGGAGCGTTGGAGATCCTTGCCGATCATCTCGCCCATGCCCTGGCGCGGGCGGCCCTTGGGCTTGCCGTCGGCACCGGTTCCCCCGCCGCCGAAGATGATGTCGCCCCAACCGCCGCCGCTTCCAGCGCCTGCTTCCTCAGTGGCCTTGTCAGCGCGCTTGGTCAGGATCTCGTGAGCACTCTCGCGATCGATATGCTCCTCGTATTTCCCGTAGACCGGGCTGTATTCGATGACGCTTTGGCGCTCGTCAGCCGTGACCGGGCCGACCCGTCCTTCCGGCGGGCGGATCAATGTGCGCTGAACGATCGAGGGCTCGCCCTTGTTCTCCAGCGTCGACACCAGCGCCTCGCCGACCTTGAGTTCGAGGATGACGCGCTCGGTATCGAGATCGGGGTTCTTGCGGAAGGTTTCGGCGGCCGCCTTGACGGCGCGCTGTTCCTGCGGCGTGAAGGCGCGGAGCGCGTGCTGCACGCGGTTGCCGAGCTGGGCCGACACGGAGTTGGGAACGTCGAGCGGGTTCTGGGTGATGAAGTACACGCCGACGCCCTTCGAACGGATCAGGCGGGCAATCTGCTCGATGCGCTCCAGCAATGCCTTCGGCGCTTCGTTGAACAGAAGATGCGCCTCGTCGAAGAAGAAGACGAGCTTCGGCTTCGGAAGATCACCGGCTTCGGGAAGCGTCTGCCAGAGCTTGGTCAGCATCCACAGCAGGAACGTGGTGTAGAGCCGCGGCTTCTCCATCAGCTTGTCGGCGGCGAGAATGCTGACGACGCCGCGGCCGTCGGGCGCGATGCGCATGAAATCGTTGATGTCGAGCGAAGGCTCGCCGAAGAACTGATCGGCGCCCTGTTCTTCGAGCACCAGCAGGCGGCGCTGGATGGCGCCGACCGAAGTGGTGGCGACGTTGCCGTACTTCTGGACCAGCTCCTTAGAGCGCTCAGCGACGTTCGCGATGATCGCGCGCAGATCCTTGAGATCGAGAACCGGGATCTTCTCGTCGGCGGCGACGCGGAAGGCGATGGTCAGTACGCCTTCCTGCACCTCGTTGAGCTCGAGCATGCGCGAGAGAAGGAGCGGCCCCATGTCGAGCACGGTCGCGCGGATCGGATGGCCTTCCTTGCCGAACACATCCCAGAAGATGGTCGGGTAGGCACGCTGCTTCCAGTCGTCGCCAAGGCCGACTTCGGCTGCGCGCTTGACGAGAAAATCCTTGGGTTCGCCAACCGCCGCGAGCCCGGAAAGGTCGCCCTTGATGTCGGCGGCAAAGACCGGAACACCGGCGGCGGAAAAGCCTTCCGCGAGGCCTTGCAGCGTCACCGTCTTGCCGGTGCCGGTTGCGCCCGTAATCAGGCCGTGGCGGTTCGCGAAGCGCAGCTCGAGATACTCGGGCTTCGTGCTCTTACCGATAAAAATCTTTCCGTCTTGGAGCACCGACTGGCTCATCACGCTCTCCGAATTGACACCCGTGAACCGATGCCCGTGACCGGCGCGCGCGCCGTCCGAAGCAGGACGCTCTTTACCTAATTCGCTAAAGTATAACCCAACCGCCGACGCCACGGCGCCGACTCGGCTGTCCCAACACCTCAGGACCTCTTTGCATGGCCCTGGTCCTATTGCAAATTCAGTTGCATGGACCTCTTCGTCAAGCTGGGGAAATTCCACACCTTTGCGTTGCGGGCACGCGTCCGAGAGCGCTTTTCGGGCGCGCCGAACCGTCGCGGTTTCGTCACACAATCTCTTTGTGCGTGCGCCCGTGAACGGTTTTCCCTATAGAAATCACACAAGGGAGAGGCCCAAACACGGCGCTTCAGAAAACCCCGTCCGATCAACGGAGGACCGAAATCGACATGACGGCCGCTAACCCTGCCCAAGGCGTTTCTGCCACACCTCTTGCCTCGGATTTCGAGGCGGCAACCCGCGAGCAGTGGCTGGCCCTCGTCGACAAGGCGATCAAAGGGGCGGATTTCGAGAAGAAGCTCGTCACCCGGACGGCGGACGGCATCCGGGTCGAACCCATCTACGTGCGAGCCGACGCAAACCCGGCTCTCCAGGCCGCAACGCCCGGCCACGCGCCCTTCACGCGCGGCGCCAGCTCTTACGTCAAAGGGCTCGGCTGGGAGATCCGGCAGGCCATCAGCGCAACGGATCCGGCGCACGCCAACACCCAAATTCTGACTGAGCTCGACGGCGGCAGCAACGGCGTCGTGCTCGAGATCGAAGCGCCGGGCCAGAGCGGCTGCCGTATTCGCAGCGCCGCCGACATGGCGGCTGCCCTTTCCGGTATGCGCCTAGATCTGGCTCCCGTCGCGCTCAGCGCCGGGCTCGGCGCCACTGATGCCGCGGCGCAGCTCATTTCCGCGCTACCCGGGCTCGGCATCGCGGCCAAGACCGCCCAGGTGTTTCTCGGCCTCGATCCGATCGGATCGCTGGCCCGCTGGGGCACGCTTCCCTCGCCGGTGCAGAAAGCGCTCGTAGAAGCCATCGCGTTGGCAGGTGAAGCCCGCGCGGAGGTGCCACTGGCGCGCACGGTCAATGTGGACGCCACGATCTATCACGAGGCGGGCGCCACCGAAGCCTACGAGCTGGCCGCGCTCGGCTCGACGCTGATCGCTTACCTGCGTATGTTCGAAGCGGCCGGCGTCTCGCCCGCCGATGCGCTCGGTCAGATCTCGTTTGCGCTTTCTTCCGATACCGATCTCTTCGCAACAGTCGCGAAGCTGCGCGCCGCGCGCCGGCTGATCTGGCGTATCGCGGACGCTTCGGGCGCGGGAGACGCGGCTTCCAACCTGCATATCGCCGCGCGGACGTCCTTCCGCGTCATGGCGCAGCGCGACCCGTGGACCAACATGCTGCGCTCGACGCTCTCGTGTGCGGGCGCGGTGCTCGGCGGCGCGGACGCCATTACCGTGCTTCCGTTCACGGCGGCGCTCGGCGAAGCCGACGATATCCAGCGGCGCATGGCCCGCAACATCCAGATCGTGCTGCAGGAAGAATCATGGCTCGGGCGCGTGCTCGATCCGATGGGCGGCTCCTGGTACATTGAGGCGCTGACCGACGAAGTGGCAAAGGCAGCCTGGGGCCAACTGCAGGAGATCGAAGCCAAGGGCGGGATCATCGCCGCACTCGATCAGGGTTTCGTGCAGGATCAGATCGCAGCCCAGGCAGCCACGCGCGCCAAGGCCATCGCGACCGGACGCGCGGAGCTGACAGGCGTCTCGGCCTTCCCGCTGCTCGGCGACGACGGCGTGACCGTCACCCCGCGCGAACCGGCCCCGCCGGTCAAAGGCAAGGAGATCGTGCGCCCGCTCACCCCGCACCGTCTCGCAGAGCCGTTCGAAGCGCTGCGCGATACGGCTGACGCCTACATCGCCCGCACGAAGCGCACGCCTTCGGTTTTCATGGCCAGCATCGGCGCCGTGATCGACCACACGCTGCGCTCGACCTGGATCAAGAACTATCTGGCAGCGGGCGGCATCGCTGTGCTGACCACCGACGGCTACGCCTCAGCGGAAGAAGCGGCCCTCGCGTTCAGCAAATCGGGCGCGGCGACGGCCTGCATCTCATCCTCGGATGCGCTCTATGCCGAGCACGCCGAAGCCACGGCCCGCGCGCTCAAGGCGGCCGGCGCCAAGCTGGTGTTGATGGCCGGGCGCCCGGGCGACAAGGAAGCCGCTCTCAAGGCCGCAGGTGTCGATCAGTTCCTGTTCGCGGGCGCCGACGCCGTCGCGACCCTCAAGGGGCTTCAGGAGAAGCTTGGAATTTCGTAGCATTCGGCGTCCGGCCGAGACTTTTCAAACGCGCCGCGTGGCGCCCCCGTTACCCAGATCGAATTGGTTCAAGCCATGACCACCATTCCGGATTTCACCAAGATCAAGCTCGAAGGCACCCGCAAAGCCAATGGGCTCGCGCATGCCCCCGCCGAGCCCGCCTCCGCGAGCGACACCTTCACGACGCCCGAAGGCATTCCGGTCAAGCAGGTCTATACCGACGCCGACACCGCCGGGCTCGACTTCCTCGACACCTGGCCTGGCATCGCGCCCTACGTGCGCGGCCCCTACCCCACCATGTACGTGACGCAGCCGTGGACGGTGCGCCAGTACGCCGGCTTCTCGACGGCGGAAGATTCCAACGCGTTCTACCGGCGCAACATCGCCGCCGGCCAGAAGGGCCTTTCGGTGGCGTTCGACCTCGCGACGCATCGCGGCTACGATTCCGATCATCCGCGCGTGCGCGGTGACGTCGGCATGGCGGGCGTGGCCATCGACAGCATCTACGATATGCGCACGCTGTTCGAAAGTATCCCGCTCGAGCAGATGACCGTCTCGATGACCATGAACGGCGCCGTGCTGCCGATCCTCGCTCTCTTCATTGTGGCGGGCGAAGAGCAAGGCGTGCCGGCCTCAAAGCTCGCAGGCACCATCCAGAACGACATCCTCAAAGAGTTCATGGTGCGCAACACCTACATCTATCCGCCCGAGCCTTCGATGCGGATCGTGTCGGACATCTTCGCCTACACCTCGGCCAACATGCCGAAGTTCAACTCGATCTCGATCTCCGGCTATCACATGCAGGAAGCCGGCGCGACGGCGGACCTCGAGCTCGGATACACCATCGCCGACGGCATCGAATATGCGCGCGCGGGCGTGGCCGGCGGCCTCGACATCGACAAGTTCGCGCCGCGCCTGTCGTTCTTCTGGGCGATCGGCATGAACTACTTCATGGAGATCGCCAAGATGCGGGCCGCGCGCCTGCTCTGGGCAGAGCTCATCAAGAAGGAATTCGCGCCCAAGGATCAGCGCTCACTCTCGCTACGCACCCATTGCCAGACCTCGGGCTGGAGCCTCACCGCGCAGGACATCTTCAACAACGCGACGCGCACCTGCATCGAGGCGATGGCCGCCACGCAGGGACACACGCAGAGCCTCCACACCAACGGCATCGACGAAGCCATCGCGCTGCCGACCGATTTCTCGGCTCGTATCGCACGCAACACGCAGCTCGTGTTGCAGCAGGAGAGCGGCACGACGCGGCCGATCGATCCGTGGGGCGGCAGCCACTTCATCGAGCGGCTGACCTACGAGCTTGCGCTCAAGGCCAAGGCGCACATCGACGAAGTTGAAAAGCTGGGCGGCATGGCGAAAGCGATCGCGGCCGGTATCCCGAAGATCCGCATCGAGGAAGCCGCCGCCCGCACGCAGGCGCGCATCGACAGCGGCCGGCAGACCATCGTCGGCATCAACAAGCTGCAAACGACGGAAGACCTCAAGATCAACCTCTTGAAGGTCGACAACCATTCGGTGCGCGAGCAGCAGCTCGCGAAGCTGAAGCGGCTGCGCGGCGAGCGAAACGAGGCCGAGGTTCAGGCTGCCCTCACTGCACTTTCCAATGGCGCGGCCGGAAACGCCAATCTTCTGGATCTCGGCGTCAAGGCGGCGCGTGCGATGGCGACCGTCGGCGAAATGTCGGAAGCGATGGAGCGCGTGTTCACGCGGCATCGCGCGGAAGTGCGTACCATCTCGGGCGTTTACAGATCGGAGGCGGGAGCCATGAACGACGACGTCGGCACCGTGATCAAGATGGCGGCCGCGTTCGAAGTGATGGACGGGCGGCGCCCGCGCATCCTGATCGCGAAGATGGGCCAGGATGGCCACGATCGCGGGCAGAAGGTGATCGCGTCGGCGTTCGCGGATCTCGGCTTCGACGTGGATATCGGACCGTTGTTCGCAACACCGGACGAGGCCGCACGGCAGGCCGTCGAGAACGACGTGCATGTGATCGGCGTCTCGACCATGACGGCCGGACATCTCACGCTGGTGCCGGATCTCAAGGCGGCGCTGGCCAAGGACGGACGCGACGACATCATGGTGGTGGTCGGCGGCGTGATCCCGCCGCACGACTACGAGGCGCTTTATACAGCGGGTGCGGCCGCGATCTTCGGCCCGGGCACCAACATCCCGAAGGCGGCGGCGGACCTGATCAACAAGCTCAACGAGAAGTACGGGTATACGAAGGCGGCGGCGGAGTAACCGTTCCGGCCTTACTCGTTCGTTTAAGCGATTTTTCTTCGTTTTTCACTCAAACAGCCCGGCGCGCGCGTGCGCGGCGGGTTTTTTTGTGCGGTCCACTGAGCACTTGCGACATCCGGCCAAACTTTGGTCAGGGTAGCAATATCGGCGGCAACGACTTACGTCTTGGGTTCAGGGAAGAAACCACAAGACAGGGTCACTTCAGCAATGAAAGCCATAAAAATCGCGCACCCCGCGGGTCTCGACCACGTGCAGGTGGCCGACATCAAAGATCCGGGCGCGCCGGGGGCCGGGCAGATCCGCGTGCGGCTCTCTGCAAACTCGCTCAACTATCACGACTACGCCGTTGTGATCGGGGCAATCCCGGCCGATGACGGACGTATTCCCCTTTCGGATGGCGCGGGCGTCGTCGAGGCGGTCGGCGAAGGCGTGACGGATTTCACCGTCGGTGACAGCGTGGTCTCGTGCTTCTTCCCTTACTGGCAAAGCGGAATACCGCCGCACGGAGACTTTTCTCACGTGCCCGGTGACGGGCTCGACGGCTACGCGCGCGAGGCGGTGATCACGCCGGCACACTGGTTCACACACGCGCCCAAGGGCTGGAGCCACGCCGAGGCCGCGACACTGCCGTGCGCCGGCTTGACGGCCTGGCGCGCGCTCGTGGTCGAAGGCGGTGTCAAAGCCGGCGACAGCGTGTTGATCCTCGGCACCGGCGGCGTCGCGATCTTCGCGCTGCAGATGGCGAAAGCAATGGGCGCGACCGCGATCGTGACCTCGTCGTCGGACGCCAAGCTCGAACGGGCGCGCGCAATGGGTGCCGACTTCACCGTCAACTACAAGACCGACCCGGAATGGGGCCGCACCGTTCGCAACTGGACGGGCAAGCACGGCGTCGACCATGTGCTCGAAATCGGTGGTCCCGGCACGCTCGCGCAGTCGATCGTTGCGGCGCGCGTCGGCGGGCACATCTCGCTCATCGGCATCCTGACCGGCGTCAAGGGCGAGGTGCCGACGCTCGCCATGATGGCCAAACAGATCAAGCTGCAGGGTATCATCGTCGGCAGCCGGCAGCATCAGGTGGAGATGATCCGCGGTCTCGAAGCGACGGGCATCCGGCCGGTGATCGACAAGACGTTTCCGCTCGACAGGCTGGCGGACGCGTTCCGCTACGAGGAGCAGGCCCAGCACTTCGGCAAGATCTGCGTCGCGATCTAGGGCTAGCGAGCCCGAACGTCGATAACTCCGTTTCCCCTATGAAAAACGCCGCGAAGCAGGAGCTTCGCGGCGTTTGATATTTTGAGAGCGTAAGGAAGGCGTTCAGTCTTCCTTCTTGCGCGGGACGCTCGGGACGGCGCCGCCGGACGACCGGGACGGCTTGTCCTTCTTGTCCTTCGGGCCGGAGAGAGCCTTGCGCGGCGGTGTCGCTTCCACGAGCGCCGCTTCGGAATCGCCCTCCTCGTCGTCCTCCTCTTCCTCTTTCGAGCGGAGCTTCTTCGAGGGATCCGCCGGAATGACCTCCAGCGTCAGCGAGCTGTCCTCGCCCTTGCCCTGGACCAGCACCTTCACGGTGCCGCCATGCTCGAGCTTGCCGAACAGCAGCTCATCGGCGAGCGGCTTCTTGATGTGCTCCTGGATGACGCGAGCCAGCGGCCGGGCGCCGAACTTGTCGTCGTAGCCCTTTTCGCCGATCCACTTCTGTGCCCCTTCCGAAAGCTCGATGGTGACGCCGCGATCCGCGAGCTGCGCCTCGAGCTGGAAGATGAACTTCTCGACCACCTTGGCGATGACCTCTTGCGGGAGGCCCGAGAACGGAATGACGGCGTCAAGACGGTTGCGGAACTCCGGCGTGAACAGCCGGTTTACAGCCTCCGTATCTTCGCCCTCCCGCTTCTCGCGGTTGAAGCCCATCGGCGGACGCGCCATGTCGCTCGCGCCCGCGTTGGTGGTCATGATCAGGATCACGTTGCGGAAATCGACCTGCTTGCCGTTGTGGTCGGTCAGCTTGCCGTGGTCCATCACCTGCAGAAGGATGTTGAACAGATCCGGATGCGCCTTCTCGATCTCGTCGAGGAGCAGGACGCAATGGGGATGCTGATCGATGCCATCGGTCAGGAGGCCGCCCTGGTCGAAGCCGACGTAGCCCGGAGGCGCGCCGATCAACCGCGAAACGGTGTGCTTCTCCATGTATTCCGACATGTCGAAGCGCAGAAGCTCGACGCCCATCAGCGCGGCAAGCTGCTTGGCAACTTCCGTTTTGCCGACGCCGGTCGGGCCCGAGAACAGGTAGCAGCCGATCGGCTTTTCCGGCTCGCGCAGGCCCGCACGGGCGAGCTTGATCGCGGCCGAAAGCGCCGTGATGGCCTTGTCCTGTCCGAACACCAGCCGCTTCATGTCCTTCTCGAGGTTCGAGAGAACCTCGGCGTCGGACTTGGTGACGGTCTTCGGCGGGATGCGCGCCATCGTCGCGACGGTGGCCTCGACCTCCTTCACGGTGATCTTCTTCTTGCGCTTGTTGTCGGGCAGCAGCATCTGCGAGGCGCCGGTCTCGTCGATCACGTCGATCGCCTTGTCCGGCAGCTTGCGGTCGTGGATGTACTTTGCCGACAGCTCGACGGCGGCCTTGATGGCCTCGCCGGTGTACTTGAGCTTATGGAACTCCTCGAAGTAGGGCTTGAGGCCCTTCAGGATCGCGATCGAATCCTCGACCGTCGGCTCCTTTACGTCGATCTTCTGGAAGCGGCGGACGAGCGCGCGATCCTTCTCGAAGTGCTGACGGTACTCCTTGTAGGTGGTCGAGCCGATGCAGCGCACGGATCCCGACTGAAGCGCGGGCTTCAGCAGGTTCGATGCGTCCATCGCGCCACCCGAGGTCGCGCCGGCGCCGATCACGGTGTGGATCTCGTCGATAAAGAGAATCGCGCCCGGATAGTTCTCGATCTCCTTCATCACGGCCTTGAGGCGCTCTTCGAAATCGCCGCGATAGCGCGTGCCGGCGAGCAACGCGCCCATGTCGAGCGAGAAGATCGTCGCTGTTTTCAGCACCTCGGGCACTTCGCCGCGCAGGATCTTGCGGGCGAGGCCTTCGGCGATCGCCGTCTTGCCGACGCCGGGATCACCGACGAAGAGCGGATTGTTCTTCTGCCGGCGGCAGAGAACCTGGATGGTGCGCAAGACTTCCTGCTCGCGGCCGATCAACGGATCGATGCGGCCGTCGCGGGCCTTCTTGTTGAGATTGACGCAGTAGGTATTGAGCGCGTCCTGACCTGGCTTCTTCTCCTCGCCGGTCTCGCTCGCCTGCTCGTCGTCCACGCCGCGCACTCCCCTCGGCTCCGCCATGCCCGCACGCTTGGCTATGCCGTGACTGATGTACTGTACCGCATCGAACCGCGTCATTTCCTGCTCCTGCAGGAAGAATGCCGCGTGGCTTTCGCGCTCCGCGAAAATCGCGACCAGCACGTTGGCGCCGGTCACTTCCTCGCGACCGGACGACTGAACGTGAACGACCGCGCGATGGATGACGCGCTGGAAGCCGGTGGTGGGTTGCGCTTCGGCGGTGCCCTTGTGGACCAGATTGCCGAGCTCGGTATCGAGATACTCGCCCACGCGCGCACGGAGTTGGTCGAGATCGACGTTGCAGGCGCGCATGACGGCGGCCGCGTCGCGATCATCGATCAGCGCCGCGAGCAGGTGCTCGAGGGTCGCAAATTCGTGATTGCGCTCGTTTGCGAATTCGAGCGCGCGGTGAAGTGAGGATTCAAGGCTCTTCGAGAAGGATGGCACGTTCGACCTACTCTTTCTCCATGGTGCATTGTAGAGGATGGCCATGCTGGCGTGAGAAGTCCATAACCTGCGTCACCTTTGTTTCGGCGACCTCGTAGGTGAACACCCCACAGATACCGACACCCTTGTGGTGAACATGCAGCATGATGCGAGTCGCTTCCTCGCGCCCTTTGCTGAAATATTTCTCCAGCACGAGAACCACGAACTCCATCGGCGTGTAGTCGTCGTTGAGAAGCAGTACTTTGTAGAGCGAAGGCTTCTTGGTCTTGGGGCGCGTCTTGGTAACGAGGCCGGTCTTGCCTTCCTCGCCCCCACGATCGTTGCCCGCGCCATTTTTGCCCGCCATTCTCAGTCCTAGTGTCATCTTGCCCGTCGTCGATCGTTTCACGCCCCCCGGGGCAATGCCCCGCGTCGTCCCCACCATGTTACGCGGCTAGCTTGCGCCAGCAATGCCCTTCGCACATTCCGACACGATGGGCCGCACACGACGGGGACAGATGTTCATTTCACCAGACCAATCGGGCGAAATGAAAGTAAGCATTTGCGGCCAATAAAAAAGGCCCGGAGCAAAGCGCCCGGGCCAATCTATTTCGTCACACGCGGGCTGGGGAAGAGATACCCATCCTAGGACGGCCCAAACTACCTGCCGTTCTGGAAAGCTTTCTCAACAGGCTTATAAGCGTCCTTGGCGAGATTGGTGTACATGCCGCCGATCTTCGTCAGCTGCGCCACATAGTCTTCGTAGGCGCGCTTGGCAAAGCTCGACTGGATCTCGAAAGCCTGCTCCAGCGACTTGGCGCCCGCGAGCTTCTCGAAGGTTGCCGTGCCATCTTCGAAGGCACGCTTCGAATAATCCGTCATCTCGGCGGCAATGGCCTGCCAACTCTTGTTCCACTCACCAAAAAACTTCACGGCAGTGTCGACGTTGGTTTGGCCGAACTTCTGAAAATCCTGGAAGTTGTTGATCATGGGGGTGCCTGCTGCTGATCGGTTGAAGAAACCGCACTATCCGGCGCGGGACTTCAGAGTAGTTTAGGCGCGCCGCACCAATTTTCAAGTATTTTGTTGCGGCGCAACATCGGCAGTCACCGAGACGTTAACTTTATCGCAGCACGCTTCGGATACCGTCCCATCGCATTCTGTCCGCAACACATTTGCGGCGTGCTTCTGGCCTGTGCAGAGACAGGATCGGCCGCAAAGTGGCCCAGAAGCATAGGCATTGAGGCCCGGTTCGATTATGGTCAGAGGCTCGACGGAGGGCTTCGCCGGCTCCGACCAATCGACAACGAGCTTAACGGGATAGGGGGCTCCTTGGCGACTGTCGTCACGCGATCGATGCTCTTGCTGCTCGCGCTTGTGGTTTCCGCGCTGGCGCCGATCGATGGCGCGCGCGCCCAGGATGCAAAGAAGATCAAGCAAGCGTCGATCGTCGTCGACGCCAACACCGGCAAGGTGCTGCACGAGCAGTTCGCCGACGCGCCGCGTTATCCGGCCTCCCTCACCAAGATGATGACGCTGTATATGGTGTTCAGCGAAATCGAGCAGGGACGGCTCGGTTTCGATACCAAGATTACCGTCAGTGCACGGGCGGCCGGCGTGGCGCCTTCCAAGCTCGATCTCGATGCCGGCGAGGAGATCGCCGTCCTCGATGCGGTCAAGGCGCTGATCACCAAATCCGCGAACGACATGGCGGTTGCTCTGGCCGAGCATATCGGCGGCACGGAAGTGCAGTTCGCGCGTCTCATGACGGAGCGCGCGCGGCAGATCGGAATGGGCTCCACGACGTTCCGCAACGCGTCGGGCCTCCCGGATCCGGGGCAAATCACCACCGCGCGAGACATGGTGACGCTGGGGCTTCGCCTGCAGGACGATTTTCCGAAGCACTATCGGCTGTTCTCACTCACGCAGTTCGTCTATCGCGGCAAGACTTACCGGTCGCACAACACGCTGATGCACGGATTTCCGGGCATGGACGGCATCAAGACCGGCTATACGCGCGCTTCGGGCTTCAATCTCGTCTCGTCGGTCAATGCCGACAACAAGCACATCGTAGCGGCCGTCTTCGGCGGCAAGACCGCGCAAGCGCGTAACGCTCACATGCGCCTCCTTCTCTATCGGGCGCTCGAAGACGCCTCGACGCAAAAGACCCGCCTGCCTGCCCAGCAGTTGATAGCGACGCCGCGCCCTGCGAAGAAGCAGCCTGTCGTCGCTGACGCCGTCGACGTCGCGTGGGCGACCGAGACCAAGAAATCCGCGAAGGCAAAGCCCGCCGAAAAGCCCGCAAAGGTCGCGGCCAAATTGCCGCCTCCAGCCCCCGCTCCGGCCGTGCGTCCTACGCCGCCAGCGGCCGCTCGGCCTGACGCCATCGCCCAGATGCTCACCACCGGTAGTGCGGGCAAATCCGCGCCGCGGAACGACGGAGCGCAAGTCGCGGCCGCCGATCCGACACCCCAGTCTCCGCGGCTCGACCTCGCGGCGCTGCGGGCGGCGATGTCGGAATCGGAAGCCGAGCCCACCGCCCAGGGCGATGCCGGCGAGCGCACGCTTCAAGCCTCGGCCGCACCCGGCCCGCAAGACATCGCCGGGTTGATCCGGAATTCGATCGTGGATGGCGCTCCTGCCGCCCGCACGATGGCGGACACCCAAAAGGCCGCGGATGCGCCAAGCGACCGGCCGGTCGCCCGTCCACCTTCGACGCTCAATTCTCAGGCGAGCGCGCTCACGGCCTTCGCAACGCCCGCAAACGCGGCTCAGCCGTCGCGCCTCAAGGGGCCGATCCCGCCGCCGGAATCGAAGTTCACCCCCGCGCGGGTGGGCGTCGGCTACGAGATTCAGATCGGCGCCTACAATACTGCGCAAGAGGCGCAGAATAAGCTGGATGCCGTTCGCGGCCGTGCCGTCGGCCTGCTCAACGGGCACGGTGCCGTGACCATCCCGGTGAAGCGCGAAGACCGCCAGATCTTCCGCGCGCGCTTCGTCAATTTCGACGAGGACACCGCCTCCAACACCTGCCTCGAGCTGCGCCGGCTCGCGATCGACTGCTTCGTCATGCGAGCCGAATAGGCCTCCCCTCACCTTCAAAGCCTCATCCCCCTCCAAGGATCGTCCCATGCTGCAGGATTGGCTTCAGGTCGCCGGTATCGCGATCGATCTCGCCGGTTTCACGCTTCTCCTGCGCGAGTGGTGGCTCGCGTTCTTCCATGAATCCGACACCATCGCTTTCGAGCAGCAGCGCGCCTGGGAGCAATCGCTGCGCCATCAGCACCGCTCGCACGCCTCCGACCAGCTCCGGACGCATCTCGATGCGTCGGCGCGGATCCACGACGAGATGACGACGCGCGCGGCGCGCGAGCGCCATCTCGCGACGCTTCGCTCCCGCAAGCGCGCGTTCGTCGTGGCGACCGTGCTGATCGTTCTCGGCGCTTTGCTGCAGCTTGCCGGCGCATTGCCCGAGCCAATCTTTGCCGCGCTTTTTCAACCGCGCTGATTGAGCAGCACGTCCTTGGCCTCGTTGACCTGCGCCGCGAGATAGGTCGAGCCGCCGCGATCGGGATGCAGCTTCAGCATCAGGTCGCGATGGGCGCGGCGGATGTCCTCGTCGGTCGCGCCCGGCTTCAACCCCAGTATCTCGTAGGCTTCGGCGGGCTGCATGCGCCCTTCGTGATCGCGCATCGCCCGCTCGCCGCGCGCGACGTCGTCGCGCCAAGTGGGGTGGGCGCGATCGAGATAGGCTTCTAGAAGCTGCGCCGATTGCGGATCGATGAAGCGGCAGTCGTGCCACAGCAGCGCGACTTCCATCGGCTTCAGACTGTCGAGATCATGGCCGGCGAACATGCCTTTCAGCACTTTTCCTGACATGCCGCCGCTGTCGTGGTCGAGCTCCATCTCGAGGTGATCGGTGGTCACGGTCGAGGTCTGGCCGGGCGTTTTTTTGGCCGCTCCGCCACCCCAGCTCGGCACTCCGCTTCCCGACCCGAGCAGCCAAGAGCCGAGCGCGCCGAGAAGCGCCGCAGGGCCCGGCATGCCCCTCACCAGAAACAGGGTGGCGGCTCCCAGCGCCAGCGCTCCGCCAGCCAAACGGATCTGGCGCGCCATGATGGTCGGGTTGGCCCGCGTAAAGCCTCCGATGACCAACAGCGCGAGCACGAGCGCCGCGAGGCCGAGTAGGAAGAACTGCATCAGTGCGTCACTCTCGGCGTTTCCTCATCCGGCCCAATCTACCCGACGGCACGGACGAGCGGAATCCGGCGCGCACTTTCTCAATTTAGAACTCACTCAATTTAGAGCTTAGTTACGCATCTGTCCAAGAAGGCGGCGTGCGCCCTCGCTGCCGGGCTTGGCCAGCATCGCCTGGAGAGCCTTGCGGCCGCCGGCGGCATAGACCGCGACGGCTGTCAGCAGCTCGCGCAATTCCGCCGCCGATCCCGGTCCGAACCGGCAAGCCGCCCCGTTCGTCAGGCGCGCGATTTCGGCAAAAGCCCGGGTCGCATTCGGGTCGTTGCCTTCCTGGAACAGGAACGCGGGAACGCCGAGCAGCGCCAGCTCTCCAGCGCGTCCGGCCAGTTCGTCGATCGGCTCCTCGACGGCATCACCGACATAGACAAGGGCACTGATCCTGGCTTTTTCAGACTCTCGGCGCGCGTGCGCCAGCACCTTCCCGATCTGGGTATATCCACCGTGACAGGCAACCTGGCGCATCAAGCCGGCGAGCGCATCGGCGTTCGTCACCCAGCGCGAGGCCCGCGCCTCCCCGGCGCCGCGGAAGTACATGAGCTGCACTTCAAGCGAGCCGATTTCCTTCACGGCACGGAACATCTCCGACTGCAGCGCGAGCGCCATATCCCAGGTCGGCGCGCGGCTCATGGTGGCATCCATCGCGAACAGAAGACGCCCCCGCTCCGCGCCCGCCGCCGGAGAGAGCGCCTTCACCTTGGCGATGAAATCGGCAACCTCCGCGCTGGACGCGGGGACCGCAGGCGCGGGTTCGCGGCCGGTCGTTTGCGCGGCGGCCGGCGTCTTGGCTTGCTTGATGTCGGGCGGTCTGGTCTCGCGCGCCATTGCGGCTCCGGGTTCGGGCTCACTCTCCCCTAACATGGCGAGCCATAGCCGCACTGGCAATGTGTCTGAAACCGCGGCTCAGTCGTCGGCCGGGACGCCTTCGGTCAGGAGGCCGACGTTGCCGCCGGTCGCGGTGATGTCCGTGCTGCGGACACGCTCGGTCGCGAAGCGCGCGACGTAGTTCGGACCGCCAGCCTTGGGGCCGGAGCCCGAAAGCCCCTCGCCGCCGAACGGCTGCACGCCCGGCACCGCGCCGATCTGGTTGCGGTTCACGTACAGATTGCCGACGCGGGCGTGCTCGGCCACGTAATCCGCCACGTTGCCGATGCGGCTGTGGAGAGCCAGCGTCAGCCCGTAGCCCGACGCGTTGATCGCCTCGACCACTTTCGGCAAATGGCCGCCGGCAAAACGAACGACATGCAGGATGGGGCCGAACACTTCTCGTTCCAGGAGGCCCATGCGCTCGATCTCGTAGCACGCAGGCGTGACATACGTGCCAGCACGGCAGGCATTGGGAAGCCGCACGTCGATCAGCTCACGGGCGTCACGCTGCATGCGGACCTTGTGGGCTTCGAGCGCATCCTGGGCGGCTTCGTCGATCACCGGGCCGATATCGGTCGCGTAATCGAAGGGATCGCCGACGTCGAGAGCTTCGATCGCGCCGGTCAACATGCGGATGGTGCGGGTTGCGATCTCGTCCTGGACGAACAGCACGCGCAGCGCCGAGCAGCGCTGGCCGGCACTGTCGAAGGCGGACCGCACGGCGTCGCGGATCACCTGCTCGGGCAAGGCACTGCTGTCGGCGATCATGGCGTTGAGACCGCCGGTTTCGGCGATCAACGGCACGATATCCGCCTTGCGGTCGGCGAGCGCTTTCTGGATGGCCCAGGCCGCCTCGTTGCCGCCAGTAAAGGCCACGCCCTTCACTCTCGGGGATTTGACAAGCGCCGCGCCAACCGCGCCGCTTCCCGGCAAGAGATGCAGAACGTTCTTCGGCACGCCGGCTTCGTGCAGGATGCGAACGGCCAGCATGGCGGCGACCGGCGTCTGCTCGGCCGGCTTGGCGAGAACCGGATTCCCGGCAGCCAGCGCAGCGGCAATCTGGCCCACGAAGATCGCAATCGGGAAATTCCACGGTGCGATGCACGCAAACGGACCGCGCCCCTGCAAAGCCAGCGTGTTGGTTTCGCCGGTCGGGCTCTTGAGAGCAATCGGCGCGCTCATCAGGCGGCGCGCTTCGACCGCATAGTAACGCAGGAGATCGGCGGTCTCGCGCACCTCGGCAAGGGCCGCCGGCAGCGTCTTGCCGGCTTCGCGCACCAAGATCGCCATCAGCTGCGCGCGGTCGCGCTCCACCATATCCGCCGCGAGATCCAGAATTTTGGCCCGCTGCACGCCACCGAGCTTGTCCCAGCCGTGAGCCGCGCGCTCGGCACTGAGGATCGCGGTGTCGACATCGCGGGGGGTCGCGATGCGCACGCTGCCCAAACGCTCGCGCCGATCATGCGGGCAAGTCAGCAGCGCGGCCTGCGGGCCGCCGACGGTCTCGACGCCGTCGATGATCGGACCAGCATCGAACGAGCGCGCGAGGACTGTCTCCATATCGGAGACGAGAGCCTGGCGCGCGGTGCGATCCGTCAATGCGACGCCGAACGAATTCTTGCGCTCGGGCCAGAAGATGTCACGCGGGCGCGGTAGCGGCTTGGCCGCACTCTGCTCCAGCCGTTCGCGCTCGGCGGCCTCGACCGGATCGCGAATGATCTGAGGGATCGGAGCTTCGGCGTCGGCAAGGCGGTTGACGAACGAGGTGTTGGCGCCGTTCTCGAGCAGGCGGCGGACGAGGTAGGACAGAAGATCCTCGTGCTCGCCCACCGGTGCATAGATGCGGCACGGATGAATAAGCTTGCCGGGGGCGGAGACTTCTTCGTAGAGCGCCTCGCCCATGCCGTGGAGGCGCTGAAACTCGAACGCCGTCTGCCCTGCCGCGACGATCGCCGAGGCGACCGTATGCGCGTTGTGGGTCGCGAACTGAGGATAGAACGCCTTGGCGTCCGACAGGATCAGACGCATGCAGGCGAGATAGGATACGTCGGTGTGCACCTTGCGGGTCAGCACCGGATAATCGGCAAGGCCGCGTTCCTGGGCCCATTTGATTTCGCTGTCCCAGTAGGCGCCCTTGACGAGGCGGACGGGGATGCGCTTGCCGGTTGCTTCCGACAGGCGCCGAAGCCATCGAATGGTCGGGATCGCGCGCTTTCCGTAGGCCTGCACCGCGAGGCCGAGGCCGGTCCATTTCGCGAGGGCCGGATCGACGAAAGCGCGGCCGAAAAGATCGAGCAGGATCTCGTGGCGATCCTGCTCCTCTGCGTCGATCGTCACAGCAAGGCCACGCGCTTCGGCCGCCCGAAGCAATTCCATCAGCCGCGGATAAAGCTCTTCGGAGAGGCGCGCTTCCTTGCCGGGCTCGTAGCGCGGATGCAGCGCCGACAGCTTCACTGAAAGGCTGGGCCGGGCGATCAGCGCGTCCGGATGCGACAACGGATTGGGGCCGGCTGCGACGCCAACAGCGTCGATAGCCGCCATGTAGCGGTCAAAGTAGCGCTCGGCGTCCTTCTCGGTCTTGGCCGCTTCACCCAGCATGTCGTAGGAGAAACGGAAGCCGCGTGCTTCGTACGGGGCCGAACGGGCCAGAGCGTCGCGGATCGAGCGGCCGAGGACGAACTGATCGCCGAGCAGCTTGACGGCTTGGCGCACGGCCTGGCGGATCACCGGCTCGCCCGAGCGCGCAGCAAGGCGCTTCAAGGCCTCCCAAGGGTTCGCGCCGCGTGTTTCGCGAAGCTTGACCAGCCGCCCGGTCAGCATCAGGCCCCAAGTCGAGGCGTTGACCAGCAGGCTGTCGGAATGGCCGCGATGGCGCTCCCACTGACCGCCCGCGATCTTCTCGGCGATAAAGCGGTCGGCGGTCTCGGCGTCGGGGATGCGCAACAGCGCTTCCGCGAGGCACATCAAAATGACGCCTTCCTCGCTCGACAGACCGTACTCCCGCATGAAGGCATCGACGCCGTGGTGCGCGCCGGCCGTGCGGGCGGCCTCGACCAGCGAACGGGCCAGATCCGACGACCGGCGGCGCTCTTCGTCGGTGAAAACGGCGCGCTCGACCAAGCCGCCGACCAGACGGGTCTCGTCGGTCAGGTGGTGAGCAGCGATCTCGTCGCGCGGCGGAAGCAGGACTTCACCGGCAGACACGCCGGCGAACTCGGATTTTCTCAGCGCAACCATGGAGTCCCCTCTTCTCAGCGAGAGCACACCTGATTCTTAGGGCGTTTGCACAGTAGCAGATGGAACCTGGCTGTGAGTTGTACAACGCCCCCGGGCTATCGGGTGACAGGGCTTTCGAGCACCCCAACCGGCCGCCTAAGCCTTTGTTGAATGGCGTTTTTCAGCGTATTCCCGAGACGTGAAACATCGCCCCGCCTTCAACCCACAATTTGCGTTGTCCATCAGTTGTTTACTCCTTGCAGATAAAGTTTTTAGGCAACTAGGAGGCTTCGTGCACAACCGGGACCCGATCTCGGGCGCCGCCGGCATTGTCCGTTCGGAGGACGCAAAGCCGGTCTCCGGCGCCTCAAAATTCGGCCGCCTCGCCTCGAGCGGAAAGATCCACCGGGTCTATTTCGTTCTGGCAGCCATCAACGTGGTCGTGATGATCGCGAGCCTCTCGCTCGCGCATCACGGCAACGCGCTGCTGTTCGGCACCTTGCAATCGACGCTGACGCGCAACACCCTGCTCGAGAAGATCGACGAGTTCCGCACCATCGCCGGCCGTGTCAGCGCGCCAGGCAACGACGTGTTCCAGAGCAAGGATCCCGAAGCGGAGCTTGGATTCCTGGAGGCCGCGCTCTCGGACTCCCGCCAGCACGCCGATATCCTGCTCAAGGGACTCTCGATCATCGACGAAGACTGGCTGCTCGCGCAGCAACGTGTGTACGTCGGTAAGATCGACAATCTGATCGTTTCACTTGGCCTCCAGGCACGCAACGTGCTCGAGACCTACCAGCGCGGCAACATCGAAGCGGCCATCGTCCGTGCCGCCCGTCTCAATCAGCAGCACAGATACATCAACTTCACCGTCGGCAAGGCGGCCGAGGCAATGCGCAAGGCGGAAGCCGCGGAGAAGGTTTTGCGTCTCCAGGTTTCGCAAGGCATGAGCCAGGTCGAGCTGGTGCTGGCGTGCGTCGTGTTCTTCGTCGTCGGCTGCGTCACGATCTATGGTTTGCGGCTTGCCCGCCTGCTGCAGGCCCAGCGCGACGAACTCGCCTCCTTCAATACCGCACTCGAAGCCCGCGTCGCCGATCGTACGGCCGAGCTCGAAACGGCCAACGCACGCGCGCAGGTGCTCAATTCCGAACTCGCGTTCAAGGTCAGCGCCCTCAAGGACGCGCAGGCGGAAATGATCCGCAAGGACGAGCTCATTCTACAGAGCGCGCGTTTCGATGCCGCTCTCCAGCATATGCCGATCGGGATGTCATGGTTCGACGCCGAGCGCCGGCTCGTCACGTGCAACCGCGCGTATCTCGAGGTTTACGGCTTCGACGAGAGCCTCGCGGAAGCAGGAAGCACGCTGGACGCACATTTCAATCGCATCAAGCAACTCGCCGAAGAGGGCGGCAACACGCCCCGGACAAACTACCTCGACGAGGCGCTTCTCCAGCATCGCGCGGAAATGGACGTCAATGGGCGGTGGACCTCCGAAAGCGAACTTTCCGATCAGAAGATCGTGCGCATGACGTCCGGCCCCATTCCGGACGGCGGGTGGATCCTCATTCACGAAGACATCACCGACGAGCGCCGCCGCACCGCGCGGATCGCGCATATGGCGGGTCATGATGCCCTCACCGATCTTCCGAACCGCATGCTGCTGCGCCAATGCGCCGAAGGCGCGCTGGCCGAGCTCGACAGCCTCGGACACGTTTCGGTCCATCATCTCAATCTCGACCGCTTCAACGACGTGAACAATACGCTCGGCCACACCGTCGGAGACGAAGTGATCCGACAGGTTGCAGAGCGGCTTCTCGCCTGCGCCGGCTCGGCCAATACGGTGGCCCGCGTCGGAGGCGACGAGTTCGTCGTGCTGCTGACGACGGCAAACGCAGCCGCAGCCGCCCCTGATCTCGCGAGCCGCATCCTGGAGGCGATCAGCGCGCCGTTCGAAATCGGCGGGCGGAAGGTCAAAATCGAAGGCAGCCTCGGCTATGCGGTGGCTCCCGCGGACGGCACCGAGGCCGATACACTGTTCCGCCATGCCGACGTTGCGCTGCGTTTCGCGAAATGCGAGGGCCGCGGACACTGGAAGGCGTTCGAGGCGGGCATGGAGGAGCGCCTTTCCGAGCGGCGCGATATCGAACGCGATCTCGGCGAGGCGATCGCCAACGGCGAACTCGAAGTGCACTACCAGCCGATCATCGAAGCGAAATCGCGCAAGCTTTCCGGCGCCGAAGCGCTGGTTCGCTGGCGCCATCCGACGCGCGGGCTGGTGCCGCCGGCCGAGTTCATTCCGATCGCCGAGGAGAGCGGCCTTATCGGCGAGATCGGCGCGTGGGTTCTCAAGACCGCCTGCACGCAGGCCGCCAAATGGCCGCAAGGCATGCGGATCGGCGTCAATCTCTCGCCGATCCAGTTCCAGAGGGGCGAACTGGACGCGCTGGTCCGCGACACGCTGGCCGAAACCGGCCTCGCCCCGGCTTCGCTCGAACTCGAACTCACCGAAACCGCCTTGCTCGCGGACAGCGACCAGACGGTCGGCGTCCTGCAGCAGATCCGTGCCCAGGGCGTGCGCATCGCTCTCGACGATTTCGGAACCGGCTACTCTTCACTCGCCTACCTCAGGCGTTTTCCGTTCGACAAGATCAAGATCGACCGCTGCTTCATCGCCGATCTCGACGCAAACCGTACCGATACACTCGCGTTCGTGCGCGCGATCTGTGCGCTCGGACATGCGCTGAATCTCACCATCACCGCCGAAGGCGTCGAGACCGAAGAGCAGCTCGCGGCCGTCACCGAGGAAGGCTGCACGGAGATCCAGGGCTATTTCTTCAGCCCGCCTGTGCGCGCCGACGTCTTCGACCGGCTGTTGCTGGCCTTCGGAGCGGTAAGCCGCGCGTCGAGCCCTCCGCGCGAACGCCATCGCGCTTCCTCCGCGTCGATAGAGCCGTTCAAGCGGACACCTTCGCAGGCTTCTTGAGGGCGTATGTCCAGTTCCTCTTGACGGACGGCCCGCCCCGGCGTCACTTCCCGGCTGCCCCACGTGCCACTGCGCGCGGGGAGACCGGAGTGAGCCTTGAATATCGTTCGGACGATCGCAGACCTCAGGGGTGAGATCGCGCGCTGGCGCGTCGCCGGGCAGAGCATCGCGCTGGTTCCGACCATGGGTGCGCTGCATGCCGGGCATATCGCGCTCGTCGGCGCGGCGCTTTCGATAGCGGACCAGGTTGTCGTTTCCATTTTCGTCAACCCGACGCAGTTCGCGCCCAACGAAGACCTGGCGCGCTACCCGCGCGACGAGGCGGGCGATGTGGCGAAGCTCGCGGGCGCAGGCGCGCACCTGGTTTGGGCCCCCAACGTCGCGGAGATGTATCCGCCGGGTTTTGCGACCCAAGTGGCGGTCGGCGGCGCGGCCTTGCCGCTCGAGGGCGAATTCCGGCCGCATCATTTCGGCGGCGTGGCAACGGTGGTGTGCAAACTTCTCTCGTCGGTGACGCCCAATATCGCGCTGTTCGGCGAGAAGGACTTTCAGCAGCTCGCGGTGATCCGCCAGATGGTGCGCGACCTCGCGCTGCCGGTCGCGATCCACGGTGTGCCGACAGTACGCGAGGAAGACGGGCTCGCGCTCTCCTCACGCAATGCCTACCTCAGCGAGGATGAGCGCTACATCGCGCCGATGCTTTACAAGGTGATCACGGACGTGGCGCGGGGACGCGACCCCGACGAGGCTGGACAGGCATTGCTGGCTGCCGGTTTTGCCAAGCTCGATTATATCGCGGTGCGCGACGCTGAAACGCTCGGACCGTTCCAACCGGGAACGGGGCGCCCCGGCCGGGTGCTTGCCGCTGTTTGGCTCGGCAAAACGCGATTGATCGACAACGTCAGCTGCTAGTTGGTGGTTTCCGGCTTGCGGGTGGCGAGCCACAGACCCAGCGCGATGAGGCCGATGCCCACGCCGTGGTAGGCCTGGAGACTTTCGCCAAGCAGCAGAACCGCCAGAATCGTCCCGAAAACCGGGACGAGGTACACGATCATGCCCGCGGTGTTCGCACCTCTCAGCTCAGCCACGCGGTTGAACGCGAGGTAAGCCAGGATCGACGCAAACAGAGCGACGTATCCGATGGCCAGAAACGCGTTCGTCGTCACCGGCATCGGGCGCACCAGAAGCGTTTCTCCGATATAGAAGGGCAGCAGCAGCAGAGCGCCGAGAGCAAAACTCGCGAACGCAAAGCTCGGCCCGTGCACGGGTGGGCGAAGGCTCAACAGAACCGTGTAAGCCGCATAGCTCACGACCGCAGCCAGCATCCAAAGATCGCCGCGCTTGAAATCCAACCCGATCAGGATTTCCGGGTCGCCATGAGACACGAGCGTCAAGGCGCCGGCCAATGACGCCACCACGCCTGCAGCCTGACGGGGCGTCAACGTTTCCCGGAACACGAGAAAGCTGCCGAGCACGACGAGCACCGGCATGCTCGTTTGCAGCATGACGAGATTGAGCGCGGTCGTGGACTGGGCGCCAAGATACAGGAACGTGTTGAAGATGCTGATGCCCAGCGCGGTCAGCACGATCATGATCGGCCAGTTCTTCGCCATGATGGCGGCGTCGCCGCGCAAATGGCGCCAGGCGAGCGGCAGGATGAGGATTGCGGCTGCCGTCCAACGCCAAAACGCGAGCGCGATCGGGGGCACTTCGCCGGCAACGCTGCGCGCCACAATGGCGTTTCCGGCCCAGAACAGGCCCGGCAGCAGCATCAGAAAGCGCGGCTCATCGGCAAGAGCCCGCATGCAGCTGACCAGACGGGACGATCCGCCGGCGTTGTTTCCTGACATGTCCCGGTATCCCAGCGCGCTTTTGACTGCTCAGTCGCCCGAGACGGGGATACAGGAGCCGGCGCGGCCGAGCAAACGCTTATGACAAAGCGGCGTTTCGGCGCACCGGACATCAGGCGCTCGGCCACCACTCCGACGATGTTGAAGGAGAAAAGCTTACCACTGTGGCGGGTTAGCACGTCCGCCTTGCCAATCCACAGGGCGACGTGCCACCTGTCGCGACGAAAGCAATCCAATCGAGATTCGGGCCAGCACTCGTTTCGTCCCGCGTTGAGCCGCCGGGCCACGCCTCCAAGAGGCAAGGGGTGACAGCGCATGGCCCAATCTTTCCGTGATCTCTTCTCGAGCCTTACGAGTAGCATGACCGACAAGACCAATCGCGCCCGCAAACCCGACGCGTCCGACAACTACACGGCCGCTGACATCGAAGTGCTGGAAGGGCTCGAGCCTGTTCGGCGCCGGCCGGGCATGTACATCGGCGGCACGGACGAGAAGGCGCTGCATCACCTCTTCGCCGAAGTGATCGACAACTCCATGGACGAGGCCGTTGCCGGGCACGCGACCTGGATCGAGGTGCGCCTCGATGCGGACGGCTACCTATCGGTCGCCGACAACGGGCGCGGCATTCCCGTCGATCCGCATCCCAAATTCAAGAACAAGAGCGCGCTCGAAGTCATCATGTGCACGCTGCATGCGGGCGGCAAGTTCGAGGGCAAAGCCTACAACACCTCGGGCGGCCTGCACGGCGTCGGCGTCTCGGTCGTCAACGCGCTGTCGGACATTTGCGAAGTGGAAGTCGCGCGTGGCCAGCAGCTCTACCGCATGGTGTTTTCGCGCGGCGTTCCGCAGACCAAGCTCGAAAAGCTCGGCCCGGTGATGAACCGCCGCGGCACGAAAGTTCGCTTTCATCCGGATGAAGCGATTTTCGGCAAGGGCGCGCATTTCAAGCCGGCTCGCCTGTTCAAGATGGCGCGGTCGAAGGCCTATCTGTTCGGCGGCGTCGAGATCCGCTGGAGCTGCGATCCGTCGCTGATCAAGGACGACACCGCGCCGGAAGCGGTGTTCCATTTCCCGGGCGGCCTCAAAGACTATCTCGCCTCCGAAATCACCGGACAGACACTCGTCACCAAGGACCTGTTCGCCGGCAACGTCGAGCGCGAAGGCAAGCACGGCTCGGTCGAGTGGGCCGTCGCCTGGGTTTCCGACGAGGATGGCTTCTGCCGCTCTTACTGCAATACCATTCCGACCGGTGAAGGCGGCACGCACGAGAACGGCTTCCGTTCGGCGCTTTCGAAGAGCCTGCGTGAATTCGGCGAGCGCGTCGGCAACCGCAAGGCGGCGCAGATCACCGCCGACGACGTGATGGGGACGGCGGCCGCGATGCTGTCGGTTTTCATCCGCGAACCCGAATTCCAGGGCCAGACCAAGGACAAACTCGCGACACAGGAAGCGAGCCGCATCGTCGAATCCGCGGTCAAGGACGCCTTCGACCACTGGCTGACCGACAGCCCGCAGCAGGCGACGCGCCTCCTCGAATGGTCGATCGACCAGGCCGAGGAGCGCTTGAAGCGCAAGCGTGAGAAGGAAGTCGGCCGACAATCTGCAACGCGCAAGCTGCGCCTTCCCGGCAAGCTCGCGGACTGCTCGATCCAGCAGGCGGCCGGCACGGAAATCTTCATCGTCGAGGGCGACTCGGCCGGCGGCTCGGCCAAGAGCGCCCGGATGCGCGAGACGCAGGCGATCCTTCCCTTGCGCGGCAAGATCCTCAACGTCGCCAACGCGTCATCGGCGAAGCTCGCGCAGAACCAGCTGCTTGCCGATCTCATCCAGGCGCTCGGCGTCGGCACGGGGGCCAAGTATCGCGATGAAGACCTGCGCTACGAGCGCGTGATCGTCATGACGGACGCCGACGTGGACGGCGCGCACATCGCCTCGCTGCTGATCACGTTCTTTTACCAGGAGATGCCCGAGCTGATCGAGAACGGGCACTTGTTCCTGGCGGTGCCACCGCTCTACAAGCTCACGCACGGCGCGAAATCGTTCTATGCGACCACCGAGAAGCAGCGCGACGAAATCCTGAAAAAGGAGTTCGCGTCCAACGCGAAGGTCGAGATCAGCCGCTTCAAAGGTCTCGGCGAGATGAACGCGCAGCAGCTCAAAGAGACGACGATGGATCCGAAGAAGCGGATCCTGCTCAAGGTCGAGATCGGCGACGGCGATCGCACGATCATCGGCGAAGCGGTGAATGCGTTGATGGGTTCGAAGCCGGAGGCGCGCTTCCGCTTCATCCAGGACCGCGCCGCGTTCGCGAAGGATCTGGATATCTGACGCAGACTACGTCGGCGGCGTGCAGGCCCGTTCCACGAGCGACCCAAACGGCGGTTCCAAAGGCCTCCGCTTCCGGTGTCAGAAATCCTGCGAGAGGCCGGCACGGGCGAGGTAGGTGGTGTTGCCCTCGTCCTCGGGGATCGACGCCGTAACCGACGCGGTAACAGCGCCCTTGTCCCAGGCCGGCAGACGCAGACCTCCGCCGACCTCGAGCCACTCCTCCGTTGCGGCGATGCCGGGCACGGTCATCGGGAACCAGTGGCCGAGCGTGGCCGTGACGTCGGGGCTCTTGCCGCCGTCGAGGCGATGGCCCCAGGCGAGCGTCCCCCAGGCCCACGTATCGGGTTTGAACGTGTAGCGGGCATCGGCGCCGAAGCGCGCCGTCTCAGCCGTGCTCGTCATCTTCTCGAACGAGGCCGCGAACACACCTTCATCCTCGGTGTAAGCGTCGAGCGTGTTGCGCGAATAGGTGTAGGACGCGAACGGCGTCAGCTGCAGCGCGCCGAACTGCTCGGTCCAGCCGATACGAGCGATGGCACCGAAGCCGTCGCTCGATGAGCTGCCATTCGAGAAGCCCGGCCCGGCGCCGTTCCTATAGCCGCGCTCAATGTCGCCATCGAGGAACAGGCTGTTGAGGCCGGCGAGCCATTGCAGGCCGGTGTCCGGCACGCGTGCGACGAACGCCGAAAGCCCGCCACCGCGCATGTCCGCTTCGCCGTCGTAAATCATCTCGGTTTCGACCCGCGCAGCCGATGCCGCGAAGCCGACGACAATGTCGCGCGTGACATCGACCGTGATGCCGAGCGTGCCTGACGTGACCGGATCGGTGTCGTAAGCGCCGTAGGCGAAGACAGAGTACGGCGTCGAGCGCGAACCTTGTGAGGCGCGGGCCTGCGTGGCGTATTCCTGCATGGTCCCGAGCGTGCCGCCGATGGCGGCGTTGGCGGTGTGTCCAACAGCGGACTGACCTGCATAAGAACTGGCAAGCTGCTCCGGCGTGGTCAACCCAAGGCAGACCGCCGACTGGCAGCGCGCGATGTAGACTCGTTCAATCCCGTTCTGATCGAGGGCGCTTCCGACGATGATCGTGCCGTCGGCCGAAATACCGGTCGCGGTCTTCAGCTCCCAGCCGCCGATATCGATGTTCCTCGCCGCCAGCATGTCCGCTAATGACTGTATGCCCGTCGTCTCAGTCCAGCGGAAAGCCACCCGCGTTGAAGCGAACATCGTACTGCTGGAGCCAACGACCACTGAACCGTCGGCACTGACGGCCTCGGCGTAGGATATCTGATGGCCCGGGAGAAGACCGATATCCTGCATTCCCGCAGCCTGCGTCCAGCGAAACGCGTGCTGCTCAATCACGCCTCCAACCACACTCCAGGAGGCGCCGACAATCACGGACCCATCATCATTGACGGCATTTGCGTAACTTTCGCTGTCACCCGGGAGGAAACCGATGCCGCGCATGCCGGTGGCCTGTGTCCAATACATCGCTTGCTGGTCGGAGTGATTTATGCTCGACGTGCCGACGATGGTTAGCCCGTCAGCGGAAACATCCTGGGCAGTGCTGGTGTTGTCGCCGGGCAGAAAGCCGAGCCCCTCGACGCCGGTTGCTTGGGTCCACCTCACGGCTTGCGTGGTCGGACCGCTGGCATAGCCCGCCACGACACGTCCATCCCCGCTTACGGCCATTCCCATGCTGGTAAAATAACCATACAGCTGACCGCCGGGAGCGAAGGCCGAACCGGTGTGGAGATCAGTCAGAGCTCCGTCCGCATGGCGCACCATGTGCACTTCCCAACTGCCGATAACGCCACCGCCCACCCAGACGGAGCCGTCAAAGCTTATGTCTGTTATGATCGTGGAGCGGCTTGGCGTTAGAAGCGGTACCCAGGTGTAGGCCTCGTTCGAATAGGTCCAGCCCTGTGAGAGGGTGGCGCCGTCGTGGCTGTTGCTGAAAACAACGCTGCCGTCACCACTGATGCCGATGTCTGCGGTCCACTGTGGGCGGTAAGGATCGCTGCCGATTTGCTCGAAGCCGTCGGTGGCGCGCGCCGGGGACGGGAAGGCGAGCGCGACGGATGCCGTCGTGGCGAGTAGTGCTGCTTTCAGTGTCGAACTTGCCCGGATCACGCGTCCCCCGCGAAAAAGCGTCTGCCGCCTTCAGACGGGCGGGCCGAATCGAACAGTACTATCGTGTACGGATAAACAGATGTCGTCTCATTGCGCGCAATCTTTGGACGGGCGTCCTAGGCGGCAAATAATATTCAGTTGCGATTTGGTCTCACTTCCTTGTGGCCCGCGCAGCGCCTTGGGCTCGCTTTTGGCCTTGCCGGATCAATGCCGCGCATTGCACGGATGCTGATTCCGCCGGCCCACGAGCTGAAGCTCATAACGGGTCAGGAGCGGGAGGAAATCTCAGTCTTTGTCTGCTGCCGGGTTGCGGCCGAGAACGACGCGGGTGCGCGTCGTGATGGCGACCCGCACATCGTCGGGTTGCTCGGACACCGCGACGGTGATCGCGCGCAGCGAATGGCGCGTCTCGTGCAACTGATCGACGAGTCTCATGATGACGGGCAGGCTCTCCTGCTCGCACCCCATGCCGTAGTGGAGATCGCAGACGAGCGCGACACGCGCTTCGTCGAGTTCGTCGAACAGAAAACCGCTGGCGTCACGCTGGGGCGCGATCAGGCCCAGTTCGATCCAATGGTGCAGAACCTCTGCCTTGAGGCGCTTCATACGCGCGATGAGCTGCTGTTCGCTGATCATCATCGATCTCCGCGTTCTTGACGAGGATTCTGGGGGTGCTTCGCCTCCCAATCCGCCATGAAGGCGGCAAGCTCGTCGTCGGCATTCTCCGGCGGTACAATCTCAAGCTCGATCAAGTGATCGCCCCTGGCGCCGGCTTTGTCGCGCACGACGCCCTTCCCGCGCAGGCGCAGCGTCGTCTTGTTCTTGGCACCCTTGGGTACCTTCACGTCCACCGCGCCATCAACGGTTTCCGCCCGCACACGCGCGCCGTTCAGTGCTTCTCCGAGCGTGATCGGCACGACGGAATGGATATCGTGGCCGTCGCGGCGGAACGTACCATGCGGAAGAATGTGAACCTCGACGTAGGCGTCTCCGGATGGCTGGCCAGCAGCACCCGGCAATCCCTGGCCCTTGAGGCGAAGCACCTGCCCTTCACGAAAGCCAGCCGGGATCTCGATGTCGAGCGTCTTGCCGTCCGGCATCGCCACGGTCTTGCGGGCGCCGTTCACGGCATCGAGAAAGTCGACCGGTAGCGTGTAGCGGACGTCGGCTCCGGGTCCTGTGCCGCCCGGTCTACCGCCGCGAAAGTGCTGCTCCCCCCGATTGCGGAACAGATCGGCGAACAAATCCTCCGCGTCGAACGCGCTCTCGGCGCTGGATTGAGGACCGGCTTGCGGACGCCGCCCATAGCGCATGTTGGGATCGGCCTCTGCGTACTCGCGATAGAAGCGGCGCTCGGGCATTTCAGCGCCGCTCTCGTCGATCTCGCCGGCGTCGAACCGCTTGCGCTTATCAGGATCGCCGAGAATGTCGTTGGCCGCTGAAATTTCCTTGAACCGCCGCTCGGCCTCGGTATTGCCCGGGTTCAAATCGGGATGCGTTTCCTTGGCGAGCTTTCGATAGGCTTTGCGGATATCGTCCTGTGAGGCGTTCTTTTCGACACCCAACACCTTGTACGGGTCTGCCATGGCGGCCTCGTTCTTGCCGTGCCTGGCTGAAATACTAGCCTCTTTGCGCATAAACACGCACGCGGGAGCGTCGTGGAACGGTAAATGAGCTGCTGCTTTGGCGGGCAAAGCCCTATCTTCGGGCCACCTGCGCGGCTTGTCCTTGACTTCGATCCGCAAACATGGTGGCCGAAAGGCGAGATCCAACCAACTTGACACTCCGGGTTGAAATCGCACGCCATGGCAACGGACAATACGCAGAACCGACCTAAAGGTGCAGGGAAAGACGACCGCGACCTGGTCGTGCGCGTGCGTCACATGCATCGGCGCGACCTCAACCGCGTATGGGAATTCCTGAAGCTGGTGTTTCGCGACGTCAACCGCGAGACGGTCGAATACCAGCGGCCGCGATCCAAGAAGCGCTTTCTCGAAATCTACGAGGAAGAGGGTGTCGAGCAGCTGGTGTTCGAAACCAGTGTCGAGGGCAAGCAGCAGCTCGTCGGCTACGCGGAGTATGCCTATGAGATCGTGGGATCCGACAGCTGGATGAACCACCGCTACTTCGAGAAGCGGGACATGCGGCCGCTCTTCGTCGACGAAATCGCGGTGCATCCCGACTATCACGGGATGGGCATCGCCTCGTACATGTTCGAGCAGATCGAGCACGCGGCGCGACTGCGCGGCTGCACGCACATCGTGCTGGAGGTTGCCGAGAACAACGAGGAGGCGCTGCGCTTCTACCGCAACCGCAACTTCCAAAAGCTCGATGCAGCGATTTTCCTGTCGCGCAAGCTCGAGACGGGCGGCGATCTCTTGACGCCACGCACGCTCAAAAGGCGCTCGCGAAGCAAGTGAGCGGCAGCGCGCCGGGGCTCGCGACCTCGCGCCAAGCGGCCGGATCGGCCTTCACTCAACTGTGCAAGCCGGGCGCCTCGTAGCCGTTGCGGGCGACATATTCCGTATAACCGCCGCCGTAGGTATGGATGCCCTCCGGCGTCAACTCCAGGACGCGATTGGAGAGCGCGGCCAGGAAGTGGCGGTCGTGCGAAACGAACAGCATGGCGCCTTCGTAATCGCTCAGCGCCTTGATCAGCATTTCCTTGGTCGCGAGATCCAAGTGGTTGGTCGGCTCGTCGAGCACCAGGAAGTTCGGCGGATCGAACAGCATCTGAGCCATCACGAGACGCGCCTTCTCGCCGCCCGAAAGCACACGGCAGCGCTTCTCGACGTCATCGCCCGAGAAACCGAAGCAGCCGGCCAGCGCCCGCAGCGAGCCCTGCCCTGCCTGAGGAAATGAGTCCTCCAGCGACTGGAACACCGTGCGCTCGCCTTCCAGAATGTCCATGGCGTGCTGGGCGAAGTAGCCCATCTTGACGCTGGCACCGAGCGAGACGGTGCCGTCATCGGGTGTAGTTGCGCCGGCGATAAGCTTCAGAAGCGTCGACTTGCCGGCGCCGTTGACGCCCATCACGCACCAGCGCTCCTTGCGGCGTACCTGGAAATCGAGGCCTTCGTAGATCGGCCGGCTGCCGTAGCTCTTGTGTACGTTCTTGAGGCTCGCGACGTCCTCGCCGGAGCGGGGCGCGGACGGGAATTCGAACACGATGGTCTGGCGGCGCTTCGGCGGCTCGACGCGCTCGATCTTCTCCAGGTTCTTGACGCGGCTCTGCACCTGGGCCGCGTGCGAGGCGCGGGCCTTGAAGCGCTCTATGAAGCGCAGCTCCTTGGCGAGCATCGCCTGCTGGCGGTCGAACTGGGCCTGCTGCTGCTTCTCGGCGAGCGCGCGCTGCTCGACATAGAATTCGTAGCCGCCGGAATAGGTCGTCAGCGTACCGCCGTCGATCTCGACGATCCTCTTGACGATGCGGTCCATGAACTCGCGATCGTGCGACGTCATCAGCAATGCGCCTTCGTAGCCCTTCAGGAACTCTTCGAGCCAGATCAGGCTTTCGAGGTCCAAATGGTTGCTTGGCTCGTCGAGCAGCATCACGTCGGGACGCATGAGGAGAATGCGGGCCAAAGCCACGCGCATCTTCCAGCCGCCGGACAACGCGCCGACATCGCCGTCCATCATCTCCTGGCTGAAGGCGAGCCCGGCCAAAACCTCGCGAGCCCGGCCCTCGAGCGCGTAGCCGCCCAGTTCCTCGAAGCGGCCCTGTACCTCGCCGTAGCGGGCGATGATGTCTTCCATCTCGTCGGCACGATCGGGGTCGGCCATGGCGGCCTCGAGCTCCGCCAGCTCGGCTGCAACCTCGCTCACCGGCCCGGCACCGTCCATCACCTCGGAGACGGCACTGCGGCCCGACATCTCGCCGACGTCCTGGCTGAAATAGCCGATGGTGATGCCGCGATCGGTCGACACCTGGCCCTCGTCGGGTTGCTCCTGGCCGGTAATCAGTCGGAAGAGCGTCGTCTTTCCGGCGCCGTTCGGGCCGACGAGGCCGACCTTCTCGCCCTTGTTCAGCGCCGCTGACGCCTCGATGAAGACGATCTGGTGGCCGTTCTGCTTGCTGATGTTGTCGAGGCGGATCATAGGCGTGGCTATCTCGGCGCGGTGCTGGATCGAATGCGCCGGTCTTATGCCACAAGTGGGCCTATGGGAAAGCGCGTTCGTTGCCGCGCTCTGCCGCACATCGGCCCTTCCTGACCGGGTGCAACACGACATATCTCCGACGTTTTCGGACGCTCTTCTTTACCCGGCGCCCAGTTTTCCGGAAGCATTCTAAGGGAACGTTAGAGGCTTTTCGGGTATTGTTGCGGGCGCGGGACGCAATGAAGGCACTCTTTTCGGCGATGGCGACAGGAATGGCCATAAAACGAAGAGAAGAACCCATCCCGGCCCTCTCGGCGGGCCTATCACACGTGATGATGACGGGACTTATCCTGTTCGCCGCGTTCCCCGGCGCGCGTCCGCTCGACCAAGTGCAGCGCTATCCTGCCATTAAAGTTGCTCATACGCACGAGGCGTCCGACACTTCGGCCTCTGATGGCACCGGTTCCGCGACACCTCCAACCCAGGCCGTGACTGCCGAGCCGGTCAAGGAGGAATGGCCGGAGGCGGACGTCGCGCAGGCACGCGAACAATGCATGCATCTGCTTTCCAGCGTTGCCGTCGAATTCGAAATGCTCGAGCCGGTCAAAAAAGGCGAGTGCGGACTTCCGGCCCCCATCCTTCTCAAAAGCGTCGGATCGGCGCCCGAGGTCGTGTTCGATCCACCAGTTCAGGTGAACTGCCCGATGGCCGTTGCGCTCGGCAAATGGGTGAAGTCGACGCTGCAGCCCACGGCGGAAGCGCGCTTCAAATCCCAGGTCGTGCGCGTCGTCGGCTCTTACGGCTATTCGTGCCGCAACATCTACAATCTTCCCAACGCAAAGCTCAGCCAGCATGCGCTGGCCAACGCGATCGATATCGGCGGCTTCGCTCTCGAAAACGGGCGGACCATCAGAGTTCTCCGGGGCTGGGGACTGACGGAGCGGGACATCATCGCCCAGGCCAAAGCCAAGGCGAAGGCACAAGCCGAGGCGAAAGCCAAAGCGAAGGCCGGCGGAAAGGGCAAGACGGAAATCGCGCAGAAGGACGTCAAGGAAGAGCCAGCCGGCGACAAAGGCGAAGCCGACGGAGCGCGCGTCAAGAAGGCCGGCGCTGCGGTGACTCAAGCCTCTCTCTCGCTTCCCTCGGCGAAGCTGCCGAAAGGAAAGAAAGACGTGCCGCAAACCGACGCGGCGGCGGCGCAACCCGCGGATCCTCAGAAACCAACCAAAGAGGCGCTGTTCCTACGGGCCATTCACGAGGGCGCCTGCAAAGAGTTCGGGACGGTGCTGGGCCCGGAGGCCAACGACCCGCACCGCAACCACTTCCACCTGGACCTCATTCCGCGCCGCGGCCGCGGCTATTGCGAATGACAGCTGGGTGAACCGGCGAGTTTCGCTGACCTGGACGACGGCGGCTGGCTAGCTAGCCCTGGCGGCGCTTGCGGGCCCAATAGATCGCGAACACGGCAATCCAGAACAAGAGCGCGGCGACGTCCATCAACGTCGACAGTTCGCGCAAGCCCCGGTGCCACGGCTGATCCGGTGGGCCCACCAGCGTCAGCACGCTCGCGATCACGCCGATTAAAAGGCAAAGCCCCACACCGACCCAAGCAATTCTTACGGCGCGCCTCGTCATGGGCAAAGGGCCTCCCGGCAGGTTCTCCAGAACGACGTCAGACGGCATAAGTTTATCACAATCGGGCCGCCGGCGGAATCATCCTGGACCGCATGTCTCTCTCCTCGGTGGCGAAGTCCGGGCCTTGGCGGCGAAGTCCGGGCGCCTACGGAATGTTTGGCTAAGATCCGGCAAGAACGCCCTACCCAATCTATCCGCAGTTAGCGCGCGTGCCCGGTCCGGAGCCTTGTTCCGCCCCAAATCCGCCTGCTCAAATCTCGACACACTCAGTGCTGCGATAGAGCAGAGCGTTGAGACCAAGTCGGGAGCACATATGTCGGACATCGGGCAATCGGCAGGACGGGTCGCACGCAGCCCGGCGTTCAAGTTCTTCCTGATTTCCTTCCTGGTTCTGCTGCTGCTGCTGCCGCTCGTCATGGTGTTCGCACTGGTGTCCGACCGCGAAAGCCGATCCAGCTCGGTGATGGCCGACATCGCGCGGACGTGGGGCGGGGTTCAGACGCTGACCGGCCCCTTCCTGGTCGTGCCTTACGTGGTGCGCATCGAGACACGGGACGGCGACAAGATCATCCAGCAGACGCAAGAGCGGCGCGCGGTGTTTTTGCCGGAAGAACTCGCGATCACGGGCAACGGAAAGTCGAACGTGCTCAAGCGGTCGATTTTCGATGTCAACGTGTACACGGCGTCGCTCGCGGTCGACGGGCGCTTCGGCGTGCTCGACGTGCTCGGTCTCGATCCGAATGCCGTTTCGGTTCGTTGGAAGGACGCCATCTTCGCGCTCGCGCTCTCCGACGTCGCCGGGCTCAAGGAAGCGGCCACGCTCAACATCAACGGTCAGGATGCGCTGCCGTTCGCACCCAGCCTCGGCGTGCCGGGAAGCTACATGACCGGCATTCATGCGAAACTCGCGGGCGCTTCCTCCGCACTCGAAGGCGATACGGCGCCGAAAGCCTTCAGCTTCCATGCCGACCTGGTGTTCTCGGGCTCCTCGTCGCTGTCGTTCACTCCTGCCGCGCGCGAAACGCGCGTCGCGCTGACCTCCGATTGGCCACACCCGAGCTTCATGGGCGCGTTCCTGCCGGTCGAGCGCGAGGTTTCGGAAAAGGGCTTCTCGGCGAACTGGCGCGTGCCGCACCTCGCGCGTAGCGTGCCGAACGCGTGGACGATCACGGACGCCGGCGTCGACCGGTTCATGAACTATCAGTTCGGCGTAACTTTCTATCAGCCGGTCGATTTCTACGGCCTCGTCAACCGCGCGCTGAAGTACGGCCTTCTGTTCCTCGCCGTCGGGTTCATGGGCGTGTTCGTGTTGGAGCTCATCTCGAACAAGCGCGTGCATCCGGTGCAGTATCTGTTCGTCGGCCTCGCGATGGTTTTTTTCTACGTGCTGCTGCTGTCGCTAGCCGAGCATCTCGGCTTCACCAAGGCCTACTTCATCGCCTCGCTCGCGACCGGCGGCATGCTCTCGCTCTATGTCAGCAAGGCTCTCGACAGCCTGCGCAGCGGGCTCTTGATGGCCGCGCTGTTCGCGCTGCTCTACGGGCTTCTCTATCTGATCCTGCGGCTCGAGGACTATGCGCTGCTCGCGGGGGCGATCTTCGGGTTTGCCGCGCTCACCGCCGTCATGTTCACGACGCTCCGGATCGATTGGTCGGGACTCACAGGGCCTATCCGCGAGACGGCGCATCGGAAGCGTGACGCGGAGGGCGACGTGGTATGATCCCGCCGCTGGCAACACACGATTCGCGGCTCTGAGAAGGCCGATTGCGGACGACCTGCCATCCAAGGACGGAAGCATCGGCGTGCTGCCAGCTTGGGGAATTTTGCAGGGAGACTTTCATGAACTTAAAAGCACTTTCCGCCGAGTTCATCGGCACATTCATGCTTACAGGCTCTGTTCTCGGCGCCGCGTTCTATTCGTTCGGCGCTCCCTCGGGCGCCGCGGGTATTCTCGGCGTCGCGTTGTCGATCGGCATTACCGTGATGGTACTTGCGCGCTCGATCGGACATATCTCGGGCGGGCATTACAATCCTGCCGTCACCTTGGGTCTGGTTGCGGGCGGCCGATTCCCGATCGGCGATGCCGTGCCCTATATCGTGGCGCAGAGCCTCGGCGCGATTGCCGCCACAGCGGTTTTCGCAGTGATCGGCAATGCGCCGGCTTCCTACGCCGCAAACGGATACGGCGATCTTTCGATGATCAAAGCCGGCCTCGGCAGCGTGTTTCTGATCGAAGCCCTGCTGACGGCGTTCTTCCTGATCGTCATCATGGGATCGACACGGGCTTCGGCTCCGGCCGGGTTTGCGCCTCTTTCCATCGGCCTTACGCTGACCGCGATCCATCTGATGTCGATCCCGGTCTCGAACACCTCGGTCAACCCGGCGCGCAGCCTCGGACCCGCCCTTTTCGCGGGTGGCGAGTATCTGGGCCAGGTCTGGCTGTTCTGGGTGGCTCCAATCCTCGGCGCGGTGGTTGGCGCGATCATCTACCGCTGGCTCGACGAGTAGTCCGCGACCTATTCCGGGTGCGATTTCAAATGCTTTAGAAAAGTGTCATTAATCAGCGGCCGCCGTGCAAACGGCGGCCGTTTTCTTTCTGTCTTACATGACGAATTCTGTGTGCGACTTTTCTGCACCTCAAAAGTCCCTGTTTTTTCTTGATTTTTATAGGTGCGTATGCCAGCAAAGCGTTGGCTCGAGCGCAGGGGCTTCGATCTCATTTGTCCCTTTTCGAGCCCCAATTCTTGTATTTGCCCGCTTGCGGCATTTGCCATTCCCCTGCGCTCTCGTCGTCTTGAAGCTGCGCCCGGAGACCGTCTTTGGTCGTTTTTCCGGCTGTGTGCGCTTGGGGCCTTGAGATCGTTCTATGGAGACGTAGTTTTTTGGAAACGAAGACGTTCGCTGAGCTCGGTCTCAGCCCAAAGGTGCAGGCTGCCATCACGGCCGCCGGCTATGCCAATCCAACTCCCATTCAGGTGGCAGCCATTCCGGTGGCAGTGACGGGCCGTGATGTGCTCGGCATCGCGCAGACCGGAACTGGTAAAACGGCTTCGTTCGTGCTGCCGATGATCACGCGGCTCGAAACCGGACGCGCACGGGCACGGATGCCGCGCTCGCTGATCCTGGCGCCAACGCGCGAGCTTGCCGCACAGGTCGCGCAGAGCTTCGAGAAATACGGCGTCAATCACAAGCTCGACGTGGCGCTGCTGATCGGCGGCGTCTCGATGGACGAGCAGGTCCGCAAGCTCGATCGCGGCGTCGACGTGCTGATCGCGACGCCGGGGCGCCTGCTCGATCATTTCGGGCGCGGGCGCATCATGCTGATGGGCGTCGACATCCTGGTCATCGACGAAGCCGATCGCATGCTCGACATGGGCTTCATTCCCGACATCGAGAAAATCTGCAACCTGCTGCCGCCGCGCCGTCAGACGCTGTTCTTCTCGGCAACGATGCCGCCGGAGATCACGCGCCTCGTCAGCCAGTTCCTGCGCGATCCCGAACGGATCGAAGTCGCGCGCCCGGCCACCACGGCCAAGACCATCACGCAGAGCTTCCGGTTCGCGCCCGACGGCGAGGATTGGGTCAAGCGCGAATTGCTGCGCGATATGATCCGCTCCGAAAACGTGAAAAACGCGATCATCTTCTGCAATCGCAAACGGGACGTCGCAATTCTTCTGAAATCTCTCCTGAAGCACGGCTTCAATGCCGGCGCGCTGCACGGCGACATGGACCAGAAGAGCCGCATGGAAACGCTGGACAAGTTCCGCAGCGGCGACATCAGCCTCCTGGCAGCAAGCGACGTCGCTGCGCGCGGCCTCGACATCCCCGAAGTCTCCCACGTCTTCAATTTCGATCTGCCCTGGCAGTCCGACGACTATGTGCACCGGATCGGGCGCACCGGGCGCGCGGGGCGCGAAGGAACGGCGCAGTCGATCGTCACCTCTGACGATCTGAAATCGTTCAAGGACATCGAGAAGATCATCGGCGAGGTGGCCGTCTGGATCGGTGAGCCCCCCTCCGAACAGGACTTCGCGGATGCCGGAAAACGCCGCCGCGGACGCGGTGGGCGAGGCGCACGCCCTGGCGCCCAGCGCGAAAGCGGACGGAGCGAGAGCGGGCGCAGCGAAGGCGGCCGTCACGAAAGCCGCAAGCCGGAAGGCCGCAGCCACGAGGGACGGAGCGAAGGACGCTCCGGCTCTCCCGAACGCCGCGACCGGCGCGCAGCAGCGCCGCCGCCGGGGACCGGCGAGCAGCCGGTTATCGGCGCGGATGCGAAGCCGCCGCGCCAGCCGCGCGAAGAGGGACGCGGCCAAAAGCGCGCCGACGAACCGCGCGCGCCTCAGCAGCCCAAGGCACCGCGGGAGGCCAAGGCACCGCGTGCAGGCACGACGAAGCCCGACGTTCGACGCGATCGCGATGACCACGCGCCGGAGCCGGCTCCCCGCGCCAAGCCGCGCCCCGCCGCGGATGCCAACTCGAAGGCGGCCGTCAGTGCGTTCGCCGGCAACGTCCCGGCTTTCCTCAGGAAACCGCCGCGGCCCGTCAAAGCGGCCGGCGAATAGCTGGGGGCGGAAGCGATCGGGGCAGCGCCCCGATCCCGTCTACCGAAATCAGATCGATGCTTTGCAGATCCCGAAACGCGCCCTTCTTTGTTTGAAGGGCGCGTTTCTTTCTGTTGCAGTGCTCCCGATCAGACCGACTTCGACATGCGCGCAATCTCTCGACGCATTCTCTCGGCGCCGTAGAGCGTTACGCGCGCGATGTCCGCGAAAATCTTGAACACGCCCCGCTAACCGCGCCGCCGCAACGCACAACAGCGAGTCAAGCGATTCTTGCGCCGCAGCATCAGCGAACTGTGGATAGCGTCGGCCCTGCCTAATTTGCAGGCGGTGCCGCAGCTACAGTCGCTGTGCATTGGAGGCGAAAACCATGCGTCACAATCGGATCAACACACCATCCACACAGACTTTGGCCACACCGGTTTCGGCTACACCGACTACGGCCACGCGCAGTCCCGTGGCTCATGTTCGGGCGGCGGGATGCCGGGTCCGCGAATTGGGTTACGTGCCGGCACCGGACCTCATTGAGGCCGCCCAGCTTCGGCGTCTTGCCGGGACAGTGCTTTCGAAATCTCCGGAAGATCTTGCGGCGCTCGCGGAGACCAATCCCGCGCTGGTCTGGGAATGGATCGATGCGTTCCGCAAGGAATGGCTCGCCGCAGAGCAAGAGGCGCGGTATTGGTCTGCAGCGGCCGCCGCCCTTTCGACGGCCACTCCGGCGGCGGTTCGTACCGCCGCGGAATAGCCGTTGCCAGGAACACCCAAGCGGCGCTGTCATGACGGATGTCGAGATTTGCCGCTGGGATGGGTTCGCGTCGGAGCCCAAAGGACCGGCGCACGACCGGCGGATCGCGGAGATCGACCGGATCTTCTTCACCTCGAGCGCTACACAGTCCTTTGCCAGTTCCGATGCCAAGGCGGCATTTCGCGAGCGCTGGCTTGGCCGTTATCTTCGCCATTTCCCACAACATGCTTTCGTCGCCACGGCGCCCAGCGGCGAAATCGTCGGCTACGTCATCGGAAGCGTCAAGGATCCGGCGCACGATCCGTTGTTCGCGGATCTTCCTTTTCTCGCGATGTTCGGCGCCCTTACGGAGCGCTATCCGGCGCAACTCCACATCAATCTCGACGCGGCGTGGCGCGGACAGGGGATCGGCGTGCTTCTCGTGAACGCGTTTGCCGATGACGCGCGCGCTGCCGGCGCACCCGGTGTGCACGTGGTGACGACGCGCGGCATGCGAAACGTCAGCTTCTACGCCGCAAACGGCTTTCTCGAACGCGGTGCGGTCGTAATCGACGGGCGGGAGCTCTTGTTTCTCGGGCGCGACCTCGGCCACACCCACCGGGATTAAGCGGACTTGAGTCCGCTCGCAACTCTCGGGCATACTTCGAAAAATTCCTCAGAGCGTGATCGATTCTTTCGAGATCGGGATCATGGTCTAACCAGCAGGTCAGATGAGCGACGCCGCATCGCAGCCACGAGACGCGAGACCAACCGGCGCCGACGCGGCTGTCGTTCTCGAAGGCGTACAAAAATGGTTCGGAGACTTTCACGTTCTCCGCAACATCTCGCTTCAAGTGGCGGAAGGCGAGAAGATCGTGATCTGCGGCCCCTCGGGCTCCGGGAAATCGACGCTGATCCGCTGCCTCAACGGCCTCGAAACCCATGACGGCGGGCGCATCGTCGTCGACGGCACCCTCCTCACGCGCGATCTCAGAACGCTGGAAAAAATCCGCTCCGAAGTCGGCATGGTGTTTCAGAGCTTCAATCTGTTTCCGCACCTCTCTGTGCTCGACAACCTCTGCCTCGCCCCGACTTGGGTGCGGGGCGTCAAACGAGCGGACGCGGAGAAGGCCGCATTGTCATTGCTCGAGCGGGTGCGTATCGCGGACCAAGCCAAAAAACTTCCCGGGCAGCTTTCCGGCGGTCAACAGCAGCGGGTCGCGATCGCCCGCGCGCTCGCGATGAACCCACGCATCATGCTATTCGACGAGCCGACCTCCGCGCTCGATCCCGAAATGGTCAAGGAGGTTCTCGACGTGATGACCGAGCTTGCAGAGCAAGGCATGACGATGCTCGTCGTCACCCACGAAATGGGATTTGCACGCGCGGTCGCCGATCGCGTGGTGTTCATGGACAAGGGAGAGATCGTCGAGGCCGGAACGCCCGAGGCGCTGTTCGAAGCGCCGCGCCACGAGCGCACGCGCGCATTCCTCTCCCAGATCCTCGAGCACTGACATGGGCAGCGCCTCTCCCCTCGTCCGTGCGCTGCTCGCGGGCATACTCGTGCTCGGCGGGCTTCTCTCAGGCGTCGTCGCGGCTCAATCGGCAACGCTCGATCAAGTCCGCGCGCGCGGACATCTCGTCTGCGGCGTCAACACCGGTCTCGCCGGCTTCAGCGCGCCCGACGACCGCGGCCGGTGGACTGGGATCGACATCGATTTCTGCCGGGCGGTGGCGGCGGCCATCTTCAAGGACGGCAACCGCGTCCGCTTCGTGCCGCTGAATGCCAAGGAGCGCTTCACGGCGCTGCAATCGGGCGAAGTGGACGTGCTCTCGCGCAATACGACCTGGACCATGAGCCGCGATACCTCGCTCGGGCTCAACTTCACCGGCGTCATCTACTACGACGGACAGGCGTTCATGGCGCGTCGCGCGCTCGGGCTCAAGTCTGCGGCCGACCTGGCGGGCTCCAGCATCTGCGTGCAAAGCGGAACCACCAACGAACTCAACCTCTCCGATTTCTTCGCAACGCGTGGACTTTCGTACCGGCCCGTCGTGTTCGAGCGGCTGGTGGAAGTGCTTGGCGCCTATATCAGCGGGCGCTGCGACGCGTTCACCACTGACAGCTCGCAGCTCATTTCCGAGCGTACGCGCCTTCCCGATCCCGACACGCACGAGATGTTGCCCGATCTCATCTCCAAGGAACCGCTCGGGCCGGTGGTGCGCCAGGGCGATGCGGGTTGGTCAAACATCGTGCGGTGGACCTTGTTCGCGCTGATCAATGCGGAAGAGCTCGGCATCACGCAGGGCAACGTCGAAGAGATGCGGACGTCCTCCAATCCGGAGATCCGCCGCATCCTCGGAACCGATGGTGAATTCGGCCGCGGTATCGGCCTCGACAACGATTGGGTGGTGTCGATCATCAAGACTGTCGGCAACTACGGCGAGGCCTTCGAGCGCAACCTCGGGCAGGGATCGGCTCTCAAGATCGCGCGCGGACGCAACGCACTCTGGAAGGACGGCGGGCTGATGTATGCCCCGCCGATCCGCTGAGGGCACTGATGAACAACGACAGGGCCAAACGCTGGCTGGAGCCGAAGACCTGGGCGGAAGCAGCCTACGATCCGCAAGTGCGCGCGGTGGTGTTCCAGTCGCTGCTGGTGATCGTGCTGCTGATCGCGGCGACCGAGATCGTTCTCAACACAGCCGCGAACCTCAAGAAGCAGAACATCACGTCCGGCTTCGAATTCCTCTCGCGCACGGCTGGCTTCGACGTTTCGCAATCGCTGATCCCCTATAGCAGCAAGAGCAGCTACGCCGGGGCGCTTCTGGTCGGTCTTACGAATACGCTGCTGGTCGCGGCGCTTGGCATCGTGATTGCGACCGTGCTCGGCTTCGCCATCGGCATCGCGCGGCTCTCTCCGAACTGGCTCGCCTCGAAGCTTGCCCTCAGCTACGTGGAACTCGTGCGCAACGTGCCGCTGCTGCTTCAGCTGCTGGTCTGGTACGTGGCGGTGCTGCGCGCCTTTCCGCCTCCGGCGGAGGCGCTCGGCTTGCCGCTCGGCGCGCATCTCGACAAACGCGGGCTGCATCTTCCGCAGCTAACGTTCGAGCATGGCGGCGGCGCGCTGCTGCTCTCGATCCTCGGCGCGATTGCGGCCGCCTGGTTCCTCACGCGTCTCGCACGGCAAGATCGCGATGGCGCATGGAAACACTCTTCGTTCATTGCGGCCGCCTGGGCGCTCGTCGGCATCGTGCCGTTCCTGGCGCTGCTTTACGCCGCCGCCTACGTCAGCGTCGCCTATCCCACGCTCGGGCGCTTCAATTTCGAAGGCGGGCTTTCGATCGAGCCGGAGTTCCTGGCGCTCTTGATTGGCCTTTCGACCTACACGGCAGCGTTCATCTCCGAGATCGTGCGCGCGGGACTTCTCGGCGTGCCGCGCGGCCAGCGCGAGGCGGCAGCGGCGCTTGGACTCACTCGGCGGCAAGCGTTGCGGCTCGTCATCCTGCCGCAAGCGATGCGCATCATCACGCCGCCCCTCACCAACCAGTATCTCAACCTCACCAAGAACTCTTCGCTCGCTGTCGCCATCGGCTATCCCGATCTGGTGTCGGTGTTCTCAGGCACCGTGCTCAACCAGACCGGACAGGCGGTCGAGGTGATCCTGATCACCATGGCCGTCTATCTCGCGATCAGCCTCGCAACGGCGCTGTTCATGAACCGGTTCAATGCCAGAACCGCGTGGGCGGAACGATGAGCGCGATGGAGCAGATTCCGATTGCCGATGCCTCCCGCCGTTTCACTACGCGCGTGCAAGCGGCGCTGTTTCCCACGCTCGCGCAATCACTCGTGAGCCTTGCTCTGCTCTCGCTCATCGGCTTCGTCGTTTATGCCTTCGTCGACTGGGCGCTGATCCGCGCCGTGTTCAGTGGCAGCGACGGCTCGGTCTGCCGGGCGCCTTCTGCCGGTGCGTGCTGGCCGTTCATCACGCACAAGATGGGCGTGTTTCTCTACGGCCGCTATCCGGAAGCCGAGATCTGGCGCGTCAATCTCACCTACGTGCTGGCGCTCGCGGGGCTCACTCCACTCATGCTGCCGGGCGTGCCGCGCAAGCTGCTGCTGTCGCTCTACATGCTGATCGTGTTTCCGGCGCTGGCCTTCATCCTGCTCCGCGGCGGCTTGCTCGGGCTGCCGCTCGTCGGCACCGAGCTTTGGGGCGGCCTCCTCTTGACCCTCGTGATCGCGAGCGTCGGCATCGCAGCCTCGTTCCCGATCGGGATCCTGTTGGCTCTCGCGCGGCGCAGCGACCTCCCGATCGTGCGGTGGGCCGCGACCGGCTACATCGAGCTCGTGCGCGGGGTGCCGCTCGTCACGGTGCTGTTCATGGCGTCCGTCATGCTGCCGCTGTTCCTGCCGCCCGACGTGACCATCGACAAACTGCTGCGCGCGCTGGTCGGCGTCGCGCTGTTTTCGGCTGCTTATCTGGCCGAAGTGATTCGCGGAGGACTGCAGGCGATCCCGCGGGGACAGTACGAGGCGGCCGATGCGCTCGGGCTCGGCTATTGGCGCAAGATGGGGCTCGTGGTGCTGCCGCAAGCGATCCGCATCGTGATTCCCGGGCTGGTGAACTCGTTCATCTCGCTGTTCAAAGATACCAGCCTTGTACTCATTATCGGGCTTTTCGATCTTATCGGAATTGTTGAGCAATCCGTTCAGGCCGATGCCAAATGGTTCTCGCCGCAGACGGCCGCGACGGGATATTTTTTCGCCGGTGCAGTATTTTGGATTTTCTGCTTTGCCATGTCCCGCTACTCGGCCTCCCTCGAGCGAAAGCTCGAGAATCGCGGACGTTCATGACACTTCTGTATAAGGCGCACCTACAAAGCGGCATGACAAGAACTGCCCTCTGGTATAAGCATTAGCCGCCATCAAAACAAAATCAGGTGGCGCCAAACTGGGGGATTATCCATGTTTCTACCGACCGAATATGCTTGGCTTGAGCCTGTGCTCATTGCCGCCGCCGTCGTGTTTGTCATCGGCCTGATCGGCAACATCCTCTCCTTCTCGAGCCGCTTCGTGAACGCGCTCGTCACGGCGATCTTGTACATCGCAATCTTCGCGGGCGTGATCTTCGCTTCGAAAATCGCAGCACCGACCTCGCCGGTCCACTTCCTGCCGGCCGAGTACGCCTGGCTCGAACTCGTGCTGATCGGCGGCGCCGTTCTGTTCGTGATCGACCTGATCGGCAACACGCTGTCGTTCTCGAACCGCTTCGTCAACGCACTCGTCACGGCCATTGTTTTCGCTGTCGTGTTCGGCGGCCTGACCTATGTCGCCAAGCAAGAGGGCATCGAAGTTCCGGCGGTCACCGTGCCCGTCCCGACGCCCTGATCTCAGCTTATCTTTCACGGCCTCAAAGAGGGCGGGCTCACGGGCCTGCCCTCTTTTTCGTTTGTCGCGCGCCGTTGCTATCGCGGGAGCATGGCCGCGACATAGGCTCCGATCGCGAGCGACGACGTGAGCCCGGGGCTTTCGATGCCATAAAGCGCGACGAGGCGCGGGATGCCGTGCTCGCGTATCCCGTGGATCGCGAAATCCGGAGCCGGCTCCCCCTGGCGGTAGATTTTCGGCCGAATACCAACGTAGCCCGGCAGCAGGCGCTCTTCCTCGAGCCCCGGCCAGTAGCGGCGGATCTCACACGCAAAACGGGCGCGCCGGGCGCCGTTCTCGTCGTCGAAGTGCGTGCTCGGCTGCTGTTGCCATTCGAGATCGGGGCCGAACCTGGCCCGCCCAGCCACATCCAGCGTCAGATGGATGCCGAGCCATCCGTCCCCCGGTAACGGGTAAACGAGATGGCGGAACGGGGCCTGTCCGTCGAGCGCGTAGTAATGGCCCCGTGCCGGATAGGTCTCGGGGGGTTGGTAGCGGGAGCTCGCACCCAACATCGCGCCAAGGCGCGTCGCGTTGAGGCTGGCGGCAATGACGAGATTGCGGGCGGTCAGCTTCGCCCGCTCGCCTGCTTGTGCTCCGGTACTATGGGTCGCGATCTCGAACGGTGCGCCTTCCGGCGCCGCCAGACCTTCAACCTCGGTGTTGAGGACGACACTGCCCAATGCCCCTCGGATATGGCCTTCAAGCGCCACCATCAGCGCATGGCTGTCGATGACGCCGGTGCTGGGCGAAAACAGTGCCGCGACGGCGGAGACCTCCGGCTCGCGGGCGCGGACGTCGGCCTTGCTCAGGCGGACGATATCCGAGACGCCGTTGGCGAGGGCCGTGCCCGCGATGACGTCCAAGCGCTCGCGCTCGTCCTCGGCCGTGGCAACAAGAAGCTTGCCGTAGCGGGCATGGGGCACGCCGTTTTCACGCGCGAACTCATAAAGCCGGCGGCGGCCTTCGACGCAGAGCTTCGCCTTGAGGCTGTTTGGGGGATAGTAGAGGCCGGCGTGGATCACCTCGCTCGAACGGCTGCTGGTCTCGCGGCCAATGCCGTCGTGGCGCTCCAGCACGAGCACCTCGTGTCCCTGCTCCGCCAAGGCCCGCGCGACGGCCAACCCGACGACGCCCGCACCGATCACGACGGTTTCGACGTCCGGTGTCGTTACATGCCGACTTGCAGAGGGGAAATTCACACTGTTCTCTTTCGATTCTCCCTCATGGAACACCGTTTTATTTCAGACCCTTGCGCTCCACGACTCACAAGTTATCCACAGGCGTTCACTGTGTTTGGGGATGACCTGAACAAAAAACGAACATGACGGGCCGACTCGGTTAGGCTATTTCGCCCTTCAGTGGGCAGTGTGATGCCGTAGCTGTGCGGCGGCTGCAAAGAAAAAGCGCCGGATACCACAGGGGCTCCGGCGCTGCTGTTTTTTGGGCGTTTCCCGATCTTAAAGCCGTGCTCGCTCAGAGCGGAGGCGGGGTCGTAGGCGGCGGAGGGGGCTGTGCCTCAGCCTGATCGCCGCGACCCGGGCGAGACAGGCCGGCGAGCGGATCGTCCGTCCGCCGCGACTTGCCCTCGAAAAAGGCGCCCTGCTCGATGGCCATCGTCTGGTGATAGATATCGCCCTCGACATGGCTTGAGCTCTGCAGCAACACGCGGCGGCCGCGGACAGTGCCGAGCAGACGGCCGCGAATGACGCATTCCTCGGCAATCACGCCGCCGGTCACGTGCGCGCGTTCGCCGATGACGATGTGGGTGCCGTAGATGTCACCCTGGACCTCGCCCTCGATCTGGACCTCGCCCTTGGAGACAAGGTTGCCCTGAATGACCAGATCCTGGCCGATCACGGACACGCTCGACGAGGCGGCGCCCGGCCGGAACGAAGGACCGGCTGGCCTTGGACCAAGGCTCGACGGCTGAGAATTGAGGGGGCTGGCGAGGTTCGTCATGGCGGGCTGAGAGTTGAGGGTTTCAGTTTCCGGCTTCCGGAATTGGGGCAGCATCCGTTGAACCTCCGCGGTTACGCTCGACATTGCGCGAATTTTTATGAATAGCCGTTTTCGGCTTTTTATGGTGTGGCTCGGCTTTTCGCCGGCCCTGCCCGTCGGTTTGTGACAACTCCCGGACAGTCCTCCCGCGTAATCTCGACTAACACGTTTTAGATTGCCGGTCACCTCCTCGTCCCTGGTTGAATAGCGTGCAAATGATGTCTCAACAGACATTTTTTACGGCACGTCTTTGGGACTAGACGCGTGCCAGACGCGCCGCATGGCCCGCAGGTTGTGCTCCAGACCGCGCGAATGCTCTCTAAACTGAGCTATTTACCATTCGCGAGTTCAGCCAGCACCTCTGCGGCGTGGCCTTTGGCGGAAACCTTGCGCCAGATGCGCTCGATCTTTCCCTTAGGCGAGATCAGGAAGGTCGCCCGCTCTACGCCCATGAATTTGCGGCCGTACATGGATTTCTCGACCCATACGCCATAAGCCGTGGCGACCGTCTTTTCCTCGTCAGATGCAAGCCGCAGCTCCAGCTCGTGCTTGCATTTGAACTTTTCGTGGCTTTTCGGGCTGTCCGGAGAAATGCCTATCACCACAGCGCCCGCGCGCTCGAAATCCGGGACAAGGGCGCTGAACTCGCGCGCCTCGATCGTGCACCCCTCGGTATCGTCCTTGGGATAAAAATAGAGAACGACACGGCTGCCGCGGAATGTCTTCAGCGCCAATCGATTTTGTCCATCCGACGGGAGATCGAAATCGGGGGCCTTATCGCCATCCTCAAGCATGCCGCGTGCCTTTCTTTTGTCGCTTTTGGTGAGCCTCATCCGGGCGTTGAGTGGCAGGGGCTCACAGTGCATCGGATAACGCCGGCAGATCGGGAACAGTCATGCTCCCGTCATGCGGGCGATCTTTTCATTCGAGGCCAAAATGGGCTTCGAATGCGCCATCCGATGGCAGGCAGCAGCCCGCGCCACGCATGAGGTCGTGTCAGTAGTGTCAAGTTCGTTCGGGCGCAAGACGCGCCTCGCGCGATCGGACTTGATATGGCAGCAGGGAGCTTGCAGAACCGTCGATGGAACCCGAAGAGACCGTTTCCCAGGCACTCCTGTAACGCGCACGCGAGAAGGCAATCGATTGTGATTGATCCGAGCCAAATACGGTCACGCTCAGGGGCATAGTCTCAGCTCTCGACGCACGCGCCCCAAAGCCCCGCTTGGCGTTTGCACATTCTCTTTCTTCCAACCTCGTCCGCCGGAGAACGCTTGGGGATGACGACACAACGCTCCGGCAATCCTTGGCCGAGAACGATGCCCCCGAGACCACCGGGCGAGCCGCCCTATGCGGCTGCGGCGCGAAGATCCCGCGCGGCCGCTCCCAGCACCGGAAGACGGCGCCTCTGGAAGGCGCTGCACTTGCTTGCGCTTGTCGTCGCCCCGGTCATCCTGCTTTCGATTACAGCTGCGGTCATCGGCTACGTACGACTGTTGCATGGCCCCATCTCGCTCAAGTCCTTCAGCGAGCAGATCGAAGCCAGCATCAACGCCGGGCTCGACGGTTTTTCAGCCGGCATCGACGACGCGGTGATCACGCTCGCGGACGGCTACAAGGTCGAATTGCGCCTCATCAATCTGCGGCTCAGCGAGGCGGACGGAGATCTCGTCGCATCGGCGCCGCTGGCAGCGGTCGAGCTCAACAAAACGGCGCTGTGGCGGCTCGCGGCCGCGCCCGAGCGCGTCTATCTGATCGAACCTCGCCTTGCGGTCGTCTATTCGGAATCACAAGGGTTCGCGCTCAACATTTCGAACGCGGCGCCCGCTGTTAATCCGGACGGCACGGCCGTAGAGCCCGCGCTGATCCCGCCGCGGCCGGTTCCCGCCCAAAATCCAAACGCCGTCAAACCCGGCGAGCCCCTGCCCCCGTCGTTCCACCGCATCGATCTCGCGCGCATCCTGGCCGAAAGCTCCGCTCGTGCACGGCGCGGAAGCGCGGCCACGTCGAGCCTCAGGGAGTTCGGCGTCCGCAACGCGATGGTTTCCGTCAGCTACAATGGCGATGTCAGCGAGATCAACGTCGTAGAGGCGTCGGTCGATCTCGAACACATGAAGCGGCGCAGCGTGATCTCAGGCACCGCGACGGTCGCCTCCGAAAAAGGGCCCTGGTCGCTCTCCTTCCGCACGGAAGAAACCGACCGGCGCGAGTTCCTCAAGGTGACGACCAACGTGCACGACTTCGTGCCGAGCACGCTTGCGAAAGTCTCGCCTGGGCTCGGCCTGCTCAACATGTTCGACGCGCCGGTCAACGGGCAGCTGGCTCTCGATCTTTCGACCACCGGAGAGCTTCGATCGGGAACTTTGAGCCTCGATCTCGGTCGCGGGCTCGTCAATCTGCCGTCGCTTTCAACCACGCCGCTCATGCTCGACGGCGGGCGCCTGGCAATGAACTACGACGCCGCGAACCGAACACTCAACCTCGCTCCTTCCACGCTCGACTGGGGCGAAAGCCGGATCACGCTCGAAGGCTCTCTCGCGAGCGATCCGGCGGCAGCCGGCGAGCCGCAGTGGCATTTCGATGTGCGCTCGACCGAAGGCGTTCTCGCCGCCCAGGAGTTCGGCGTGGCGCCGTTCCCGATCGAAAGTTTCAAGGCGAACGGGCGCATCATTCCGAGCGAGGGCTTCGTTCAACTGACAGGCCTCTCGCTCAAGGCGGGTGGTGGCGAGATCAGCGCCAACGGCGAGATCATCACCGGATCGGATACGCCGAGCACACGGCTCGAGGCGTCTCTGACACCGATGCCGCTGGCCACGCTCAAAGCGATGTGGCCGCGTGCGGCAGCGCCTGCGGCCCGCAGCTGGGTCGGAACCCAGGTCGAAACGGCCAATCTCAAGGGCGCTTCCCTCAAGCTGCTCTCGGGCAAGTTCCTGTTCAACGGCCCGGATGCCGACGGGACAGCGCAACCTGGCGCAAGTGAACGCATTTCCGCGAGCCTCGACATCGCCGATCTACGCATGATCCCGCTGCCTCGCGCGCTGCCAATCGCTGCGCCCCGCGCTTTGATCCGGCTCGAGAACAGCGCGCTCGAAGTGACGGTTCCGGACGCCGCGATCATTGCGAGCCCCACACAGCAGCTGCCGCTCAAGGACGTGCGGCTGACGGTGGTCGACGTTCGGCACGAAGCGCCCATCGCGGAGCTGGCGCTCAAGTCGCAGACCAACCTTCCGACGTTGATCGAGACCGTCAACCGCAGCCAACTCCACCTTGCCGGGCAGGGTCCGCTGCTAATCGACGGCATCAACGGAAATGTCGACGGCGAGCTGACGATCGCGATGCCGCTGGTCACCGGCGGCAGCATCGTCAAAGCCGAAGGAAAGGCCCGGATCACCAACATCAAGGGCAAGACGAAAGAGCACAAGCTCGACCTGCAGGGCGGGACGATCGACATTAGCGTGTCTGACATCGGCGTGATCGCCAAGGGCGATATGATCGTCAATGGCGTGGTGGCGAAAATCCAGATGCACCGCATCCTCGATGCGCCCACCGAGATGCAGCCGCCGCTCCGGATTTCCGCGACGCTCGACAACGCCGATCGCACTCAGCTCGGGCTCGACGTGAACCATCTGGTTCAAGGCAACGTGCCGGTCGAGATCACGCTCGCGCAGAAGCCCGACGACACGCTCGCCATCCATCTCCGGGCGGACCTCACCAACGCGGAGTTGCTGTTCGAGGAAATCGCGTGGCGCAAAGTGCCGGGACGGGCCGCGTCACTCGATTTCGACGTGTCGAAATCCGAGACGGTGCCGGGCAACATAGATCTCTCGAATTTCAGGCTGGTGGGCGACAACATCGCCATCGACGGATCGCTGATTGTCGACGACACGCACGAAGTCAGCGAGTTCTATTTCCCGAACTTCTCGCTCAATGTCGTGTCGCGACTCGAAGTGCGCGGCAAGATCAACAACAAGCGGATCTGGACCATCAACGCCAAGGGCTCGACCTTCGACGGCAAGGATCTGTTCCGATCTCTGCTCGCGCTCGGCAACACGTCGGAAGCGCCGATCAAGCCGCTGAAGCCGGCGGCCGGCGTCGATTTCTCGGCCGATATCGATACCCTGCTCGGACACTCCGACGTCTCACTGCGCGGCTTCTCGCTGAAAGTCACCGACCGCGGCCAGCAGGTGGTGGCGATGGAGGCGCGCGGCACGCTCGACGGAGGCAAGCCGCTCGCCGCGCTCATGAAGCAGGAGACGCCGCGCAAGTTCTATGCGGAAACAAACGACGCGGGACAAGCCTTCAAGCTGATCGGCTTCTATCCCAACATGCAGAACGGGCGCGCCAAGCTCGAGGTCAATCTCGATGCGCGCGGGGCGGCCGAAAAGAGCGGCGTGCTGTGGGTCGAAGACTTCCGCGTGCTCGGCGACCCGATCGTGTCGGAAGTGTATTCGAGCGTTGAGAGCGGGGGCGCCGACGGCGGGCAGAAGCGGCGCGTGGAACAGCGCGAAGTCTTCGAGTTCCAGCGCATGAAGGCACCATTCTCGGTCGGCCATGGGCAGTTCGTGCTGGACGATTCCTATCTTCGCGGCCCGCTACTCGGCGCTTCGATCCGCGGCAAGGTCGACTACAACGCCCGCAGGCTGAACCTTGGCGGAACCTACGTTCCGCTGCAGGGCATCAACGCGGCGGTCTGCGATATCCCGCTGTTCGGTCCGATCGTCGCCGGCTTCGACTGCCAGGGCGTGTTCGGCATCACGTATGCCATCCAGGGCTCGATGAGCCAGCCGCAAGTTCTGGTCAATCCGCTGTCGATGTTCACGCCGGGCATCCTGCGCGGGATCATGGAAATGACCAATCCCAATCCGCAGGTTCAACCGTTGCGCGAGCAGCAACGTGCGCCGACCGAAGACCGCGTGCGGGCGAGCTCATCGACGTCGAAGAGCGGAAGCGACCAGGACAGCACGATCGACGGGTGGTCCTCGGAAACGAAGCCGAGCAAAAAGAAACAGCCCTGAGCGGGCAGCTGCGAACTTCACGCCAAATCAAAGATGCTGACCCAACCACCGCTCCAGATACGCGAGCGCCTCAGGAGATGGACTGTCGCCGAGGCGCTCGTATTCTTGGATCGAGCCGGTACGCGCGCGCTGGAACATGTGATTCAGTCCGGGAATGATACCAGCCTCGGCAGCAGGGTTGGCCTTCGTCGCTTCACGAAATGCGTTCAAGTTCGACTGTGCTTCGACCTGGCAATCCAGATCGCCGAACAGCGCAAGCACCGGAGATTTCAGATTCGACAGGATCTCTTGCGGGTGTTGCAAGAGCAGAGATCTATAGTCGGAGGCAGCAACGATCGAGGCCATTTGCGCAGCCGCTTCCGAAATCTCTTCTCGGTTTGACCATGAGTGTCCCGGCCAGCTCCGAAGATAACCTTCGATCAGATCTTGCGTGCGACGCTTCCGGTTCTCCGGATCCTCCACGCTTCTGACGAGCGCGAACACCTCCGTGTTCATGCGTCTCTCGTACGCAAGCTGCTGTTCGGTGGCTCCCATCTCCGACGACACGCGCCATGCTTGCCAATGCAGCAGCTCATCGAGCGCAACCGCGGGGCCTGCCAGCATCACGACGGGCGCGTTGGTTTGGTTCGCTGCTGCTGCGGCGACGAGCCCGCCCTCGCTGTGTCCAATCAACGCTATTCGATGCGAGGCAACTCGATCATCTCGCATCAGAAAATCGCGGGCCGCGATAAGGTCGGCAATCTGCGTTTCGAATGTCGCCTCTTCCGCGAGGCCGCCAGATTCGCCCACGCCTCGATCGTCGAACCTCAGCACACCGTATCCGCGCGCGCCAAGGTATTCGGCGATGACCTTGAACGGCTTCTTGCCGGAGACTGTCTCGTCGCGATCATGATGGCCTGAACCCGAGGCCAGGATGGCAGCCGGCACCGGCCATTGGTTCGAAGGCAGCGTGAGCGTGCCCGCCAGCGGTATGTCTTCCGATTTGAAAATCAGGTGCTCGACAAGCACAGCCCTACGCCGGCTTCAGCAGAACGTGCTTCTTCTTGCCGAGTGACAGCTTGATCACGCCCTCGGCCGTGACGTCGCTTTCGGACAGCTTGGCCTTCTCGTCGGTCACAACCACGTCGTTGACCTTGAGGCCGCCACCCTTGATCTGACGGCGTGCTTCGCTGGTCGAGGCGACGAGGCCGGCTTCGACGAACTTGTTCAGAAGGCCCACGCTCGCCTTGAGATCGACCGCGCTGATCTCGACGGTCGGCAAGCCAGTCGCGAGACCACCCTGCTCGAACGTCGTGCGCGCCGTCTCGGCTGCGGCTTCCGCCTTCTCGCGGCTGTGCACCAGAGCGGTTGCCTCGGTCGCGAGCACTTTCTTGGCCTCGTTGATCTCGGCCCCACCGAGCGCGGCGAGCTTCGCGATCTCGTCCAGCGACAGCGTCGTGAACAGCTTCAGGAAGCGCTCGACGTCGGCGTCCTCGGTGTTGCGCCAGAACTGCCAGTAATCGTAGGCGGAGAGCTGGTCTTCGTTGAGCCAGACAGCGCCGGCGGCGGTCTTGCCCATCTTGGCGCCCGAAGCCGTCGTCAGCAGGTTGCAGGTCAGCGCGTAGAGCTGATGCGGCACGCCCATGCGACGGCCGAGATCGATACCGGTGACGATGTTGCCCCACTGGTCGGAGCCGCCCATCTGCAGGTTCGTTCCGTAGCGGCGCGCGAGCTCGGCGTAGTCGTAGGCCTGCAGCAGCATGTAGTTGAACTCGATGAACGAGAGTTCCTGCTCGCGGTCGAGGCGCAGCTTGACCGAGTCCATCGACAGCATGCGGTTGACCGACATGTGGCGGCCGACATCGCGCAGAAAGTCGATGTAGTTGAGCTTGGCGAGCCACTCGGCGTTGTCGAGCATCAGCGCATCGGACTTGCCGTCGCCGAAGGAAAGGAACTTCGAGAACACCGTCTTGATCTGGTTCTTGTTGTCCTCGATCGTCTCGAGGGTCAGGATCTTGCGGGTTTCGTCGCGGCCCGACGGGTCGCCGACGCGGGTGGTACCGCCGCCCATCAACGCGATCGGCTTGCCGGCGCCGGTCTTCTGCAGCCAATGCAGCATCACTATCGAGAGCAGATGGCCCACGTGAAGTGACGGCGCGGTGCAGTCATAGCCGGTGTAGGCCACGATCTTGCCGTCGCGGGCCAAGGCATCGATGCCTTGCGCGTCAGAGGTCTGATGGATAAAGCCTCGCTCAGTGAGGATGTTCAGGAAGTCCGACTGGAATTTCGTCATGTTGAACTGCAAAGACCTTTTGTTCACCGCCGGCGCCCGCACGGCCGGGATCGGCCGATCCCGGAGGGCGAAAATGGGCGCGGGGTCGTTGTTTGGGCAGGAACATGCATGAGGAGGGCCCGGTGAGCAAGCGAGAGGGCGATATCTGGCGCGCTTTGGGGCTCATGAGCGGAACCTCGCTCGATGGAATCGACGTCGCGGTCATCGAAACCGACGGCGAGCAGGTTTTCGCCCGCGCGCATGCGGCCACCTATCCCTACTCCGAAGCCTTCCGGGACAAGCTGCGGGCCGGACTCGACGACGCAGCCGGGCTCAGAAATCGCGACGAGCGGCCGGGGCGGCTGAAGCTCATCGAGACCTATCTGACGCAGCTCCATGCCGAGGCCGTTCTTCACTATCTCGCCGATCATGAGATTTCGCCGGAGAGCATCGATCTCGTGGGCTTTCACGGCCAGACCGTGTTGCATCGGCCAGAAGCAGGGCTCACGGTTCAGCTGGGCGACGGCCCAATGCTCGCGCACCTGATCGGCCGTCCAGTGGTGTATGATCTGCGAGCGGCCGACATGGCGGCCGGCGGACAAGGGGCGCCTCTGGCTCCCGCCTACCACCGCGCACTCGCGGGCGATGTCGAAGAGCGTCCGGTGGTCGTGCTCAATCTCGGCGGCGTCGCCAACGTGACCTGGATCGGACGCGACGGAACCCTCATTGCCTTCGATACCGGACCCGCTTCCGCTCTGATCGACGACTGGGTGAAGGCGAAGCTTGGCCGGCCCTACGACGCGGGCGGCGAGAGCGCGCGGAACGGCGCCGTGCACGAGGAGATCGTCGCGGCATACCTGCGCCATCCCTACTTTGCAGCGCCGCCTCCGAAATCGCTCGACCGGAATGCGTTCAGCCTGGCGCCGGTCGGGGATCTGTCGCCCGAGGACGGGGCCGCAACGCTCACGGCCTTCACGGCAGCGGCAATCGCCGCTTCGCTCGCCCAGCTTCCCGAGCCGCCGCAACTGATCCTTGCGGCGGGCGGCGGACGGCGGAACGACACGCTGACGGCCATGATCGCGGAACGCACCGGCACGCCGGTCCGTGCGGCCGAGGCTTTCGGTTTCGACGGCGACGGTGTTGAGGCGGAAGCCTGGGCGTTTCTCGCCGTACGCAGCCGCCTCGGGCTCCCGATCACCTTTCCGGGCACCACCGGCGCGCCACGGCCGCTGACCGGCGGGGTGCTGGCCGATGCGGAAGCCAACGCCTGAAGACGCCAGGCGCGTTTTGTGGCCCTTTCCCTCCGGCAAGGCTTGGCCTTGCGCGTTTCCTGCGTATCAGGCCATCTTCCGGTCGTTCAGGACGATACATGCATGAGACCGGGGGATTGGCGGAATGAGCGGCCTATTGGCACTCCTAGACGACGTGGTGGCGATCGCGAAGGTCGCGGCGGCAACGATCGACGATACCGTCGGGCAGGCCGCGAAAGTGGGCGCGAAGGCTGCGGGCGTCGTGATCGACGATGCGGCCGTAACACCGCGATACGTGACCGGCTTTGCAGCCAAGCGGGAGTTGCCGATCGTCGGGCGGATTGCGGCCGGATCGCTCAAGAACAAGCTGTTCTTCCTGCTGCCGGCGGCATTGCTGCTGTCGGTGTACCTGCCGCAAGCGATCACGCCGCTCCTCATGCTCGGCGGCCTCTATCTCGCCTACGAGGGTTTCGAGAAGGTGCTGCACTGGATCACGGGCGACGCGCCGTCGAAGAACCCCGTCCAGGCCGTCGCGGCGCTCGATGACAAGGCGCTCGAAGAGCAGCGGGTGTCGGGTGCGATCCGCACCGATTTCATCCTCTCGGCCGAAATCATGGCGATTGCGCTCGCCAGCATCGAGAGCCCCGACCTCGTAACCAAGGGCGTGGTGCTGGCAACGGTCGCGGTGCTGATCACGGCAGCGGTTTACGGTGCGGTGGCACTGATCGTCAAAGCCGACGATCTCGGCGTAGCGCTTGCCCAAAGAAACGGCGCAATCTCCGGCCCGATCGGGCGGGCGCTGGTCCGTGGCATGCCGCCGTTCCTGCAAGTGCTGACCGTGGTCGGCACCATTGCGATGTTGTGGGTCGGCGGCGGCATTCTGGTGCACGGCCTTTACGAGTACGGCTTTGCGGCGCCTGAACACATCATCCACGCACTGTCGGAAGGCGTGCGCGGCGCTATTCCCTTCGCGAGCGAAGTCTTTGGCTGGATTGCCAGTGCGTCGGGTGCGGCGGTCGTCGGCCTGATCGGCGGCGCAGCGACCGCGTTGCTGGTGAAAATCGTCAGTGCGCCGTTCGCGAAGTCGAAAGCTCCGACCGCCTGAGACTGAACGCGCTCGAGCAAGATCCATGGGCCGGGACCCTCGCCAAATCAGGGGTTCCGGCTCAATGCCGATGCCGGCGCCTTGGTGCCGATGGAGACGACCACGAGCGCCAGAAAGAGCGTGTGCCCCAGGATCTCGAGATTTTCCTCGAACAGATTGCTGGTCGTGCCTGCGGGCAGGACGTGGTCCCACATGTGACGGTCGAAGGTCTTGCTGACGAGGTAAGTCCAAATGATCGCGGTCAGGAGCGTCACGATTTTGCGATCGGAGAAAAACGGCTCCAGGAAGTCGCGCGCGTACGAGGCCCATCCAATCAGCAATACCATTGCGATGTAGAAGCCGGTGTTGGTGCCCGCAAAATGTAGCTCCCGCAGAAACAGCGCGAGAGCGAACAAGGCCTGCCATTTGTAGAAGACGTGCGACTTCATCGCAGCAAGACACGCTGCGAGAGCCAATGCCATCGCAAGGATGATCGGCGATATGAACTCCGCCACATCCTTGGTGAGATAGGGCGCGATCACCGCATTGGTGTTGAGAAGATTGACTACGAACGCGCCAACGACAGGGACGATCCACACCCAGACGGGCGTCAATCGCAGAACGTGCGTTGCCGTCGTCCAGTGCCAGGCAATCTGGGTGGTCAGTCGATCCAGCATAGCGCGCGCCCTCAGCCCGTATGTGCGCACCTCGTCAGGTTCGTCACATCGTCACGGGACCGATGTAATCGGCGGGCGCGCGGGGGCGTCAAGCAGGCCGCCACGCGTTTCGGCTTACAATTGGCTTACAAATCGAGAGCGGCGCCGGAACCTATCGGCGCCACCACCAGGTCATCCAGCGCGTCCAAACAGTCCACGGCCACATCGCGGACTGGGCCGCGGCGGTCGCGTCCTCGACGGCGTTTGCCGGTGGCGCCATGCGCTTCAACAGGAACCAGCCCGCAAGAAAACCGCCGATATGCGCCCACCAGGCAATTCCGCCCGCGCCGCCCGGCATCGCCAGCGAGCCGGCCGCCTGCATGATCTGGGAGAGGAACCAGAAGCCCGCAAACGCGAGCGCCGGCATCATGAAGAAAACCGGAATGATCACGATGGGCTGCAGGATGTTCACCCACGCATAGGGGAAACGACGCGCATAGGCGGCAATGACGCCCGCTATTGCGCCGGACGCGCCGAGGGTTGGTACGTCGGACGAAAAATTGAACAGCACATGGAGGAGCGCCGCTGCGACACCCGACAGAAGATACAGCGCGGCGAAGCGCTGAGATCCCAGCCGATCCTCGAGCGCGGGGCCGAACACCCACAGCGTCCAGAGGTTCGAGGCGATGTGCAGGAAACCGCCGTGCAGGAACATGCTGGTGAAGACATCCGCCACATCGAAACGGGCTGGAACCAGAGCGTAGCGGTTGAAAAAGGCCTCGGTCTCGGCCTGGGACAGCGTGAGCTGATAGAGGAAGACAGCGACGCAAAGTCCGATAATCGACAACGTCGCGACAGGCCGCTGGGTATACGGGATCGTGTTGTTGGCTGGAATCACGACAGCGCCTCGGCGGTTCAGCTCAGCATCTGAACGATGCTAAGCGAACGCCTTTTTCCGTCCAAGCCGCCAAATGCCCGCATGGCCGCGGGACATCCCGCGCCAAGGGCTATTATTCGTCGTCGCCGTCGTCGACCTCTGCAGCCGCCGCACGGCCGCTGCTGGCTTCCTCGCGCTCGCGTTCGCGCTCGCGCTCGCGGGCGGCTTCGCGTTCCTTCTCGCGCTCCTTCTGGCTCTCGCTGTCCTTCGCGGCCTTGGCGAGGCGCATGTCGAGATAGCTGCCGACGACGCCTTGCAGCTCGTCGGTCTTGTCCTCGAAGAAGTGGTTGGCGCCGGGAATGATCTCGTGATCGATCTTGATGCCGCGCTGCGTCTTGAGCTTGCCGGTGAGCTCGGCGACGGAATTGGACGGGACGACGCGATCCTTATCGCCATTCACCATCAGACCCGACGAGGGACACGGAGCCAGAAACGAGAAATCGTAGAGGTTCGAGGGCGGTGCGACGCAGATGAAGCCGTCGACCTCGGGCCGGCGCATCAGAAGCTGCATGGCGATCCAGGTGCCGAACGAGACGCCCGCGATCCAGCAGTACTTCGCGTCGGGTTTTACGGTCTGGAGCCAGTCGAGCGCGGACGCGGCGTCCGCCAACTCGCCCGGTCCGCCATCCCAGAAGCCCTGGCTGCGTCCGACACCGCGGAAGTTGAAGCGGAGAACGGAAAAACCGCGCTGCGCGAACGTGTAGTACAGGCTGTAGACGACCTGATTGTTCATCGTCCCGCCGAACTGAGGATGCGGGTGAAGAATCAGCGCGATCGGGCTGTCGCTGGCCGGCTCGTGGTGGTAGCGGGCTTCGATGCGGCCCGCAGGCCCATTGATGATCAGCTCGGGCATAGGTCCTGCTCGCTTCAGGTTTTAATCAGATGGGGTTTCTGGGGGCTCGGAACGGGCTGTTTTCGGGCAGTTTCGGTGCGTTATCCAAAATTCACGACATCGTGCCCAAGAGAATGCTTGATTTCCCCGCTCGGAATTTTCATATTCCGCGTACAAGTTTAGAACAGTTCGAAAGAATGCCGTTCAGTGACGGTCTTTCGGGCTGCTTCCCAGTGTGCGTCGCGTTTCCTTAGCACACGTGGGGTGGTTACTTGCAAGCAGTATGCGGCCCGTGCCGTGCGGCTTGCGTGTCGAAGGTGGAGAGCCGATGGAACTCAACACACGAGGCCGTTACGCGGTAATGGCTATGGCGGACCTCGCAAAACACGGCGGTGGTGGCTCGGTGCCGCTTTCCGCGGTTGCACAACGCCAGCAGATCTCGCTCGACTATCTCGAGCAGCTGTTTCTGAAACTCAGGCGCGCGGGGCTGGTCGAAAGCCTGCGCGGCCGCCACGGCGGCTACAAGCTCGGCAGACCGGCCGACGAAATTTTCGTCGCCGAGATCATGTCGGCGGTCGAGGAAGGCACGCGCATGACGCGCTGCTTCGGTGAGCAGGCCGTCGGTTGCCTCGGCGAGAGCCGGTGCCTCACGCACAATCTCTGGAACGCTCTCGGCGATCAGATCGAGAGCTTTCTCGCGAGCATCAGCCTCAAGGATGTCGTCGAAGGAAGCCCTCGCCTCGCGGTCGAGCGAGCAGTTCCGCGCGCACCATCCGTAACGCCGTTGGATACTGCAGTGGAGAGCCCCGCACAGTGAGCGGCAAGCGCACATATCTCGATTACAACGCCTCGGCGCCGCTTCGCGAAGAAGCGCGTGCAGCCGTGGTGGAGGCGCTCGACGTGTTCGGGAACGCGTCCTCGGTGCATGCCGAGGGGCGGCGGGCACGCGCGCTGATCGACGAGGCGCGCGAAGCCGTGGCGGAGCTGGTTCAGGCCAAGCCGGCCGAAGTCGTGTTCACGAGCGGGGCAACGGAATCGAACACCTGGGCGCTTGGAGCGCCGTGGGAGCGCATCGCGTTCGCCAACGTCGAGCACGATTCCGTGCGGGTTCCTGCAGAGCAGATCGCGGCCGCGCGCGGCGCTCAGGTGATCGCGCTTCCGGTCTCACGCGATGGCGTCGTCGACTACAAGGCGGCTCCGGCAGGACCAGGCACGCTGCTCGCACTGCAGCTCGCGAACAACGAAACCGGCGTCGTGCAGGACGTCACACGGGCGGGCCTGTGGGCAACCGAGAATGGCGTGAGGCTGCATTGCGATGCGGTGCAGGCTCCCGGCCGGTTGCGCATCGATTTCCGCACGCTCGGCGCGACGACGATGAGCCTTTCGGCGCACAAGATCGGCGGCCCCAAGGGCATCGGCGCCCTGGTGATCAGCGGCAACGCAGTCGTGCCTCCCCTACTCGCGGGCGGCGGACAGGAGATCCGCCGGCGGGCCGGCACGGAAAACGTGGCGGGCATCGCGGGCTTCGGAGCGGCAGCGCGTGCCGCGCTCAAGGATCTTGAAGACACAGCGCGCATCGCCGCGCTTCGCGACCGGCTCGAAGCGGAAGCGCTGCGTGCAACGCCCGGCGCGGTCGTGATCGGCGCGAAAGCCGAGCGGCTTCCCAACACGACGTCGCTCGCACTCGCGGGCGTCTCGGCCGAAACGCTGGTGATCAAGCTCGATCTGATGGGGATCGCGATCAGCGCGGGCGCGGCGTGCTCGTCCGGCAAGGTCGGGCAAAGCCATGTGCTTTCGGCCATGGGCCTTTCGTCAGAGATCGCGCGCGGCGCAGTTCGCGTGAGCCTCGGTGCGGCAACGACGGAACAGGATATCGCGGCGTTTCTCGCCGCATGGAAGCGGATCGGGGCCGGCGCCTCGCTCGCCGCATAAGTTTGAATTTGAACGACGCGGCCTCGGCGGGCCGCCGTTAAGCAGGTGGATGGAATGGCAGCAGTTCAAGAGACGATCGACCAGGTCAAGAAGATCGACGTCGATCAATACAAGTACGGGTTCGAGACCAAAATCGAGTCGGTGCGAGCGCCGAAGGGCCTCGATGAGAGCACCGTGCGCTTCATCTCGGAAAAGAAGGGCGAACCTGCTTGGATGCTCGAGTGGCGGCTCGAATCCTATGCGCGTTGGCGCAACATGACCGAGCCGACGTGGGCCAAGGTCTCGTATCCGAAGATCGACTTCGAGAACCTCTACTACTACTCGGCGCCGAAGGGCTCGGAAGGCCCGAAGAGCATCGAGGACGTCGATCCGGAGCTGCTCGCGACTTACGCCAAGCTCGGCATTCCGCTTAAGGAGCAGGAGATCCTCGCGGGCGTGCAGGGCGCGCGCGTCGCGGTCGACGCCGTGTTCGACAGCGTCTCGGTCGTCACGACCTTCAAGGAGGAACTGGCGAAGGCCGGCGTCATCTTCTGCCCGATCTCGGAGGCGATCCGCGAGCATCCCGAGCTTGTGAAGAAATACCTCGGCTCGGTCGTGCCGCAGGGCGACAACTTCTATGCGGCGCTCAACTCGGCTGTCTTCTCCGACGGCTCGTTCGTCTACGTGCCGGAAGGCGTGCGCTGCCCGATGGAGCTTTCGACCTACTTCCGCATCAACGAGCGCAACACCGGCCAGTTCGAGCGCACGCTCATCATCGCCGACAAGGGGTCCTACGTCTCCTATCTCGAAGGCTGCACGGCGCCGATGCGCGACGAGCATCAGCTGCATGCTGCCGTCGTCGAGCTGGTTGCGCTGGATGGCGCCGAGATCAAGTACTCGACGGTGCAGAACTGGTATCCGGGCGACAAGGACGGCAAGGGCGGCATCTATAACTTCGTGACCAAGCGCGGCGACTGCCGTGGCCATCACTCGAAGATCTCGTGGACACAGGTCGAGACCGGCTCGGCGATCACGTGGAAGTATCCCTCGTGCATCCTGCGCGGCGACCACAGCCGCGGCGAGTTCTACTCGATCGCTATCTCGAACGGGCGCCAGCAGGTCGACAGCGGCACCAAGATGATCCACCTCGGCAAGAACTCGTCGAGCCGGATCATTTCGAAGGGCATCGCGGCCGGGCATTCGCAGAACACCTATCGCGGGCTCGTCTCGGCGCATCGCAAGGCGACCGGCGCGCGCAACTTCACGAACTGCGACTCGCTGCTCATCGGCGATAAGTGCGGGGCGCACACCGTGCCCTACATCGAGGCCAAGAACTCATCGGCGCACTTCGAGCACGAGGCGACGACCTCGAAGATCTCGGACGACATGCTGTTCTATTGCCAGCAGCGCGGGCTTTCGTCGGAGGAAGCGGTGGCGCTGGTCGTCAACGGCTTCGTGCGCGACGTGCTGCAACAGCTGCCGATGGAGTTCATGGCGGAAACGCAAAAGCTCATCGGCGTGAGCCTCGAGGGCAGCGTCGGATGATCGCTGCGCTCGTCTCCCGACGGAGACTTTAAAGTCAGGCGTGTCTCGATCCCGGCCTTCGCCGGATGACGAAGCGAAGACACGAAAGAACAGAATTGACGGCCGACGGCAGGCCGAACCGGATGGAAGTTTGGGGTTAGAAGAGATGCTTGAGATCAAGAACCTGCAGGTGAAGCTCGAAGACGAGGACAAGGAGATCCTCAAGGGCCTCTCGCTCACCGTGCCGAAGGGCGAAGTGCACGCCATCATGGGTCCGAACGGATCGGGCAAGTCGACGCTCGCGCATGTGCTCGCGGGCCGTGACGGCTACGAGGTGACGGGCGGCGAACTCAACTGGAACGGCGAAAGCCTGATCGACATGGCGCCCGACGAGCGCGCCGCCAAGGGCGTGTTCCTGGCATTCCAGTATCCGATGGAGATCCCCGGTGTCGCGGGACTGACGTTCCTGCGGACCGCCGCCAACGCCGTGCGCAAGAAGCGCGGTGAAGCCGAGCTTTCGACGCCGGAATTCATGAAGCTCGTACGCGGCAAGGCCGAGACGCTCAAGATCGACATGGACATGCTGAAGCGGCCCGTCAACGTCGGCTTCTCGGGCGGCGAGAAGAAGCGCGCGGAAATCTTGCAGATGGCCGTGCTCGAGCCCACGCTCTGCGTCCTCGACGAAACCGACAGCGGCCTCGACATCGACGCGCTCAAGATCGTCGCCGACGGTGTCAACGCGCTGCGCGGACCGGAACGGGCCATGCTCGTCATCACGCACTATCAGCGCCTCTTGAACTACATCGTGCCGGATCGCGTACACGTTCTCGCCAATGGCCGCATCCAGGCCTCCGGCGGCAAGGAGCTGGCGCTCGAACTCGAAAAGTCGGGCTATGCCTCCTACCAGGGCAAGGCGGCCTGACGATGAGCATTGCGCAACCCATCAAGGCTGAGGCCGCGGGGCGACCCATGACGGTACAAATTCTGAAATCCAAGGCCGAAACCGCGCTCGCCGAGGCATTCGCCGACAACGAAGCCCGGCTGCCCGGTGGCGACTGGTTGCGCCAGCTTCGGCGCGCCGCAATCGGGGCGTTCACCGCCGAGGGCCTGCCGCACCGGCGCGTCGAGGAGTGGAAGTTTACGGACGTTCGCGCCCTGATGCGCGAAGCGTTCCCGGTTGCTCTCGATGCCAATTTGCCGAAGCCTGCCGCCCTCGATGCCCTGGTGCGCAATGCGTTGCCGGGCGCGGACCTTACCGAGGCGTTCGCACTCTTCATCGATGGTCGCGGGGCCGCGCAGTCCGGCTTGTCGGCCATCTCCGAACTGGACGGCGCATTCCTTTCGCAGTTCGTCGATCACCCGCCAGCCTGGCTCGAAACGGAAGTTTCCGACGTCAGCGGTCACGTGGGCGAAGCGACACTCGCGCTCAACACGGCGCTGTTCACCGACGGTGCCGTGATCGACATCGAGAAGGGTCGCGAGATCGAAACGCCGATCGCGTTGATCTTCGCCGACGCCGACAAGGGCGCGCGAACCGTCGTCACCCGTAATGTCGTGCGCGTCGGAGCGGGCGCCAAGATCGTGCTGGTCGAGTGCCATCTCGCTTCGGAGGCGGCCCGGCAGGCGAACACGCTCACGCAGATCGTTCTCGGTGACGGTGCCGAGGTGGTCCACGTCAAGCTCGTCGCTTCGCGCGCCGGCTCGGTCCATCTCGGCCGCACGGTGGCGCGCCTTGGCGCGAACGCCAGCTATCGCCCGTTCCAGCTCGTGTCCGGCGACGGCCTCGTGCGCAACGACCTGTCGGTCACATTCCGCGGCCAGCACTCGACCTTCGACCTCGGAGCGGCCGCGCTCGCCAACCGTCAGGGGCACTTCGACACGACGCTGGTCGTCGATCATGCGGTGCCGCATTGCACGAGCCGGGAACTCGTCAAGTACGTGCTAGCCGACAAGGGGCGCGCAGTGTTCCAGGGCAAGGTCATCGTCCGCCCGGACGCGCAGAAGACCGACGGCAAGCAGATGGCGCAGGCGCTCATGCTTTCGCCGGATGCGGAGTTCGACAGCAAGCCGGAGCTCGAGATCTACGCCGACGACGTGGTCTGCGGACACGGCAGCACATCGGCGGAAATCGACCCCGAGCTGATCTTCTATCTCCGCTCGCGCGGCATTCCGCTCGACGAGGCGCAGGCCATGCTGGTGGAAAGCTTCATCGGCGAAGCCATCGACAAAGCAGAGCCCGAAGCGATCCAGAATGCCCTGCGTGGGATCGCACGGGCCTGGCTTGCCGGCGAAGCGCACATCAAGCAGGGCTAACCGCCCAAAGGACGGCAAGATGACAACGGCCACGCGCGATCAGGTTCATGCTTCCCGTACCAGCACGGCGCCGCTCGACGTCGAGCGGGTGCGGACGGATTTCCCGATCCTGTATCGCGAGATCTACGGCAAGCCGCTGGTGTTTCTCGACAACGGCGCCTCGGCCCAGAAGCCGCTGCCGGTGATCGAGGCGATGGATCACGCCTATCGCTTCGAGTACGCCAACGTTCATCGCGGGCTGCACTATCTCTCGAACACGGCCACGCAGAAGTTCGAAGAGGCACGCGAAACGGCCCGCCGCTTCCTCAACGCGCGCTCCACCGACGAAATCATCTTCACGCGCAATACCACCGGCGCCATAAACCTCGTCGCGTCTTCGTTTGGTGCGCTCGAAATCGGCGAAGGCGACGAGATCGTGCTTTCGATCATGGAGCACCACTCGAACATCGTGCCGTGGCACTTCCACCGCGAGCGCAAGGGTGCCGTGCTGAAATGGGCCCCGATCTCGGATACCGGCGAGTTCCTGCTCGACGAGTTCGAAAGGCTGCTGACGCCGCGCACCAAGATCGTCGCGCTGACCCAGATGTCGAACGTGCTCGGCACGGTGGTGCCGATCAAGGAAGTCATCGCGCTCGCGCATGCGCGCGGCATACCGGTGCTGGTGGATGGCAGCCAGGCGGCGGTGCACCTGCCGGTCGACGTGCAGGATCTCGATGCCGACTTCTACGTCTTCACCGGCCACAAGACCTACGGGCCCTCGGGTATCGGCGTTCTCTACGCCAAGAAGAAATATCTCGACCAGATGCAGCCCTACGAAGGCGGCGGCGACATGATCGAGGTGGTGGAGGTCGACCGCGTCACCTACGCCAAGACGCCGCACAAGTTCGAAGCTGGCACGCCGCCGATCGTAGAGGCGGTTGGATTGGGGGCGGCGCTTTCCTACATGATGCAGATCGGACGCGACCGGATCGCGCGGCACGAGGCGGAGATCGGCGCCTATGCAGCCGAGCAGCTCGCGGACGTTCCCGGGCTCACGATCTACGGCACGGCCAAGGGCAAAGGCGCCATCGTCTCGTTTACGATGGAAGGGCTTCACCCGCACGATATCGCGACGATCATCGACCGATCCGGCATCGCGGTGCGCGCCGGCCACCATTGTGCGCAACCGCTCATGGAAAGGCTCGGCGTGTCGGCCACCTGCCGCGCGTCGTTCGCGATGTACAATACCAAGCAGGAGGTCGATCAGCTGGCGGCGGCCTTGAAGCGCGCCAGGGACTTCTTCGCATAAGGACTAGGATCTCGTGATGACGGAACTCGAAACCCAGGACACGCCCCCGCAGGCGGACTCGAAACCGGACGATGCAGCCGCCGTTTCGGCTCTGCCGCCGGAGGAACTCGACCGGCTGACGAGCGATATCGTGGCGGCCCTCAAAACCGTCTACGATCCCGAGATTCCGTCCGACATCTACGAGCTGGGCCTGATCTACAAGATCGACATCAACGATGATCGAGAGGTCGCCGTCGAAATGACGCTGACGGCGCCGGGCTGCCCGGTGGCCGGCGAGATGCCGAAGTGGGTCGAGGATGCCGTCAACACGGTTCCGGGCGTCAGCGGTACAAAGGTTACGCTCACCTTTGATCCACCCTGGGACCAGTCCCGTATGTCGGACGAGGCGCGTCTCGCGCTCAATATGTTCTGACGCGTAATGAAATCCACGTGTCTGAACCCCGACCTCCGTCGGGGTGAATTCAGGGTTGTGGATACGGCTGGTCGCTCACCGTCGTCATCCCGGCGCAGGCCGGGATCCAGATACGCCCTCAAATTGCCCATCGGGGACGCTGCTGACGACATCTCGCAAAGGTTGACGTTGAGCGCTATATTGATTGAGAATTCTCGTGTTCTTCCCGGCCTTGAACCAGGACAGTTGCACCTATGACCGAACAGACGACCCCAGCCCCCCGCCGGCCTCGCCCGAAAGTCATGACGCTCACGCCGCGCGCCGCAGAGCGCGTGCGCTCCATCATGGCCTCAAAAGGACCGGAGATCGCCGGCCTCAAGATCGGGGTCAAGAAGGGTGGTTGCGCGGGCATGGAGTACACCATGACCTGGGCCGACAGCGTCGGGAAGTTCGACGAGGTCGTCGAACAGGACGGCGCGCGCGTGATCGTCGATCCGCAGGCGGTGCTGTATCTGCTCGGCACGGAGATGGACTACAAAACCGACAAGCTGTCGGCGACGTTCGTGTTCAACAACCCGAACCAGACCGGGGCGTGCGGCTGCGGCGAGAGCGTCAATCTCGTGCCTGCCGGCAAAACCGAACTCGAATCTCTCAAAGATTGACGGATCGTTAGCGGCCAAATCCGACCGTGCACGTCCAGATGATTTTTTACTTATTTGAACTATGTACAAAAGCTCTGAACTTTTCAGGGCTTTTTTATGCGTATTCTTGCGTGCATTGCGACTGAACATAATATCCTTCTGGTTGGTCTCGCTGCGTTGATTTGCAGCCTCGGCGCCTGGACTTCGGTCGGCTTGCTGCGGCGGGCCCGCGCGAGGGATGGCGACACCTTCAAATCCTGGGTGTTCTTTGGTGCGGTTGCTGCTGGATCGAGCGTCTGGTGCACGCATTTCGTGGCGATGCTCGCGTTCGAGCCGCAAATTCCGGTCAGCTATGAACCCGGCTTGACCGGACTGTCCCTGATCCTCGCGATCTTTGCGAGCGCCTTGGCCTTCGGCGTCGGTTCGCAACGGGCTCCTTTGGCCGCCGAGCTCGGCGGCGCCATGTTCGGCATCGGCGTCGCCATCATGCACTACGTCGGCATGGCGGCTTTTACAGTCGATGCCGCCGTCTCCTGGAACTCACCCTATCTCACCGGGTCCGTGCTCTGGGCCGTGGCGCTCTCGGCGCTGGCCTTCAATCGAGCGCTCGCGACAGCGCCGATCTGGGTGAACGGCGGCGCAGCCTGTCTTTTCGTGACGGCCGTGGTCGGCCTGCATTTCACCGGCATGACCGCGATGGAGATCGTACCGTTCGCGACATCTGAGCAAACGACGACCGACGCCGAGGCCCGCGAGATGCTCGCGTTCGCGGTGACGGCCGTTGCGCTCATCGTGGTCGCGATCGTCTGGGTGAGCCACATCCTGGATCGTCAGTTGCGCGCCCAGTCGTTTGCGCAGATGCGTCACCTTGCCGGAAGCTCGGCCGACGGCCTGTTGATCGAGCAGGACGGAACAGTCATCGAAGCGAATGACGCATTCGAGGCGTTGAGCGGCTTTTCGCGCGATGAATTGATCGGGGCGCCAGTGCAAACCGCTGGCTTCTCGGGCGATAAGCTCAACGAGGGCTCCATCGTTCGCACCACGCTTACTTCCAAAGCCGGCGAAAGCATTCCCGTCGAGATCGCGGCCCACACGGAAACCGGCCGACCGGGAGAGTCCGCCTTGCGCGTCTATGCTTTTCGCGACATTCGTCCGCGCCTCGAGCAGGAGCGCCGTATCGCGAACCTGGCACGCAACGACCTGTTGACGGGGCTGCCTAATCGCGCCGCATTCCTCGAGCACCTCGATCAGCAGATTGCGGCCTGCGATGAAACGTCGTCGCTGGCCCTGCTTGCCATCGATCTCAACCGCTTCAAGGAGGTCAACGATCTCCAGGGACACGCGGCGGGTGACATCGTGCTCCGGGTTCTCGCCGAGCGCATGAAGGTCGTTCTCCGGGAACGCGAATATCTCGCGCGCCTCGGCGGCGACGAGTTCATGGCCGTGTGCCGAACCTCCAGCCGAGACGATGCACTCGATCTCGCCACCCGCCTGGAAAAGAAACTTTTCTCGACCATCGAGATCGACGAAGTGGAAGTCGTTTGCGGCGCGAGCATCGGCATAGCGCTCTATCCGGATCATGCCACGAGCGCGACTGCGCTCATGAACAATGCCGATCTCGCGATGTACCGCGCCAAGGGCTCGCTCACCGACAACATCTGCTTCTATGCGGAAGAAATGGACGAAGCGATCCGCGCCCGGCGCCGGATGATCGGCGATCTGCGCGAAGCCCTGCAGCGTGAGGAATTCGAGCTGCGCTATCAGGTTCAGGTGGACATCACGACGGAGGAGCCGATCGGTTACGAGGCGCTGCTTCGCTGGCGCCACCCGGAGCGTGGCTTCGTGCCGCCCACCGAATTCATTCCGCTGGCCGAAGAGACGGGCCTGATCGTTCCGATCGGAGAATGGGTGTTGCGGACAGCCTGCCGGGAAGCCGCAACGTGGGCGTCGGAACGTACGGTTGCCGTCAACCTGTCTGCCGTCCAGCTTCACCAGATCGATTTTCCGGCGGTCGTGCATCAGATTCTTCTCGAAACCGGATTGCCGGCTGCAAGGCTCGAACTCGAAACGACCGAGACGTCGCTGATGAAGGATCCGCAACGGGCGACCCACGTGATGCGGCAGCTCAAAGCGCTCGGCGTTTCCATCGCCATGGACGACTTCGGAACCGGCTATTCATCGCTTTCGACGCTACGCGCCTTCGACTTCGACAAGATCAAGCTCGACAAGACTTTCGTGGATGGGATCGACGACAGCGCGCAAGCACGTGCCGTCATGCTGGCCGTGCTCGCGCTCGGAAACGCGCTGTCGATCCCGGTGCTGGCTGAGGGCGTTGAAACCAAGGAGCAGGTCGACTTCCTGCGCAGCCGCGGTTGCAACAAAGTGCAAGGGTTCTTCTTCGGGCGTCCGGTCGCGATCGTGGAGACCACGGAGCCACAGATGGCCGTTGCGTAGCGTCGGCGACTTTCACTGGACGCAGGCTGCTTACCGATGAGACCGGTGGGCGGTCCTGCATCCACCTGGGGCAGGATTTAGATCGCGACCTGGGTGCCGACCTCGACAACGCGGTCGGTCGGAATCTGGAAGTATGTCGTCGCGTCCTCGGCCGTGCGCGCGAGCCAGATGAACAGCCGCTCCTGCCAGCGCGGCATCTCGGATCGCGTGGTTGGTCGCAACGAGCGGCGTGACAGGAAGAACGATGTCGCACCCACGTCGATGTTCAGGTCCTTTCGCCGGCAGCTTTCCATGATCTTCGGAATGCTCGGCGTTTCCATGAAGCCGTAAGACGCGATGACGCGAATGAACGTCTCGTTCGAGCGATCGATCTCGACACGCTCGTGGCGGGGTACGCGCGGGGTATCCTCGGTGCGTATCGACAGCACGAGATTGCGCTCATGCAGCACGCGGTTGTGCTTCAGGTTGTGCATGAGGGCAGTCGGCGCAGCGTTGACATCGGACGACAGGAAAACTGCAGTTCCGGGAACGCGGGTCGGCGGCTTGGCTTCGAGCTTGCGGACGAGCCAGTCGAGATCCGCCTCGTTGCGGCGCGTGATCTTGGCGAGAATGCCGTAGCCCCTCACCCAGGTGAACATGATAAGGCTCAGCACGCCGGCGATGGCGAGCGGCACCCACGCCCCTTCGAACAGCTTCAGGATGTTGGCGGCGAAGAAGGTCTGCTCGATCATCAACAGCGGGATCATCACGAGCGCGGCTTTCCACACCGGCCAGCGCCAGTACTTCCAGACCACGAAGAAGGCCATCAGCGTATCGATGACGAGCGCGGCCGTAACGGACACACCATATGCCGTCGCGAGGTTGGACGAGCTTCTGAACATCAGCACGGCGACGACCACGAACAGCAGCAGCAGCCAGTTGACGCGGGGCAGGTAAATCTGACCGGCCATGCTCTCGGACGTGTGCTTGATCGAAAACCGCGGCAGAAGCCCGAGCTGAATGGCCTGGCGTGCCAGCGAGAAGGCGCCGGTGATGACGGCCTGGCTTGCAACCACGGTCGCGGCGGTCGCGAGGATCACCATCGGGATGAGCGCCCAATCGGGATAGAGACGGTAGAACGGATTTTCGAGGGCACTGGCATCGGACAGAACCAGTGCACCCTGGCCGAGATAGTTCAACATCAGCGACGGAAATACGAACCCGAGCCAGGCGGTCTGGATCGGCTTGCGGCCGAAGTGGCCAAGATCGGTATAGAGGGCTTCGGCGCCGGTCACGGCCAGGAACACGAGGCCCAGCACGGTCAATCCGAGCAGGCCGTGGGTCGCCATGAAGCGAATGCCATGCCAGGGGTTGAGCGCCGAGAACACGATCGGATTGTCGAAGATGTGGAGCAGGCCGCCGACCGCGAGCGCGAGAAACCACACGATCGTGAGGGGGCCGAAAAACTGCGCGACGCGAGCCGTGCCGTGGCTTTGTACGGCGAAGAGCGCGACGATGACGACGAGGGCAATCGGCACGACAAGGGAATTGAAGGCCGGAGAAACGAGCTTCAGACCTTCAACCGCAGACAGCACGGAGATGGCAGGCGTGATGACCGCATCGCCGTAGAAGAACGACGCACCCGCGATCCCTAGCGCCATGAGCAGCGGCGAACTTCGCTTGGCGACCGATTGGCCCAGCGCCATCAGGGCGAAAGTACCGCCCTCGCCCTTGTTGTCGGCCCTGAGCAGCAGGATCACGTATTTCAACGTGACGATCAGAATAAGAGCCCAGAAAATCAGCGAGAGGACGCCGAAGACGGCCTCGGCGTTGGCGGGGCTTCCGCCGCTCGCGGCATGCACGGCCTCGCGGAAGGCATAAAGCGGACTCGTTCCGATATCGCCGTAGACGACACCGACGGACCCCACGACGAGCGTCCAGAAATGGCGATCGTGCAGAACTTCGCCGGGCTCGCCACCAACCTCGGTGGACTTAGCGCGTGCCACGATCGGGCCTCTCATCGCTGCCGCTGCTTTCGCAGCAAATTTCGGCGCTTATACGCCGGTTCGCTTGGGCTCGTCAGCGGACAAATTCGGTGCTTGCGGCTTGGTTCCGTCTTGACATTCGTAACGGCGAGCCGTCAGCGCGGCGGGGGCGAGCCTATTTCGGCCAGGTGTCTCGGATCCAGCGAGCAAGTCCGTCCTCATCTATTTCGCCGGCGGCGAGACCCATGATCGCGATTGTCGCTTCGGCGGGCGCCGGCGCGAAGGCAATACCGTTCTTTCGCAGAAAGGTCAGCGCGACCATGAAAGCCGCGCGCTTATTGCCATCGACGAACGGATGATTTCGCGCGATCCCGAACGCGTAGGCGGAGGCAAGCATCGCGTAGTCGCTCTCCCCGAATGCCCACTTGTTCTGCGGCCTTCCGAGGGCCGATTCCAGCATTCCTTCGTCACGCAGGCCAGCAGGCCCTCCGAATATTGCCAACTGCTCGGCATGCATTCGGAGGGCCTGCGCCTTGGTGATCCACCTGGGCTCGCTCATTTGGCGAGCGCTTTGAGCGTGCTCTTGTATTCCTTCATGACTTCGCGCGCGATACGCATCGTCTCTTCGTCATCGTCCGCGTAAGGCGTAACGGAGATGCTTCGATCCGGACCTTCGGTCACCAGGACATGATCGCCCTGAGAAAGGCCCAGCCGCGCGAGCAGCTCCTTCGGCAGGATCAGTCCGGTCGAATTGCCGATTTTCTTGATTTCGAGCTTCATGGCCGTCGCTCCGCCTCATGTTGTACAGATTGTATAACACGAGGCGGAGACGTTGTACAGATTGTCTAACGGAAGAGGGCCGGACCGCTACGAAGCAGCCCGGTCCATCGCCTCCAGCTCGTCGATCATGCCCTCGATCACCTTGAGGCCCTTGCTCCAGAACTCTGGGTCCGTGGCGTCGAGGCCAAAGGGTGCCAACAGCTCCGAGTGGTGCTTCGAGCCGCCGGCTTTCAGAAGATCGAAATACTTGCCGACGAAGCCCGGATGCGCCTCGCGGTAGAGGCCGTAGAGCGAGTTCACGAGGCAATCCCCGAACGCGTAGGCGTAAACGTAGAACGGCGAGTTGATGAAGTGCGGGATGTAGGCCCAGTAGACTTCATAACCGGGCTTGAGATCGATGGCCGGCCCAAGGCTCTCGCTCTGCACGTCCATCCAGAAGGCGTTCAGCTCGTCGCTGGTCAGCTCGCCCTTGCGACGCGCCTCGTGCACCTTACGCTCGAACTGATAGAACGCGATCTGGCGCACGACCGTATTCAGCATGTCCTCGACCTTGCCGGCGATCATGGCCTTCTTTTCGCGCGGGCTCTTGGTTTCCGCCAGCAGCGCACGGAAGGTCAGCATTTCACCGAACACGGACGCGGTCTCCGCGAGCGTCAGCGGCGTGGGAGCCAGCAATGGCCCCTGATCACGGGCGAGCATCTGGTGGACACCGTGGCCCAGCTCATGAGCGAGCGTCATGACGTCTCGCGGCTTGCCCTGATAGTTCATCAGCACATAAGGGTGAACCGACGGTACGGTTGCAGCCGAGAACGCGCCCTGCGTCTTGCCTTCGCGGAGCGGCGCGTCGATCCAGCGCTTGTCGAAAAACTCTTTCGCTAGGTTCGCCATGTCAGGCGCAAACGCGCCGTAGGCCTTGAGCACGATGCCCTCGGCTTCGGCCCACGTGAAGATCTGCTCGGGCTTGTCGGGAAGCGGCGCGTTGCGGTCCCAATGTGAGAGCTTCGGCAGGCCAAGCCACTTCGCCTTCATCGCGTAATAGCGATGGGAGAGGCGCGGATAGGCCTCGCGCACGCTCGCAACCAGCGCATCGACCACCGGGGCCTCGACGCGGTTTGCGAGATGGCGGCTGTCGGCCACATCCTTGAAGCCGCGCCAGCGGTCGGAGATCTCCTTGTCCTTGGCCAGCGTGTTGGTGATCAGCGTGAAGAGCCGGATGTTGTCCTTAAAGACCTTCGAGAGGGCTTCTGCTGCCGCGCGGCGGCGGGGCTCGGCCGGGTTCGAGAGCAGGTTCAGCGTGGCTTCGAGCGCCAGCGGGGCCGGCTCTCCCGCGACTTCGAAGCGGAGGCCGGTCATGGTCTCGCTGAACAACCGGTTGAAGGCGCCGCGCCCGGTCTGTCCCTTTTCGGTGAAGAGCTGCTCCAGCTTCTCATCGAGCTGGTACGGCTTCTCCTTGCGCAGGTCCTCGAGCCACGGCTTGAAACGCGCGAGCGCGGGATCGCGGACGGCGGTGGCAAGAGCCGCCTCCTCGATCTGGTTTAGCTCAAGCTCGACAAAAATCAGGTCGGTCGAAATCTTGGTCAGCTTCTCGGAAATGTCGCCGTAGAATTTCGCGCGCGCCGGATCGGCCTGGTTGGCTGCATAGAGCAGCCCCGCGAACGAGCCGAGCTTGCCCATCAGGTCCGACAGCTGCTCGTAGGACGCAATAGCTTCCGCGAGCTTAGGCGCCTCGCCCGAGAGGGCTGCGAGCTTGCCCTGATACGTCTCCTTGATGCGCTTGGCCTCGGCGGCTGCCCGCTCCAGGTCGCGACCGACCTCAGGATCATCCGTGCCTTTATAGAGGTCTGACAGATCCCACTCGGGAATCGGCCCCAGATCGAGCGCCTCGGCGGAGGCTCCTCCCCTCGTTCCGCTTTGAGCTTTCGCCCAGGCAAGATCCGAAAACAGAGGGGCGCGCAAGATCGGCGTCATCAGAAGCTCCAGTCGATATGGGAAATCGAAGTGCAATTTGAGGGGTCCACCGCCCGAGTTCAAGCGCCAATGGCGGTTTTTCCGGGACCTGAACAGCCTCAAAACAGGGGCCCGCGCGCCATAGGAGGCGGAAAAAGTTTCAAGGTGAGCTTAAGTGAAAGGGCTTGTTTACTGTTGTCGGGCAATCTTTCGCTTGAGTTGAGTTGCCGGTCCGTCGGCGTTTGGCGTTGTTCAAACGCAGATTTCATCAGGCCCGACAGTGTTCCAGTTCGTGTTGTGTACGAGTGCTTCATGGCAAAGCGTGTTCTGATTGTCGACGATGATCCTGCTCAGCGTCGCATCCTCGAAGAAACCGTAAAGCGGTTCGGATTTGAAACCCGCGCTGCCGTCTCCGGCGAGCAGGCGCTGGACGTGCTCGAAGGTCCCGAGCGCAACGCAATCTCCCTCGTTCTCCTCGACCTCGTCATGCCCGGTATCGGCGGCATGGCCGTGCTCGAGCGCCTCAAAGGCAAAGCCTCGCCTCCCGTCATCGTGCTGACGGCCAACGGCTCGGTCGATGCCGCCATCAACGCCATCCGGCTCGGCGCGGTCGACTTCGTCATCAAGCCGGCTTCGCCCGAACGCCTCGAAGTTTCGATCAAGAGCGCGATGAAGATCGAGGCTCTTTCCGAGGAAATTACGCGCATCAAGAAGAAGTCCGAAGGCACGCTCACCTTCGACGATCTCATCGTGCGCGGCGAAGGCATGCAGCGCGTGATCGCGCTCGGCAAGCGGGCTGCAACCTCCGCCATCCCGGTTCTGATCGAAGGCGAAAGCGGCGTCGGCAAGGAGCTGATCGCACGCGCCATCCAGGGCGAGAGCGAGCGGGCCGGTCGTCCGTTCGTTACCGTCAACTGCGGTGCCATTCCGGAGAACCTGGTCGAAAGCATCCTGTTCGGACACGAGAAGGGCGCCTTCACAGGCGCCGTCGATCGGCGCGTCGGCAAGTTCCAGGAGGCCGACGGCGGTACGCTGTTCCTCGACGAGATCGGCGAGCTGCCGCTGGACGCACAGGTGAAGCTGCTCCGCGCGTTGCAGGAAGGCGAGATCGATCCGGTCGGCGCCAAGAAACCGATCAAGGTCAATTTCCGTCTCGTCTCCGCGACGAACCGCGACATGATCCAGCTCGTGAAGGAAGGCCGTTTCCGCGAGGATCTCTACTACCGGCTCAACGTGTTCCCGATCTGGGTGCCGCCGCTGCGCGAGCGCAAGGACGACATCCCCGAGCTCGCTCAGCACTTCCTTGCCCGCTTCGGCGCCGAGGAAGGCAAGCGCGTCAGCGGCTTCACCGACGAAGCCATGCAGATGCTCGCGAGCTACGATTGGCCGGGCAACGTGCGCCAGCTCGAGAACGCCATTTTCCGCGCGGTGGTGCTCGCCGACGCAAACGAGCTTTCGGTCGCGGAGTTCCCGCAGATCGCGAGCCAGGTCGACGGCTTCACCGCCGAGATCCCGCCGGCACCCGTGGGCCTTCAGAAGCCTGCGGCCTACACCGGCCCGGCGCTGATCGGCGCTGAAGACATCATTCCGCAGACGGTCGAGGTCCGGCCGTCGGGCGGCGCTTCGGCGCTCGGCATCCCGGCTGTCACCGAGAGCGGCGAGATTCGCGCCCTCGAGGATATCGAGGCCGACATGATCCGCCTCGCGCTCGGACGCTACCGCGGCCACATGACGGAAGTCGCCAAGCGGCTCAAGATCGGACGCTCGACGCTGTATCGGAAGATGCAGGAATACGGGCTCGAGCCGCGCGTGAACTAGAACGCGATTGTCTTCGATTGAATCGCAATAATGGCCGGGTGAACGCCCGGCCATTATTGCTTTTGGCGGCACCCGCTTACTCAGCCTGCGTCGCGTAGCCCCCTCCTCCATCTTGCGCGAGACCGGCCAGGATGGCGGATGCGAAAGGCGGCCGAAACCGCGGCACGTGTTCACAAAAGCACAACAGTCGGCGGCCAAAGTTACGCTCCGCGCCGAGGTTTAGGGGTTCCCGCCTTCTCAAGGCTCAGGGCCTCGGCTAGATCATGAACGCGCCGGTTTTGTTCCGGCATGGGCCGCAAGCCCTGCATTCGAGGGGGCGCGCGACATCGCATCCGGCGGTTTTGCGTTGCGTCGAGGAGTTGTCATGCTGCACCGCTTCCGGGCTACGGCCCCGTTCTGCGTTCTGTTCCTCTCTGCCATCCTGCTTCCCTCCTCGGGCCAAGCCGATCCGGCTGCCGATACCGTCCAAGCACCCACAGCGCCCGTGACCACGGCGCCGGCCCAGGCCGTGGTGCCGCAAGCTGCGCCCTCCGCGTCCGCGCCGGCTGCCCAGCCAACACCGCCTGCCGCCGAGCCGCAGCCGCAAGCCGCGGCGACCGTTCCGCCGGCGAAACCCTTGCTCGGCGCGATCGTACGCGCACGCCTCGACGCGTTCTCGAAATCGGCAACCGAGACCGAGCAGCAGGACGCGCTCGCGCTCAAAGATTTCTATGTCGCCCGCAACGATGCCCCGTTGTGGATCGCGGACGGCGCACTGAACGACCGCGCCGTGCTCGTCATCGCGGAAATCAAGCAAGCGAACAATTGGGGCCTCGATGCCTCAGCTTTTGAGCTGCCGGATGTTTCGGGAACGCTCTCGGAAGACACTGCAGCCGACGCCGAACTCAAGCTTTCGATCGCAGCTCTCACCTACGCGCGCCACGCCCGCGGCGGACGCATCGCCGATCCCGCCAAGCAGCTTTCGTCTTATCTCGATCGCGTGCCGCAGCTGATCGAGCCCAAAGTCGTGCTGGCCGAACTCGCAGGACCGAATCCGCCGGACAAAACGCTCCGCGGTTTTCATCCTCAGCATCCGCAGTTCGAGAAGCTCAGGCAGAAATACCTCGAGCTTCTGAAGTCGGCGCACGAGGCGGAAGAAATCGTGCGACTGCCGAAGGGGCCGGCGCTCTCGCCCGGACAATCGCATCCGCATATCGCGCTGCTGCGGCAGCGGCTCAACGTTCCGGTTGCAGAAGGGCCGGTTGCAGAAGGCACGCCGGAAAAGCCCGCCGACGCCAACTTCTACGACGACGCGCTGGCGCAAGCAGTCAAGGCATTCCAGACCGAGAAAGGGCTCACGGCGGACGGTATCGTCGGCGGCGGCTCGCGTGCGGCGCTCAACGACATCGACGTGCCGAACCCCGACAAGCTGCGCGCCAATTTGGAGTTGTGGCGTTGGATCCCGGCCGACCTCGGCCCAACCTACGTCTGGGTCAATCTGCCCGAGTTCATGTTCGAGTTCGTGCGGGAAGGAAAAATCGTGCACGAGGAGCGCATCATCGCCGGGCTCGTCGACAAGCAGACGCCGGTGTTCTCGGCCGTCATGGATACCGTGACGATCCATCCGCGCTGGAACGTGCCGGACTCGATCAAGGTGCGCGAGCTTTACCCGAGCCTTGCGCGCGGCGGCACCTATTTCCAGAAGCAAGGGCTGCGCATGACGAAGAACGGGCGCCCGGTCGATCCTTACAACGTGGATTGGAGCACCGCCGACATCCGTCAGTTCGACGTGCAGCAGCCGCCGGGCGGAGCGAACGTGCTCGGCCAGTACAAGTTCACATTCCATAACAAGCATATCGTCTACATGCACGATACGCCGACCAAGAACCTCTTCAACCAGGCGAGCCGTCCGTTCAGCCATGGCTGCATGCGGATCCGCAATCCGGGGCATTTCGCGGAAGTCGTGCTCGACTTCGACAAGGGATGGACGCCGGAGAAAGTGGCCGAGATCGTCAACGGCGAGGCGGTCGAAACGCCGATCGCGCTCGACAAGAAGATTCCGGTGCACGTCGCCTACTTCACGCAGTGGGTCGACGACGCGGGCGAGCTTCAGAGCTTCAAGGACGTTTACGGCCACGAACAGCGCGTGATGCTGGCGCTCGCAGGCCGCTTCGATGCGATCGCGCGCGGACCGGATCATCTGGCGCCGGTGCGCTACGAGAAGCGGGAGTACGCCAGCGGCGGCACGCTCGACACGTTCTTCAACAACCTGTTCGGCGGGTTCTAGTGTTTGCTTCGGACCCTTGGGTCCGAAGCGATCATCGGGCTCTTTAGTGCGACCGACGATTCACGCTTCAGGCTGGTAGAGCCTGAAGCGATCGTGGGGCTCTTTAGAGCGACCGACGATTCACGCTTCAGGCTGGTAGGGCCTGAAGCGATCGTGGGGCTCTTTAGAGCGACCGACGATTCACGCTTCAGGCTGGTAGGGCCTGAAGCGATCGTGGTCGAACTTAACGGCGTTCTTTAACCTTCACGGACAGCTCGCTAGGCCATTTGACGGGCTTGCCCTTTTTATGCCGCGGGCAGGCCCTCTTGATCGCGCATTCCAGGGTTACCAACCGTTAACGAACGGGGGGTATTTGTTAACCTTGGCAATCGTGACGGGGGACTTCTGTTGAGCGTAAAGGCGGGACAACTCACCTGCCGGATCCTGGCCTCTTGCCGGCCTTTGGGTCTTGGCGCGGCCGTGCTTCTGGCTGCCGTCTCGCAGGTAAGATCCGCGCACGCCGGCGATGACCGCACGATCTCGTTCTTTCACATCCACACCAAAGAAACGCTCACCATCCAGTACAAGAAGAACGGACGCTTCCTTCCGGAAGCGCTCGAGAAGATCAACTGGATCATGCGCGACTGGCGCGAGAGCAAAGCGATCCCGATCGATCCCAACACGGTCGACATCATCTGGGAAATGCACCGCGAACTCGGCTCGCAGCAGCCGGTCTCGATCATCTGCGGCTACCGCTCACCGGCGACCAACTCGATGCTACGCAAGACGCGCGGCGGGCAGGCGAGCCAGAGCCAGCACATGACCGGCAAGGCGATCGACATCGCGTTCCCGGACGTGCCGGTCAAGCGGCTGCGCTATTCGGCGATGATCCGCGAGCGTGGCGGCGTCGGTTACTATCCGACTTCCGGCATCCCGTTCGTGCATGTCGATACGTCGCGCGTGCGCCACTGGCCGCGCATGGTGCGCGACGAACTCGCGCTTCTTTTCCCGTCCGGTCATTCGAAGCATGAGCCTGCGGACGGGCGCCCGATCACGCCGGCCGACGTCAAGGCCGCACGCGAACGGCGCAAGGATCTCGCGCAGGAAGTCGCGCAATTCTACGCGCTGCGCGATGCGCCGAAGGCACCGATCCAGGTTGCAGAAGCCGCTGCCCCAGCGCCACTCCCGGCTCCGCCGCGCCCAGCGCGCGCCGTGCGCCCGCCCGCACCGGAACAGCGGATGGCTGTCGGCGCGCCGGTGCCGCCGCCAGCGCAAACGTCGCCCGAAGCGATGGCCTCGGTCGTCGCCTTTGCCTCCGAGAAGACGAAACCCGCGCCATCGAATGCTCCGAAGCTCCTCGGCGCGCCGAAGCCCGTCGAACGCTCGTCGACGTTCGTCGCCAAGCTTCCGGACGCCGATCGTTCGCGTCTCGATATGCTGGTTCAGCTTGCGGCGATCGAAGAGCCGGCGGCTCAGACGTTGGCCGATGCGAAACCCGCGGCGTTGATCACCGGATCGACGGGACCTACGCCGGCGAAAACCGCCGCGCTCAAGACCGCCGCCATGACGCCTGATTGGCCGTTCCCCAAACGCCCTCTCACCGAAGAGAGCAAACCCGCCGCAAGCGCGTCCGCAACTCCAGCGTCCGTCTCTGCGCATCCGTTCGGCGGGGGATCATCGGATTGGCGCAGCGGCTGGATGGTCGCGCCCGAATATGACGAGGATCATCCGGACGAGCTGTCTTATCGGCCGTTCGCGCTGGCGCCGCTGCTGACCGAAACCGCTTCGTTCGACGATCCCGCGCTCGCAACGCTGGTGCACCCGGACGACTCGATGATCTTCGAATTGCTCGACGACGAAGGCACCGTGCTGCCGATGGAATTCGGGACCGATCAGGTGCACACCGCGATGGCGTGGGCGCAGGAGTTCAGCGGCAGCGCCGTGCATCTCGGCTCGATGGCAGCCGCGCCCCAGCCGCAGGCCGTGGCGCCGCAGCGCGTCTCGCGCGCGGTTACGACCCTGCCGCGCTGATCGACTTGCGCTGACGCGAGCCACCCGTGCGGGCGCTCGCCAGAGGCCCGTCCGTCCAGGCCTTGATCACCAGACGTCCCAGCTCCTCGAAGTCGTCGGTTCGTGGGGTCGTCGAGCGCCAAACGAGGCCGATGGTGCGGAATGGCTCCGGCTCGACGAACGGCACCAGCGTGATGTCGCGGCCGCGTTCCTCGACGCCGATCGAAACCTCCGGCAGAAGCGTGATCCCGTATCCTGCGGACACCATCTCGACAATGGTCGCGAGGCTCGAAGCGCCGAATGTGTTGACCGCATCGACCTGCTGCAGACTGCAGTACGTGAGTGCCTGATCGCGCAGGCAATGCCCTTCCTCGAGCAGCAGAAGACGCTCGTGCTCGATCAGCTCCTTGGTGGCGCGCACGCGGCCCGACAGCTTGCGATCCTTCGGGACGGCGAGCAGGAACTTGTCTTCGAACAAGGGGCGGTTGGTGAGATCGGGGTGCTTCAGCGGAAGCGCGAGCAGGAGCACGTCGAGCTTGCCTTCGAGCAGCTCCTCGGTCAGCACCTGCGTCTGCGTTTCGCGGACATGCAGCTCGAGATCGGGATAGGCCTCGCGTAGCAGCGGCAGCAGCGGCGGCAGCATGTAAGGCGCCAACGACGGAATGACGCCAAGGCGCAGTGTGCCGGCCAGAATGCGGTTGGCATGCTGCGCGTAGGAGACGAGATCGCGCACGTCTCCGAGGATGCGCGAACAGCGCGCGGCGATCTCCCTGCCCTTGCCGGTGAGCTGCACGCCCGAGCGCGTCCGCTCGACCAGCACGAGCCCCAGGTTCTGCTCGAGTTCGTGGATCTGCATCGAGAGCGCGGGCTGCGTCACCGAGCACGCATCCGCGGCACGGCCGAAGTGGAGCTCGCGGGCAAGCGCATCGAAATAGCGCAACTGCTTGAAGGTGACGGGCGTCATAAGGCAGCCTGATCAGGAGAGAAACAAATAACGATTAGCTCTGATCTTGGCGGCGGTCTATGGTCGCAGAGAACAAACGATCGTGAACAGAGCACGATCCCGGGAACCCTTTCCCGAATACGGCAGGTAAAGCTCCGGCTTCACCTCGTCGTTAGCGTCTCGGGCCGTGCGCCGAAGCGGCCCGAGACGTTTTTATTTCAGCGATCCGTAGTCAGACAAACGAAAGGCCGGCGGAAAGCCGGCCTTGTTTGTGGTCGCCCGCGTGATGCTTTCGTGAGCGCAGTCACTCGGCCGCGATCATGCGGTCCACTGCGGCTTCGGCTTCCGCCGACATTCCACCGCTCAGCATGCCGAGCGCGTGCATGTAGACTTCCAGCACGCTTTCCTCTTCCTGGCGCTCGTTCTGGCTCTTCTTGCGAAGGCGCACGATCTGCCGGATGATTTTGACGTCGAACCCGAGGCCTTTCGCCTCGAGATACTTGTCGCGGATATCGCCCGAGAGGGCCTTCTTCTCTTCCTCGAGGCGCTCAATGCTCTCGACCAACTGGCGAAGCTGATTTTGCGCGGAAGCCTGAAGCGTCGTCATCCCTACTTACCCCACCTCAAATCCGGAAATCCGGTCCCTCAAACCCTCCGCCGATCGCGGATGGCATTGTCGGGAAGGCTAGGCTTCGGATGGGTCAGGGGCAAGGCGAGGTGTACGCTCATCCATAGGTAATTTCCTGTGGATGGCCGACCCTTACCGTGCTTTGCGGCCCTCGTGTGCCCGGCGCGACGCGCATCCGGGAGAACACGCAAGCAGACGTAATGCTCTCAAGCTTTATCCTTCGCCGTGTGCGCACTGCTTTGTGCGAACGCCGCCACAGCCTCGGGCGAGGCCTCGGTCTGATAGCGCTGCTGCCACTCCGCGTACGGCATGCCGTAGACGATCTCGCGCGATTCGTTTTTCGACAGCGTGATGCCGCGATCGACGGCGGCCTCCTGGTACCAGTTGGAAAGACAATTGCGGCAGAAGCCCGCGAGATTCATCAGGTCGATGTTCTGGACGTCCGTACGCTCGCGCAGGTGCGCGACGAGGCGGCGGAACGCAGCGGCTTCCAACTCCACTCTGGTCTTGGGATCGATTGCAGCCATGAGACACCCTTTCTTTTCGTGGGGCTTCAGTCGGTGTGCGACCCGAAATATCTCGCCCTTTTCAGATCGGGGTCGGCACCCGGACCTGCAAGGACCTCGCGGGTTGCAGCGGCCAGCCGCTCGGCCCAGGCGATTTGACCTGCTTCTTCGGCAATCAGATCCTGGCGGATCTCGACAATCGCATGGGCCAAACCGCGGGTAGTTCCGTGGCGCCACATGCAATCACCCCTGAGCTTGCCCGTATATGGCTCATTGTCGCCGACGACGAGCGCGGGATCGGCACCGAGCGCCGCGATGAAAGGCTTCGCGAGGCGCGGATCCTTGTCCCAGAGCACGGCCGCATGCCAGGGCCGGGGCACGCCGCGCCAGGCGGGCGTGAAACTGTGCACCGACAGCAGCACCGGCGCGATGCCGTCAGCGATCGCCTGGTCGATCAACTCGCCGATAGCCTCGTGGTAAGGTCGATAGTAGCGCGCGATGCGGGTGCTCCGCTCCTCTGCGCTCAAGGTTCGGTTACCGGGCACGATGGCGCCGTCCGAAAGGCGCATGATCAGGGTGGGGTCGTCTTCGCCGCGGTTGCAGTCGATCAGCAAGCGGGAAAAGCGCGTCAGCACGGCGGGTGCGCCAAGCGTTTCCGCGAGCCGTTCCGTCACCTTCCGAGCCCCAATGTCGTAAGCGATGTGGCGTTCAAGCTCGCCAGCCGGCAGGCCGAGCGTGCCGTATTCGGCCGGCAGGCGGTTTTCCGCGTGATCGCACAACAAGATCAGCCCCGGCCCCAAGCCTCCGGCCAAGCGGATGAAAGCCTCTGCCGTCACCGCCGCAACAGCACCCTCGATCCGCGGCTCCGCTTCGGGTCGCATCGACATCTCGTCTGTTTTCCGCCCCGCTCGTGCCGTCCGTCCGCTTCGTCAGCCCCTGGGGGTTGCGAAAAGTCACGTCCCGGCCTTCAATAGCCTGGCGCTCGGTCGGGCGGCGCAACCGGCGCGCACCTCAAAGCTGCCGCTTTCATTGCCAACGTTTCGCCCTCCCAGCAAGGCCCGGTCGCGTCGTGGCCCGCCACGCGCAATCGCCCACTCCGTGAAGCCATGAACCCAAAAGTCTTAACCCTGCCGGTCGCGGCGGCCCTCTTTCTGGCCGCTCCCCTTCGTCCGGCCTTGGCGGACCTCAAGTTCTGCAACGGAACGCAGAGCCGCGTCGGCGTGTCGATCGGCTACCAAAGCCCGGACGGCTGGGCGACCGAAGGGTGGTGGAACATCGCGTCGCAGGCTTGTGAAACGCTCTTGAAAGGGGCAGTCCCGAGCCGGTTTATCTACGTCCACGCCGTGGATTACGACCGCGGTGGAGAATGGGCCGGCACAAACTTCATGTGCACCGCCGACAAGACGTTCTCCATCCGGGGGGTGCAGGATTGCCCCAAACGTGGATATAAGCGGACGGGATTCTTCGAAGTTGATACCGGCGAGGCGCAGGAATGGACCGTGCGCCTTACCGATCCAGGTGGCAAAGAGGCAAACGGACGATGAGACGTAATCGGCGGGTCAAGATTGTTGCGACGCTTGGACCCGCGTCGTCCGCGCCCGAGATGCTCGAGCGTTTGTTTCTCGCAGGCGCGGATGTCTTTCGCATCAATATGAGCCACACGAGCCCGGAGACGGCCCACACGCTGGTCCGCTCGATCCGTGACGTGGCCGCAAAGCATCGTTGCCAGATCGGCGTGCTGTGCGACCTGCAGGGGCCGAAGTTCCGCCTCGGCGAATTCGTCGACGGGCGTGCGCTGGTCAAGACCGGCGAGTTCTTCCGTTTCGACCAGACCGGCGTGCCGGGAACCTCGCAGCGCGTGAGCCTTCCGCATCCGCAGATCTTCGAGGCCGTCAAGCCTGGGCACATGCTGCTGATCGACGACGGCAAACTGCGCATGCGCGTGAAGGACGTGGACGCCAAGGGCATCGTGGCGGAAGTCGTGACCGGAGGCGTGCTGTCGAGCCGCAAGGGCATCAGCATGCCCGATACGCTACTCGCGGTGAGCGCGCTGACGGACAAGGATCGCAAGGATCTGGATGTGTCGCTGAAGCTCGGCGCCGACTGGATCGCGCTGTCGTTCGTGCAGCGCGCCGAGGACATCATTGAAGCCAAGAAGATCATCGACGGACGCGCGGCCGTGCTCGCCAAGATCGAGAAGCCGTCGGCCATCGACGACCTCGACGACATCATCGCGGCGGGCGACGGATTCATGGTGGCGCGCGGCGATCTCGGCGTCGAAATGCCAGTGGAGCGGGTTCCCGGTCTGCAGAAGCAGATCACACGCAAGGCGCGGGCGGCCGGAAAGCCGATCGTTGTCGCGACGCAGATGCTCGAAAGCATGACGTCGTCGCCGATGCCGACGCGCGCCGAGGTTTCCGACGTCGCGACCGCCGTGTTCGACGGCGCGGACGCGATCATGCTGTCGGGCGAATCCGCCGTCGGCCAGTATCCGACCGAAACCATTGAAATGATGAACCGCATCGCGCACGAGGTCGAAAACGATCCGAGCTACGACGCGTTCGTGCATGCGATCGAGTTTCCGCCGCTGCCGACCGGTGCCGACGCAATCGCCGCCGCGGCGCATGCGATTTCCGGCACCGTCAAGGTCGCCGCCATTCTTTGCTACACGGCAACGGGATCGACCGCGCTTCGCGTTGCCCGCGAACGCCCGGGCCTGCCGGTGATCGGCCTTACGCCGATTGCGCGCACGGCCCAAAGGCTGTCGCTGGTGTGGGGCATCGAAACCGTGCTCACGAGCGATCCCGAAGATCTCGCGGACATGGTGCGTAAGGCAACGCGCATCGCGTTCGAAGGCGGCTTCGTGAAAGCTGGTCAGGGCGTTGTCATCACCTGCGGCGTGCCGCTCGGCTCGCCGGGTGCGACCAACATGATCCGGCTCGCGTTCGTCGACGAGCACGGCCTGCCGGACGGGCACAGCCCCGACTACGTGCCGACAGGCGGAAAGGTTCCCGTCGAGCGGAGAACGCCCTCGAAGATCGCGCCTTAGTAAAAGCTGCACCAATGAATCGAACGGGCTCGGACGCCAGGCGTCGCGAGCCCGTTTTGTTAGATGCCTTGGCCTTCAACCTCGGCCTTGAGGTCATCGCGCGCCTTCTTGGCGCCGGGGGCATTGGGATGCACCTTCAGCAGGCTCTCGTAGGCTTCGAGCGCCGCTTTCTTCTCTCCCAAGTGCTGCAAGATATTGGCGAGGCCTTCGAGCGCCTTGAAATGATGCGGCTCGAGCGCCAGCACGCGGCGAATGTCGCCCAGGGCACGCTTGTAGTCGTCGCCCAGATAGAAGAGGTAGGCGCGGCGGTTCCAGGCTTCGGCGTAATCCGGTTGCAGCTCGATGGCGGCATTCAGAAGCCGCATCGCGAGATCGGTCCGCTGAGCCTCGGTCGCGGCTGCGGCGCGTGCCATCAGAAGGTCGGCGGTGGCACTGCCCGAATGCTGCCAGAGCTGCTCGACGGTGGCGGCGATCTGGGCCGCCGTCACTTCATCGGGTGCCGTGGCCAAGCGGGCGTAGAGCTCGGTCAGAAGCTTGTCGCGCTGCTCTGGCGCGGAGCCGGCGGTCGCGCCTTTTTCTGCCGGTTTGTCGGGTGCGGGCTTGCCATCCGCCTCGGGCGCATTTTTCCCGGCTTGCGGTTGTTTCTCGGCGGACTTAGGCGTCTGAGGCGAGGTCTCGGGCGCCTCAGAAGATTTGGGAACCGGCCCGGTTATGACGGGAGGCCCTCTCTCCGGCAGTGTCAGCCCGCGCGGGCCTACCACGTCGGGAACATCCTGCGCGCATACGGCCGCGGGTAAGGCTATCGCCGTCACGCACGCGAGGATCACGCCGCCAGCGCGGCTCGTAGCTTTTGCTGCTGTCATGGCCTCAAAGATAGGCAGCAGCAGCCGTTGCGTCAAAGGGCCAAGTCTGAGCGTGGTCTTGCCGACATCAAAATAGACAAGCAAAACCGCCCGCGCACTCGATGGTGCCGGGCGGGAGGGCCCTTACAGAGTGCAGGCGCGTCGAACTAGCCCTGGCGCGCCTTGAAGCGGCGAAGGGTCTTGTTGATCACGTAGACGCGTCCCTTGCGGCGCACGAGGCGGTTGTCGCGATGACGCGAGCGAAGGGACTTAAGCGAGTTTCTTACTTTCATTGTCGTGCACCAATTTGGGCATCGGATGGTGGGCACTACAGGGATCGAACCTGTGACCCCTACCATGTCAAGGTAGTGCTCTACCGCTGAGCTAAGTGCCCATCCGTGCCGAGAAAGTCATGCGGAGCGGTTCCTATACTGGCATTGCCAGCGGTCCGCAAGCGAGGAAACCAATTATCCGCGACGGCGCCGCGGAAGCCCGTAAAAACAGGCATTACCTTCGAGGTGTGCGGCGTTTTGGACCGTCTTGCGAAGCCGTTATCCCCTGCCGGGGAGGCTCCCAATGCCTCAGGCCGCCAGCAGCCGCTCGACCTCGCGGACGAGGTCCTTGAGGTGGAAGGGTTTCGAGAGCACGCGCGCTTCCTTGGGAGCGGTGGCCTCGTTGTTCAAAATGACGGCAGCAAAGCCGGTGATGAACATGATTTTCAGCTCGGGATCGATTTCGGCCGCGCGACGGGCGAGCTCGATGCCATCCATGCGCGGCATGACGATGTCGGTCAAAAGCAGCGTGAAAGGCTCTTGCTGAAGGCGCTCGAAAGCCTCCTCGCCGTTGGGGAACGAGATCACCTCATAGCCAGCCTTGGCCAATGCGCGTTCCAGGAACCCGCGCATGGAATCGTCGTCCTCGGCCAGCAGGATTCTGCACATCGGAAGTCGGGAGGGCTTAGCGGTCATGAGCTTTCTTACTCGGGATGTCGACTTATCGGGGATAGCGCCAATGGCCACATGAATCTGACGCCAGTTTGGTAAATGGAACGTGAAGCCTCGACAGCGTGGGTAGTGTCTCCCACATCTTGACTGAAAACACAGCAAAAGGCGGGCCAGGACCAGCGCGGCGTGCAGTTTACCGCATTTTTCCACGGTGGGGTTGCGAAATGCTTTGCCCGGCGTGGACAGCGCGAGGCGAGGTTGGCACACTGCACCTTCGTTCGTGTCGAAATGCGCCGCTTCGACACGAACGGTCGTGCGAAAGCGCAAAACGTGTCAGCATGAGACGGCAGCGGCATGGGCTTCTCCACTTCGCTTTCCGGCGACAAGGCCCTCGCGGTGAACAGGACCAGATGACTGCGCAGATGCCCACACCGATCAGTCCCGAACTCGATCCGCCGTTCTCGATCCTGACGCCGAAGGTTCAGAACGCGCCGTTCATCCTGTGCTCTCCGCACTCGGGACGCATCTACCCCAAACACTTCCTCGCGCAATCCCGCCTCGATCCCATGACGCTGCGGAAGTCCGAGGATTGCTTCGTCGACGAATTGTTTCAGGGCGCTGCTGAATTCGGCGTTCCGCTCATTGCCGCGCGGTTTCCGCGGGCCTACCTCGACGTGAACCGCGAGCCCTACGAGCTCGATCCGGAATTGTTTGCGGATCCGCTGCCCGATTACGCCAACAGCAAATCCGTCCGCGTGGTCGGCGGGCTCGGCACGATCGCGCGCATCGTCGCGGACGGCGAGGAAATCTATCGCACGCGGCTCAGCGTCGACGAAGCGCTCGCGCGCATCGAACAGTTGTACTTCCCATTTCATGCCGCACTCGAAGCGCTGATCGAGCAAACGCGCGCGCAGTTCGGCTATGCCGTACTGATCGATTGCCACTCGATGCCGTCCGCGCAAATGGCGCAAAGCAGCGGCCCGCGGCCGGATTTCGTGATCGGGGACCGTTTCGGCGCGGCCTGCGATCCACGGCTCACACGGTTCATTCGGGATACGCTCCTGACGGAAGGCTACGACGTGCAGCTCAACCGGCCCTATGCGGGCGGCTATATCACCGAGCACTACGGCCGGCCCTATCGCGGTGTTCAGGCGGTCCAGATCGAAATCAACCGAGCGCTCTATCTCGACGAGCTCAATTTCAAACCATCGCTTGGCTTCCGCAGGTTGAAGATCGATCTGACACGGATCTGCAATATGTTGTTCTCGGCGCTGCCGGCCATCCTTGAGCAGCGCGCCGCCGCCGAGTAATCAAAAGCGCTGTGGCCGATAAGAATGGCGCCTTCGCAAAAAGCGCGGCGCGTCTTTTTCTGACGGAATAAAATCAGCCCGGAATAAAAAAAGGGCCGTCCAATGGACGGCCCAAGTCTAGGGAGGAAACGCCCAAGGAGGGCTCGTGATCCCATGGGGATGGCGAAAGCCATGGCCACGGTCTCACAGTTCAAATCTATGCTGCAGCGCCGCAAACCGCAAGCCCCCACGTCGGCAATTTTTGCTGCAATGCGCTACGCGCGATCATTAAGCAACACCACCTAGGCCTTCTCAGTGGCTGACCGTCCGGAACCGGATCATCTGCGGACCCTGTTTTTCTCTTTGATTTCTGTGCGCTACAGCGTCGCAGCCCCGTCAGGCACAAAAAAAAGGGCCGTCCAAGTGCGGACGGCCCAAGTCTAGGGAGGAAACGCCCAAGGAGGGCTACGACGGCCGAGCCAAGCCCGGCGGATGTCGCACTGCAAAATATCGTCGATACGAATTAGAAAGGAAGTGCAAAAACTGCAGAGCTGCCATTACAGGCGCGTGGGGCAGAACGTTCGCAGTTTGAGGAGGTTGTGTGACGGTGCGACAAACTTTGCGATCGAACAAAGATGCGTTGCCGTCAAAAAGAGGCCGTTCGAACGAGCGAACGGCCCAAGTCTAGGGAGGAAACGCCCGTAATGGGCTGCGGTGGCGAAGAAGTGCTTCCTCGGGACCGCAGTTTTTGTATGCGCCTGTTCGGCCGAAGCGGCAACTTCAGCCGTGCTTTGACGGTCAATTACGGTGAATATGGTGCGGCGTCGCAACACAGTGCTTTCGTGCTACGCGTTCTACTCGAAAACGATGTAAATTTCTGAACAGTTGTTACTTTCGTTCTGCCCGAATGCCCGACTTCAACTTAAGCTGCGGAAAATCATCGTGAGTTTACCTTCTCGCTCGCACTTCGCCGATCTGCTCTCGCTAGCCCACGACCTGGCCGACAGCTCTCGATCGGTGATCCTCCCCCAGTTTCGCAAGCAGATGGCCGTCGCCAACAAGGCGGGTGCGGCTGCGTTCGATCCGGTCACAAAAGCGGATCGCGGGGCCGAACGAGCGATCACGCGGATGATTCGTGCACGAGAGCCCGACCACGGCATCGTCGGCGAGGAGTTCGGGCGGCACAACGAGGACGCGCCCTATCAATGGATCATCGATCCGATCGACGGCACGCGCTCGTTCATCACCGGCACGCCGATGTGGGGCACGCTGATCGGCCTCCTGCATGACGGCGACCCGGTGCTGGGCCTGATGGATCAGCCCTTCACCGGCGAGCGCTTCTGGGCGGACAGGGCGGCGGCCTACGCCCGCACCAGCCTGGGCAAGCCGCGAAAAATCCGGACGCGGGCCTGCGGGCGCTTGTCGGATGCCCTGATGATGACGACGAGCCCCGATCTCTTCGAGCGGGGCGTGGAGGCGGACGGCTTCGCCCGCGTAAAGCGTGAGGCGCGCATGACCCGTTACGGCGGCGATTGCTACGCCTATTGCCTGCTCGCGCACGGCCTCGTCGATCTCGTCGTCGAATCCGGCCTCAAGAGCTACGACATCGTGGCGCTCATTCCGATCGTCGAGCGGGCCGGCGGGCGCGTGACGACGTGGGACGGCGGCTCCGCCACGTCGGGCGGACGCATCGTGGCCTCCGGTGATCCGGTGCTGCACGAGCGCGTGCTAAAGCTGCTCAACAAGTAGCGATCACGCGGCCTGGTCGAGGCCCATGTAGGCGTCGAAGGCGGCCCAGAAGCGGAGGCGGATCGAATCCGCCTCCTGCAGGATCTCATGGCGCGCGGACGGCAGCAGAACGTGGGTGCCGACCTTGAGACCAACAGCGAAATCCTCACTCGCCCGCGAAGAGACGATCTCGTCCTTGCCGGCCACGAAAATCATCATCGGCACGGTGACGGACCCCGCGTATCCGGGCTCGTCCACCACGCCCATCGATCGATAGGCAGCCCGTAACCAGCCGATCGTCGGAGAGCCGAGGGCGAGCGACGGATCGGCATCCAACACCGCCTTGTTGCGAAACCAGCGCTCGCGATCGGATGTCAGCTGATTGCCCTCGAACGGTCCCTGCTCGACGACTGCGTCCGAGCCGCCCTTGATGTAGCTTTTCGAGAACCCGACGAGGCAGCCCACCTCGGCGTAGGCACGCGCCACCACCTGCGGATAGCCAACCTTGGCGTCGGCAAACGCAATCATCGGCGCGCACAAAATCATGCGATCGAACCAAGACCCCGGCCGGCCCGCATTGCGCAGAAGAATGTTCGCGCCCATCGAATGGCCCATGGCCAGGAACGGCGGCGGGCAATCCGGCAGCACGATCTCCTTCATGAACAGCTTCAGATCGCTGTCGAATTCGCTGAAGGTATAGACATGGCCCTTTCGCGGGTTCGGCAACTGGCGCGAGGAACCGCCCTGCCCGCGCCAATCCATGGTGGCCACGGCATAGCCACGCCGGCGCAGATCAGCGACCACTTCAAAGTATTTCTCGGCGAACTCTCCACGGCCGCCAAACAGGCACACCGTGCCGCGCCGCGGGCCGCGGGTCGCCTCCCAGCGCACGAACCTGAGGCGCGCGCCGTCGCGAGTCTTGAGCTCGCCTACCACAGCGCCGCCCGGCACCGGATTCTTGGCCAGCGCAACAAGCTTCATTCTTCCGACCCCGCCTCGCAAATCATTCGGGATGGGAGGATAGCATGGAGAGGAGCGCCGGGCAGCCGTCGGCGGCGTGGTCTAGTACCGATTGCGATCCCAACGGTGCTCCGGCCAATAGTCCTCGCGATCCCGGAAGGCGAAGGTTCTCAGGTATTCGGGGCGCGCGGCGAGAACATCGCCGGAGCAGCGATCGACGCGGAGCGTAAAGACGCGGCCTGAATCGATCCGGCGAGCGCGGACGCGAACCCGCTCACCATCGCCGCCGAGCGGGCGCAGATCCGTCCAGCCTTCGCGGCGCAGCTCGCGCTTGATCTGCCAGCGATCGAGGCAGGCATACCGTTCCCGGCGCGGCGGCTCGCTGTAGCGCGTGGGTGGCGGCATCGGCACCGGATAGCCGTCCTTGATCGAGCCGGGCGGCGGCTCGATACCCCGGCGGTAGGGTTCGTCGTAACGATCAGGCGGAGGCGCTTCGCTGTAACGGCCCCGATCGTAATCCTGCGGGGCGGCGTCCTCGTCATCATAATATTCGGGTCCATCGGTCGGAGGTGGCGCTTCCGAATAATCTTCTCCGTAAAGATCGGCCGCGGAGGCTGCGCGAGAAAATGAAAACGGTGAAGCGGCGAGAACGAGTGCCGTCATCAGGCTCGCCGTGATGAATGACGCTCTCATAATTGACTCCCACTCTTGATCGCTTGTTGAGGGATCATTTTTTTGAACGGGGCCGTTCAAGGCCGGAAAACCCGCACAGGGTCTGCCTTCAAACATGAACGGCAGATGAAGGGTTCCCGATTTTGCCTTTGAAAGCCTGAACTTGCTCAGCCGCTGTGGCGAATTTTACACGCGGCCCCGGCTCCCTCTTGAAGGCGCCGGACGGCACCCTAAATCCCCTGGTGCGCACGCCCAAAGCGGGTGCGCGAACTACTCAGAGATCCGGCCCATGACGGGCGGATCCCATCAGTCGCTTCTATTGGAGGACTAACGTCATGCGACATTTCGATCTCTCTCCCCTCTATCGTTCGACCGTCGGCTTCGATCGCCTTGCTCAGCTGCTCGACAGCGTGAGCGGCGCGGATGTCGATGCGCCCTACCCGCCCTACAACATCGAGCGGCTTGGCGAGAACGACTACCGCATCACCATGGCCGTCGCCGGCTTCTCGCCCGATGAGATCAAGGTGGATGTGAAGGAGAGCACGCTCACCGTACGCGGCGAGCGCAAAGCCGAGACTTCGGAGAATGACCGGCGTTACCTGCATCGCGGCATCGCGAGCCGGAGCTTCGAGCGCAAATTCCAGCTTGCCGATCACGTCGAGGTGAAGGGCGCCGACCTCAAGGACGGCCTGCTCAACGTCGATCTGGTCCGCAACCTTCCCGAGCGGATGCGTCCGCGCTCGATCCCGATCGGAGCGGGCTCGGAAGCGCCGAAACAGCTCGAGACAACCTCGTAAGGCCTCCTCCCGGGCCCGACCGGCACACTCCATCCCGTGTGCCTAAAAAGCGAGCGGCGGATCTTCCGTCGCTCGTTTTTTTATGCCGGACGCGCTTGTGCGGAGGGGACTATTTCCGGAACGGCTCCAGTCGAGAGACATTCTAATCTGCTCTTGTGTTGCAGAGTAAAATCTGCAACATTCTCGCGAAAGGTCAGCATTGCTGTCCTTTATGCGAAATCTTTAGCCCATGCTTCGCTCACGCGGAGGGGGTTTTTGCCTTGGCGACAACGGACTCGCGCATGATCCGTGGGTCGGCTCCAGTCGGCGGAGATCAAGTCCTGTGGTGACACAGTTGTCCCATCTCGTAAGCGGGTGCCCCCCGGACCAATGAGCGGCTGGCGAACAGCCCCGTTACACGCCGCTCGTTTCGGCGCGATACTGTCTCCTGAACTTGTCGCGAAACCGCGATTGTCTCTTCCGGCGCTGAGCCGATGCTAACGAAGCCGGCCTCCTGATGCCGGCCTGGCGTTGACGACCCGAGGACCACTTCATGACCAACGACACGCCATTTTCCGGCAGCTACGAGCGTCCGCAAGCGCAGGGTCTGTTCGACCCGAACTTCGAGCGAGATGCTTGCGGCGTGGGCTTCATCGCCAACCTCAAGGGCGAGAAATCGCATCGCGTGATCGCGGATGCGCTGTCCATGCTGTGCAACCTCGAGCATCGCGGCGCGGTGGGCGCGGATCCGCTGGCTGGAGACGGCGCCGGCATCCTGATCCAGATCCCGCATGAGTTCCTCAAGGAAGACTGCCAGAGACTCGGATTCAAGCTTCCGGAAGCGCGCGACTATGCGCTCGGACATCTGTTCCTGCCGCAGGACGAGCGGCTGAGCGCCCATTGCCAGCGCGTGTGGGAGCGCATCCTGAGAGAAGAGGAGCTCGAGCTTCTCGGCTGGCGCCCGGTGCCGATCGACAATTCGAGCCTGTCGGACATGGTGCGCGAGAGCGAACCGCAGCAGATGCAGGTGTTTATCGCGAAGCCGAAGGGCATGAACGAAGCCGAGTTCGAGCGGCGCCTCTACCTCGTGCGCAAGATCGTCTCGAACGCGATCCACAATGCCTACAAGGGCCGCGACATCGGCCACTACACGGTGAGCCTGTCGACGCGCACCGTCATCTACAAGGGCATGTTCCTCTCCTATCAGGTGGGCGTCTATTACAAGGATCTCCTGGATCCGCGCTCCGTCTCGGCGATGGCGCTCGTGCATCAGCGCTTCTCGACCAATACGTTCCCGTCGTGGAAGCTCGCCCATCCGTTCCGCATGGTCGCGCACAACGGCGAAATCAACACCTTGCGCGGCAACGTCAACTGGATGGCCGCACGCCAGGCGTCCGTCTCGTCACCGCTGTTCGGCGACGACATCGAGAAGCTGTGGCCAATCTCCTACGAAGGCCAGTCCGACACGGCCTGCTTCGACAACGCGCTCGAATTCCTGACGATGGGCGGCTACAGCCTCTCGCACGCGGCCATGATGCTGATCCCGGAAGCGTGGGCCGGTAACCCGCAGATGGATGCCAAGCGGCGCGCCTTCTACGAATATCATGCCTGCCTCATGGAGCCGTGGGACGGCCCGGCGGCAATGGCTTTCACGGACGGCCGCCAGATCGGCGCCACGCTCGACCGCAACGGGCTTCGGCCAGCGCGCTACATCGTCACCAAGGACGACATGGTGATCATGAGCTCCGAGGCCGGCGTGCTCAAGGTTCCCGAGGACATGATCGTCAAGAAGTGGCGTCTGCAGCCGGGCAAGATGCTGCTGATCGACCTCGAGAAGGGCCGCATCATCTCGGACGAGGAGCTCAAGGCGGAAATCAGCGCCAAGAATCCCTATGAGACGTGGGTGAAGCGGACGCAGATCATGGTGTCGGATCTGCCGCTCTCGAAGCGGAAGACCGCGCCCCATCGCAGCAACGTTGCGCTGCTCGATCTGCAGCAGGCGTTCGGCTACACGCAGGAGAGCCTCAAGTTCCTGATGGCGCCGATGGGTGCCCGGGGTGAGGAAGCCATCGGCTCGATGGGCAACGATACGCCGCTTTCGGCGCTGTCGTCGAAGTCCAAGCTGCTGCACACCTACTTCAAGCAGAACTTCGCGCAGGTCACGAACCCGCCGATCGACAGCATCCGCGAAGAGCTGGTGATGAGCCTCGTGTCGTTCATCGGACCGCGGCCGAACCTCCTCGACCTCGAAGGAACATCAAAGGTCAAGCGGCTCGAAGTTACGCAGCCGATCCTCACCAACGAGGATCTTGAGCGCGTCCGGCAGATCGGCGAAGTGAAGGACAACCACTTCGCATCGATCACCATCGACATCACCTACCCGGTCGAAAAGGGCCCCGGCGGCATGGCGCCGGCCGTCGACGTGGTGTGCGCAGAGGCCGAGGAGGCCGTGCGCTCGCAGGGCTACAACATCATCATCCTGTCCGACCGCCGCACGGGGCCCGATCGCATTCCGATCCCGGCGCTGCTCGCGACCTCGGCCGTGCATCATCACCTGATCCGGCAGGGCCTGCGCACGTCCGTCGGTCTCGTCATCGAGACAGGCGAAGCGCACGAGGTGCATCAGTTCTGCACGCTCGCGGGCTATGGCGCGGAGGCGATCAACCCCTATCTCGCGTTCGATACGCTGGCCGGCATGGCGCCCGAACTCGGCGCCGATCTCTCGGCGGAGGATGTTACCAAGAAGTACATCAAGGCCGTCGGCAAGGCGCTGCTCAAGGTCATGGCCAAGATGGGCATCTCGACCTACCAGTCCTATTGCGGCGCGCAGATCTTCGATGCCGTCGGCCTGCGCTCCACGTTCGTGCGGAAGTACTTCACCGGCACGCACACGCCCGTCGAAGGCGTCGGCCTGCGCGAGGTCGCGCGCGAGACGTTCGACCGCCACGCGGCGGCGTTCGGCAATGCGCCGGTGCTCGCCAATGCGCTCGACGTCGGCGGCGAGTATGCTTACCGCGTGCGCGGCGAAGCGCACGTCTGGCGCCCGAACGTCGTGGCCGACCTGCAGCACGCAGTTCGCTCGACCGACAACGCCGACGCGATGGCCGGCAAGATCCCGCAGAAGTATCGCGATTTCTCGAAGGCGATCGACGAGCAGTCGGAGCAGCTGTTGACGCTGCGCGGCATGTTCCGCATCCGCTCCGCCGAAGGCATGGGCCGCAAGCCGGTTCCGCTGGAGGAGGTCGAACCTGCGTCCGAGATCGTGAAGCGGTTCGCGACCGGCGCCATGAGCTTCGGCTCGATCTCGCGCGAAGCCCACACCACACTCGCGATCGCGATGAACCGCATCGGCGGCAAGTCCAACACCGGCGAAGGCGGCGAGGAAGCGGATCGCTTCAAGCCGCTGCCGAACGGGGACAGCATGCGCTCGGCGATCAAGCAGATCGCGTCGGGCCGGTTCGGCGTCACCACCGAGTATCTCGTCAACTCGGACATGATGCAGATCAAGATGGCGCAGGGCGCGAAGCCCGGCGAAGGCGGACAGCTGCCCGGCCACAAGGTGGACGCCACGATCGCCAAGGTGCGCCACTCGACGCCGGGTGTCGGCCTCATCTCGCCGCCGCCGCATCACGACATCTACTCGATCGAGGATCTGGCGCAGCTCATCTTCGATCTCAAGAACACCAATCCGGACGGCAAGGTTTCGGTCAAGCTAGTGTCGGAAGTGGGCGTCGGCACGGTTGCCGCGGGCGTCGCCAAGGCGCGCGCCGATCACGTCACGATTTCCGGATACGAGGGCGGCACCGGCGCCTCGCCGCTGACCTCTCTCAAGCACGCGGGAAGCCCGTGGGAGTTCGGCCTCGCCGAGACGCACCAGACGCTCGTCATCAATCGCCTGCGCGGCCGCATCGCGGTGCAGGTCGACGGTGGCCTTCGCACGGGCCGCGACGTCGTCGTCGGCGCTCTGCTCGGCGCGGACGAGTTCGGCTTCGCGACTGCGCCGCTCATCGCGGCCGGCTGCATCATGATGCGCAAGTGCCACCTCAACACCTGCCCGGTCGGCGTCGCGACGCAGGATCCGGTTCTGCGCGCACGCTTCACGGGCGAGCCCGAACACGTCATCAACTACTTCTTCTTCGTCGCCGAGGAAGTGCGCGAGATCATGGCGCAGATGGGCTATCGCACGTTCAGCGACATGGTCGGGCAGACCGATTGGCTGGACAAGGATCGCGCGATCAACCACTGGAAGGCGCGCGGCATCGACTTCTCAAAGGTGTTCCACCGGCCGCATGCCCCCAAGGGCGTTTCGATCCATCACTGCGAGGAGCAGAACCACGGCCTCGAAAAGGTGCTCGACAACGAGCTGATCAAGGTTGCCCTGCCGGCGCTTGAGCAGAAGAAGCCGGTCAAGCACGAGTTCGCGATCAAGAACACCGATCGCACGACCGGCACCATGCTGGCCGGGCAGATCGCGAAGCGCTACGGACACGCGGGCCTGCCGGAAGACACGATCTGGCTTACCTTCAAGGGGACCGCCGGACAAAGCTTCGGCGCCTGGGCGACGCGCGGCCTTACGCTCGATCTCGTGGGTGAAGGCAACGACTACGTCGGCAAGGGGCTTTCGGGCGGCAAGATCATCGTGCGGCCGAGCCCGGCATCGGGGATCGTTCCGGAAGAGAGCATCATCGTCGGCAACACCGTGATGTACGGCGCGATCACGGGCGAGTGCTATTTCCGCGGCGTCGCGGGCGAGCGCTTTGCCGTTCGCAACTCCGGCGCCTATGCGGTGGTCGAGGGGACGGGCGATCACGGCTGCGAATACATGACGGGCGGCGTCGTCGTCGTGCTCGGACAGACCGGGCGCAACTTCGCGGCCGGCATGTCGGGCGGTGTCGCCTACGTGCTCGACGAGACGGGCGATCTCGAAAGCCGTCTCAACAAGGAGATGGTGGAGATCGAAACGCTCGCGGGCGACGCGGCGCTGATCGACAAGCTCGCCAAGAGCGGCAGCGATCAAGTGACGAGCGCACTCGCCGACGTCATGCTCGACATGCGTGAGCAGGATCTTGAGCGCCTGCATGCGCTCATCGTTCGCCACGCTCACTACACCAACTCGATCAAGGCGCAGTCGATCCTGGCAAACTGGGGCGCGACGGTGCCGAAGTTCAAGAAGGTCATGCCGTCCGAGTACCGCCGCGCGCTGACCGAGCTCGCGAAGGCAAAGGCCGCTGCTTCGAACGTTCGAGTCCAGGCATAACGTTATTTCTGCCTCTCCTCTGGAGAGACACTTGATGGAAAGAAGAGTCGACGATGGGAAAACCGACCGGATTTCTTGAGTTCGAGCGCGCGGACCGCAAGTACGAGCCGGCGGAAACGCGCGTGAAGCACTGGCACGAGTTCGTCGTTCCGCTCGCCGGGTCGGACGCCAAGACGCAGGCTGCGCGCTGCATGGATTGCGGCATCCCGTATTGTCACAACGGGTGCCCGGTCAACAATCAGATCCCGGACTGGAACGACCTCGTCTATCGCGACGACTGGAAGACGGCGTCGGAGAACCTGCACTCGACCAACAACTTCCCGGAGGTCACGGGGCGGATCTGCCCGGCGCCGTGCGAAGCGGCCTGCACGCTCAACATCGACGACGTACCCGTCACCATCAAATCCATCGAAGTCTCGATCGCCGATCGCGCGTTCGAGCAGGGCTGGATCGCGCCGCGGCCTGCCGAGACGAAAACCGGCAAGAAGGTCGCGATCGTGGGATCAGGCCCCGCGGGCCTTGCGGCGGCCCAGCAGCTCGCGCGCGCAGGCCATGACGTGCATGTCTACGAGAAGAGCGCGCGTCCCGGCGGCCTGCTCGTGTACGGCATTCCCGACTTCAAGATGGAAAAGCAGATCATCGCGCGCCGTCAGGCCCAGATGGAAGCCGAAGGCGTGGTGTTCCACTGCAACGTGACTGTCGGCACCGACGTGAAAACCAGCGAACTCGAAGCCAAGTACGATGCGGTGCTGCTGGCGATGGGCTCGGAGACGCCGTTCGATTTCTTCGCGAAGTCGCCGGGACGTGATCTCGACGGCCTTCACTACGCCATGGATTTCCTGACCCAGCAGAACCGGCGCGTCGCAGGCGAGCCGCAGCTTCCGGGCACCAAGGAGATTTCGGCGAAGGGCAAGCACGTCATCGTCATCGGTGGTGGCGACACCGGCTCCGACTGCATCGGCACGTCGATCCGGCAGGGCGCGAAGTCGGTGACGCAGCTCGAAATTATGCCGAAGCCGCCGGTCAAGGAGGACAAAGCTCTGTCGTGGCCGAACTGGCCGCTGAAGCTTCGCATCTCGACCTCGCAGGCCGAAGGCGCACAAGTCGAATATTCGGTTTCGACGACTGGCTTCTCCGGCGAGGGCGGCCGCGTGAAGAAGCTCAACTACGTGCAGGTCGACGGCAAGCTTGCACCGATCCCCGGAACGGACGCCTCGCTCGATGCGGACCTCGTGCTGTTCGCGATGGGCTTCTCGGGCCCGACCGACGGCGGCGTGCTGTCGGGCTTCGGTCTCGAGCCGGTGGCGCGCGGCCGCTTCAAGGGGCTCGACGCAACCGAGCGCGACTACAAGCTTTCGGGTGGCGGCAAGGTGTTTGCGGCCGGCGACGTTCGTCGCGGGCAATCGCTCGTCGTGTGGGCGATCCGCGAAGGCCGCCAGGCCGCAAGCTCCATCGACAAGTTCCTGATGGGCAAGACCACGCTGCCGCGGTAGCGCGTTCGGCTGCAAAATTTCCCGCGCTTTTATATGGCGCGTCGTCCGTTCTTATCCCTCCGTCACGCTGACGGAGGGATTTTTGTTTTGGCAAGCCTCTTCGAGGAAAGTGCTTCGCAGGCTTGAGCAGCGCTGGACACAGGCTTTGAGTTGGATCAGCTTGGTTGAAGAGGTTCGCCTCTACTCTTGATCCGGGACGTGACGATCCCCAGCTCCTTCTATGGGGGTCGTTAAAACCAAGTTGCCTCCACTACCCACCTACTTGGCCAACCAACTGGGAAAGCACATGAACACTCCTCTCGAGATCGCTTTCAAAGGGCTCGACAAGAGCCCGGCCATCGAAACCAAAATCACGGAGCGTGCCGCCAGACTTGAGAAACACTTCGACCGCATGACCCACTGCCGGGTCGTGGTTGCTGCCCCGCACAAGCATTCGCACAAGGGCAAAACCTATGAGATCAAGATCGACATCGGAATTCCGGGCGGCGCGCCGCTGATCGTGACGCATGAATCCGCCGTCGGACAGGCGCAGGAAGATCTCAAGATCGCGCTGCGCGATGCGTTCGACGCCGCAGACCGCCGCCTCACCGAACTGGTGGAGAAAAAGAACGGCGCCGCACGTGCCGAGCGCGGCCGTCGCAAGCCAGCCAAACTCATCGACGGCAGCGACGACGACTGAGAGTTCATCGCGCGACGACACTCCAACAAGCAACGAGAGCCAGGAACGTGATCGCCTCACTTTGAGGCGCAATCACGCTCCGGCTTTTGGATCGCGCCGCTGACTTGCGCGAAAGCCGATAGGAGCTTTCGCGATCGGGGCGCTTGTTCACGCCACCGATTCACGCGAAAGCCGATAGGAGCTTTCGCGATCGGGGCGGTTTCTATTCGCGGGATTTGCGGCGTTGCGCGGCGTTGGTCTTGCGCGTCTCGTCCGCCGCCGTCGTTGCGCCGGTCTCGACAGGATCCGCGTCGGGAAGGTAGGCGGCCTCGGGCGGCGGCGCCGGACGCGGCCATGACGTGTCGTCGGCGCGCCCCGCCTTCGGCGGAAGCCGCTCGCCCTTGAACAATACCCTGAAGTAAGGCGCCTGAGACGGCGACAGGCGGCGGCGTCCACCGGACTGAGCAGCGCCACTCGAGAGCGCTACCGTGCTCATCACGGTGAGCCCGCCCGGGATCTGGTCAATAATCGCTTCACCGAGCTGCGAGGGACGATCGGCGCTTTCGCGGCGCGTCACCAGCGCAATCACCGACGCGGGAATGGCCGGGCGCACGATGTCGAGCGTCACGACCTCCTCGCGCCCGCCCTCGCTCACGATGCGCAGGTTGATCTTTCCGTTGTCTGCCTTCTGATCGCCGGCGCCATCGGTCTGGGCCTGCTGCGGCTTAGCCGCACCACTTGCCTCGGGGCCTTTCGCGGGAGCTGCTCCGGGCGCGGCGGGGCCTGTCAGCTTCACGCTTTCCGGATTGATTTTGGCCTGCTCGGATTCATTTCCTTCAAGAGGAATGGTGCGGTCGGCTTTGGCCTGGGTAATGTCACGGCGCAGCTCGCGGTCGACGAAATAGGCGAGCTTGCGGTTGCCCTCCCAGGTGAAGTAGACGCCGTCGCCTGACCGGAGCAGCCTGATCTTGCCGGTAACGTCGGGGCCGTAGGAGCTGTAGCCGCCGTTCTCGTCGGCAAAGCCGGCATAGGTGTCGATGTATTTCGCGCCGTTGAGATACACGCGCTCGCGCAGCAGGCTGTTCATCGTCTGCACGTCCTCGTTCGCATCGTAGCGACGGACGCTCGGCAAGCCGACCCAATAGACGGCGATGTTGCGCTTCTTCAGAAGCTTCAAGAGGCGGTCGCTCCGCGCGGCGTATTCGCGCTTCCAGGCGTCGGTGCCGACCATCACGCGCTTGCCCGTCGCATCGCGCACCGAGACGCGATCCCAGGCGCCCATCATCAGAATCGCGATCTGGGGCGAAGCAGCCTTCAGGTCTTCCTCGAGCCCGACCAGCTTTTCCGCGAAGTCGTTGCGCATCAGGCCGTTGATCGAGAGATGGGTCGTGCGGATGACGACGCGCGGATCCTTCTGGAAGATCTCGAGCGCGCCGCCCAGCAGCCCTTCGGCGAGATCGTCGCCAATCATCACGACGTTATAGGTGTCGCCGGGCGGAAACGGCGTGATGAAGCTCGCGCCGCCGGGATCTTCCTGCGCAAAGCCAGGAGCCGCCGCGGCGAACAGCGCCGCAAGCAGGGCAACGACCGGCAGAATGAAGCGCGCGCGCATGCCTTCCCGAGTGCTTTCGTTTCAAACCCGCGACCCCGTCGGGATCGCTTTTCTGACCGGCCCGTGACTCGCGCAGGGATCATAGGATCTGACGCGGTGACGGTCTACCGCGCGGCGGCTTTTCTTATGTGGTCGAGGACGGTATCGGACGGCCAGCAGTCGACCTTGAGCTTGTTGGTGCGCTCGTAAAGGCCGATCACCTTGCGCGTGTTCGAGCCGACCTTTCCGTCGATCTTCTCGACATCATAGCCCAGCGCCATAAGCCGTTGCTGGATTTCCTCTATATTGCTGGTCTTTTGAGGCCCCGTGCCGCCCCACGGCGTCACGAAATCGCCGCCGCCCGCAATGCGGTCGGCCAGATTGCCAACAAACACCGCGTAGAGATCCGACATGTTGTAGCGGCGGATCACCTTGTAATTTTCGAGTACCAGGAACGACGGGCCGTAACCGCCCGCCGGGCTCATCATGTAAGCGCTGAGCGCCAGTTGCGCCTCGGTCCAGGGACGCCCGTTGGCGCGCTTCAGGCCGAGCTTGGCCCATTCGGAGATCGGGCGTTCCTGAGTCGGGCCTTCAAAACCGCAGTCGGCCTCGCGCGTCAGGATCACTTCGTAACCCCAGGTCTGGCCCGCGACCCAGCCCTTGCCTTTGAGCTGGCTCGCGGCGGATGCCAGCGCGTCAGGGATCGAATTCCAGATGTCGGTCTTGCCGTCGCCGTCGAGATCGTGAGCGTGCTTGAAATATTCGCTCGGCATGAACTGCGTGAGGCCCATCGCACCAGCCCAGGACGCACGCATCAGCGAGCGCGGAACGCCGGACTCCAGCATCTTCAGCGCGGCGATCAGCTCGATGCGGAACAAGTCCTTGCGGCGGCCGAGATAGGCCTGCGTCGCCACTACGTTGATGGCGTCGTGAGGGAGCTTGTGATGGCCGAAAGCGGTCTCGCGGCCCCAGATGGCCAGCACCGAATAGCGATCGACACCCAGCTCGCGCTCGATCTTTTCGAGCGTCGCCTTGTGTTTCGCGGCCAAATCCTTGCCGGTCGTGGCAAGGCGGATCAGGTAGGCGCGATCCAGATACTCGGAAGGGGCGCGCGTGAATTCGGCCTGACCGCGCGCATCGTTCGACGGGCGGCCGGGAAGGTCGAGGTCGGGAAGCTTGAGATCGGGCACGAAGCCCTTGAATGCGGCGTCGAAGGTCTTGCGTGAGACACCAGCCGCCTCGGCGTCCGGCCAGACGCCCTCGATCCAGGCGTCGAGCTTGGCATCGGCGGAAGCCGGTTTCGAAAACGCGGTGAGCGCCACCGCCAAGCCCAGCACGCAGGCGAGAAGCAGCGACCAGGTTGGCGAGGAAACGAGAGGGAGAACGTCAGGCCGTTGGTTCATGCCGCAAACTATACATTCCGCTTTGCCCGGCCGCCTCATCCGGACCAATGGGGCCGGGGCCGTTCGAACCCTTAACCGATCGGCCGAGAGGCCTCCTCCCCGTGTCTGCGATTCGGGGCTTTTTTACGACCCTGGCGGCAACTTCCGCCGTCACCGCCGGCCGCCCGGGCGGTGCAGGCAAGCCCAGGCCGGCCGAGGGGCGGGGCGGAACCCTTTACCCTTCCCGACATTTCTCTCGCGGTTTCGGCCGTCAGCCCCCTGGCGGGCCTTGCCCGATGCCCTCCTGCCGTCGGATATAGGTCGCGTTCCATTATTTCGCCTTCGCAATCGGGCTCATATCCCGCCGATTTCTCTCCCTCCCCGTTCCCCAACCCGGTGCCCTGATGTCCAAACCCAAGCGCATTCGCAAAGCCGTGTTTCCCGTGGCCGGCCTCGGAACCCGATTTCTGCCCGCCACCAAGGCGGTGCCGAAAGAGATGCTGACCGTCGTCGACCGGCCGGTTATTCAGCATGTCGTCAACGAAGCGCGCGAAGCGGGTATCGAGCATTTCGTGTTCGTGACGGGGCGCGGCAAGGCCTGCATCGAGGATCATTTCGATCATCAGTTCGAACTCGAAGCGACGCTCTCCTCGAAGAAGAAAACGCGCGAACTCGAAGACCTGCTCGCGGAGCTGCCGGACGCGGGACGCACCAGCTTCACGCGTCAGCAGGCGCCGCGGGGCCTCGGCCACGCGGTCTGGTGCGCGCGCGACATCGTCGGCGACGAGCCGTTCGCGCTGCTGCTGCCGGACATGCTTCACCACGGCGACAAGCCGTGCCTCGCCGAAATGATCGAGGCTTACGAGCAGACCGGCGGCAACCTCGTTGCAGTCTCGCCGGTGCCGGAAGACCAGACGCATCAATACGGCATCGTCGGCGTCAAGGACGCGAAGGCCAAGGTCAGCCAGATCACCCAGATGGTCGAGAAGCCGCCGAAGGGGACCGCACCTTCGAACCTGCACATCACGGGCCGCTACATTCTCGAGCCTGAAATCTTCCCACTGCTCGCCCGCCAGGAAGCCGGCGCTGGCGGAGAAATTCAGCTCACGGATGCCATGATCACCCTGTCGCAGGACGCCGGCCATCCTTTCCATGCCGTTCGCTTCGACGGCGCCATCTATGACACCGGCTCCAAGATCGGGTTCCTGCTCGCCAATATCGCCTACGGCCTCAAGCGCGACGACCTCGCGCCGCAGCTCCGGGCCGCAATCAAGGACCTCCTCTGAGGCTTCGCCGTCAGGCGCGCGGGGAACTCAGCGGCCCCAAAAAGGCCCCATTCCCCGAGCCTTGGCATCATGTTGCCGGTTTCCGGTCGTATGGGCTTCGGCTATTGTCGGGGCCCACCATCTCGTTTGCGCGCAGTCACACCACTAACCCTGCGCGCGGCTTCCGGTTCGAGGGTTGTCTTCTCACCTCCAAGATCGTGAGCCACATTTCGCAAGGGCAAGGCCGGAGACTTTTGGAATGGCACGCAAGCGACCCGAAATCACCTCCGGCACGTCCCACCGGACGCTGACGCCTCCCGGCGTTTTCCTAGTGCGTATGCTCGTGTTCCTGACGCTCGTCGCGTTCCTCGCCGCCATCCTGCACGAGCGGCTTGAGGGCGCGCTGATGACCAATCCAGGCCTCAATGGCCTGATCCTCGGCGTTCTGTTCCTCGGCATCATCTACGCGTTCCGGCAGGTGATCCGCCTCTACCCCGAAATTCGCTTCGTCAACGCGTTCCGCATTTCCGATCCCGGCCTCGCCAGCACGCATCAACCGGTGCTGCTTGCGCCAATGGCGACGATGCTGCGGGACCGGACCGGCGCGCTCTCGCTCTCGACCGTCTCGATGCGGACCATCATGGACAGCATCGGCTCGCGCCTCGACGAAGCCCGCGATACTGGGCGCTACATGGTCGGCCTGCTTGTGTTCCTCGGCCTGCTCGGCACGTTCTGGGGCCTGCTCGAAACGATCCAGTCGGTCGGTCTCGCGATCAACACGCTCAGCTCCACCGGCGAAACGGTGGCTGTGTTCGACGAACTGAAATCCGGCCTTGCCGCACCGCTCAAGGGCATGGGCACTGCGTTCTCGTCCTCGCTGCTCGGCCTTTCGGGCTCGCTGGTGCTCGGGTTCCTGGAACTGCAGGCGAGCCATGCGCACAACCGGTTCTACAACGAGCTCGAAGAATGGCTGTCGGGCATCACCGAGCTGACGCCAGGCTCGTCCAGCGCCACCGAGCAGGTGAGCCGCCAGCTGATGGCTGCGGTGTTCGAAATGCAGCGGGCGGTCGAAGATTTGTCCGGCCGGATGAAGGGCGGATCGTCCTCTGCGCTCGGCGTCTCCGGCGGCTCGGACGAGCCGGTGCGCGATCTCGCCCGCGGCGTCAATCAACTAGTCACCCAGATGCGCGCCGAACAAAAGGTGGTGCGCGAATGGGTCGACGAGCAGGCTACCCAGCAGTCCGAAGTGACCAACGTGCTGCGCGACCTTGCGCAGAACATGCTCAAGAGAGGCAGTTGATCACATGGCCCGTGGGCGTTCACGGCGTAGCGGCGAGTACAGCGAATTCTGGCCGGCCTACGTGGACGTGCTGTCCACGTTGCTGCTCGTTGTCACGTTCCTGATGTCGATCTTCATGGTTTCGCAGTACTTCGCGACCCAGGAATCGGCCGGCAAGGACACCGCGCTGCAGCGCCTTACGCGGCAGATCTCGGAATTGACCAATCTCCTGTCGCTCGAAAAAGGCAAATCCCGGACAGCTGCGGACGAGCTGGCTTCGCTGCAATCCACGTTGGCCGATCTCAAGGCCGAGCACAGCAAGCTTTCCGGATTTGCGCTCTCGGGCGACGAGAAGGCCAAAGCGGCCGAAGGCAAGATCCAATCTCTGACAGCCGATCTCGACGCGCAGAAGCAGATCTCGAACGAGGCGCTGGCCAAGGTCGATCTGCTCAATCAGCAGATGCTGGCGCTGCGACGTCAGCTTGCAGCCCTCAATGAAGCGCTCGAAGCTTCCGAAAAGAAAGACAAGGACAGCCAGGACCGGATCAAGGACCTCGGGCAACGCCTCAACGCGGCCCTCGCCCGGCAGGTGCAGGAGCTGCAGCGTTATCGGTCGGACTTCTTCGGCCGGCTGAGAGAGCTTCTCAAGAACCGCAAGGACATTCGCGTCGTCGGCGACCGCTTCGTATTCGAATCCGAGGTGCTGTTCCCGTCCGGCTCGGCCACGCTGACACCCGAAGGCCTCAGCGCGATGGATCAGCTTGCGATCGCCATCGCCGACCTCGCCAAGACCATTCCGGCCGAGATCGGCTGGGCGCTGCAGGTGGACGGCCATACCGACATTCGCCCGATCGCGAGTGCGCAGTTCCCCTCCAACTGGGAGCTTTCGACGGCGCGCGCGGTTGCGGTGGTCAAGTATCTCGCGACGCGCGGGGTGCCGGCAGAGCATCTGGTGGCGGCCGGACACGGCGAGTTCCAGCCGCTCGAGCAAGGCGTCGACGAGGAAAGCCTACGCAAGAACCGGCGCATCGAGCTGAAGCTGACGAATAGGTAGGCGGTCGGGCAAGAGGCAGCGACGATGCCGCTTCGCACGGGACTTTCATAGTTCCGGTCTGAAGCTTTGCGGAGTGACACAAGCGTGCCGGGAGATACTACGCCAAGTCCGTTTGTGACCCGTTGCGGACGTAGCAAGCGTCCGATCTCCGGCACATCGGCCAAGCATCAGGCGACTGGACCGGCCAGAAACTGACGGCTCAAAGCGCAGGCGGTGATGCCGCCCAATACTCTCGCGCACCCAGCGGAAGGGACACAAGGATGCGATCGAGCAGCGCCGCATCGACATGGCGGCGCAATACGGTTGCGACAACCGCAATGGCGTCATCCGGCACAAAGGAGTGGTCGCGCCGAAACGCCTGCGCTTCGGCTGTCTGTTCAGCCCTAGTGCCAAAAGGCAGAGGAGAGGCGTCTGCGTCCCAATCGCTGACGAAGATCGCCCGTAGAACGGCAGGAAGGGCGTCGGCGAAAAGCAGCGCGTCCCGGACGCGCAGACGACGTCGAAATGTGACCAAGACCGCCTGAACCGTAGTGTAGGTGACATGCGTGCTGTGATGACCCAACGTATCGCGCGCATCGAGTAGGAAGCGTTCGAACTGCTGCGTGGCTTGGGTGTATTGCTGTCGCACCGTCAAACGAATTACCTCCAATCACTATAGTTCAATCATCGATAGTTCGTCCTCTATTGGCCCTTCGCAGAAGTTTGGCCACGGGCCGCTAGGGTGTCCGCATTTCGCGCAAAGGCAACGCGGGTTCGGCTAAGTGGCGGAAGGAGTTCGTTTCGAACTCAGCCAGCACGATCCTAATTGCCGGAACGGGGCTGGGCGCCGCGAGCGGGGGGCGGAAAGTCGGCGGAGGACGCGCCGAACAACTCCGCCGGCAGGTTTCGCTGCTGACGCCACCAGTCCCAGGCAATGTCGGTCGGACCGACGGCATACTCGACAACGATCCATTTGCCGCCGGTCTGCTGAAGCAGGAACAGGTTGTGCCCGGTCTCCAGCATGCCCTGGGTAAAGTCGGCGGCGAACTTGGTCTTGCGCCAGTCGATCGGCGAGCCGCCCGGGCGCTGGAGCTGAACGTCGCCGTAGGCCCATTCGCCCATTACGTTCAACGTGTTGATCACGAATTCGACAGGGCCGCCCGTCTCTTGCTCGAAGAGCGGCCGGGCCGCATCGAGAACGGCCGCGCGAAGCGGCGAGCCGCGTTCGGGGCTGACGATGGGATCAGCGGCCCTCGCAGGCGAAAGCGCCGTTGAAAACCCAACCAGGCAAAGAGCGAGCAACAGCACGAAGCGCATCGGACCCTCAAACGGACCTGTTCAATTTCGGCAGAATGCGCCGGATCGCGTACGGCGTCGACAGGGCGATGGGCGGCTCGACAGGTCCAAAGCCGATGGCAAGCGTGCCTTGGGGGCGGTCCCTCAGCCACGGAATGCCGCTCGAAAACAACGACCTAGTGGCGGGGTTATGGGATGAGCGGAAAAATCCGTTCGACGGAACGGACGCAGGGAATGCCTGTGCTCAACCGAAATAAATAGCGAGGAGGGCGCGCGCCGTAACTCAAATGAAATTCAAGAGATCCGATTGGCTTTTCATTGCTTTCTAGCCGGGCCTTCAATCACCCGGCAGAAATTTTTCTGAAACGATATAACGCCGCGAAAACTCAGATTACCGAAGCGGGTTCAGACCAAATTCTCGCTACGTGCGACCGAGGTTCAGATCTTCGCAAAACGGCCAGCCGGACGGCACGCCCAACGCTTCGCGACCCACTTGGGATGGCCTTCCGCCCACTTTGCGATCTCAGCCTGACTCTGCATCATGCACTGCATTGGCGTCACGGTCTCGGCCAAGTAGACCAAGCTCACATCCTTGCATCTTGACGGGTCATCGATGAGGCAGACAGAGACGATCAGCTCTAGCATTTTGCAGTCCCCAAAATCGAGTTATCCGCTTTTGGCGGTCCATAACCCTCGGGGCGCGTCGTCCCTTTTTCTTTTCTTCTTGATGCAACGGTAGGCGGCGAATCAGGGCCGCACAAGAAACATTCATAAGCAGCAATTGCTAATGTTTTGGGCTGAGACGTTTGCGCATCAATTGCCGCAGGAAGCGGCAATGCTATAAATTCGCAGGATTATTGGGCATTCTGCAGAACAATTCTTGTTCGATCGTCTTTTCCGTCAGCTCATTTTTTGAGCATGGGGCGAGATGTCTCATCGGAGGCGTGGCTCGCCGGCTCGCTGGATAACGTCTTCAGAAATGCGACGAGTGAAGCTTTTTCTGCTGGTGTCAGAGACAGATGGCGCACGACGGTGGGGGCCAACGACGGGCGCTCGATCAAGCCACCCGCATAGTGTTCGACAACATCTTCGAGCGTCGCGAGCGATCCGTCGTGCATGTAAGGCGCGGTGCGCGCAGCTTCCCGAAGCGACGGCGTCTTGAACTGCGGCAGTCCCGGCGCGCCGGGCGTAAGGGCGCCGCGTCCCAGATCACGGCTCGGCAGGCCGATGTCGTGAAAGCCATCGTCGGTCAGGCGCCAACCGCCATGGCAGGAAACGCAGCCACCTTTGCCGACGAAAATGTCGAAGCCTCGAAACTCTTCCTCGCTCAGCGCTTTTTCGTCGCCTTCGACCCATCGATCGAAACGCGTCGTCGGCGAGACCAGGGATTTCTCGTAGGCGGCCAGCGCATTGAGGATGGCGTTCTCCGTCACCCCACCTGCGCGGCCAGGAAACGCAGCCGCAAAGCGCGCTTTCATTTGGTTATCGGCGGACAGGCGTGCAGCGATGGTCGGGAGGTCTCCGGCTAGCTCGTCAACCGCCTGAATGGGAAAGCGGGCCTGATCAGCCAATGTCGCGGCGCGCCCGTCCCAGAAGAACGAGGTTCCCCACGCCAGATTGTAGAGCGCGGGCGCGTTGCGCGGGAGAACGGCGCCTGCGGGGCCGACGGCCGTTTTCCGTCCATCGGTGAAGGCGCGGGCCGGATCGTGGCATGAGACGCAGGAGGCCTGACCCGAACCCGAAAGGCGGGTATCGCGGAACAGGTCGCGGCCGAGGGCAACCAGCTCGGGTGGTGCGGGCGTCTCGCCTGGCGCAGGCCGCGCGAAGATGGCGCGCCAGATCCCTTCGCGGGTCTCAGCCGGTGCGCCGGGTGCAGAGTCGTGCGGTTCTGTCTCAGCCGTTACGGCCAGGCTCCAGGCGAGCAAACAAACGGCCGCGACCGCGAGCCCCCGGGCAACGCGTGTCAGACCCAATCGCGCTCTTGGTGGTGTGTCAGTCATCGCATTCCACTATACGGCCTCGCGGGCCCGTCGGCGCCCTGGCACGTCGGCGCGCCTCGCGAAGATATCCGCGCCCAAGTCGCGCCCGCAACCTCCGGTGTAAAACCTCCATTTTCCGCCACCCCTCCTCCTAAGTGTCGCCAGCCTGCGCGATCAACCGTGGCGCCCGCAGCACGCTTCAGACCGGAACGCGGCGTGCCCCCAAACGCCCCCTTGACCCGGAGGGCAACCTCTTTCATCCAGGATGCTCGAAATCTTAACCGTGCCACACGGTGATGCTGTCTTGTGTACCGGCGGGGGGCGCCGGAGGCGGCTGATCTTCACGCATCGGCCGCATTTTGGGGGATGTTCATGGCAATCAGTGTCGAGGACGCACCGTCCGTGCATCGGGCAGCTGTGCGGCCAGTCACGCTCAGGTGGTTTCTCAAGCGTACGCTGATCGGAATTGCCATTCTGATGGTCGCCATGGGCGGCCTCGCCTGGCTCACCTACGCCTCGATCGATCCGGATCTCGACGGCGAGAACGGCTCCAAAGCCGCAGGAACCGTACAACAGACGCCGGCCCGGCTGATGGCCGTTGAGCTCTAGCAGCTAGCTACCGGTTGCCTAGACTGTAGCGCCTGATTAGGCTGGGCGCTTTCTCGGATCGGTCAGATGTCCGCTTACGATCTCATTCTCATCGTGCTTGTCGGCGCCGGCGCCTTCTACGCGGGCTATCAGCTTGGGCGCTTCAAAGCGCTCAGCGAGCGCGCGCCATCGCCGGTCCAGCCCGAAGAAGACAGCCCCCTTCCCGGACCGAACTTCGATCGCCGCGAAACCGCGCCTTCACGTCCGCGCGGCTCGCCGCCGCCTGCCTCGGCCGGCAACGATGGCGGACCGTCGTGGTCGGAAGCCGACGCTGGTGGACGTTCGGCGCCGCCGCGCCGTTCGACGAAGCCGCCACCCGCGGCAGCCGGCCTGATGGACAAAGGTTCTTCGGACAAGCGCGGATAGGCCAAAAGGAGGAGCGCCGCGGGTCAAACTTAGACCTCAATTGCCCCCTCAGCCTCCGCCGCATTCAAGCGATCCGCTTCCTCCCGCTTTCGACATGAGCCGGATCGCGACACCTTCGTTTCCTACGCTTCATCGCAACAGGCTTTTTCATGCGCCTCGCCATGCTGGCCCGCAATCCGGGCCTTTACTCGCATAAGCGCCTCGTCGAGGCAGCACACGCGCGCGGCCACACGCTGGATGTGATCAACACGCTCACCGTTCACATGAACATCACGTCGAACAAGCCGGTGCTGCGCTACGGCGGCAAGACGCTGCCGCTCTACGACGCCGTCATTCCGCGCATCGGCGCCTCGATCACCAACTACGGCCTCGCCGTGCTCAGGCAGTTCGAGATGCAGGGCGTCTTTCCGTTGAACGAGAGCGTCGCGATCGGGCGCTCGCGCGACAAGCTCCGGGCGCTTCAATTGCTGGCGCGCGCCGGCATCGGGCTTCCCGTCACCGCGTTCGCGCACGGCCCCCGCAAGGCGGAGGACGTGATCAAGGAGGTCGGCGGCGTGCCAGTCGTGATCAAGCTGGTCGAGGGCACGCAGGGCATGGGCGTGATCCTGGCCGAGACGGAAGCCTCGGCGAAGTCGATCATCGAGGCGTTCAGCGCGGCCAACATCAACATCCTGGTTCAGGAGTACATCGCCGAAGCCGAGGGAACGGACGTGCGTGCGCTGGTGGTCGGCGGGCAGGTGGTGGCGGCCATGCAGCGCGTCGGCAAGACCGGCGAGTTCCGGTCCAACCTGCATCGCGGGGGGATCGCCGAGGAAACCCACATTACCGAAGACGAGCGCGAGACCGCCATCCGTGCCGCCTCAGTGCTCGGGCTCAACGTGGCCGGCGTCGATATGCTGCGCTCCAATCGTGGGCCGATGGTGCTGGAAGTGAACTCGTCTCCCGGCCTCAAAGGCATCGAACGGGCGACTAACCTGGACGTGGCGGGCGAGATCATAGCCTTTATCGAGACCGCCGCGGCGCACGGACGGACGGAAACCAAGGGTGCAAAGGGTTGACGCGCGCCTTTTTAACCGTTCTGACAGTTGCACGGCGCACTCGTTGCTGACGCTTGATCGGAAACGCGAAGCTCGACTATCCTCCTAGAGCCGTTCCGGTTTTGGTGGAACGCGGAATGGCTCCAGGTTTTTTGTTTTCTGGTGCTTCTTATCGGAAAACCGGTTCCCACTTTTCCGGAAGCACCTAGTTCGACAGGTATCCCTGTCCACCCTGCGACAAGCGGCTCAAGGGCAGCGGCTCCATCCTGCCACGAAGGTCAGCGAAAGCGGGACATGGGCAGCGAGGATGGAAACGGATGACGGAACAGCAGAAGCATTTTCCGGAATTCTACGTCACCACTCCGCAGGCCTGCCCGTATCTTCCGGGCAAACTCGAGCGCAAGCTTTTCACGCACCTCACGCACGACAAACCGCTTGCGCTGATCGACAACCTTCTCAAGGGCGGCTTCCGGCGCAGCCAGAACATCGCCTACATGCCCTATTGCGAGGGCTGCCACGCCTGCGTCTCGGTGCGCATTCTGGTCGATGAGTTCGAACCCGGCCGCACCATGCGCCGAACGCTCGAACGCAATCGCGATCTCGCCGCCCGTCGCGTTTCCGCGATCCCGACCTCTGAGCAGTTCTGCTTGTTCCGCAGCTATATCGATGCGCGCCATTCCGATGGCGGCATGGCCGACATGAGCGTGCTCGACTACGCGATGATGGTCGAGGACAGCGTGGTTCGCACCTTCCTCACCGAATACCGGGCCAAGCCGGACAACCCGCTCGAGCAGCACATGGACGCCTGGCCGCTCGCGGGTGTCGCGCTCTGCGACCGGCTCTCGGACGGCATCTCGATGGTCTACAGCTTCTACGAGCCGCTCGAGGAAGAGCGCAGCATCGGCACCTACATGATCCTCGAGCACATCGACTACGCGCGCCGGCTCGGTCTGCCGTATCTCTATCTCGGCTACTGGATCGAGGGCTCGCGCAAGATGAGCTACAAGACGCGGTACCAGCCGCAGGAGCATCTCGGCCCGAACGGATGGGTACGCGTGCCGGAGGCCAAGCCTTAGGCGATCGCTACTTGGCGAGTTCGTCGTCGAGCTTCTTGAACATGTAAGCCCACTTGGAGCCCTGGGTCTCGATCAGCACGCCCATGAGGCTGCGCAGCTTCGCCAGGACCGTGCAATCCGGCTCCTTGGCGTTGGCGCCCTCCTGGCCCATCGACGAGATAGAAGCCAAAAGCTCGTTCGACTTGTCGTCGTAGACCGTGATCTGGTCGTCCTTCACGAAGGGCGCGGCTTCCTTCATGAACTCGTCGTTGTTCCAGTTCCGCTTTTCTTTGAGCTGACGCAGCTTGGACTGGAATTCCGGGCGATTGCGGTTGTTGAGGTCGCGGAGCGCTTCCGCGGCCTCATCGACGGCGCTCTCAAACTCGGACTTCACGCAGGTTGCGGTCGGCGCAGTATCGGCCGGCGTCTCCTGGGCGGACACGGGTGAAAGCCGGCCCAGCCCTGCCGTCAGAACGGCAAGCGCCAACACCAACCCGGGAACATTTGCCACCCACACGCGCAACGGTCTCATTCCGGGGTGTTTTCGCTCTCCGCAGAACCGCACCAACACCCTGGCCCTTTGTTCAGGCGCGCCCTTTACCGGCCGCGCATTTCCCCCATCCGTCTGTCCTACCGGGGCGCAAACCGCGACGCAAGCTTGCCCGCACCGCTACCGGCCGGCCTGAAAGTTTTTCCGATCGGCCGTGACTTTTAGCGGAAGGCCGGACCGAACTTGTTGGAGCGCGGGAAGCCCTTTGGAGCCAGCTTGCCGGCCTGCGAACGCTGGCCGACCCACTCCTTGAGGTCACCCCACGGCAGCGTGAAGGTGCGGCCTGCGGCATCCAACCAGGTCAGGCCTTCCTTCTTGTGGAACACGACCGCATCCGCCAGCACGCCTTCCTTGAAGCGCTGCAGGATGGTGCCCTTGCCGCGGGTCATTTCGTTGACCTCGGACAGCGGGAACACCAGCATCTTGCGGTTTTCGCCGATGGTCGCGACGTAGTCGCCATCGACCGGCACGCAGACGCGGGCCTCCTCGTCGGCGGCGACGTTCAGGATCTGCTTGCCCTTACGCGTCGAGGCGACGACCTCTTCTTCCGGAACGACGAAGCCGTTGCCCGCCGTGCTCGCGACCAGGAGCTTGCGCCCCGGCTCGTGCACGAAGCACTCGGCGAAGTCCTGGTTCTCCTCAAGATCGACGATGAGGCGTACCGGCTCGCCGTGGCCGCGACCGCCCGGAAGCTGGCTTGCTTCGAGCGTGAAGAACTTGCCGTTGGTGGCGAACAGAATGAGCTTGTCGGTGGTCTGGGCCTTGACGGCGCGTTTCAGGCTGTCGCCCTGCTTGAAGTCGAGCTTCGAGAGGTCGTCCTGGTGGCCCTTGAGCGCGCGGATCCAGCCCTTCTCCGACAGGATGATGGTGATCGGCTCCTTTTCGACGAGGGCTGCTTCGAGATCGAGATCGACCTCGGGCGCCTCGGCGAAGCTGGTGCGGCGGCGGCCCAGCTCGGTCTTTTTCGAATACCGCTCACGCGTCTCGCGCACTTCGTTCGAGACGTGCTCCCACTGCAGATCGTCCGACTTCAGAAGCTGCTTCAGCTCGCGGCGCTCTTTCGAGAGCTTGTCGTGCTCGGCCTTGATCTCGACCTCTTCGAGCTTCGACAACGACTTCAAGCGCAGGTTCAGGATGGCGTCGGCCTGCACTTCCGTCAGCTTGAAGCGGGCGATCAGCTTGGCCTTCGGATCGTCCTCGAAGCGGACGATCCGGATCACCTCGTCGATGTTGAGATAGGCGATCAGGTAGCCGTCGAGCACTTCGAGCCGGTGCTCGATCTTCTTCAGTCGGTATTCGGTACGGCGGACGAGCACTTCGATGCGATGCTCGAGCCATTGGCGCAGCACGTCGCGCAGCGACAGCACGTTCGGGATCTGCCCGCCCGAGAGCACGTTCATGTTGAGGCCGAAGCGGATTTCGAGCTCGGTCAGACGGAACAGGCTTTCCATCAGCAGCACGGCTTCGACCGTGCGCGTCTTAGGCTCGAGAACGAGGCGGACTTCCTCGGCGGATTCGTCGCGAATGTCGCCGAGCAGCGGCAGCTTCTTCTCGCTCATCAACTCGGCGATCTTCTCGACGAGCTTGGCCTTCTGGACCTGATAGGGGATTTCGGTCACGACGATCTGATAGCCGCCGCGGCCGGTTTCCTCCTTCTCCCACTTGGCGCGCAGGCGGAAGCCGCCGCGGCCGGTGCGATACGCTTCGAGAATGCTCTCGCGCGGCTCGACCAGCACGCCGCCGGTCGGGAAATCGGGGCCGGGCACCATTTCCACCAGCTTCTCGATGGTCGCGCTCGGATGCTTGATGAGATGCAGAAGGGCTGCGCACAATTCATCGACGTTGTGCGGGGGAATGTTCGTCGCCATGCCGACAGCGATGCCGGCAGAGCCATTGGCGAGAAGGTTCGGGAACGCGGCGGGCAGAACCGTCGGCTCCTGCTCGCGCCCGTCGTAGTTGGGGCGGAAGGCGACGGTGTCCTCGTCGATGCCGTCCAGCAGCTCGGCGGCCACGGTCGTCAAACGGGCTTCGGTGTAGCGATCGGCGGCCGGGTTGTCGCCATCGATGTTGCCGAAGTTGCCCTGGCCATCGACCAATGGATAGCGAACGGCAAAGTCCTGCGCGAGACGGGCCAGTGCGTCGTAGATCGCCTGGTTGCCGTGCGGATGATAGTTGCCCATCGTCTCGCCAACGATCTTGGCGCACTTGCGGTAGCCCTTGTCGGGATCGAGGCCCAGCTCGCGCATGGCATACAGGATGCGCCGATGCACCGGCTTCAGGCCGTCGCGCACGTCGGGCAGCGCGCGATGCATGATGGTGGAAAGGGCGTATGCCAGGTAGCGCTCCTCGAGCGCATCCTTGAGCATCACCGGCTCGATGGGGCCGGCACCCGGCAGAATCGGTTTGTCTGTCATGGTGTCTCGATACTTTGCCCGGCTGCGACCCTCAAGTGCCGCAGCGCCACTCGCGCGAGGATTGAAAAATTCGCCCTTGCCCGTCGAGGGGTCCGAACGGATTTTTCAGTCTTGAATGACGCGCGCAAGCCTAGGGTTTTGTGTTTCTTGTGATTCCGAAGTTCGCTCGTCACTCAGCTCTAGCACGGGGAAGCCTCGGAATCGGAAGACAAGTTGCAGCATCCACAATTGTCTTCCCTACACCCGGTGGCCTCGATTGGGCCGGGGATCAGCCGGCAAGACGCCTTGTCTTTGCCGCGGTCATTGGCGAATTTCGCGGGCAACCCCACGAACCCAAAACCGAGCCATGCCCGCCCTGCTTCCGGATACAGCGAAAGTCGAAACCGCCATCATCGAGATGACGAACACCTATCGCGGGCGCCAGAAGCTCGGCGCGCTGACGGCCAACGCCGACCTCACCCGCGCTGCGCGGGCCTACGCGGCCTATCTCGCCAAGAACAACCTGTTCTCCCATACCGCCGACGGACGGCAGGCCGGAGACCGGATCACCTCGGCCGGATACGACTGGTGCCAGATCGGGGAGAACCTGGCGCTTCACGCCGACAGCCGCGGGTTCGAATCCCGCTCGCTCGCGCAGAAGTCCGTCGAGGGGTGGATCAACTCCCCAGGCCATCGCGCGAACATGGTGGCCCCCAACGTCACCGAAATCGGTGTCGGCGTCGCGAGCGCCCCGGGCCGCGACCCGAAGTTCATCTCAGTGCAGTTGTTCGCGCGCCCGAAGGCGCTCGAATACGAATTCCAGGTCTCGAACACCACGCGCCAGAGCGTGCGCTACACGTTCAACGGCGAGCCGCACGAGATCAAGCCTTCCTATGCAGTGACGCATTCCTCCTGCAATCCGAGCGAAATCTCGTTCGATCGTTTCGGAGAGGGCGCAAAGGCGCAACGCCTCTCGATGCGCTACGAAGCGCTCGACGGGCTCGTCTATATGCTGAAGCCCGATCCCGCCAACGGGCTTCGGATCGAAATCGCGCCGTTCGAACGCGTGCAGTAAAGCCGTTCAATCGAGACGTATCTGGATCCCGAAGGCTCCGCTCCGCGCCTCAGGCATCGATGCGCTTCAGGAAGCTCAGCATGCGGCTTCGCGACTCCGGCATCTCGTCGCCGCGCGGATGCACCACGCGGGTTTGCAGAAAATGGCCGGTGAGCACGAAGCTGCTCTCGACGTCGCCCGGTGCCAGCGCCGCCTTTCGGCCCGGCAGCAGGAACTGCGGCAAAGCGAGAAGCTTGTCGCGGTAGGGCTCGCCGGCGGACGCCGAGACGGCACGGCCGGTTTTCGGCGAGACGTAAATCAGGTCGTCGTTGCCCCCGGTGGCAGCGCATTGCGTGAGATCGAGGCCGAAACCAAGCTCATCGAGCAGCGCCAACTCCCAGCGCGCGAGCAGCGCCGGCCAGACGCTGACGTCGTCGAAATAGGCGAGGACGAACAGCGTGACCTCATAGAGGTTCGGATGCGGATCTCGCTCGGGCAGCAGGCGAGCCAGCGTACAGAGCGACGTGAGGCCGGCGAGCGCGGCCGGCTCCTCCATTGCGGAGGCGGCATAGCCGCGGATCAACTCGACGTTCATGTGCCCAAGGTGATCGGCGAGACGGGCTTTCCAGGTGACGTCGACGTGATTGCCGATCTGCAGAACGGGACGCGATTTGCGCGAGCGGCCGCCGTGCACGAGGCCAAGGTGGCGGCCGTGCGCGCGCGTCAGCACCTCGGCCACGGCGGCGGTTTCGCCATGGGCGCGGACAGAGAGAATCACGCCTTCGTCAGACCAGTTCATAGGCGGGTTATAGCCGACTTCGGACGTTACGTAGCCTTTCGCGGGCCTACACGCTCACATGTCGAGGCGCTTCTCGCGCAGCTCGCGGCGGTCGGGGGCTTGCTCGATGGTGCACGGGGCGCCCGTGGCGAGGCACTCGAACCCGCCGGCCTTGCGCGGGAGGCATTCGAGGAGCTTGTCGGTGGCAAGGCGCCAACTCGCATAGGCCTCGCCGTGTTGCAGGGCCATGGCCTTCCAGGCATCGAGTGCGCGCTTTTTCGCCTCAAGCTCGGTCGGGGCGCTGACGAGCCCGCTCGAAACGACGGGCTGGCAGAGGCGGACGGCGGCGATGGCTGTTGTTTCGAAACTTACGAAGGACGCGGCGAAGAGCACTGCTCTCAAAGCCCATGCGGGACGAAGCTTTCTACCCGCCCGCGCCATCCTCAGTCCTCCGGGAATTCAAGCCCCATTTCGCGATAACGCTCGGGATCCTGGCCCCAGTTCTCGCGCACCTTCACGAACAGGAAGAGATGCACGGGCTCGCCCACGATTTCGGTCAGCTCGGTGCGAGACGCCTGCGAGATCTTCTTGATGGTCTGACCGCCCTTGCCGAGGACGATGCTTTTCTGGCTATCGCGCTCGACGTAAATCACCTGCTCGACGCGCACCGACTTGTCGCGCAGCGTCTTCCAGGATTCGGTTTCGACGGTGATCTGGTAGGGTAGCTCGTCGTGCAGGTAGTTGTAGATCTTCTCGCGCGTGACCTCGGCGGCGAGCTGGCGCACGGGGATGTCGGACAGCTCATCCTCGGGATAGAGCCACGGGCCTTCCGGCACGCGCTCGGCGAGATAGCGCTTCAACTCGGCCACGCCATCGCCGGTCAGCGCCGCGATCATGAACACGCGCTCGAATGCGATGCGCGGCGAGAGATCCTGCACCAGCGCCAGCAGACGCGCCTTGTCCTCGACGCGGTCGACCTTGTTCAGAACCAGGATCGCTTTTTTCGACTGTCCGGCCAGCCGCTCCAACAAGCGCTCCACGTCCTCGTCGAGCCCCTTGGCGGCATCGACCAGCACCAGGATCTGATCGGCGTCGGCGGCACCGGCCCAAGCGCTCGCGACCATCGCCTTGTCGAGCTTGCGCTTCGGGGCAAAGATGCCGGGCGTGTCGATGAGCACGAGCTGGCTCGCGCCTGCCATGGCGATGCCGCGGATCTGGATGCGCGTGGTCTGAACCTTGCGCGAGATGATGGTGACCTTGGCGCCGACGAGCGCGTTGACCAGCGTCGACTTGCCTGCATTGGGCGCGCCGATGATCGCAATCACGCCGCAGCGATGCGGGCTTTGCGCTTCCGGCGTTGCGTCGCGCTTCGGTTCATCAGCCAATTTCGCGCTTCTCCATCACACCTTCCCGCTCGAGCAGAGCGGTTGCGGCGGCCTGCTCGGCCGCGCGTTTGGATGCCCCTTCGCCACGTGCCGGGGCCTTGCCCTTGATCCGAACCTCGGAGGTAAAGCGCGGCGCATGATCGGGCCCGGTCCGCTCCACCTCGACATAAGCCGGGAGCTGCAGCCCTTGCCCCTGCGCCCACTCCTGAAGAGCGGATTTGGGATCGGCGGCAGCGTGGCCGAACGAGACCTCCTCGTTCTCCCACAGTCTGCGGACGACGTCGCGGGCCTTGTTGAAGCCGGCCTCCAGAAAAATAGCGCCCAGCACGGCTTCGACCGCGTCCGCCAGGATTGTCGCCTTGAGGCGGCCGCCACTGCCGGCCTCGCTGTCGGACAGCATCAGAAAGTCGCCAAGCGCAAGCGCGCGGCCGACTTTGGCGCAGGTCTCGCCGCGCACCAGCCGGTTCAGATGACGCGCCAGCTCGCCTTCGGTCGCGACCGGATAAGTCTCCCAGAGCAATTCCACGATGGCGAGGCCAAGGACGCGGTCTCCGACGAACTCAAGGCGCTCGTTGTCCTCGCGGACCTTCTTCGAGCCGCGCAGGCTCGCGTGCGTCAGCGCACGCGTCAGCAGCGCTTCGTTCTTGAAGCGGTAGCCGAGCTTCTTCTCAAGCTCTTTGTACTTGCGGGCTTTGAACATCGAGCCGTTTCCGGGCTCAGGTTCCCGAGCCGCGCATCCAATACATTTCTCAACGAACGAGATTAAAGAACCGGTTCCAACGAATATCGAAGGGCCAAGTCCAGGGTGAGAGCCAACGCATGGCTTCGGGATCATCGACGGCGGCCGAGAAGAAAATGACCTCCGCCCGGCCGATCAGATTCTCGAACGGCACGTAACCAACAGACGCGCGGCTGTCGGCGGAGTTGTCGCGGTTGTCACCCATCATGAAATAGTGGCCGGGCGGAACCTTGAAGACTTCCGTGGTGTCGAAGTCGCCCTCGGGCTCAAGGTCGAGCACCGTATAGGTGAGGCCTTCCGGCAGGGTTTCCTCGTAGCGCTTGTAAACGACGTTGCGGCAGTGGCGGAAATACTGATCGCATTCCTTGTTGGCGAATTCGTCCTTGTACACCTTCGGGATCGGCTTGCCGTTGATGTAGAGGATGCCGCTCTTCATCTGGACTTCGTCGCCGGGCAGGCCGATCACGCGCTTGATGTAGTCGAGCGATTCATCCTGCGGCAGGCGGAAGACGGCCACGTCGCCGCGCTTCGGCTCGGCGGCGAATACGCGACCCGAGAACAGGTGCGGGCTGAAGGGGAACGAGAAGCGGCTGTAACCGTAGGACAGCTTCGAGACGAACAGGTAGTCGCCGATCAGAAGCGTCGACTTCATGGAGCCCGAGGGAATATTGAACGGCTGAAAGAAGAACACGCGCACGACCATCGCGATGGCCAAGGCCTGCACGACGATCTTCGCGGTCTCAGACCAGCTGCCCGCATTGGCCTTGGAGTTCGTTTCCAGGCTCATCTCCTGCTCCTTAGCCCCGCAAGGCTGGGTCGACACATTGTAAAACCTTGCTCGCTATAACGACTAAGCGTGCAACGTGCAAATTGGGTGCGGCGTGGTGCCGCCATGCCCGAACCTGCCGCCGCAACACCCCCTTGGAGACCGCCCTCTAACCCACCTCCCGGCCGTTGCCGGCCGGGATAGCGGAAATGATGACAACAGCCTCCGCCAATGGAAAATCATCGGTCAAGGTGAGGTCAATGCGCGCGGTCATGCCCGGGGGCGTAATCCGGAGCAATTGCTGCGCTGCACCACCCGTCAAGGTCAGCGTCGGACGCCCAGACGGCAGATTGATGACGCCCATGTCGCGCCAGTAAACCCCCGCGTGAAACCCGGTGCCGAGCGCCTTGGCGCAGGCTTCCTTGGCGGCAAAGCGCTTGGCGTAAGAGGCGGCCCGGTTGGCACGCCGGTCAGACTTGGCGCGCTCGATGTCGGTAAAGACCCGTTCCAGAAAGCGATCGCCGAAGCGCTGGAGCGTCACCTCGATGCGGCGGATATCGATGAGATCGTTGCCGAGCCCGATGATCACGCGCTGACCCGCGTGGACACCTTGGCCCGCGCCTCGTCCATCAGGAAGCGCATCCTCCGCACGGCCGCGTTGAGGCCACCGAAGATGGCCTCGCCAATGAGGAAGTGGCCGATGTTGAGTTCGACGACCTCGGGCATGCGGGCGAGCGGCGCGACGGTGTTAAACGTCAGGCCGTGACCGGCGTGAACCTCGAGGCCAAGCTTATCGGCGACCGTCGCGCCTTTTGCCAACCGCTCGATCTCGGCGGCCGCGCCTTTCGCATCGTCATCGGCGGCGTAGTCGCAATAGCGACCGGTGTGCAGCTCGACGATGTCGGCGCCAAGTTCGGCGGAGGCTTCTATGGCGCGGATATCCGGCTCGATGAAAAGCGAGACACGGATGCCTGCGGCTTTCAGATCGGACACGACGGGCGCGAGCGATTTCTTCTGCCCCACGACGTCGAGCCCGCCTTCGGTGGTGCGCTCCTCACGCCGCTCAGGGACCAGGCAGCACGCGTTCGGCACATGGCGGAGTGCGATGCGCAGCATCTCGGGTGTTGCCGCCATCTCGAGGTTGAGCGGGCGGGTGAGCTCGGATTTGAGGCGCGCGATGTCGGTATCGGAGATGTGGCGACGGTCCTCGCGCAGGTGGGCCGTGATGCCGTCGGCGCCAGCCTCGACCGCGAGGTGGGCTGCGCGCAACGGATCGGGATGGCGCCCGCCCCGTGCGTTACGGATCGTCGCGACGTGATCTATGTTCACGCCCAGCCGAATGCTGCCGTGCTGACCTCGCGTCATTTCCCTTCACCCTGGCTGCTTGTTCGTGGTGCTTATTTTGGGGCCTGCGGCCCTGGTTAAACCCCCCGGCCGACGGAGGCCGGCAAGGCTCATCATTCAAACACACGTTCGACCTTGCTGACCACAGCTTTCGCCTTGAGACCGTTGATGATCTGGTTCAAGTGCTGCAGGTCCCAGACCTCCAGGCCGATGCGCAGCTCGGTGAAATCGGAGGCACGCCGGATCATCTTGAGGTTGTCGATGTTGCCGCCAGCCTGGCCGATGACATTGGCGATCTCGGCGAGCGTGCCCGGCTGATTTGGGGCCGTGACGCTGATGAGGGCCGGAAAACGCTCCGGATTTTCCGGGTCGACGTCCCAGGCCACGTCGATCCAGCGCTCATGCTCGTATTCCTGCAGGCGGGGCGACGAGATCTGGAAGACGCGGATACCCTCGCCCGGTGCCAGCACGCCGACGATGCGATCTCCCGGCACGGCGCCGCCGGCTTCGAACAGCACCGGCATGTCGTTGCGGACACCGCGGATCGGAATGCCGCGAACACGACCGGTGGTCGTTGCAGATGCGGCATCGGCTTCGTGGGAGCCACCGAGACTAAATTTGTTGGAAGCGGCCCGGGTCAAACTCAGCCAACCCTTCGATGCCTTGGTGGTCTCTTCCGCACGCTGCGGCGGGCGCGCGGCAGCAGCGGCCAACTCCGGAGCGATGGCCCTGAGAACGTCCTCGATCTTGACTTCGTTGCGCGCAACGGCCGCAAGCGCATCCTCAAGGCTCTTGTAGGAGAGCCGCGGCAGCACTTTCTTCAGGCGTTCGTCGGAGTAGGATTCTCCGATGCGCTCGAAAGTGGAGATCAACAGGCGGCGGCCGAGCTCGGCATACTGACGGCGGATGGCATCGCGCGCGGCGCGGCGGATGGCGGAGCGGGCGCGCCCCGTCACGGCGAGGCTTTCCCAGGCTGCCGGCGGCGTGTGCGTCTTGGAGGTCTGGATCTCGACCTCGTCGCCGTTGCGGAGACGGGTGTCGATCGGCACGTGGCGGCCGTTGACGTACGCGCCGACGGCGGCGTTGCCGACATCGGTGTGTACGGCGTAGGCGAAATCGAGCGGTGTCGCGCCGCGCGGAAGCGCAATCAGACGCCCCTTCGGCGAGAAGCAGAAGACCTGATCCTGGAACAGCTCGAGCTTGGTGTGCTCCAGGAACTCTTCCGGATTGGAGCCTTCGAGCAGCGTCTCGACCAGGCGACGCAGCCACTGATAGGGCCCGCTTTCCTTGTCGGTGAAAACCAGGGCTTTGCCGGAGCCGCCGTTGAGCTTCTGGCCATCCTTATAGACGGCGTGTGCCGCAACGCCGTACTCGGCCACGTTGTGCATCGCGCGGGTGCGGATCTGCAGCTCGACGCGCTGATGGCGCGGGCCGACGACAGTCGTGTGGATCGACTGGTAGTTGTTCTGCTTCGGGGTCGAGATGTAGTCCTTGAAGCGGCCCGGCACCGTGCGCCACGTGGTGTGGGCGACGCCGAGGACGCGATAGCAGTCGTCGATGGTGTCGACCACGACGCGGAATGCATAGATGTCCGACAGCTGCTCGAGGCTGATCTGCTTGTTGGCCATCTTACTCCAGACGGAGTAGGGCTTCTTCTCGCGGCCGGAGACCTCGACGTCGATCCCGACATCGGCAAGCATCTTGCGCAGTGCGACGGCGATCTCCTCGACCAGCCCCTCGTTCTTGGTGCGCAGCTCTTCGAGCTTCTCGGTTACCGTCTTGTAGGCTTCCGGGTTGAGCCAGCGGAAGGCGTGCTCCTCCAGCTCGTCGCGCAGCGCCTGCATGCCCATGCGGCCGGCGAGCGGCGCATAGATCTCGAGCGTCTCCTCGGAGTTGCGCTTGCGGCTCTCGGGCTTCATGTGCTCGAGGGTGCGCATATTGTGGAGGCGGTCGGCGAGCTTGACGAGCAGAACGCGGATGTCGCTCGAAATCGCGATCAGGAGCTTGCGGAAGTTCTCGGCCTGCTCGGCCTTCTTCGACACGAGATCGAGACGCTTGATCTTGGTGAGGCCGTCCACCAGCGCGCCGATCTCGGGCCCGAACAACTGGTCGATCTCGGCGCGGGTGGCGTCGGTGTCCTCGATGACGTCATGCAGCAGCGCGGTGACGATGGTGGCGTCGTCGAGCTTGAGATCGGTCAGGATCGCCGCAACTTCGAGGGGGTGGGAGAAATAGGGGGCGCCCGAGGCACGTTTCTGGGACCCATGCGCGCGCATGGCGTAAACATAGGCGCGATTGAGCAACGCCTCGTCCGCAGTCGGATCATACTTCTGTACTCGCTCGACGAGCTCGTACTGACGCATCATGGGTCGCACACACTCCCGGCGTCGGGTTAGAGCCCCCGGGCCTGCCAAGCAGGACAGGGCGCTCCCGTCTTTTGATCTGGTCGCGTTTGCTACGACGAACCGACGCCCGTCCCGGATGTCGATGGGGAGCAGCATGGCTCCGCCATCGCGGTCCGGAACAAGACCTGCCCGAAGGCGCCTGGCGCAGGGTCAGGCGAAAGCAGGTGCGTTCCGCAAGAAGCTCAGCGACCGCGCTCGCGCGGGCCGCCGCTGCCGTTGGAGGAGGGCTCCGACGGCGTCATGCTCTCGAGACCGCGCAACAACTGCTCTTCGGTGAGCACGTCGACCTGGGTGTCGGACGACTGCTCGTCGCGGCCGAGGATCGGGCTGCGGCGTTCCTGCGGAAGAACCGGGGCGGCTGCCGCTTCCGGCTCGTCCACCTCGACGTTCTTCTGGATCGAGTGGATCAGGGATTCGCGCATGTCCTCCGGCGGAACGGTCCGCTCGGCGATTTCGCGCAAGGCCACCACTGGGTTCTTGTCGTTATCGGGATCGATGGTGATCGCGCTGCCGTTGGCAATCGAACGCGCGCGATGAGCAGCCAGAAGGACCAGCTCAAAACGGTTCGGTACCTTGTCGACGCAATCCTCGACTGTGACGCGTGCCATTCTCTAGCACCCCTCTCTCGTCTCGCTCATGATGCGGAATGAATCCGATTAGCTGCCGTAGCCCTGACCCGGGCTCGACACGCCGCTTCAGCCTGCTTAACTGGCATGAAAATGGCCAGCGAGCAAGCCGAGTTGAGGCCGATCAAGGCATGCGACAACCTCAACCGGGACAGAATGACACCGCAACAATTGCAAAATAGTAAGTTGCCACCATCTCACGTTTAGCAAATAGAAAGTTTCGAGGCGCGCGGGCACCACGAACTGCGGCGCAAAATAGCTTGGGGAAATTTTTTCCACCAGCGGGCTGCCATTCATGACAGAATGCGCTTAATCTTCCTGATGCCGAAGATTACACTACTGCCCTGAGCGAGATTGATTTTGCCGCGATCTTGCCGTTGCCGGCGCGCAGCAGGTGCCTCTAGGCCCGGTTTGTTCAAGGAACATAGAAAATGCACTTTTACCAGGGTGAACGTGTTGCTCTTTTTATTGATGGCGCCAATTTATACGCCACATCAAAGGCTTTGGGATTTGACGTAGATTATAAGCGGCTGCTCGCACTCTTCCGCCAGAAGTCGCATCTGGTCAGAGCGCTTTACTACACGGCGCTTTCGGAAGATCAGGAGTATTCGTCGATCCGCCCACTGATCGACTGGCTCGATTACAATGGCTTCACCATGGTAACGAAGCCGACCAAGGAATTCACCGATGCGTCCGGCCGGCGCAAAGTTAAGGGCAATATGGACATCGAGCTTGCTGTCGATGCCATGCGGCTCGCCGATACCCTCGACCACATCGTTCTTTTCTCGGGCGACGGGGATTTCCGCGGGCTGGTTGCCGCGCTTCAGCAGAAGGGCAAGCGGGTCAGCGTCGTTTCGACGCTGCAGACCCAGCCGGCCATGGTCGCTGACGAATTGCGCCGCCAAGCGGATCAGTTCGTCGACCTCGCCGATCTCGAACAGCTGATCGGCCGCGACGCGACGACCCGGGTCGGGCGGGACTCACGCGCATCATCCGGGCGCGTCGCACCCTCCCATTCTCACCGCGAGAGCCACGCCTATCACGACAACGACGACCTCTCGCAAGAAGAAGTCTAGGCCATTCGACACACGGCAAGCGGACACTCCGGTTGCCGTGTGATGCGTTTTCGGGGCCGTTCGACTATCCTTTCCGTCAGCCATGGCCCGCGCTCCCTCCCTCCCTTCGTCCGATTTTGCACCTGAAGCGCCGCGGAACTGTCCGCTGTGCCCGCGGCTGGTCGCGTTCCGCGAGCAGGCAGCCCAGAAAGAGCCTACCTGGTTCAACAACCCGGTCCCCTCGTTCGGTAGCCCGAATGCGAGGCTGCTGATCGTCGGGCTGGCGCCTGGATTGCGCGGGGCCAACCGCACGGGGCGCCCCTTTACCGGCGACTACGCGGGCGACCTCCTCTACTCGACACTGCTCGCTTTCGGTTTCGCTCGCGGGACTTACAAAGCCGACCCCAAGGATGGGCTCACGCTCGTCGACTGCATGATCACCAACGCCGTGCGCTGCGTCCCCCCCGAGAACAAGCCGCTGCCGGAGGAGGTCCATACCTGCCGCGGCTTTTTCAAAGCGCGTCTGGCGGCGCTGCCAAAGCTCGAGGCGATGGTGCTCTTGGGGCGGATTGCGCACGATCAAACCTTGACGACGCTTGCCCTCCGTAAAACGTCTTATCCGTTCAAGCACGCCGCGCGCCACACATCGCCGGACGGGCTTGCGATCTTCGACAGCCTGCATTGCTCGCGGCTCAACACCAACACGAAGCGACTCACGACCGAGATGTTTCACGACGTTTTTCGCGATGTTCGGGCCTATCTTGACGGGCTTTCGCCCTAGTACCTTGCGCAGGTTCTTGCGTTATCGCCCCTTCAACCTTTGCCACCCATTGCTTATCATCCGCCTGCAACAGGCTTCCTCGCCCTCAGGAGACAAACCTTATGGCAGCCGACGCTCCGCTGGAAATCGCGCCCGAAAAGGTGGCCCACGTCATCATCAAGGCGCGCGAATACGATGCCAAGGTGGGCGCCTGGGACAACACGGCAGAGGACGGAGACGCGGACGAGAACCCGAGCTCGATTCTCGAGGACCTTTCCAACGATCCGACGCTGGCGGAAATCGCCGGGTTCATCGACGCGCTCAACGACGATGAGCAGGCGCATCTGGTGGCCCTCGCGTGGATCGGCCGCGGAACGTTCGAGACGGAAGAGTTCGCAGAGGCCGTCGAGACAGCCCGCTCCGAGAAGGTGAACTCGACGGCCGCCTATCTTCTCGGCTTGCCGCTGCTTTCGGATTATCTCGAGGAAGGGCTCGAGAAGCTCGGCTTCTCGGCCGGCGATATCGAGGACGATGTGCTTTAGGAGGCAGCGGGCAGGAGGCAGCGGGCTGGCCGGCAATCCAGCCGACATCGCAGTCGCTAGCGAGCGTGTAACGTCGCGAGAAGATCGGCGGCGTGGGTATGCGGCGGGTGCACGGGATAGACCACACGCTCGATCGCGCCGTCACGGAGCACGAAAGTCAGCCGCTTCAGGTAGACCACCCCACCGGTTTCGAACGCCGGCAAGCGAAGAGCCTCCCGCAAGCGCCCGTCCGCATCTGACAGCAGCGGAAACGGGAGGCGCATCCGGTTCGCGAACTCCTGCTGATCGGCGGTTGTCTGGCCGCTGATGCCGAGCACGTCGAAACCCGCAGCGCGGAACGTCTCGTAGTGATCGCGAAAGCCTTCGGCCTCGGGCGTCGAGCCATGGGCGCCGGGGATGTCGTCCCAGCCCGGCGGATTGGCGAGGCCCGGCCGGCCCGTCCAGGGATAGACGAAGACCACCCACCTTCCAGCGAGGTTCGCGAGGTTCACGGGCGAGCCGCTGGTCGCACTTCGTGCGATGTCGGGAAGCGAGAGCCCGGTTGCGAGATGGCGCGCTTCTCCGTCGTCTCCCGGAGCGGGATAAGGCCATGCGGTCATGTGCCCAGCCTCCGCGGGTTCGCGCGCAGCCAAGCCAGCACATCGCCGGCATTCCGGTCAGGCGGAAACACGGGATAGAACACCTTCACGATCACGCCGTCGTCGAGGATCAACGCCAAGCGCTTGATCATGGTTTTGCCGCCGACGTCCATGGACGGAAGCGACATCGCACGCGTGAGGCCCAGCGCATCATCGGACAGCAACGGGAACGGCAAGTGCAGGCGTTCGACCGTCGCCTGCTGCTCGGCCAGAGTTTGCGTCGAGAGGCCGAACACCTGAGCCGCGCCGGCAGCTTCGAGATCGGCATGAAGATCCCGGAATGCGCAGGTGTGCGGCGTGCACCCGCGCGCGCCAGGGATCGCGTCCCAGCCGTCGGGCAGTGCCACGCCCGGCGTGCCGGTCATGGGATAGATGAAGAGCACCGTCCGGCCGGGAAGCTTTGCGAGCGAGATCTTGCCGCCTGCGCTCGACGGGAGCGCGACGTCGGCCAGGGGTGCGCCTTCGAGATGGTGCGCGGCGCCGTCGTTCGTCGGCACCGGCAGCCTGGACCAATCGATCTCGAGCAAATTGCCGGGATCGGCCATCAGCCCTTCTCGCGCATGATGCGGGCTTTCTGGCGGTTCCAATCGCGCTTGGCTGCGGTTTCGCGCTTGTCGTGCAGCTTCTTGCCCTCGGCGAGCGCGAGCTTGAGCTTCGCGCGGCCCTTCTCGTTGAAGTACAGCTCGAGCGGCACGATGGTCATGCCCTTGCGCACGACGGCCTGGAATAGCTTCGCAAGCTCGCTTTTGTGCAGCAGAAGGCGGCGCTTGCGGCGCGGCTCGTGCTGAAAGAAGCGGCCGGCTTCCTGATACTCCGGGATGTAAGCGTTGATCAGACAGAAGCTGCCGTCATCCTCGAACGACGCATAGCTTTCGCCGATGTTGGCTTGGCCCGTGCGCAGGCTCTTGACTTCGGTGCCCTTGAGCTCGATGCCGGCTTCCCAGGAATCGGTGATGAAGTATTCGTGGCGGGCCTTGCGGTTCTCGGAAACGATCCGCCGGCCGTCGTCCTTCTTGGCCGACATTGTTGTTTTTGTCCTGTGCTCGGCTATTCGGCGGCGGCTGCCTGAAGAAGGCCGACCTTGACCAGCACCGCATCCACGGCTTTCTTCGTCTGCTCGGTGACGGGCGTGAGCGGCAGGCGCATTTCCGCCGAGCAAAGGCCGAGGCGCGAAGCCGCGTACTTCACGGGGCCCGGGTTGGTCTCGACGAACATGGCGTCGAACAGCGGCATCAGCCGGTCCTGCTGCTTCAGCGCACCGGCGAAGTCTCCCTTCATCAGCGCGTTCTGGAATTCCGCGCAAAGGCGTGGGGCAACGTTCGAAGCAACCGAAATGCAGCCATGCCCGCCGTGCGCCGTGAAGCCGAGCGCCGTCGCGTCCTCGCCGGAGAGCTGGTTGAACTCGGGGCCCATGGCAACACGCTGCTGGGAGACGCGGGCCAGATTGGCCGTCGCATCCTTCACGCCGACGACGTTCTTCAGCTCGTAGACGCGCGCCATCGTCTCGACCGACATGTCGACGTTGGTGCGGCTCGGGATGTTGTAGATCACGATCGGAATACCGACCTTATCGTTGATGGCCTTGAAGTGCTGGTAGAGGCCTTCCTGGGTCGGCTTGTTGTAGTAGGGGTTCACGATCAGGATACCGTCGGCGCCGGACTTTTCGGCATGCATCGACAGATCGATCGCCTCGTCGGTCGAGTTCGATCCCGTGCCAGCGATAACCGGCACACGGCCGCGCGCGGTCTCGATCGTGATGTCGATCACGCGCTTATGCTCGTCGAAATTCAAAGTTGGGCTTTCGCCGGTGGTCCCGGTCGGAACCAGGCCGTGGGTGCCTTCGGTGATCTGCCAATCGACGAAGCGGCGCAGCGCCTCCTCGTCCAACGAGCCGTTCTTGAACGGCGTAATCAGCGCCGTGATGGAGCCTGTGAACATGCGCTCTCTCGATGTCCTGGATTGCCGCCGGCACGGGAACGCGCTCGGCACAATCGTTGTCTTATGATGTCCACGGCTTTATCCGCCGCAAACCTCCGCCTTGTGCGAGTGGGATACCTTGAACGCGCGCGCCCGAATTTGTACCCTCTCCCGTATTCGCCCGTGTCGACCACGGCCTCATTGCGGCTGGGATGGTGGACATTATGCGCTCAGGCGGCTGCCTGCAAGCCAGGGCCGCCCGAGGTCGCAGCAGGGGTTACGTGCGATCGTCGTGCCAGGCGGGTTATGCCTCATAGGGGCCAAAAAGAAGCTGCAACTGCCTATCACACTTGAATTTCTTCCGGCGCAGCCGGGGATCTAACCGGCGCATTCGTGGCGCCGCGGCGAGGAAAAGCGTGACGGGACAGAACTGGAAACGAGACATCAGGCGCAGCGGCTTATCCACCGCCAGCCGAGGGCTCCTCGTCTTGCTTTCGGCTGCCGGGCTAGCCGCCGGCCCTACCCAAGCCGATCCCGCCAAAACGGCCAAGGACGCAAAAGCACCCACCAAGATCGCGACCCGTGGCCCTGAAACGGGCCACCCCGAGCTTCCGAAGCCGGCCAAGCCCTCTCAGGGCGAGCGCGCGCATACGGCCCGGCTCGATTCCGCGATCGCGCCGTTGAGCTCTTATTCGCTGAGCGCGGGCGATTCACAGGGTCTGCGGGACGCCGTCAAGGCGCTCTCGTCGGGCGGCGGCGACGTGGAGAAGGCCAACGCTTTCAAAGGCGCAATCAAGGACGCGACAGCGCGCAAGCTGGTCGACTGGGTTCGCCTGCGCAAGGGGCTCGGCACGCCGGCTGAGTATCGCGCCTTCCTCGATGCGAATCCGGCCTGGGCGGATAGGACCACGCTCACGCAGAAGCTCGAAGAGGCCCTGTTCGTCCAGGGCGGCAGCTCGGGCGAGATCAGGTCCTATTTCGTCGAACGCGAGCCCGTGAGCGGTGTCGGCTATGCGGCGCTCGCTTCCGCCTATCTGGCCGAGGACAACACCAACGAAGCCCGGCGGCTAGCGGCCAAGGCGTGGCGCGAGAAGATGATCCCGGCGAACCTCGAAGGCGGGTTCCTCACCCGGTTCGGATCGCTGCTGACGGCCGCGGATCACAAATGGCGGCTCGACCGGCTTTTGATGGACGACATACGCTGGCAAGGCGAGAAATCGGCGCGGGCCGCCATCGTTCGCCGGGTAATCCCGCTGCTGCCGGCCGGAGAGCAGAAAAAGGCCGAAGCACGTCTCGCGGTGTTTCTCGGCTCGAACGGCGCGCGCAAGGGCATCGAGGCTTTCCCGGCCGAAGGCGTGCCGGACTGGGGCCTCACGTTCCATCGCATCCAGGCGCTTCGGCGTGGGGGCAAAACCGAGGAAGCCGCCAAGCTTCTCCTCGGCGCGCCCACCGAAGAAGCCCTGATCGTCTCGCCCGACGACTGGTGGATCGAGCGGCGCGCGAATGCCTATGAGGCGTTGAAGGCCAACAAGCCCAAGCTCGCCTACGAGCTCGTGCGCGAGGCCGGCCCGCTCGGCGCCAATCCCGCCAAGGATCAGGCTTTCATGGCCGGCTGGCTCGCGCTTCGTTACCTCAAGGACACCAAAGCGGCCGAGCGGCATTTCCTGGCGATGAACAAATCCGCCGACGGCCCCTTGAGCCGGGCGAAAGCGCGCTACTGGCTGGGTCGCACGGCGGAAGCGCGCGGCGACAAAGCCGCGGCCAACGAATTCTACCGGCAGGCGCTTGCCGACCCCGATACCTTCCATGGGCTTCTCGCTCGCCAGAAGCTCGAACCGGGGCGGCTTGCGATCACGACCTCGCCGCCTGCCGAGCCAACCGCCGACGAGATCAAGCGGTTCGTCAGTCTCGATGCGGCCAAGGCCGTCGTCATCGCCAAGAGCGCGGGACTCGACATCAGCATCCCGCGCAGCTTCCTCGTGCAGCTCCGCCAATACGCGAAATCCGAAGGCGAGAGCGCGATGGTCGCGCATCTCGCGGAAGCAATCGGCGACACGCAATCGGCCGTCCGCGCGGCCAAGTATGCGATCGCGCGCGGGCAGAACCTCTATTACTACGCCTATCCGGTGCATCCGTTCCCGGCCTACAAACCGCTGCGCAAGCCGCCAGAGACGGCGTTCCTGCTGGGCCTTGCGCGTCAGGAGACGGAGTTCAACACGCTGATCGTCTCCGGCGCCGGCGCCAAGGGTCTGCTGCAGGTCATGACCGTGACGGCCAAGCACGTCTGCCAAGACTACAAGATCAAGTGCGACATCAACCGGCTGCTGACCGACCCGTCCTACAACGCGATGATGGCGTCGGCTTATGTCGGCGATCGCATGGAGGAGTTTTCGGGGTCCTACATTCTGACGCTCGCGGGCTACAATGCCGGGCCGGGGCGCGCACGCCAGTGGATCCGGGAATTCGGCGACCCGCGTAATCCGAAGGTCGATCCGATCGACTGGATCGAACGCATTCCGATCCAGGAAACGCGCGAATACGTGGCGAAGGTGCTCGCGAACATTCAAATCTACCGGGCGCGGCTCGGCGAAGAAGCTGCCGCGCTCAGACTTGACGAGGATCTCATCAGAGCGCGGATGGCGGCGCGCCATCCGCCGACGGCCGCGGGGGCGCGGTCGGACGGGTAGGAGCATTTTGGGTTGCGTTCGCGACGAGGCTGGGCGGCTTCGTTGTGACTTCTTTCAGTGGGGTTGTTTGGTCATGACGCGTGATAGCCAGGCGTTTCGAGACATCTATTTCACGACCCGCGACGGGCTGCGGCTCTATGGGCGGCACTATCCGGCCGCGTTCCATGACGGCACCGTGCGCCGGCCGGTGCTCTGCCTCGCTGGCCTCACGCGCAATTGCCGCGACTTCAACGTGATCGCGGAAGCGCTTTCGCAACGCGCAGACGGGCCGCGCGACGTCTACACCTTCGACTATCGCGGGCGGGGGCTTTCGGAGTCCGATCCCGACTGGACCAACTATGCGGTTCCGATCGAGATGCTGGACGTGCTCGACTTCATGATCGTCGCGGGCATTCAGAACGCGTCGATCATCGGCACCTCGCGCGGCGGGCTCATCGCAATGGTCATGGCGGCCGCACAACCTTGCGCGGTGGGACCGGTGGTTCTCAACGACATCGGCCCCGTCATCGAGCAGAAGGGCCTCGGGCGGATCTCCGCCTATGTCGGGCGCATTCCACTGCCGGGCTCGTGGGCCGAGGCCGGTAGCCTCGTTCACGACATGAGCCGGCGTGCGTTTCCCGCCGTCCCAGTCGGCGAGTGGATCGAAGTCGCGAAGCAGTGGTTCAACGAACACAAGGGGCGGCCGGCGCCCGGCTATGATCCTGAGCTTTCGAACGCGCTCTCCGTGCTCGACGGGCCAATCCCGGCGCTATGGCCGCAGTTCGAGGCGCTGAAGCGCGTACCTGTGCTGGTTCTGCGCGGAGAGACCTCCGACATCCTCTCGGCCGAGACCGTCGAGGAAATGCGCCGCCGCCATCCCGCGTTCTCGTCCTTCGTGGTGCCCGGCCAGGGCCATGCACCATTGCTCAGAGACCAGGAGACGATCGATCAGATCGCAAACTTCCTGGCCGCATCCGAAACCTCCGAGCGGCAGCCGCGTCTGGCCTACGGCTGAGCGTCGCGCGCGCGCCTACGAGACGTGAGCAGGCTCACCAGGACAAGCACGGCAAGGCCGAGCGGGAGCCCGAACACCCCGCCTGACGCGCTGTCGATGCCGAGCCAATTGGCGAGGCCGGCCCGCGTCGCGGTTCCCCGCGCCAGCGTTTCGAGCGACGCAAGGGCCGTTGCCTTCGCCTCGTCGCTTTCGCCTTCACTGGCCTCGGTTTCGAGCGCGTCGAACTCCTCGATTGCGGATTCGCTCGCGTTCGAGAGCGGCGCCCAGGTCCGGTAGAACGCAGCCGGAGCCACCTGAATGCCGATGTCGTAGTAGAGCGTCACGCCGGCTCCGACCAAAATGGCCAAGACGGCGCCTGCCGCGGTGGCGCGGCGCCACGCAAGCCCGAGCGCCAATACGGGAAACAGTCCGGCAGCAGCAAGCGACAGCGAAGCAACGATGATCTCGACCAGATCGTGCGGCCTCAGCATCGCCGTTCCGGCAGCCAGCGCGACCACGGCCAACACGAGGATAGAGACAAGCAACGGGCGGCCTTTTCGCGACACATCCGTATCGATGTTCGCGATGGTCATGAGACCGCGAACCTGCGCGACCACGGCGACGATCGCCGCCACCAGCAGGCCGGCTATGAACAACACCGCGCCCACGCCCGGCACGCCGGAGAGGGCGGGCAGCGCGAGCAGCAAGCCTGCGGGCTCGATGACGAGCGCCGCCTGGCTCAGCGTTGCGGCTTCATTGCCGGCGGCGGTTGCCGCGGCGGGCAGCACCGTCGAAACATAGGCTTCCCATGCGGTCACCTGGCCCGCAGTGATCGCACGCGCCGCAGCTGCGACGGCTTCCTGCGTTTCGGGAGCAAGCGCGCGCCAACGCTCTTCCAGATCGAATGCATGCAGGGCAAGGCGATCGGCGATTGCCGATGGATCCTCGACGCCGGCGCCCACCGCTTTGGCGACCGCATCGAGCATGGCGAGCGAAGTGCCATGAACATGGGCGACGCCAGCCTTGAGCGGCGCCTCGAGCCAAGCCGGCAGGGATGCGAGCGGTGTGCCGTCGGCGACTGCGTTGTAGATCGCGAGCTTGGCGTAAGCGGCGAGCGCGGGAACAGTGAGCAGCAACAGCATCACGAACAGCGCGGTCCAGGCGCCGGAGAGGCGGATCGCGGAGCGGCGCGTTCCGGCGGCGAGCGTGGCGGTGAGATGCGGAAGCACCGCCACTCCCAGCACGACAGAAACGAGGAGCGCGAAGAGATCGAGCCCGGTGAGGCGCGCGAACGGCTTTGCGTGCACGCTGAAGGTATCGAAATCGACGAGCCCGTTTTCGACCAGTTTTTCTTCGAGCGTGGCGATGGACGTCAGCGTCTCGGGCACCGCGAAGTGCGGCACTCCGAGCCCGTGCGCCTTCAGCGCCAGCAGCACGAGCGGCACCAGCAGGCTCGCAGCCAGAAGCAGGTAAGCAAGCACGGAAAGCCAACGGAAGGCGCGGTCGGTAAGCAGCGTTGCGCCCGCAGCGCTCAACACGAAGGCGCCCCCGAGCGCCACGATCAGCGGCAGACCCAATCCCGTTTCCGCCAGCAGGCCGATAAACGTGAACTCGACCGCCAGCATCGGCAGCACGACAAACACGATGACGATAGCCGCGAGGATGGCCGTCGCCCTGCCGAACCTTCGAAAGAGCGCGTCGGTGATCGTCGCGCCCCCCGCCCGCCGCATACGCGGCGCGATCAGAAGTCCTGCGAGAACGACGCCCGCGAGCAGGCCCAAGCCGTACGCCAGATGATCGAACCCGGCCACGAACACGAGCCCGGGCAGCGACAGCAGAAGGACTGCGGGGGCCGCGATCCCGGCGGTCGAGATGCCGGCGAGGATCAGCGATCCCGATCCTTCCGAGACAGGTGCGTCCGCGACCGCCCCCTCGGGTCCAGCAAGCACATCACTCATGATCGCCTCCCTCGAGGTCAATCCGGTTCTGGCGCGCGGCCCAGACGAAGGCGAGGATCACGAGACCGATCAGCCCGCCTTGGGCGGCGAGGTAATATCCAAGCGGCAAGCCGTCGACGCGCAGGAGGTTGAATGGTTCGGAGGCCAGCAATAGACCCGCCGTCAGGCACGCAACCAACAGCAGGGCTGCGGTGGTCAGACGCGCCGAACGCAACGTGTGGCGGCGCGCGTGGTGGCGCTTCATGGCGCGGCGCGAAAGCCCGGCCGCAATCAGCAGGATGCCGAGCGCCAGGATGAAAGCGGTGCCGCCGTAGCCGAGCAGCGGGAAGAAATCGATATTGGAGAGGCCCAGCGTGTCGCCGGCGCCCATCACAACGATAACGGCCCCTGCCAGCAGCAGCAGCCCGAGGACGATTTCGATCATCTCCCCTACCCTCCCCGTACGCGCAACCCACATACCCGATCGATAGACGACTGGCCCCATCGATAGACCGGCCGCTTCGATAAACCGGCCTTTTGGCAGTCCGGCGACTATCCTCGCAGAATGAGGCTGACCGCAATCGCTATCGAAACGACGACGACGAGAGGGCGGATCAAAGGCGCACCGTGGACCATGGCGGCGCGCGCGCCGAGCTGAGCCCCCAGGATCTGCCCGGCCGCCATTGCCAGTCCCACCCGGTAATTCACGTTGCCCACCGCCGCAAAGACCGCGAGGGACACGATATTCGAAGTGAAGTTCAGCAGTTTCGTACCGGCGATGGCCGCCATCAGGTCGGCCCCGTAAAGCGCGATGAACGCGATCAGCAGCATCGAGCCGGTGCCTGGCCCCAAGAAGCCATCGTAGGCCCCGATGGGTAGAGCGGCACCGAGCGCAAAGGCTGTCCGGCCGAGCCGGGCCTTGCGATCCCCGCTGCCGAGCTGCGGGGCGAACGCAAAGTAGGCGGCGACCACGAGAAGAATGACCGGGACGGCGCGGCGCAGCCAGGCCGGATCGATCCATTGCACGGCGAGGCTACCGAGGACCGCGCCCGCCGCCGCAGCCGCCACTGCCGGCGCCAACTCTGCAAAATCGATGTGGCCTGCGCGCCAGAATGCGAAGCTCGACGCAGCGACGCCGAACGTGCCCTGCAGCTTGTTGGTGGCGATCGCCTCGGCCGGCGGCAGGCCGGCCATCAGCAGAGCGGGCAGTGTCAGCAAGCCGCCGCCACCCGCGATCGCGTCGACGAACCCGGCGCACACCGCCGCCGCGACGAGCAGACAGACGATCTCCAGCTCCACGAGATTTTCCTGCTTAATCTCAGCCAGGGGATCCGGACCCGATGGCGGGCCGGGAAATCAAATTCGGGGTAGCGCCTGTTGGCGCCACCCCGAACTGCATCTCCCTAGACTTGGGCTCTATTTTGATTTTTTCCGGGTGCGGGCTGGCCCCTCCTCACCCCGGTCCGAGGCACAATGAGTGTGCACCCCGCGACTGTCAAGAACGCTAGGCTAGGCAACAGGTTTCTCTGCCCGGGTAATTCGCTCGATGAGGCTGGCCCGGCGTTCTGCTTTTTGGGGCGCATCTCCGTTTGCGACGGCGGAGACCGGGGGTGTTCCGTTCGGCTCGGTGCCGTTGCCATTGGCTTCACGGGCGACCGGCGCCGTGGGCGCGGCACCATCGAGGGCCCGCAGGAAACCCGTCACACGGCTTGCATCCCCGGCTTCCCGGCGCGGCGCCTGCCCAACGGCAGTCTGTGCCGGGCGGGGAGACGGCCGGGGCGCGTTGATGCGCTCGACAAGAGGCTGCTTCGGACGGCCGGTAGTATCTCGGCGCGCGCCTCCCGTCGGAAGCGTGCCGGCGCCCAGCCGGCGCATCTCGTCCATGAAGTGAGCGGCCTGGCGCGCCAGCTTTTCGTTGGCGGCGGCAATCTCGGAGCGCAGCCGCTGGATGGTGCTGTTCTGTTCGTCAGCCTGTGCCTGCAGCGCGCTGACACGCGCGCGCATCGCCACCTTGCTTTCCTTCAAGGTGCGATCGTCCACATCCTCGGCCTCATAGGTTGCGAGCGCCGCCTTCAGCCGCGCGACCTCGGCCGTCTGATCCTGGTTGGTGGTCGTCAGCGACCGGATCTGCGATTCCAGAGCTGCCTGACCGGCGTGCCCGGCCTCCGCCATACCGCGCGCCGAACGCAAGGCGTTTTCGGCTTCGATAAGATCGCGGCGCAGGCGGTTGATTTCGTCGGAGTGATCCTCGACGGGGGCAGCCACAGGCGTCGAAGACGCTGTGCTGGCTGAAGCCTTCTGAGCCTCAACGGGCTGGGCCGCCGCGTCGTTGCGGGAGCTCGCATTCGATAGCGCACTCTGCAAGCGGCTGATGACGGCCGACTGGTCACGCGTCTTGGTGCGCAGCGCCTCGATCTCGGACCTGAGCGCGACCTCGCCGTCGAAACGCGGATCGGCAAGGGATTCGCGGTTGCGGGCCGCACGGGCGGCAAGCGTGGCGTTGAGCCGGTGGATTTCATCGCGCTGCTGCGCGTTGATCTGGGTCGCTTCCTCGAGGGCGTGAATCTGGCGCTGCGAAGACTGCGTGAGGTCGCCGATCTCGCGGTCGCGATTGAAGAGAAGCTTCTTGGTTTCGTTGAGGCGGAACTCGACCTTCGGCATGCGGTCAGCGATGGTCTGTTCGAGAACTCGGCGGGCGTTCTCATGCTCCTCGAGCGCAGCCCTCAGGCGTTCGACTTCGCCTTCCAGCTCGCTGATGCCCGCGTCGCGCCGATTCAACTCGACCCGCTGCCTCGCGGCCGAGTACGCGGCTTTCTCAACCTTCTGTTCGAGCTTGTGAATGGTGAGCGCGTAAGTCGCGCGCAGGCGATCCTTGTCGGCGGCGATTTCGGCGGAGGACAACGGCATCGTCGCGCGCAGCTCGCGGGCCGCGATACGCGCCGAGCGGCGGCCATAGAGCGGCGCCACCAGAAACCCGATGAGGCCAGCTGTAAAAAAGCCGAGCGCCACCAGCATGGCCGACTGGATGGTGATCACCGGCGCATCTCCCGGGCCACTCCTCTCATTTCAGTTCCCGCTCGTTGTCTTGCGGATGGGTGCAAGACACATTGATCAGAACGAATGGTCAAAACCGCTGACGCATCAGACCGCAACAGTCTGACGCCATCATGGCCCCGTGACGCTGACTTACAAAGCGAACCCGCCGCTCAACAACAAGGCCCACATGCGCGGCGCCGGCCCATATTTCACACGTCAGAGACTTAGGGCCTGACGTGAACATGGTCTAAGCCGCACACGGAGCCCAGCGCAAGAGCGTTGCTCTGCAACAGGTCGTTGGGTCACTTATAAAGGATTCCACGTCGGCGTGCGGGTATACTTCAGATATCCCACGTTGGCGCCGAGGCGTAAGCCGACGCCCGAACGGATGATGGCGAGCGTTACTTCCCCGTATTTCTGGAACTGCACGCTAAGCCCACCTACGAGATACGCCGCGCCCTGCACACCGCCGAATCTATTATAGATTTCCGAGGGATCGTGCATGTTGTAGACGAGGACCATGGCCTTTGAGCCTTCGGCACCCGCGTCGTAGCCCATCGACGGGCCTTGCCAGAACACTTTGTGATCTCCGGCATCCTTCGTGTAGAGACGGCCTTCGCCGTAGCGAAGCCCCACCACGAATGCACCACCCGCGTCTTCGCCTAAAATATAGCCATTGGGGCGACCCTGGCTCTTGAAGGCATATTCGACGGCCTGTGCAAGGCCCTGGCTGATGGCGCCAAAGAAGCCGTGTCCGGCCGCGATGATTTCGTTCTGCTCGTAGTGCCGGCTCGCGCCGCCACCCTGGGGGTAAGCCTCGCGGTACGGCGCTCCGTCGCCTTGCGGTGGCGCATATGGCTCACCATAGCCGCCGCCATCGTTGTTGGCGGGCTGGCCGGGATCGCTGTAGCTGTCGTTCTGCCGTTGGCGGGTGGGAGAGTAGGCATCGCTGCCGCCGGCATACGCGTCGCGACTCGGCGCGTAGGCGTCTCCGCCGCTGCCGCCGCCATATCCGCCACTGCGGTTCGGCGCGTAAGCATCGTTGGCGCCGTAGCCCCGGTTGCCCTGCGAGTACCCGCCTCGGGCACCGTTGCCCTGAGAATAAGCGTCGTTCTGGTTGGCGTAGCCATCATTGCGCCCGCCGGAATAAGACGAGCCGTCGCCGTACCCGTTGTTGGTGGGCGGATCGGACTGCCAGGGATTGTTGTCTTGAGCGTGTGCGGAGATGGCGGACAGAACGAGGAGTGCCGCTCCGGAAAGCGCCGGAAAAAGGCGCGAGCGAATCGAGATCATCATGGGTTTTCGAAATCCTTGGGTCTCGTTGAATAGAGGCGCAGACCTCAGCGCCGAGACGTAGCGAACCCCATTAGATCCTTGCCCGAAAGTGTTACCAAAGTGTGGCCGCGAAGCTGCGCAAAGGCGGCAGAACGATAGCGGATTCAAGCAAGTGCGCGAGATGACTCGCGAATTCGCGCGCCGAGGATTTTATTGCCGGCGCGGCGCGATCGGCGTGCGGCCCCAGGCGATGAAGTTGGGATTGTAGTAGGAGTCCTCGCCGTTGCCGTAGACCAGCGGATGACCTGCAAGGGTCGTGACGCATCCGCCCGCCGCCTCAAGGATCGCTTGTCCGGACGCCGTGTCCCATTCCCTGGTCGGGCCGAGACGAACGTAAAAATCCGCGTCGCCGCGCGCGATCAGGCAGAACTTGAGCGACGAGCCCGCGCGCTTCACTTCGGCAATAGAATAATCGGCGAGAAAGGCTTCGATCTGCGTCGTGCGATGCGAGCGGCTTTCGAGAACGGTCAATGCGTCGATGTTCGGCGTGCGGGTCTTGAGCTCTCGAAGCGGACAATCCGAGAGGCTTACGTCGGTACGGCCCGGAGGGATGTAGGCTTCGACAGCCTTGCCCTTTCCGAGGGTGACGTAGAGGGCGCCGAGGACCGGCGCATAGATTAACCCGAAGACCGGCGTTTTGCCGACGACCAGGCCGACATTGATCGTGAATTCACCGCGCCGTTCCACGAACTCTCGCGTGCCGTCAAGCGGATCGACGAGAAAGAACGTTGTGCCCCGCGGCGGGGCAACACCGAGCGACATGCTTTCCTCGGCGACGACCGGAATGCCGCGCGCCGCGGTCCAAAGCCCATCCAGAAGAATGGCTTCGGCTTCGCGATCGGCTGCGGTGACGGGAGAGGAATCGGCCTTTTCCTCCACGGCGGTCCCGCTCTCGTAGAGGCGCATCTGGGCAGCGCCGGCTGTGAGGACCGACGGCAGCAAACGCTCGGCCAGCGCCGGGAAATCAAACGTCCGCATCGGACAGGGCCCCGATTCGCATTTTTTCTCTCGATTATGGATTCGACCTAACCCGGCGTGGCCGTCAAGGCTCATTCATCGCCCAAAATTCGGGGGCTTGTCGGTGGGCAGGCTGCCAGCCTTTGCAGATCAGCGGGTGGCGTGTATCAGAACACATGTCGTAATTGCGACGCGTGATCTTTTTGCGCGACACGAAACAATCGGGCGCGCGTAGCCGCAGATCTGGAACGAGAGCCTCCAGACGCGACAAATAGAAGATCAATCACCCCCAGGGTGATGCGCGAGGCTTATTCAGAAGGCGGGCCGATGCCGCGACGTGCGGCGCCTGCCGATAGCAGATTGTTCGTCAGGGGGCATTTCCATGACCGAGGTTTCTCAGCGCGTCCATCCCACGGATCTCGAACTCGCCGCGTTGATCTCGAGCAAGATCTGCCATGACGTGATCGGCCCTGTCGGCGCCATCTACAATGGCCTCGAAATCCTGAGCGAGGACGACGACGCGGAAGCCAAGAACTACGCGATGAGCGTCATCCGCAACGTGACCGAGCAGGCCTCGGCGCGACTGCAGTTCGCGCGTTTTGCCTTTGGGGCGGCCGGCTCGGCCGGTTCGCTGATCGATCTCGGAACCGCCGAGCAGATCTCCCGCGGCTTCATCGGCCAGGGCAAGCACAAGCTGGCTTGGCAAGGCCTCCCCGGACACATGACCAAGGACAAGGTCAAGCTGCTGCTCAACCTGATCGCCGTCGCGGTAACGGCGCTGCCGCGCGGCGGCGACATCGAAGTGCTGATGTCGGGCACCCTGGAGGCTCCGAACTTCGTGCTCCGCTGCCGGGGAACGGGCGCGCGGGCCCCCCAGCATCTCGGCGAGTTCATATCGGGCGAAGGCGTGCCGCCGCTCGATGCCATGACCATCCAGGCCTACTACACGTGGCGGCTGGCGCAGTCGGCCGGGATGTCTCTGGCCATCGTGAAGGATGGCGCAGACATCCTGCTTTCCGCGCTCGGTTAAATCGATCCGTTCGCTGCTGTTTACTTTCTAAGCCCGTAACGGTGCTCCGTCATGGCAATGCGAAAGCATGCCTGACGATCAGGACGTTGGGCCGTCCCGGCCTGTCCTTTTCCGGACCGCGTCCTCAACCAGTCGTTAACTCCTTTAAAGCACAAATGACTATAGGACCAACGCTCGAGTTGCGTATCGTTCGATCACGCCGCGCCTCAGCGCCTCTCCTGCTATCTCCATTCGAGGATCGGAGTCTCGACGTCCATGAAGCGGTGCCTGATCGCAGATCAATCCGAGATCATCCGCAAGGTCGCCCGGCACTACCTCGAAAAGCTTTCTTTCGAGGTGCTTGAGGCGGATTCCGCCGATCCGGCGCTCGGCCTCTGCCGTGACAAGACCATCGACGCCGTCATTCTGGATGCACGCCTCCCCGGCAAGACAACGGTCGAATTTCTCTCCGCGCTGCGCTTCGCCGGAACCGCCCACAGACCGCTGATCATCTACGCGACCACCGAGAACGACCCGTCCGACATCTCGCGCGCGTTCGCGGCGGGAGCCGACACCTACCTCATGAAGCCGTTCGATGAAGGCTCGTTCGTCGAGACGATCAGCAACACCGGGCTTGCGGCCTAAACCTGCTACCGACCGCTCCCGGTTCAAGCGCAAGCTTCCCAGCCCCCGCCGCATCGTGTACTTATCGCCAACCTCGTCGGGCGCCTCCCGTTTCGAGTTCCGGGCTTTCTGTGCCGCGCACCTAAAGCGCGCCCCCTCACGCTGACGATCGAGACTTCCCTTGCTGCGCGTCGAGCATCTCAAAGTCGGTTCGCTTCCCGCCCTCTCGTTCTCGGTATCGGACGGCGAGTGCCTTGCGGTGGAAGGCCCGCCAGGCTCCGGAAAAACCCGGATACTACGCGCTATCGCCGACCTCGATCCGATCGATGCGCAACTGTTTCTCGATGGCGTCGAGCGCCGTGAAATGTCCGCTGCCGACTGGCGCAAAGCGGTGCGCTATGCGGCGGCCGAGCCTGGCTGGTGGTCCGATACACCGCGGGACAGCTTTCCGAATATCTCCTCTCTCGAGGCGCGCGTCTTCCGACTGCTCGCCGCGGTCGGACTGGACGAGGACGTTCTGGAGCGACCGATCAGCATGCTGTCGACCGGCGAACGGCAACGGATTGCGCTGGTGCGTGCGCTCGCGGACGAGCCCAAGGTGCTGCTTCTCGACGAGCCAACCGGCGCACTCGACGTCGGCTCGGCCGCGCTCGTCGAGGAGCTGCTTCGTTTTCAACTTCTCGCCGGGCGGAGCATCCTGATCGCGAGCCATGATCCGGCGATGATCGGACGTCTCTCGCACGCTCGGCTTCAGCTCGCCCCGACCGAGCGTCCGGCCCGATCGACGAGGATGCCGCCGCCATGAGCTATATTCCGCTCGAGCTTTCCGATCTCGCGCTCGCCGCCATCCTGCTGATTGCCAACGGGGCCGTCTCGATCTGGTATCAGCTCGGCCTCGAGCGCACGCTCGCCATTTCGGCCGTGCGCATGGTGGTGCAGCTTTCGCTGGTGGCGCTGGCGCTCAAACTCATCTTCTCGCTCGACTCGCCACTGTGGACGGTTCTGTTCGGCCTGTTCATGACCGCGGCCGCCGCCTACGAGGTGGTCTCTCGGCAGGAGCGGAGAGTCGCCGGGCCGATCGGGATCCTGCTTGGGACCGGAGCGCCGTTCTTCGCCGGCCTGGTCGCGACGATGTTTGCGGCCATTGCCGTGATCGGCCCCGATCCCTGGTATGCGCCGCGCTATGTGCTGCCGATCTTCGGCATGATGCTCGGCAACGCCCTCTCGGGCACGACGCTGGTGCTCGACTTCATGACCAACGCGGCGGTGCGCGAGCGTCCGGCCATCGAGGCGCGCCTCGCGCTCGGCGCCGGCCGCTTTGAAGCGTTCGACATCGTTCTCAGGCGCGCGCTCACGACCGGGCTCATGCCGATCCTGACCGCGATGGCGACCACCGGCGTCGTTTCGCTGCCCGGCATGATGACCGGGCAGATCCTGGCCGGCATCGATCCGGTTTCGGCGGCAAAGTATCAGGTGATGATCATGTTCCTGATCTCGGGCGCGACCGGTGTGGCGGTGCTGGCGGCGGGGCTCGGCTCGGTGCTTCTGCTCACCGATGAGCGCCACCGACTGCGGATCGACCGGCTGGTCCAGCGCTAATGCTCTAGCCTCAGCGGCCCAAAAAAGTTTCGGGCGCCATCCATCGCTGGAGGGCGCCCGATAAATGCATTTCCGTAATCCGGAGATCCTCGCTTAGAGCATGATTGCTTTGAATCGCAATCACGCTCTCGCCTCTTGATGAGACCGATGATTCACGCTTCAGGCTGGTAGGGCCTGAAGCGATCATGGTCTAGGGCGACGGCGTAACGGGTGCGACCGGCGCGGAGGCCGACGCTTCCGCGGCCGGGCTATTTGGAGCCGACGGGTTTTCAACGACCGGAGACGGAACGGACGCCGGGCGGTCGGCGATCGCAGCAGCGGCGCGCTCGGCGGCCAGTGCGGCGCGTTCGGCGGCGGCGGCGGCACGCTCTGCAGCGGCGGCAGCGGCTTCGGCAGCAGCAGCGCTGGCCTTGTGAGCCGCATCCACCTCAGCAGCGGGCGTCGGCGTGCTCACGTCGGCCTTGACTGGCTCGACCTTGACTGCCTCGGCGGAAGACGTCGCGGCGCCGGCGGCTTCGGCCGTTGCGGCGGCGGCGGGGGGAACCGGGATCGTGCCGGTCTCGACCGGAGCGGCCGGTGCCGCGGTCGGCTCGGACTTGGCTTCGGCGGCCTTTTCCTCGCTCGGCTTTTCGGCAGGCTTGGACTCGGTCGCTGCGGTCGTGGAAGACTTTTCTTCCTTCTTCTCGACCTTCTCAGGAGACTTCGCGGCGGCTTCCTTCTTGGCAGGCGCCGTCGATTTGTTGTTGGCCTTGGCGTCCTGCTGCTTCTGCGTCTCGGCGCCCCAGCACACTGTCGCGGAGGCGGTGCAGGTGTGCTCGTCGAACACGATCATGTTCAGGAAAAGCTCACAGCTCACGTCCTTTTTGCCGACCGAGAACTTCTCGATGCCCTGCTCGGCGGCCCAGGTGGCAATATGCTTGTCGAGCAGGTCCTTGGCGTCTCGCGTCGGGCCTTCCTTGCCATAATCGTTGACCGTGAAGCCCATGCGCTTGCAGCCCGCCATGGCGGGATGAGCGAAGGCGAGTGCACCGGTCAGAACGGTGGCCAGGGTGAACTTGGAAGCGAAACCCATCAAGTTTCTCCGTAACGGTCGAAAAACGTTTGGTCTTCATGCTGCTATAGCTGTGTCAGCCCACCATGCCTAGACCGGTTGGCAACATTATGCGCAGCTTTGACTAATTGCGAAAAAGGGTTAGCGGCCGCGCGCCCGCTCGGCCCATGGTGGTAAATTTCCCGCCAATATCAGGCGAGAACAAGGCCCATGCTCACATCATGACGGGGTGTCGCCCAGAACGCGCACCTCAGTAAAAAAACACCGCGTGCCCTTGCGGGGCGCGCGGTGTGCAATTTCGCCATGCCAGATTCGATCGAACCCGGCTGGACTGCTCAAAGCTTGCAGATCGTGGCCGAACCACGGCAGGTCCAGCCCCAGGAGCCACCCTGCTTGCAGCTGTAAGAGCGCGGACCGTAGGTATAGCCCGGCAGATTTGCGGCTGCGCCGACCTTGTTGTTCGAACCCATCCACGCGGCCCAGGCGCCCCAATCGACTGCCTGAAGAAGCGCTTCATCAACCTGCAGCTTCGCGTCTTGCTGGCTTCCCGCCTCGCCGATCGCACCCTTCTTGAAGCAGGTCTTGGCCTCGGCCACACCGGCCGAGAAAGCGAGGCCCGCGACGGCCCCCAGCGCCATCATCGAACGCATAGCTTTGTGCATCGATTTTCTCCCTGGAATTTAGAACGCGGCAGTTCTTGCCCGTGGCAGAGAACCGGCCCGTAGCAGAACCCGAGGGACTCTGCCCCACTTGGCGCACGCTGCCCATCCGTCATTCACAGGAAAGAGAAGGGAGACACCGTTTTTTGGATTCTCGTTGCCTCGCGACAACTCACCTCAACCAGCTTGCTGCAAGTTCACGGCTTTTGGGCCTTTTCCGCGCGTGTCCGGCTCGGTGTCGAAGGAAATGCGGGTGCCCTCACCCAGGTGCGCAATGCCGGACCGCTCGATCGCGCTCACATGCACGAAGACATCCTTGCCGCCGTCGTCCGGCGTGATGAATCCGTAGCCCTTCTGATCGTTGTAGAACTTCACGGTTCCGATTTGCCGCATTTCGCTTCTCCAGATGCCCGCATGACATCGGGGGGAGACCGGCGAGAGAGCGGGCAAGCTCGCGCCGGCCATTCGGCGCGATTACCTTCGACGATTGCGTAACGCCATCACGTTCAACAGCACGATCCTGCTTCGTCCACTTCAGTCTCGGCAAGCACTCGGACCTTAAGTATTCCGAATGCCGCCGCCCGGCGCAACCCTCGGCGTCTCCCGAGGGAGCAGGAAATGCAGAAGCTTCACGAGGATGTTATGCGCTCGCCCACGAGCCAAGCGAGATGGCTTTCCGCACCCGTGCCGCGGGCCAGCGTGCGCGCGAGATAAGGAAGAAGAGCGCGCAGTTTCTCTTCGAGCGTAAAGGGCGGATTGAGAATAAGCAGGCCGGTACCCGGCAGCTCACCCTCGGCGCGCGGCGCGCGCACGAACAGTTCCGCCGAGAGAAGCTTCGGAATGCCGAGAGCTGCCGCATCGCGCGCGAAGGCACGCGTGATTTTAACATCCTTGATCGGGTACCAGAGGATCACCGTTCCGGTCGCAAACCGGCGATGAGCAGCGGCGAGCGCCTCAACGAGACGGCGGAATTCACCCGGCTCCTCGAATGGCGGATCGATGAGAACGACGCCGCGCCGTTCCTTCGGCGGCAGCAGCGCTTTCAGCGCCGTCCATCCGTCGATGGCGAGCGTCTTGACGGAGGCATCCTTGGCGAACAGCGCCTTGAGGCTCGCGGCATCCTCGGGATGGGCTTCGTTCACGACCAGCACATCGCCCCGGCGCATCAGCCGACGCGCGACCAGCGGACTGCCCGGATAGCGGACGACTTCGTCGCGGCCGGCGTTTTCCGCCCGCACGACTTCCAGATACGGCGCGAGGATCGCGGCAATCTCGGCTGGCGGGGTATCGGCGAGCACGCGACGGATGCCGTCGCGCCATTCGCCGGTCTTCTGCGCCTCTTCGCTCGCGAGATCATAAACGCCGATACCGGCGTGGGTATCGATGACGCGGAACGGCTGGTCCTTGAGCTTCAGGTGTTCGACGACGAGCGCGAGCACCGCGTGCTTCAGCACATCGGCGAAGTTTCCGGCGTGATAGATGTGGCGATAGTTCATGAGGAGCCCAAAGCGATCCGGGAGACGCGCGGCCGCGTCTCCCGGTGCTTGGTAGCATAGTCCGAGGGCCGGTGTGGACCTTCCGGCTCAGCCGTTCGAATGAATGTGAGATGGGACGGCCGGCGGGGTTCCGGCGGCGCGGGGCTGCTCGCTGTAGGATGCATACGACGCCGCAGTCGCCGGCTTTTCGAGTTGCGGGGCGATCTCGGCCGGATCCTTGACCCGACGCGAGCGGCCGTCAAAGGCTGCGCCCTGCTCGATCGACAGGAGGTGGCTGTGAATGTCGCCCTCGACCTCGGCACCGGCATGCAGCACCACGTGGGTGCCCATGATCGCGCCGTTGACGCGGCCGAACACGTCGACCGTCTCGGCGGCGATCGCACCCTGGATGATCGCTTCCTTGCCGACCTCAAGCTGGCGGCTGTGCAGATCGGCCTGAATGTTGCCGAGCACCTTCAGCGAACCTTTGCAACGAATGGTGATGGTTTGTCCTTCGATCGACAGATCGTTGCCGATAACGGACTGGGTGGCCGCTCCTGCGGCCTCGACGGCGTACAAATGCTGCTTCTCGACGCCGTTGCCGCGATCCATCCGGCGCAGCTGCGGTGCGGGGGGCTCGGCCGGAACGGACTCGGGCTTGCGACTGAATACCATGCTCACTCTCCCTGACGCTAAACGTAATCCGCACATGGCCTTCATGCGGCCCGAGTTCGTCGAATTCATGTCAGAGGCGCGCGGGACATGAGATAATTGCGCGCGGCGCATCGACAGGCTGGCGACATGCCGGCACCGACATGCGCCCGTTCGAATTTGCGACTATGAATTGGGCGAAGCGCGAACATTTCGTGCAACGACAATCGCGACCAGGTCCTGGAGGCAGCAGCCCTCATGACGGCGATGGACGAGAACATGACGGCCGCGCGCGAAGCCATGGTGCGCGAGGTCGAGCAGCGCATGGTCGACATGGTGCCGTGGGTCGGGCGCAGTGTCCTGTCGCCGCGGGTCATCGCCGCGCTGAGAGACGTGCCGCGACACCTGTTCGTGCCGCCCGAGCATCTATCGGAAGCCTATCTCAACCGGCCCGCCGCGATCGGCTACCAGCAAACGATCTCCCAGCCGTTCATCGTTGCGCTGATGACCGATCTGCTCGATCTCGATCCCGACGACAAGGTGCTCGAGGTCGGAACGGGATCGGGCTACCAAACCGCCATCCTTTCCCGTCTCGTCGCACAGGTGTTCACCATCGAGTTGTGTGCGCCTCTCGCCGCGAGATCGGGACGGCTGCTGCAGCAGCTCGGATTCTCGAATATCGTTGCCCGGACCGGCGACGGCTATCTCGGCTGGCCGGAGGACGCCCCGTTCGATGCCATTATCGTGACAGCTGCGCCGCCCGAGATCCCGGAGCCGCTGATCGCGCAGCTCGCGCCCGGGGGGCGGCTGATCGTTCCCGTCGGCGGCATCTCGCAGCAACTCATTCTTGTCGAAAAGAAGCGCGATCAATCGATCGTCTTGAGAGAAATCATTCCCGTGTGCTTTGTTCCGCTGACGCGACAAGACACGGCTTAGGATTAACGACTTAAGCCTTATTGCGGGTTCGATGGCGAGATTGCAGGTTCGGGGCCGGCGGAGCGAACATGGGCAGCTCTGCCTCGGCCGGCGCGGGCGGGTGACTAGGGAGACGACGGAATGGACGATCTCGACAGGTTCGAGCCGGGAATACACACCTTCAAAGGCACGGTGCGTGCCTGGGCGACCAGCACGGCCGAACTGGTGACCGACAGCGGGCTTGTCGTGTTTCTCGATACGCGCGGGCAACCGCCGCTGCCGGCCGGCACGCGCATTCTCGTCGAAACGCGCAAGTACCGGCCTTGCCATTACGTGACGAAAGTGACGGCAGGCTGAGGTTCCTGCTTGCTCGCGCACCTCGTTTTGCGCCTGCCCCCTATCAGATGCGGGCGACGAAGCTATCCACAACGCGCTTCTTGCCCGCGTGATCGAACTCGATCGTCAGCTTATTGCCGTCCACCTCGGTCACGGTACCGGGACCGAATTTCTGGTGGCGCACGCGATTGCCGACACTGTAGCCGGCACCTTCCGCGGACGACGACGCGATCAGCTGGCCTTCGATGGTGATCGCCGGGCGCAGTGGGCGCATATTGGCCTGGCGCTGCCGGTCTGCGTCACGCGACCAGTTGCTGTTTTGCGACTGCTCGTACGTCTTCGTTTTTTCGTAAGACTTGGTTTTTTCATAGGACTGGGCCCGCTGCCAGCCGGGCGTGTCGTAGCTCGCGCCAAAGCGAGGGCTTGCGTCATCGAAGCGGCTCTTGCCGTAAGGGTTGCGGCCGCTCTCGAACGGATTGCCGAAGTTCTGGTAAGCCCCGCCGAACGGGCTCTTGGTTTCCTGGACCTCGGTATCGCCCTCGGGCAGATCGTCGACGAAGCGCGACGGGATCGCCGACTGATAGAGACCGCGCGTGCGGCGGTTCTGCGCAAACGAAACCTTGGCGAGACGGCGGGCGCGGGTGATGCCCACATAGGCCAGCCGGCGCTCTTCCTCGAGGCCCTTCTCGCCGCTTTCATCGAGCGAGCGCTGGTGCGGAAACAGCCCCTCCTCCCAGCCGGGCAGGAACACGGTGTCGAACTCAAGCCCCTTGGCGGCGTGCAGCGTCATCAGGCTGACGCGATCGCCGTCGTCACCCTGCTCGGCGTCCATCACCAGCGTGACGTGCTCGAGGAAAGATTCCAGCGTTTCGAACTCGTGCATGAAGCGCACAAGTTCCTTCAGGTTTTCGAGGCGCGACTGCGCCTGGGGGCTCTTGTCGGCCTGCCAGTGCGCGGTGTAGCCGCTTTCGTCGAGCACCAACTCCGCAAGCTCGGTGTGCTTCATGGTATCGACGAGGCCGCGCCAGCGCTCGAACAGGCGCACGAGGTCCGACAGGGACTTGCGGGCCTTTCCGGGCAGCTCTTCGGTTTCGATGATCTCGCGGGCGGCGCGATAAAGCGGAACAGCGCGGGCGCGGGCCAGCGCATGAATGCGCTCCACGCTGCTGTCACCCAATCCGCGCTTCGGCACGTTGACGATGCGCTCGAACTTCAAATCATTGGCGGGGTTATGCACCACCTCCAGATAGGCGAGCGCGTCCTTCACCTCGGCGCGCTCATAGAAGCGCGGGCCGCCGATCACGCGATACGGTACGCCAGTGGTGACGAAGCGGTCTTCGAATGCGCGCATCTGAAACGAGGCGCGTACGAGGATCGCGATCTGGTTCAGCTTGTGGCCGTCCTTGCGCAGCTCCTCGATGTCGCGCGTGATGGCGCGGGCCTCCTCCTCGTCGTCCCAGACGCCCATGACGGCGACCTTGTCGCCCTTCTCGCCGTCGGTGAAGAGCGTCTTGCCGAGACGGCCCTTGTTGCGCGCGATGAGGCCGGAAGCGGCCGAGAGAATGTGGCCGGTCGAGCGGTAATTACGCTCCAACCGGACGATTTGGGCGCCGGGGAAGTCCTTCTCGAAACGGAGGATGTTGTCGACCTCGGCGCCGCGCCAGCCGTAGATGGATTGATCGTCGTCGCCGACGCAGCAGACGTTGTCGGAGCCCTTAGCGAGCAGACGCAGCCACATATACTGGGCGACGTTGGTGTCCTGGTACTCGTCGACCAGGATGTAGCGGAACCGGCGGTGGTAGTCGGCGAGCACATCCGGATTTTCGAGGAACAGGCGCAGCGTTTCGAGCAGCAGATCGCCGAAGTCGGCCGCGTTCAACTCCTTCAGGCGCTTCTGGTAAGCCGCATAAAGATGCGCACCCTTGCCGCCGGCAAATCCAAACGCTTCACCGGCTGGCACCTTCGAGGGGGTCAAACCGCGGTTCTTCCAACTGTCGATGAGGCCGGCAAGCTGCCGGGCCGGCCAGCGGTCCTTGTCCAGCCCCTCGGCCTCGATGACCTGCTTCAGAAGCCGGAGCTGATCATCCGTATCGAGGATCGTGAAGCCGGATTTGAGATCGACCAACTCGGCGTGGCGGCGCAGGATCTTGACGCCGATCGAATGGAACGTGCCGAGCCATGGCATCGCCTCGACCGCGCCGCCGACCAAGCCGCCGATGCGGTGTTTCATCTCGCGGGCGGCCTTGTTGGTGAAGGTGACGGCCAGGATCTGATGTCCCATGGCGCGGCCAGTGGCCAGGATGTGGGCGATACGGGTCGTCAGGACGCGGGTTTTTCCGGTTCCCGCGCCCGCTAGCACCAGGACCGGGCCATCCAGAGCCTCGACCGCGGCCCGCTGCTCGGCGTTGAGCCCGTTGAGGTACGGAGGCATGGCCGCCGCCCGCGCGCGCTCGGAAATGGACCGGCGGTCTCGCGCGGCCTCGGGCGCTACGGGGAGATCGAACGGCGGAAGGTCGCCGTCGTCGTCTTCGCGATGTTTGTCGTCGTGCGGCATATCTCTCGTCGTGGAGCTTCGCGATCTCGTTCGCGGATCTTGTTTGCAGATCTTGGGGGCCGCCAGCAGGCAAGCCGGGTTGGAACCTATAGCACGTGGCCGGGCGCTTCTTTCATGAGGCCCAGATTTCATGAGACCCAGAGCCCGACGCTCCCTTGAACGGAAACGCGGCCCGAATCAAATTCGTAAGCCACGGCTTTCGCCCTGGAGCGTGTCGTGATCATGGCCCGGCGCCGTTGCCCGGCATCGTGACAAGCCGGCCCAGACAAAAAATATAGGACGTTCCGGGCTTTCCACGAGTGAGACACGCTGTCGAATGCGATCGGCCTGCCCGATGCCATCCCCCCTGCGCCTTGTCGGCGGCCCGGGCCGGATGACCTTCTTCCCTGCTGTTTCTACGGCGCGCCGTGCCACGTACGAACGGAAAACGACCTAGAGGCAGGATACTCCCCAGGAAAATGCCCCAATTGGGGGTCACACTTGTCATCAGTGTTAGGCTATGCTGACGCATGCTTCGGCCCTCGCGCGATGCGAAGGCCTTGTTCTGGATCGGCTCCCTTGGCTGCTGCTGCCCGGCAGCGGCTGCTCGAAGGGGGCTGTTCCCATGCGTTCACGCGAAGAACGAAGGGCCTGCGGCCATCCCACAGGCGTGAAACGGTTTTGAGCAGATAAAACGCTGATGAACAACGCCCTCCTCTATCTCGGCGGCATTCTGATCACGGCCCTGGCTGTCCTGTTCGCAGTCCCCCGCTTCGTCGATTGGAACAGCTACCGCGGGATTTTCGAAGAAGAGGCCTCCCGCATCCTCGGGCGCGAGGTTCGGGCCGGCGGCGCCGTCAACGTGCGGCTTCTCCCTGCCCCCTACGTAAGCTTCGAACGGCTCCGGATCGCGGATGTCGGCGACGAGGGCGGCAACTCCATCATCCGTGTCGAAAGCTTCACGATGTGGCTTTCGGTTCCCCCGCTCCTCAGGGGCGTACTCGAAGCGCACAAGGTCGAGCTTCGCCGCCCCATCATCAACCTCGCGACCAACGCGTCCGGCAGCGGAAACTGGAAGAGCCTTGCCATTACTCCGGGCGCCTTCCGCTTCGCGCCGAAAGAGGTCGCGCTGCAGTCGGTGCGGATCAGCGACGGCGCGATCATCGTGAGCGGACCGGCGCGCAGCGAACTCGCCCGGTTCGACGCGATCAACGGCGAATTCACTGCCGAAGCGCTCGAAGGGCCGTTCAAGTTCAACGGCGACGTCGCCTGGGGCGGCGCACCACGCAACCTTCGGCTCTCCACCGCCAAAATCGACAGCAACGGCGACTTGCGGTTCAAGGCCGCCATCAGCGTACCGGGCACCTCGAACACCTACGTGCTGGACGCCCGCCTCAGCGACATAAAAAACACGCCGAAGCTCGACGGCGATCTCACGGCGAAGCTGGTTCTGAACCCGGCGCGGAAAGGCGGGGCGAGCCCTGCGGCCTTGCCGGAGCTTTCGCCAGCGCCGAGTCACGACGCTTCGCCCGCCCTGCCGCCATCGTCCGCTGAAGCTGTCGCGCCACCGGCCGCGCCGGCCCCGCAGCCTGTCGCGTCCGCCCCGCCGGATGGCTTCGAACTCAAGGCCAAGGTTATCGGAACCACGCTCGGCGTGGAGCTGAAAGACATTGCGGTTTCGCTGGAAGCGGGCGCTACGCCCCAACTCATCACCGGGCAAGCCAAGGTCGGCTGGGCCGATAAAATGCAGCTCGACGTGGAACTCGCCTCGCGCTGGCTCGACCTAGACCGGATCGCGCATACGACCGATGCGCGGGTGCCGCTGGAAGCGGGACGCGGCTATTTCGAAGCTCTGGCGTCCGTGCTGCCCGCGGAAGCCGATACCAACGCGCGGCTCGATTTCGATCAGCTGACCCTCGGCGGCGAGCCGATCGGCAACGTGCACCTCGCCGCCTCGCGCTCGGGTGGGCCGCTCGAACTCAAAGGCGTGCGCGCCGATCTCCCGGGCGGTGCGCGCCTCGAACTGGATGGCATCCTGACGCCCACCGGCAAAGTGCCTCGCCTCGACGGATCACTATTCATTTCGGGCCGGAGCCTCTCCCGCTTCCTTGCGTGGGGACTTGGCGATGCCGGCTTCGGACGCGGCCGCAGCGACGGGGCGTTCTCGCTCGACGGAAAATTCGCGCTCGGCGACGGCACGCTTGCCCTCACGGACGCCGCTGCCGAATTCGCCGGGACGCCACTGGCCGGAGAGCTCAAGCTCGATCTCGGCGAGCGCAAGAAGCTCGCAATGACAATCGAAGGGCCGCGCGTCGACGTCGCGCAATTCGGGTCGGGCCTCGTCGGCCTCGACGTGCTGCAGAACCTGTTGTTCGGCGGCACGCCTTCCGCCGCTGCGGACGACGCGTCGCAAGCTCCCGCGAAGGCCGCCTTGTTCGATCCTGCGGCCGGAGACCTTTCGCTCGATTTCAAGGTGGCGGAGCTGGTGGACGGAAACCGCACCCTCACCAACGTCGACACCAACATCCGGCTCGACCGCGGGACGCTGACCATCCCGCGCCTCAAGTTCTCGACGCCGGAAGGCCTCTCTGTCGAAGCCGACGGCGAGGCCAAGGATGTACCGGCACGGCCCAAGGGCACGATCCAGGGCTTGATCTCGGCCCCCAATGCCGCCGCCGTACGCGCACTTCTGACCTTGCTCGACGCGGACGGCGCGGCCGCCACGGATCTCGACCGCTTCGCCCGGCTCGCCCCGCTGCGCCTTGCAGGCTCGCTCGAACTCGGCGGCGGCAGCGCCAACGCGAGTGCGCTGGCTTTCGACGGGACGCTGAAGGGCGGGCGCATCTCGGCCTCGATCCGTCTCGATGGCGGCCGCAGCCAGTGGCGCAGCGCGCCTCTCGACGTGCAGGCGACCCTCGACAATCCAGACATCGCGGGACTGGTAGCCGCGCTGTTCGACGCCCGCATCAAGGCCGATGCCGCGGAGGCTCCCAAAGGCGGACGCGCCGTCATCAAGGCGACCGGCGTTCCCGCCAGTGGCCTCCTTTCCTTCGCCGACGTAACGGCCGAAGGCCTCGCCCTCGGCTATCGTGGACGCGTCAGCCTGCCGGAAGCCGGCAACACACAACTCGACGGAGATCTCTCCATCACGGCCAGCGACGCGCGCGTGGCGCTTGCGCTTGCCGGACTTTCGACCGGCGATGGCGCGGCGGGCATTCCGCTGGGCGGCAAGATCCGTGTGCGCCGCGAGGGACCCTCGCTCAACCTCGCAAGCGATGCGGTGACGCTCGGCGACAGCACGATTGCCGGCGAGGTCGGCATTACGAGCCGAGACGACGGCCGCAAAACCATCGATGCGACGCTTAGCGCGAACAAGGCTTCGTTCGCCTCGCTGCTTTCGCCCATTCTGGGCCGGGCCGACGCGCAAGGGCTCGACGGCACGATCACGCCGCCGGTCCCGCAGCAGGCCACGCGCCTTCCCGCCGCTCGCGCGGGCGTGCGGCCGCCCTCCGAAGCGATACAGTCTCCCGAGATCATCTGGCCGGAGCAGGCTTTCGATCTGTCGCTGCTCGATCGCCTCGACGGCAAGATCGACCTCACGGTCCGCGCGCTCGCGCTCGAGCCCGGCCTCACCGTCGGCAATGCGCGTCTCAAAGCGGAGCTTCAGCCGACTGCAATCAAGATCGCGAGCCTCGAGGGTGAGGCGGTCGGTGGGCGCCTCACGTCTCAGCTCGACCTTGCGAAGGCGCCTGCGGGTATCGGGCTCAACGGCACACTCAAGATCGACATCGCGAATGCCCCCGCCGCGACGGACGCCAGCGCCTCGTCGCCTCCCGGCGACGCCGTGGCCTTCAACGTCGCCTTTTCGAGCCGAGCCCTGAGCCCGGCCGCGGTGCTTTCCGCGCTCACTGGCAAGGGCGAGCTGACGATCGGCGACGCCACGCTCAACGGCAATTCTCCGGCCGCAGTTTCCGCTATCGCGCGCGCCGCCCTCACCGGACAGGGGCCGAGCGGCGGCACCGGGCTTGTGGACGCCATCAGAGGCGCGCTCAAGCAAGGCGAAGTGAAGCTCGGCAAGATCACTATTCCGGTCGAGATCAGTGACGGCGCGCTGAAACTCGAAAAAGTGCGGGTGGAAATGGGCGAAGGGCGCTCGACGTTCGTCACCGCCGTCGAACTGGCGACAATGAAGATCGACAGTGAATGGCAGATCGAGCCCAAGCTCGACAAGTCGCTGACCGCAAACTCGTCCCGTGCGCTGCTTCCGCCCGTTACGGTCGTCTACACCGGAAAGCTCAACGACTTTGCCAATCTCGTTCCGCAGGTTTCGGCGAGCGCGCTCGAGCGCGAACTGGTCGTGCGCAAAATGGAGCTCGATGTCGGCGAACTCGAACGCCTCCGCAAGCAGGATGAGGCGCGGGCGCGGCAGGATGCGGAACGGCGCAGGGCGCTCGAAGAAGACGCGCCACCTCCTCCGCCGCCGGTCCCTGCTCCCGGCGCGACCGACAACGGCATTGAGCCGGCGCAGCCAGACAGCTCATCCCAGATGTTGAACGAGGATGCGCCGCCGCCTGGCGCGCTTCCCAAGCAAGAAGCGGCCGTGCCGGAAGCTGCCCCCTCACCCGCCGCGCAACGGCCGCCGCCGCGCCGCAAACGGCCGTCCGACGAAAACTGGCGGCCGTTCCAGCAGCAGTTCTGACGATCAATCGCGATTGCCGCCGTCGTAGCTGGTAACGGCGTCCGCGGAGCGCACATACTCCAGAATCCAAACGCGCACCGCGCTCGAAAGGCCGGCTGATCCGCGCTGCTCGTCGATCCGCGCAATGAGGCCAGCGAGCGGCAGGCGCTCGCGGGCGGCGGCTTCCTTCAAGGCTTCCCAGAACGGCTGTTCGAGCGAGATCGACGTGCGGTGCCCACGGATCGAGAACGAGCGTTTGACAGGGCGGGCCGTGTGCAAGCTCATGATCCGGGCCCGCTGCCGTCGTCCTCGCCGGAGGCGTCGTTGTCCTCGTCGCCGTCGCGCTTATGGGCTTCGATGCGTCGCAGGCTAATGGCCTTGTTGGCAGCCTCCTGCTCACGCTCGGCCTTGGTGCGGCCGAACTTCACGCGGTTTTCCTCGGCACGCTTTTCCTTGGCCACGCGATCGCGCGCCTTGCGGGCCTTACGGAGATTTACGATCTCTGCGGACATTCAGCTTTCAGCTAATATGAGCGGACAGGGCTTTCGATCGTCACCGTCATACGATTCCCCTTTGCACATCATACTGTCGTGAGCGGCCCTCCGCCAATGCCTGTCGCGGGCTTGCCTCAAGAACCCTGGACTTTCCGGCAGCTGCCATTGCGATGCCGGCTCCGAGACACCACCTCGCTCCCGAGCGGTCGCGCCGGGAGCGATCACCCTCTACGGCCGCCGCCGCAACCTCTATGCAGGAGTGCACTATGGAATATCGTCATCTCGGCGCCTCAGGCTTCACGGTTCCGGTGTTGAGCTTCGGTGCCGGCACTTTCGGCGGCAAAGGCCCGCTGTTCAGCGCCTGGGGCAATACCGACGCCAGCGAGGCGAGGCGCCTGGTCGACATCTGTCTCGACGCTGGTCTTACCATGTTCGACACCGCCGACGTCTATTCGGGGGGCGAGTCCGAGAAGATCCTGGGCGAAGCAATCAAAGGGCGCCGCCAGGATGTCATCATCTCGACCAAAGCCACCTTCCGTTTCAGCGACCGGCCGAACGAGGTAGGCTCGTCGCGTTTTCATCTCATCGCGAATTGCGAAGCGGCGCTGAAGCGCCTCGGCACCGACTACATAGATCTATTCCAGCTTCATGGTTTCGACGCCAAGACCCCGGTCGAGGAAACGCTTTCGACACTCGACGACCTCGTGCGTGCCGGAAAAATCCGCTACGTGGGCATTTCCAATTTCTCCGGCTGGCATCTCATGAAGTCGCTGGCGGTCGCGGATCGCTACGGCTATCCGCGCTATGTCGCCAACCAGACCTATTACTCGCTCATCGGCCGCGACTACGAATGGGAGCTGATGCCGCTCGGCCTCGACCAGGGCGTCGGCGCCGTGGTCTGGAGCCCGCTCGGATGGGGGCGCCTTACCGGCAAGATCCGGCGCGGTCAGCCGCTCCCGACGCAGAGCCGCCTGCACGCAACCGCGGATAGCGGCCCGCCGGTTTCCGACGAGCACGTCTACAAGATCGTCGATGCCCTGGACGAGATTGCAGCCGAGACGGGGAAGACGCTGCCGCAGGTCGCGCTCAACTGGCTGCTCCAGCGCCCGACCGTTTCGACCGTCGTCATCGGGGCGCGCAACGAGGAACAGCTCAAGCAGAACCTCGGGGCAGTCGGCTGGAACCTGACGAAAGAGCAGGTCGCCAAGCTCGATGCCGCGAGCACCGTGACGCTGCCATATCCCTACTGGCACCAGCGCGGTGTGTTCACCGAGCGCAATCCGCCGCCGGTCTGATTGCTGCCCGACTTACTCCGGAGCGATCATCTTTTCCGGACGCACGATGGCGTCGAAATCTTCGGCGGGGATGCCGTCCTTGACGGCTTCCTCGCGCAGCGTCGTGCCGTTCTTGTGTGCGGTCTTGGCGATCTTGGCGGCGCGATCGTAGCCGTACTTTTCCTTGAGCGGCGTCACGAGCATCAGCGAGTTCGCGAGCCCCTGGGCGATGTTTTCGAGGCGCGGCTCGATGCCGACGACGCAGTTGTCGGTGAACGACACGGCCGCATCGGCGAGAAGGCGCACCGACTGCAGGAAGTTGTAGGCCATCATCGGGTTGAAGACGTTGAGCTCGAAATGACCCTGGCTGCCCGCAAAGCCAATGGCGGCGTTGTTGCCATGGATGTGGGCCGCTACTTGCGTCAGCGCCTCGCACTGGGTGGGATTCACCTTGCCCGGCATGATCGAAGAGCCCGGCTCGTTCTCGGGAAGCGCCAGCTCGCCAAGACCGGCGCGCGGGCCCGAACCCAAGAAGCGGATGTCGTTTGCGATCTTGAAGCAGCTCATGGCGACCGTCGCGATCGCTCCGTGCGTCATCACCATCGCGTCGTGAGCGGCGAGCGCCTCAAACTTGTTCGGTGCCGAGGTGAACGGCAACTTGGTGATGGCCGCAATGTGCTCCGCCACCTTCTCGGCAAAACCCTTGGGTGAAGCAAGGCCGGTGCCCACGGCGGTTCCGCCCTGCGCCAATTCCATGAGGGCCGGAAGCGTCATCTCAATGCGCTTGATGCCGTTCTCGATCTGCTGCGTGTAGCCGGAAAACTCCTGGCCCAGCGTCAGAGGCGTCGCGTCCTGGGTATGCGTGCGGCCGATCTTGATGATGTGATGCCACGCCTTCGCTTTCTCGCCGAGAGCGCCGTGAAGTTTTTTCAAAGCCGGAATCAGCCGGTGCACGACTTCCTCGGCGCAGGCGATATGCATGGCCGTCGGGAAGGTGTCGTTCGACGACTGGCTCATGTTGACGTGGTCGTTCGGATGCACGGGCTTCTTCGAACCCTGGACGCCGCCCAGAATCTCGATGGCGCGGTTCGAGATCACCTCGTTGGCGTTCATGTTCGATTGCGTGCCGGAGCCCGTCTGCCAGACGACGAGCGGGAAATGCTGGTCGAGTTTGCCTTCGATGACCTCTTGCGCGGCCTTGACGATGGTCTCGCCGATTTTGGGATCGAGCTTGCCCAGCGCCATGTTGGTTTCGGCCGCGGCACGCTTCACGATGCCGAGCGCGCGGATCACCGGCGCCGGCTGCTTCTCCCAGCCGATCTTGAAGTTTCCGAGGCTGCGTTGCGCCTGAGCGCCCCAATACTTGTCCGAGGGAACCTCGATCTCGCCGAAGGTATCAGTTTCGATGCGGACACCGCCGGTGGAGGCGGTTTTCTTGTCGGCGGTCTTTTTCTCGGTCATGGCGCAAGTCCGGGCTCAGGCGTTAAAGTTGGGGTCGCCAATAGCATGGGAGCGTGTGGGAGACCAATACGGCATCGCGAACCGGGCCTTGGACCTTCGGAGGCTCCGGACTTTCGTAGGTGTGCGTTTGGGCAGACGCCAAGGCGGACCGCAATCCAGCGACGCGTGCTGGCGGCGGCGGGGACGACCGCGGCGGAATGCGCGTTCAGCGCGCGCATCCCGGAGCCGATGCAGCTTCGTTGCGGCGTCCCAGTTGTGCATGCCGCGCCCCGTGCGGGGCGTGCCCGGAAGCTGGTGATCTGCGACAGTTTTGTTCGAATATTTACCCAGACATGGGACGATCCCCTCGAGTGGGCCTCAACGGGCCGCTCGCGTGCGGTTGTGAGTCACGATGTCAGTATTTGTTAACGCGATCGTTTCCGGTCGCCATCAGCGTGCGATTGGATTGCTGCTTTGGCTGGCCGTGACTGCGTGCCTGCTCGTCGGCGCGTTCCTTTTCGGCCGCCACCTGCTGCAAGACGCGCTGAGGCATGAGGTTGCTGCCGACCTTGTCCAGATGGACAAACTGCACAACGACCTGACCTCCGCGTTCGACGCCCTCCAAGCCGAGGCCACCGCAGCCCCCTGCAGCGACCAGTTCCTGCGCCAGCTTCGCGGCGTCGCCTTCAGACCCGATGGCCTCAACGAATTCATCTACGCGCCGGACGGAATGGTCACGTGCTCGACCAGCATCACGCAAGCGCAGCACGCGCTTCCGCTGGGCGAGCCTGATATCGGGACAAAGAAAAGCGACGGCATCTCCTATTGGATCGACAAAAGGCTCAACTATATCGGGCTTCCCGGCATGTCGGGCATCGTCGCGCATCGCGAGCCGTTCGCCATCGTCATCCCGATGCAGACATTCCGCGCCAACCTCTCGAACGCGGTGAAGAAGGAATTCGTCATCTCAAGTCGGGGCGGACGCCTCTGGCACATGAGCGGACAGCGCGGCGTTTACCGGCAGGCGACGAGCGAGAGCAGCGCGATCGAGAACCTTCTGATCGCACGCGAGATCGGATGCGGAAAATTACATAATTACTGCGTCGCGACGGAGATGAACATCGCATCGTTCGTGCACACCTGGCGCGTGGACATGCTGGTTGCGGTTTTGCTCATCGCCTTCTACGCGATCTGGCCAGCAACCACGTTGCAGCGCTGGCTTTCGCAGTACTGGTCGCTCGAATCTCGCTTTCGCCGCCATCTCAACGCGGATTCGATCGTCTGCGCCTACCAGCCCATCCTCAACCTCAAGACCGGGGAGATCTCTGGCTGCGAGGTTCTGGCACGCTGGCGCGACGTGGACGGCACGATCATAGCGCCGGACCAATTCATCGATATCGTCACGCGATCCGGGCAGACGCTCGAATTCACCCAGATGGTTGCCGATCGCGCTTTCCTGGAGCTTTCGACTACTCTGCCGCCGACGACGCATCTGCAGGTCAATTTCAATATCTTTCCGCGCGACCTCGACTGCCAAGCGTTGCAGTCCGTATTCGGCTCTTTCATGCGCGACCCCACCCGGTTCCGGCTCGCGCTCGAGATCGTCGAAAGCGATGCCCTGTGCGTCGATCGGGCAGAACGTGAGATCGAAGCGCTCGCGCAATCGGGCATCCGCACCTACATCGACGACTTCGGAAGCGGCTACTCGAGCATCCATAGACTCGCCTCGCTCGCGATCCACGGTGTGAAGCTCGATCGCTCGTTCGCGATGGCGCCGGGCGAAAGCCTTATGGCGCGCATGCTGGTGCATGCCCTCGACATGGTGGGAAGCTGCGACAGGGAAATCGTAGTCGAAGGTATCGAGACGCAGGAGCGGCTCGATCTTATGAAGCAGATGCAGCGCGTGACATATGCCCAGGGCTACTTCATCTCACGGCCGCTTTCGATCGAGAGGCTGGCGGCATTTCTAGCGAAGCCCGCACGGCCTGTTGCGGCTCCGGAGGAGCGCGTTGCAGCGTAGACGCTCGGCAGATTTTGCCGAATGGCAAAGATCAAGGGCTGCCGGATGGCAGCCCTTTTTCGTTGCGGTCGAAGCCTTGCGGGATCTTACGCGCGACGTGCGCGGGCGATCGTCGCGGCAAGCTGGCGTTCCGCATTCTTGATCTGAACACGCTCGAGGAAGGTCAGGCGGCCGTCGCGCCAGGCGCGTGCCTTGACGGTGGCAACCTTGGCCCGAGCCTGGGCGATGGCGGCCCGCTCGTACGGGTTCACGCCGCCGCCGTGGCGATGGTCGTAGCGGGGGGCGGCCATGGAAGCGCCGGCGGTCATCAGAAGAGCGGCGGCAGCGAGGACGACGGTTTTGGTCTTGGTGCTCATGATCTTCTCCACTTTGTTTCTGGCCTGTCCGCTGCAGGTGAGCGGCTTCTCTCAGGCTTACAGGAAGAAGAACGCGGGGCGGGGAGCGCTTCCGTCGTCGAATTTTTCAGAAAATGCAAAAATTTTCAGTCACTTAGCTGCCATGTTGCTGAACGTCCGTTCATCCAATTCCTGGGTTTGAAAGTTGGCGTTCAGGAACTTTGAGCGCGCTCGGGCTTTGTATTTCCAAACAACAGCGAAGACGCCGAAGCGTCCTTCGGCAGGCTTCGCAAGGAGCATCGTCATGAGCATTCGCTTCACGCACACCAAAGCCGCTCTTGCAGCTGCCGCGCTTTTGGCGGCCAGCACGTTCGGTGCAACAGCACAGGCGGGCGGGTTGTCTGCTGGTGCAGCCGCGCTCGACCGGGCAACGGCTGATCAAAGCGCAGCCGTCGAACCCGTGGGCTATCGTGGCGGCAGAGGCTTTAGCCTCTATATCGGGCCTTCTTACGGATATGGGTACGGGTATGGGTATTATCCCCGCCGCTATTACTATCCGCGCTACAGCTATTACGATGACGGCTATTATTACCGTCCTTACCGTCGCGACAGGCGATGGGCGCGCGAACGCTTCGAGCATCCGCTCGGGCGGCGCTAAAACACTCTTCGGATCCTATAAACTTTGGAGCGGGATTGCGATCAGCAGTCCCGCTTCGCGCATATATGGCCGTGCCAGATCGCGGCGCTATTTCTTGCGGAATTTATCGAGACTGACGATCTCGGCGCCGCCGGATTTTGCCGGTGCCTCTTCATCGCCCGACGCGGGCTCCGCATCTTCAGCCGTCTCTTGACGCTTCGTCGTAGATTTGGCGGCTGATAGGGGCGTCGGTGCCGGAGGCGACGCATTGGCAGCAGTCGAGGTCTCGACCGGAGGCTGCGTAACAGCTTCTTCGCCGGCGTTTGCGGATTTTTCGGCGCTATCGTCCGCCGATTGCGACTTTCTCGGGCTGCGGGTGGCTTTGCGGGTATGAGACGAGCGCGTCGCGCGCTGCGCCAGCGGATCGAACGAGGCAGCGCCGGATTGCGAGCGGGCCTCGGGGCTCGCGTTCGGATCTTCGAACTGCAGGCCAAAACGGACCGACGGATCGAAGAAGACCTTGATGGCCGCGAACGGGACAACGAGACGTTCCGGAATGCCGTCGAACGTCAGCTTGACCTCGAAACGATCCTCGGTGACCGAAAGATCCCAGAAGCGGTGCTGCAGCACGATCGTCATCTCGCGCGGATACTTTTCCTTGAGCCGCTTGGAGAGCGAGACGCCGGGCGCTTCGGTGTCGAAGGAAATGTAGAAATGATGATCGCCGGCCAATCCGGACTTGGCGGTATTGGCAATAACTTTGCGTACGACTCCGCGCATCGCTTCCTGCGCGAGTCCCTCATAGTCGATCGTCGACTCAACCGTCATGCGTGCCGCTTCGTGCCCGATCGCGCTTCAATTCCCCCAGGAGCGCAGATGAGTGGGAGGCTTCTGTTGCCCGGTGCCTCCCCGACCGCGCCTTGCTCGGCTAGGAGCGAGGACTTTAGTAGTTAGGCATTTCGCGCCGCATTACGCAGCGAGAGCAGCCTCAGCATAGTTGTCATTGGCAACTATTCTGAATGACCCGATGACGGCGGTATCATGCCGAGCAAAAGCTAAATCCTTTACACCCTCGTCGATCCTAGTTCGCCCCCATCATCAGCTCACTCGCTGCCTTTACCGACGTGCGCCGGAAATGAGCTGGTGGTGGAGGCGCCGGGTACTGCCCCCGGGTCCGAACGGCTTATTACGATCGCGTTTATCGCCATAGCCGGACGAATCCGGCCCGCTAAATATATGCTGAGAGGATTAGAAATAAAAGTGCCTGTGCTCAGGCCTTCGGACTGTCACGTTGTCGCTTGATGTGAAGGCCTTACAAGTGCCATTTCAGCGATCAGATGCTGCGACTCTCGCTCCATTTTCCAAAGGTTCCCAATGTCCGATACGACGCTCGACGATGCCGGACGGCCAGCCTACCGGCCGGACACGCCCTGGGGGCCATATGCTGCGCTGACGGTGACGGTGCTGGTCAGCCTCGCGCCGGTCCTTGTCGGCATTGCCTGGGTGGTTGCCGAAAACTCCGGCCTCATCGCTGTCGACGGAGCGGGATGGCGCTCCCGCGGCCCTTCGCTCGCCTCGCCGTCTCTTCTCGCGCAAATGATCATCGGGCAATTGTTCTCGCTCGCCATTCTCTGGCTTGCGGCCGGCTGGAAGACTGGGCGCGCGGGGACCTTGCGCCTTCTGCCGCCGCAGACCGACGTGCTCACGGCGGTCGGCCTCGGTTTGCTTCTGATCGTGCTGATCGGGCCGATCGAAATTCTGCTCTATCGCCTCGCGGGCTTGGATCTTTTCACCGACGGGCGCTGGCTGCTCGAGGGTTTGAGGTCGCCCAACTGGTGGGGAGTGGTACTCGCGGCCGTCGTTCTGGCGCCGCTGTGGGAGGAGCTGACCTTCCGCGGGTTTCTGCTCTCTGCGCTTGCAAAAACCCGCCTCGGCTACTGGCCGGCGGCGGTGATCTCATCTCTGCTGTGGACGTTTCTGCATTGGGGCTATTCCTGGCCTGGCCTGGCGAGCGTTTTTCTTGCAGGGATCGGGCTTTCGTGGATCATGAAGCGCACGGGCGCGATGTCGGCCGTGGTGATCGCGCACGGGGCGATCAACGCCTTCTCGCTCGCGATCGTCTACCATTTCGCGCCTTGAGTCCTCGAGTTGATGGGATCGGAAGCGATCATGGTCTAGGAATCACTCATGCAGCCCTATCTTGATCTTCTCCGCCGCGTCCGCACCGAAGGTGCCGCCAAGTCCGATCGCACCGGCACGGGCACGCTGTCGGTGTTCGGTCATCAGATGCGGTTCGATCTCGCAGACGGCTTCCCGCTCGTCACCACCAAGAAGCTGCACGTCAAATCGATCATCCACGAGCTGATCTGGTTTCTCGCCGGCGATACCAATGTCGGCTACCTCAAAGCCAACGGCGTGCGCATCTGGGACGAATGGGCGCGCGAGGACGGCAGCCTCGGCCCGGTGTACGGCAAGCAGTGGCGGAGCTGGGCGGCGCCTGATGGGCATACCATCGACCAGATCAGCGAGGTCGTTCATACGCTCAAAACCAATCCCGACAGCCGGCGCATCATCGTCTCGGCGTGGAACCCGGCCGACATCCCAGACATGGCGCTGGCGCCGTGCCATTGCCTATTCCAGTTCTACGTGGCGGAGGGGCGGCTCTCGTGCCAGCTCTACCAGCGCTCGGCGGACGTGTTCCTCGGCGTGCCGTTCAACATCGCGAGCTATGCGCTGTTAACGATGATGATGGCGCAGGTGACAGGCCTCAAGCCGGGCGAGTTCGTCCATACGTTCGGGGACGCGCACCTCTACACCAATCACCTGGAGCAGGCGGACCTGCAGCTTACGCGCACGCCGCGCCCGCTGCCACGCATGACGATCAACCCGGATGTGCGCTCGATCTTCGCGTTCCGCTACGAGGATTTCATGCTCGAAGGCTATGATCCGCATCCGCACATCGCGGCCCCGGTGGCGGTTTAGACCTCGGTTGACAATTCGTTTGTCTGGACACCGGCCTAAGCCAGTGTGACGGATTAAATGCGGTGAGCGCCCCGCGAATTCTGTTCTGTTTCCGTCGCTAGCAAAAGGTTTTTACGAGCTTGAAAATCTCACTCATTGTTGCTGTTGCCGAGAATGGCGTGATCGGCGCCAACGGCGGATTGCCGTGGCGGCTTTCGGCCGACCTCAAAACCTTTCGCCGCCTCACACTCGGCAAGCCGATCATCATGGGACGCAAGACGTTCCAGTCGCTCAAGAAGCCGCTCGACTTGCGCGACAACATCGTGCTGACGACCGACCCGTTCTTCGAGGCCGAGGGCGTCAGCGTCGTCGACAACTTCGCGGATGCGATCACCCTTGCGCGGACCCTCGCGCTCACGCGCGGGGCCGAAGAGATCATGGTTATCGGAGGAGCCGACGTGTTCCGGGCCGCCCTGCCACGGGCAAACCGGATCTACTGGACCACGATCCATGCCAAGCCGGAGGGAGACGTCCGCTTTCCCGATTTCGACCCCTCCGAGTGGACCGAAACGGACCGCCAGGAGCTTCCGGCAGGGGAAAAGGACGACGCAACGGCGACCCTAAGGATACTCGAACGCAACTAGAGACTTAGTTGCAGGGCGAATTGCAGCATGGCGGCCTTGACGGCGAGCGCCCGCGAACCAATTTCTACGCGGCGGATTTGCTTCGAAGGGGGTCCTACCCTATAAGCGAAGCGCAATTCCCATCCGGGGCTTAAAGCGATCCAGGACGCCTGAGACTGGCCTCCTCACTCCGCTGTTCCGGCCATCATCCACAATCAAAGGGCCACAATATATGCCTTGGAGCAATCAGAGCGGCGGCGGCGGAAACGGCGGCGGCTGGAAGGGCGGCGGCGGAGGCGGCGGTCCCTGGGGCCAGGGTCCCGGCAACCAGCCCCCCGATCTCGAAGAGATGCTCAAGCGCAGCCAGGATCGCATGAAGCAGGTCATGCATGGCGGCGGCGTTCCCGGACCGCTGGCGTTCCTTGCGGCGGTTGTCGCTGCTGCTGTCGTGGGCTGGTACGCGTTCTTCTTCCGCGTCGATCCCGATGAGCTCGGCGTCGTGATGCGCTTCGGCGAGTTCGTGCGGCAGGAACCGCCGGGTCTGCATTTCCGCCTTCCCTATCCGATCGAAGAGGTCGTGCGCCCCAAGGTCACGCGCCAGAACATCACCGAGATCGGCATGCGTTCGGCGAGCTTCGAGCGCGGGTTCGGCGGCGCCGGCATTCAGGACGTCAAGGAAGAGAGCCTGATGCTGACCGGCGACGAGAACACGGTCGACATCGACTTCGTCGTCTACTGGCGCATCAAGGATGCCGCGCAGTACTTGTTCAACATCCAGAACCCGGACAACACCGTGAAGGAAGTGTCCGAGAGCGCCATGCGCGAGGTCGTCGGGCAATCCAACATCCAGCCGATCCTGACGGAAGCACGCCAGAAGACCGAAGCGGCGGTGCTGCAGCTCATTCAGCAGACGCTCGACACGTATCAGGCCGGTATCCAGATCGACCAAGTGACGCTGCAGAAAGTTGACCCGCCGGGCGACGTCATCGACGCGTTCCGCGACGTCCAGGCGGCGCGCGCCGACAAGGAGCGCCTCCAGAACGAAGCGTTCTCCTATGCCAACAAGGTGGTTCCGGAAGCGCGCGGCGAAGCCGAACGCATTCTCCAGGCCGCCGAAGGCTTCAAGCAGCAGACGGTCGCGGAAGCACAGGGCCAGACGGCCCGCTTCCTCAAGGTCTATGAAGAATACAAGAAGGCTCCCGACGTGACGCGCAAGCGCATCTTCCTCGAAACCATGGAACGCGTGTTCGGCGGAACCGACAAGATCATCATCGACGGCAAGAGTGGACAGGGCGTCGTGCCTTACCTGCCGCTGGACCAGCTCCAGCAGCGCCGCCAGCCGAACGAGGGAGGAAACTGATATGCGCGCTTTTCTCCTTTTTCTCGTCGTTCTGCTCGGCGCCGCCGGTGCCGCCGTCTACGCCTCGGCCTTCATCGTTCACCAGAACGAGCAGGCACTGGTACTCGAATTCGGTAAGCCCAAGCGCGTCGTGACGCACCCCGGCCTCAACTGGAAGCTGCCGCTCGTCGAGACCGTCGACATCTTCGACAAGCGCATTCTCGACATCGACACGCAGACGCAGGAGGTCACCGCCTCCGACCAGAAGCGTCTGATCGTCGATGCGTTTGCGCGCTACAAGATCGTCGATCCGCTCAAGTTCTATCAGACACTGCGCTATGAAGGCGCGGTGCGCTCGCGGCTCGGACCGATCGTCGAATCCGCGCTTCGCCGCGCGCTCGGTGCCTCGACGTTCCAGGACGTTGTGCGCGACAAGCGCGAGGCGCTCATGAAGCAGATCGCCGCGAACGTGAACGAAGAAGGCCGCGATTTCGGTCTCGAGGTGGTGGACGTTCGCATCAAGCGCGCGGACCTGCCGGAGCAGAACCAGAAGAGCGTGTTCGACCGGATGCGCGCCGAACGCCAGCGGGAAGCCGCCGAGTTCCGCGCTCAGGGTACCGGCGAAGGCAACCGCATCAAGGCAACCGCCGATCGCGAAGTAACGGTCATCAAGGCCGAAGCGACGCGCAAGGGCGAGGAGCTGCGCGGTCAGGGCGAAGCCGATCGCAACCGCATCTTCGCGGAAGCCTTCAACCAGGACCCTGACTTCTTCGCCTTCTACCGGTCGATGCAAGCCTATGAGCAGGGCCTCAAGCCCGGCGACACGCGGCTTGTGATCTCGCCCGACAGCGACTTCTTCAAGTACTTCTCCAACCCGCAGGGAGCAGCCCCCGCGAAGCAATGAGCGATCTGATCGTTGCGCTCGGTCTGGTCCTCGTCATCGAGGGCCTGATCTGGGCTCTGTCCCCTGATCTCGGGCGCCGCCTTCTGGCAACAGCCGTGGCGACGCCCGAGGATACCCTGCGCAAGGCGGGCTGGGTGGCGGTCGCCGTCGGCGCCTTGGTGGTTTGGATGATCAGGGGGTAACTTTTCCGGGCCCTCCCTTCTTTTCTGGCGCGTTGACAGCCTCCTGGCGATCTCACACTTTGGGGTGGGCCGGGCGCCGGGCTCGCCGCGCGTCGCATTTTCCTGACGATGACAGCGCTTCCCGGTATTCGTCCGGCGGGATGGGTCGCGGGTTAACCCGCGGTTCATACGTCAGATTGACAAAATCCAACGCGACCATGGTCTTGAGAAGGAGTTCCTGATGACGACGACCTCTAGGCCATGCCCGCGCGGCGCGATGCGCCGATTTTCACTCTTCCCCGTTCTGGGCCTTGCCTTGGCCGGGCTCGCGATCAGCGCGCCGCCAGCGGCTGCGCAGCGGGGACCGGAATCGGTCGCGCCCATCGCCGAAAAGCTGATTGACGCGGTCGTCAACATCTCGACCAGCCAGATCGCCAAGGGACCGGAAGGCGTTCCGCTGCCGAAGGTGCCGAAGGGCTCTCCGTTTGAGGACTTCTTCGAGGACTTCTTCAACAAAAAGGGCGGCGGACGCGTGCCGCCGTCGGAGCGGAAAGTCTCCTCGCTCGGCTCTGGGTTCGTGATCGACGGCGTCGAGGGGCTCGTCGTCACCAACAACCACGTCATCGAAGGCGCCGACGAGATCATCGTCAATTTCCACGATGGATCGAAGCTCAAGGTCGACAAGGTGATCGGCCGCGATACCAAAACCGATATCGCGCTGCTCAAGGTCACGCCCAAGAAGCCGCTGGTCGACGTCAAGTTCGGCTCGTCCGCCAATATCAAGGTCGGCGACTGGGTGATGGCGATCGGCAATCCGTTCGGCCTCGGCGGATCGCTGACGGTCGGCATCATCTCGGCCAAGCAGCGCGACATCAACGCCGGCCCCTACGACGACTTCCTGCAGACGGACGCCGCCATCAACAAAGGCAACTCGGGCGGCCCGCTGTTCAACATGGCCGGCGAAGTGATCGGCGTGAACACGGCGATCATCTCGCCAACCGGCGGCTCCATCGGCATCGGCTTCGCCGTTCCCGCCGACACCGTGACCACGGTCGTCTCGCAGCTCAAGGAATTCGGCCAGGTCAAGCGCGGCTGGCTCGGCGTCAAAATCCAGTCGATCAGCGAAGACATCGGCGAAAGCCTGGGCGTACCGGAGAATACCGGCGCGCTGGTGGCCGGCGTCACGCCGGACAGCCCGGCGGCCAAGGCCGGCATCGAGGCCGGCGACGTCATCCTGAAGTTCGACGGCAAGGACGTGACCACGATGCGCGGACTTCCCAAGCTCGTCGCCCAGTCGCCGATCGGCAAGGCGGTCGATGTCGAGGTGCTGCGGCAGGGCCAAAAGAAAACGCTTTCGGTTTCCGTCGGCATGCTCGACGAGGAGGAAGGCAACCCGCAGCCTGCGGCTGAAGAAAAGAAAGAAGAGCCGCAGCAGCCGTCCACCGCCATCCTGGGCCTCACGCTCGCCCCGCTCTCCGACGAGATGAAAAGCCGGCTCGGGTTCGACCCCAAGGTCAACGGCGTAATCGTGACCGAGATCGATCCTTCGAGCCCGGCCGCGACCAAGAACATCCGATCTGGCGACGTCATCACGGAAGCCCAGCAGGAGGCCGTCAAGTCGCCGTCCGACATCGAGAAGGCCATCGATAAGGTGAAGAAGGCAGGCGGCAAGAGCGTGCTGCTGCTGGTCGAGGACGTGAAGGGCGATACGCGGTTCGTCGCCATTCCGTTCTAAGGATCGACATTTCCGCTATGATGCGGCGGTCGGGCGTACCCCGATCGGCTATACTGGTTATTTTTCCGGCCCGAAACGCGGGCCGAATGACATGAAAGCGGATCAGGAGACCACATTGTCCGATCGCCATTCCTTGCTCGACACCATCACCGACAGCCTGGCGCCGGTGCATCGCGACGGCCACAAGTTCGTCGGCATCGCACTGGTGGTGACGTTGATCCTGCTCTGGCTGTGGCCGCCGCTCGGCTGGATCGCGGCGCTCATCACTGGCTGGGTCATCTACTTCTTCCGTGACCCCGACCGCGTGACGCCGCTGCGTGACGGCCTGATCGTCGCGCCGGCAGACGGCAAGGTCTCGCTGATCGAAAAGCTGCGCCCGCCGGCAGAGCTGGGCCTCGGCGACGAGGAACGCGTTCGCATCTCGATCTTCCTCTCGGTGTTCGACGTCCACATCCAGCGCGCGCCGCTCGCCGGACGCATCATCCGCTCGCTCTATATTCCGGGCGCGTTTCTCAATGCCGCACTCGACAAGGCTTCCGAGGAGAACGAGCGCCGCACGATCGTCATCGAGACCGCTACGGGTACGAAAGTCGCCGTTGTGCAGATCGCGGGGCTCGTGGCACGTCGCATCGTGACGCTCGCCGCGGAGGGCGACAACATCGGCGTCGGCGAGCGGTTCGGGCTCATCCGCTTCGGATCGCGCGTCGATACCTACCTTCCGGTCGGCGCCTTCCCGGCAGTCGCGGTCGGGCAGCGCGCGATCGGCGGCGAGACCGTGCTTTCGGACTTGAGATCGACGGAACCTGAACGCGAGGCGCGCCGGCATTAGTGTCGTCGCCGGCAGCACTCGAAGCGCACGAGACGCTGGCCGAGGAGAGCACCATCATGGACCCCATCGTACCGCAACTCGAGAAGGAAACGCGGCGCAGGCGTCGCCGGCGGATGTTCAGCCACGCCCGCATCCCCGTGCGCATGATGGTGCCGAACTTCTTCACGCTGTTCGGGCTTTGCGCGGGCCTGACGTCGATCCGCATGTCGATCGAAGGGCGCTACGATTTCGCGCTTGCGGCGATCGTGTTCGCGGCCCTGCTCGACGGCCTCGACGGGCGTATCGCGCGGCTGCTCAAGGCCTCGTCTCGGTTCGGTGCCGAGCTCGACAGCCTCGCGGACTTCGTGAACTTCGGCGTCGCACCCGCGATCATGATCTTCACGTGGGGCCTCGGTGAGCACCGGAGCCTGGGGTGGATCGCGGTCATGCTGTTCGCGCTCGCTTCCGCCCTGCGCCTTGCCCGTTTCAACGCCACCATCGACGACGACCGGCCGAAATGGCAGTCGGACTTCTTCATGGGCGTGCCGACGCCGGCAGCGGCCATTGTCGTGCTGCTGCCGATCTATCTCGCCCACCTCGGCCTCGACCTCAGAGACTCGCCGCTGCTGCTCAACCTCGTGCTCGCCTACACGATGATTATCGGCGTGATGATGGTGTCGATCCTCCCGACCTACTCCGGCAAGCTTCTCGGCGAGCGGCTGTCGCGCGACTGGGTGCTTCCGATCTTCATCCTGGTCATGCTGGTCGTCGCGTGCCTCGTGACTTATCCGTACGCGACGCTCTCGATCGCGACGATCCTCTATCTCGCCGCCATTCCGGTGACCTGGAAACGTTTCCGCAAGCTGGAGCAGCTTCATGGCGGGATAGCCCCTGCCGGCGGGGTGTCGGCTCCAGCGCGACCCACGGACGATATCCAGAACGAGCCGGCCTCCAGCCGCGCGGCAGAGCCTCCGCGCGCGCCACAGCCCTCCGCGGATAGCCAGAACGCACCGGCCGCCGAGGCGGGCCGTGTCATCGAGATCCGCCCCGGCGAGCAGAAGCGCTGACGTAAATCCTTCCCAGGCGTTGCGCCGATGCTACGCCTAGCCCGGCGTGCGCGGCGCGATTGAGGTTGCGCCGGGACAGTCCTGTTGTTTTCCCCTAGTCTGCGGCCGTCTGGGAGCTGTTAGTCCGCCGGGGGTCTTGCGTCATGGCCGAAGCTGCATCGAAGCCGTCTACGTCTTGGCGGAAGCGCCTGGACTATGTTCTCGGCCGCAACATGATGATCGGCGTCGCCTCGCTGATGCTGCTGTTCCTATCCGGCTATGCCACCTGGCACGGCATGCGGGACTTCATCATCGGCGTCTCGGACACCCCGACCGACGCCGGCTCGATGTCGATCCCCAATGATGTGCTGGTGATCGGCGTCGTCGTGGCACTCACCTTCCTGATGTGGCTTGCGCTGCGCGAGACATTCGGCGCCGGACGCGACTTCAGTGACCGCATCATCATGTTCGTGCTCTACATCTTCCTCGCCATCTGGTCGATCGGCTTCGGCTACGGCTTCTGGTGGAGCCTGATTTCGGGGCAGGAAGCGACCCGCACCGGGCTCTCCGGATTGCAAGAAGACGCGCGCGACGCGAGCGCCGTGGTGGCGGCGCGGCTCGATGCCGTGCGCTCCCAGCTCGACAACGTCGTCTCGTGGTCGGAAAGCCAGATGGCGCGCGAGGAGAGCAGCGGCGGAAGTTGCGGCACCTCGTCGGGCGCCGGACGCGGACCGCTCTACAATGCGCGGCGGGGCGTGCGGGACTCAGTCGCCACGCTGCGCGACGGAATGGTGCGCTCCTGGCTCGAACCGGTGCAGGCAGAGGTCGAGCAGCTTCGCCAGAGCGCGCAATCGCTCGCTGGCCAGAGTGTCGAGGAACGTCAGCGCAATTTCGAGGCGATGGCGTCGCAGATCCGCGGCTCGGCCCGCAACATCGCAGCGCGCTCGAACGAGCTCGGAAAGTCGACGGCGGCGGAAATGCGTGCGCTCGCGGAATCTGTTTCCGTAGCGCCGGGTCAGCCAGGCTTCTCCTGCTATGATCCGACGCTCGCCCAGCGGCTGACGCAAGCCGCCGATCAGGCAAACCAGCCGGCGGACGTGAAGCTGCGCGACGCAGCCTTCAGCGAAGGTCCCGCCGGTGTCGCCAATGCGGTCAAGAACCTGTGGCGCAACATCGGCGCCTACGGCTATAGCCTCGGCCATTTCGTCTTTACGCTCGGATCCGACCCCGCGACGACGACCGACGCGGGTGATCCGATCACCGGCCGCGATCTGATCGCGCTCTTGGCCTCGATCGGCATCGACTTCGGCCTTCTGGTGCTCGCGATCCTCAACCCGCCGGCGCGGCGGCCAGAAATGGCCGGCGACAAGCGGCGCGCGATCCAGGCTGCCATCGCAACAGCCATCGCGCGCGCTCCTGATGCAGATATCGAGTGGGTGCGCCGCCACTTCATCTACCACAAGACGCACTCCTATCTCGTAATCCCCAATCTCTACAGCGCGGATTCCGAGGCGGAGGGTGCGAAGGCGCTGGCCATGAATCAGCTCGCAGGCGTGCTCGACGATCTCAACCTCGTCGAGTGGCCGAAGCCGGGCTGGTTCAAGCTGACCAAGAGCGAGTTGCAGAAGCTCAAAGACGAAGAATCGCTCGAGAGCGACACCGACCTCACAAACATCCGCAAGAGCTGGCTCGACAAGCATGGCAAGACGAGCGGACCGGATTCGGAAGCACGCGACGCGGCGGTTCGTGATGCTGCGCCGCTGCGCAATCACGGGCTGTTCTCAAAGGCGGAGAAGGCCCTCACCATCGCCGGGTGGACCGAGGCCGCACGGCGTGACATCGAGGTCTACCGGCTGGTCGATGTCGAAGGGCTGACGCCGATCCTCGACGTGCTCAATAACGACGAAGCTTGGCGCGAAAGGGACAGCAAGCCAGCAACGAGCGAGGAGACTGCCTGAGGGCAGCCTCTCAACGTGGCAAGTGGGGCTTCAGCAGACGCTCGCGCAAGGCAAGGCGTGCGTTGGTGCCGGGTTGGCCCAGCGGCGCATCGGGCGCGCGGGGTGGAGGCGCCGGCTGCTCGGCAGGCGGCGTGTAAGAGGAGCCGAGGCGATCGGCCAGCACCCGGCGTAGCGGGGTTTCTTCGCGCTCTGCCGGCGCGGCCTCGGCCGGCGCAGGCACCGGCTCCGCCACAGCGGCGGGGCTTTCAAATTCGAAACCGCGGCGCTCGGGCGGAGCGCGCTCCGACGTCGACCGCTCGAACCCGGTCCGATCCGGCGCGAACGCGTCCGGCCGTCGCAACGTCGACCCGGACATCGGAATATTGACCGTGTCCGCCAGCAGCTGGGCTTGCTGGGTGGCGTCGAGCTGGCCGCAAACACCGGCTGCACGCCAGCGCTCGACCACGGCTTCGAGGAAGCTTTCGTCGCCAAGGGATTCCTGCCACCTCTCGGTGAAGCGGGCCGTCGTCGAGCGCGGCAGCGCGTTGGCCGGCAACTCGTCGAATTTGATGCGGACTGGGATCGGCACGCCGTCGCCGAACGCAATCGCCTCGCGGGCGCCGAGCGCGGGCAAGAACTCGATCAGGCCGGTGCCGGTATCGGCGACCGCAGACGACACGATAGCCTGGTCGCGCTCGTTCGACATGCGTAGCGCGAACACGGTGTTGCACTGGGACAGGATGGTCGGGTCGATCTCAGCCGGCCGCTGCGTCACGATGCAGAGCGACGCGCCGTACTTGCGGCCTTCCTTGGCGATCTTGGCGATGGCGCGCTTGCACGGCTCGAAGCCAGTCTGCGAATTGAGCGGCACATAGCGGTGCGCCTCCTCGCAGACGACCGTGACCGGGACCTTGCCTTCGCCCCAGAGCGCGAAATCGAACGCCATGCGGCACAACACCGAAACGACGACGTTGACGACTTCCGGCGGCAGGCCGGTGAGTTCCAGGATGGTGATCGGCTTGCCGTTTACCGGCACGCGGAAGATGCGCGAGAGAAACTGCGTCATGCCGTCGAACACGGTGACGGAGCCGAACATGAAGGCGTAGCGGCTGTCCTGGACGAAGGTCTCGATGCGGGTCTTGAGCTGGCGGTAGGGCGCGAGATCCTTGCGGTTCTCGAGCTTGCCCATGCGCTCGTCGATCAGGGCAGTGAGATCGGAAATGCGGTAGGGGACCGGCGTATCGACGGTGAACTTCGAGCCGTCGAGCCCGGGCTTGCGCAGCTTCTGGGGATCGTTGCTGGCGGCGCGGCCGGCATTGTAGCGGGCCTTGGCCAGCGGAATCAGATCCTGCAGGATCTCGATCTCGCCCTTGCGCTCGGCATCGCCGACCAGCACCTCGACCGCTTCCTCGAAGTTCAGAAGCCAGAGCGGCAATTGCAGCGTGCGCGGCGAGATGACCTCGGCACGCTCTCCGAAGGCTGTCGCATATTCGTTGTGCGGATCGAGCAGCACGATGTGCGCGTTGGGCGTACGCTCCAGGATCGCGCGAAGGATGAGCGCGGTCGAGCACGATTTGCCGGTGCCGGTGGTGCCCAGGATCGCGAAATGCTTGCCGAGCAGGTCGTCGACGCGGATCATCGCGGGGATCGAGCTGTCCTGACGGATCGAGCCGATGCGAACGGCATTCTTGTCCGCGCCAGTATAGGTCAGCTGCAGCTCGTACTTGGTGGCAAAGCGCACGCGATCTCCGAGCGTCGGGTAAGACGTCGTACCGCGCTGAAAATTCACGGGCCGGCCATCGGCGCTTTTGTACAGCTCGCCAACGAGGCACAGCTCGGCAATGCGGATCTCCTGCTCGTTGCCGTGGGCCGGGACCGGCACGCTCAAGGCCGAGACGGTTGCAAGGACGGTCGTCACGCCGGTGTCGATTGCGAGCAACGTGCCCATCTCCGGGCGATCGGCGCGGCTCTTGGGATCGTTCTCGTGCGAAACGTCGAGCAGCAAGACGGCCTTGCCGCCGGTGACCGAAGCAATACGCCCGATCGATCGCGGCAGCACGTGGTACTGGGGCTCTTTGGGCGGCGCGGCCGGCTGCATTGGACTGCTCTTCTTGCTCTCTAGATGCTGGGGCCGGTGCCGAATACGGCATCGCGCGCGCCAATACGGGAAACTTGATGAGCCGGCGGCAACGAGATGGTCACGTCGGTGCCGCGGTCCTTGACGCTGGTGATCAGAAGCTCGCCACCATGAAGCTCGACCAGCGACTTGGCGATGGTGAGGCCCAGCCCCGCGCCTTCGCGCAAGCGCGAGCGGGCTCGGTCGACCTGGCCGAACGGCTCGAGCGCGATGTGGACTTCTTCAGGCGTCATGCCGATGCCGGTGTCGCGCACGGAGATCGATACGCCGCCGTTGCTCTGCTCGCGCAGCTCGACGGTGACGCTGCCGCCGCGCGGCGTGAACTTCAGCGCGTTCGAGATCACGTTGCGGAAGATCTGGGCGAGCTTGGTATCGTCGCCGCGGATCGGCGGGATGGAATAAGCAAGGCGCGGCGAGATCGCGATGCCGGCCTCTTCGGCGGCGGGAGTCGCCTCCTCGATGCAGTCGCGCAGCACCTGCCCGATATCGACCTCGAAGGCGTCGAGCGCGTAAGTGCCGCTCTGCAGCTTCGAGATGTCGAGGATGTCATTGATGACGGTCAGCAGCCGATCGGCGGCGTGCTGGATAAGGCCTGCATACTCGACGATGTCGCTCTCGGAGAGCTTGCGATCGCCGTGCTCCTTCAAGAGCTTCGAGAACCCGAGCACGGTGTTGAGCGGCGTGCGCAGCTCATGGCTCATGTTCGAGATGAATTCGGATTTGACGCGGTTGGCGAGCTCGGCCTCGAGGCGTGCTTCGCGCTCGGCAATACGCGTCCGCTGACGCAGGACGGCGTCTCCGATGAGCGCCGAATACTCCTGTATCAGGCTAGCCGTGTTGCCTTTACTCCGACCACTCGTAAACATACGGACTAAACGCCAAACCTTCTGAGGACGTTCACCACGGTAGTGCCCATAGGATAAGACGTCGTTAATCCGACTTCTCTGCTTGTAATAAGCTGAACAACCCGTTGGCGTGGCCGCCAGGCCGTTGTTTTCGGCCCGTGGTTGGGCTTTGATGCTGCCGGATCGCTGCCGGGGTGACGAGGGGGAGTACTGAACGATGGATCGTCGCGAGTTCCTGATCACGAGTGGTGGAGCTGCCGTTGCAGCCGCATCTCCCGTCGCATCTTATGCTTCTGAAAATGCAGCTGAATTTTCCAATTCCTATGCTGACAACGCGACCGTTCTCCGGCTGTCCATGCCCTGGGCCGACGCCCCGCAAGGCCCCGCCGACGGCGTCCGGCGGCTTGTTCGCCGCTTCGAAACGATGACCGGCGGGCGTTACCGGATCGAAATTTCGGCCGGGACCGACCTCGGCGCAGACGCCGACCTCGTGCACGGATCGGCTCACGATTTCGCGAAAATTCACCCGGCGTTTGCCTATTTTGCAGGTCTTCCGGGCTCGGCCGGGCTCAACGCCCAGGATTTCGCCCATTGGCTCGCCGTCGGCGGCGGCCAGATGCTCTGGGACGACCTGGCCGGCGCGGAAGGCTGGAAGCCGCTGCTCACGGGCCATTCGGGCGAGGCCCCGCCGCTGTGGTCACGTGCGCCGATCACTGGCCTGGGCGACTTTTCCGGCCAGCGTGTGACTGCCTCGGGGCTCGGTGCGGATGTCGCCCGCGGTCTCGGCGCCGACGGCTTATCGCTCGCGTTAGATGAGGTCGCTCAATCGCTGGCCGATGGCAGCCTGTTCGCGGCCGAGACCGGCGGCGTTCTCGCAAGCCTCGCCAACGGAACCGGACGGGCTTTCAGCCATGCCACCGGAAACGGCCTCAATGGCCATGGCACGGCCCTTTCGCTCAGCGTGCGCCTTGCGGCCTGGGACCGCATGCCCGATGCTGACAAGGCCATCCTCGAAGCGGTGTCGGCGGAAGCCTACCAGGCTTCTCTTGCCGAAATGCGCGCACACGATCGGCTCGCGCGACAGGTGCTCGAACGCTCGTTCGGCGTGACGTTCGCTCCCTGGCCGGCGGAGCTGGCGGAGGCGCTCGACCGGGTTGCCGAGGCGACCATCGCCCATGTCGCAGGGTACGACGCCATCTCGGCCCGCATCGACCAAAGCTACATGGCGTTTCGCAGCGCGATTTCAGGCTCGAACGGCCCGCGCCGGCCCGCGGCAGCGATGCCACTCGCCTGAAGGCACGATCAGATACTCGTCTGGCGCGCGTAGACGGTCCTGGCCCGCACGGCCAGAACCGTCTTGTCGCGACGTCCGGGTGAGCCCTATTTCTTGACGAGAGCGTCGCGGATCTCACGCAGGTAGACTTCGGAGGGCGAAGGCGCTGCGGCCTCGGCGACCTTCGGCTTCTGGAACTTGTTGATGGCGCGGATCAGCAGGAAGATCGCGGCCGCCGTGATCACGAACTTCAAAACCGCATTGAGAAACAGGCCGTACTTGATCAGCACCCCATCGCCGGTGGGCGTCGGCAACGTGATGGCGAGGGCGCTGAAGTCTATGCCCGCCAGCAAATAGCCGATCGGCGGCATGATGATATTCTCGACCAGGGTCGCCACGATGGGCGAGAAGGCGGCGCCAATGATCACGCCGACGGCGAGGTCAATGACATTGCCCCGCATTGCAAATTCTTTGAATTCGGACAGTATCGACATAGTAAGCATCCTTCAGCAATCCTCGATCCCGACTCGCATGCGAGGCGGCAGGACATGCTAGAGCGTGTTTGAATTACAATCACGCGCTAGATCTTTGATGAGACCTATGATTCACGCTCTGGATCGATAGGATCCGAAGCCATCAGGGTGTCTAGGCGACCCGCCGGTCGGGATCAAACCGGACGTTGTGCGTTGGCGCGCGTATCTCAGTGGCGCGAGCCGCCTCAATGGAACCACAACTGCAACGCACCTGATGGCCAGTCTCAAACTCGGACCAAAGCGGAGAAACCTCTGTCATGATCGAACGGCGCGAGCGAAAGCCCTATTGGCGTCATACGAAGTGGCAGATGCTCGCCAGCCTGATACCGTTCCTGGCCGTGATCATCGTGCTGCCGCTCTACGCCGACCGCTTGAACTCCAGCAGGTTCATGGGCTTTCCGCTCGGCTATTTCCTCAGCCTGCACGGGCTGGTGCTGATCGCCGTCATCACGGTGGCGAGCTTCGTGAACCGGCAGGACGCCATCGATCACTGGCATGGTGCCCATGAGGACGTCTAAGGGACGCGGAGATCGTCCCATGCGCGACATCCGCAGACATCGCCACGTCAAGACGGAGGGCTGAGCGATGCCGTTCACGCACCGCACCGGCTACGTCAATCCGCGTCTCGGGACGTACTTCGGAATTTTCATGAGCGCGTTCATCGCGCTCACTCTGCTCACGCTCATTCTCGAAGGGCTCGGCTTCAGCGACGGCACGCTCAAGCTCGCGATGTTCGCCGGGCCAATCGCGCTCTATGCCGTCATCGGCATGGCCGCCTACACGAAAGAGCCGATCGATTACTTCGCGGCCGGGCGGCGCGTGCCGGCGTTCTACACGGGCCTCGTGCTCGCACAGACTGCGCTCGGCGCGACCGGCCTCGTCGCGATCACCGGCGCGTTCTTCCTGATCGGCTTTGATGCGCTCTGCCTCGTCATCGGCGGCCTTGCGGGTTTCGTCGTCATGGCCGTTCTGCTGGCGCCGTTCTTTCGCAAATTCGGTGCGTTCACGGTTCCGAGCTATCTCGGCAAGCGGTTCGAAAGCCGCACGCTGCGCCTGGTCTCCGCCAGTATTCTCGCCGTGCCGATGCTGCTGGTGATGGCGGCGGAGCTCCGGATCGGCGCCCATGCGGCCACCTGGTTCTATCCGATGCCGACGGGCATCGCGGTGATGACGCTCGTGATGATCGTGGTGCTGACGCTCGCAGCCGGCGGCATGCGCTCGTTCGCGTGGTCGTCTGCCGCGCAAAGCATTGCGGCGCTGATCGCGCTGCTGGTGCCCGTGGCTATCGTCGCGGTGATCGTCACCAATCTGCCTTTCCCGCAACTCTCTGCTGGCCCCGTGCTGCGCGTGATCGGACGCGCGGAGGCCGCCCAGGGGCTTCCGATCATTCTGCCGCCGGCGCTCGCCTTCGACTTTCCGGGCGAAGGCCTCGAACCGCTGGCCAAGCGCTATTCCGACGCTTTCGGCAGCGTCGGGCCGGTTGCCTTCATCATCATGACGCTCTCGCTTCTGGCAGGGCTCGCCAGCGCGCCGTGGCTGTTGCCGCGCGTCGCCGGCACACCCGGCGTCTACGAAGCGCGCAAGTCGCTCGGATGGGCAACGCTGCTGTTCGGGATCGCGATGATGACTATCGCGGCGGTCGCGATCCTGATGCGCGACTATCTCACCGATATCGTGATCGCGGCCGGCCCCGTGCGCTTTCCGGAGTGGTTCGAAACACTCCGAACGTACGGCATCATCTCCGTTACCGGCGAGGGACGTCCCACGCTCTCGAGTTTCAACATGAGCCGCGACGACGTTCTCATCAGCCTGCCGATTGCAGCGCAGATGCCGGCGGCGGTCGTTTATCTCGCGGCGGGCGGCATCGTCGCGGCCGCGTTGGCGACGGCGGGTGCGGTTGCGCTCGCGCTCGGCAACATCCTCGCGGAAGATATCGTCTATGGGCTCAGCTGGAACCCACCTGGCGCAGGCGCGCGTCTCGTGGTTTCACGGTTCGCGCTCGGCATGGCGGCCGCGGTTGCGGGTCTGCTCGCGCTCGCAGCGCCGACCGACCCGCTCAAGCTGATCCTGTGGGCTGTGGCCTTGACCGGTGCATCGACGTTCCCGGTGCTCGTGCTTTCGATCTGGTGGAAACGCCTCAACGAGTTCGGGGCGGTGGCCGGGATGGTGACCGGATTCAGCGTCACGGTTCTCGCTATCATTGCCGGAGAAGCCGGCCTCACCGGCACCGACAGCGCGCTTGCCGCCGCGATCGGGCTGCCGGCCGGCGCGGTCGCGACGATCGCGGTCGCGCTCGCGACACCCGGTCCCCAGCGCAGCCTGCTCGAACTCGTACGCGATATCCGCGTACCGGGCGGAGAAATCCTATACGATCGCGAAATGCGCTATCAGCGCCGCAAGAAGACCCCGCGCGCCTAAAGCACCGCATGCCGCCGAAGACCTGAACGAATTGGAAGCCCGATGTCGTCCCGAGAGCGTCTCACTCTTTTTCCGCCGCGCGAACTGTTCAACGAGGGGTTTTTTGAAACCGGCGACGGGCACAGGCTCTATTACGCGGAATGCGGCAATCCGAACGGCGAGCCGGTGCTGATCGTTCACGGCGGGCCGGGCGGCGGCTGCAATCCCGCCATGCGCCGCTTCCACGATCCGAGGCACTATCGCGTCGTCCTGCTCGACCAGCGCGGGTGCGGACGCTCGCAACCGAATGCCACCATCGAGAACAATACGACTTGGCATCTCGTCGAGGACATGGAGCGCCTCAGGCGCCATCTCGGGATCGAGCGCTGGCAACTGTTCGGCGGATCGTGGGGCTCGACACTCTCGCTCGCTTACGCCGAAACGCATCCCGAGCGCGTGACGTCGCTGGTGCTACGCGGCATCTTCCTGCTCCGGAAAAGCGAACTCCACTGGTTCTACCAGGACGGCTGCAGCGCTCTTTTCCCGGAAGCCTGGGAGGCCTTCGAACGGGTCATTCCGGAAAGCGAGCGCGGCGACATGATCGGCGCCTACTACAAGCGCCTCACCGATCCCGATCCGCGCGTGCATATCCTGGCCGCCGAAGCCTGGAGCGTGTGGGAGGGCACCACGCTTTCCTTGATCGAGGATCCGATCCGCGTGCGCTCGTTCGCCAATCCGGACTACGCGCTCGCGTTCGCGCGCATCGAATGCCACTACTTCGTGAATAACGGGTTCTTCGCTCAGGATGGCCAGCTTCTCGCCGACGCGCATCGGCTGGCCGGCATACCCGCCGTGCTGATCCATGGCCGCTATGACGTGGTGACGCCGGTGCGTAACGCCTGGGATCTCAAGAAGGCGATGCCTTCGGCCGAGTTGCGTATCGTCCCCGACGCAGGGCACGCAATGACGGAGCCCGGCATTATCCATGAACTGGTGCGCGCAACCGCGCATTTCCGAGATCGCGGACCTGCAATGTCCTGACGTGACTTCTCGGCGGACGCCGTTCGCCATACCAAACGAACACGCTGGCTCAGACGCGGCCGGGGCAGATAAAGTAAATTTTGAACATGGGACAGCGCCTCGAGCGCTGTCACGCTCCAGGTTTTTGATGAGACGTACGATTCACGCTTTACGGCGATAGGCCTCTTGGTCTGGCCGGGTTGCGTATCCATTTCGCGAGTTCGCCTTTTCGATGCCCACCGAGACACGCCGCACGATCGCCATTGCCGACAAGAACCCCGTGGTCCGCACGGGGCTCGTGGACATTATCGCGCGCGATGGCCGTTTCGTGGTTTCGGCGGCTGTCTCCACGGGCGCCGCGTTTCTCAGCCTCGTCGAAAGCCAGCCGATCGATATCGCCATCATCGGCTGGGCCATGCCGGACATGACGGGCGGCGATATCCTGACCGAGATCAAGAAACGGCGCTCTCCGGTCCGCATCATTGTTTACACGGGGGAGCCAGGAACAGAGGTGTTGCGGCGCACCATAAAGGCCGGCGCGTGGGGCTTCATGTCGAAGAGCGACGAACCGGAGGTGCTGCTCGAAACCATCTCGTCGGTCTCGCACGGGCGCGTCTCTTTCCCGTATGTCGACATGGACGCGGCGAGCAAAGACCCGCTCGATGTGCTGACCGTGCGGGAGCGGGAGCTGCTCGCGGCGCTCGCGGACGGCTGGTCCAATCTGCAAATCGCCGCGCGTATCGGTATTTCCCGCAATACGGTGAAATACCACCTCAAGAACCTCTACGATAAGCTCAACGTGAATAATCGCGCGATGGCAGTTGCGCTGTTCATGACGCGGCAGGCCGCGCGCGAAGATCGCTAAGGCCAACGCGGGACTTTGCCGCCGGTCAAATCTCCGCTTGCACTTTTCGCAATGCACTCGCAATCTGCGCGGATCGCAGGCGCGGTCGCACACGCGATTTGCTTTTCAGCTCAAGCGCTTTAAGCCGCAGGGTGGGTAGGCATAAAACTACCCAACTGGGCAATTCCCTCAGCCGCCAAGTCCGCCCATAAGCCTACCCAAGAGATTTTCTGTCGTCGCCCTTCCGGGTGTTGCGCGCGGTTAAGAGATTGCTAAGAGTTCAGCCCACAAGGCGCCGCTCGAGCGCTGTCAACCGGGCGCACCGGGAGATCAATCACGACGCGTAGAAAAACTCAGGCCTCGCGCATTGAAGGGCATCTCCTTTTTGCGCGAGACTGCGCCAGTTTGGGCTGACGCTTCGCAGCCGAGACGCTAAGATTGGTGCAAAAAAGTGAAGCTCGACTCTGGAGGAGACGACTATGACTTCAATGGTGAAGCCGCACCTTTTCATCCCTGGCCCGACCAATATTCCCGAAGCCGTCCGCATTGCCATGAACCTCCCGATGGAGGACATGCGTAGCCCCGAGTTCCCGAAATTCACGCTGCCGATCTTTGAAGACCTCAAGAAGGTCTTCAAGATGAAGGACGGCCGCGTATTCATCTTCCCGTCTTCGGGCACCGGCGCTTGGGAATCCGCCATCCAGAACACGCTCGCCGCCGGCGACAAGGTTCTGATGAGCCGCTTCGGCCAGTTCTCGCTGCTTTGGGTCGACATGGCTGAGCGTCTCGGCCTCAACGTCGTGCTTTGCGACGAGGAATGGGGCACGGGCGTTCCGCTCGAGAAGTACGCCGACATTCTCGCCAAGGACAAGAACCACGAGATCAAGGCCGTCTTCGCCACGCACAACGAGACCGCAACGGGCGTTTCTTCCGACATCGCCGGCGTCCGCAAGGCGCTCGATGCCGCCAAGCATCCCGCGCTGCTGTTCGTCGACGGCGTTTCGTCGGTCGGCTCGCTCGACATGCGCATGGGCGAGTGGGGCGTTGACGCTTGCGTCTCCGGTTCGCAGAAGGGCTTCATGCTGCCGACCGGCCTCGGCATCCTCGCCGTCAGCCAGAAGGCGCTCGACGTCAACAAGTCCCAGAACGGCCGCCTGGCGCGCTGCTTCTTCTCCTGGGAAGACATGATCAAGACCAACGATCTTGGCTACTTCCCCTACACGCCGGCGACGCAGCTGATCCGCGGCCTCCGCGCATCGCTCGACCTCATCTTCGCCGAAGGCATCGACAACGTCGTCGCTCGCCACACGCGTCTCGCCACCGGCGTGCGCGCTGCCGTGGATGCATGGGGCCTCAAGCTCTGCGCCAAGGAACCGAAGTGGCATTCCGACACGGTGTCGGCGATCCTCGTGCCTGAGGGCATCGACGCCAACAACGTGCTGAAGACCGCTTTCTATCGCTACAACACCTCGCTCGGAACCGGCCTCAACAAGGTCGCTGGCAAGGTGTTCCGCATCGGCCATCTCGGCGCGCTCGACGAGGGCATGATCGGCGGCGTGCTGTTCAACGTCGAAATGGCGCTCAAGGATTGCGGCGTGCCGATCAAGTTCGGCTCGGGCACGGGTGCGGCGGCTGAATACTTCAGCAAGACCGCAACCAAGCCGGCTCTGCAGAAAGCTGCCTGATTAAACGAGGCGGCGCCGCCCGGCGCCGCCTTTTTTCATCTTTCTCGATTCTCCACGACGCTTTCGCGGCCCCGCCGGTTCGGAAGGGCGGCGGCGTCTTCATAACAAACTTGAACACAAGGAAACGTTCCGATGAGCTTTACTCTCTATCCGACCCGCAAGCAGCGCCTGCAGCGGTCGTACCTCGCGGTTCCGGGCTCCAACCCGACGATGATCGACCGCGCCATCAAGAGCGCCGCCGACTACGTGTTCCTTGATTGCGAAGACGCCGTTGCTCCGCCGGAGAAAGAGCAGGCCCGCAAGAACATCATCCAGGCGCTGAACGATCTCGACTGGAAGGGCGCAGGCAAGAGCGTCTCGGTCCGCATCAACGGCCTCGACACGCACTACATGTATCGCGACGTCGTCGACATCGTCGAACAGGCAGGCTCAAAGCTCGACACCATCCTGATCCCGAAAGTCGGCGTTCCGGCCGACGTCTATGCGGTCGAGACCATCGTCAGCCAGATCGAAGTCGCCAAGGGCCTGCCGCATCAGATCGGCACCGAAGCCCTCATCGAGACGCCGCTCGGCATGGCCAACGTCGAAGCCATCGCCTCGGCCAACAGCCGCCTCGAATCCATGCACTTCGGCGTCGCCGACTACTCGGCCTTCAACAAGGCCCGCACCGTCGTCATCGGCGGCCTCAACCCCGACTATCCGGGCGACCAGTGGCACTTCCCGCTGTCGCGCATGACGGTTGCCTGCCGCGCGTTCGGCCTGCGTCCGATCGACGGCCCGTTCGGCGGCATCGACGATCCCGAGGGCTACAAGGCCGCTGCCCGCCGCGGCGCCGCGCTCGGCATGGAAGGCAAGTGGGCGATTCATCCTTCGCAGATCGAGCTCGCCAACGAAGTCTACTCGCCGACGGCGAAGGAAGTTGAGCGCGCCGAGCGCATCCTCGTCGCACTGAAGGAAGCCGAGGCACAGGGCAAGGGTGCTGCTTCCCTCGACGGCAAGATGATCGACGCGGCTTCCGAGAAGATGGCAAAGAACCTTCTCGTTACCGCAGCCGCGATCAAGGCCGCTGAAGCTGCCCGGGCAAAACAATAAAAAGCAGCGCTCGAGGAAACCTCACCACCCCCCAAGGAGGTCCAAATGGACATTCACGAGTATCAAGCCAAGGAGCTTCTCGCGAAGTTCAACGTGCCCGTCCCGCGCGGCGGGCTCGCCTACAGCCCCGAGCAAGCCGTTTACCGCTCGACCGAGATCGGTGGATCTCGGTGGGTGGTGAAGGCCCAGATCCACTCGGGCGCTCGCGGCAAGGCCGGCGGCATCAAGGTGTGCAATACGGACAACGAGATCGAGGCCGCCGCTGAAGGCTTGCTCGGCAAAAAGCTGGTCACCATCCAGACCGGCCCTGCCGGCAAGCTCGTTTCTCGTCTCTACATCGAGGAAGCCACCGACATCGACAAGGAGATCTACCTCTCCTTCGTGATGGACCGCGCGGCGGAGAAGATCGTCGTCGTGTCGTCGGCTGCCGGCGGCATGGACATCGAGGAAATCTCGCACAGCCAGCCCGACACCATCATCAAGGTGGCGGTCGACCCGGCGGTCGGCATGCAGGGCTTCCAGGCCCGCGAGGTCGCCTTCGGTCTCGGCGCTGATCCCGAGATCATCAGCAAGCTCGAGCGCGTCATCCTCGGTTGCTACCGAGCATTCCGCGATCTCGACGCTTCGATGCTCGAGATCAACCCCCTGGTGATCACCAAGCAGAAGTCCGTCGTCGCGCTCGACGCGAAGATGAGCTTCGACGAGAACGCGCTGTTCCGCCGTCCGCAGATCGCGGAACTGCGCGACAAGAGCCAGGAAGACCCGCGCGAGACCTACGCTAACGACCGCGGCCTCTCCTACGTCGGCCTCGACGGCGACATCGGCTGCATCGTGAACGGCGCGGGCCTCGCGATGGCCACGCTCGACATGATCAAGCTTGCGGGCGGCGAGCCTGCAAACTTCCTCGACATCGGCGGTGGCGCCTCTCCGGAGCGCGTGACGAAGTCGTTCAAGGCCGTGCTTCGCGACAAGAACGTGAAGGCGATCCTCGTCAACGTGTTCGCCGGCATCAATCGCTGCGACTGGGTGGCGAAGGGTGTCGTCGACGCGATCCGCGAGCTCGAGATCAAGGTGCCGATCGTCGTCCGTCTCGCAGGGACGAACGTCGAGGAAGGCCGCAAGATCATCGATCAGAGCGGTCTCACCATGATCAGCGCGGAGACGCTTGCAGATGCCGCAAACAAGGCTGTCTCGGCAGCCAAGCAAGCCGCGTAGGGAGAAACGAGAATGGCCATCTTCATCAACGAAAATACGCCGATCCTCGTACAGGGCTTTACCGGCCGCATCGGCACGTTCCACGCCCAGGAAATGATCGACTACGGCACCAACGTGGTCGGCGGCGTCACCCCCGGCAAGGGCGGCTCGACGCATCTCGGCCGGCCCGTCTTCAACACCATGAAGGGCGCAGTCGACGAGACCAAGGCGGAAGCCTCGATCGTGTTCGTGCCGCCGCCGTTCGCGGCGGACGCGATCATGGAAGCGGCGGATGCGGGCATCAAATACTGCGTCTGCATCACCGACGGCATCCCGACGCAGGACATGATCCGCGTGAAGCGGTACATGCGCCGCTACAAGAAAGAGAACCGCATGGTTCTCACCGGGCCGAACTGCGCCGGCACGATCTCTCCCGGCAAGGCCATGCTCGGCATCATGCCCGGCCACATCTACATGCCGGGCCGCATCGGCATCGTCGGGCGCTCGGGTACGCTCGGCTACGAGGCCGCCTCGCAGCTCAAGTCGCTCGGTATCGGCGTCTCGACCTCGGTCGGCATCGGCGGCGATCCGATCAACGGCTCGTCGTTCAAGGACGTGCTCGAGCACTTCGCGGAAGATCCGGACACGGATGCCGTGATGATGATCGGCGAAATCGGCGGTCCGCAGGAAGCTGAAGCCGGCGAATACATCCGCGACCACTTCAAGAAGCCGGTCGTTGCCTACATCGCAGGCCTTTCGGCTCCGAAGGGACGGCGCATGGGTCATGCCGGCGCGATCGTCTCGTCGTTCGGTGAATCGGCCTCGGAGAAGGTCGACATCCTGAAGGGCTGCGGTGTCATCATCGCTCCGACCCCATCGGAAATGGGCGCAACCGTTCAGAAGGCTCTCGCCGCCCGCAAGGCAGCGTAAGCTTTCTTCCGGGCTTACTTTCGGACCAGCGCTTTTCCGTTCCCGTCGACAGGGGGAAAAGCGAAAATCCGGAAGCACCCCAGGTCAAGCTGGCTCTGCGCCCGATGGCAGATCTGGCTTCGACGACCCGGCGGTCGAATAGACCGCCGGGCCCCTCTTTGCGCCTTGGGACTCTCAAAATTGTGGGCCCCGTTCGTTCGGGGCGGTTGAGGAGATGACGATGTCCAACAAGCCGGCTTCCGGCAGTGCCAACCTGGATGAAATGGCCCTTCGCGCCGAACTCAGGGCGCTTCGTTCGCAAATTCCCGATCAGCCGACGCTCAACCCGGTCCTCAACGTCGCGTTCAATCTCTCCAGGCGGCTGGAATCGGGCGAGATCAGCTTTGAAGCGGTGAAGGAGCTTTCCACCCGGCTGATGGACAGCGCGTGCATCCATCGCGCACTCGTGCTCAAGGAGCAGATCGGCGTCGAAAGCGAAGCTGCGACGCGCGCCGAATTTTCCGCTTTCGTTCAGCAGTACGTGTCCGGCCGCGACGACAAGGCATTCCAGTCCTTCAAGGAGCGCTTCTCGCGCGCGCGGAACGGCATCGTGTTCACCGCGCATCCGACCTTCGGGCTTTCGGAAGCGCTTTCGGACCGCATGGCCGAAATCGCGGTGTCCGGCACGGCTGAGGGCCAGAAGATCGGCCTGCCGCATCGCCCGGATCCCGATCTCAGCCTCGAGTACGAGCACGGCCGCGTCCAGAGCGCGATCAAGAACCTGCGCGACGCCTATTCGGATCTCATGACCGATTTCTTCGAGGCCGCCCACAAGGCCTTTGGCGACCGCGCGTTCAAGCTCGATCCGCAGCTCGCCACGTTCGCGTCGTGGGTCGGCTACGACCTCGACGGGCGTACTGACATCAAGTGGACGTTCTCGTTCGTCGTGCGCCTCAAGGAGAAAATGGCGGCGCTGGCCGACATCCGCGAGCGTTACCTGGCGCTGCGGCCGCAGCTCGGCGAGGGCGCCGAGATAACGCGCCTTTCGCGTCAGGTCACCGGCAAGCTCGACCTCGCGATCTCGGCCGTGGCGGCCCAGATCAAGGCACTGCTATCGGTCGGCAAGGATGGCGTCACGCTCGCCCAGGCGGCGAACCTCATCACGCAGGGCGACGGCTACAATCTGACCAGCACCAGCTCGATTCTGACGCTGATCGATCAGATCGTGGAAGCCGCCGAAGGGACCAAGAGCAAGGCCTCTATTGCCGCACTCGCTGCCCTGCTCAGGGCTACGGGCCTCGGCATGTCGCACATCCACGTGCGCGTTAACGCCGTCCAGATCAACAACGCGTTCCGCGCGTTCGTCCATGAAAGCTGGACACGCGACCTCACCGAGCGGCAGGCGCAGGCGCGCATTGTCGAAATGATCAACACGGTGAAGCCGGAAGAGGTGAACTTCGAGACGCTGGATCTCGAGAACGCCACCGCGATCCGCCAGTTCGCGATGGTCGCGCAGATCGCCAAGCACATCGATGCCGACACGCCGATCCGCTACCTGATCGCGGAGTGCGAAAGCCCGGCGACGATCCTCATTGCCGTCTACTTCGCCAAGCTGTTCGGTGTTTCCGAGATCGTCGACATCTCGCCGCTGTTCGAGACGCCGGCTGCCCTCGAAACGGGCCCGCGTCTCGTCGAGCGTCTGCTCAGCACGGATGCCTACAGAGACTACGTCTCGAAGCGCGGCCGGCTCGCGGTTCAGACCGGCTACTCGGATGCGGGACGCTTCATCGGCCAGATCGCAGCAGGCCTCGCACACGAGCGCCTGCATCACGGGCTTGCCGAAGTGGTGCGGAAGTCGAAGGTTTCGGGCGTTGAGACCCTCATCTTCTCGACGCACGGCGAGAGCATGGGGCGTGGCGCTCATCCCGGATCGCTCCGGCGCAGGCTGCGCTACGTGTTTCCGGGTGAATCCCGCTGGCGCTTCTTCCAGTCCGGGCTTCCGGTGAAGCACGAGACCAGCTTCCAGGGCGGCGACGGCTACCTTTACTTCGCAAACCGGGAATTCGCCCAGCGCGCGCTCGCGACCATCATCATGAGCGGAAAAGATCCGGGCGAAGGCGAAGATCCCTTCTATACCGACAAGACGCTGGCGCTCGATTTCCAGATCCGCCTTCGCGACTATCAGCAGGAGCTGTTTGCCCATCCGGGATATCGCGCGCTGCTTGGCTCGTTCGGTGCGAACCTGCTGTTCAAGACCGGCTCGCGTCCGGTCAAGCGCCAGGGCGACCACCATTCGGACCGCGGCGACCCGGCACGCATGCGCGCCATTCCGAACAATGCGATCCTGCAGCAGTTCGGTTACGTCGCAAACGTCGTTTCGGGTCTCGGCTCGGCGGTCAGCAACGATCGCGAGCGCTTCGTCGAACTCGCGAAGAAGTCGAAGCGGCTCGGCCCGCTCGTCGAAATGATCGCGCGTGCCAAGCAGCTTTCGAGCCTCAACGCCGTCGGCGCGAACGCGATGATCTTCGATCCGGGCTTCTGGGCGCAGCGAGCGTCGTGGGCGCGCGAGCCGCATCTCGAAGGTGCCTTCAAGTTCCTGGCCGAGCGTCTGCTCGACGACGACCGGGCGCAAAAGATCATCGGGCTTGCCCACTATCTGCGTCTCGATGCCATCGAGCTGCACGGCATTCTCGAGGAGCTGGGGCTGGAAGGCGGCAAGATCCCCGACGATCACCGTCTCGAACTTGATCTCCTGCAGGCGATCCGTGGCGCGCTGATCATGCGCATCTTCATCCTGACGGCGCAGCTTCCGCGCTTCACGCCGACGAACGAAGTGACCCATGATCAGATCGTCGGGCAGGCGCTTTCGCTCGACATCCCGGAAGTGATCAAGGTCGTGCGACTGGCATTCCCGCGTCGCACCGGACATGCTCACGACGATGCCGCCTTCACCGAGAAGGCAACCTACCTTCCGAAGGGCATCGACGACTACGGCCGTATCGAGACCGAGATTCTCGAACCGATGGAGAAGGCCTACGAACTCGTTCGCGAGATCGGAACCGGCATCTCTCATCACTGGGGCGCGTTCGGTTGATCTCGTTGTCTCATCCTCCCCATCGCTTCGGCGATGGGGAGAGGTTTTCTCGCTCCGCTATCCCTCGTTAGGTCCCGCCACCCTGGTCATTGCCGTTCGGCTCTCCTACGTTGAAGCAAACGTAGAAAAGAGAAAGGGAACGCCATGGCTTACGTCGACGGATTTCTGCTCGTCGTGCCGACCGACAAAATCGAGGACTATCGCAAGATCTCGAAGAAGGCCGGCAAAGTCTGGCGCGATCACGGCGCGCTCGAATATCGCGAATGCGTCGGCGAACATCTCGACATGCCGTTCGGCCGGCCTTTTCCGAAGCTCCTCAAACTCAAGCCCAACGAGACCGCCGTCTTCTCGTGGATCGTCTACAAATCGCGAGCGCAGCGCGACAAAATCAATGCGGCGGTGATGAAGGATCCTCGATTGGCGAACATGGATCCGAAGACCATGCCGTTCGACATGAAGAAGATGTCGATGGGCGGCTTTACGGTACTCGTGGACGTCTGACGCCGATCAGCGGAGATCCCGGTCCGCGTCGGCCAGCTCGCGCGCACGTTCCTTGTCCCAGGCGCGGATAACCTTGCGAGTCAGGCGGAAGACGCGCCGGGCGCGGCGGCGATCCTCACGCGAGAGACAGACACAGCAGCAACAGAAAAAGGGCTTGCGCGCGATTTTCAGCATCATCTCGCGGTGTTTCCAGGCTTCGTCCTGCGGGATGATGTCGTCGCTCATGTTCAGCCTTTCTCAGTCATCGGCTCGCACACCGAGAGCCTCGGCGCCGAGGGCGAATACCTCGCCCTCGCTTTGCTCCGTATCGAGCCAAAGCAACGGCAGATCGGGGTATTCGGTTTCAAGGGTCTCGCGTCCCATGCCGATTTCAACAACGAGAACGCCCCCCGGCGTCAGATAATCGGCGGCATCCCTCAGTATTCGGCGCACCAGATCCATGCCGTCCTCGCCGCCCAGATGAGCCAGCTCCGGCTCGGCCTGGTATTCGGGCGGAAAGGCCGCCACGGCTTCGCTCGTCACGTACGGCGGGTTCGAAATAATGAGGTCGTATTTGCGGGTTCCGAGCCCGGCCAGAAGATCGGATTTGTGCAGCGTGACGCGGTCGGCGAGCGCATAATCACCGACGTTGCGCGCCGCCACATCCAGGGCGTCCGGCGAGATATCGACGGCATCGACCGACGCATTCGGAAAAGCGAGCGCCGCCAGGATCGCGAGGCAGCCGGAGCCGGTGCAGAGGTCCAAGACTTGCTCCACCACTTCCGCGTCAGGGATAACAGCCGAAAGGCCATCGTCCAGCAGCTCGCCGATATAGGAGCGCGGCACGATCACACGCTCGTCGACGTAGAATTTGCGGCCGCGAATCCAGGCTGCGTTAACCAGATAAGGCGCGGGCTTGCGCGTGGTAACGCGGGCTTCGATGAGCCCTGCGATCTCGCTGCGTTCGTCGCGGGTCAGGCGTGCCTCGAGCCACGGCTCGAGCTGGTCGACTGGAAGATGCAGCGCAGACAGGATCAGGAAGGCGGCCTCGTCGAGCGGTGCATCCGTTCCGTGGCCGAACACCAGATCAGCGGCTGTGAACCTGGTCGTCGCGTAACGGAGCCAATCCCGTACGGTTAAGAGATCGTCGATTGCGGAGATATGGGGCAGATGGCTCATGGCTAGACGGTCGCTCTCGCAGGCTCTTTCTCGTGGGCTCGCTGTCCGTAGCCGATGGGCCGGGCCGTGCCAACAGGCTCGATCGGCAGTTGCGGACGCAATCTCATCTCAGAGGGGGCGCTTGGACGAGCCCACTCGTCTCGCTACCCGCTTCCGGTGACGTCCTCGCGAAGGCGCGAAACGGGCTCGTTTCCGCGAAACGCTTTCACTTCACTCCCGTTCAAATTCCGCACCTGCGAGATGATCGTCGCATCGCGTCATCGTGTCCATATCCTTGCGAGCCGCTTGGCGAACTGCGCGCAAAAAGCCAATATCGGAGCTTGCTTCGGCCCGCATAAAAAGCGGGCCGCATTTACACAGAAACGTCCAATTCGGAGGGACCCCCGTGACGGTGAAATCAGATATCGAGATCGCGCGCGAAGCCAAGATGAAGCCGATCACCGAGGTGGCGGCGAAGCTTGGTATCCCCGCCGACGCGATCATCCCCTACGGCTCGACGAAGGCGAAGCTGTCTTTCGATTTCATCAATGCCCTCAACACGCGTCCGGACGGCAAGCTGATCCTCGTCACGGCGATCAGCCCGACGCCCGCCGGTGAAGGCAAGACCACCACCACGGTCGGCCTCTCGGACGGTCTCAACCGCATCGGCAAGAAGGCGATGTGCGCGCTGCGCGAACCGTCGCTCGGTCCGTGCTTCGGCGTGAAGGGCGGCGCAGCCGGCGGCGGCTATGCGCAGGTCGTGCCGATGGAGGACATCAACCTCCACTTCACCGGCGACTTCCACGCCATCACCAGCGCGCACAACCTGCTCTCGGCGCTGATCGACAATCACATCTATTGGGGCAACGCCGTCGGTCTCGACAGCCGCCGCGTCGAATGGCGCCGCGTGCTCGATATGAACGACCGCGCGCTGCGCTCGATCGTCAATTCGCTGGGCGGCGTCTCGAACGGCTTCCCGCGCGAGGACGGCTTCGACATCACCGTCGCCTCGGAAGTCATGGCGATCCTGTGCCTCGCGAGCGACCTCAAGGATCTCGAAACGCGCCTCGGCAACATCATCATCGGCTACACGCGCGACAAGAAGCCGGTGCGTGCGCGCGACGTGAAGGGCGATGGCGCGATGACCGTTCTGCTCAAGGACGCGTTGATGCCGAACATGGTGCAAACGCTCGAGAACAACCCCGTGTTTATCCATGGCGGTCCGTTCGCGAACATCGCCCATGGCTGCAACTCGGTGCTGGCAACCAAGAGCGCGCTCAAGATTGCCGACTATGTGGTGACGGAAGCGGGCTTCGGCGCGGATCTCGGCGCCGAGAAGTTCTTCGACATCAAGTGCCGCAAGGCGGGCCTCAATCCCTCGGCGGCCGTGATCGTCGCGACAGTGCGCGCGCTCAAGATGCATGGCGGCGTGGCGAAGGACGACCTCAAGAACGAGAACGTTGCGGCTGTGGCGAAGGGTTGCGAAAACCTCAAGCGCCACATCGAGAACGTCGGCAAGTTCGGCGTTCCGGCCGTGGTCGCCGTCAACCGCTTCATCACCGACACGGACGCCGAGATCCAGGAGGTCATGAAGGCGGCGGAGAGCATGGGCACGCGCGCGTTCATGTGCACGCATTGGGCCGATGGCGGCAAGGGCACCGAAGCGCTCGCGCGTCATGTCGTGGAAATCGCTGACTCGGGCAAGGCGCAGTTCAAGCCGCTCTACCCGGACGACATGCCGCTGCGCGAAAAGGTCAAGACGATCGCGACCGAGATCTATCGCGCCGCCGACATCTCGTGCGACTCCTCCGTCGAGACGCGCTTCAAGGAGCTCGAGGCGATGGGCTTCGGGCACCTGCCGGTCTGCATGGCCAAGACGCAGTACTCGTTCTCGACCGATCCGACGAAGCGCGGTGCGCCGTCCGGCCACATCGTGCCGGTGCGCGAGCTTCGCCTTTCCGCTGGCGCCGAGTTCGTTGTCGTCATCACCGGCGAGATCATGACGATGCCGGGCCTGCCGAAGGTGCCGTCGGCGGATTCAATCCGTCTCAACGCACAGGGCCAGATCGAGGGTCTGTTCTAAATCGCCCCCAAGCCTGAACGATCGAGGGCGCCGAACCGTACAGACCGGTTCGGCGCCCTCTCTATTTTTAACGGCCAGATTTTTGTGACGGCCAAACGTGCGCGCCGATCAGCCTGCGCCGTTCGCCGGACGCTGCGTCGTCTCGTCGGGCGCTCTCTCGGCCGCGCGGCGCTCGGCACGCGCAATCCGCTTGGCGCGCAGAGCATGCTCCTCGCGCGGCTTCTTGATGAACACCATGAAGGCGTGCGCCGCGATACCCGTGCCCCAGCCCAGCACGACCCACTGGATCCAGAGGCTGTCACCGCTCACGAGATTGACGATCGCCAAACCCGCAATGACGGCCAGAAAAATCACGAAGTGCGTGTAGAAGCCGTTGATCGACTTGTCACGCTCACTCTCCATGAGGTGCTCAAAGAGGTCATCCATGCGAGCCTCCTTTGTTTTGGCTCTTTAGCTTTTGTCGTTCAAATTCGCGACCGCGCACTCGTCGGGCGAATGACGCCGTCGCAATCTATGCGGGCACTTTACACGCATCGCGCCCGGCTGACATGCTTCCTACGGAACACATTGCAGTTATTCAGCGTGTTAAACTGCAAGGTCGAGCGGCGCTGTCGCAGGGCGCATGCTCTCGTAGCCTTGCGCAACCATACGACCCTCAGCGGCGTCCGCAACCATCACAACGCGGGTCGTCGGATTAAGGATCGGCGGCTGAAGCCAGGAAAAATCGGGAACAACGTCCGGGATGATGCGGTGCATCATCGATGCGCGCTCCGCGCTTTGGGCGCCGCGCGAACGGCCACGCCAGCCGGGGGCTTCCCAATGATTCGCCGCAACATTTGGTCCCACGTGAACACGCGCATCGGTCTCGGTGCGCTCGATGACGACTGTTTCGCTCGCCCTGATGCCCGCGAGAGAAAAAATGGCGGGCGTCGAAATCGGCTCGCGCGTTAACCGTTCGCGGGCCTCCGTGAAATCGGCCGCGCTTTCGAAGACGGAGCGCAGAAGATGCGCAGGCGTCGGGTGCGGCATGGTCCAGACGCGCCGTCTGCTGACGGCCCAATCGAGAACGTAGAAGCCCACCGCCTTACGCATCGGCGCCTGGTTGAGGGCGGCCGAGAAGCGGCCGGGCGCCATGCCGGTCAAAACACCGGTGTAGCCGGGCCAAGTGAGCGTCACGAAGCGGCCCTTGGGGCCGGTGACGCGCGCGGCAATCACGTGGCGGCCGAGCCCCGGCGTGCGCCAATCGAGCACGCGCACGAGGCGTGCGCTCTTGCGACTCGGCCCCGGCGCGACACGGCAGGTGCAGGCCCATTCGTAGTTGACCGACAGAAAGTACGCACCCGGACGGGCGAGCCGAGCCGCGATCGCATCGATCTCGGCCAGATGCGCATTTTCCCACTTGGCGAGCCAGCGCCGTGAAACCTTATCGAGCTGACGCAGCGCAGCCGATGGCAATGGTCCGGTCGCGAGATCCAGCAGCGCATGCGCGCGCGCTTCATGCGCGACGAGCGTCTCCATCGCGAACGTCGGACCGGTATCGAGCACGGGGATGGGTGCAAGCGTGTCGTGAGAAAGCGCGGAGCCAAGCATGGCGCAGCGGCCTCCGGCCGCGAGGTGCTAGGTTGCAGGCAAGCGCTAGACGTAGGGCGGAAACGTGCGGCGTCAAGCGGATAGACATGAAGGCCGCGAACATCGCCGTAAAGAATGCGTGCTCAATCCCGCGGCATTAGAAGCCAGAGAATGAGATACGTCAGTATTCCGGGAAAGCCGATCGAAGCGACCGTCGCCACGATGTAGAGCAGGCGGACAATCGTTACGTCCCAGCCGAGCCAACGCGCCAAGCCCCCGCAAACGCCCGCGATCATGGCGCCTTCGCGTACGCGCCGTAGCGGCGGGGAGCTTTTGTATAAAGTGGGATCTGCCATTGCGCCAATCCGTGGTTTCCAACGAACGGTGTCGAAATGCTCACGGCACACAATATGTTCCATCGCTCGAGCATGATTGCTTTTCTTTGAACCGCAATCACGCTCTAGGTTTTTGATGAGACCGATGATTCACGCTTCAGGCTGGTAGGGCCTGAAGCGATCATGGTCACCTTAGTGAGACCGATGATTCACGCTTCAGGCTGGTAGGGCCTGAAGCGATCATGGTCTGCTCAGGAAGAAGTCCCACGCGAGCGAACAAATATCGTTCTCTATGCCGATTTTTTGATCGCTCATTCCGGCTTTGCCGCACGCATCCCATGCAGTAAACCTTCGCGTCGCATTGACGTCGTGACGCGACGTTGGTGATCTGAAATCGACTTGCCTGACGCTTCGATCACGCATCGGATGGTACCGAAATGAGCATTTCTCCGAATGGCGAAGAGGCCCCATTTTTCGACAGCGTGCTCTCGCGCATGAACGGCTTTCTCTATCGCTGCCGTGCCGACAAGGAGTTCACGATGCTCGAGCTGACATCCGGCTTCGAGCGTTGCTTCGGAATTCCTTCGGCGCAGATCCTGGGGAACAGTCAGCGCTCGTTCGCCTCCCTCATTCATCCCGACGACTCGGCTGCGGTGGACGAGGCCGTCGTTCGTGGGCTCCAGCAACGAAAGAACTGGAACATCAACTATCGGCTCCTGCACGCAGCCGGCCACTTCGTTTGGGTGCACGAGGACGGCGGCGGCGTGTGGAACGAAAGCGACGCCGTCATCTACCTCGAAGGCGCGGTGTTCGACATGAACCAGCTCTATTCGAGCCTTCAGAACCAATTCGCCGGCTGAGGCAGAGCGAACGGGGCGCCGTCTTCCGACGCTTCGGCCTCGCGGCCGTTCCTGCTTGTGTTGCATGAGCGCTCCGACCCGTTGCGTCGCACGCCGAGCCGGCTGGCATCCTCCCCAACAGATTGACTTTGAAGGGGATCTCGATCATAAGAGCGCCAGCGCGGCAGGCTTTTTAGCTTGCGGCGTAAAGAGCGCTGCCCGAGGCTCAGGTTGCAGTTTTGGCAACCCATTGAAAGTCCGCGATAATTTCGCGGCGCCACAGGGCGCGGACGAGACCCAGAGCGCTAAAGCGCGGAAAGAGGCCAAAACATGTACGCTGTCATCAAGACGGGCGGCAAGCAGTATCGCGTCGCCAAAGACGACGTCCTGACTGTCGAAAAGCTTGTCGTCGAATCCGGCAAGAGCATTGAATTCACCGAAGTGCTGCTGGTCGGCAGCGGCGCGGACGTCAAGGTCGGCAAGGCGTTGCCGTCGGGCGCAAAGGTCACCGCGGAGCTCGTCGAACAGACGCGCGGCCCGAAGCTGATCGCCTTCAAGAAGCGCCGCCGCAAGAACTCGCGCCGCAAGCGCGGACACCGCCAGGATCTGACCAAGATCCGCATCACGGGCATCACCGGCTAAAGCATTCGAGACCTAGAGAGCGCGTCAATCGCCGCTCCGATCAGAAGGACACTCCCCCATGGCACAAAAGAAAGCTGGCGGTTCAACCAAGAACGGCCGCGACTCGCATTCGAAGCGTCTTGGCATCAAGCGCTTCGGCGGTGAGCATGTCATTCCCGGCAACATCCTTTGCCGTCAGCGCGGAACCCAGTGGCATCCCGGCACTGGCGTTGGCATCGGCACCGACCACACCATCTTCGCCGTCGAGGAGGGCAAGGTCGAGTTCAAGACCAAGAGCAACGGACGTATCTTTATTTCCGTGCGCCCCGAGAAGCTGACCGCTGCCGAGTAACGGCGCGGCGCTCAATCGATCAGCAAAGGGGGGATGGGCGCCATCCCCCCTTTTTCATTCAAACTGTCTCGTCATGCTTAAAGCCGCAAATCTTCAGATCCCCATGTCGAAGCCGATCAAGACCCGGCGGCTCGTGCTGCGAGAGATCCAGTATGATGACGCGCCGGAATTTGCGCGTCTCGCCGGAGACTGGGATGTGGCGCGCATGACGGCGCGGATTCCCTATCCCTATTCGGAAGCGCTCGCGCGCGAATGGATGGATACGCTCGGCCCCGACGAATTCGTGCGGACGGTCTTGCATCAGGATACGCTGATCGGCGCGGTCGGATACGTTGCGAACGACGACGGCTCGGCGGAGATCGGATACTGGATCGGCAAACCCTGGTGGGGCGCCGGCTTCGCAACGGAAGCAGCATCCGCGCTCGTGCGCTATTGTTTCACCACCGGCGGCTTTAAGCGGCTGACGTGCTGCCACTTCGAGGACAACGACGCTTCGAAGCGCGTCATTCAGAAGCTCGGCTTTCGGCAAAGCGAAGCCTGCTCGGCTTGGTGCGATGCCCGGCAGGGAGAGTTTCCGACGCTGTCCTACGAACTTAATCGGCCTCTTTCGGCCGTGTTCTGGAGACGCACGGCATGAAGTTCCTCGACCTCGCGAAGATCTACATCAAGGCCGGAGACGGAGGCACCGGGTGCGTCGGCTTCCGGCGTGAGAAGTTCATCGAGTTCGGCGGGCCGGATGGCGGTGATGGCGGCAATGGCGGCGACGTGGTCATCGTCTGCGTCGAAAACCTCAACACCCTCATCGACTACCGCTATCAGCAGCACTTCAAGGCCGAGCGCGGCATCAACGGCGCCGGAAAGAACCGCGCTGGCGCCAACGGGCGCGACGCGATCGTAAAGGTGCCGCCCGGCACCGTCGTGCTGGCCGAGGACCAGGAAACCGTGCTCGTGGAAATGACCGAGATCGGTCAGCGCTTCGTCGTGGCGCACGGCGGCAACGGCGGGTTCGGCAACGCGCATTTCAAGAGCGCGACCAACCAGGCCCCGCGCCACGCCAACCCGGGCTTACCGGGAGACGAACTCACGATCTGGCTGCGCCTCAAGCTCATCGCCGACGCCGGTCTCGTCGGACTGCCCAATGCCGGTAAATCGACGTTTCTCGCAGCCGTCTCGGCCGCGAAGCCAAAGATCGCCGACTACCCGTTTACGACGTTGCATCCCAACCTCGGTGTCGTGCGAGCGGGCGAGCGAGACTTCGTGCTTGCCGACATTCCGGGGCTCATCGAGGGCGCGCATGAAGGCGCCGGGCTCGGAACGCGCTTTCTCGGGCATGTGGAGCGCACGCAGGTTCTGCTGCATCTCGTGGATGCGACGCAGGAAGACGTGGCCGAGGCCTATCGCACGGTGCGGCGCGAGCTGAAGGCCTATGGCGGCGAGCTCGCCAAGAAGAAAGAGATCGTCGCGCTTTCGAAATGCGATGCGCTCGACGACGAGACGATTGCGCTGCGCACGGCTGAGTTGCAGAAGGCAGCCCGCAAGAAGCCGCTCGTCCTCTCCGCCGTTTCCGGCAGCGGGCTCAAGGACGTGTTGTACGCGCTCGCGCGGGAGATCAACCGCGCCCAGGCCGCCGACCCCGAGACCGCAACGGCCGAAGCGAAACCCTGGCGCCCCTAAGTATTCGGGCTTCAGGTTTCGGGATCCGAATTTTTCCATCGAAAGCATAACGATGCCGAATTTCATCGGTATCAGGAGGCGTTTCAGGCCTCTCCGCGGCCTATTTTTCGAAGGCTCAAACGCCCACATGTCGGCGGCACGGGACATCGCCCTGCATTTTTCGGAACAAGTGGAGAGAATTCGATAACCGATGCCAGGTAACCTATTGAAGTCGAACTCATCATGATCCACAGATTAACCGTTGTAGCGGGCACCTGAGCTGCCCCGAACACGGTTTTCAAAAGCCTTTAGGGGGTAGCGGTGCTTTATTCGTCGTCCAATCGCACAGGGGCGAAAGTTATGTTTTCGCGTTTCGCGTGTGCCATGCTTGCAGTGGCCCTTTTCACTGATTTAGCTGTGGTTTCGGCCCAGGCGCAGGCTCCCAGCCGCAGTACCTACGAAAAGAACTCCTACCGATCGTCCGAGAAATCGCGGCAGAAGCCGCGCCCGGTCGAGCAGGCCAAGCCGCTGCAGGCCGATGGCCCGCTGCTGATGCTGGTCTCGCTCAATCAGCAGCGCATGTATGTCTATGATTCCAATGGTTTCGTGGTGCAGACGCGGGTTTCGTCGGGCCGGACCGGCCACGAAACGCCGGTCGGCATCTACAGCATCATCGAGAAGAAGGTCGACCACACGTCGAACATCTACCTCGACGCGAAGATGCCCCATATGCAGCGCCTGACGATGACCGGCATCGCGCTGCACGGCGGCGTCATTCCCGGCTATCCGGCTTCCGGCGGCTGCGTGCGGCTCCCGTTCGAGTTCGCCCGCCGCTTCTTCGGCATGACCGACATCAGCCAGCGCGTCGTCATTGCGCCGGACGTGCAGTCTCCGATCGAGTTCACGCACCCGTTGCTGTTCTCGGCGCTGCCGTCAGTTGCCGAGGACATGCTGCCCGGCAAGCGTGCAGAAACGACCGGCGACAAAGCCATCAAGATCGGCGTCGATGTTGCCGAGTCGCTGCTCGGCGTCAGCTCGGCGCATGCGGCCACCGAGCCGCAAGGCCGGACGCTCGAAGGCGCGGCCGAAGCGCGCCGTGCCGAGCGCCAGCGTCTCGTGGATGCCATCGGAGCGGCCAGCGACCGTCGGACGGCTGCGTCCGAAAGCGACAAGGCCGCCATCAAGGGTCTGGCGGACGCACGTAACGCTGCCAAGGCAGCACGCGGCGAGGCCGGCAAGCTTTCGCGCGCGGCAGAAAAAGCAGCCTACGCTCAGAAGTCGCAGGAGCGCGCGCTGAAATCGATCCAGACACGGATTGAGAAATCGTCGTCGAAGATGCGCGCCGACAAGCTCGCGGAGCTTCAGGCTCAGGAAGCCGCAACCAAAGAGAAGATCGCGCCGTTGACGGCAGATGCCGCCAGCGCCGCAGACGCCGCCAAAGCTGCGGGCGAAGCGGCCAAGGCCGCCGAAGCCGCACTCGACGAGGCGCAAGCCAAGGTGAAGGCCGCAAAAGCTGAGATCAAGGACGCGGCTTCGGCCGAGGCCGCCGCAAAGACTGCCGTCGCCAAGTTCGACCGCGTGGAAAGCAACCGCGAACTGCCGGTGTCGATGTTCATCAGCTCGAAGACCGGCATGATCCATATCCGCCAGGGCTTCGAGAAGGTGCTCGATCTCCAGGCCGAGATCGTGAACCCGGACGTTCCGCTCGATACGTTCGTGTTCACGGCTGTCGCCTGGAAGGACGACACCAAGACCGATCTCAAGTGGACCGCGACCGAGGTGAGCGAGCATTCGTCCGGCATTCTCGGCTACGGCAATGGCAGCGAGCGCAAGAAGGGCGCACCCGAGGAAGTCAAGCTTCCGTCACAGACGGACGCCCAGCGTGCGGCGCAGACGCTCGACCGCATCAAGATCCCGAAGGAAGCTTCCGACTGGATCTCCGAGGTCATGAAGCCGGGATCGACGCTGATCGTTTCTAGCTATGACATGGCGCGCAGCGAAACCCGCTATGCCGGTACCGACTTCGTCGTGCAGATGCCGGAAGTCGTTGCGAAGATCTCCAAGCCCACGCCGCGCCCGAAGACGGAGCTGGTGGAAGACGAGGGCGGCGGCGGATGCTTCTTCTTCTGCTCGTCGTACTCCTCCAACTCTCCGGCTAAGAAGCGCCGGGTCGGCGGCGGCAAGTCCAACGTCTGGTAAGACGCTTCCGCCCCTTGATGCAGGAAACAAAAAAGACCCCGGCCACAACTGGCCGGGGTCTTTTCATTTGAGCCTGAGCCGCACGCGCCGAAGGCGGGTCTCAGATGTCCTGGTCTTTGGCGGTGACCTGCAGCGATCCGAGCACCGTTCCGCTCCAGCGCTCCACCTGCTCAGGCAGGAACTTGAAGCTCTGCAGCTTGTAGACCAGCCCATCCTTCATCACGGTGTGCTCTTCCCCGGGGATCGCCATAGCGGGAAGATACGGGGCGCAGGACATCTTGGCGGCCTGCTTGTTGACGGCGTTCGCCGCCATGATCTCGTTCTCGCCACGCGCCTTGAAATTCAGAAATGCGATCTGGTCGGCCTTGCCATCACAGAAATAACCGCGAACCTTTTCGGCCTGCTGGGAGGCGGCAAACGCGCCGTGAGTCAGGACTGCCGCGCCGAGCGCAGCAAGAAGTGCCGTCTTTTTCAGGGAAAAAGCACCGGAGACGTAGCCTTCAGGCATTTGGACCTCCAAGGGTTCGAGACGGATCACGGCGCGCTGGCCGTGTGCCCTTCCTCGACGTGTCCGTCCCTTTTCAAGGCCGTTTGTTCTTATTTTTCCCGATAGGCTAAGTGAAACTTTGCAACGTCACAAGGGAGTTTTTGCATACACATCGGAACGACGTGTGAGCAATGATTGCAACCATATTGCATTGCAACATACTATGCGGCAGCGCAGCACGCGATGTGACACGACGCTCCGGTCAGGCGATCCGGTCGGGACGGCGTAACCCACCGAACAGCACGCCAAGCACCAAGCCAGCGACGAAGCCGCCGACATGGGCCATGTAGGCCACGCCACCCTGGTCGTTGTGTGCGGTATCTGTGATCGAGCCGACACCGCTCACGAGCTGGAGGACAATCCAAAAGCCCAGCACGATGAAAGCCGGCATCGCCACGACCTGACGACCGAGCAGCACGTTGACGCGCGCTTTCGGAAACATCAGGAGGTAGGCCCCGAGTACGCCTGCGATGGCGCCGGACGCGCCGACGTTCGGAATGGCGGATGCTGGGTTGACCGCATACTGCGCGAAAGTGGCCGCGAGACCGGCCGCAAGATAGAACAGCAGATAGCGAACCGAGCCGAAGCGGTCCTCGACGTTGTCGCCGAAAATCCAGAGATAAAGCATGTTGCCGCCGAGGTGCAGCCAGCCGCCGTGCATGAACATGGCGGAGAACAGCGTTGGCGCATCGCCAGCCGGATGCTCCGAGAAGCGCGCCGGAATGAATGCCCAATTCTGGATGAACTCGTTACCGGCTTGCAGCTCGAGGAAGAATACCGCCACATTGATGGCGATCAGCACATAGGTGACCACGGGCGTCGAACGCCGCGCAGTGTTGTCGTCACCGATCGGGAACATTCGTGCCCCTCGATAAAGATCCGCGTCTCACAAGCGATACGCGGCACGTCTCAGCCTTGTGGCTAATACGATACTCATCTCGATGTTCAGTCGATCACGATTCACCAGACGAAATAAGGGATGGTTGCTTTTTCGGCGCGAACCTGAGGCGGATAGAGCACATCGTCTCCCACGGCACGGCCGCCAGCAGACAGAAGGCGAAAATCGAGCTAGGCGTCCGCGCGCGATCTCTCTGCCGCATCGGCCACGCCTTGGCGCATGGCTTCCATCATCGTTCCGATGTGTCCGGCATCCACGTATGTCACCTCGGCGGCGGGAAGAATGCGATGCACGGCCGCGACCAGTCCTTCCCGTCGCGGCTTCGGCAGAAACTCGTCCTTGAGGCCGACGACGAAGCGGCTTCCCGACCCGAGATTGGCGAGATTGTCGATGGTGTGCCAGCCGTCGAGCGCTTGGGTGAAATCCTGCAAGCGATAGCCCTTCTTCTCGGCTCGCTCCCGGATCGACCGCGCAGCCGGGCTTTCCCAAAGCGTGAGATCGCCGCGATCGGCCGAGGCGATCGAGCACAGGCGTGCGCCGAGCCGGTTCGCCAACATCGTCGCGGCCGCGTTTCCGATGCTTAGGCCGACAACAAGGATTTGATTTCCCTTGAGATGCAGGCGCGCAATCAGATCCGTCGCATCGTTCACTACGGCTTCTAGCGCACGGATGCAGAGTTCGGGCTCGGAACTCACGATCGCGCGCGGCATCTCATAGCAAGCGAGGAACTTTCGCGGAACGAGGCGCGTCGCCTGTGCGAGCCGATAGGGCATCTGCCAGGGAAGACAAACTATTGTGGTTGCGTGCTGATCGCCGTCGATACGCGCGAACTCTGTGCTCGTGTCGTCGCCGACCGATCTCTCCCGCAACAGACCTTGACCCAAACTGTAGAGCATGGGCTCAAAACGCAGCGCAAAGCGCATGGTTCCGGGAGTGCCCTGCGACCGGCTAACTCAGGTCTCTACGACCTCCAAAACACCGGGTACCGTCGTGATGCGACCGATGGTTTTAGCGGAAAGCTCATACTTACCCTTGGTGGCGATCGGCACCGGGCGCTCGTATCCGCTCAAGCTCAACTCGATGGAAAGCTCGGCTCTTCCCGGCTTGAGCAACGCTTTCAACTGCTCAATCGTGGCGGGATTTCGCGCCAGCGCGTCGCCGTCCAACAGCACTTTCACCGACGACACGAGCTGCTTCATCGCGTCTTCGAGCGATTTCACATCCTGAACACGCATCTTGAGCGCATCACCGTCGCGCTCACCTTCGACGCTCAGCAACACAGGCGTACCGGCTTCGAGCAGCCCGCGCGAATTGGCGAGCGTTTCGGAAAAGATCACGGCTTCGAACTGGCCGCTGCTGTCCGAGAACATCGCGAAGGCAAATTTGTTGCCCTTCTGCGACCGGCGTTCACGCGCGGAAATCACGATGCCGGCAAGTTTGCCCCCGGTAACACCCAGCGCGCTCGCGGTCTCGAAATCCACGTAGCGGCGCACGCCCAACTTGGCGAGCGCCTTTTCGTATTGATCGAGCGGATGGCCGGACAGGAAGAAGCCGACTGCAGAAAATTCCTCCTGCAGCTTTTCCATCGGCGTCCAAGCTTCGGCGGGCTTCAACTTCAATACGACAGCCGTAGCGTTCAATTCCATGCCGCCGAGCAGGCTCCCCTGCCCGGTTTGGTCGTCGTCGGCCTTCTTGCCGGCCTCCGTCATCATCTGCTCGACGTTGGCATAGACGAGCGCGCGGTTCTTCTCGAACATGTCGAAGGCACCAGCTGCGGCGAGCGTTTCGAGCGCGCGCTTGTTCACGGCCTTGGTGTTGATGCGGGATGCGAAATCCGCGAGCGACGTGTAGTTACCCTTGGCGTTGCGGCTTTCGACGATCGTCTCGACCGCGCTTGCACCGATGTTCTTGAGCGCGGCGAGCGCGTAGCGGATAGCGCCGTGGTCCTCGCCCTTCTTCGGCGCCTCGGCGAGAAATTCGACTGCAGAGGCATTGACGCAGGGAGGCAGCACGCGGATGCCGCTCTTCTTGGCTTCGGCGGCGAACATCGCGAGCTTGTCGGTGTTGCCGGCGTCGAGCGTCATGGACGCAGCCAGGAACTCCTCGCGGAAGTTCGCCTTCATGTAGGCGGTGTGGTAGCTGACGAGCGCATAAGCGGCTGCGTGCGATTTGTTGAAGCCATAGCCCGCGAACTTGTCGACCAGCTCGAAGATGTAGACGGCATCATCCTTCTTGACGCCGTTCTTCATCGCACCTTCGACGAAGCGCGCCTGCTGCCGCGCCATCTCGTCCTTGTCCTTCTTACCCATCGCGCGGCGCAGCAAGTCAGCGTCGCCGAGCGAGTAGCCGGCCATCACCTGGGCGATCTGCATCACCTGTTCCTGGTAGATGATGACGCCGTGCGTCTCCTTCAGGATGCCTTCGAGCATGGGATGGAGATAGTCGACCGGCTCTTCCTTGTGCTTGCGGTTGATGTAGGTCGGGATGTTGTCCATGGGGCCAGGACGATAGAGCGCCACCATGGCGATGATGTCCTCGAAGCGGTCGGGCTTCAGCCGCTTCAAGCTTTCGCGCATGCCCGTGCTTTCGAGCTGGAACACGCCCGCCGTATCGGCTTTGGCGAGAAGCTCATAGGAGGGCTTGTCGTCGAGTGCCAGCGAGAGAAGATCGATGTCGATGCCGCGTCCGCGCTTCACGAGCTCGACGGCCTTGGTGAGCACGGTCAGCGTCTTCAAGCCGAGGAAGTCGAACTTCACGAGGCCCGCCGCCTCGACCATCTTCCAGTTGAACTGGGTGACGGGCATGTTCGATTTGGGATCGCGGTAGAGCGGCACCAGCTCATCGAGCGGGCGGTCACCGATCACCATACCTGCGGCGTGCGTTGAGGCGTGGCGGTAGAGGCCTTCCAGCTTCTGGGCGATCTCGAGCAGGCGCGCGACGAGCGGATCGTTGTCGCGTTCTTCCTGCAGCTTCGGCTCGCCCTCGATGGCTTCGGGCAGCGTGACGGGATTGGCCGGGTTGTTGGGCACGAGCTTGCAAAGCCGGTCGACCTGACCATACGGCATCTGCAGCACGCGGCCGACGTCGCGCAGAACCGCGCGCGCCTGCAGCTTGCCGTGGGTGATAATCTGGGCGACGCGATCCGTGCCGTACTTTTCCTGCACGTAACGGATCGTGCGGTCGCGCCGCTCCTGGCAGAAGTCGATGTCGAAGTCCGGCATCGAAACGCGTTCAGGGTTCAGGAAGCGCTCGAAGAGCAGGCCGAAGCGCAACGGATCGAGGTCGGTGATCGTCAGAGACCAGGCGACGAGCGAGCCCGCGCCCGAGCCACGGCCCGGCCCAACCGGCACGCCGTTGGACTTCGACCACTTGATGAAGTCGGCAACGATCAGGAAGTAGCCCGGGAATTTCATGCGGGCGATGACGTCCAGCTCGAAGGCGAGGCGCTTGTCGTAATCCTCGCGGGTAAAGCCCGGCGCCAGCTCGTTGACCGCAAGGCGCGCGCGCAGGCCTTCCTCGGCTTGGCGGTTGAGCTCGCTGGCCTCGGCCGCGAGCATCTCCTCGTCGCTCATGCCGTCGGTGGCAGGCACGAAGCGCGGCAGGATCGGCTTGCGCTTCTCCGGTCGGTAGGCACAGCGCTGCGCGATCTCGACGGTGCTTTCGAGTGCTTCGGGCAGATCGGCAAACAGCGCCGCCATCTCGTCGGCAGATTTGAAATAGTGATCGCGGGTGACGCGGCGGCGGTTGTCCTCCGTCACCATGCGGCCTTCGGCGATGCAGATCAGCGCGTCGTGGGCCTCGTAGTCGTCCGGTGTCGCGAAGTAGACCTCGTTGGTGGCGACCAGGGGGATGCCGAGGTCGTAGGCGAGCGAGATCAATTGCGGCTCGATCTCTTCCTCGGACTTGAGCCCATGGCGCTGTAGCTCGACGTAGAGGCTGCCGTTGAAGATGCGCTGCAGGCGGGTCAGCCGCTCGCGGGCGAGATCGGCCTGGCCTTCCGACAACGCGCGGCCGATGGGACCGAGCGGGCCTCCCGTCAGCGCGATCAGGCCTTTGCTGTGCTCAGCCAACGCATCGATCTTGATGTGGGTCGGATCGGTGGGGTCCGGCAGCAGGAAGGCCTGGCTTCCGAGCTTGATGAGATTGGCGTAGCCGTCCGCGTTCGATGCAAACAGCGCAAGCGCGCCAGCAGGGCGCACGGGCGGTTCGTTCTGGCCGGCGCGCATCAGGGCGGCGGGGCCGCTCCCCGCCGTGCCGTCGCCGAAGTCGGTGTCGTAGGCCCCGCCGACGATGGGCTGGATGCCCGAGCCCGACAGCTTGTCCGAGAACTCGAGCGCGCCGAACAGATTGTTGGTGTCGGTGAGGCCGATGGCCGGCATGCCGTGGGCCTCGGCCAGCTTGGCGAGCTTGCCGATCGGCAGCGCGCCCTCGAGCAGCGAATAGGCCGAGTGGGTCTTGAGGTGGACGAATTTGGGAAGGGATGGGGCTGTCATGCTGACATTGCTAAGATGATTCTGGCGGCGCCCAAGGTCCGATTTCGGCTCTGGACTGACGATAGTTGTAGTTGCTCCCGCTATCCACATAGGCGCTCACGCCGGATAAACGAAGAGCAGAAACGCGGCTTGCCAGGGCGCGCCAGGGCCAGTACCGCTTTGGGCGACCATGGCAAACGCTTTCACCAATCTCTGGCGGCTTTCGCGGGCGGGCATCGTGTTGGCCCAACACGGGGTACGCTTCGTGCCGAAGGGCCAGCCGGTTCCGCTCCCGCTTCGGTTTGCGCGGCTGCTGACGCTGCCGATCCAGATCGTGTCGGCCCCCTTCAACGTGGGCAAGCCGAAGCAGCGGCGCATCTCGTCTGCACTGGCCGCGCTCGGGCCGAGCTACATCAAGCTCGGGCAGTTTCTCGCGACGCGCGGCGACGTGATCGGGCCGGAGCTCGCGGGCGATCTCGGACACCTGCAAGACAAGATGCCGCCGTTCAGCATGGCGGAAGCGCGCCGGGCTGTCGAAGACGCGCTCGGCGGCAAACTGGAAGATCATTTCATCGAATTTGGACCTCCCGTCGCAGCGGCCTCGATCGCGCAAGTTCACAAGGCTGTCACGCTCGAAAAGGGCCAGCGGCGCGAGGTGGCGGTCAAGATCCTCCGGCCGGGCGTCGAGAAGCGTTTTCAGCGCGACCTCGACAGCTATTTCTTTGCGGCGAACCTGATCGAGCGCGTGCACGCGCCGTCGCGCCGTCTCAAGCCCGTCGCCGTCGTCGAAAACCTCGCGCGCACGACCGAGCTCGAGATGGATCTCCGGCTCGAAGGCGCGGCGATGTCGGAGATGGCCGAGAACATCGGCAAGGAAGAGAAGTTCCGCGTGCCGTCGGTCGACTGGAAGCGCACCGCCAAGCGCGTGCTGACCACCGACTGGATCGACGGCATTCCGATCTCCGACCGCACACGGCTCAAAGCCGAAGGTCATGACCTGAAGCAGCTTGGTCTCACCGTGCTGCGGAGTTTCCTGACGCACGCGATGCGCGACGGCTTCTTTCATGCCGACATGCACCAAGGCAACCTGTTCGTCGACAAGGCGGGCAATGTGGTCGCTGTCGATTTCGGCATCATGGGACGGCTCGGCACTAAGGAGCGGCGCTTCCTTGCCGAGATCCTCTACGGGCTCATCACGCGCGACTACCGGCGCGCGGCGGAAGTGCATTTCTGGGCGGGCTATGTGCCGCCGCATCATCCTGTCGAAGTGTTCGCGCAGGCGCTGCGAGCGATCGGCGAGCCGATCCACGGGCGCACGGCGGATGAAATCTCGATGGCGGATCTGCTGGGGCAGCTCTTCGCCTACACCGACGTGTTCGACATGGAGACGCGACCTGAGCTGATCCTGCTGCAGAAGAGCATGGTGATCGTGGAGGGCGTGGCGCGCGGGCTCGATCCCTCGCTCAATCTCTGGACGGCGTCAGAGCCGGTCGCGGCCGAGTGGGTAGAGGCAAACTACGGCGCGCGCGGGCAGCTCAAGAAGGCGGGCGAAGGCGCGACGACGCTTGCGCGCGTGCTCGCCGAAGTGCCGACGATGCTTGCGGAGGCGGAGCGTGCTTCGTCGGGCCTCGCCGAGATGGCACGCCAGGGCCTGCGGCTCGATCCGGCGACGATCGAACAGATCGCACAGGCGACGAGCCGGCGCGACCGGTTTCGGCGGATTGCAACGTGGATCGGCGCGTTGAGCCTCGCGGCGCTGGCGGCGAAGTATGTCGGGGTGATCTAGACATCCTGCGGGCGTGACTGGACACCGGCGGTGTGACGGTGAGCGAGACACGCGGAAAAAAAAGGCGGCGAGCCGGATGGCTGCGCCGCCTTTTCATTGAATGCGTCCTTTAAGCGTCGTGTCTGCGGGAAGTCCGCAGTTACTTCTTCTCGCCGTCGCCCTTGCATTCGAAATCGACTTTCACCCACGGCAGGTCGACCTTGCAGTTACCCTTGCCGTCGCGCTTAAAGACGTCGCCGAACTGCTCCTTGAGGCCGTTGAGATCAACGCTCTCCTTATCGTTCTTGGCAACGTTGGTTTCGTCATTCTTCGGCGCGGCTTTGTCGTCGGGGGCGGCTTCATTCGTCGCTGCGCCCTTGGGGTCGGCACTACCGGGCGCGGGAACGGCCGCTTCCTGCGTGCTGCAGCGAACGAGATCGGCCGGGGCTTTCGTCCAGACCATCGTCTTGGACAGGAACTTCACGCCGGCATAGCCCATAACCTTGAGCGTGCCGTCTTTCTGAGGCGTGACCTCGACGTCGTACTTCTTCTTTTTCTCGGGGCTGTAGATCCAGGCGTTGTCGCCGCCCCAGGCGCCGCCGCCGGAGCTCGTGAGGTCGCCGATGATCTGACGGCCGCAGCCTTCAACGTCGGCGGTGTCTTTCACCCACACGACATGACCGCAAAGCTTGTCGCCGCATGGCTTGATCTCGATGGCTCCGCGGCCGGTGTCGTTGACCCATACGCCCAGAGGCTCGTCTGCGGCCATTGCGGGGGATGCCGCGAGCAGCAAGGCCGCGAGAGCGGGGATGCGAAGAACGTGTCTTTCGATCGGCATGGCTGCCTCCTTGTCTTGTCTCGATTTTCAACGGCCAAGCGGGAACGTGCGTTCCAGGCCGCCGGCAAGTCCGCACGAACCGGACCCTAAGCCATAATGCTTGGCGCCCCAAATCGGCGCTGTTCCGCCAGAAACACGGGCGAAGTCCGCGATTTTTACAAGGCGTTGGGCGGAATTTCGACCAAAAGGCCGTTTTCGAGGACCACGACCCGGTCCATTCGTCGCGCCAAATCCAGATTGTGGGTGGCAATCAGCGCCGCGACACCCTCGCTGCGGAAGAGCCCGATCAACTCGTGGAACACCAGGTCCGAGGTTTGCGGATCGAGGTTTCCGGTCGGCTCGTCGGCCAGGATCAGGCGCGGACGGTTGGCGAGCGCACGACAGATGGCGGTGCGCTGTTGCTCGCCGCCGGACAGCTGGGCCGGGCGGTGATCGAGACGTTCGGCAAGGCCGAGCGAGGACAAAAGCTTGCGGGCGCGGTCCTCGCCTTCGGAGCGGGAGCGCCCCAGGATCATCTGCGGGATCGCTACGTTTTCCAGCGCTGAGAACTCGGGCAGGAGCTGGTGGAACTGGTAGATGAAGCCCATCTCGGCGCGGCGAACGCGTGTCCGGTCGTCGTCGCCCATCGCGGCGCAGTCGCGCCCGGCGATCACGACGTGACCGGAATCGGGGGTTTCGAGCAGGCCCGCAATGTGCAGCAGTGTCGACTTGCCGGTGCCCGATGGTCCGACGAGAGCCACGCACTGCCCCGGCCACACGTCGATGGCAGCGCCGGCCAGCACGTGAATCTGACGCGTTCCCTGATGGAATGTCCGCCGGAGATCGATCAGGCTCAGGACCGGCACGTGCTGCTGATGGTTCGGATCAAACACGCTTTGGCCCCTTACTCGTAACGCAGCGCTTCGACGGGATCGAGACGCGAAGCGCGCCACGAGGGATAGAGCGTCGCCAGAACAGAAAGCGTCATGGCCATGGCGACGATGGAGCCGGTCTCGACAGGATTGATGTCCGCGGGCAGCCGCGTCAGGTAGTAGACGTTCGGGTCGAACACCTTGGTGCCCGCTACCCAGGCCACGAACTGGCGGATCTCCTCAATGTAGCGGCAGAACACGACGCCGATGAGCAGGCCTGCGAGGGTGCCGACGATACCGATCGAGGCGCCGGTGATCAGGAAGATACGCATCACCGAGCCCTTACTCGCGCCCATGGTGCGCAGGATCGCGATGTCTCGTCCCTTGTCCTTCACCAGCATCATGAGACCCGAGATGATATTCAGCGCGGCGACGAGGACGATCAGCGAGAGGATGATAAACATCACGTTTCGCTCGACCTCGAGGACGGTGAAGAAGGTCTCGTTTCGTTGTCGCCAGTCCGTCACGTTGATGGTCGGACCCGCCTCGGTGCGGATGCTGATGGCCGCATCGTCGACATTCTCGGGGTCGGAGATGACGACCTCGAGAATATCGACTTCCCCCAACTTCGAGAAATAGCGCTGCGCTTCCGACAGCGGCATGAAGATCATGGTCTTGTCGTACTCGGACATGCCGAGTTCGAAGATCGCCGTCACCGGATAGGTTTTCGAGCGTGGCGCGGTGCCGAATGGAGTCGCGGCTCCGCGCGGGGAAATGATGGTGAGCGTGTCGCCGACATTGATGCGCATGGAGTTGGCGAGGCGCATACCGATCGCGAGGCCGCCGGACTGGTCGAAGCCGTCGAGTGAACCATAGCGGATGTTGTCGGAGACGAGCTTCAGGGCCTTGAGATCGGCCTCCTGGATGCCGCGCACGGCCGCACCGGACGCCTGCACGGCGGACGACACCATCACCTGTCCCTCGATCAGGGGGATGGCATGTTCCACGCCGCGAGCGCGGGCCACGGCCTTGGCGATATCGGGATAATCGGTGAAGGGCTCGCCAATCTTGTAGACGACGACATGGCCGTTGAGACCAAGGATCTTGGCGAACAGATCCTTGCGGAAGCCGTTCATCACGGCCATCACGATGATCAGCGTCGCCACGCCCAGCATGATGCCGAGAAACGAAACGGCGGCGATAACCGAAACGAACCCTTCCTTGCGGCGCGCGCGCAGATAGCGCGACGCGAGCAGCCATTCGAACGGCGAGAAAGGCTTCGTGTCAATCGATGCTGCCGCCATGCGCGCTACCCTTTTTTGTTATCAGGCCAGAACGCGCTGATCGACGACGCTGCTGATCGTGCGCGCGATGCCCGCCTCGATCGGCAGGGTTTCGCGCGCGCCCGTCTTGCGGTCCTTGATCTCGATTTCGCCGGCCTTGACGCCCTTCGGGCCGACGATGATCTGGTAGGGAATGCCGATCAGATCCATCGTCGCGAACTTAGCGCCGGCGCGATCGTCGGTGTCATCATAAAGAACATCGATGCCGGCGCTCTCGAGCCGCGCCTTGACGTCGAGAGCTGCCTTGTCGGTCGCCTCGTCGCCAACCTTGAGATTGATCACGGCAACCTCGAACGGCGCGACAGGCACGGGCCACACGATGCCCGCGTCGTCGTGGCTCGCCTCGATGATCGCGCCAACGAGGCGCGATACGCCGATCCCGTACGATCCCATTTCGAGTGTCACCTGCTGACCATCCGGCCCCTGAACCCGGCACCCCATGGGTTCCGAATATTTGGTGCCGAAGTAGAAAATGTGACCGACCTCGATGCCGCGTGCGGAAATCCGCTTGTCCTCGGGCACCTCGCTCTCGAAACGGGCGGGATCGTGCTTTTCTTCGGTGGCGGCGTAAAGCGACGTCCACTTGTCGAAGATCGGCGTGAGATCGCCCTGGAAATCGGTATGCGGGGGCGGAATTTCGCCCTCGATCAGATCCTTGTGACAAAAGACCTGGCTTTCACCGGTCTCGGCCAGAATGATGAATTCGTGCGAAAGGTCGCCGCCGATGGGGCCGGTGTCAGCCTGCATCGGTACCGAGCGCAGGCCGAGGCGCGCAAAGGTGCGCAGGTAGGCGACGAACATGCGCCGGTAAGCGGCACGTGCGTTTTCCTTGGTGAGATCGAAGGAGTAGGCGTCCTTCATCAGGAATTCGCGTCCGCGCATGACGCCGAAGCGCGGGCGGATCTCATCGCGGAACTTCCATTGAATATTGTAGAGGTTCCGCGGCAGGTCCTTGTAGCTCCTGATGCTGTCGCGGAAGATCGTCGTGATCACCTCTTCGGCAGTCGGGCCGAACAGCATGTCGCGCTCATGACGATCGGTGATGCGCAGCATCTCCTTGCCGTAGGCTTCGTAGCGCCCGCTCTCGCGCCAGAGATCAGCCGATTGGATCGTCGGCATCAGCAGCTCAACGGCGCCGGCGCGGTTCTGCTCCTCGCGGACGATGTTTTCGATCTTCTTCAGCACCCGCAGGCCGAGCGGCAGCCAGGAATAGATGCCGGCCGCCGACTGGCGCACCATAGCGGCCCGCAGCATCAATTTATGAGACAGGATTTCGGCTTCCTTGGGGGTCTCGCGCAGAACCGGCAGGAAGTAGCGGGAAAGATGCATGGGCCATGTCTTATGTTGCGGCGCAAAGGCGACCGGGTGCGGAACAGGCGCCCCCAAAGGCCGCCCGCAGGGCCCGAGATGGCCCCGGGCCGTCAATACCCAGGATTGCGGTTAAGGGCAATGAATCCTCGCGCGGAGGCCCGAGAAATGGGCAATCCGTCACCAATTCGTCATCGGAGCCAATTCGCGAGCGGGGGCCTGCATGAGCTTTGGGCACTTGCGTTTTTTTTCCACCTGGACCCGTGACATAGCGCCGCCGTTCAGTTATGGTGCGCTCGTTCACGTGACAGGGGCGAGGCCTATGACCAATTGGCTCGGGGCCCAAGTCTAGGGAGAAAAAGGCCGCAGAGCTGGAGACATCTCCAGGTTCCTAGAGCCGATAAAAGCAAACGGCGTAAAAACGCCGTCAAGCGAGTGCCAAGAGTTGGCAAGAGCAAGGCGATCGCCTTGCTCTTTGCATTTGGGGGAACCCCAATCGACTTTGGTCTGGACGCGCGCGCTCGTTGTTCAGGAAACGCGGCTCAGGGCGTTGTGCCGCCCGGCACTCCCAGCTGAACGCCGCTGTAGAGCCCAAGCCAGTCATTCTCCAGCGCCGTCCAAACGAAGACGAACGTCACGGCTGCAACCAGCGTGTTGATGATCAGGGTCCGCAGAATCCGCGGCGTGGCGGGTGCACTGGCCGGCGTGCCCTCCACGACGTCGCCTGCCTCACCCTGGGTTCGCACGCCGAACGGCAGCACGACGAAGAGCGTCAGCCACCAGATCACGATGTAAAGGGCAACGGCGAGGCTCGTGGACATGTTCTCGTCTCCCTTTTTGTTCTTTTCGTTGTTTTGACGGATCAGGCCGAGGCGGCCGTATCAGACCTGCTCCAGCTCCGTGAGCGTTCCGAGGAAGTCCTTTGGATGCAGGAACAGAACCGGCTTGCCGTGGGCGCCGATCTTGGGATTGCCGTCGCCGAGCACGCGAGCGCCCTGCTCCTTGAGCTTATCGCGGGCGGCGATGATGTCGTCCACCTCGTAGCAGACGTGATGGATACCGCCGTCCGGGTTCTTTTCCAGGAACTTGGCGATCGGCGAGTTGGCGCCGAGCGGCTCCAGGAACTCGATCTTGGTGTTCGGCAGCTCGACGAAAACGACGGTTACGCCGTGATCGGGCTGCGGTGTCGGATCCGTCACCACGGCACCGAGCGCGTTCTTGTAAACGGCCGTCGCCGCAGCCAGATCCTTGACTGCAATGGCCACGTGGTTCAGGCGTCCGATCATCGTCCTAAGTCCTCAACTCTCAAAAAATATCGATCTCTATCAACGGGGCAGGCCTCAGCCTTTCCCATCGATCACGCTCACCAGCACCTTGACAATAGGCTTCTTGCCCCAGGCCGCGGCGACCCCTCCGCGCACCGCCCTGCGGACCGCCTCACTCACCATTTCCAGGTCGCGGCGACGATCGCGGGGAATGCTTTTCAGGGTTCCCTCCACAGTCGTCAGGACGAGTTCGTCCATCGGCTCGCCGTCCTCGTCCTCGGCCGGCACGCCGTCGATGACGATCTGCGGTTCGGCCATCAGCTCGCCGCGGCGCGTGAGCGCGAGCGCCACAACGACGATGCCCACGACCGCGAGCTTGCGCCGCTCGCGCACCGGCCCATCGGTCGAAGGAACGATCAGGCGACCGTCGCGGAACAGGCGCCCGACCGGCGCGTCGTCGACAATGCGGACCGGACCCGGCGCCAAGCGCACCATTTCGCCATTGTAGGCCACTTGCACTTCGGAGACGCCGGCGTCGCGGGCGAGCGCGGCATGCGCCTTGAGATGGCGCGCCTCGCCGTGCATCGGAATGACGATCTTCGGGCGCGTCCAGGCATAGAGCTGGCGCAGCTCGTCACGGCGCGGATGCCCGGTGACGTGGACCAGCGCTTCGTTGTCAGTCACCACCTCGATGCCCATGCGCACGAGGTTGTTCTGGATCCAGCCGACGGCCTTTTCGTTGCCGGGAATGGTGCGTGAGGAAAAGATCGCGAGATCGCCCTTGTCGAGCGAGATATCGGGGTGTTCGTTCTCGGCGACGCGGGCCATGGCGGCGCGCGGCTCGCCCTGGCTGCCGGTGCAGAGACATACCACTTGAGACCGCTTCAGCTCCGAGAACCGTTGCTGGTCGACGTAGCGGAAACCCTGGGGCAAATAGCCGGTATCGATCGCGACCTCTATGACGCGATGGAGCGCACGCCCGGCCACGACCAGCTCGCGGCCTGCGGCCCGCGCTGCATCCGCCACCGCTTTCACGCGCGCCACGTTGGACGCGAAAGTCGTCACCGCGACGCGCGCGGGGGCATCCTTCACGATGTCGGCCAGCGTTTTCGCAACGTCGCGCTCGGACGGCGATTTTCCCTCGCGCATGGCGTTGGTGGAATCCCCCACCACCGCGAGTACACCTTCGTCGCCCAAGGCCATCAGGCGGCGTTGGTCGGGCGCGCCACCGATGGTGGGCGTGAGATCGATTTTCCAGTCGCCGGTGTGGACCACCAAGCCCGCGGGCGTGCGGATCGCCAACGCGCTGCTCTCGGGGATCGAGTGAGACATCTCGAACAGCTCGACATCGAACGGTCCAGCCTGAAATCGCCCGTTAAGCGGTATTTCGCGGATCGGAATGTTGAGCTTGCCGCCGTATTCGGCGAGCTTCGCCTTCAGCATCCCGGCGGTGAACGGAGTTGCATAGACCGGCACGCCGAGACGCGGCCAGAGATCGATGACGGCGCCGATGTGATCTTCATGGGCATGCGTAATCACGATCCCGGCGAGCGTGCTCTTTTCCTCTTCGATGAAGCGAAGATCGGGGAAGATCACGTCGATGCCCGGATCATCCTCGCCTTCGGGAAAGGTGATGCCGAGATCGACCATCAGCCATTTGCGGGCGTCGGGGGGGCCGTATCCATAGAGATACGCGTTCATCCCGATCTCGCCCAAGCCGCCAAGGGCTAAAAAGACAAGCTCGTTCTCGCCTTGAGCCTGGCTCCGTTTCGTCCGCTCTTCAGGCATTCGCCGTTTGCGCCCTTTTCTTTTCTGAACCGCGATCCTGATCAGCGCGAAAGTGAAACGTCGCCAAATGTAAACCGGCGAGCGCCGCTTGGTGTGTCGAGAAGCAGCGCGCCTTCGGTGTCCAGCCCCAGGAAGGCCCCATCGATCCGCTCGGAGCCGGTGTTGATGCTCATCCGTTCCCCTATAGGATGGGCACGGTTTAGCCAAGCCTCCCTGATCACCTCGAAACCTGCGCCGTTTTCCCAGATCGCGATCCAGATGCGAGTCGCATCCGCAATCTCGGCGAGGAGCGCCCCAGAATCGCCCGCGAATCCATGGTCTGCGAGACGGGTGGCGGGCCGATCCGGCAGATCGGGCGCTGACGCAATGTTGATCCCGATCCCGATCACCGCAGCGAGCCCGGCCGGCGTGGTGCTGCTTTCGATAAGAATTCCGCCGGCCTTTTGTCCGTCGATCAGGATGTCGTTCGGCCATTTGAGCCGAAGCCCGGGCGGCGACGCCCCCAGCCCTGCCGATATCGCATCGAAAACCGCGATCCCAGCCACCAGCGACAGCTGATAAGCCCTTGAAACGGCGGTATCGAGAGTGAGCAGAAGGCTTGCCTGCAGGTTGCCGGGCTCGGAGGTCCAACTCCGTCCCGCGCGCCCGCGACCGGCCGTCTGTACGTCCGCCATGATCCACAATGGACCCCGTTCGCCGGCCACGGCGCGGCGCATGGCCTCGACGTTAGTCGAGTCGACGGTATCGAGCCGCTCGGTGCGCGTTGGATTCATGGGCGGCACTGACCTGGATCAGAGGCGTGTAAATTGATCCGCGCGCGGTTGCGACATTTCATCATGCAGGCTGGTAAGGCGTCATTAAGCTTCTGATATTTATCATATATATCATTCGTCAAAAGACGCGGGCCCGGCCATTCGGCGTGGCAGAGCCCGCAGGAGCAGGGATGTCCGGCGACGCTCGACCGCGAGCACGGCGCCGTGTGCGTCCTCGCAAAGGAACTGGCATGACACTGACATCCCGCACCGCCTCTCGTAAACCCACCAACAAGGCCGGCGTCATCAAGATCGCAGATCGTGAAGTGACCGTCGTGCTGCGCGATCTTTCAAACAGCGGCGCCCGCTTGCGCCCAATCGGCAATACCGCCGACGTGCCGGACCGCTTCCAGCTCATCGCACCGATGGAGAAGCTCGATACGACCTGCGTCGTGGTCTGGCGACGCGGTCACGATATCGGCGTTCAGTTCGAGGCCTGATTAGAGGCTTAGAGATTTGGCTGCGGCGGTAGCGGCTTCGACGAGCGGCGCGGGATAAACCGCATACAGCAGCACGAACAGGCCGGCTGCGATCATCACGAAGCGCACATAGGGTGCCGTCGCGCTGAAGCCCGGCTTGGCATCATCGAAGAACATCACCTTCACGATGCGCAAGTAGTAGAAGAGGCTGACGACGCTCGTCAGCATGCCGATGATGGCGAGGCCGTAAAGCTCGGCCTTCATGGCGGCCGCAAACACGTAGAACTTGGCGAAGAAGCCGGCGAGCGGTGGGACGCCCGCGAGCGAGAGCAGCAGCATGGCGAGGATGAACGCCATCGGCAGGTTGGTTTCGGCAAGCCCGGCCAGCTCGTCGATCTCCTCTACGGGTCCGTTCTCGCGGCGCATGGCCAGGATGCAGGCGAACGCGCCCAGCGTCATCACGAGATAGATGGCGAGATAGATCAGCAGCCCCTCGATGCCCGCTGCGCTGCCGGCCGCGACGCCGACGAGCGCGAAGCCGACGTGGCCGATCGAGGAATAAGCCATCAGGCGTTTGATGTTGGTCTGGCCGATGGCGGCAAACGCGCCGAGCAGCATCGAGGCGATGGCGATGAAAATGACGATCTTCTGCCATTGAACGAAGAGACCGCCGAAGCCGTCGAACAGCACGCGCGCGAGAAGCGCCATGGCGGCGAGCTTTGGCGCCGCTGCAAAGAAGGCGGTGACCGGCGTCGGCGCGCCTTCGTAAACGTCCGGCGTCCACATATGGAAAGGCACGGCCGAGATCTTGAACGCGAGACCGACGAGCAGGAACACGAGGCCTGCAATGAGGCCGAGATTGGTCGCGGCGCCCGGCGCGGAGGCAGCCTGCGCCAGCCCTGCAAACGACGTAGTGCCGGAGAAACCGTAGAGAAGCGAAGCGCCGTACAGCAGCATGCCGGACGACAGTGCGCCGAGCACGAAATACTTCATGCCGGCTTCGCTCGAACGCACGTCGTCACGCCGGAAGGCGGCAAGCACGTAGAGCGCAAGGCTCTGCAGCTCGAGGCCGAGATAGAGCGCGAGCAGATCGCCCGCCGAGACCATCATCAACATGCCGACGGTCGCGAGCAGAATCAGCACCGGCAGCTCGTAGCGATCGGCCTTGGCGCGCCGAAGGTCGTCGAACGACAGCAGGATGGCCGTGGCCGAACCGGCCAGCACAAGGAGCTTCACGAAGCGCGCAAAGGGATCCGAGATGAACGCGTCATTGAAAACGCGCTCGGTGCCGGTTTGCCCCAGGAGCGCCACGCCGGCCGCAAACAGAATCAGGATCGCGGTCCAGCCCGCGCGGTCGGACTTTTCGCCGTCGGAGAAACCGAAGGCACCCAGCATCAAGAGGCCCATGGCTCCCGCAGCGAGAATGATCTCGGGCAGGGCAGCGGCGAAGCTCGTCGTCTCGGGCATGGGGCCGAAGCCTCCTTCAATTCATTATCTTGCGAGCGCAGCGGCCTGGTTTGCACTCTCGATCGAGGTCACGAGCGCTTTCACCGATACGGCCGTCACGTCGAGAATGGGTGCGGGGTAGAAGCCAAGCAGTATGGACAGCACAACGAGCGGCGTAAGAATCGCGAGCTCGCGCGGGGATACGTCGGCGAGCGCCTTCAACGACGGCTTCTCGAGCGGGCCGAAGATCACGCGCCGGTAGAGATAGAGCGCGTAGGCTGCCGAGAGAATGACGCCGGTCGTGGCGAAGAACGCGACGTAAGTGTTCACCTTGAAGGCCGAGAGCAAGGTCAGGAATTCGCCGACGAACCCGGACGTGCCTGGCAGGCCGACGTTGCCCATCGTGAAAATCAGGAAGATCACCGCGTAGATCGGCATCCGCTCGACGATGCCGCCGTAGGCCTTGATCTCACGCGTATGGAGACGGTCGTAGACGACGCCCACGCAAAGGAACAAGGCGGACGCGATGAGGCCGTGCGACAGCATCTGGAAGATGGCGCCGTCGATGCCCTGTTGCGAGAAGGTGAAGATGCCCATGGTCACGAAGCCCATGTGGGCGACCGACGAATAGGCAATCAGCTTCTTGATGTCCTCCTGCACCAGCGCGATCAGCGAGGTCGCGACGATGGCGACGACCGACAGCGCGAAGACGAGCGGTGCGAGCGTGGCGCTGGCGTCGGGGAACATCGGCAGCGAGAAGCGCAGGAAGCCGTAGCCGCCCATCTTCAGGAGCACGCCCGCCAGAATGACCGAGCCCGCCGTCGGCGCCTCGACGTGCGCATCCGGCAGCCAGGTATGTACCGGCCACATTGGCATCTTGACCGCGAACGACGCGAAGAACGCGAGCCACAGCCAGAGCTGCATGTTCTCGGGGAACTTGGTCTGCAGAAGCACGGTGATGTCCGTCGTACCGGCCTGCCAGTACATGGCCATCATCGCGAGCAGCATCAGAACGGAGCCCAGGAACGTGTAGAGGAAGAACTTGAAGCTCGCATAGACGCGGCGCGCGCCCCCCCAGATGCCGATGATCAGGAACATCGGGATCAGGCCGCCTTCGAAGAACAGGTAGAAGAGGACGAGATCGAGCGCACAGAATACGCCGATCATCAGCGCCTCGAGCACGAGGAACGCGATCATGTATTCCTTGACGCGATCCTCGACCGACTCCCAGCTCGCCAGAATGCAGAGCGGCATCAGGAAGGTCGTCAGGATGACGAACAGCATCGAAATGCCGTCCACGCCCATCTTGTACTTGATGGGGCCGAGCCAGGCGCGCTCCTCGACGAACTGGAAGCCCGGCGTCGTCGGATCGAAGTTGACCCAGATGAGAAGCGAGATCGCAAACGTGATGAGCGTGGTCCATAGCGTCGCGTAGCGGATGTTCTGGACCGCTTCGCGCGAAAGCAGCGCAACGAACAGCGCACCTGCCAGCGGCAGGAACGTCACGATCGAGAGAATGGGAGCGCCTGCGATGTTCATTGGGCTCCCCCGCCGCCTGCCAGGATAAAGTAAGTGAGAATGGCAGCGACGCCGATCAGCATCGCGAATGCGTAGTGATAGACGTAGCCGGTCTGCAGTTTGATGATGCGGCCGGTGCCCCACAGCACGCTCTTGGCGGTGCCGTCGATCGTGCCGTCGATGACCGCGCCATCGACGCCCTTCCACAACAGACGGCCGATCGCGAACGCCGGGCGTACGAAGATCAGATTGTAGAGCTCGTCGAAGTACCACTTGTTCAACAGGAACAGGTAGACGGGCCGGAAGGCGCTGGCTGTCGCAGCCGGCAGCCACGGCGCGAGGATGTAATAGACGACCGCGAGGGCGAGGCCCGTCAGCATGGCCACCGTCGGCGCGAGCGGCACCCAGCCCGGTACCTCGTGCATGTGGTGGCGGATGTCCTTGCCGGGGGCCTCGAACAGGGCCGCCTTCCAGAACTCGCTGTACCCTTCGCCGATGAAATAGTGATGGAAGGCGATACCGGCGAACACGGCACCCGTCGCCAGCACGAACAGCGGGATCAACATCACCCACGGGCTTTCGTGCGCGTGATCGTAGGTGTGGTGGTCGGCGCGGGTTTCCCCGTGGAACGTCAGGAAGATCAGCCGCCAGGAGTAGAACGAGGTCATGAAGGCGGCAATCACCAGAACCCAGAACGCGAAGTTACCCGGGGTGTGGCCGGCATAGGCCGCCTCGATGATTGCGTCCTTGGAGTGGAAGCCCGCAAAGCCACCGACGTGAGGAATGCCGACGCCGGTCAGCGCAAGGGTTCCAATCAGCATCATGATCCAGGTGATCGGCAGCTTCTTTGCAAGGCCGCCCATACGGCGCATGTCCTGCTCATGGTGCATGCCGTGGATCACGGAACCTGCGCCGAGGAACAGGAGCGCCTTGAAGAAGGCATGCGTAAAGAGGTGAAAGATACCGGCCGAGTAAGCGCCGACGCCGCAGGCGACGAACATGTAGCCGAGCTGCGAGCATGTCGAATAGGCGATGACGCGCTTGATATCGTTCTGGACGAGACCGACGGTTGCAGCAAAGAACGCGGTGATGGTGCCGATAAGCACGACAACCTCGAGCGCGGTCGGAGCCAGTTCGAAGATCGGCGACAGGCGCGCGACCATGAACACGCCGGCGGTCACCATCGTTGCGGCGTGAATGAGAGCGGAGACCGGCGTCGGGCCTTCCATGGCGTCCGGCAGCCAGGTGTGCAGCAGGAATTGCGCCGACTTGCCCATGGCGCCCATGAAGAGCAGCAGCGCGAGTAGCGTCAGCACGTCGACCTCGTAGCCGAGGAACGACATGGATTTGCCAACGAGGCTAGGCGCTGCCGCGAACACGGCATCGAGGTTGATCGAGTTGGTCATCGCGAACAGGCCGAAGATGCCGAGCGAGAACCCGAAATCGCCGACGCGGTTGACGACGAAGGCCTTGATGGCGGCGGCATTGGCCTCGGGCTTCTTGTACCAGAAGCCGATCAGCAGATAGGACGCGAGGCCGACGCCTTCCCAGCCGAAGAACATCTGAAGCAGGTTGTCGCTCGTCACCAGCGCAAGCATGGCGAAGGTGAACAGCGACAGATAGGCGAAGAAGCGGGGGCGGCTGTCGTCCTCGTGCATGTAGCCGATCGAATAGAGGTGCACGAGGGCGGACACCGTCGTCACGACGACGAGCATGACGGCGGTCAACGTGTCGATGCGGAGCGCCCAGGCGGTATCGAGTTCGCCCGACGTGATCCAGCGGAACAGCGGCACACGCGCGGTCTCGCCGTCGAAGCCAACGCGGACGAAGACGATCCACGACAGGACGGCGGCGACCACCAAAAGGCTGGTCGTGATGAGCTCTGACGGGCGCGGCCCCAGCAGACGGCCGAACAGCCCCGCAATCAGCGCACCCAGGAGCGGAAGGAGAACAATGGCAGCGTAAATCATGCGGTCCCCCGATCAGCCCTTCATCATGTTGATGTCCTCAACCGCGATCGAGCCGCGGTTGCGGAAATAGACGACGATGATGGCGAGCCCGATCGCGGACTCGGCCGCGGCGACCGTTAGGATGAACAGCGCAAACACCTGCCCGACGAGATCGGCGTGGAAGTGCGAGAAGGCGACGAAGTTGATGTTGACCGCGAGCAGCATCAGCTCGACCGACATCAGAATGACGATCACGTTCTTCCGGTTGAGGAAGATGCCGAACATGCCGAGCGTGAACAGGCACGCCGCAACCGTCAGATAATGACCGAGCCCGATTTCCACGGCGCCCCCCCTCTCAATTCCGGAAATGCGGCGCAGAGCCTGCGCCGAAGATTACGTCCGCCGTCATAGCCCCTGCCCCGGTTTGACCTTGACGAGCTCGACGGCCGTCTTCGGCCCGCGGGCCACCTGGGCGGCGATGGACTGGCGCTTGACGCCTTCCTTGTGACGCAGCGTCAGCACGATGGCGCCGACCATGGCCACGAGGAGCACGAGGCCGGCCCCCTGAAAGAAGTAGATGTATTTGGTGTAGAGGATCTGCCCGAGCGCTTCGGTGTTGGTCACGCCTTGCGGGATGGGAGAGGCTACGGAGCTTGCGGGCGTAGGCGCAATGACGCGAGCCCCCAGCAGCGCGATAAGCTCGGCCAGCACCACGCCTCCGACCAGCAGGCCGACAGGGGCATTCTTAATAAAGCCCGCGCGCAGCTCCGCGAAATCGACGTCGAGCATCATGACGACGAACAGGAACAGCACGGCGACGGCGCCGACGTAGACAATGATCAGCAGCATCGCCAGGAATTCGGCGTTGAGCAGGATGAAGAGCCCGGCCGCGTTGAAGAAGGCCAGGATCAGGAACAACACGGCATGCACCGGGTTTTTCGCGACGATCACGGCGGCTCCGGAGGCAAGCGCCAGCGTCGAGAAAAGATAGAAGAAGATCGCCGTCAGTGCCATTTCCCCTCCGTCCCCTCTTCCCTTCGAACACGCAGGAAAAGAGGAAGTTTTTTTACTTCAGCCGATCACCGGTACGGCGCGTCGAGCGCGATGTTCTTCGCGATCTCGCGCTCCCAGCGATCTCCGTTCGCGAGCAGACGCTCCTTCGAGTAGTAGAGCTCCTCGCGCGTTTCCGTCGCAAACTCGAAATTCGGGCCCTCGACAATGGCGTCGACCGGGCAGGCCTCCTGGCAGAGGCCGCAATAGATGCATTTCACCATGTCGATGTCGTAGCGGGTCGTGCGCCGCGTGCCGTCGTTGCGGCGAGGACCAGCCTCGATGGTGATGGCCTGGGCGGGACAGATCGCCTCGCAGAGCTTGCAGGCGATGCAGCGCTCTTCGCCGTTCGGATAGCGGCGCAGCGCGTGCTCGCCGCGGAAACGAGGCGAGAGGGGGCCCTTCTCGAACGGATAGTTCAGCGTCTTCTTGGGCGCAAAGAAATAGCGCATCGCCAGGAAGAACGCCGAGACGAACTCCAGCAGAAACAGCGATTTCAATCCTTGGACCGCACGCATGGGGCAGGATCTCCTATGCCGATCTCAGGATTTGCAGAACGCCGGCGACGACAACGACCATCACGAGCGACAGCGGCAGGAACACCTTCCAGCCGAGGCGCATCAGTTGATCGTAGCGATAACGCGGCACCATGGCTTTGGCCATCGCGAACATGAAGAACATGAACACGACCTTTGCTGCGAACCAGAAGATGCCCGGAACGGCGTTCAGCGGCCAAATATCCACCGGCGGCAGCCAGCCGCCGAGGAACAGGATGGTCGCGAGCGCGCACATCGTGGTGATCGCGACGTACTCGCCGAGCATGAACAATAGATAGGGTGTCGACGAATATTCGACCATGAAGCCGGCCACCAGCTCGCTTTCGGCTTCGACGAGGTCGAACGGCGGGCGGTTGGTTTCAGCCAGCGACGAGATGAAGAACACAACGAACATCGGCAGCAGCGGCAGCCAGTGCCAATCCAGCGCCGAGGACGGGAGCCCGAGCCAGGTTCCGATCCCGGCCGTCTGGGCCGTCACGACCGTCGCCAAGTTGAGCGAACCGACGATGAGCAACACCGTAATGACGACGAAGCCGAGCGAGACTTCATAGGAGATCATCTGCGCGGCCGAGCGCAGCGCGCCCATGAACGGGTATTTCGAGTTGGAGGCCCAGCCTCCCATGATGACGCCGTAGACGCCGAGCGACGAGATCGCCAGCAGATAGAGCACGCCGACGTTCAGATCGGAAATAACCCAGGTGCCCCAACCGTCCTTGTTCATTGGGATGACGGCCCAGGCCGCGAGCGCGCAGGTGGCGGTGACAAGCGGAGCCAGAAGAAACACGCCCTTGTCAGCGCCGGCCGGGATCACGGCTTCCTTGAAGACGAACTTCAGAAGATCGGCAAAGGACTGAAAGAGGCCGAACGGACCAACCACGTTGGGGCCGCGCCGCATCTGCACGGCGGCCCAGACCTTGCGGTCCATCAGCAGAAGGAAGGCCACGCAGAGGAGCAGGCCCACAAGCACCAGCAGGGACAGCCCCACGGTGATGGCCAGCCAAAGGCCGTACTCCCAGAGCAGTGTAATCGTCTCGCTCGACATGCGGTCGCTTGCTCCCTATTCCGCCGCAGCCAAGCCGGCAGCCTTGCCGGCCGCCTTCTTGAGCGCGCTCATCTCGGCCATGACGGCCGAGGCGCGCGCGATCGGATTGGTCAGGTAGAAGTCCTTGACGGCCGCGCGGAACGGCTCGTCCTTGACGGTGCCCTTGACGGAGGCCAGAGCGGCGACGGCCTTGATCTCAGCCGGTGCGACGCGATCGATGGCCGCGAGGGCAGGTGCTGCCTTGTACATGCCGGCGCGCAGAACGTTGATCGAATCGTACGGCAACGTGTGCCCAACGAGGGGCGAGAGCGCGCGGATGATCGTCCAGTCCTCGCGTGCGTCACCCGGGGGAAATGCGGCCTTGGCGGTCATCTGGGCGCGGCCTTCGGTGTTGACGTAAGTCGCGCTCTTCTCGGCGTAGGCCGCGGCCGGGAAGATGACGTCGGCCCGATGGGCGCCAGCGTCGCCGTGGCTGCCCTGATAGACAACGAAGGTCTTGCTCAGACGGCTCATGTCGATGTCGTCGGCGCCAAGCAGGAACAGGACGTCGAGCGCTCCGGTTTCGGCGGCGGCAACGAAGCTGTCGACGCCGGTGGACGCGGGCTTTGCGGGCACGAAGCCGAGATCGAGAGCAGCGACGCGGGATGCCGCGGCATGGAGCACGTTGAACGCATTCCACGCCGGATCCTTGCCCTGGGTGGCGGCAACGGCGATGCGAGCGGCGGCTGCGAGCACGGCCTGTCCGTCGGTGCGGGCGATGGCGGCCGAGCCGACGATGATCAACGGCGCTTTCGCAGCCTGGAGCTTCGCGGCGAATGCGTGCTTGCCGTCGGCGAGGTCGCGCAGCGTCTGCCCACCGGAGCCCAGATAGTCGTACGGATAGGTGAGATCCACCTGTTCGCCGATTAGGCCGATGGCGAGGCCGCCCTGACGCCAGCGCTTCCTGATGCGCGTGTTCAGAACCGCGGCTTCGAGGCGCGGATTGGTGCCGATCAGGAGAATGGCGTCGGCGTGCTCGATGCCTTCGATGGTGGAATTGAAGATGTAGCTCGCGCGCCCGGCTGCGGGATCGAGCTTGGCGCCGTCCTCGCGGCAGTCGACATTGGTCGAGCCGAGGCGGTGGAACAGATCCTTCAGCGCGAACATTTCCTCGGCGCCCGCGAGGGGACCGGCGATGGCGGCGATACGGTCTCCCGAGGCCGCCTTCAGCTTCGCGGCCACGAGCGCGAGGGCCTCCTGCCAGGAGGCGGAAACGAGGCGGCCATCCTTGCGGACGTAAGGCTGGTCCAAGCGCTGCGTGCGCAGACCGTCGGCGACGTGGCGCGTCTTGTCGGAGATCCACTCCTCGTTCACGGCATCGTTGTTGCGCGGCAGAATGCGCATCACTTCGCGGCCGCGCACGTCGATGCGGATCGCGGAGCCAACCGCGTCCATCACGTCGACGCTCTCTGTCTTGCGCAGCTCCCAGGGACGCGCGTTGTGCGCCCAGGGCCGGTGCGTCAGGGCGCCGACCGGGCAGAGATCGTTCACGTTGGCGCTCATTTCGGAGAGAATGCCGCGCTCGAGGTAGGTGGTGATCTCCATGTCCTCGCCGCGCCCGATCGCGCCCAACTCCTCGACGCCCGCGATCTCGGTCATGAAGCGGACGCAGCGCGTGCAATGAATGCAGCGGTTCATCGAGGTCTTGATAAGGGGACCGAGGTACTTGTCCTCGACGGCGCGCTTATTCTCTTCGAAGCGCGAGCCGCCGGCGCCGAACGCCATGGCCTGGTCCTGCAGATCGCATTCGCCGCCCTGGTCGCAGATGGGGCAATCGAGCGGGTGGTTGATGAGCAGGAACTCCATCACCCCTTCGCGCGCCTTCTTCACCGTCGCGCTCTTGGTCGAGATCACTTTCGGAGTGTTGTCGCGGTTCGGCGGCAGGTCGTTGACGCCCATGGCACATGACGCGACCGGCTTCGGGCTGCCCTGCACCTCGACCAGGCACATGCGGCAGTTGCCGGCGATCGACAAACGCTCGTGGTAGCAGAAGCGCGGAATCTCGGCGCCCGCCTGCTCGCAAGCCTGGAGCAGCGTGATGCCGTCCTCGACCGTGATCTCCTTGCCGTCGATGATCAGTTGCTTCGGCATATCTCAGATCCCTCGCGCCAAAAGCGCCCCTTCACCCCGACCCTCTCCCCAGGGAGAGAGTGGGAAGTGCGGCACGCTCGTTTCGAAGCGCAACGATTTCGACACAATCATCGCCCTACTCCGCCGCCTCTTTGTGCGCGGCCTGATAGGCGTCGATGCGCGCTTCGATGACGGGGCGGAAATGACGGATCAAGCCCTGCACGGGCCAGGCCGCCGCATCGCCCAGCGCGCAAATAGTGTGGCCTTCGATCTGCTTCGAGACATCGAACAGGCGATCGATCTCGCTCTTCTCGGCTTCGCCACGCGCCATGCGTTCCAAGACGCGCCACATCCAGCCGGTGCCTTCGCGGCACGGCGTGCACTGGCCGCAGCTCTCGTGTTTATAGAAGTAAGCGATGCGGGCGATGGCCTTGATGACGTCGGCGGACTTGTCGAGCACAATGATAGCAGCCGTGCCGAGCCCCGACTTGAGCTTGGTCAGGCTGTCGAAATCCATCGTCAGCGTGTCGCAGAGATCGGCCGGGATCAGCGGCATGGACGAGCCGCCCGGGATCACGGCCAGGAGATTGCCCCAGCCGCCGCGCACACCGCCGCAATGCTCGTCGATGAGCTGGCGCAACGGAATGCCCATCTCCTCCTCGACGACGCACGGGCGGTTCACATGGCCCGAGATCTGGAACAGCTTGGTTCCGGTGTTGTTCGGCAGGCCGAGCGCGGCAAACCAATGGCCGCCGCGGCGCAGGATGTCCGGAACGACGGCGATGCTCTCGACGTTGTTGATCGTGGTCGGCGCACCGTAGAGGCCGACGTTGGCCGGGAACGGCGGCTTCAGGCGCGGCTGGCCTTTGCGGCCCTCCAGGCTTTCGAGCAGCGCGGTTTCCTCGCCGCAGATGTAGGCGCCGGCACCGTGCGCGATGTAGAAGTCGAAATCCCAGCCGTGGACGTTGTTCTTGCCGATGAGCTTGGCGGCGTAAGCTTCATCTACTGCGCGCTGCAGGCGCTCGCGCTCACGGATGAACTCGCCGCGGATATAGATGTAGCAAGTGTGCGCCCGCATCGCGAAACCCGCGAGCAGTGCGCCTTCGATCAGAAGGTGGGGATCATTGCGCATGATCTCCCGGTCCTTGCAGGAGCCAGGCTCGCTCTCGTCGGCGTTGATGACGAGATAGGACGGACGCGAATCCGCCTTCGGCATGAAGCTCCACTTGAGGCCGGTCGGAAAGCCCGCGCCGCCGCGACCGCGGAGACCCGAGGTCTTGACCTCGGAGATGATCCAGTCGTGGCCCTTGTCGATGAAGAACTTGGTGCCGTCCCACGAGCCACGCGACTGCGCACCCTTGAGCCCCGAGTCGTGGAACCCGTAGATGTTCTGGAAGATGCGATCCTTGTCTTCGAGCAGCATCGCGACCTACCCTTTGGGTTCTTCGACAGGCTTGGTGCCAGCTGCGGCACCGCCTTCCTGCAGCTCCGGGAAGCGTGCACGCCAAGCGCCGCGCTTGGAGCCGTCATAGAGCGTGGGATCGGACAGTGTGGTCTGCGCGCCTTCAGGCGAAGAGTTCTTGCGGCCGATCTGCGAGCCGACCTTCGGCGTCGCGCCGCGCGCGAAGGCGCCGAGAATTTTTTCAAGTGCTTCCGGCGTCAGATCCTCGTAGGTGTCCTTCCAGATCTGAACCATCGGCGCATTGGCGCAAGCGCCCAGGCATTCCACTTCTTCCCACGAGAACTGTCCGTCTTCCGACAGCTCATGCGGGTGCTCCGCAATGCGTCTTTTACAGACCTCGATCAGCCCTTCGGCTCCGCGCAGCATGCATGGCGTGGTTCCGCATACCTGCACGTGCGCCTTGGTGCCAACCGGCGAAAGCTGGAACATCGTGTAGAAGGTCGCGACCTCGTAGGCCCGGATATAAGCAACGCCGAGCATGTCTGCCACGTGGCGCAAGGCGGGCTCCGAAAGCCAACCGCCCAATTGCTCCTGCGCGCGCCAGAGCAATGGAATGATCGCAGACGCTTCCTTGCCTGCCGGATATTTCGCAATGGTCTCTTTCGCCCAAGCGAGATTCTCGGGCGTAAAAGAAAAACCATGCGGCTGGTCGGGATGAAGACGGCGGACGCCCATGCTGGCTCCCTCTGCGGATCATCCGCGGGGCTCTGGAAGTCTCAGATCAATCCAGGCTGCCAAGCCTCGATCATCCACGACCTCTCCACGCAACTTCCCCCGCAGCAGTCTTCATTTCCACTACGTCTATCGCAGCGCGAAAGCAAGCGCGCAGGGCGCAGTGCCCCCGCGCTATTTCATCATTTTGGATTGTTGCGTTCGCGCGTACGCAAACGAGATGAAAAGCCGATTGCTGGCGTCAGAGTTTTTGTCGACGAGGATTGCAAATCGCTTCGGACGAAAGTCTATGACGCGAAGCTGCGATCTCTGATCTTACGCAGACGGCAATGTGGCCCAGCCCGCGATGAGAAGCACGGCCGCGATCGGCGCGAGAAAGAGAGAGATCTGCGAGCCAACGCGCAGGAAGCCGGTCCAGAAGATCGCGAGCAGGACACCGAACAGAACGATGACCCATCCACCGTATTCGGTGCCACGTGCAGCCGCGAACCAAAGCGCGTTCGAGATCGCGAATACGCCGAGCAGTACGGGCACGACCGGGAAATCGACCTGAAGGGCGCCCATCGGCCATTGCTGGCGGCGAGCGAAGAAGTTGTAGGTCACGAGCGACAGTCCCCACCCCAACGCGGCAACCGCCAACAGAAACAGATTGTCGATCATTTGACGCAACTCCCCTAGATTTGCCCACGGATTGTGCCAGCAATTCCGCAATTTCACCAGCTTCCGTTGAGACGCCGGCTGAGCCGCAGCCCAATTTTCTCCGCGACGCATCGGAGCATCCTGCACGGCAAGGCTTGCCACCCCCTCGGCAAGGCGCCATATTCCGCCCGGAGGCTGGCGGCGGACGAGACCATCGCCAACCGGGTCAGGTCCGGAAGGAAGCAGCCCTAACGACAGGTGCACGGGTCGTTCGTCAGCCTCTCCTTACTCGCTCACGCCTGCAAGCTCCGCGGGGGCGACACTGGCGTCTGAGCGAAGCTCGGCTCCGCCGAGACGGGTCGCATCCAAGCGAAGCTTGGCTTCGCCAAGACGCTCCCGAGCCTTTCAGGCCGAAATAGCGAGCTTCTTCAGACAGGCATTGCGCCAGACAGGGCATCGTGTCGAAGATCATTCGCCATCTCCTGGTCATCCTGACAGCGCTGCCGATATTTCTTGGACTGGCGACGGCCGGCTTTGCGGCGCCGTGCACGCATGAAATCAGCCAGCCTGGGACCGGATCCCATGAGCTGGGCGCGCCGGATCAATCAACCTGTCCTTGCTGCGAAAAAATGCTGCCAGCCGCCTCCGCAACCTGCGGGCTCGCCTGTCATACCGGCATCGTGGCGTCCGCCAACAAAGTGCGGCGCGAGCTCACTCCGTACCGGATCAAGTTTGCCCTGCTCGCACAGAGCGGGCACGGCATCGACCTCCAGCCGCCTCTCCCTCCCCCGCGTTGACGGGCATTCGACGTATCGAATTCCCATCAATCAAAGGAGAACTCTCAATGGCAAAAGTCATTGCGTCGGCTGTGTTTGGCCTATTGGCCCTCACCGCCACGGCACAAGCGGCACAGGTTTGCTGCGATCTTCTGGTCTGCTGTGACGGCGGACCTTGCTGTGACGACTAACCAGATGCCCAAATCGGGCACCTGATTGGAAGGCGGCGCTCGCTCCCTAAAAAGGAGCGAGCGCTATTTCCATGGGACGGCCTGCGGGTACCCGCGCCTTGCTGATCGCCCGCTTTAAATCCTAAGATTGGCCTTGCTGTTCAGCCGTTCATGGCCGAAGTCATGGCGGACGTTGGAAATGATTGCGGGTTCAATGGCCAAGAAGAAATCTGACAGTGACGTGACAGCGGGCGGGGCCGAGGGATCGGCACCGGCGAAACCCTATGTCGTGCTGGCACGGAAATACCGGCCGCAGACGTTCGACGACCTGATCGGCCAGGAAACCATGGTGCAGACGCTGCGCAACGCGTTCGCGTCTGGGCGCATCGCGCACGGCTTCATGCTGACCGGCGTGCGCGGCGTCGGCAAGACCACCACGGCGCGCATCCTCGCGCGCGCCCTCAACTACGAAACCGATACGATCTCGGTGCCGACCATCGACATGCCAGGGCTCGGGCGGCACTGCCTCGAAATCATGGAAAGCCGCCATCCCGACGTGATCGAGATGGACGCCGCCTCCAACACCGGCGTCGACAACATCCGCGAGATCATCGAAAGCGCCCGCTACCGGCCGCTCTCCGCGCGCACCAAGGTGTTCATCATCGACGAGGTTCACATGCTCTCCAAGGGCGCGTTCAACGCGCTTTTGAAGACCCTCGAAGAGCCGCCGGGGCATGTGAAGTTCATTTTCGCGACGACGGAGATCCGCAAGGTGCCCGTCACCGTGCTGTCGCGCTGCCAGCGCTTCGACCTGAGGCGCGTCGACGTTCCGCGCCTCGCTCAGCACCTCAAGAACATCGTCGCCAACGAAGGCGCGGCGGCCGACGACGACGCGCTGACGCTAATCTCGCGCGCGGCCGAAGGCTCGGTGCGCGATGCGCTTTCGATCCTCGATCAGGCGATCTCGACGTCGTTCGCCCCCGAGACCGGCGGGGACAGCACCGTTACCGCGACTGCCGTCCGCGCGCTTCTGGGCCTTGCCGATCGCGGACGTATTTTCGATCTGCTCGAAACGCTCGCGGCCGGAGAGATCGCGTCCGCGCTCGGCGCGCTCGATGGGTTGCACAAGGACGGCGCGGAAGCGGCGCAAGTGCTTGCCGATCTCGCGGAAGCCGTTCACATCACCGCGCGCGTCAAGGCTGTTGGCCCCGATGCGGCCGGTGAAGCGCTCGCGCTCGAAGAAAAGCGTCGAGCGGCCACGCTCGGCGACAAGCTCTCGATGCCGCTGCTCGCGCGCCTCTGGCAGATGCTGCTCAAAGGGCTCGATGAAGCCGGAAAAGCGCCGAACCCGTTGGCGGCAGCCGAAATGGTGCTGATCCGGATCGCGCATACCTCCGACCTGCCCCCGCCCGACGAGATCATTCGTGCGCTCGGCGGCGCGCCCGAGCGCCGGCGTAACGGCGCGGCCCCCGCCGAGGGAACAAGAGCGGGTGCAGGCGCCACAGCCGAAGCGACCGGCGACGCAGCCACCGCGCGCGCATCCCGCGCGCAACCCGCTTCCCCGGATTTCGACCTGGATCTGCTGCCGGAGGACGACCGGGACTTCGAGTTCCCGAGCGACGGCTCGATGATGGACGAGGACGGCGCCAGCGACGACGGCGACGGGGTTGCCGCGACGCTGGCCGGACAAGGCCCTTCGCTGCGGCCGCTCAACACGTTTGCCGATGTCGTCGGGCTGGCCGGCGACCGGCGCGACGCCAAGCTCAAGGTGATGCTGGAAGAGCAGACGAGCCTCGTCAAATTCGACGGCGTGGCCGGCACCATCGACCTCTATCTGTTGCCGGCGGCTTCGCCGGACGTCGCCAACGACCTGCGCGAAAAGCTCAACAAATGGACCGGCCGCAGGTGGATTGTTGCCCTATCGAAAACACCCGGCGAAACGCCGATCGGCCAGGTGCGGCGCGAGCGTGAGGCACAGGAGATCGCGGCCTTGAAGCGTCACCCCGCAGTCGCCGCCGTGCTCAATGCCTTTCCGGATGCGGAGGTCTCGCCCGTACGCCGCATCGCGCGCGATCGCGACGACGACAGCAAGGCGGGATGACGACCGCACCATAGGAAGGGCAGCGCCGAGGCGTCACGCCCTCAACAAACGGCCGCCGGAAACTTTCGGGCGGCCGTTCGTCATTTCAGGCCTGTTTCTTCAAAGGACATTGAAGCGATTTTCGAGCGGCTTTCCATCCGGCCAGAATGCCGTGTCCTTACCCTTGTCCAGTTTCTTGTCGCCATCCACGTCCCGGTAAAGAGATCCCCAGAGTGTCATTCCGCTTTTGAGTTCTTTTCCGATATCGACACTGACATTGCGATGATCGCCGGCCGCAAGCGGAACGTATCCCAGTACGTCGCCGGTCACCTTGCCGTCGGCATCACTGCCATACACGGCGACATAGCCATCGAACGGTAGATATACGTAGCTAAAGCTCACCGCCTTGCCCGCATTTCGCTGATCAAAAACGATCAGCGATGGATCGGTGTGCGCCGGTCCCGCGTCACGGGCTTGAGGCGCTTCGGGTGCAGCAAATGCTTTCATGGCGAACAGAGGGGCCACCAGGAGCGCCACTGCGCCGAGGCGAAAGCGATAACTTGTCATGAGCGTTTCCTCTCCGGTTTGACGCCGATGCCATTTCGGCGTTCCTGCGAGATCAACGCGCGCGCGAGCCTATCGCTCCTTCACGTCGGATAACTTCAATTTCAGGCGAATTGAATTTTCAGCGAAAGCAAATTGCGCCATTCGCGCCGTCTAAGGAAATGATCCTACGAAGTTTCGCGTAGCTCAATGACGGCTCGCGCCGGCGCTTTCGATAGACGCATCATGCGTTCTTGAAAACCAGACAAGACAAGGTAGGCGTCCCGCGCGCCAGCCTCGCATCCGGGAATTCCTCCCGATTTTAGGATACGGGAAGCGCTCCTCTCCCCGGGCATATAAAGCAATGTTATAGCGTCTCTACTCGCCCGCGCTTCGACCGGGCGAACTGTTCAGGGAGAACGCAATGCGCCTACACGCACTTACGGCCGCCACGCTTCTGCTGGCCGCCAGCCCGGCTCTCGCCGCCTCGGAGGGCAAATTCTCGAAAGCTACCGTCGACGGGATCACCAAGTCGCTCGAGGCTGACGGCTGCAAGCTCGGCGAAATCCATTCGGGAGACGGCCGCTACGACGTTTCGGGCGCTCAATGCGCGGACGGGATCTACACGGTCTCGGTCGATACCAACTTCAAGATCATCGAAAAGAAGAAAAAGCCGGAGCCGCCGAAATAGCGCCCACGGCGACAAGCAACTTCGGGCCGGGCGAAAGCTCGGCCTTCTTTTTTTGTCGGCACGCCCCATCTCCGGCGAAGAATAAGGAGTGGCGTGTGACCGATCCCTTAAATCTCCATCGCTTCGTTGAAGCTCAATCGCTCGTCTATGAAACCGTGCTCGACCAGCTTCGCGCCGGGCGCAAGACGACGCACTGGATCTGGTTCATCTTCCCTCAGGAAAAGGGCCTCGGCAGCAGCGCGATGTCCGAGCGCTACGCCATCTCCTCGCTCGACGAGGCGCGGGCCTATATGGCTCACCCCATTCTCGGCCCGCGGCTCAAGGAATGCGTGGACCTCGTCATGTCTCACCAGGACATCCCGCTGGAGCAGATGCTCGGCGGTCTCGACGCCATGAAGTTCCTGTCGTGCATCGAGCTCTTCTGCAACGCGTGCGGCGACGACTGGCTGCGGCGATGAAGCGAAAACCGGCATTCGGCACCCGGCATGCGGCAATCGAGGGGTGGCGTTGGGTCGCCGTCTCTGCCACTCCTAATGCCGCGTGCTAACTGCCTATTGCCTAACGAAAAGGAGATCCGATGAAAGACCTGATGGGTATGATGAAACAGGTCAAGGACATGCAGGACCGCATGCAGCGCCTGCAGGAGGAGCTTGCCGCCATAGAAGTGGAAGGCGCGGCGGGCGGTGGCCTCGTCTCGGTCACGCTCAGCGGAAAAGGCGACCTCAAGCGCGTCCGGATCGACCCCTCGCTTCTGAAGCCGGAAGAGGCCGAGATCGTCGAGGACCTGATCGTCGCGGCGTCTTCGGACGCCAAATCAAAGGTCGAAGCGCGCCTCCAGGAAAAGATGAGCGAAGTGACCGGCGGGCTTCCGCTGCCGCCCGGCATGAAGCTTTTTTGACGTTTTCTCCTTCCAAGGCGCCCCGCGGGAGAAAAAAACTTCGCCCCAAAGGTCACGAAAGGCCTTTGAGCTGTTGAATTCCGCGGGGTTCTGCCCTATCTGCGCACGCTTGCTCAAAGTGCGGGTGCACGCGAGCTGTCTTTGTTTGGTCTCTCATGCAGGAAGGGAGCTTCGCCTTGGACAGCGTTCTCATCATCGGTGCCGGTGCGGCAGGTTCGGTCACGGCGCAGAAGGCCGCGATGAACCGCGACGTCTTCAAGAAGGTGCACCTCGCCTCGCGGCGCCTCGAAAGCTGCGAGAAAGTCGCCAAGCTCTGCGTCACGCCGATCGAGATTTCTCAGGTCGATGCCGACAACGTCGACGAGGTCGTCGCGCTGATCGAGCGCGTGAAGCCGGATCTCCTGATCAACATGGCACTTCCCTACCAGGATCTGCCGATCATGGACGCGTGCCTCAAGACCGGCGTCCACTACATGGACACCGCGAACTACGAACCGCGCGACGTCGCTAAGTTCGAGTACTCCTGGCAATGGAAGTACCAGGACAAGTATGCCGACAAGGGCATCATGGCTGTGCTCGGCTGCGGGTTCGACCCCGGCGTTTCGAACATCTTCTGCGCCTATGCGCAGGAGCACCTGTTCGACACGATCGATACCATCGACATTATTGATTGCAACGACGGCAGCCACGGCAAGTCGTTCGCCACCAACTTCAATCCGGAGATCAATCTCCGCGAGGTGACGCAGCGCGGTAAATACTGGAAGGACGGCAAGTGGATCGACATCGATCCGCTGACGATCTCCTGCATGATCGACTATCCGGAAGTCGGCCCGCGCAAGAGCTACCTCATCTATCACGAGGAGGAGGAAAGCCTCGTCCAGAACATCAAGGGTCTGAAGCAGATCCGCTTCTGGATGACGTTCTCCGACAACTACATCAAGCACCTCGACGTGCTGCAGAGCGTGGGCATGACGCGCATCGACCCGGTGATGTACAAGGGCACGCCGGTGATCCCGATGGAATTCCTGAAGGAGCTGCTGCCGCCGCCGTCGTCGCTTGGCGAGAACTACACCGGGCGCACGTCGATCGGCTGCATCATTGACGGCACCAAGGACGGCAAGCGCAAGACGGTGCTGATCTATAACGTCTGCGACCATGCCCAGTGCTACAAGGAAACCAAGGCGCAGGCCGTCTCCTACACGACGGGCGTGCCACCGGTCGTCGGTGCGATCCAGATGTTCCAGGGCGCGTGGGCTGGCCGCGGCGTGTTCAACGTGGAACAGCTTCCCTCGAAGCCGTTCCTCGACGAGCTCGGCAAGCAGGGCCTGCCGTGGCACATCCTCGACATCACGCCGGCCGACCAGGCCGAGCTGTTCGCGGTCAAGACCTGATCCGCGCGCTTCGCTTCTGCAATATGTGATGGGCGGCTTCGGCCGCCCATTTTTTTGTTTCCTTCCAGCCGCTTTCCCCTTCAGATAACGGAGAATTTGGCGCGCGAGAAAGCGCGACCGAACGGCGGGGGACACTTCTGATGCAAGAGACCGTGCAGGCCTACTTGGCGGCGGGGACGGACGCGAACGCGGCACCTGTCATCGTGACCGTGCACGGCACCAACGACGCCCATGCCGACGACGAGGGCACGCGCTGGTGGCAACGCGGCTCGAAGTTCACCCAGCACCTGGTCGACAGCCTTGCGGCGCGCGGGCTGCCGCGGGCGGAAATCCTGCCGCTGCACTGGTCCGGCCAGAACTCCGACTTCGACCGCCTCAAAGGTGCCGCCGATCTCGCGCGGACATTGCGCCGCCTCGATCGCGACGGGCGTCCGCACGCCGTGATCGCGCATAGTCATGGCGGCAACGTCACCGTCGAAGGGCTGACGCTGGCGGGGCGCTCGCCGCATCGCGGCGGGATCATTTCGTTCGGCACGCCCTTCTTCACGCGGCGTCTCAAGACGGTACCGATGCTGATTGCGCTGTTTCAGCTCGTGCTCGGCCTCGTCATTCCGCCGATCATGCTGTGGTATCTGGCCGAGATCCTCCCGTCCGATAGCAACAAGAAGGTGGAAGGCGTGCTGCTGTTCGGAGGGCTCGCCGCACTCGGGCTCTGGAGCCTCGTCCGCGGGGCGCGCCGGCTTTTGCAGCGGCAATTTGCGACCCGCTTGTTCGCCCGCTCGCTCGCGCCTTCGCAATGGCTGGTCGTTCACAGCCCGCGCGACGAGGCGATGCAGCTTCTGGAGACAGCCGCGCAGATCTCGCCGCAATACGTCAAGACCAGCTCGGCGATGCGGTCGCTCACGGCGTTCGCGTCGCTTGCCGGCGTCGTGGCCACGACCGGTCTGTTCATCTGGTTCGGCGGCCACTTCCTCAATCCCATCGTCGAGAAGATTTCGGCCGGCGAGTTCGGGCTCGGCACGGCTGCCGATTTGACCTTCCTGTTGCTCGTTCCGATCGTTTACGGCGCGGTGTTCTTCGCGATCTGGCTGATCGCGCGGGCGGGCGGCGCTTGGCTCTATGCCAAGATGCTGACGAACGCCATTCACGGCGGCGTGCTGGGCGCGGCCTTCGGCGGAGACGGACCGTTCAAACTTGTCGGCATTACGCGGCTCCCGCCCTACCTCGTTAAGGCAAAAGAGGAGCGCCTCGAAGCGCTCGACCTCGGCGGCATCGACGATGCGGCGTTGTTCGTCGCGGCGCAGAACCTTTACAACAGCGTCGTTGCCAACGACGGACCGGAAGGCGGCATTGCCAATCCCGACGTCATGTGGAAACGCCTGTCCGATGCGCTCTACCACAACGCGTATATGCGCGACGACGGGGTGATCGCGACGGTTGCGGATCACCTCGCGGGGAGCTGGCGCAAGCCGGGGAAGTAACCAGCGCTCAGCGTTTGCTACGTGCGATTGACGCGCGACCGATTCAGAATTTTTCGCTCGCATCTGGAATAAAATTCGCAACTAAAAAATCAGCCATTCAGAGCGAATGTGGCGCGGTGCGTCCCATTTGAATCACAGAATCACAACATGGTTTGCCTCGTGATTTGAACCGCACCGCCTCGAACGGTCATGGAACCAGATCGGGCGGCCCAAATTTATACTCGCACGCATTTTCAAAGGTGAACCTGATTCACCGGCCGTTCGTGCCCGCAAGGGGGCAGAGAAGCGGCCGCGCCAGCTTCGCCGGAAAATGCCCAGCAACGGGGGACCAACCATGGCTCAACTTTCTCAGAAACTCGCGGAAATGCACCGCAGGCTGGCGGAGAACGCCCAGGAGGAGCAGGCGCTCGTCCGCGCGCTCAACTCCGCGCTCAATCACGTCGACGAGAAGCTGTTGACGGAGATCCGGCACGTCACGCAGCAGCATGAGGCCCGCCGCTCGGTGATCATGAACGAACTGCAGCTGCTCGCGACGCGCCTGTGCGCCTTCCCCGCCTTGCAGCATCAGGGCGAAGCTGTGGCGGCGATCGAGGACGAGAATTACACGCCGCCGCAGAACGGAAGCCGCAACGGGGCGACGCACGCACCCGGCAACTGGCGGATCGCTGCCCAGAACATCCAGGACGACCTGGACTTCTTCAGCGACCACCCTCAGCCCAACTGAGGCTCGAGCCCCTGGTCGCCGGCTCGCATACCCGGTGCGACCGGAGCCAGGCCCGGGGATTTCATTTGTTCGACGCGTTGCCTATGCTGCCCCCCGGCTAACTCACACGGCGCGGGGGGCGCATGACCGAGGGCGAAATTCTATCCATCCGCAATGAGCTCATTGCGCTCGTCGTGTCCGTCGTCTCGGTGAGCTTCGGGATGATCTCGGCCTACATCGTGGGCTTGTGGCTGTTTCTCAAAAAAGCGCCGGTCGTGCTCCGCTTGCTGGCGTTCCTCCTGCTTTCGTGCGGGCTCGCTTTCATGGGCGTGCTGACGGGCGGCCTCAATGCGCTGCTGCTCGGCACCGAACGGGCCTGGAGCAAGCTCGACAAGACATCCGTCGAGATCCCGAGCTTCGGCAGCGAGCGGCCGGATTTCCTCTACGGGCTGTCGCTCTACGAGGCTTCGGCGGCGCTCGGCTGTGTCGCCTTCCTTGCGATCTACGCGGCGCTGTTCTTCATCACGTTCTTTTATCGCTGGGCGGACGAGACCGAGCCAGATTAGCCGTTTTGCCGCTGCTAACCATTCGATGAGACCGATGATTCACGCTTCGGACTTTGTCTGCGCTACCGATTCACGCCTCGGCCGATAGGGGCCGCGGCGATCGGAGCGCGAGGATCCGAAGCGATCATGGTCTAGAACTCGTCATCCAGCGATGCCATATAGCGCGCTCGGTTCCTTCCTCGCGCGATGGTCAGCCATGCTCCCCAACATTCCCAGCGATATCCGCACCCCCGCCTATGTGCTCGACGCGGCGGCCCTCAAGCGGAACCTCGAGACGGCTGCCCGCGTCAAGCGCGAGGCCGGCGTCAAAGTCCTGCTCGCCACCAAGGCGTGGGCGATGCCGGCTGCCTTCCCGCTGATGCGCGACGTGCTGGACGGCACCACCGCGTCCGGCGAGTACGAAGCCCGCATGGGCCGCGAGGAGTTCGGCCGTGAGGTGCACGTCTATGCGCCGGCCTACGGACCGGGCGAGGTCGAGCGGCTGACGGCGATCGCCGATCACATCTACTTCAATTCGCCCGAGCAGATTGCGCGCGGCCTTCCGCTCGTGAAGGCGGCCGGGCGTGAGGTCGGCATTCGCATCAATCCCGGCTATTCCAATGCGACCGTCGGCGGGGCGCTCTACGACCCTTGCGCGCCGTGCTCGCGCTTCGGCACCACCGTGGACGAGATCGACCAGCTGCCGTGGGATGACATCGACATCTTCCACGTCCATGCGCTTTGCGAATCTCTCGACAACGGATCGGTCGGGTTGATCGAGCATGTGGCACGTGGCTTCGCGCCCTATCTCCGCCGCGTCAAAGCCGTGAACTTCGGCGGCGGGCATTTCATGAACAAGCCGGGCTACGATGTGTCGAAGCTGATCGCGGCGCTGCGTGCCTTCCGCGCCGAGTTCGGTATCGAAGTTTACCTCGAGCCTGGCGCCGGCCTTGTCGTCGATACCGGCTATCTGGTGTCGACGGTGATTGGGCTGCATCACAACGTGAAGGACATCGCGATCCTCGATGCCTCCGCCTCGACGCACATGCCGGACGTGCTGGAGGTGCCATACACGCCGACGGTGATCGGCGCGAAGGAGCCCGGCGCGCTCCCGCATTCCTACCTGCTCGGCGGCAAGACCTGCATGACCGGCGACGTGATCGGCGAATACTCTTTCGCCGAGCCGCTCGTGCCCGGCTCGCGCGTCGTGTTCACCGACATGATGCAGTATTCGTTCGTTAAGAACACGACCTTCAACGGTACGCCGCTGCCGGATCTCGCCATCCTGCACGAGGACGGGCGCTACGAGGTGGTCCGGACGTTCGGCTACGAGGAATTCAGGCGGCGGCTCGGCTAGAGCGCGTTCCAAAAACGGGTGTATTTTCTGGACGCAGGCGCTCCGCCTCGTCGGGAACGCGGGGCTGTGCCATGGCCCCGCGCTTCATTCCGGGAACGAAAACGCGGAGCCATAGTTACACACCATCGGACACGATACCGAGGGATATCCTCACTCACGCGATAACCTCTCCTCGCTACGGGCGAGATTGGCCGGGCACAAGGAATGTCTCTGTGACCTCACGCCTCATGTTCCAGCCGCCACTCGTTCTCGATTCCAACGCGGGAAATGCCGCCAAGAATTTTCCGATATCGCTTCGAGTCTACGGTTCGACGTCCGACATGACCGAGCTCTATCGGCTTCGCTATCGCGCCTTCCGGAGTGCGGGCTGGATCGGCGAAACCCCGGACCACGAATTTCTTGATCGCTACGATGCAATGGAAACGACGGTTGCGATCGGTGCCTTTCACAACGGTGACTGCATCGGCTCCTTGCGGCTGGCCTTTGGCGGGAGCGCGACCAGGGCGGGTTCGATGCCGTGCGAGGAGCAGTTTCCGGTCGAAGTCGGCGCGCTGCGCGAGGCCAACCATCATCGCCTCGTCGAATTCTCGCGCATGGCGGTCGAGCCTTCGCTCACCAACAGGTCGTTCAGGACGACGCTTTACGCATCGCTGGTGCGTGCCGGGCTGATCCTCACGACGGCGTCCGGTGTCGATGCCGCGGTCATCGCCGTGCACCGCAACGTCTCGCCCTTCTATCAGGCGATGTGCGGGTTCACGGTCCTGGGCACTTCGGCTTTTTACGCAGGTATTGCGGAGCCTACACACTTCCTGGCTCTGCCGTTTCAAACGCTGGACGAGCGCCGCAAACGGCAAAACGCATTCTTTGCGGTGTCTGCAGAAGAAATCGAACGGGCGCGGATCACGCTTGCCGCCATGCGGCGGCAAGTGGCGGCATGAAGTAGGTTCTTCGCGCGGCGCTTGTGCCCCTCCGGGAAGCGCCAGGGTTGCGCGCGCGGGGTAATGGGTCTTAGTCTGTGGGTGTGGGGGGCGTAAGCGATATGCCGCGAGGGGTGGCGCGCCAGTAAAAGGAGCCCACATGGCCACATCTGCCAAGCTGGAGCGAAGCGTCCTCAGCCATGAGGAGTTCGCCCTCGTCAAAGACACCCACCACCCTGAAATCTATGGTGTCGGCGATCTCAAGGCCTTGCAGGAGCTGCAAAGCAGATTGCGCACGCTGCGCGGCAAGGAACGCACGCTCACGCGTCAGAAGCGGCGGGAGACCCGAGGAAAATCCGAGGCGCGCGGCAAGAGCTTTCCGGGCACCTCCGAGCAACCTCTCAAGCGGAAACAGGTGTTCGCGGCAGCGCTGAAGCGCGTCAACAACGAGGTCCGGCGCGTGCGTGCGATCGAAGCCACCGCCCGAAACGTGGAAGCTGCTCACAAGGCGTTCCAGCTCAAGCGCGAAGCCAATTTTCTCCATCATCCGGTCGAACGCACAGCCAGCGACGGGATGAAGTCTCTTTCGAACACTCGCCGACGTTCGCATATTCCGGGAAGCCAGATCGGTAGCGTCTCGCAGGCGACAAAGGTCGCGCAGGCGATCAAGGATTCGCGCCCGTCGTAACGGCTTCTCGCGCTAAAAAACCAACGGGCCGCCGGCCTCTTGCGAGGCGGGCGGCCCTAACCGTTCGAGCGAAGCGATGCGACCCAGCCCTGGTGCCCGCCCCGCGACATCCGACGGCTATTTCTTGTCGTCAGCTTTCTTGTCGACCTTCTTGGCAGTTTTCTCTGCTGCCTTCTTGTCAGACTTCTTTTCGACCTTCTTCACCTTCTTGGCCTTGTGCGCCTTCTTCTTGTGCTTGTGCTTATGCTCGGCCTTCGCCTCCTGCTTCTTGCCACGCTCGTGAGAGGCAAACGTCACCTCGGACGCGGCAGAACCGGTGTGTGCGCTCGGCCCCTTGGGCAGCGCAACGGCCATCGAGCTGGCTGCAAGCAATCCGATCAAAGCGGCGCTCAAAGCCGCAGACTTCTTGAACGTCTTCATCAATCCCTCCGTAGGACGATCCCCGGTCGGACGCATAGGCCGGCCCAATGCCGCCTCGCGCTGATCGACCATGCTCAAACGCGTACAAACGCCTCGGAGAAATTATTGAGGGGCTCGAACGGAGGGAAAGATTTAGTGCTTATAAGAAGCCCAGCGCGCCGGTGCATTCGTAATCACGGACGCGCTGCTTCCGTTGCCCGGTGCAGAATGGCTCAGCGCTTCGCGCGGCAGGATTGCAGGCAGCGCGTCAACTCGGAGCCGCAGCTCGGGCTGTCCTTGGTGGCGCGGCGGCAGGAGTTCTCCTGCGCATAGCAACGCTGTGCACAATCGTTGGCAAAGGTTGCGGCCGGAATCAGGGCCGAGAACCCGAAGCACAAGGCTGCGGTCGCGTAACGAATTGTCCGGTTCATTTTCGACCCTCCCTCTGCTGGATTGGCTTTCGACACAACGCCCTGCTCTGCTCAATAGGAGCGGCCTGCCCGATAGTGGCCCTTGTTCGCCCCGTTGCGCGGATGATGCGTAAACGTGGTTTACACGCTCAACGATGAACGTCACCTGAACCGGGCCGTCAAGCCTTCCGCGCCATTTAAGGTTGCTGCAACATGGCGTTCGGAAAGCACTAGGAGTAGCGCAGGCACGCACGCTCCAGGTCTTGGCAAGACCGAGGATTCACGCTTCAGGCATTTCCTGCGCTGCCGATTCACGCCGCGGCCAATAGGGGCCGCGACGATCGGAGCGCGTGGGCCCAAAGCGATCATGGTGGTTTTTAGTGAGACCGACGATTCACGCTTCAGGTTTCTCCTGCGCTGCCGATTCACGCCGCGGCCGATAGGGGCCGCGACGATCGGAGCGCGTGGGTCCGAAGCGATCGTGGTGGTTTTTAGTGAGACCGACGATTCACGCTTCGGACTGATAGCGTCCGAAGCGATCGTGGTCTAGAACGCGAATTCCTCGAAGATGTGGTCGATGTTGCCCTGCCAGGGGCCCTCGAAGCGGTCGATCAGCTCGTCGGCCACGGTGCGGCCCGCGGCCGCCAGCCGCTGAAGCGGGGCCAGATAAATCGTCTCGTCCTGGCTTTTGACGTTGATCTGGCGGCGATTTTTGAGGCCGAGGTGGGAAATGCGCAGCGCCGTGCGCGCCAGCTCCTGGACGGTGGTGTCCTTGAACTTGGCGTCCAGGGCCAAGCGCGGCACGATCGCGCGCAACTCATCCCGGTCGGCGGCGGTCCAGGTCTTGACCATATCCCAGGCAGCATCGAGCGCGACCTCGTCGTAAAGAATGCCAACCCAGAACGCGGACAGCGCACAAATACGAGGCCAACGTCCACCGTCGGCGCCGCGCATCTCGAGGAAGCGCTTCAGGCGCACTTCAGGGAAGAGCGTGGTGAGGTGATCCGACCAATCATCCAGCGTCGGGCGTTCACCAGGAAGGGCCGCGAGCCTCCCCTCCATGAAATCCCGGAAGGATGCTCCCGCGACGTCGATGTAGCGGCCCGAGCGATAGACGAAGTACATCGGCACATCGAGCGCGTAATCCACATAACGCTCGTAGCCCATTCCGTCCTCGAATACGAAGGGCAGCATGCCGGTGCGGCGCGGATCGGTCTCGCGCCAGACTTCGCTGCGCAACGACTTCATGCCGTTGATGCGGCCTTCGGTGAAAGGCGAGGAGGCGAACAGCGCAGTGGCGATCGGCTGCAGCGCGAGGCTCACACGCAGCTTCTTCACCATGTCGGCTTCGCTGCCGAAGTCGAGATTCACCTGGATGGTCGCAGTGCGATACATCATGTCGAGACCGCGCTTGCCGACCGTCGGCATGTAGCGCGTCATCACCGCATAGCGCTGCTTCGGCATGTGCGGGGTTTCTTCGAGCGTCCATTTCGGCGAAAAGCCGACGCCGAGAAATCCGATGCCGAGATCCTCACCGACGTCGAGCACCTCGTTCAGATGCTGCTGCGTCTCGTCGGCGGTTTCATGAAGGGTCTCGAGCGGCGCGCCGGACAGCTCGAACTGGCCGCCTGGCTCGAGGCTGATGGTACCGCCGGGCTGCCCGTCCGGCCGCTTGAGCGCGATGATGTTCTCGCCCTCGGTGATCGGCTCCCAATCATAGCGCGCGATCATGTGTTCCATCAGTGCGCGGATACCGCGCGGGCCCGCGTATGGAACAGGCGTCAGCGTCTCGGTCTGGAAGACGAACTTTTCGTGCTCGGTGCCGATGCGCCAAGCATCCTTGGGCTTCTCGCCAGCCGCGATCCAGGCGACAAGATCGTCGCGGGAACGCACGGGCGGACTTTTGGCCCCATCCTGGCGGGTCGACATGCGTGGGGCCTCTGGGGGTCCGGAAAAGGCGTAGGCGTTGCTGGGCAGGAGTTATGGCGACCCCGGGGCGCCTAAACAAGGGGTTGCTGTCGTTGGTCGCGCGTCCGGTCGCCGCGCGCGCTCGACTAACGGGGACGCGCGGGTGGTAAACAGGGCAGCACGCGGCGCGGGTCGTCCGGAATGGTTTCCGATTGCAGGCAGGCCTCGAGGCGGCGGATCATCACCGAGCTATGGTTTGCCCGGAGACAATCGATAAACAGCCGGACTCCCTGGGCAACGCAGCCGTCTAGCTCGGCCATGATGAACTGGGGCGCGTCGACATCGGGGCGATCTTTGCGAGAAAGGTCGATGTTCGGCTCGATGAAAATCGAGGGCCCGTCGTTTCGGCCGGGCCTTCCAGGCCGATCGTCGGGGCGTCCGGGACGCGACCGGTCCCCGCCTCTCTCCTGCGGACGCACCATCTCCGCTGGCCCCGGGCCCTCCTGGGCCGCGAGTTGCATGGGCGAAATGGCGGTCAACACCGCCGCGCAGACCAGGGCCGCCTTGGCTTGCATATCCATCTGCTTCTGCATTCAAGGAGCGCATCAGCCGGCAGGCTTCGCGCCAGCCCTCCACGATAGATAGGGAACGTAAACGAATCGCTCCTTAAAATTCGACCAGCAATTCAGGAATGGAGGTCGCGATGAAATACGAGGCACTCCTCGCCGGCGGGATAATCGTGGCGGGCATTGCAGCCGCGGCCCTGACGCTCGATGGCGAAACGGTTCCCAACAAGAAGATGGCCGGCGGGTCGGAGGCGTGCACCTATCACGCGGGTCCGATGGACGGCGATCTCATCAGCGAAGGCTCGGATGCCGGACGGCGCATCCTTCAGTCCATTCTCGCGCTCGAACGTAAATGCGAGTACGTCACGCTTGCGTTGCCGGACGGCACGCGTCAGGTCATGAAGCTCGGCAAGGCCGGCCGCAAACCGGGCGAGCGCGGCCCACCCAGCATCACAACGTTCTAGAGCATCTTCCGACTATCTCGGCTCGGCCGCGAGGATCTCGCGGGCCTTGGCGCAATCGGCTTCCATCTGGCGCACAAGCTCCTCGGCAGATGCAAACTTGCGATCGCCGCGCACCTTGTCGACGAAGCTGACCTCGATGGTGCGTCCGTAGATCTTCTCGTCGAAGTCGAACAGGAACACCTCGAGCACGGGCATTCCGTCGTCGAAAGTGGGGCGGGTGCCGAGGTAGGCGGCGCCCTCGAGCGATTTGCCGTCGAGCTTCACGCGCACCGCGAAGATGCCGTGGCCCAGCGCGGTTCCCTTCGGCATCGCCACATTCGCGGTCGGGAAGCCGAGGTCGGTTCCGCGCTGCGCGCCGCCGATGACCGGTCCCCGCACGCGCCATTGGCGCCCCAGCGCCTTGGCCGCGCCGCGCACATCGCCTTCCGCAAGCAGCAAGCGGATCGCCGTCGAAGAAAACGGCTCGCCGCGATCGGCTACCGGCTCGACCACGGTCACGCCAAATCCATGCGCCGCGCCGGCCGCGCGCAACGTCTCGGCCGAGCCGGTGCGGTTCTTGCCGAAGAAAAAATGATAGCCGACCACGACATGCGCAACAGCGAGCGCGCCGACTAGAATTTCCTCGATAAAGCGGCCTGCATCGAGCCCCGCAAGGGCCGCATCGAAAGGCAGCACGACGGCGAGATCGAGCCCTATCTCGTCCAGCACAGCGAGCTTCTCGTCGCGCGGCGTGAGATGGAAATGCAGCTCGTCAGGGCTGAAGAACTCGCGCGGATGAGGCTCGAAAAGCAACACGCCGGCCGGGCGCCCGATGCGTTTTGCTTCTTTCTGCGCGGCGCCGATCAAAAACTGGTGGCCGCGGTGCACGCCGTCGAAATTGCCGAGCGCCAGCACGGCGCCCTTCGCCTCGGGCGGTACCGCTTCAAAACCATTGACGATCAGCATCGGGGTTTTTCTCGTGCGTGCAGCCGAAGCCGAGCTTCACGCGGCCGGGCGGCTTGGGACCATCATGACGGCTTCGCCGGTGAGAACCGGCTTGCCGTTCACCGCGCAGACCGTCTCGAAGCGGGCACGCTTCTTTTCGGGCAGCAGCTCGACGAGCTTCACAGTGGTCACGACCGTGTCGCCGATCTTGACGGGCGCCTTGAAGGCCAGCGTCTGCGACAGGTAGATCGCGCCGGGGCCTGGAAGCTTCATGCCGAACACCGCGGAAATATAAGCCGCCGACAGCATGCCGTGGGCGATGCGCCCTTTGAACATCGTTGAAGCCGCATAGGCCTCGTCGAGATGAACGGGGTTGCGGTCTCCGGAGACATCCGCGAAGGCGGTGATGACCGCTTCCGTCACGGTGTTAGAGAGCGAGGCCTCCTGGCCCACGGCAAGGTCCTCGAAGTAGGTGATGCTATCGGTTGCCATGGTTATCGCTCCTCAAGACGGCGCCGGCCTCTTATGGTGAAGAGACCGATGATTCACGCTTCAGGCTGGTAGGGCCTGAAGCGATCATGGTCTAGCGGGCGGCCCGCCTATGTGCAACTTGCCGTATAACAAGCCGTGCACCCACAAAAACCGGAACGCAGGTGTTGCGGCCGGAGGCGGGAAAGCGTTATAAGGCGCAATCCCCAAATTCCTACCCCCTATAATGGCCTTCGCAGCCCGTCGCCGCGAAAGCCCGGAGAAGAGCCGCTATGAGCGACCGTAAACCCCTGATGCCGAAGGCCACCGCCGTGTGGCTGGTCGAGAATACCTCGCTTTCGTTCGAGCAGATTGCCACGTTCTGCGGGTTGCATGTGCTCGAAGTCAAAGGCATCGCCGACGGGGACGTGGCCCAGGGTATCAAAGGCCTTGATCCGGTCACCTCGAACCAGCTCACGCGCGACGAAATCGAAGCCGCCGAGAAGGATTCCGGCCGGCAGCTGCACATCGCCGAGCCCAAGGTCGTGATGCCGGAAACAGCCGCCTCGAAGCGCGGCCCCCGCTACACGCCGGTTTCGCGCCGCCACGACCGGCCCAACGCCGTGCTCTGGCTCCTGCGCAATCACCCCGAACTCAAGACGAGCCAGATCATGCGCCTCGTCGGCACCACGAAGCCGACCATCGCGCAGATCAAGGATCGCACGCACTGGAACTCGCAGAATCTCGTCCCTCAGGATCCGGTCACGCTCGGGCTTTGCTCGCAGACCGATCTCGACAACGAGGTGAAGAAGGCCGCGCGGCGCATGGAGCGCGAGCGGCGCGAGGCACAGAAGGAAGCGATCAAGGCCGGCACGCTGCTGCCGACTGAAGAAACCACGGCACCTGCCGGCAGCGAGGATGATGACGATGAGGGCTTCCGCCCGACTGCCGAGATCGTGCAGCCGAAGGAAGCCGACGCCGCGCGCGAGGAAACTCCCGCCGAGGAAGAGGCTCGCGTGTTCGCCAAGCTCAAGGAGCTGAAGTCGGGCACGGACGAGGCCGCCGAAGAAGAAGACAAGGACTGATCTTCTCGTCATCTCCCCGTTCGCGGGGAGATGGGGGATGTCAGCTCAGGCCGGCCCACCACGACAGCAGCGTGTCGGTCAAGAGCGCCAGGAAGATCGCCGCGCCGACGTCCCGGTTGGCGCGGAACCTGCGCAGGCAGTTCTTCGGATCGGACGTATCCAACGTCGAGACCTGCCAGGCCATTTGCAGCCCCACCAGCGCGACCCCAAAAAAGAACACGAGATGCGTGCCGGCAAGGAAGCCGGCCGTGATCCAGAGCAGCAGCGCGCCGACATAGAAGCTGCCGATCCAGAACGGCGTATCCTCGCCAAAGGTCAAAGCCGTCGACTTGAGGCCGAGCGTCGCGTCGTCATCGGTGTCCTGGTGGGCATAGATCGTGTCGTAGCCGATGGTCCACAGCACCGCGCCGGCATAGAGCAGCAATGCGGGCAACGCCAGCGACCCCTTTACCGCCGCCCAGCCCATCAGCGCGCCCCAGTTGAACGCGAGGCCAAGCACGGCCTGCGGCCAGTAAGTGATGCGCTTCATGAACGGATAAATGGCGACCAGCGCCAGCGATGCGATGCCGAGGACGATCGTGAAGAAGTTGAACTGAATGAGAACCAGGAAGCCGATCAGCGACAGGGCACCCGCAAAAATCAGCGCCGCCTCCGGCGACACCTGTCCCGACGGGATCGGGCGGCTCGCGGTCCGCTCGACGCGCGCGTCGTACTCGCGGTCGACGTAGTCATTGTAGGCGCAGCCGGCGCCACGCATGACGATGGCGCCGATGGCGAACAGGGTCAGCATCCAGGGGTTCGGATAGGGGTGGCCGATCGAAACCTCGGCCAGCGTCAGCGACCACCAGCACGGAAACAGCAGCAGCCAGGTGCCAATCGGACGGTCCACGCGCGCCAAACGCAGGTAAGGCCGCCAGGCCGCCGGAGCGAAGCGATCGACCCAGTTGCCGTCCTCGGCGTCGGACACGGTCGCCGACACTCCTTCGAGCTCGTTTTCGTCGCCGGAATTCGCCGCGTGCGCCGCCATCGCCGATTTTTCCTTGTCGTCCATTGTGCGGCCGAACCTACTCGCCGCGGCCCTCTCGGGCAACTCGGACAGCGAGCGACGACGGACGCGACCAAAGGATGGCGGCGCACTGCGACAGTTTTCCGCTTCGCTTCTTGAATGTGACCGATGTTTCACGCTTCAGGCTGGTAGGGCCTGAAGCGATCATGGTCACTTGGATGTGACCGAGTGGGCCGCCGGAGCCGCCGCCAGGAGCACATCCGCGACGTCGTCGGAGAAGCGGCGGCGGACACCGTCCACGATTACGCCGTCCGAGCCTTCCGGGTCGGGGCGCGCCGGGGGCAGGCCATGTGCGACGAGGGCTTCGGCGCAGCCGGGCCAGTCTCCACCTTCGACCGGCGTGTTGCAGGAGGCCCAGGAGAGCGAGCCGCAGACGTTGTCGCCGAAGCCGTGCGTCTCCTTCCAGCTCGCGCCGTGTTCGAGGAGGAAGCGGACGAGCCCAGCGTCGCCGCGGAACACGGCGTGGTTCAGCGCCGACGCCATCCAATCGCCGCCGCGGGTGGCAATCGGCCAACCCAAGATCACCATCAGCCGCACGGCTTCGCCACAGCCCTCGGCTGCCAGCTCCGGCAAAAGGGCGAGCTGGAATTCCGAGAGCGCACCGATGAGATCCGGGCGATCCGCCAGCATCCGCCGCGCCGCCGCCTCGTCACCGGCTGCGCACGCCGCGATGAATTGCTCCTCACGCGAAAGCGTCGTGCCTGCGCCGCCGGCCTTGCGCAGCAGATTCGCGACCTCGGGAAGCCCATATTGCAAAGCCAGCACGTAGGCGTTTACGCCTTTGGGGGTGCTTGCCGCAGGGTCGGCGCCTGCGGCGAGCAAGGCATTAACATGAGCTGGCGACCGGCGCCGCCTGATCGCCCACAGCAACGGTGTGCCGTAGTCGTTGGTTGGCGCGCTACTGGCCGGCTCGTTAGGATCTCCGCCGTGCGCCAGCAAAAGCCGCAACGGCTCAGCGTCAGCGAGATCGAGCGACCGATAAAGGGCGTTGCTGCCGGTGACGCGGGCGCCGGCTTCTAACAGCAGCCGCGTGCAGATCGGGTTCTCCAGCGCGTGGTAAAGGGACTCGCCGTCGTTCGGATCAGCACCGGCCTTGAGCAGAAGCTTCGTCAGCTCGGGATCGTGGTTCTGTCCGGCTGCCCCATAAAGCGCAGAGAGACGGTAGGACTCTGACGGTGCGTCCGGCGAAGCCGCCCATCGGCTTTGAACGCTTTGATTGGGATCGGCGCCCGCTTCGATCAAAAGCCTTGCGCAGGCGTGCAGGCGATCGCGATAGGCCGGAAGCCTCACCAGGCTCGACTGCGTCACCGCGACGAGCGGCGGAAGACTGAGCGGTCCACCCGGGCGGTCAACCCATGCGGGATCGCGATCCGTCTCCCGGCGCAATACGGCTTCATCGCCGACCCCGCAGGCGAGATAGGGGTCGTTGCCCAATAGATCCGGGCGCTCTTCCAAAATGCGCGCGGCCACGGAAGGCTGGGCGCGGTTCATGCCGCCCGCGATGTCGCCCGCGTAGATAAGGCGCAGAAGATTATGGTTCGCAGTGGCGGGATCGTCGGCCTGCGCATTGCGCGCGGCGACGAAACCCGCGAGGTCCGCCCACGACGCGAAGCCGTACTCGCGCGCAACACACGACTGGGCGTCGTGCAGGCGCAAACCGAGTGCCGCGATGGCATGATCGTCCTTGGCGGCGGCAGCGGGAAGAGCGTTGCGAAAACGGGCGATGGCCGCAGGATCACCACTCCGATAGAGGGCGAGCAGTTCCTTGGCCTGCTTTTTCAAATGGCCAAGATTCGGCCGGTCCGGGAGTCGCTTCATAGAAACCTCCGTGCATGAAGCGCCGAGTGACCCGCAAATTCGGCTGCACAAAGGTTCGAGTGTCAGCGTGCGACTGCAAGTGGGCTCAGCCCTTTCCGCGGGTCCGGACGCGGCTTGCACCGCAGCCTCATGCTAGGACAGGCGGTCGCCGCCGGTCAACGCGGGTGCGCTACTGGGCAGGTATGGGACCGCCCCGTGTCTCGGTTGGAGGGTGCCTCGGTTGGAAAGAAGCCGGGCATCGGCTATGGGATTGCCCATGGCAGTCCACGATTTCACCTCTCAGCGCCTTTTCGTCGATCACCCGCTCAATGCAGGCGCGCAGATCATCTGCACGCCGGAGCAGGCGAGCTACCTGCGGTCGGTTCTCCGGCTTTCGGGCGGCGACGAGATCCTGATCTTCAACGGCCGGGACGGCGAATGGCGTGCCCGCCTTGCGGAGGCGGGGAAGCGCGGCGCGACGCTCGAAGCGCAAAGCCTGGTGCGCCCGCAGACCGGCGGCCCGGACATCCACTACCTTTTTGCGCCGCTGAAGCGGTCGCGGCTCGACTACATGGTGCAGAAGGCGACGGAAATGGGCGTCGCGCGGCTCACCCCCGTGCTCACGCGCCACACCGTCGCCGAGCGCGTGAACCTGGACCGCATGCGGGCCAACGCCATCGAAGCGGCCGAGCAATGCGGAATCCTGCGCGTGCCCGAGGTCGCGGAGCCGGTGAAGCTTCCGTCGCTGATCGACGGCTGGGAGGCGTCGCGCCGCCTGATTTTCTGCGACGAGGGGGCGGAGCAGGCGAGCCCGCTCGCCGCGCTTGGCACGCTCTCGCCGGGGCCGGTCGCCGTGCTGATCGGACCCGAGGGCGGATTTTCGCCCGACGAGCGAGCTATGATCCGCGCGCGGCCGGAAGCGCTCGCGCTTTCGCTCGGGCCACGTATCATGCGGGCCGATACGGCTGCTGTCGCCGCGCTTGCCCTCGTCAACGCCGCGCTCGGCGATTGGCGCTGAACAAATAAGGAGCAGGTCATGCTGACGCTCTACCACAACCCGCATTCGCGCTCGCAGATCGTGCACTACATGCTCCACGAGCTCGGAGAGCCGTTCGAGATCGTGCCGATCGATCTCCAGAAGAAAGAGAACAAGGCGCCCGAGTTCCTGAAGATCAATCCGATGGGCAAGATCCCGGTGCTGCGCGACGACGAAGCCGTGGTGACGGAGGCGCCGGCGATCCTCACCTTTCTCGCCGACAAGTATCCGAAGGCGAGGCTCGCGCCGGCCATCGATGCGCCCGAGCGAGCCCGCTACCTCAAATGGATGTTCTTCTACGGAAGCTGCTTCGAGCCGGCCTGCATCGACCTGTCGATGAAGCGGGAGACCCCGCCCTCGATGGCCGGATGGGGGCAGCCCGCCGACGTGCTCGATACCCTGTCAGCCGCCCTCATCCCGGGGCCGTGGCTGCTCGGCGAGCGGTTTTCGGCCGCGGACGTGCTGATCGGCTCCGGCGTGCGCTATATGCTCGGGTTCAAGGTGCTGCCTGAGCGGCCGGAATACCTCGACTACGTCAAGCGGCTCGAGGCCCGTCCGGCCCACCAGGCGGCCCGGGCGGCCGACGAAAAGCGGCTTTCCGGCTGACGCGCCGCAATCCCTGGGGCGCAGGCTTTGCGTCCTGCGTCTCGGGTTGCTAGAACGCCAGCAAATCGCGGGCGGCCCAAAATCCGGGGCGTGCCCCCTCCTGACATGAAAGACGGCGGAAATGGCAAAGGGCAACGGCGTGGCGGAAACCGACGTCAAGGGCAGCGACGGCGCTGGTGGGCGCGACTGGAGCCAGACGCTCAATCTGCCGCAGACCGATTTTCCGATGCGGGCGGGGCTGCCCGACCTCGAGCCGAAGATCCTCAAACGCTGGCAGGAGCGCAATCTTTACAAGGAGTTGCGGGACGCCTCTCAGGGACGCCCGAAGTTCGTGCTGCATGACGGGCCGCCCTACGCCAACGGCCACATCCACATCGGGCACGCGCTGAACAAGATCCTCAAGGACCTGGTGGTCAAAAGCCAGCAGATGCTCGGCTTCGATTCCAACTACGTGCCGGGCTGGGACTGCCACGGGTTGCCGATCGAATGGAAGATCGAGGAGCAATATCGTGCCAAGGGCCAGGAGAAGCCAAACTTCTCGGACCCGGCCGCGATCAACGCGTTCCGCGACGAATGCCGGCGCTTCGCGGAGAAATGGGTCGACGTGCAGCGCGAGGAGTTCAAGCGGCTCGGCGTGATCGGCGACTGGGCGAACCCGTACCTCACGATGAGCTACGCGGCGGAAGCGACGATCGCCAGCGAGCTGATGAAGTTTGCCGCCAACGGGCTTCTCTATCGCGGCTCGAAGCCGGTGATGTGGAGCGTGGTCGAGAAGACGGCGCTGGCGGAAGCCGAGGTCGAGTACCAGGACTATCAGAGCGACGCGGTGTGGGTGAAGTTTCCTGTTCGTGACGCGCTTACCGCTACCAAACCTGAATGGCTTGACTCATCGAAGCCATTTCCAATGGTGAATGCGGCAAACTTGCTGTTCGACGCTTCAATCGTCATCTGGACCACCACGCCGTGGACACTCCCCGGCAACCGCGCCATCAGCTTCTCGTCGAAGATCGCATACGGCCTCTACGAAGTGACCGCTGCGCCCGAAAACAATTGGGCTAAGGTCGGCGACAAATACATTCTTGCGGACAAGCTCGCGGCCGACGTGATGAAGTCTGCGAAGGTGGAAGCCTTCGAGCGACGGAGCGACGTGGCGTCTGAAGACCTCAAGAGCCTCGTCAGTGCGCATCCGCTCGCTGCGCTCGGCTATGATTTCGACGTCCCCCTCCTCGACGGCGATCACGTCACCGACGACACCGGCACGGGCTTCGTGCACACGGCGCCCGGCCACGGCGCGGACGACTACATCATCTGGATCGCGAACCAGAAGGCGCTGCGTGACCGCGGCGTCGACACCACAATCCCGTTCACCGTGGATGCCGACGGCGTGCTGACCAAGGAGGCGCCCGGCTTCACCGGCAAGCGCGTGCTGAAGGAGAACGGCGACAAGGGCGACGCCAACGACGCCGTCATCAAGGCGCTCAGCGAAGCCGGCAACATCATCGCGCGCGGGCGGCTCAAGCATCAGTATCCGCACTCGTGGCGCTCGAAGAAGCCGATCATCTTCCGCAACACGCCGCAGTGGTTCATTGCGATGGATAAGTCGCTTTCGCCGCTCAAGACCTTGGAAGGCGACGTCGTGCCTGCTCCGCTACGCACGCTGCGCCAGATCGCACTCGACGAAATCAAAGCCACCGAGTGGGTGCCGGAAGCGGGAGAGAACCGCATCAACGGCATGATCGCCAATCGGCCGGATTGGGTCGTCTCGCGCCAGCGCGCATGGGGCGTGCCGATCACCGTGTTCGTCGCCAAGGCCGATCATGACGGCTTCAAGGAAGGCGATATCCTGCGCGACGAGAGCGTCAACACCGCGATCGCCGACGCGTTCGCCAAGGACGGCGCGGACGCGTGGTTTGCGGCCGGCTCGGCTGAGCGCTTCCTCAAGCCGAAATACGATCCCGCCAAGTGGGAGCAAGTGCGCGACGTGCTCGACGTATGGTTCGACTCGGGCTCCACGCACGCCTTCGTGCTCGATGATCCAAAGCAGTTCCCCGGCCTCTCAGGCATCAAGCGCGTTCGTGATGGTGGCCGCGATCGCGTGATGTATCTCGAAGGCTCGGACCAGCATCGCGGCTGGTTCCATTCCTCGCTGCTCGAAAGCAGCGGCACGCGCGGGCGCGCACCCTACGACGTGGTGCTGACGCACGGCTTCATCCTCGACGAAAAGGGGGATGAGAAGATGTCGAAGTCGAAGGGCAACGTGCTGTCGCCGCAGGACGTGATGAAAACGTCAGGCGCCGACATCCTGCGCCTCTGGGTGGCGTCGGCCGATACCACGAACGATATCCGCTTCGGACCTGCCATCGTGCAATCGGGCGCAGAAGCTTACCGCAAGCTTCGCAACACGCTACGCTGGATGCTCGGCGCGCTGCACTATTTCTCGCCGGAGCTGCAGGTCGCACGCGCCGACCTGCCCGAGCTCGAACGGCTGATGCTGCATCGTCTTTGGGAGCTCGACCGCGACGTGCGTGCCGCTTACGCGGCTTATGACTATCGCGGCGTCGTCGCGGCGCTGTCGCCGTTCATGAACACGGATCTCTCCGCCTTCTATTTCGACATCCGCAAGGACACGCTCTACTGCGAAGCCTATTCGAGCGTGAAGCGGCGGGCGGCGTTGACCGTGATCGACCAGATCTTCGGCTGCGTGACTTCGTGGCTGGCTCCCATCCTCAGCTTCACGGCGGAGGAAGCCTGGATCCACCGCTATGGACCCGAGCGCAGCGTGCATCTCGAAACCTTCCCCGACGTTCCCGAAGCCTGGCGTGACGACGCGCTGGCCGAGAAGTGGGAGCGCGTACGCGATGTGCGGCGCGTGGTGACCGGTGCGCTCGAACTAGAACGGGCCGCAAAGCGGATCGGCTCCAGCCTCGAGGCGGCGCCCGAGATCTACGTGACGGATGCCGCAACACTCGAAGCCATCCAGGGTATCGATCTCGCCGAAATCTCGATCACGAGCGCGGCGACCCTGGTGCGCAAGCTGGCGCCGGATAACGCCTTCACGCTCCCCGACGTGGCGGGCGTCGGCGTGGTGCCGCAGCGTGCGGAAGGACGTAAATGCGCTCGCTCGTGGCGGATCACCACCGATGTGGGGTCAGATCCGGATTTTCCGGACTTGTCGGCCCGTGATGCCACTGCCGTCCGCGAGCGCGACTCACGGGGTCACGCATGACCGCTGCGGCAGGATCTTTCTCGCGGTGGTTGTGGGGACCTTATTCTGCCCTCGCGCTCAAGATCGCGGTTGTGACGTTCGTCGTCGACCAGGCGCACAAGTGGTGGATGCTGCTGATCTACCGGATCGAGGAGAAGGGGCGGGTGACGATCACCTCCTTTTTCGATCTCGTTTTTGTTAAGAATACCGGCATCAGCTACTCGATGCTGGACGGCTCAAGTTCCTCCTGGCAGCTTGTTCTGGCTTTGTTTTCCGTTATCGCCTCTGCCGCCCTTTGGGCCTGGCTCGCGGGCGCCGGAACCGGCCGGCTGATGGCCTGGGCGCTTGGTCTGATCATCGGCGGAGCCCTTGGAAACGGGCTCGACAGGGTGCTGATCGGTGGGGTGGCGGACTTCTTCTCGCTGCACGCCTATGGGTTCTACTGGTATGTCTTCAACATCGCAGATGTGGCGATTGTTGCCGGTGTGGTGTTGCTCTTGTATGACTCCTTCGTGGGGAGTCGCAATGACGCCGCAAACTCGGGTTAGCCCGTCGGATGTAACGCACGGGTTTGCAGGGCAAAAAACGGGGCGGGCGATCAAACATGATCACAGGCTTGAAATTCGCTAAGCGCTTGGTGGCCGTCGCGGTCATCCCGTTTGCGCTGGCCATTGCCGGATGCTCGGCCGACGACGTCCAGCTCAACGGCAAGATCTTCGATGCGGTCGGGCTCAACAGCATCGGCCAGAAGTCCGCCGAGCCCAAGATGGTCGAGCGCGCGCCGCTCGTCATGCCGCCGAGCCTCGATCGCGTTCCCGAGCCCGGCCAGCCGGCCGACGCGGCCGCGAACGACGTGACGGCGATGGTCGACGACCCCGACAAGAAGGCTAAGACCAACCGCGCCGAACTCGAGAAGCAGCAGGCCGAATACTGCAAGACGAACTACGAGATGGCGAAGGCGCGCGGTGACGACAACGCCGACCTTGCCACCGGCCCGCTCGGACCGTGCCGCGCGTCCGTGCTGTCGGCCATCCAGATATGGAACAAGGGCGACGACGCCGACGAGGAATGAGCGGCGGAAGCGCCGCCCGCTCGTCCATGGCGTTCAGGGAAATCCCTGACCGATCAATCCTCTGATCTGCATATACCGTTCTCCTAACGTGATTTTTCCCACTTCGACATGAACGGGTTGTCATTTGACAATGGCGCCCGGAATGCCGAGATCTCGTGCACGTATTTGCCTGCCCTTCCGGTCGGCGCCGGACGGCAGTTTTCCCCCCGCGATCACTCGCCGCCGAGGATCCGATCTCGCCACCGAGGATCATATGATGCATTCAACGGGCGTACTGCGCCTTCTTACCTGGATTGCCTCGATCATGCTCGCCATTGCGCCTTCACAGCTTCATGCCCAGCCCCGTACCAGCGAATTCAAGCTCGCCAACGGGCTTCAGGTCGTCGTGATCCCCGATCATCGCGCCCCCGTCGTCACGCACATGGTCTGGTACAAGGTCGGTGCGGCCGATGAGCCGAAGGGCGTCTCGGGCATCGCGCACTTTCTCGAACATCTGATGTTCAAGTCGACGGACAAGATTCCGCTCGGCGAATTCTCGAAGATCGTCGCCCGCCTCGGCGGCAACGACAACGCCTTCACCGGCCACGACGTGACAAGCTACTTCCAGCGCATCTCCAAGGACCGCCTCGGCACCGTCATGGAGATGGAAGCCGACCGCATGGTCAATCTGCGCCTCACCGAGAAAGAGGTTCTGACCGAGCGCGACGTGATCCTCGAGGAGCGGCGCAGCCGCATCGAGAACAACCCGGCTGCGATCATGGACGAGCAGATGAACGCGGCGCTCTACTACTCGCATCCCTACGGCATCCCGGTGATCGGCTGGGAGCACGAGATGGCGAAGCTTTCGCCGCAGGATGCGATGACCTTCTACAAACACTTCTACGCGCCCAACAACGCGATCCTCGTCGTTGCCGGCGACGTCACCGCCGATGAAGTGCGCGCACTCGCCGAAAAGACCTACGGCCAGATCCCTGCCAACCCCACGGTCGGGGCGACGCGCGAGCGTCCGCAGGATCCGCCGCAGCGCGCAGCGCGGCGCGTCGAATACAGCGATCCGCGGGCCGGCAAGGCTTCGTTCCATCGCGACTACGTCGTGCCGAGCTACATCACCGCGAAGCCCGGCGAGGCCGAAGCGCTCGACCTTCTGATGAAGATCGCCGCAGACGGCGCGACGAGCCGGATCTACAAGCGCCTCGTCGTCGAGGAGAAGATCGCCTCGTCCGCAGGCGGCAGCTACTCGGGCTCGGGCCTCGATTATGGAACGATCAGCCTCTACGCCGTCGAAGCAGGAACAGCCGGTCTTCCGCAGATCGAAGCGTCAATCGACAAGGTGCTGGCGGAGATCCGCGACAATGGCGTCACGGAAGCCGAGCTCAAGCGCGCGCAGTCGAGCTATATCGCCGACTACATCTACGAGAACGACGACCAGGCCTCGCTCGCCCGGCGTTACGGCTGGGGCCTCGCGCTCGGCCGCTCCGTCGCGCAGATCGAAGGCTGGCCGGATGCCATCTCCAAGGTGACGGTCGACGACATCAAGCGCGCCGCAGGAACCTATCTCGATGTTCGCCGCTCGGTGACGGGCTATCTGCGCCCGTCGACGGAAGGCAATGTCCGTGCGGAGCAGCCGGGCGCAAAGAGCCGCTCATAGGGCTCTTCACCAATCGTGCTCGCCCGGAAACTTTCGTTCGCACGGCTCCGCCATGACTTGTTCGCACGGCTCCGTCGAGATCTGCTTCAGAAGTTTCCGGGAGCACACTCTAAGTTGGCAGTGCTCCTTATTGGAAAACCGCTTCACACTTTTCCGGGAGCACTTTAAGGACATCCCAATGCCCATGCTCAACCGCTCGCTCGTGCGTCTACCCCGCATCGACATCGCGCTCTCGTTGACCGTCCTCGCATTCGCCCTCCTCTTCTCTTTTTCCAGGCCCGCTCACGCCATGAAAATCCAAGTCGTCAAAAGTCCGGGCGGTATCGAGGCCTGGTTGGTCGAAGCCCGCGAGAACCCGCTGCTGGCGCTCAAGTTCTCGTTCGAAGGCGGCAACTCGCAGGATCCGAAAGGCAAGGACGGCGTCGCCAACTTCGTCTCGGCGATGCTCGACGAGGGCGCGGGAGACATCCCGGCAAGCGACTTCCAGGAGAAGATGGAAGAGCTCGCGATGCGCATGCGCTACGAGGACAGCCGCGATGCGTTTTACGGCAACTTCGAGACGCTGACGCAGAACCGCGACGAATCCGTCAAGCTCCTGAAGCTCGCACTGACGAAGCCGCGCTTCGACCAGGATGCGGTCGAGCGCATCCGCGCGCAGCTGCTGGCCAACCTCGTTTATTCCGATCGCGATCCCGAGAAGGTCGCGGCAAAGGAATGGTACGCGACCGCGTTCTCCGGGCACTCCTACGGCCGCCCGTCGCAGGGAACCGAAGAAACCGTCACCGCCATCACGCGCGACGATCTCGAAGCCTATCGCAAGCGGATCTTCGCGCGCAGCAATCTCAAGGTCGTGGCGGTCGGCGACATCACGCCGGAACAGCTCGGCAAGCTGCTCGACGACGTGTTCGGCGATCTCCCGGAAAAGGCAGAGCTTGCGGACGTGCCGCTGACCAAGCCGGTCTCGGGCGCCCAGGAAAAGTGGATCAATATGGACGTTCCGCAGTCCGTCGCGGTATTCGGCCTGCCCGCCATGCCCCGCAAGGACCCGGACTTCATGGCCGCATTCGTTCTCAACCAGCTCATCGGCGGCGGCGGCTTCGCTTCGCGTCTGATGGAGGAAGTCCGCGAGAAGCGCGGCCTCGCCTATTCGGTCTATAGCTACATTCAGCCGTTCCGGCATACGTCGATCTTCTCCGGCGGCGTGGCAACCCGCGCGGATGCCATCCAGCAGTCGCTCGACGTAATCCGCAAGGAGCTTAAGCAGGTGGCCGACGAAGGCCCGACGCCGGACGAGTTCGAGAACGCCAAGAAATACCTGACCGGCTCCTATGCGCTCCGCTTCGATACCAACTCGAAGATCGCAAGCCAGCTGCTCGGCCTTCTGGAAGACGATTTCGGACCCGACTACATCGACAACCGCAACAAGATGATCGAGGCTGTCACGCTCGACGACGCCAAGCGCGTCGCCAAGCGCCTGCTCGATACCAACAACCTGATCGTGACGATCGTCGGCCAGCCGGCAACGGCTCCAGCGGCCGACAAGAAGGGCTGAGCCAGCCCTTCTGCCCTCAGTCAGGGGCAGAACTCTCCTTCGCGCAAGCGTATGCCCTCACCCAACCCTCTCCCCAGCCGCGGGGAGAGGGAGATCGCTTGGCGAACGGAGCAAAAAAGGCTACCTCCACGCGGCAACCAAGGCGGTTCCTCGCAGGTTATGGGGACGCCATGCCCATCAGGACGCCATGACCTCATCCAGCTCTCTCGCCTCCCCCTCCTATCGCCAGTCGATTGCAGGCTGCCTTTCGGGCGCCATCGGCGAGCACGGCCTTTCGGAGAGTGAACTCGGCCGATGGCTCGAGAAGCTCAAGCCCGCGCTGCACGACCTCAAGGCCGACCACGCGAGCGGACGCCTGCCGCTGCTCAGAATTGCCGAAGAGACGGCCGACCTCGACGCAGCGGAGGCCGCGCTCGACAAGCTCTGCCAGGACGCGGAGACCGTCGTGTTTTTCGGCACCGGAGGATCGGGGCTCGGCGGACAGACGCTGGCGCAGCTTGGGGGCTGGAACCTGCCGGGCGTTTCCTGCTGCTCGGCCGGGCGCCAGAACCGGCCTCGTCCCCGCACGCGTTTCTACGACAATCTCGATCCGCTCACGCTTTCGGCCGGGCTTGCTCGCCTCGATCTCGAGAAGACGCGCTTCGTCGTCACGTCGAAATCCGGCGGCACGACCGAAACGCTGGCGCAACTGATCACAACGCTGTCGGCAATCAAGGCGGCGGGCCTCGAAAGCAAGATCCCGCAGCTTTTCCTCGGCATCACCGAGCCTGACAAACCTGGCAAGACGAACGGCCTCAGGGCGCTGCTCGGCAGCCTCGGCGTTCCGATGCTTGAGCATCACACGGGGATCGGCGGGCGCTTCTCGTGCCTCACCAACGTCGGCCTGATGCCGGCAATCGCGCGCGGCCTCGATGCGCGCAAGATCCGCGAAGGCGCGCGCGAGGTGATCGACAGCCTCGTCAACGCATCGTTCCCGATCGCGTTCGCACCTGCCATCGGCGCGGCGACGGCCGTCGGGCTATCGAAAGAGCGCGGCATCCGCACGCTCGTCATGATGCCCTATAACGACCGCCTCGGCCGTTTCTCGGAATGGTACGTGCAGCTGTGGGCGGAAAGCCTCGGCAAGGGCGGCGAAGGCACCACGCCGGTTCCGGCGCTCGGGCCGCTCGACCAGCACAGCCAGCTTCAGCTGTTCATGGACGGCCCGCGCGAGATCGCGGTGACCGTCGTGCGCGTCGCAAGTGCCGGTGCGGGTCCGGTTCTCGACGCCGAATTCGCGAAACTCGCCGGGCAGGATTTCCTCGGCGGGAAGACGCTCGGCGACGTGGTCGATGCGCAGGCCCATGCGATCGCAGAAGCGCTGACGCAGGCGGGCCGGCCAGTCAGAACCTTCGATATCGATACGCTCGACGAGCGCTCGGTCGGCGCGCTGCTCATGCATTTCATGATCGAGACGATTTTGGCGGGGCGGCTTCTGGAGCTGGATCCGTTCGACCAGCCCGCCGTCGAGCTTGCGAAGACGCTAACCAAAGAACGGCTGTCGCGCTAATCCGCGTTCTGGAGCGTGACTGCCCTTCTTCGAATTGCAATCACGCTCAAGATTCTTGATGAGACCGATGATTCACGCTTCGGACTGATAAGGTCCGAAGCGATCATGGTCTGGTCGTGATCCTCGAGCGAGCCCGAAGATCACAGCGCGTGGAGGATTCGCGGGCGCTTCCTACTTGATGCGGCGCTCGACGGAGAGGCGGATCAGATCGGCCGTGCGCTCGACGCCGAGCTTCTCCTTCAAGCGGCTGCAGGAGTTCGCGACCGTCTTGTAGGCGATCCCGAACGTAGCTGCGATCTCGGCCAGGCTCTTGCCCTCGCCGAGCAGACGCAGAATCTCCACCTCGCGGTTCGACAGCTTGTGCAACGGATCTTCGGTGAAGGCCGAGCTGAACACCAGCTCGCTTGCCATAGAGCGATCGAGATAGCGATCTCCCGACGCGATCTTCTTCACTGCCGTGACGAGCTCTCCTGCTTCCGCGCTCTTGCTGACATAGCCCGCCGCGCCGGCCTTGAGGGCGCGCATGGCATAGCTCGGCTCCGAATGCATGGTGAACATCACGATGCGGGACGCGACGTTCTCGGCCTTGAGACGGCGCAACAGCTCAAGCCCGCTCGACCCATCAAGATTGATATCGAGCACGACCACATCGGGATTGATCGCGCGCGAGAGGTTCATCGCATCCTGGGCGGTTGCGGCCTCGTGGATCTCGGCGCCGGAAATGGTCGCGAGCAGGCGGCGAATGCCCTCCCGCACCACGGCGTGATCATCGACCACTAGAATTTTCATTGTATAGCAACCTCCTCGCAGCCCCATGAGGGTATCACCCTCGGTGCGCTTCAAACAGGCGGGAGAAATTCCCGTTCTCGACCTCTACCGCTCGCTGCGGTCAAGGCTTTATGGCAATGCCCCAGGGCAGGCGCCCGACCGGAACCGACCGGAGCGGCTTCAGGGTGGCGATATCGACCACCGTCATGTCGTTGGTCAGTCCGTTGGCGACGAACAGCTGCGATCCGTCCGGGTGCACGGCCATATGCCAGGGGCGCTGGCCAACCAGGATGTAATTCTTGATCTCGAAGGTGTTCGTATCGACGACGGCGACGCGGTTGGCGTGGCTTAGCGCGACGAACGCGAGCTTGCCGTCCTTCGACATCTCGATGCCGACCGGCTGGATCAGCTCCGGGTTGACGCCGGGAATCGTGAAGCCGAACTTCTTGATCACCTTATAGGTCGCAGCATCGATGACCGACACCGTGCCGCCGATCTCGGCCGAGACCCACACGTGGCGACCATCTCTCGTGAATTGCGCCTCGCGCGGACGGGTATCGACGAGGATGTTTTCCAAAACCTCGAGCTTTTCGTTGTCGATGATGTGCGCCATGCTCGTCTGCTCGGATGTGGCCACCGTGATTTTGTTGTCGGGCGCCACCGCCATGCCCTCAGGCTCGACCCCGATCATGATCTCGGCCAGGACTTTGCCGTCGGCAGCCTCCATAACCGTGACGTAGCCCTCGTCCTCGTTGGCGATGTAGATCCGCTTGCCGTCCGGCGACACGTCGAGCAGCTCGGGATCAGGCCCCGAGTTCAACGTTCGGGAAATCTCGAGCGTCGCGGTGTCGATCACGTCGAGCCGGTTGTCGTCGCCGATGCAGACGAGCACTTCCTTGAAGTCCGGCGTGATGCGGATACCGCGCGGACGCATCCCTGTCTGGATCGTTTTTATGATCTTCAGGGACTCGTCCAGCACCGTGACGGTGTTGTCCTTCTCATTGGTGACGAAGATCGTGAAGGCGCCGGCCGGTGCGGCCGCGGCCGACCCCAACAGAAGGGCGAACGTGGCGGAGGCGATGGTCCTGATATGCATCGATGGCCTTCTGTTTCGTCTCATGAATTTGCTCAGTTAGGCAGGCCCGGATCGACCGGTGTCTTGGCGGCGCGCCCGGGCGACTTCTGCATCAGCTTCAAGGCGCCAACGGCGGCGTCGAAGCCTGCACCGGTCGCGATTTCGAGCGCCGTCTGGCCGTTCGAGGACTTCGTTTCGAGGTCGGCGCCCGCTCCCGCCAAAAGGCCGATGATCGGCGCGTTGTTGTGACCGGCCGCGATCATGACGGCGTTGACGTTGTCCTTTGAAAGGGCGTTGACGTTCGCGCCCTTGTCGACCAGCAGGCGCGCGAGATCGAGCGGCTGCGGGCCTTGCGCGAGATTGCCGGAGCGGGTCTTGGCTGCGAGCTGCGTCGCCAGCACCATCAGTGGCGTCACGTTCTCGATGCCGGACGGCGCATTCACGTCGGCGCCAAGATCGATCAGCGCCTTAGCTGCGAAGTATTTGCCGTCGCCGATGGCCCACGAGAGCGGCGTGATACCCTGCTTGGTCTTGAGCTCCAGGTTCGCGCCCTTTTTCGCAAGCATCTCGACCGTGGGCACGTGATTGCGGTTGATGGCATGCAGCAGCGGGAAAAATCCGTCCGCGTCTGGCGTGTTGGGATCCGCACCTGCGTCGACCAGGATCTCGATCAGACTCGGAGCGCGGTTGCGGGCAGCCGTATCGAGCGGCGTGAAGCCACCCGAATCGCGAGCATTTACGTCGGCGCCCTTCTTGATCAGGAAGCGGATACGGTCGAGATCCTTGCCGATGATCGCGTTGACGAGTTCCTGGTTGACATCGGCGCCTTCCGCCAACCAAGCCTCGAGGCGCTCTTCCGTCACGATCTGGTCGGGCGAAGCCTTGTCGCTCGGCGGGACGCGCGGTGCCTCTTTCAGGAAGCGATCCTGCGAAACCTTGCGGATACGATCGTAGTAAGAGCCGTGCGAAGGCAGGTCTCCATCCACCGCGCATTTGGAACACTTGACGAGCGGTACGCCGTACTCCTTCAACACAGCGGCAATCTCTTCCTTCTTTCGGCTCAGCGCCCAATCGATCATGTACTTCAGCATGACCTGGTTGCGTTGCATGCCGATCGCCAGCTCGAACTCCATCGGAACCTCGTTCTCCCAGAGGTTCACCGGTTGAATGACGATCGGCTCTTTTCTTTGTGTCTTCAGCCAGCCGGCAAACGGTCCCCAGACACCGGCCACATCCAGCTCACCGTCGATGACTTTCTGCACCTGCTGCCAGGGCTGATGTTTCGGTTGCAGATCCGTGTCGTAAGCGATGATGTGGAGGTCCAGGTTCTTGTGGCCGCGACGCTCGAGCGCCTCGCGCAGCCCGGAATGCTGGAACACGCCAATGCGCAGTGTCTTGAGCAGCGGGTCGTCTAGGCTCTTGATGTCGAGCTTTTTGTCCTCGCGAGACGCGAACACATAGGTCGTGCTGTAGATCGGTTCCGTCGTGAGCAGGTCCTGAAGCGCGATCGGCATATCCATCAGGATATCGCATTCGTCGTTCTGGAATGTCTCGCGGGTCAGCCCGCGCTCGTGATAGGGGCGCCAAAAGAAGCTCGCGCTGCCGCCGAGATCCTCGGCCAGAATCTGCGCGATCTTGTTCTGATAGCCTTCCGCCTTCGCGTTCGAGAGCGGCATATTGCCGGGGTCAGCACAGACGCGGAGAATGCTGAGCTTCCGATTGCGCGCGTCCTGGCGCACCTTCGTGTGCTCCGCGGAGGTCAGTTCATCGAACGACTTGTTCTTGGTATAGGAGCGCAAGTTCTCCGGCCTCTGCTGTGCGAAGGCTGGCACAGCGACAACAAGAGAAAGAGTTGCGAGCAGCAGGGCCTGAGGCAGCTTTCTCACGCTTCACCTATAATGTTATAATGTTGCTAATATAGGCGACGCGCCGCTCCTGCAAGTCCGGATCCCCCCTCGGGACAGTCACAGTGCGATCACTCTTTCGCGTGCGGCGCCGATCATCGGACTTCGAAATACGCTTCCGAATGGTCCGTCATGCAGAAAGACGCCCGGTGTCGCAAGACACCGGGCGTCCCGTTTTCTAGCCTTCGATCACTCGCCGAGGGCGAACGTGTAGAGTTCGCCGCCCTGCGGGATCTTGTCGAGGCCGGTGGCTTTCGCCATCGCCGTCGCACCGATCGCGCCGAACTTGTCGTTCATGTCGAGACCAGCCGTGACAGGGATGCCGATCCAGCCGCCCAAGCCTGCGAAGATCGAGACATATTGCTTGCCCTTGATCTTGTAGGTGATCGGGTTGCCGATGATGCCGGAGCCGAGCTTCTTCTGCCAAAGCACCTTGCCGGAGGCACGGTCGACTGCGCGGAAGTGGCCGCTCTTCGAGCCGTAGAACATCAGGCCGCCGTCGGTGACCATGGTGCCCGACCAGTTCGGATAGGGATCGGGGATTTCCCAATCGGTCTTGCCGGTCACGACGTCGAACTTCTTGATCTTACCCGAGATGCCAGGCTTCTCAGGATACATGTACACGTTGGCGAACACGTAGACCGTGCCCTGCTGCGTGTGCGTGCGCTCCTGAGGCTCGTCCTCCATGCACCAGTTGTTGGTGGGGCAGTAGAACTTGTTCGGCTCCTTCGGATCGACGGAGCAGGGCTGCTGATCCTTGCCGCCCATCGCCGACGGGCAAGCCGCAACGTTACGGCCAACTTCGAACGGCGAGTGCTCGTAGACCTTGATCGGACGGCCGGTCTTGAGATCGACCTTCTCGGCCCAGTCCACGGTCACGAACTTGTTGGCGCGCAGCAGCGTGCCATTCGTGCGATCGAGGACGTAAGCAAAGCCGTTGCGGTCGAAGTGAACCAGCGCCTTCACCTTCTTGCCATCGACGTCGAGGTCGTTGACCAGAATGTTCTCGTTGACGCCGTCATAGTCCCACTGATCGAACGGCGTCATCTGGTAGGCCCAGACCGTCTCGCCGGTGTCCACCTTGCGAGCGAAAATGGTCATCGACCACTTGTTGTCCCACTTGCCGGTGTTGCACTCTTCGTGAGTCTTGTCGCCGCAGCGATAGCTCGGGCTCCAGTGGCCGGGGTTGCCGGTCGACCAGTAGACGAGCTTGAGCTCGGGGTCATAGCTGCCCCAGGCCCAGTAAGCGCCGCCGCCGATCTTCCACTCACCGTCGTTGGTCGTCGGATACGAAGTGATGCCGATGTCGGTGCCAGCGGTGCCGAAATGCGGATTGGCCTTGTTGGTGTCGGGCGTCAGGCAGACGTCCTTATCCGAACCCGTCGAGTGGCACTTCCAGACTTCCTTGCCGGTCTCGATGTCGTAGGCGGTCAGGCGTCCGCGAGCCGCGAACTCGTCGCCGCCGAAGCCGGCAATGACAAGGTTCTCAGCCACAAGCGTCGGGCCGGTGATCGTCTCACCCTTCTCGGGATAAGCGTGCTTGACGACCCACTTCTCGGCGCCGGTGGTGGCATCGAGTGCGATCACGAAGCCGTCGAGGGTGTGATAGATGACCTTGCCGGCCGCGTAGTTGACGCCGCGGTGAACGGTGTCACAGCAGGCGCGTGGAACGGCCGATTCATCGCGATCGGTGGTCTTGACGTAGTTCCAGATCTGAACCGGGTTGTCAGGGTCAGAGAGATCAAGAGCCTGCAGGATGTTGCACTGGGCCATGTTGGGGCAGCCCGACGAGAAATACATCATCGGCTTGCCGTTGTGCTCGACGACGACCGGCTGGCCCTCGTGACCACGCAGAGCACCCGTCGATTGCGACCAGACATACTCCAGCTTCTTTACGTTCGACGTATTGATGTCTTTCAGCGTCGAGTGACGCGTGAGCTTGTTGTCGCGGCCCGGGGCGGGCCAGAGATTTTCATTCTTCGCGTTCTTCTCGATCTCGGCGTTTGCGAGCACAGGCCCGCTCATACCGAGCAGAGCAGCAATTACGCTGCCCGCTACAAAGGCTAACCTCTGTTTCATTGTGCTTCCTCTCCTAGTTTTCGATGACTTTCAGACGGCACCTCTAAACCCAGCCGTTTTCTGAAATTCACCCCATCTCGCTTCCCGGCCATTTTGGCTTGGCCAAAAAACGCGATCCCGCATTACGCAAAACCGCATCAACGGCGCTTTCGGCCGCGATCGTCTTGCGCATCCAAACTTTTTCAATCGTGCGTGCTGACCTCTTTTTGAGGCAGGAATAACTGTGCTTGGGAAAGAGCTGGGCGCCGAAAGAACCCAAAGGAGGAGAGCGGTCGTTTCGACGCCCCAGCCATACTGCAAGCCGGCAAACCATAGGCACGACCAATGTCTTGCACTATGGGATTAGCTCCCGATGTCGATTGCCAAGTTTCCCGATCACACAGACGTGATTGAGGGGCCCGTTTCGCCAATTACGTAAGTGTTTTAGGGGGTTCTTATGGGATTACTTCCCGGGCAATTCAGGCGGCAAAAACGACGCCTTGCAGAAAACCGATCAATTTCGGCGGTTCTCAATGGAAAAGCGGATCAAATCGGATGTCCGCGGCAAATCTAGTTTTTCCTTTATGCGACCGCAGGAATTGGCGACGGTTTTGTAGGCGATGCCAATTGCATCGGCGATACCCTGCAGGCTTTTTCCTTCGCCAAGCATGCGCAGAATTTCGATCTCGCGATTGGTCAGCTTGCGCAACGGATCCTCGGCGCGAACGCTGCTCATCACCAATTCGCCGGCCATGGTGCTGTCGAGGTAGCGCTCGCCGTCGGCAACCCGCAGAACAGCTGTCGTCAGCTCCTCGGCGCCCGCGCTCTTGCAGACGTAGCCGTATGCGCCGGCCTTGAGGGCACGGTTTGCATAGATCGGCTCGGAATGCATCGAGAACATCAACACGCGGGTCGCCGGATTCTCGATCCGCAACCGGCGCAGCAGCTCGAGGCCGCTCGCGCCTTCGAGGTTGATATCGAGCACGACCACGTCGGGGCTCTCCTTGCGGGCGAGCGCCAGCGCTTCGTGCGCGGTCGCGGCTTCGAACACCACCGCATTCGGGATCGCCGACAGGAGGCGCTGGACCCCCTGGCGAACAACCGCGTGATCATCGACGACGAGAACCTTCATGTGTTGCCCCCCGGAACGGCAGATCCGTCGAATGCGGCATAGCTTTCCCGTATCGGCAGCCGGACATCGACCCTAACACCCGCCAAATCGTCCCTGTTCTTAATTTCTACCGTTCCGCCCAGCGCCGTCACGCGCTCCCGCATGGCAATGAGACCGAAGCCGCTCGACAGGCTCGCGGCTTTCAAACCGCCACCGTCGTCCTGGACGACAACGCGCACATCGTCGTCCTCGTTGCGCGTCACCTCAATGTCGAGTTCGGTGGGCTCTGCGTGCTTGAAGGCGTTGCTGATGGCTTCTCGCACGATGCCGTGGATGACGGTGTCGAGCTTCTGGCCGCAGCCCCGGTCCGTGACCTCGACGTTGAAGGTTACATCGGGATTGCGCAGTTGCCAGGAGGCGACCAGCGTCTCGATGGCGTTGGCGAGCCCCAGCTCCAGATGTGCCGTGGGGCGCAGCCGGCTCAGAATCGACTTCACGTGCTTCTTCATGTGGGCGACGGCGTCGCGGATGGCATCCGCGCGGGCCGCGAGGACGGGCTTTTCTATTTCGGCCTGCGGGTTTTCGACCATTTGCCGGATGCTCGAGGCATCGACGTCGACGGAGAACAAGAACGGGCTCACCTCGTCGTGCAGGTCTCGCGCAAGATCCGCGCGCTCTTCGTCCTGCACGGTCGCGAGCTGCTCGTTGAGCTCGCGGTTTCGTTTCTCCATCTGGCCGAGGCGGCCGGCCATCTCGTTGAAGCCCGAGCAGAGCTTGGCGAGCTCGGTAGGGCCGCTTTCCGCGACCCGTACCCCATAGTCGCCGCCGCCGAGGCGTTCGAAGGCGTTCGACAGCTTGGGGAGCGGCTCCAGCGCACGGCCGACGGTGATGTAGACCAGCGTCGAGACGAGCGCACAGAAGAAGCTCAGGATCGCGAGCTTCAGGAGCAGATCGTCCCAGACTTCGCCCACCTCGCCGCGCTGCTCGGATTGCAATTCGAATGCGCCGTACGGCTTCAGATCGTCCGGCAACGGGATGTGGATGACTTCAGGCGGGAGGGCGATCAGCGAATAGAACCAGTCGGGGAGCTCTTCCGCCGGCGCCACGAAGCTCGAGATACGCGCACCGATCGGCTCCGGCTCGATGAAAGTAGCCTTCACGTGGCGGTTGCCGTCGAACACCCGCACGAGGCGCACGAGCTGAAGGCGCGGCTCGTCGTCGTGGGCGATTTCCTGCACCACTTTGCGCACGGTTTTCTCAGCGATCGACAGAGCGGCGCTGACTTCGGTCTCGACCTTCGTTGCGGCCTGCCAGTAGGTCACGAGACCGCTCATGACGAGCGTCACGACCAGCACGATCGAGATGTTGCGGATGATGGTCGCGCTCAGCGACTCGGACTTGCTTGGTCCGAGCGAGCGGTTGAGGCCGACCCTCTCACGCAATGACGCAATCTCACGCAAGGACATGGCTCATTCCATTGGTTTCGTCATGGCATCGGATCGCGGGGCACCAGATCGCGGGCAACGCGGAAACCGACGCTGAAGTTGCGAAAATCCGGAACGTTGCGGACCCGCATGGCGGATCGCATGGCTTTGGCGGGATAGAATGCCGATCCGCCGCGCAGGCTGTAAACGCCTCGCGCGGGCGGACGATCCCCTTGCGGCGGACAGTCATCGACGACCCGTGGCGTACCGTCCTTCGGACCTGCGCTATAGTCCTCGCAGTAGAGGTCCGCGGTCCATTCCCAGACGTTGCCGTGCACGTTGTGCAAGCCCCAGGAATTGGCCGGAAAGGCGTCGGCCGGCGCGGGAGACTTGCTGTCCCACTCGCTCCCGCACCCCACGCAGGCGGCTCGCGCGACGCCATCGGCGGGCAGCGTATCCCCCCACCAAAAGGCGGTGCGGGTGCCGGCGCGTGCGGCCAGCTCCCATTCGGCTTCCGACGGCAGGCGATAGGCATGGCCGGTTTTGGTCGCGAGCCACTTGGCGTAGGCAACCGCATCCTGGTGGCTCACCCCCACGATGGGCTGGCCCGGCGCCGTCAGCGCTTCGCCGAGATTGAGGTAGTAGCGGCTCGATCCGGTTTCGATGTTGTGCTGGCCGCCGGGCTCGAGCCATTCCGGAGGCTTGCAGCCTGAGGCGGCAACGCAGGCCTTGTATTCCGCGACCGTGACCGGACGCGTGCCGATGGCAAACGAGCGGATGCTGACAGCGGTCAGCTTTTCGTCGTCCGAGCGATCCTTCTCCTCGGGCGGCGAGCCGATGGCGAACCCCGGCGGCGAGGCGGGGATCACCACCATCGGCGGGCAGGCCGCTTCGGCCTCGCAATCGGAGAACGGTTTGGCGCCGCCAGAAACCCGGGCCTCGACACGTGCTTTTCCGGGCAGGCCTGCCGGAACCTGCACCACATCGAGACCGAGCGCCTTGGCGCGGGCCGCAACCTTGTCCGCTGCGCCGGGATCGCGGTCGAGCAGACCCTGAAGCGCCCGCCCATCGGCGGCGGCCAGGACGGCATCGGCCGTGCTTTCGCCGGCATGGCTGGGCGGCATCCCCCCCGCCAGTGCCAGGAGGACGGCAGCAACTACCCGGACGATCGGGGAATTTTCGGGCGCGTTTTGCATGAAAACTTTCAGTGTAACAAGGTAACATCTCCTATGTTATAAATTGTCGCATCGCGCAAGGGTCGGCCAGCACATTCGCCGCGCTCGGTAAGCGAGCCGTCATTCAAGGCCTCATCGAGAAAGGACCTCTGACCATGACCGGATGCTTCATTTTCCCCTCCCGCCGCTCATTTGTTCTCGGTGCGCTTGCCGCACCTTCCCTTGCGGGCGCCTGGGTTGTTGCAACATCGCGTCCAGCAATTTCGGCGGAAGAGGATCTGTGGCCCGGCTTGCGGGAAGAGGTGTTCGGGGCGCGCGAGATCGCCGAAAACGATGGCGCGATCACCTTGTTCGGCCCGGAGCGCGCTGAGGACGCGGCCCTGGTGCCGATCAACGTCCGCATTCCAAGTACCGTGGCGCCGAATGCGGTGGCGCTGACCCTCCTCATCGACCGCAACCCGGCTCCAGTCGCAGCGACGTTCAAGTTCGGCGACGCATTCCGGCGCGGACCCGATATCGGCGAGCGCCAGCTCGCGACGCGCATCCGGCTCGACTCGTTCTCCAAGGTCCGAGCCGTGCTCGAAACGGCGGATGGGCGGCTGCACATGTCCTCGCGCTTCATTTCGGGTGCGGGCGGATGCTCGGCGACGCCGTCCAAGGATCTCGAAGCCGCGCTTGCGGGGCTCGGAAAAATCGACATCAAAGCGAAGAACGAACCGGCGCGCGGCGAAGCTTTTCGCGAGGCGCAAGTGATGATCCGCCATCCCAACTTCACCGGATTGCAGCTCGATCCGGATTCGCGCGGTTACGTGCCTGCGCGTTTCGTAAACGATCTCGAAGTGAGGAGCGCGGGGGCGCTGCTGTTCCGCATGGAAGGCGGAATTTCGATCTCGGAGAACCCGCATTTCCGTATCAGCTACGGCGGCGCTCCCGGCGACGTGATCGAGGTCAACGCCCGCGACACGGAAGGGGCTGCGTTCTCGCAGCGCTCGGGGGCGGGCGGATCATAGACCGTAGGGCGCGTCTTCACTCGGACGCGAGACGGAGCAGATCCTCGGCGAGGGTATCGAGCCCGTCGATCACGTCGGTGTTGATCAACAGCGTTACGGATGTCCACGTGCCGGCGAGCGTGCCGCCGTGGTGCGTTTCGGCGGCGATCAGGTTGTAGGACGTGAAGCCCGGCACCAGGCCGGAGTGCGTGAACACATCGCGGCCAGCGCGGTGCTCCACGAACCAGCCCATGCCGTAATAGAGTTCCGGCGTGACGCGGGCGCCATCGGACACCATCAGCGCGAGCAACTCGGGCGGCAGAACGTGCCCTGACATGAGCGCGGCATTCCAGGCATAGAGATCGGCGGCCGAGCTCGCGACGTCTGCGCTGCCTTTCAGCCAGTCGGGCTGATCGAACACCGGCCGGCGGCGATAAATCGGACGCGCAACCACGGCGCCTGCCGCGTAGTCTCCGACGAACCCGGTCTCGGTCAGATGTGCGCGTGGGAAGATCTCGCGGCGCAGGACATCGCGGTGCGCGTGGGGTGCCGTTTCGCCCGGGACGATGGCCTCCTCCATCGCCTCGGCGAGCAGGAAGTAGCTGGTGTTCGAATATTCGAACGTATTGGGCCAGCCGGATGGCTTCAGCTTCTTGAGCTCGGACAGCAGCTCCGGCGCGCCGATCCGTCCCCACGGGTTCGTCGTGGAGGGCGGCAGCCGCGTGAAGTTCGGGAGGTTGGACGTCATGGTCAGCAAGCTTCGGAGCGTGACCGGCTGAGCATCGCTCGCGGCATCCAGCCCCGGCCAATGCGCGACGCCTTCGAAAATCTGAGCGAGCGCGAGGTCGAGCGTGACGGGCGTTCCGTCGCGCAGCGTCGCGTTGCGGCCGATCAGGTCGAGCACGGCGGCGGCCGTGAACTGCTTGGCGAGGGAGCCGACATGAAAAACCGTGTGCTCGGTGGCCGGCACGCCGGGCGACGTCTCGCCATAACCCTTCGCAAGCACAGCCTCGCTTTCCGTCCCGATCGCGAGTGCCAGAGCCGGCTTCGGAAACGCTTCGCCGGACGCATTCACGCGGGCCAGAAATTGCTCGATCAGAGCGTCGGCCCGAGCCGACTTTTCCGGAGACCATCCGGCCGCCTCAACGGGCAGGATGGAGAGCATCAGGCAAAGCGTTGCGTGGGCGAGAGCGGACAACACCCAGCGGGGCCTCAACCGGCTACATTGCTTCGACGCGCAGATGAAATTCCCGAACAGCCGCATGCGCCCTAAGATCAACCGCTAGAGCCTGATCTTCAGGAATTCTGTGAGGCGCGAGAGTGCAAGTCAAGGCGGAGCGGCGCGCTCTGCCACTCCACCTCTCCACGAAAAAGGCTCCTGAGGCGTGGCGATCTCAGGAGCCCTTGGATTGCCTGCATGTGGTTTGCCTGCAGGCGTTCGATGCCGGTTATCGGATCGGCGCCGTCGGCACGCGCGCGGCCGGCTTCGAGCCTGCGGCCGGATCGGACGGTGTGCCCGTGCTCGGACCCGGCTGCACGTTCTCGGTGGTGTTCGGATCGGCCGGGATGCCGGCGGGCGACTCGAAGCCCTCACCTGTGCTCATGCCCTCGCTCGCGGAGCTTCCAGTTCCGGGAGGCGAGGTCGGAACGCGGGCCGAAGGAGAGCTTCCGGCCGCCGGATCAGACGGCGTCGTCGCACTCGGGCCAGGTTGCTTGTTCTGATTGGTGTTCGGGTCGGCGGGAATTCCAGCCGGCGATTGCGCCATCGAGGCCGATGCGCCGAGCGCGACGGCGAGCGCCGTCAAAGCGGATAAGGTTTTGGTCATCGTCGTTCCTTTTTTCTTGTGGTCGATGTCTCCCAAGAAAAGAAACTCATCCTCTCGCCGAGGGTTCCAATGTTCGCGCGTCGGGCAGCGACGATCAGGCGCTCGCAAAATCCGCCAACTCGGGGCCGTCTCGCCGCTCAGCTAGCAGGCTTCATCCTCCGCGCCGGACAAGCCGGACAACACTAAGCCTACGTTTCGGAAAACGCGCGATTGGGCGGGAAGGATTGCTGGAATTGCTCGGAGGAGCGTTACGCCGCAGGCAATTTGGAGCGGGCGATCGGGATCGAACCGACGACATTCAGCTTGGGAAGCTGACGTTCTACCACTGAACTACGCCCGCAAGGCCTTATTCTCTGGGGTTTTTAGCCTAAACGACGGCCCCGTCAAACGGACAATACGGGAACACGCATCCAGAGTCCCGAAGATCTCGAACTGGGCCGTTCGGCGTCGAGGCCATCGCGGCGGCACTGTGCTGATCTTTCAGGTCTGGCGCCCGACAGCGCTCAGCAAATCGGTCTGCGAGATAAGCCCGAGCACATGCCTGCTGCTGTCGACGATGATGACCGCGTGCGTTCTGCCATCGGTCAGCACCGGCAAAAGGCTGACCGCAGGCGCCAACGGAGACGCCGTCGCTGGCGTCGAAACGACCTCGGATATGTGATCGCCCTCGCCGACAAGCTCGCGAAGACCCACCGTGCCCAGCAGGTGCCCGTCGTCGTCCGTAACGGGCAGCACCCGTATGTTGTGCCGAAGGAGCAATGACAGCGCCTCCTGCTGCGTGGACTGCGGCCGGATCGCAATGACATCGCGGGACATGATGTCGGCGCAGGAGATCTCGCCATGCGAGCGGATTGCTGCCTGTAGCTCGACCTCTTTCAGCAGCCGTTCGAGATCGTCGCGATCGATGTCGAATGATTCATCGACCTTGGCGAGCGCGGCATCGATGTCTTCCTTGTGAAAACCGACCCGCAGAGGCGACGGAAGATCCGAAGTGCCATGGGTGTTGACCGGCTGCGCCGGCGCGACATGCGGATAGGCTCGCCGCGACAGCCGATGAAACAGCACGCCCAGCCCCACGAGAATGCAGGAGTTCAGAGCCACCGGTACCAGCGGAAACAACAATCCCCATTTGACGATCACCGGTCCACCGAGCACCGCCGTCAAAGCCGCTGCCCCACCGGGTGGGTGCAAGCAGCGCGCAAACGTCATCACGGCAATGGCCATGGCAACAGCGACACCCGCTGCAATGATTGGCTCGGGGACAGCGTATCCGACCAGAACGCCGGCCAGCGCCGACAGCGTGTTCCCGCCCACAATCGCCCAGGGTTGCGCGAGCGGGCTCGACGGCACCGCGAAAAGCAATACCGCCGACGCGCCCATCGGCGCGACCAACAGCGGGAAATGGGAATCGCGACCGAGGACAAGCGCACAGACGAGGCCGGTCAGGCCAATGCCGATCAGCGCACCCAGACAAGCGACCATGCGCTCGCGGAGGGTCGCACCTGCGAGTATCGGGACGAACAGGCGAAACCGGGTTCGTGACGGTGTCGAAGCGTTTGGATCGGATTTTTCGGACATGGAAAGCCTTCCCTGCGGCCTTTCAGCAGACGGCAGGTGGAGAATGGAGGTTGAGAGCTGCGCCGCGACGCAGGGCGATGTTCAGGCTGGGATACGGTTGGTGCCGGCGGCGGCCGTCAGGACATCCCAAAAGGCGTCGAATGCCGGTGGACGACGGTCACGGCGGCGAATGAGCAGCGTGTCGACGTCGCCGAGAACGTGGAGTTTGAACGACGAAGTCGAGGGCATGATCTCAAGAACCGAGCGCGGAATAACTCCAACGGCTCCTCCGGCCGAAACGCTGGCCAGAATGGCGTGATAGGAGCCGACCTCGATGGTTTGTACCTCGGCCGATTTGCCGACCCACGCTTCTGCGACACGCCGGTACGTGCAGCCCGGCTCCAGCGCGACCAGTGTGTCGACCTGCAAGCCTGCGGCATCGTCGATTTCCGGATGATCGCGCGGCATGACGATGAGCAACTGTTCGGTGAATACCCGCTCCGCCTTGATCTTGCCGGCGCCCGCAATCGATCCGGGTGGCCGGGCGACAAATGCGCAGTCCAGCCGTTCCTCGACGACGTCGTCGATGAGTTCGCGCGTGGCTCCCATCGTGAGCTTGATCGAGACCGTGGGCCAACGTGTGTGAAACCACGAAAGGACTTTGGGCAAACGGCTGGCGGCGGTGCTTTCCATGGTCCCGACACGCAGACAGCCTCCCGGCTCAACGGGCTTCACGGCCTCGCGCGCTTCCTGTGCCAGCGCCAGCAGACGGTTTGCGTAGGCGAGAAAGGTTTCGCCCTCCTGGGTGAGCGTCATTTTCTTGCCGTCCCGGCTGAAAAGCGCCACCCCGAGATGCTGTTCGAGCTGCTGCACGCGAATGGTGACGTTCGACGGCGCACGCCCAAGCGCCTTTGCTGCACGGGTGACGCTTCTCTCGGCGGCAACGACGCGCAGGATTTCCAGGGAAGTCAGGTCCACAATATTGTTCTCATTTTGAGAATGATTTGTGATTATGATTTCGCACTGGACAATATTGTGCAAGGGCCTTGCTGGTCGCAGCCTGCGGATCGGCATGCGCTTAGCATTTTGCAGCCAGATGCTCGCGCTGGTCCCACATCAGGTCCAGCGCCCGCATATGTTTGACCAGGATGTGCTGGTGCTGAGTCCACCAATCGATGATCGATCCATATTCCTGGATGCGTGCCCGCCCATTTTCGATGGTCACGACGGGCCAGTCGCCGACGAGGGCGTTATCGATCCCGAACAGATCCTTGCCCCACCATATCGCCTCGCCAAACGCATGCTTTCCCACCCCGCCCACCTTCATCATGGCGAGAACGGACGCGGGGTCGAAGGAGCGCGCCTGCTGCACGGCTGATTTCCATAGCTCGAGCGTCGAGGCGTACTCCCACGACACGGCGCCCCATGTGCCGGGAAAGCGCTTGCAGAAGTCGGCGTAGAATTCGTTCGCGTTCTCGAAATTGACCTGCGGCTCGGCAAGCCGGGGATCGTCGAAATCCGGGAACTGGAAGACGAATCCCTCCATGAACTCCGCGCTCGTTCGGCGGATCAGCTCCGGATAGTTGTCGCAGGTGCAGGACAGGATCTGCCCGTCATAGCCTCTCTTGAAGGCTTCAATGGTGAGCGCATGCACAAAGGGCTCGTAGGCCGTATCCCAGCACAGGATGTCAGGATCGTCGGCCATTAGATCTTCGACGATCGACGCGAAATCACTGGTCGTGGGCTCGAACAATCGTTCCGCCACGATCTCGATGCCCGCCGCCTCGAATGCCGCGCGATATGTTGCGAGCGACGGTAGCCCCAAGAGATCGCGCTGAGCGCACAAGGCCGCGGTCTTGAGGTGCGGTTTGGTGCGTTTCAGCCAATCGACACCGGTGACATTGTAGATCGGATGCACCTCAGTCGGTGCGAGCAGGGTTGGCGCATCGGGCGAAAGATCGCTCGGCAGAAGCGTCGTGACGAGCATGCGGTGGCGGCTCACGAACTCGCGCACCTCGGGCGAGAAGTCGTTACCTCCCATCATGAGAATGAGCTTTACGCCATCTTCCATGATGAGCTTCTTTGCGCCCTGGAGGGCTACCTCGGGCTTATAGAGAGTGTCGTGCTCGACGAGCTCGACGAGGAACCTGCGGTTTCCGACCTTGAGGCCGCCCTGCGCATTCACGCGATCGAGCCAAATCTTGCAGCCATCGCGGCCCGGCGAAGCCCAAGACTTGAGTGCGCCACTCAACGGCGCGAGGAATCCAATCTTCAGCGTCCGGTCCGGCTTGGCTCCCAAATCTCGCATCGCAACTTGCAATGCGGTCGCCAGCGGACTTCGTGATTTTGCAATCATGACTTGGCTTTTTCAGCTTGCAGAAAGCGTATCAGGCATTGCGGAAGAGCCGTTCGCATCAGGTTGTCTCAGCTCGGCCGAAATCCGCGAAGCGCGGCGTGAACGGGACCGGCTCGCGCTGGTCCCACATCAGGTTCATGCTTCGCATATGCCGGACCAGCAACGCCTTGTTCTTGCTCCACCAGTCGGGGATCGACGAGAATTCCTGGATGCGCGCCCGCCCGTTCTGGATCATGACCACAGGCCAATATCCGACCAGAGCATTGTCGATGCCGAACAGCTCATCTCCCCACCAGTGCGCTTCTCCAAAGGCGTGATGTCCGACACCACCGAATTTCATCATGGAGAGCACTGAGAACGGCTCGAACGTGCGGGCGCGTTGAACCGCCAATCTCCACAGCTCGAGCGTCGAGGCATATTCCCAGGACACGGCACTCCACGTTCCCGGAAAACGCTCGCAGAAATCCGCATAGAAGTCGTTCGCGTTCTCGAAGTTGACCTGCGAGTCGTTGAGGCGGGGATCGTCGAAGTCCGGAAACTGGAAAACGAAACCCTCCATGAATTCCGCGCTCGTGTGCGCAATGAGGCTTTGATAGTTGTCGCAGGTGCACGAGAGCAGACGCCCCTTGAAGCCGCGCTTGAACGCTTCCCTGGTGAGCGCATGCAAGAACGGCTCATAAGCCGTGTCCCAGCATAGAATGTCGGGATTGCTCGCCATGAGTTTGTCGACGATGGGGCCGAAATCCGTAGTTTCGACGGGAAAAAGATGCTCGGCCACGAGCTCGATACCTGCCGCCTCGAACGCAGCCCGATAGGTGGCGATGGATGGCAGGCCGTGCAAATCATCCTGCGCGCACATCGCGGCCGTCTTCAATGTCGGATCCTGCCGCGCGAGCCAGTCCACGCCCGTCACATTGTAGATGGGGTGCACTTCGCTCGGCGCGACGAGGGTGGGTGCATCGGGAGTGAGATCGGTCGGCAACAAGGTCGCCACCAGCATGCGATGCTGATTGATGACCCTGCGCACCTGCTCGGTAAAATCGTTGCCGCCCACCATGAGGATGAACTTCACATTATCCTCGTTGATGAGCTTCTTGACGCCGGCGAGCGCAAGGTCGGGCTGGAACTTGGTATCAAACGGAACCAGATCGACCATGTAGCGGCGCATGCCGACCTTGATGCCACCCGCGGCATTCACTCGGTCACGCCAAATCAAGCTGCCATTGAGACCAGGCTCCGCCCAGGACTTGAGCTTGCCGGTCAGCGGGGCGAGAAAGCCCACGCGTAGGACAGTCGGCGATTCAAGATCGTGATCGGCGAGAGCCAGCGAAAGAGCAGAGGCGAGCGGGCTCTTTGGGCGCGCAATCATAGGGCCGCAACCTTTCCGGCGTGCGCCGAAAGGGCCGCTCGCATAACGCTTTCGCCCCATTTCAATTTAGCCGGTTGCATCTTGCCTCCTTCAGGATTGCCGACCGGCAATCTCTCTTTTCTTCTTATAGCCAGCCACGATCTCCGATATGGCACCCTTCGTATGCAGCTCGCCGAACGCTCGGCTGGCTGCTGCCGCTCATCACGATGCGGCGTAGATCATGCCCTCTTGTCCCGAAGCCAGATACAGCCTCATGCACTCCACCGCCGTGTCGACATCACGACGCTCGAGCGCCGTAAAGAGAGACCGCAGCGCACGCCGCGCTTGACGGATATTGTCGGGTGTAAGCGTGCGCTTTTTGTCGGCGCACCATTGCGGCTGTTTGCGAACCTCATGCAGCACGCGATACATCGTGATGATCGCAGTGTTGTGTGTCCCCTTGCATAGGGTCATCATGAATTGCTTCTCGAGATGCGCGAAGCGTTCGGCGTCGGCAACGATCTCGTCAAGTTCCTCCAGCACGGTCCGCAAGGCGGTCAGGTCGCGAATGGACATGTAGATCGTTGCCAGTCGCGCGATCTCCGGCTCGATAATCGATTCCGCGACGTTCATCTCGAATGGAGAGACGGTCTCGGCGATGGCGGTAATATTGATGACGCCGCCCCCCTCCTCGCTCACGACAGACTGGGTGGTCGTCCTCCGATAGGTCACGAAGGCCCCAAACCCGGCGCGCCGCGCGACGACGCCGTAAGTCTCCAGAAAATCCAGAGCCTGGCGCACGGTGTTGCGGGATTCTGAGAAATCCTGCGCAAGCTCGCGTTCGGCTGGGATCCGCGTGCCGTAGGAATATTCACCGGAGACAACACGCGCGAAAATTTGCGCGGCCACGGTTTTGACGGGCTGCTTCACCAACGGATGGTCCGAAGCATCCACTTCCCAGGGCGGCGGCTCCGCCGTCCGTTGCATCATCTGGTCGTTGTCCGTCACCGCTCGATTGCCTCGCTTGTGGTTGCTTTACCGGCGCGACCGGCATGATGCCTCTCGGCGGGGAAGCCGGGAATGACGAGGCCGGTGAGATGAGCTGCACGCTCGACGTCGGCGCATATATCAGCCTCTTCCCCAGAGAGAGCTCGCCGAGGAAGCCCAACGATACGTTCGGACTTGAGGCGGTAGGGGGACGGATCAACGGCACCCTCCTGCCCGCCGCGGGCAAGCTGATCGCGCGCGATCACAGCCTCCGCACAATTTGGGCCGAACGCTTCGCATACCTTCGAGAGAAACTCGGAAGCCTGCGCCCCGCGCTCGCGCCACAAGGGGCTCCGGTTGAGTTCAGTCATTTGCGTCGCGGTTCCCAGCAATTCAATCACACGCCGCCGCCGCAACTCGGCAAAGGCCGAATGATGGCGTGCTGCCAGCATCAAGTGGAACGACGAGCTGCGACCTGAAATCGGGATCTCCGTTTCGCGAACGCTCAGCAGGGTTTGCTTCCACAGCGAAGCAGCTGTCTCGAAAGCGGATCCGGCGTCCTGAGACCGGTCGCGGAGGAGATGAGCGAGACCCGCGTTGTTGTGAATAGCGGCGCGCAACGGAGGCGACGCTTCGGTGGCGAGTTCGGCTTCCATACGCAGCAGCAAATCAGCGGCATCTTCGTGCCGACCGGTTGCGAGACGAGAAAACGCCCTCGCCGTGACGACCTCCCAATCTTCTGATGAAGACGAAACCATACCAAAGCCACCGTAATGCGCCGACGCCTTGAGAGAAGCGATTGCAGCGCCATCAAACCAAAACAGACCATATTGAACCATGGCGGTAATTTCCAGCGAAAATTCAATGTATCGCTCGGCTATCGGCTCTGACCGCCATTATCCTTCACCTTTCCAAGGCAGAAAGTTTCCCCAGAGTGAACTTTTTCGATTGATCACGATCAACTTTAAATTAGACTGCATGCGACCGTACCAATAATGGCTCGGTTTGGACAAATTTGGTTTGATCTGGATGGGAGTTTCCCACCTGAGATCAGCACGGGTTTGACCAGGCGTCGCCGGCGCAAAGCCGGGGCACGGCGCGAAAAACAAAAATCGACTGGGGAAGAAACATGAATGTCGTAACAGGCACGTTGGCGGCCGAGCAGCCGCCCTCACTACAGCGCGCAATAGATTGGCGCGGGGCCTTCTGGGTTGCCAGCGGTGTCCCTGCGCTCGTGTTGTTTTCCATTGGCGGTATTGCCGGCACGACCGGCAACGTGGCCTTTCTGGTCTGGTTCGCCAGCATGTGCATGGGCTTCATCCAGTCCTTCACGTACGCTGAAATCGCCGGACTGTTTCCCAACAAGTCGGGTGGCGCTTCCGTTTACGGCGCATCCGCCTGGGTTCGCTATTCGAAGCTGATCGCTCCGCTCTCGGTGTGGTGCAACTGGCTCGCCTGGACGCCGGTGCTCTCGCTCGGCTGCTCGATCGCAGCGGCTTACATTCTCAATGCCCTTGGCCCCATTCCCGGCGCAGAGTCGCCTGAAGTGCTGGCCTGGGTGAAGGCCAACGCCAGCTCGATTGCCGCCGATAGCCCGCGGGTCGTCGAGTGGCTCGCCGCCAATGCCGGCAAGACGGCCAACGAAGCTGTCGCAGCGCTTCTCGCGCAGGATGGCGTGGCCGCTCTGACGCCGGCTTTCCGCAACTGGACGCTTACGAGCGGGACCATCGGTCCGGTGTCGTTCTCGCTCAACTGGACGTTCTTTATCGGCGTCGCGCTCATGCTTGTGACGTTTGCGATCCAGCATCGCGGCATCCTCGGCACCGCGAACGTGCAGAAGTACATCGGACTTCTGGTCATCGTGCCGATGCTCATCGTCGGCATCGCGCCGATCGTGACCGGCCAGATCAACTGGGACAACTATTCGCCGCTCGTCCCGCTCAAGGAAGCCTACGTGCCTAGCCACGGCGAATGGAACATCGGCGGCTGGACGCTCGTCCTCGGCGGCATGTTCATCGCGGCTTGGTCGACCTACGCGTTCGAAACGGCCATCTGCTACACGAGCGAGTTCAAGAACCCGAAGACCGACACGTTCCGCGCCATCTTCTATTCCGGTCTTCTCTGCCTCGTCCTCTACTCGCTGGTGCCGTTTACGTTCCAGGGCGTGCTCGGACTTAATGGCATGCTCGATGCTTCCATCGTGGACGGCTCGGGTGTCGCGCACGCAATGGGGCAGATGGTCGGCGGCGGCGGCTTCATCACATCCATCATGGTGATGCTGATGATCTTCGCCCTGATGCTCGCGATCATGACGGCGATGGCCGGCTCGTCGCGGACCCTCTACCAGGGCTCGGTCGACGGCTGGCTTCCTCGCTACCTGTCGCGCGTGAACAGCCATGGTGCGCCTACGGCCGCGATGTGGTCGGACCTCATCTTCAACCTCGGCCTGCTGGCGATCGCTGCGGCGGACGCGACGAGCTACTTCTTCATCCTCGCCGTTTCCAACTGCTGCTACGTCATCTTCAACTTCCTGAACCTCAACTCGGGCTGGATCCACCGCATCGACAACGGCCACATCCAGCGTCCGTGGAAGGCACCGACAATCCTGCTCGGACTCGGCACACTGTTCGCCTTCGCCAACGCCGTGTTCCTCGGCGCCGGCGCGAAGGTCTGGAACCCCGTGGCACTTTGGGCCGGCATGATCGCGGCAAGCCTGATCATCCCCGTGTTCCTTTTCCGCCACTACGTTCAGGACAAGGGTCGCTTCCCTCCGAACATGCTCGAGGACCTCAACCTCACCGAGGCTGACCTCAAGGTGCGCAAGGCAGGCATCCTGCCCTACCTGACGCTGATTGCAGGCGTTGCGGTTGTTCTCACGGCCAACTGGTTCTTCCAGCTGCCAGGTTGATTGCGAAGGGCGACGGGCCTCACGGTCCGTCGCCACCCACGGCCTTATGAAGCACCCGTAGCGAGGGCAATGGCAACTCGGCACGTCCGAGCCGCCGTGCAACCCTCAGCAAAGCGAAAAAGCAGAACCATCGGAGGAATGCCCATGCTTATCGAGGGCATCAAGAGCAGACCGCAATATCCGGGCCTGGTTGCCGACCCCCATGCGAACCATCACGTGTTCGCAGCGGATGGAGACGGCGCGCAAGCAATCATCGATCTGTTCAATCGGCATGGTGCGCAGATCAAAGGGCGCGTCACGATCGTCTATGCCGAAACCGACGCCAACAGCGCCGACTACACGACGCGGCTGAAACAACTTCCCGTCGAGTTCGTCCACGCCCTGCCGACGATCGTCACCGCGATCCGCCGCCTGCAAGGCGTGCTGAACGTCGCGCGGATGGGGACGCGCATCTACGCAGCGGGAACCGAAACACTCATCGGGCTCGCCGTCCAGCTCTCACAGGAGCTCGGAATGGACCCGCAAGCCGTTCTGACCGAACACCGCGGCACGCTCGCCCGCCGTGTCCAGTGCGTTCATTGCAAGGGATTTACCGAGAACGTGAAGACGAACATCGTCAAGTGCGCGCACTGCGGCACCAATCTTCTCGTCCGCGACCACTACTCGAAGCGGCTCGCGGCTTTCCAGGGTGTCTGCGTCGACGCGGAGATTCCCGGCGAGCTTCCTGAAATCGTCGAGGTGTTCAAATGAGCGGAGCAGAAATTCCCGTCCGCGTGGCCCGGGTCGAGACCGTCGCCGAGCGCATCAAACACGTCCGTTTCGTTCCGGTCGACGGCAGGCCGCTCCCGAAGTTTTCCGCCGGCGCGCATACCGTCGTTACGATGCGCGACGGCGCCAAGACCATCAAGAATCCCTATTCGCTTATGGGCCCGCTGAACGACACCACCGGCTACGAAATCAGCGTTCTCAAGACCAACAACTCGCACGGCGGCTCTCTTTTCGTGCACGAAAAGCTCTACGAAGGGGCTTTCGTCACCCTCAGCCATCCGTCCAATCTCTTCTCCATCGATCTCAGGGCCCGCAAGCACCTGCTCATCGCGGGTGGCATCGGCATCACTCCCATCATGTCGATGGCCGAACAGCTCTCGCAGATCGGCGCGCCGTTCGAGCTCCACTATTCCACGCGCACGCCGAGCTCGGGCGCCTACGTCGAAACTCTGAAGCAGAAGTACGGGCGCAAGCTGCACCACTACCAGACCGTCTCGGCCCAGCGCATCGATCTCACCAATCTGCTCGGCCAGCAGCCGCTCGGAACCCATCTCTACGTCTGCGGTCCGGATGTGATGATCGAAGACGTCCTGCGGCTTGCGCAAGAAGCGGGCTGGCCGAGCCAGCATGTCCACGCCGAGCACTTTACCGCTCCGCGCGGCGGCCTTCCGTTCGACGTGGACCTCACGAAATCGGCGCGGACCGTTCGGGTGAAGGAAGACGAAAGCATTCTGCAGGCGCTCGAATCCGCCGGGCTCGAACCGCCCTACCTCTGCCGCGGCGGGGCATGCGGGCAATGCGAGACCGCCGTCGCAAACTGCGACGGAGGCATTCTCCACTACGACCACTATCTGACCGACGAAGAAAAGCAGGCAGGAAACAAGATCATGATCTGCGTCTCTCGCATCAAAGGATCTCGGATCGCCCTCGATCTCTGACCCCGATTTCAGCGACGCGCTCAAGGAGCAGGCTATGAACCAGGAATTCAAGAAAGAGACATTTCGGGACGACTACACCTTCTTCAACAGTCCCGAATCTATTCGGCGCTTTCCGTTCCCGTTCTGGGAAGACAAGTACATGTACTCGGTGAACATCGAGCCGCACACCAAGGGCCCCGCCGGCTCGGTGTTCGAGTTTCCGATCGACATCAACGAGCACTATGTTTCCGAGATGCAGGATCGCGCGATCGTGCTCAAGGAGGATCCGCTTCGCTGCCAAGCGCTGCCCCACATGATGCTTGCGCAGTGGGACTTCCTCGAACTCATCATGACGTCGATGGCGCGGGACTACCCGCAGTGGTTCTCGCTCAAGACCGAGGGCGACCATTGGCACTGGATCAACAAGCCGCTCAACATCGACCAGAAGTTCGTCTTCGGTGATGTCTCGACGCTTCCCTACGAGCCGATGGAATACATCGGCCGCCAATGCCAGGGCGACTTCTCGATCCAGGATCAGCGTGACGGCCAGCTCTGGATAGATGCCGGCATCATCACCACGCAGGCCGACTGGTCGCTCGATTTCGACGTCGGCATGAACTTCATGGAATGGCACGGCCCCGTGCCGCTGGCCCATGACATGAAGGTGTTCGACCGCGCGTTGAAGTTCCTTCTCAACCTCCAGCTCGACCAGCCCGTTCGCCGCCTCAACTGGACCATGACGATCAATCCGCGCCTCGATACGAGCCCGGAGAACTACAACAAGTGGGGCAAGGATCGCACCACGGTCACGCCCGAGAACGTCGGGGACAAGGTGCACCTGCGCGTCGAGCTGCAGGCCTTGTGGCGTCTGCCCAGGTCCAACGCCATCCTGTTCTCGATCCGCGGCTATCTGATCAAGATGCGCGAACTCGTCACCGTCCCGAAGTGGGGACGGCGCATGCATCGCGTGCTGAAGACGCTTCCGCAAGAGCTGATCGACTACAAGGGCATCACCCGCTACCGCGACACCACGCTGGATTGGCTCTCCAAGTACGACGACGGAGCCCCCACCTCGCAAGGCGGTGGCGCGGATTGAGGCGCGGACGGCTCCGAAAATTTCATCACGATTTCCGCACGCGCTTTCCGGCGTGCGTCCACGACCAGACAGAATAAACTTGGAGGAATTTCTAATGTCGGACATCACGCGCAAGACCGCACTCGAGAGCCGCCACCGAGCGCTCGGATCGGATCTGACCCAATCGTGGAACGGCTTGCCGATCCCGCAGAACTACTCGACCAATGCCTACGACGAGGTTGCAGCCACGCGTTATCGCGCAGGGCTCATCGAGGTCACGGGCCTCAACATCTGGAACGTATCCGGTCCCGATGCGACGACCTTCCTCAACTACCTGCTCACCACCGATATCTCCAAGGCCGCGGCAGGCGACTCGCACATCTCGAACACGGTGAACGAAGCAGGCGCCCTCATCGACGACGTGCTCGTTTACGTCGACGGCCCGAATACGTTCCGCATCTCTCACGGCGGCGGTGCATTCGGCGAGGCGCTCAAGGAATTCTCCCCCAAGTACAACGTCAAGGTCGAGCGCGACGACGATGTGCACATTCTTTCGCTGCAGGGCCCCGTGGCACTCGAGGTGCTCACCCCTCATACGCCTGCCGATCTCGCCAAGCTCGGCTACTTCAAGCATCTGAAGACAACGATCTTCGGCCGCCCCGTCTCGATCGCGCGCGGCGGATACTCGGGTGAGCGCGGCTACGAGGTCTTCACCAGCCGGGCAGATGCCGGCTTCATTTGGGATTCGATCCTGGAAGCGGGCAAGGCGAAGGGTGTCGTTCCGGCCTCCTGGACCTGCCTCGACATCGTTCGCGTCGAATCCGGCCTTCTGTTCTTCCCGTTCGACATGCCGCACGGCGATACGACCCCCTGGGAAGTCCGCGCCGACTGGACGGTCGATCTCAGCAAGCCGGATTTCCGCGGCAAGGCGGCCGTTGCCGCAAGCAAGGGCAAGGAGCGCTCGTTCATCACCGGGCTCGAAGTCGAATCCAGCGAAGCTGCAAACCCGGGTGCCAAGATTTTCGCGGGCGGCAAGGAGGTCGGTGTCGTGACCAGCACGACATTCAGCCAACACCTCATGAAATCGCTCGCCATGGCGCAGATCTCGCCATCGCACACTGCGCTCGGAACCGCCCTCGAGATCAACGACGGCGGAAAGACCCTCAAAGCAACCGTGGTGCAGATGCCCTTCTACGATCCGTTGCGCCTCAGAACCCATCCCCCCGTGCGCGGCTAAGTGCAAGCTGCGTATCCTCCCGACTGGCCGGGAACCTCGTGTTTCCGGCCATTTTTTCTTCCTGCCCCTGCCGTCCCACTGAGTGACGGCGGCAATTCCATCTAACCAAGGAGTGGTCGAATGACGGTCGTAGGCTATGGCAAGCTCTTTGCTCCGAAAGCGACGCCCATTGTTACCGATCTTGACGGGTGGGTGCCCGTGGATGGGTCGCCGTCCATGAAAACCTGGATCGAGCACAAGGCCGACGACGGCAAACTGCTCACGGGCTTCTGGGAGGCGATGCCAGGCACCTACCGTGTGACTTACAAAGCCGACGAGTTCATCCACCTGTTCGAAGGCAAGGTCACGCTTTCGGAGGATGGCGGAGAGACCAAGCAGTATGTGGCTGGCGACAGCTTCCAGATCCCGAACGGTTTCGTCGGGCTTTGGAAAACCGACGAGCGGATCCGCAAAGTTTTTGTCATCCGAATTCCCTAGGCGGGCGGCGTTGGCCATCTGCCTCGCGAACCGGCGCCGGTCCCTATTGCGATCGGCGCCGCATGCGCCTCTAAAATATTTTCCAGGATAATTATTTTATATCAATTAGTTGCCTCTAAATGTCGCGCGCCTATTTCGACGTGAACGAAGGCTTCGAGGTGCGCCATCTATGCGCCTGAGCCATGTCGCGCGCCGGCAATCACCCAACTGTATTGCATTGCTGCCATCTTGAAGGCATGACCGGCGCTCCGATCTATAGGCGCCGGGCGGACCTACGGCCCGCGTAACGCAAGGACCTTGGCTTGATGGCAGAGACGACGATTGTACCCGCTGAGTGGGCACCCCAGGTGGCGATCTGGACGGCGTGGCCTGCGGATGCCAGCGAATGGAACGACGATCTCGCAGCGCCCCGCCGCGACGTGGCCGCGCTCGTCAAAGCGCTCGCCGAAAGCAACAAGGTCTACGTGCTCGTCAACGGCGACGAGGCGGCGGAGACCGCGCAGGTCGCGCTCGGCGCTTCGGCGGAACTGGTTTCGGCCAAGTACGGCGATATCTGGCTGCGCGACACCGGCCCGATCTTCGCCCATCGCGGCAACGACCGCGCGGCGCTGCGCTTCCAGACCAACAGCTGGGGCGGCAAGTACGATCTGCCTGACGACTCGACGATCGGCGACCGCGTGGCGGATCTCGCCGGCGTGCCGATCGACCGCTTCGATTTCGTGCTCGAAGGTGGCGCGGTGGATCATGACGGCCAGGGTACCATCCTGGCCACTAAGCAGACGCTGCTCAACCCCAACCGCAACGGCTGGACCAAGGAGGCTGCGGAAGCCGAGCTTCGTCGCGCGTTCGGCACCAAGAAAGTGATCTGGGTGGACGAAGGCCTGATCGGCGATCACACCGACGGGCACATCGACAACATCGCGCGCTTCGTAGCCCCGGGGCGCGTCGTCTGCCAGGCGCCGGCCGGGCCGGACGACCCGAACGCCGACATCCTCAATGCCATCGCGAACCGGCTCGAAAACGAAACGGATGCGACCGGGCGCAAACTCGAAGTGATCCGCATTCCGGGCGTCGGGCTTTATCGCAACGCGTTGGGTGAGGTCTCTCCGGCCTCGCACATGAATTTCATCATCGCCAACGGCGTGGTCGTGGTGCCGGTTTACGGAACGCCGACGCAGGAAGCCGCGCTCACCGCCTTGCAGGCCGTGTTCCCGGATCGCAAGGTTGTCGGCGTCTCCTCGCGCGGACTGCTTGGCTGCGGCGAAGCCGGCGGCGGCTCCTTCCATTGCATCACTCAGCAGGAACCCCTCTGATGAAAAAGCGGACCATCACCGTCGCGAGCCTCCAGACCTCCTACGGGCAGGACCTCGGCGAGAACATCGAGAAGACGGAAGCGTTGGTGCGGGAAGCCGCCGAGCGCGGTGCCGACGTGGTGCTGCCCTCGGAGCTGTTCCAGGGCATCTACTTCTGCACCAAGCAGGATCCGAAGTGGTTCGAGACCGCGTTTCCGGCCGAGGATCACCCCTGCGTGAAGAAGCTCGCCAAGCTCGCCAAGAAGCTCGAAGTGGTGATCCCGATCTCGTTCTTCGAAAAGGATGGGCCGCGCTATTACAACAGCGTCGCGATCGCGGATGCGGATGGCGAGATCCTCGGCGTCTACCGCAAGAGCCACATTCCGGACGGACCCGGCTATCAGGAGAAGTACTACTTCCGCCCCGGCGATACCGGCTTCAAGACCTGGAAAACCAAGCGCGGGCACATCGGCGTCGGCATCTGCTGGGACCAGTGGTATCCGGAAACCGCACGCGCCATGGCGCTTCAGGGTGCGGAGGTGCTGTTCTATCCGACCGCGATCGGCTCGGAGCCTTACGACAACGCGCTCGACACCCATCTCCAGTGGCAGCGGGCGATGCAGGGGCATGCCGTCTCGAATGCCATACCGATCGTGGCCGCAAACCGGATCGGGCTCGAGGACAACGAGGGCGTCAAGCAGCAGTTCTACGGGCACTCGTTCATCGCCGATCATCGCGGCGAGCTGGTCGAAAGCTTCGGCCGGGACGACGAAGGCGTGCTGGTGCACAAGTTCGATCTCGCGCTGATCGAAAGCTATCGCGCGGATTGGGGCTTCTTCCGCGACAGGCGGACAGAGCTCTACGCAAAGAGCATCATTTGAGTGATGCGGGTTTGAGGCGTGCACTTCGGTGCGATGCGGCTTAAGTGACGAGCTGACCGATGGCCACTAAGTCAGCTCGCCCTCCTTGTTTGGGCCGTGCTTCTTATCGGAAAACCGCTGCACATCCCGGATCAAGTCCGGGACAGGCTTTTTCGGAAGCACGTGTCTGGGTCGTTTCCCCTCGATCTCCCTGCGCATGGATCACGAGGCATGCGTTTTTTATCTTAGTTTAAGGTGCGGCCGGAACTGATGCTGGTTCGGCTGCACCATTCAAAGCCGCGATCGCTTCAGGGGCAACCTCGACTTCAACTTCGGCCTCGGGCTCGGCTGCTGCTTCCGCAGCGGGCTCGGCTGGTTCTTCTTCCGCTGCGGCAGCGACTTCTGCAGCAGGCGCTTCTTCCGCAACGGCTGCGACTTCCGCTTCCGGTGCAGCCTCAGCAGCGGCAGGCGCTTCCTCGGCCGGAGCCGTTTCGGCAGCTACCTCTTCAGCAGCAGCTTCCGCGGCAGGTGCCTCCTCAGCGGCAGGGACCGCCTCGGCAGGAGCTTCCGCCGCCGCCTCGACGGGGGCAGCTTCAGCGACGGCTTCCGCTGGCGCTTCGGCAGCAGGAGCCTCCTCCGTCGCCGCGGCGACCTCGGCGGGTGCTGCTTCGGCAGGAGCCTCTTCGGCAACCGACTCAGCAGCGACTTCCGGCGCAGCTTCGGCTTCCGCGACAGGAGCGTCGGCAGCAGGTGCCGCCTCAGACGTGGTCTCAGCCGCAGCTTCTGCGGCAGGGGCCTCCTCGGAGGCTTCCGGAGCTGCATCGACAGCAGCAACGGGTGCTTCCGCTCCTTCGCTTGCCTCGGCCGGCGCAGCCGCCGCTTCCTCAGCTGGAGCTGCTTCCGCCGCGGGAGCTTCCTCCACGACTTCGGCTGCCACTTCTTCGACCGCAGCTTCTTCGGCGACGGCTTCAACAACCGTCTCTTCGGAGGCCACAGCTTCCGCCACGACTTCTTCGGCTGCCGCTTCCGCAGTTGCCTCGGCCGGTGCGGCCTCAGCTTCGGCGGTAGCCTCCGGCGCAAGAACAGGCTCGGCGAGAGCCGTTCCGCACGCGGCGATGGCGTCGAGAGGCGCTTCCGCTTGCGGAGCGATCTCGGGTGCGGCTTCCACGACGGCCGCTACCGCGGCCGGCGCAGCGGGTGCGCCTTCGATGAACTCACTCATTTCTCTTGCGAGACGCACGATCGAGTCGGCCTTGCAGCCGAGCTCCATCGCCATCCGCAAGCAGGCAAATCTCTGCTCTTGGAGGTTCATGAGAACTCCATTTTTTGGGGGTTTGCGATGTCAGTGGCGTTGCTTGGTGCGATGCAAACAACTCAAGCATCATACTGCTTCGTTTAACTTGAGGCTACACTTGATAGACTTCATAACTACAATATTTCCAAGTATTTTCATTCACATACCGCAATACATAATTCGAGTGCGGGATTCTCGGCTTAAGCCGTTTGCGTGAATCAAAGTATGAGCGCGGACCTCGTTTTCGCCCTCATTCGGGCCGTCAGCGCAGCGCACACGCGGTTCTGATTTCCCTCTCCATGCCGGGCTATGCGGCATCGCGTTTGGGATGATTTCCATTTCACATGCATGATCATCCCGCGCCTCACGCCCCCTCACAAAAACGTCAGAAAAAGCGGGGTCATGCGGTCTTCTCGGGTTGCTCCCGCCCGTGCAAGACAGGACGAATGCCGATGCGCCCCCATTCCGGAGACCGACCGATGACCCGCCGTATTCTGATGCTCGCCGCCTCTCTCGTCGCGGCCGCCTCGCCTGCCGCAGCCAAGACGGTCGCCTACGAGGACAACAAGCTCAACTTCAGGTCCTGCGACGGCGAGAAAGTCTCGGCCCGCTGGTTCGGCGCCGACCTCGCGCTGAGCCAGGCCGGCAAGTCGCCGACAGACCCGGCTCCCACCGTCAAGTTCCTGACCTGGGACGGCCAGTGCGGCTCGTTCAAATGGAACGCCGACATCGGCGCGCTCGAAGTGACGCTCGGAGACAAGAAGCAGCCGGGTAAAATCCTGAACTTCGTCGCCTGGGACGGGTCGCGCTGGTCGGCCGCGCGCACGGGTGGCGGCTTCTTCGTCGCCAAGATCGCCGAAGAGGGCGACGCCGACCCCAAGAGCCGGATGAAGGCAGCCGGGGAGTGGGTGGCGAAGAACAACAAGCTCGGGGTCGTGGCAGCCGACATCCTGGCCGAGGAGCTGGCGGCCTCAGGGCAGTAAACGCCCCTGCCGAAAACGCAGGCCTAACCTTTCCAAAGGGCATCTCGCCGGAAAGGCATGGGGTATGCTAGGAGAGCGCCACGATTAACCCTTGTGGCGCCCGATTTCCTTTAAGCACACCCGATGACCCAATCCGCCGTTGCCCCTGCCGAAGCGTCTCACGCCCGTCCCGAATGGACGCGGGCGCGCCGGATCGTGGTCAAGATCGGCTCGGCGCTGCTGACCGACCGCGAGACCGGGACGCTCAAATCCCAATGGCTGGCCTCCCTCGTCGAGGACGTCGCGGAACTCGTGCGGCAGGGCCGCGACGTGGTGCTCGTCTCGTCCGGCTCGATCGCGCTCGGCCGCCACAAGCTCGGGCTTCCGAAGGGGCCGCTCGAACTCGAACAGTCGCAGGCCGCTGCCGCCGTCGGCCAGATCAGTCTTGCCCATGCCTATCAGGAGCTGGCTGCGAAATCCGGTCTGACGGTCGCGCAGATCCTGCTGACCCTGGGAGATACAGAGCAACGCCAGCGTTACCTCAACGCACGCCATACCATCGAGACCCTGCTCGAGCTCAAAGCCATTCCGGTCGTCAACGAGAACGACACAGTCGCGACCGCCGAGATCAAATACGGTGACAACGACCGGCTGTCGGCGCGCGTCGCCAGCATGGTCTCGGCCGACTGCCTGGTGCTGCTCTCCGATATCGACGGCCTCTATACCGCGCCGCCCGCCTCCGATCCCACCGCCAAGCACATCCCGATCGTCACCGAGATCACGGCCGAGATCGAGGCGATGGCGGGTGATGCCGGAACCGAGCTTTCGAAAGGCGGCATGAAGACCAAGATCGAAGCCGGCAAGATCGCGCTCGGCGCCGGCACCAACATGGTCATCACGACCGGCAAGGTGCTCAATCCGCTGCGCGCCATTTCGGAAGGCTCCAAGGTCACCTGGTTCCTGGCGAAGCAGGATCCGGTCACGGCCAAGAAGCGCTGGATCGCCGGGCAGCTCGAGCCGCGCGGCGCGGTCTATGTCGATGCGGGCGCCGAAAAGGCACTCACCGCCGGCAAGAGCCTGCTGGTGGCGGGCGTCAAGCGCGTCGAAGGCGAGTTCGAGCGCGGCGACGCCGTGATTATCCGGGGACCGGACGGGCGGGAACTCGGGCGTGGACTTTCTGAGTACACCCGCAGCGACGCCGAGCGCATTCTGGGCCGCAAGTCGTCCGAGATCGCCGAGATCCTCGGGTTCGAAGGCGGGCCAGAGCTGGTTCATCGCAACGACATGGCGCTCACCCGCAAATAGCCGCGACCCTTTTGGCCAGGGATTGACCTTGGCACCCGAAAGCCCAAAGTTACCGACCATGCAGAAAGCTACTCAGCAAGACACGTCCATCGGCGCCTTGATGCGCGACATCGGCCTTGCTGCGCGCGAAGCTTCGCGGCAGCTTGCGCTCGCGCCGCGCGAAGCCAAGGACAAGGCTTTGCTCATCGCGGCCAACGTGCTGCGCCGCGACGCCAAGGACATCCTGATCCAGAATGCCAAGGATGTCGCCGCCGCTCGCGCAGCCGGGCGCGCTGAATCTCTCGTCGACCGCCTTGTCCTCACCGAAGCGCGCATCGAGGGGATCGCCAAAGGCCTGGAAGAGGTCGCGGCGCTCGCAGATCCGGTCGGCTCGGTGCTTTCGGACTGGACCCGACCCAACGGGCTCAAAATCCAGCGCGTGCGCGTGCCGATCGGCGTGATCGGCATCATCTACGAGAGCCGGCCGAACGTCACCGCCGACGCGGGGGCGCTCTGCCTCAAGTCGGGCAACGCGGCCATCCTGCGCGGCGGGAGCGACAGCTACAATTCGAGCAGCGCGATCTATGCCGCGCTCGCGGAAGGCCTCGCGGAAGCCGGCTTGCCGCAAGGTGCCATCCAATACGTCGCGACGCCCGACCGCGAGGCCGTGGGCCTTATGCTGACGGGCCTCGACGGCGCGATCGACGTGATCGTTCCGCGCGGCGGCAAGAGCCTCGTCGAGCGCGTGCAAAAGGAAGCGCGCGTGCCGGTGTTCGCGCACCTGGAAGGCATCAATCACACCTACGTGGATGCCAAGGCCGATCTCGATATGGCGCGCACGGTGCTGGTCAATGCCAAGATGCGCCGCACCGGCGTTTGCGGAGCGACCGAATGCCTGCTGGTGGACCGTAACGCGCCCGCCGACTACCTGCCGACGCTCGTCAAGGCCTTGCTCGAAGCGGGTGCCGAAGTGCGTGGCGATAGCGCCGCCCAGGCTGCCGATCCGCGCGTGAAGGCGGCCCAGCCCGGCGACTATGGGCATGAATTCCTCGACGCGATTATCGCGGTGAAGACGGTGGACGGCGTCGGCGAAGCGATCGCACACATCAGCCGTTACGGCTCGCAGCATACGGATGCGATCATCACCGCCGACGAAGCGACCGCCGAGCGGTTCCTCGGCGAGGTGGATAGCGCAATCGTGCTGTGGAACGCCTCCACGCAATTTGCGGACGGCGGCGAGTTCGGGTTCGGCGCGGAAATCGGCATCGCAACCGGCAAGCTGCATGCGCGCGGGCCGGTTGGCGTCGAGCAGCTCACGAGCTTCAAGTACGTGCTGCGCGGCAACGGTCAGGTTCGTCCGGGCTAAAAAGAAATACGGGCAGGATCAGGCGACGGCGAGAGTGTCGGCGCCATGCGTCGCGGCCAGGACGCTGTCGAGCGTCTTTTCCAGCATATCGAGCTTGAACGGCTTCAGCAGATAGCCGTTGGCGCCTGCCGCTTTGGCGGCCAAAATGTTTTCCGGCTTGGCTTCGGCAGTGACCAGGATGAACGGCGTCGCGTGCGTTGCGGGAGCGGCGCGCACGATCTTCAGGAGATCGAATCCGCTCATGCCGTCCATGTTCCAGTCCGAGAGGATCAGGTCGTAAGTGTTCTCGCGGATGCGGTCGAGCGCCTGCAGGCCGTTCACGGCTTCGTCGACATGGGCGTAGCCAAGTTGCAAGAGCAGGCGCCGGATGATCTTCAACATCACCTGACGATCTTCCACGATCAACAGCTTCAGGTCTTCCCGCTTCGTCATCTCACCGCCCCGACGGTCGCAACGGTTGCCGCGTTCAAGCGGGGCCGTGCGCGTTTGAATGCTCTCCGACCTCAACCATTCCCGAGCGCGCGATCAGCTTCGATTGTATCGCAGCCGCGCTCTAGGTCCATGACGAGACCCATGTTTGCGCTCCAGGCGGATGAGGCCTCGAGCGATCATGGTCTGGAGCCATTACCAAATCGTTTGTAGCCGGCCGAAATCGGTCGGTTTCCAACGTCGCGGTGAAATTTGCCGACAAGCCGTGCCTTGATGAGGCCGATGATTCACGCTTCGGACTCTTCCTACGCTGCCGATTCACGCCGCGCCCGATAGGGGTCGCGACGATCGGAGCGCATGGGCCCGAAGCGATCATGGTGGTTTTTAGTGAGACCGATGATTCACGCTTCAGGCTGATAGGGCCTGAAGCGATCATGGTCTAGGATGCCTGCTCCGAGCGGGCCGCCTCGCGTGCGATGCCGTTTGCATCCCGCAGCTCCGCGTATTCGAGGGCGGCGTTGTCGACATAGGCGCGCTCACGGCTAGCGGGCGCATGGGCCGGACCCAGCGCTTCCAGCGCGGACGGGCCTTCGGAAGATGCAAAGAAGCCGTGCAGCACGACGCCCTTCTCGCGGTAGGTCGGGTCCGCGAGCAGAAGCTCGTGCAGGCGCTTTAAGTTGTAGTGCGGCACGGAGGCCATCAGGTGGTGGGGCAGGTGATAATCCATGCCCCAGGGAAACACCGCGTAGCGGACCAAGGGGCCGGTGAGGAATACGCGCGTGTTGGTATAACGGCCACGATCGGCGTTCCCGTGCTGCACCCACTGCCTCAACATCATGAACAGCGGGAACGAGGTGAACAGCGGGATGACCCAATAAAGGTTGAAATACTTCCAGGCCGGGGCGATGCCCGAGACCGTCAGATAGGTCAGGGTGCCGTAGAGGATCGCGAAATAGACGACACGGCTCAGCATCGTTGCGCGATGGGAGATGACCGGCGCCAAGCGCGTCTGCGTGAAAGCGCTTTCAGGAGCCAGCAGCAGATAGGCGATGGCGACGATCGTCGAAGCGATCAGCACGGCGCACCCGAGCCTCGCATCGACGAAGCGGATGAGCTCTACGGTCGCGATCGGCGCCGCAACGGCATAGAGAATGCCAACGCGCAGCGGCCATTTCGAGCCTTGCGCGGCGGGATCGATGTAGGCGTGCTCGTCGAAGCCGACTGCCGAATACTTGGCGCGGAAGACGGTGAACAGAAACAGCTTCACCGGCGACAGGCGTTTCAGGAACCCCCACAGCAGCTCGATCGACGGCACCGGGAAATCCAGCCAATGGCCGCTTTCCTTGAGCTGGGCGATGTCCGGATCACGCTCGGGATCGTTGACGAACTGGTGGTGCGCCAGATGATGAAGACGGAACTGGTAGGTGGAGGTGTAGATCGGGAAGGCCGCGAGCCAATCGGACGCCACTTCGTTCAGCTTGCGGTTCTTGAAAAGAAGAAAGTGCGTGCCTTCGTGGATGGCGCCGCCGAACTGATGCTGGGCCGCCCCCAGCACCAACGCGGCCATCGTGTTGACCGCGACGATCCAGCCCCAGCCGTATCCCATCTCGTCGATCCACTCATTGGCCTCGATCGCGAGGGCGATGGTGATCGCGATGACGGCATAGATCTGCAGGAGATGAAGCCAGTTGGTGGTGTTGTCCCGCGCCTTGAGATCTCTGACGGCTTCCGAATCGGCGCCGGACCGGGCCGGAGACGATGCGTCGCGGATCGCGCTGGAAGGCCCACCATCCCTGGCGGAAATCGCGACATCGGAACCGGATTTCACGCCTTGCCCCCGGATCAGCCACAAAAAAAGCCCCTGGAATCAGAGACTCTCATTAAAATACTGACGGGTTATAACCTAGGTAGCAAGGAGTTATCGTGGAGGAGCGGCGTTTTGGCTCTTCCAAGTACTTCGCGGCAACATCCCGATTTCAGCTTATGACCTTGGTGCGGACGACCGCGCGTCGCCCGCAAGGCGAAGGAGCTTGATGTGACGACACTGGAAGACAACGATCCCCCGCTCGACCTCGCCGGCGAGACCCTGGCGCCGCCGCGCAGCGCGAGCGACCGGGCCTATCGCATCCGCCGCCTGCTGCGTTACACCGGCGTCAACCTCGCGAGCGTAACGATCGACTACGGGATCTTCCTGTTCCTCACCCACACCTACGACATCCCCGTGACCGCGAGCATCATCGCCTACGCGATCGCGCTCGTGTTCAACTACGATCTCTCGAAGCGCTTCGTGTTCGGCTCGGATGGCAGCCACAAGAGCCAGAGGCGGCTGTTTATCGAATTTCTGGCGACCGGCCTGCTCGGACTCGTGCTCACCGCGGTCGCAACGGCCATCGGGATCCATGCTTTCGGCTTCTCTCCGATACTGGCGAAGACGATAGCCGTGCTCATCTGTTTCGTGACACTCTATATCATTCGCAGCAGGCTGGTTTTCACTCGGATCGAGTGAAAACCAGTTCCGCCGCTCCGCTCGCCACCTCACCTCGAATTGGGTCCGATGTCCGCCCGCGTCTCCTCGAAAAGCTTCGGCTCGATGTCGGTCCGCGTTCCGCCGGCGGTCGCCGGACAGCGGATCGGGCTCATGGGCGGATCATTCAACCCGCCGCACCGGGCTCACGTGGCGATTTCGGAAGCGGCTCTGAAGCGGCTCGAACTCGACGAGATCTGGTGGCTGGTCTCGCCCGGGAATCCGCTGAAGAGCCATTCGGACCTCGCGCCTCTCGACGAGCGACTGGCGGAATGCCGGGCGCTTGCGGTCCATCCGCGCATCAAGGTGACCGGTTTCGAGGCCGAGCTTCGCAACGTATCGACCGTCGTCACGCTGGCGTTTCTGCGGCGGCGCTATCCGGACGTGCATTTCGTCTGGATCATGGGCGGCGACAATCTCGCGGGATTCCATCGCTGGGCGGATTGGCGGCGGATCGCGTCCTTGATGCCGTTTTTAGTTGCAGATCGTCCGCAATGGCGGCTCAAGGCGCTTGCGGCACCGGCTGCCCGAGCGCTGGCCAAGTACCGCGTTCCGGACAGCCAGGTTCCTGCTTTGGCGCTGCAGACGCCGCCAGCGTGGGCTTACCTCACGCTCCGGCTTTCCCCTGAATCCTCCAGTGAAATCCGCGCGGCAGGACGTCTCGGCTCACCCAAGAGCTCGCTTGGGAAGAAGGCTTAACGCAGGACTTGCGACGTATTTTCTACAGAATGACGCAAGCACCGCGGCTCTCCGAGCTGCGACGGGTGCGACAATCCGGGCAAGATCCTATTGCTGGCGGGGCGACCGGAAGCTATCCTGCACGGGCTGGTGGCGCAATGAGGCGCTTCCGGTGGTGGATCAACCGGCCAAGATGTGACGCGGGTCGGCCGGTGCGTTTTTGATTAGTCCGCCTTGTGCCTGGTGGCCGTAACGAAGGATGGCCTCACTTGGTGCTCCAAAGGAAAGGATATTCACCAAAAGATGCGAACCGCCATTGAGGGCGCCCGTAAGGGTGCGCCTCCCGCCGAGATCGTGCCGCAGCGCGCCAGCTCGGAAGCTCTGCTCAAAGAGGTTCAGCATTGGCTCGATGAAGCCAAGGCCGAAGAGATCGTAACGATCGACCTCAAAGGTAAGTCGTCGCTTGGCGACTTCATGGTGATTGCAACGGGGCGCTCTGATCGCCACGTGGGCGCGATCGCCGAACAGCTTCGCAAGCACCTCAAGGAAAAAGGCATCGGTACCGTCCGGGTCGAGGGTCTCGAGACCTGCGACTGGGTCCTGATCGACGCCGTGGACATTCTCGTGCACGTTTTCCGTGCCGAGGTTCGGGATTTCTACAATCTCGAAAAGATGTGGTCCGCCACGAGGCCGGGCGAGCAGACCTCGCACTAAAGGGCGTCGCGGACCGCGAAGCTCTCGTCTGCCGGTGACGGCGGCGCTATGGGCGCCGTCACGGCGAGTCTATCCGGGCACTCCCGTGCTAGAGCAAATCGGGCTGGCGGGAGCAGGGTTGAATGCGTCTTTCCATCATCGCCGTGGGACGTCTCAAGGATGGTCCCGAGCGTGAGCTATATCTCAAATACGCAAAGCGCATCGACGACACGGGCCGCGCCGTCGCGCTCGGGCCGCTGACGCTTGCCGAATTGCCCGAGGCGCGCCAATCGGGCGTCACCCAACGGCGCACTGACGAAGCCTCACGTCTGCTCGATTCCACCTCGGGCGCCGACCTTCTGGTCGCGCTGGACGGCGGCGGAAAGGCGTTCGGCAGCGACGCCTTCGCCCGCTGGCTTGCGGCGCGACGCGACGAGGGCACTCGCACACTCGCATTTCTGATCGGTGGCCCGGACGGGCATGGCGAGGCTGTGCTCTCACGTGCCCAGCTCAAACTATCGCTCGGGCCTTTGACGTTACCGCACGGCATCGCCCGCATCATCCTGGCCGAGCAACTCTATCGCGCCGCGACCATTCTCTCCGGGCATCCCTATCATCGCGCCTGACCGCGAGAGGCTGTTACCTAAGGCGGGCCTTCCGCTCTCTTCCGTCAAATTGTTGAACGAGAGCTGTTCTAGGCTGTGAATTCGCAATTGGACGGGTGCGGGTAAATTTCCTTTGTCCCGGTTTCGGTTAATCACCAGCCGAGGTCTGGACCTCGAGCCGGCGAGGCCGTATCAATCCGGCACAGATTTCGAGATGCTAGGCCACGCGCCGGTGTTTGAATTTGAAGGCGGGCGCGCATGCGCGCCTCCAAGCGGCGTTTGAGTATCGTAGGACGTCGGCGTAGGGGAGAATGGGGATGACGGCTCAGGACGTTGCGATGGCGACACCCGGCGTGTCCGCAGCTCCCGCGGAGCCCAAAGCCGTTCTCGCCATACAAGCCCGCGACCTCGTTCCGCCGGATGCCGAGCGCCCGCGCGAGCGCTTCATCCCCGTCACCACCTACGCCCTGATCGACCGCCTCACGGCCCCGCAAGTTTGGCCGAACAGGAAGGCGGCGGCCGCACGCCGCTTCTTCCGCTATCTGGAATACTGGCGCCGCCAGCAGCACAGCGTCGCGCTCAGCACCGTACTTCAGGCCTACGAGACGTTCAGCCCCGACAGCGATCTTCTGATCACACGCTCGTTCACGGACGACGAACGGCACGCGATGCAGAAGCGTGTGGTGGTGGATATCGAAAAGATCCTGAAGCAGGCCAACTACGTTCGCATCGATCCGTCGGACGTGCAGATGATCCTGACGGAGGACTCCCACTACGGCCTCGACCTGCACGTGGACTTCACGGCGTTCGAGGAAATCCTGATCTACTATCGCGGTGCTTCCAACCGGCGCGATCAACGGCGCAGGCTAAGCCGCTTCATGCGCAAAGAAGAGTTCGACGTTCCGATCTTCCAGCGCCTGTTCCTGCTGTTCAAGCTCAAGCCGTTCGAGACGCGCGTGCTCGAAGTCATGAAAGAGCAGCGTCTGCCCCGCAAGGAAGCCGAAAAGGCGGTTCGAAACCTGCGGGCGATGATCCCGTCAGGCGTCGACGACAAGAACATCTACCTGAAGCTCTTCAAGAACATTCCGCGTAGCGACGTGGAGATGGTGTTTCCCAACACGCGCGTGAAGTTCCGCCTGCTCGACAAGCTGCGGCTCGGCATCACCGCGGGTGGCGGCCTCGGCATGGGCGCAGTGAGCGCGGCCGGCAAGATCGCGGTCGCGGCGACCAACCCGCTGATGGCGGCAGGCGCCGCGCTCGGCCTCGGCGGCATCGTGTTCCGGCAAGCCGTGAATTTCCTGAACCAGAAGCAGCGCTACATGGTGGTGATGGCGCAGAACCTCTACTTCCACGCCATGGCCGACAACCGCGGCGTGCTGATCAAGCTCGCGGATCGCGCGGCGGAAGAAGACGTCAAAGAGGAAATGCTGCTCTACAGCGTGCTCGCCAAGGAAAGCGCGAAGCACTCGGACCTTCCGGCCATCGATGCCGCCATCGAGCAGTATCTGACGGCGAGCTTCGGCGTCTCGGTCGATTTCGATCTAGAGGACGCGTTGCAGAGGCTCATCGCCGATGGGCTCGTGACGGAGGAGCCGGACGGCACATTGCGGACGCTCGGGCCAGAAGCTGCTTCAGCTCATCTCGACGCCAAATGGGACGTGTTCCTGGACAACCTGCCGGATTGCTCCCTCGACGACAACGAAGGCCGCGAGGTGGAGCGCACCCTTCCCATCCCCGAAGAGACGGCCGTCGCGGCTCCGCCCCCTGCTCCCGATCAGCAGACCTGACGCGCGCCGGCATCACGGGCTAAAGCGTATGTGCTTTAGCTGTTTAACGAGACCTATGATTCACGCTTCGGACCCCGCGCTCCGATCGTCGCGCCTCCTATCGGGCGCGGCGTGAATCGGCAGCGCAGAAAAAGTCCGAAGCGATCATGGTCACCTCAGTGAGACCTATGATTCACGCTTCGGACTGGTAGGGTCCGAAGCGATCATGGTCTATGTTCCCCACCGCCAGCCTCTCCAGGGGCTGGCTAATCTGTGTGCTGTTCCAATAAGAAAAAACGGACTTCATGACCCCTCATAAGCTGATCGCCGAGATCGAGGATCGCGGGCGCGCCATGCAAATCGCCAGCGCGCTGCAGGACCTGCTCGAGCCGCCGCCGGATGCGCTCACCATCTTCGAAAACAAGGTGAGCGACGACGCTCCGCCCATCTGGCGGATCGAAGCCTATTTCTCGGACGCGCGCACCGCGAGTGACATCGAAGCCGAACTTGAAGCGCTGCTTGGCGAGGCGCCGCCGGCCTTCCGATCGGACGAGATTCCCGATCTCAACTGGGTTGCGCTTTCGCAGGCCGCGCTGCCGCCGGTGCGCGCCCACAAATTCACCGTCCATGGCTGCCACGATCGCGACCGCGTTCCGCAGGGGCCCAACGCGATCCTGATCGAAGCCGGCGAAGCCTTCGGTACGGCGCATCATGCAACGACGTACGGCTGCCTACTCGCCATCGACCGGCTGAGCCACACGCGCACATTCCGCAACATTCTCGATCTCGGATGCGGGTCGGGCATCCTCGCCATCGCGGCGGCGCGGTCGTGGCCGAACGCGGCGATCCATGGCGTCGACATCGATGAGCAGTCGGTGATCGTCGCACGCGAGAACGCGGCGGTGAACAAGGTTGGCCCTCGCCTCCGGTATACCTGCGGGCCCGGCGTTTCGTCGCCAGGGGTGCGTAAGGACATTCCGTTCGATCTCATCGTCGCGAACATTCTCGCGGGACCGCTCATCACGCTTTCGCCCGACATCCGCCGCTCGGCCGCGAAGGGCGCAACGATCATTCTCTCCGGAATTCTCAACCGGGAAGCTCCTCGCGTGATCGCTGCCTACCGGGCGCAAGGCTTCTCGCTTTCGAGCCATCAGCGCTACGATGGGTGGTCGACGTTGACGCTGGTGAAGCGAAGCTAGAGCGTGGTCCGATCCTACGGAATCGGAGCCGCGCTCTAGATTCTTGTTTTGTCGCATTTTCTTTCGACGAACCGGTGTCCATCCCGGATCGTGTCCGGGACAGGCTTCGTCGGAAAATGCTCTAGCTACAAGGACTGGACTTCCATGTTTCAGACGTTCGCCGCGCCTTCCGATGCCGCTGCGGTTCCCGACCGGGTGAAGCGCCTGCGCGCCCTTTTGGCCGACGAAGGTTTGCAGGCCGTGTTGCAGCCGCGCGGAGACGAGCATCAGGGCGAATACGTGGCCCCCAGCTCGGAGCGGCTGCGCTGGCTCACGGGCTTCACCGGAAGCGCGGGCCTGACAGCCATTACGCGGCGCCATGCCGGCCTTTTTGTCGACGGGCGCTACACGGTGCAAGCGCGCAGCGAGTGCGGCGGCGGGCTGTTCGATTTTCCCGGCTTCGCCCGCCAGGCTCTCGGTCCGTGGCTTGCCGACAAGCTCAAGAGCGGCGACGTCGTCGGGTTCGATCCGTGGCTGCATACGGCTGCGGAGATCGCGTGGCTCACCGACATTCTGAAGCCCGCCGGAATTCTCCTCAAGCCGACGCGGCGCAATCTCGTCGACCGCATCTGGGGCAAGGATCGTCCATCGCCGCCCGATGGCCCGGTGGTTCCGCACGCGCTCAAATATTCAGGGCGGGCGGCGGACACCAAGATAGCGGCGGTCCAGAAAGCGCTCAAAGACGCGGGACAGGATGCCGTCGTGCTGACGGCGCCGGATTCCGTCTGCTGGCTGTTCAACATTCGCGGGCACGACGTTGCGCACAATCCGGTTGCGCTGGCCTTTGCCATCGTTCCGGCCAACGGAAAGCCCGAGCTTTTCATCGCGCAAGAAAAACTCACCCGGGACTGCCGCACGCATCTCGATGGCGTCGTCAAGGTTTCCGCGCCCGCGCTGCTCAAGGATCGCGTTGCGGCGCTCAAGAAGGCCGGGCGGCGCGTGCGCATCGATCATGACCGGTCGGCTTGGTGGTTCGTGCGGGCGCTCGGAAAAAGCGCGGTGCGGGGCGGCGATCCGTGCGTGGCGCTCAAGGCGATCAAGAACACGACGGAGATCAAAGGCGCACGCATTGCCCACGTGCGCGACGGCGCGGCCGTCGTCCGCTTTCTCGCGTGGCTCGATAGCGCAATTGCCGACGGCCGCACCATCGACGAGATCACCGCCGTCCGGACGCTCGAAGAAAAGCGCGCCGGCAGCCAGGCGCTCAAGGAAATCTCGTTCGACACGATCTCGGGCAGCGGCCCGAACGGCGCCATCGTGCACTACCGCGTCACGGAAGCGAGCAATCGCACGCTGAAGCGGGGCGAGCTGTTCCTGCTCGATTCCGGCGCGCAATATCTCGAAGGGACCACCGACATTACGCGCACGGTCGCGATCGGGGAGCCGCCAGCCGAAGCGCGCGAACGTTTCACGCTGGTTCTGAAGGGGCATATCGCTATTGCCACGGCCCGCTTTCCCAAAGGCACACGCGGCCTGGACCTCGACGCCTTCGCACGCCGCGCGTTGTGGATGCACGGTCTCGATTACGACCACGGCACGGGTCATGGCGTCGGCAGCTATCTTTCGGTGCACGAGGGGCCGCAGTCGATTTCGCGTGCAGGCGCCGTCGCCATCGAGCCCGGAATGATCATCTCGAACGAACCAGGCTACTACAAGGAAGGCGCTTACGGCATCCGCATCGAGAATCTCATTCTCGTCACCGAGCCTGAGCGGCCCAAGGGCGGCGACCGGGAGATGATGGGGTTCGAGACCCTCACGCTGGTGCCGATCGACCGCCGGCTCATCGTTCCCGAGTTGCTGACACCAGAGGAAGCGCGCTGGATCGACGCCTATCACGCCCGGGTTGCCGAGGTGATCGGCCCCGAGGTCGACGCGGCCACTTTGCGCTGGCTCGAAGCGGCGACAAAACCGCTTTGAAAGCGCAACGAACGCAAGCTCGAAACTTATTTCGTTTCCGCGCAAAACCCCTTCGATTTCTCCCTATTTTTCTGGGTTTTATACGCTCGGGTTGATGCAGCAATTATCACAACGTCTATTTCTGTAATTTTTTCAACGCATCACGGCGTTTTTCTATTATGATTTATGAGTTGTGATTCGGAGGTGTCGCGGCCCAGCGCTCACTCTCCGCTCACAACCGACCGATCGTGCGCAGTGCGTCCGGTCGCGAATGAGTTCGACAACCGACATAATTTGGAGCGTCCCATGACCGCGAGCAGCCATCTGCCCGCTCCAAACCTCATGCCCTTGATGCGCTACCGCGAACTCGCGGAAGCGATGAGCTGGCTTGAGCAGGCGTTCGGCTTCGAGAAGCAGATCGCCGTCTCCGACAACGACGGCGAGGTCATCTATGGGCAGATGACCTATCGCGGCAGCCTCATCATGATGGGCGCAGTCCGCGATACGGATCTCGACAAGCTGATGCGCCAGCCCGACGAGGTGGGCGGCGTCGAGACCCAGAGCTGCTATATCGTCGTCGACGACGCGGATGCCCACTACGTGCGCTCTCTCGATGCTGGCGCGGATATCGTGCTCGACATCAAGAGCGACGGCCTCGGCCGGCGCGGCTACTCCTGCCGCGATCCGCAGGGCCATATCTGGAATTTCGGCACTTATAATCCGGGGCGCGGACTTGCATCGACGGCGATGACCGTCGTCGCGAGCCAGCCGGCGTCCGCTCCCAAGCGGCACAACCGCAATGTTCTGATGAGCATCGGCGGCCTCCTGCTCGCGCTCGGCGCCACCTTCTTCTGGTTCTCCGACGAGATCAAATCCGATTTCATGATGCGGGTGGCCGACGCCGCCGGGAAACATGCAATCGAGGAATCGGAACGCGCGTATGCCGAGCTCGTGAAAGTTCGCGCCGAGAAGCGCCAATCGGACGAGCGCGCAAAAGCGCTCAACGCCGATCTCGAGGCTGAGCGCGCACGCCGCAACGCCATAGAGGCGAATTCCGGGAAGGCGACCGAGCAGATCACCGAGGAGCAGACGGCGCGTCGTTCGGCGGAAGCCACGATCGCGTCTCTCCGCGACGAACTCAAGCGCGAGCGCGAGGCCTCCACCGAAGCGAAGCGCGTGAGCGAAGAAAAGCTCGCGGTCAACTCGGCGACACAGATGCCTTCGCCGCCGAAAGCCGAAACGCGGGAAATCCCCGCTGCCCCTGAACAGCCTGCGACGGGCGCGTCGCAAAACACTTCCGCCGCTTCCCACGACATTTCGCAGGCCGCGCCTCCGAGCGGCGCGAGCGACATCGAGACCTCGGCCACGACGGCTACAAAAATTCCGGCGGCCGACATCCCGCAGTCCACAGCATCGGTCACCAAGTCCGACAGTGACCAAGAAGAGAGCGCATCCCGCCTCAGCGACGCTCAATCCAAGGCAAACGAGCGGCGCCCGATCAAGCTCGCCCAGAAGCTTCCGAAGCAATCTGTCGCGAAGGGCAATCGCATTCGGCCGACCTACGTGGTCGACCTGCACGAGGTGCCTTGGCCCTATAACACTTGGTACAAGTAGCGCGCTCGTCCGGCGCGGGGGCGGCCATGCCCCCGCATTGTCGGCTGGAGCATGATTGCTTTTTTCGGTTCGCGCACGCGCGGCCATGCGGCTCCCTGTTCCCGCCGTAACAGCGCGACGGGCTCCCCCCTTCTAGTTTGCTCTCCGATCGGTCGCGACAGGCTGCGTTTCGGCGCTGTTCCCCGCTGCCCGATCGCCAACGCTCGCGTGCCGGGCATTCGTCAGAGCAAACCCAACGAGACAGAAAAGGGCGCGGTCATGCTATCGAGAGCTTCCATCGCCATTCTCATTCTGCTGGCCGGTGCGGTCGGCACATCTCCGAGCTTCGCGGCCTCCAATCCGAACGAGGCTGCTGCTGCCAAGGCGCAGCAGGCCAAGGCCAAACAGATGAGACTTGCCCGCGCCAAAGCGAAGGCGCAGGCCGAAGCGAAAGCCAAGGCAAAGGCCGAAGCCCAGGCCAAGGCACAGCAGAACCAGAAAGAAGAGTGGTACGCGAAGGACCGCGACCGCGGCCTCGACGTCGCCTCCGAATATGCGCCGAATGCAATCGCCAAGGTGCGCAAGCGGAATTACGTCGCCAAGGGCGATACCGTCAGCACCGGAAACGGCAACAGGGGCTGGCGCGCGTACATGGACAAGTACTATTCGCGCTGACTTATCACTTGAGCAGACGCAGGTCTGAGCAGGTGTGCGGGCGGAGGAGTGATCGGGCTCTTCCGCCCGCTCTCCTTTTTCAGCCCTTGATGAGGTCCAGCCACTCGTCTTCGGTCAGGACCGTCACACCCGCCTCGCGCGCCTTGGCAAGCTTGGAGCCGGCATCGGCGCCCGCGACGAGATAGTCAGTCTTGCCCGACACCGAGCCCGCGACCTTTGCACCGAGGCGCTCGGCGGTTGCCTTGGCTTCGTTGCGCGAAAATCGCTCAAGCGTGCCTGTGAAGACGACGGTCTTGCCGGTGATCGGCGAGTCCGTGGCCTGCACGCGCACGTAGGGTGTCACGGTGACGTGCGAGAGGAGGTCGTCGAGCGCCTCGACATTGTGGGGCTCGGAGAAGAAATCAACGAGCGCATCCACCACCGTTTCGCCGATGCCTTCGATGGCATCGATGTCGGCGTAGGCTTCGCTCTCCTTGCCCCCCTGAACCGCCGCTTCCACAGCCGCGCGCAAGGCTTCGAACGTCTGATAGGCCTTGGCGAGGTCCTTGGCGGTGGTCTCGCCCACATGGCGAATACCGAGCGCGAAGATAAAGCGTTCGAGCCCGATGGTGCGGCGCGCATCGATGGCGCGGAACAGCTTCTCGACCGACTTTGCGCCCATGCCTTTGCGGTTCTTGAGCTGCGTCAGACTTTTCTTGTCGTTGGCTTCGAGGGTGAAGATGTCGGCAGGGCGGCGAATGAGGCCGTCCTCGAAGAAGAGCTCGATCTTTTCCTCACCAAGCCCTTCGATATCGAAGGCAAGGCGCGAGACGAAATGCTTCAGGCGTTCCTTGGCCTGAGCCGGGCAGATGAGCCCGCCGGTGCAGCGGCGCACGACACCGCCAGAGTCCGGGCTCTCGTCGGCCTCGCGAACAGCGTGGCTGCCGCAGGCTGGGCAGATCTTGGGGAAAATAAATGGTTCGGCCCCGGAGGGCCGCTTTTCCTTGATGACGCTCACGATCTGAGGGATCACGTCGCCCGCGCGCTGCACGACGACCGTATCACCGATGTGGATGTCCTTGCGCGCAATCTCGTCCTCGTTATGAAGCGTCGCGTTCGAGACCACGACGCCACCGACCGTCACCGGCTCGAGCTTGGCGACGGGCGTCAGAGAGCCGGTGCGGCCGACCTGGATCTCGATGTCACGCAGTAGGGTCACGGCCTGCTCGGCCGGGAACTTGTGGGCGATGGCCCAGCGGGGCGAGCGCGAGACGAAACCGAGACGCTCCTGGTAGTCGAGACGGTTCACCTTGTAGACGACACCGTCGATGTCGTAGCCGAGGCTTGCGCGCCTTTCACCGATGCGGTGGTAATAGTCAAGCAGCTCTTCAGTCGTTCTGCAGAGTTCAACGTCTGGATTGACCGGAAGCCCCCAACCCCTCATCGCCTCAACTACGCCTTGCTGAGTATCGGCCGGTAGACTGGTGACCTCGCCCCAAGTGTAGGCAAAAAAACGAAGCGGACGCGCGGCAGTGATCGCGGCATCGAGCTGGCGCAACGATCCCGCCGCCGCGTTGCGCGGATTGGCAAAAGTTTTGGCTCCGATGGCCGCTTGCTTCTGATTAAGAGCCTGAAAATCATCTGGGCGCATATAAATCTCACCGCGCGCCTCAAAAACGGAAGGGATATTGCGCCCCGATAGACGCTCAGGGATTTCAGCAATTGTGCGAATATTCTCGGTGACGTTTTCGCCCTCGGCCCCATCTCCACGCGTGGCAGCCAGAGCCAGATGCCCTTTCTCGTATCTCATCGAGATCGAAAGACCATCAATTTTTGGCTCAGCGCTCAATTCAAGACCTTGTGGATCATTGATACGCAAGAATCGCAATACGCGGGTGACGAAATCCTGAACATCTTCATCGGAAAATGCATTATCCAGCGACAGCATAGGCACGCTGTGTTGGACCTTTTTGAATCCTTCAGCAGGGCCTGCGCCGACCAAAAGGTCTAAAAGACCTAGCTCCAAATTTGGAAAACGTTTTTCGATTTCCGCAACGCGCCGTCTAAGAGCGTCGTAATCGGCGTCAGAAATTTCCGGGGAATCGGACTGATAATAAACTTTATCGTGATGAGCGATTTCAGCGGCAAGCCGCTCTCGCTCGACTGTCGCTTCGCCTATAGTCAGCTTGTCAACGGGCACCCGACTTGGGTCCCTTTTAGTTACTTTCTTAGCCAAGCCGCTCAACTCCGCTCTAAGCGAGGCCGCGCGTCCTTACGGCCTCAACGATACGAGGACGCTACTCTAGAGCGTTCAACATGGCCAAGGTGGCTGCGAAGCGTCCTAAATTTAAAGAAACACTAGCTAGCGTTTCGCGGAAGCGGGAGCAGTTGGGCGCGACGGGCCTCAGCCCGGGCCGCCGAGCGATAGCTTGGGCACGGCCTTCCAGGCCTTGGTGATCCAGGAGTCGCCGCTCATCGCCGGCGCGTGGCCTTCCGACTTCAGGAGCGCGTAGGCGCTCTTGTACCACTTGGATTCGGGGAAGTTGTGCCCGAGCACGGCGACCGCCGTCTGCGCCTCGTTGATGACGCCGAGCGCCATGTAGCACTCGGTGAGACGCATCAGCGCCTCCTCGACGTGCGCGGTCGTCTGGTAATCGGACACGACCGTCTTGAAGCGGTTGATGGCCGCGACGAAGTTCTTGTCCTTCATGTAATAGCGGCCGACCTCCATCTCGGAGGCGGCAAGCGTATCCTCCGCGATGCGAATGCGATTTTCGGCATCGCGCGCGTAGGTGCTGTCCGGATAGCGAGACTTCAGGATCTTGAGCTGCTCAAGCGCCTTGCGAGTCGCGCCCTGGTCGCGGTTGGCAGTCTTGATGTCGTCGAAATAGGCCGAGGCGATGATGTGGTGCGCGAGCGGCGCATCCTTGGTGCCCGGATGCATGACGGTGTAGCGCTCGGCCGAGGCAATCGCCTCCGGTGTCTTGCCGGCCTTGTAGTAGGCGTAAGCGGCGAGAACGATGGCGCGGCGCGCTTCCGACGAATAGGGGTGCGAGCGATCGAGATCTTCGTACTTGCGGGCCGCCTCTTCGAACTTGCCCTTGCTCATGAGCTTGTCGGCGTCGGCGTACATCTTTTCGGGTGGGTCGGTGTTGAGAATCTGGGACGTATCGCCGGACGACGCGCAGCCGGCCATCGCGAGCGCAACACCACCCATGGCGCACCACAGAACGGCCGCTGCCCATTTTGGCGTCGTGCGCATGAAAGCCGTACTCCCCACCGTCGTTCAGACGTCCCGCCATCCACCTGGCGGTTATCTCGTTTGACTAGCACACTTCAGATCAGGTCTGAAGCCGGCAACGCCCCTATCGCCACCGTAATCTAACGTAGTTCCACAATGTGGTTGATCTGAGGCCCGCAGACAGCAAGTTCAACACAAAAATTGAAATGGTTACAGAGTGTTGCAGGCGCCGGATAAACGAACCACCGGAGACGGAATCCCCGGTGGCTGAAAACTTCGACAGCGCTCTCGAATCACTCGCCGGCAGCAGCGACCGCGGCGCGCTCGAAGGCGACCGGGCGAGCTTCGCGGACGCGGGGAGCCTGCACGATGGCCCAGGCCGAGCTATCCTCGAGCAGCTTCTGAAGAACCAACGAGTTCAGGCGGTGGCCGCCCTTGACCGAGCGATAAGCGCCGAGAATCGGGTGACCCGAGAGGCTGAGATCGCCGACGGCATCGAGCATCTTGTGGCGGACGAACTCAAGCGGGTCGCGGAGACCTTCGCGGTTCATGACGCGGTCGTCGCCGATGGCGACAGTGTTGGTGAGGTTGGCACCGAGAGCGAGGCCGGCCTTCCAAAGGCGCTCGACGTCGCTCATGAAACCGAACGTGCGGGCATTGGCCAGCTCGTTGCGGAACACGCCCGGGCTCATCTCGAAGGCAAGGCGCTGCTTGCCGATCACCGCGGACGGGAATTCGATTTCGACATCGAGGTGGAAACCGGAATGCGGGGTCAGCTCGCCCCAGCAATCGCCTTCTTCGACACGGACAGGCTTCAGAACCTTGAGGAAACGGCGGGGAGCGGGAAGCTCACGGATACCGACTTGATCGATCGCCTCGACGAACGGCGCCGAGCTGCCGTCCATGATCGGCACTTCCTTGCTGTCGATCTCGATGATGCAGTTGTCGATCTGGAGGCCGCGGAGGGCGGCGAGGAGGTGCTCAACGGTGGAAACGGTAACGCCTTCTTCGTTTCCAATGACCGTGCAGAGCGTGAGGTTTTTGACGTTGCAGGTTTTAGCGGGGATCTCGGCGGTGATACGGCCGCGTTTCGTAACCACGAAACGGAGCCCAGTGTCAGCTACTGCCGGATGCAGGATGACCGAAACTGGCGCTCCGCTGTGCACCCCCGTGCCGTGGACCTGGATTTCTTGAGCAATCGTCGTCTGTCGCGCGCCGATGAAGCGATTTGACATGCTGCGCCGTCCCTCGATTTTAGCATTCCGTCCGAAAACGGTCTGCCACCCCCGTCCGGTGCTCGCTTCCGCTCACTCCTTCCCCGATTTGTCTGCCCGGCTTATCTCTCGGTAAGCTTTTTTCGGTTGTCCGAAGGGCAGTCGAGTGAAGCGGATGTAGTGCGAACCGGTCGTTATTAAGAAACGATAGCCCCCGTCCCGCTGTGGCACAAATCACGCTTTCTTACGTTGTGTTACGTTCGCAACCGCCTCCCGGGGAGGTGCCGCGAACGGGCCAGCGAGACCCTAGCCCTATCGGCGTCTTTCCCTGAAAAATACGGGCAATTCAGCGTCTTGGCTACTACGCTCGTAATCGTCCTCGGCTTGGGGATAACGCTCGTAGATGTCGTTTTCCGCAGCGTGGACCTGCTCGGGATGCGCCTCGTGCTGATAGGGCTCTGACGGAATCGGATGGCGTGTATCCGAATCACCTGTTCCGCGCACCCTGCCGGCGATTCGCTCGAACAAGCTCAGACGGCGCCGCGGCTCAGGAGCCTGGGAAACGGGCCGCTGCTCAGGTACCGGCGCGGCCTCCGCATAGGGGCTTTCGCGATAGGGCCGCTGACCGGCCGCCGCGGCATAATCGGTCGCATCCGGGGCCCGGCGCGGCTGGCGACGAATCTCGGACGGTGGCTGGGGCGCGAAGGCACCGGTCTGGGCCTGATGCGGCGCGGCATAGCCCTGAGGCAGCGGCGGCGGGGTCGAAGCTTGCTGGAACTGCGGCGGACCTTCCTCGATCGTCACATTGCCCGGACCGCGCCACGAATCGCGGCTGCGGGGGGCGTCATAGGGCGCGCTAGCGGGCTGCTGGACCCTCTGCGAGCCGAACGGCTGGGTTGTAGGCGACGAATACTGCAGCGCCTCGGTCAGCCGCTGCTGGAGATCCTGGGCGCCGCCGCGAAGCTCACGCGGGTCGGGCGCATAAGTGTTGGCGGGCGGGGGAGCGGCGCGGGACGCCTCCTGGCGTGCCGCAGGGCGGCCGGGGGCGGGCGCTGCTTTCGACGCGCGAATCCAATCCTCCGCGGGGGCCGGCGGGCGGCGTTCCGCCTCTCCTGCCCGGCTCATGCCGGAGGCGACGATCGAAACCCGAATGCGATCGCCGAGCTGCGGGTCGTAGGTGGCGCCAACGATGATGTTTGCCTCGGGATCAACTTCCTGGCGTACGCGGCTTGCGGCTTCGTCAACCTCGTAGAGCGTGAGACCGGGGCCGCCGGTGATCGACAGCAGGAGGCCCTTGGCACCGCGAAGAGAAACGTCGTCCAGCAACGGGTTCGAGATCGCCTCCTCGGCCGCGACCGTCGCGCGGCGCTCGCCGCTCGCTTCGCCGGTGCCCATCATGGCCGTGCCCATGCCGGTCATGACCGTGCGCACGTCGGCAAAATCGAGGTTGATGAGGCCTTCCTTGATGATCAGATCGACGATGCAGGCAACGCCCGAATAGAGCACCTGATCGGCCATCACGAAGGCTTCGGAGAAGGTGGTCTTCTCGCTCGCGATGCGGAACAGATTCTGGTTCGGAATGACGATCAGCGTATCGACGTAGTTGCGCAGCTCCGCGACGCCGGCTTCCGCGATGCGCGCGCGGCGTGCGCCTTCGAACAGGAACGGCTTGGTGACGACGCCCACGGTCAGGATGCCGAGTTCGCGAGCGACGCGCGCGATGACAGACGCCGCACCGGTTCCCGTTCCGCCGCCCATGCCGGCGGCGATGAACACCATGTGCGAGCCTTTGATCTGCTTGCGAATGTCCTCGATAGCCTCTTCGGCCGCGGCCTCGCCGATCTCGGGGCGCGAGCCGGCTCCGAGGCCTTCGGTCAATTCGGCGCCAAGCTGAATGCGTGAATCGGTGCTGGAAGCGGCGAGGGCCTGCGCATCGGTGTTGGCAACGATGAAGTCGACGCCGACAAGCCCGGTCGCGATCATGTTGTTGATGGCATTACATCCGGCACCGCCGACGCCGATTACCGTGAGCTTCGGTCTCACATCCGAAAAATTCGGCAGCTGACCTTTAATGCTCATTTCGCCCCCGTTGTCACACGCGGGAGACCCAACCGCAGCGCGGCTCCCGGTATTCAGAACCGACCCGGTCTCGATCCGCCTTCAAAAGCGAGACCTGCCGAGTTCGACATTGGCGTGCATCCGGGACACGCCTGTCCGGAAGCACTTAGAAACCTTCTCGAAGCCAAGAGCCGACGCGCTTGAAGTAACTGCCCGCCTCAGGCTCGCGACCCTTGTAGATCCGCCGGTCGGCCGCTCCGTGCGTTTCCGCGAGAAGCAATCCAACGGCGGTCGAAAACGCGGAACTAGAAAGTGCAGGCGGCAATCCCGAAATGGCTTGCGGACCTGCAACGCGCACCGGACGACCTAATTCTGCCGCCACGAAATCCGCCAAGCCGGTCAACTGGCTGGTGCCCCCTGTGAGCACAAGACAGCGGCCGGCATAAGCCGTCATCTCGCTTTCCTCCAAGCGCTGCCGAATGTGATCGACGATGGCCAGCACACGCGGCCTTACGATCTCGGCAAGCTCGGCTTTCGTCATGTGATGCATGACACCTTCTTCATCGCCGGCAGCCGGATACGAGAAGACATCGTGCTCATCTGACGGAGCAGAGATCACTGTGCCATAAAGCGCTTTGATTCGCTCGGCCTCCGCAAGAGGCGCATGCAACGCGCGCGCGATATCGAAGGTGATTTGCGTGCCACCGAGGAGTGCCGAGCACGCGTGGACGAAGCGGTCCTCCGCGAACATGGCGATGCTGGTGGTTCCGGCGCCGATATCGACCGCGGTCACGCCGAGACGCCGCTCATCCTCGCTTGTAACTGCAAGGGCGCTCGCGAACGGCGCGGGAACGTGGCTCGCCACCTCCAGGTAGCAGCGTCCGACCGCCATCAGGAGATTGCGCAGCGGCGCCTCATCGGCGGTCACGGCGTGGAGATCGAGCTCGAGCCTATGGGCGGCCATGCCGCGCGGATCGCGCGAGCCGGGGGCGCCATCAATCCTCAGCGCAACCTCGTTCATGTGCACCAGCGAGCGGCCGCCGCGCTCGACGAAGGCCTGGCCGGCCTTCAAGAGGCGATCGAGATCGGCTTCCGCGACGAGCCCATTCTCGATGTCGGCCTTGGCCGAGAAATTGTGCGACTTCAGGCGGCCGCACGAAATCGCGACATGGACCTCCGACAGCTCGACGCCAGCCATGCGCTCAGCCTGCGCAATTGCGGCGCGCGCCGACTGCTCGGCCTTGTCGAGATCGATGATCACGCCGCCCTTGACGCCCTCGGCGCGCTGGTGGCCGGTGCCGAGAACGCGCACGCCGTTGGGCTCGACCTGAGCAATCAGGCAGGCGATCTTGCTGGTGCCGATGTCGAGCACGCCCGTGACGCGCTTCGAACTACCGCTCCGCCGCTTTGCCTTGTCTCGTGTCATTGGGTCTCCTCGCCCTCACGAACCGGTGTTCGGCGCTGCCGGGCCTGCTGCCGCAGCCGGCGCCTCGGGACGAATTGCGACGCGGCCGGGACCGCGGAAATCGAGTGTGGTGGAGCCTGCCGTGACAAGACGGACCAGCGCGGCATCGCGCGACAGCTCCTCCAGCGCTCCGACCTCACCGTCGGGCGGCAGCTCGATGGTGGTGGCGTTCGCGAGCTTGAGCTTCCAGCGGCGCTCCGAGACCCGCTCGGCCTCGGACAGGCGACCTGCGATCTCGGGGTATCGGGCGAGATTCTCGATGAGGGTCGCGGCCTCTGCGGCCGCCCCCTCGCCTGCGAAGCGCGGCAGATTGGGAAGCGCATCTCCGCCGATGGCGGCGAGCACCCGGCCGGTCTTGTCGATCAGGTAATGGCGATCGGTACGCTGCCAGATCGCGTAGGGCTTGCGCTCGGTCACGCGGATCTGCAGCTCGCCCGGATAGACGCGCGTCAGCTCGGCATTATCGACCCACGGCAGGCGCTCGATGCGGCTTTTGACGGCCGCCGTATCGAGGGCGGCGAAGGTGCGGACGTTGGTGAGATCGAGCGCATCGAACACATCGCGATCGAAGCTGAAGTGATGCCCGGTGAGCGTCACCTGATCGATGCCGAACCCCATGACGCGCGCCAAGCGTTCGAGCTTGGCGCCGTGGCCGCCCAAACGCACCGCCTCCTCGACGGCGCCCAGCCCAAGGCCAATCCCCAACGCCGCGATCAAGAGGCGGCCGCGCTTGGGCCTCCACGACAGCAGCGAAACCCGGCGCGGCTCGCGGGCTACGCCGAGATCGGGCTCGATCTGATAGGGGCCTCTGGGGACGTGAAGATCGGCTTCTTCGGGGGAGGAGGATTGGTCATGAGCGGGAGTTTGCAGGATCGCGTCGTGCGCCTGCAGCTTGGTCACCCGGGTCTGGCCTACCTCGAACAACTCGCGTCCTCGACGATCCATCGCGCGAGCTTGCCGAACGACCAGCCCGCGTAGCCCGCAAGCTCCGGAACCAGCGAGGTTCCAGTCATGCCGGGCTGTGTATTCACTTCAAGGCAGATCAGCTCGCCGGTTCCGCCGTCGGTATCGTCGAAGCGGAAGTCCGCGCGCGACACACCACGACAGCCGAGCGACGCATGGGCCGCCAAAGTGTATTTCCGGATCAACTGGTAAACATTCGGTAAAATATCGGCCGGAAGCTCGTGCTTGGAGCCGCCGGGGGCGTATTTGGCCTCGAAATCGTAGAACGCGAGCCCCTTCTGGGGGACGATCTCGATCACGTCGGTCGCAAAGTTGCCTATCACAGCACAAGTCAGCTCGCGACCCGCGATGAAGCGCTCCACCATGACGATCTGCTCGGCCGGGCCTCCCTCCAGGATGGCGCCGGCCCAATTGTTCGTTTCGGGGCGTACGATGAGCACGCCGACGCTCGAGCCCTCGTCGACCGGCTTCACGACATAAGGCGGCGGCAAGACGTGCGACAGGGACGCCTCGCGGCGGGTGACGAGCTTGGCTTCCGCCACCGGCACGCCGGCCGCTTTCATCACGGTCTTGGCGTTCTCCTTGTGCATGGCGAGCGCGGAGGCGAGCACGCCGGAATGCGTGTACGGGATCTGCATCGTCTCCAGGATGCCCTGGATGCAGCCATCCTCTCCGAATTTGCCGTGGAGCGCGTTGAAGCACACGTCGGGGCGCTCGGCCGCCAAGCGGCTTGCGATGTCGCGGTCGACGTCGATGCGGGTGACGCGGTAGCCCTCGCCTTCGAGCGCTTCGGCGACTGCGGCGCCTGATCGCAAGCTCACGCTGCGCTCGGCAGAGAGGCCGCCGAGTAGCACGGCGACATGCCCGAAAGTTCGCTCGGGCGGCTCGCCCAGGGTGTTGGTCATGATTTCACTGTCTCAGCCAATGCTTCGCCGACCGGGCGGCCGTCCTGCGGCAGGCCCAGGCGAATGATCTCCCATTCCAGCGTGACGCCGGATTTTTCCTTCACGCGCGCACGCACGGTCTCGCCGAGGCGCTCGATGTCCTCGCCGGTGGCGTTGCTGTCGTTGATGAGGAAGTTGCAGTGCTTCTCGGATACGGATGCCCCACCGACGCGGAAACCGCGGCAACCGGCTTCGTCGACCAGCTTCCAGGCGCTGTGGCCGGGCGGGTTCTTGAAGGTCGAGCCGCCGGTGCGTTCCTTGATCGGCTGGTTCTTCTCGCGATACTCGGCCACCTCGTCCATCTGACGCAGGATCTCGGCCGGATCGCCGGGCGTGCCTTCGAACAGGGCTTCGGTGAAAATCCAATCGGACGGCACCGCGCTGTGGCGATAGGTGAAGCCCATGTCGGCGAGAGACAGAACGTGGATGTTGCCGTCAGGATCGACGGCGCGGGCTTCGCGCAGAACGTCCTTGGTCTCGCTGCCGTGAGCGCCCGCGTTCATGCGTAGCGCGCCGCCGATGGAGCCCGGGATACCGCGATAGAACGCAAGACCGGAAATGCCTGCTTCGGCGGCCGCGCGCGCGACCTTCACGTCGGGGACCACGGTGCCGGCACGTACGCGGTTGCCCGGCTCGATCTTCACTTCACCGAAACCGCGGCCCAACCGAATGACGACCCCCGGCACGCCGCCGTCGCGCACCAGCAGGTTCGAGCCGAGGCCGATTACGAAGGTCGGCAGATCCTTCGGCCTGTTCCTCAGGAAGTAGGCCAGGTCGGCTTCATCGGCCGGCATGTACAGCACTTGCGCCGGGCCGCCGGCGCGGAACCAAGTGACGGCGGCGAGCGATGCGTTGGCGCTGAGGCGCCCCCGCAGCTCAGGCAGGCGCGCCGTCAGGTCGGGCGTGAGATCTGGGAATGTCACAGCGGTCTCTTCGCGATGGTCACAGGGCGCTCCCGGCGCGGCGCGGCTCGGAGGCTTCGAGCCACTCGGGCAGCGCGTGCGCCCATTCGGTCGAATTGCCGGCGCCAAGGCAGACAACCATATCGCCCGGGCGACCGTGGCGGCGAATGAGGCCGACCAGCTCGCGTGGATCGTCGATAGTGGCGACGGCTTCCGGCCCATGGGCACGAATGCCTTCGGCCAGCGCAACGGTATCGATGCCATCGATAGGCGCTTCGCCGGCGCTGTAAAGCGGCGCCACGATTACGCTGTCGGCGGCGCGGAAACAGCTCGAAAACTCGTGGAAGAGGTCGCGCACGCGCGTGTAGCGATGCGGCTCGACCACGGCGATGACGCGCCCGCGTGCTCCCGCACGTGCCGCATCGAGCACGGCCGCGATCTCGGCCGGGTGGTGGCCGTAGTCGTCGAAGATCTCGACACCGTTCCAGGTGCCAGTGAGCTGAAAGCGGCGCTTGACGCCCGCAAACGCCTCGAGGCCCGAGCGGATCACCTCGTCAGCAATGCCCGCTTGTGCCGACACACCGATCGCCGCCAGTGCGTTCAAGGCGTTGTGGTGGCCCGGCATCGGAATCCGCCAGCCGCGAAGGGAGCGCGCACCGCCTCTGACGCGCGGGCCGAGATCCGCGTCGATCAAGATCGAACGGCCATCGGTGATGACGTTGCGAAGGCGCACATCGGCATCCTCGCGCGTGCCGTAGGTCAGCAGCGGGCGTCCGTCGCGCTTCAACTCCAAGCGATCGACCATGTCGTTGACCACCGGATGATCGGTGCACGTCACCGCCATGCCGTAAAACGGAATGTTGCGGAAGAAAGCTTCGTACTCGCGATGCATGGCTTCGACCGAGCCGAAATAATCGAGGTGCTCGGGGTCGATGTTGGTGACGACGCCGATTTCGGTCGGAAGTCGCGTGAAGGTGCCGTCGCTTTCATCCGCCTCGACGATCATCCAGCGGCCCTGGCCGAGGCGCGCGTTCGAGCCCCACGAATTGATGATGCCGCCGGTGATGACGGTCGGATCGAGCCGGGCGTGCTCGAAGATGGTGCTGATCAGCGACGTGGTCGTGGTTTTGCCGTGCGTGCCGGTGACCGAGACCGTCGCGTAGAGGCGCATCAGCTCGGCCAGGATCTCGGCGCGGCGCACGATGGGCAGGCCCTTGGCGCGGGCGGCCTCGAATTCGGGGTTGTTGCGCTTGACCGCCGTCGAGATGACGACCTGGCGTGCGCCGACCAGATTGATGGCGTCGTGCCCCACGAACACGCGCACGCCCTTGGCGCGCAGGCGGCGTACGTTGGCCGAATCCTTCTGGTCACTTCCCTGGACGCTGTAGCCCTTCGCGAGCAGGATCTCGGCGATGGCGCTCATTCCGATGCCGCCAATACCGATGATGTGGAAGGGCCCGATGTCGCGGGGCATCTGCATACGTGGTGTTCCTATCTGTGCCTTATCGGGGGGCGGAGAGTACGTCCCGCCCGCGCCGGCCGTCCGTGTGACCTATCGTCAGGCTCGTCAGAACGCGTGTCATGCAAGACGTTTGCCGATCACGTCCTGGACGAGATCGGCGAGCAGCCCGACCGACGACGCCTGCCCCTGAGCCTTCGCATTGGCCGCGGCGGCCGCGAGAATTTCGGGCGCCTCGAACAGCTTTCCAAGCTCGGTCGCCAGGCGGAGCGGTGTCAAATCCCTCTGCTCGATACACCAACTGCCCCCCGATTCGGCAAGGTTTGACGCGTTTTCGAGCTGATCACTGTCGAGAGAATGCGGCAAAGGTACGAGGATCGACGGGCGCCCGATGACCGCCAGTTCGGCCACCGAAGAGGCGCCGGCGCGGGCGATGACGAGATGGCTATCAGCCATGATTTGCGGCAAGCCTTTGAAAAACGTGGCGATCTCTGCGTTGATGCCGGCGGCAGCGGTTTCCGCAGTGACTGTGGACACATCCTCGGCGCGGGCCTGCAGCACGACTTTCAGCCGCTGGCGGACGGGGGCCGGGAGGGTCGCGAGCGCCGGGGGGACGAGTTCCGAGAAGAAGCGGGCGCCCTGGCTGCCGCCGAACACAAGAAGCTTGAGCGGCCCGCCGGGTACCAGCGCCGGATAGGGGGTCTTTGCTGCCTCTATCACCACGTCGCGGACCGGATTGCCGGTGAAGCGGGCCTTCTCGGCGAGCTTGCCTTCGAGAAAGCGTGTCTTGCGGAACGAGGTGGCGATGGCAGACGCCTTGCCGGCGAGTGCGCGGTTGGCGCGCCCCAAGACGGCGTTCTGCTCGTGGATGATGGTCGGAATGCCGAGCAGGCGGGCGGCAACCAGCGGCGGAAAGGTCGGGTAACCGCCGAAGCCCACGACGGCAGCCGGCTTCAGGGTGCGCAGCAGGCCGCGCGCCTTTCGAATTCCCCGCAGCAGCGTGAAGCCCGCGCGCGCCAACGCGATCGGGTTCTTCTTGCTGCCGGGCGTCGCCGACGGGATCTGGTAGACGGAGCGCGCCGGAAATCCGGTTCCGTAGCGGTCTCCGCGCATGTCGGTCACGAGGTCGACGGCGAGCCCGCGGCGCGCCAGCTCTTCGGCGAGCGCATAAGCCGGAAACAAATGGCCGCCGGTTCCGCCGGCCGCAAGAAGAATGGAAGGCGTCTCACGCGTCACTGCTTGATCTCGTCGTTGCTGGTTTTCTTGGAAGCCACGCTTGGTCGTAGGCTCGGAAGGCTCGGCATCAATGGGGGCTTTTTGAGGCGATCGGCATCGGGGCGATGGCGGGTCAACGCGAGCAGCATGCCGAGCGTCAGCGAAATGGCAAGCATCGACGATCCGCCCGCGGATAGAAACGGCAGCGTCATGCCCTTGGCGGGCAACAGCCCGACGTTCACACCCATGTTGATCAGAGCCTGGAACCCGAACATCAACGCGAGGCCGACGATGCCGAGGCGCGTTGCGGCATCCGGCTCGGTTTCGGCGTGGCGCAGCGCGCGCAGCACGACGAATGCGAACAGCGCCAACAGGCCGAGGCAGGCTACCGCACCGAACTCTTCGGCGACGACTGCGAAGATGTAGTCGGTGTGGGCATCGGGCAGCGAGGTCTTGATGGTGCCCTCACCGGGGCCGCGTCCCAAAAGGCCACCTTCGAGAAAGGCGCGGAGCGCGCGCTCACCCTGACTGAAATCTCCGGTCGCGGGACTGAAGAAGCGATCGATGCGGGAGGTTACGTGCGGGTAGTAGAGGTAGGCCGCATAAAGGCCGACCGCACCCGCGGCGGCCACGACCGCTGCGCCCTTGAGTGCCAAACCCGACACGAACAGCATGGTCATCCAGACCAGCGTCATCAGCATGGTCTGCCCGACATCGGGCTGTATCACGAGGAGCCCGGCGAAGATCGCGAACAGCAGCATCGCGAGCGGAAGCGCCGGCATGTCGGGGCGACGACGGGCTTCGGCCAGAAGCCAACCGGATACGACGACGAAAGCGGGCTTGGCAAATTCCGATGGCTGGATGGAATGGCCTTCAATCGAGAGCCAGCGCCGCGCGCCATTTATTTCCTCGCCCAGGAAGTAGACCGCGATCAGCCCGACCAGGGAGGCGCCGAGCACGACCACCGCGAGGCGACGCACGGAAGCGGGTTCCAGCAGCGAGACCACGAGCATGATGGCGAGGCCGGCCAGCGAAAAGAACACATGCCTCTCGACGAAGTAATAGGCGTGAAAGCCTTTCTTCAGCGCGACTGCGGGACTGGCGGCAAGCGAAAGCACAGTTCCGGCGGCGACGACGATCAGGATCGCGTAGAGGAGCACATGGTCGACGGTGAACCACCATTCGGCGAGCCGGCTTCTGTCGGCGCGCGAGAATTTCATCGGCCGCCTCGCTCGGCGACCTGCTCGGCGACGAGGCGTTTGAAGGCATCGCCGCGCACCTCGAAGTTCTTGAACTGATCGTAGGAGGCGCAGGCCGGCGAAAGCAGCACGACGCTGCCGGGTTTGTTCGCAGCAAGCGCATCGGCGGTGGCGTTGCGGACGGCGACATCGAGCGTTCCGGAGCGCTCGAACGGGACTTCAATGCCCAGCGTGTCGGCGAACTCCTCGGTCGCCTCACCGATCAGGTAGGCCTTGGCGATGCGCGGGAAGTAGCTTGAAAGCGTGGTGATGCCGCCGGCCTTGGGCTTGCCGCCGAGGATCCAGTAGATGTTGCTCTCGAAGGAGGCGAGTGCCTTCTCGGTGCTGTCGGCGTTGGTGGCCTTGCTGTCGTTGATGAACTCGACCGGGCCGATGCCCGGCAACACCTCAAGACGATGAGCGAGACCGGGAAAGCTCCTCAGAGCCGCGGCGAGATCGCCATTGGCGCGATACCGCTCCGGCAAGGCTTCGATCGCCGCGATTGCCGCCGCCGCGTTCTGCCAATTGTGGCTGCCGCGCAGTGTCGGGATACCGGCGAGATCGGCTTTGAGGTGCTCGCCATCGTAGACGCGCGCTTCGAGTGCATGGAGGTTGCCTTCTTCGAGCCGCGTGCGAACCGAGATGCGGCGTACGGCCGGTGCGCCACGCTTTTGCAGCGCGCTCGCGATGCCGGCGCAGAAATCGTCGTCGACTCCGATCACCGCCGCCGTCTCGGCGCCTTCGACGAGGCGTTGTTTCACCTCGGCGTAGTGCTCGACGGTGCCGTGGCGATCGATGTGATCGGGCGTGATGTTGAGCAGCACGGCAACGGTCGGGGTCGCGCTCGGTGCAAGGTCGATCTGAAAGCTCGACAGCTCAAGAACGTGTATGCGGTTCTCGGACGGCGGCTCAAGCGTCAGCACCGCGCGGCCGATGTTGCCACCAAGTTGTACGTCGTTGCCAAATTCGTGAAGGAGGTGCGCGATGAGCGCGGTCGTCGTCGATTTGCCGTTGGTGCCGGTGATGGCGATCACGGGCGCGTTCGGGGCGATGGCTTTGCGCTCGCGGAAGAACAGCTCGACGTCGCCGATGGTCTCGATGCCGGCGGCCTTTGCCTTCTTCACCGTCCAATGCGGCTCGGGATGGGTCAGCGGTACACCGGGCGCAAGAATGAGCGCTGCAAACTTCGACCAGTCGGCCGCATTGAGATCAGCGAGCGGCGCACCAGCATCGGCTGCGGCCTTGCGGCCTGCCTCGTTGTCGTCCCAGGCCGCGACTTCGGCGCCGCCTTCGACGAGTGCGCGCACGGTCGCGAGCCCCGAGGCGCCGAGCCCGAAGACTGCAACCGTCTTACCCTTGAAAGCCGTCGCGCGAATCATGGGGCTAATTTAGCGCAGCTTGAGCGTGGCGAGGCCGATCAGCGCCAGAATGACGGCGATGATCCAGAAACGCACGACCACCGTGCTCTCGTGCCAGCCCTTCTGCTCGTAGTGGTGATGCAGCGGCGCCATGCGGAACACGCGTTTCCCGGTGAGCTTGAACGATGTCACCTGAATGATAACCGACAGCGTCTCCAGCACGAACAGGCCACCGACAATGGCAAGTACGACCTCGTGTTTGGTGGCAACCGCGATGGTGCCGAGCGCGCCGCCCAGCGCCAACGAGCCGGTGTCGCCCATGAAGATCATGGCGGGCGGAGCATTGAACCACAGGAAGCCGAGACCCGCGCCGATCAGTGCGCCACAGATGACGGCCAGTTCACCGGTCCCGGCGACGTGGTGGATCTGCAGGTAGGACGCGAATTTCACGTTGCCGATCAGATAGGCGATCAGGCCGAACGTGGCGGCCGCAATCATCACCGGCACGATGGCCAATCCATCGAGGCCGTCGGTCAGGTTCACGGCGTTGCCGGCGCCGACGATGACAATCAGGCCGACGAGGATGAACCATGGTCCGAAATCGATCAGCGCCGTCTTGAAGAACGGCAGCGCGAGCTTGCCGGACAGCTCCTCGATCGAGAGGTCCATGATGATGTAGACCGCGATGCCGGCGACGAGAACCTCGAGCCCGAGGCGCGCCCAGCCGCCGAAGCCGCTCGACTGCTGCTTCGTCACCTTCAGATAGTCGTCATAGAAACCGATACCGCCGTAGGCGAGCGTGACCAGCAGCACCGCCCAGACGTAAATGTTCGAGAGATCCGACCACAAGAGCGTCGCGACGGTGACGCTCGCCAGGATCATGAGCCCGCCCATGGTCGGCGTGCCCTTCTTGGAGAAATGCGACTTCGGGCCGTCCTCGCGGATCGGCTGGCCCTTGCCCTGCTTCAAGCGCAGGAGATCGATGATGCCGGGGCCGAAGAGAAGTACGAAAAGAAGCGCCGTGAAAATGGCCCCGCCGGTGCGGAACGTGATGTATCGGAAGACGTTCAGAATGCCGATCTGATCGCTGAAGCTCACGAGTTCGTACAGCATAGACTTCCCTTCCCCTCGCGCCCCTATCCTGTCCGAGACTTACTTGGTGGCAAACTTTTTTGCCAATGCCTCGGCGACAGGCCCCATGCGGCTGCCGTTCGATCCCTTGATCATGATGACATCCCCCGCAGCAATCCGGGTAACCAGCTGTTCCGTTAATTCGGCGGACCCGGCGGTCCACGCCCCCTGCTTTTCCGGGGCGAGGGCGGCGAAAAGATGCGCCATATTCGGTCCACACGCAAAAACCAGATCGGTGCCAGCGGCGTCAACTGCTTCCTTGAGGGCCACGTGATGGCCGATTTCCTCAGGGCCCATCTCCAGCATGTCGCCTAAAACGGCGATGCGACGGGCGTAGGCGGCGCGCGGAACGGTGCCAAGGACCGCGAGTGCGGCCCGCATCGACGCAGGATTTGCGTTGTAGCTCTCATCTATCAGAAGGATGCGGCCGTCGCCGACCGGCAGCTCCTGGCGCGAGCCGCGTCCCGGCGGCGGCGGCAGCGCGGAAAGCGCTTGCAGTGCGGTCTCGGTGTCGGCGCCGGCTTCGTGAATGGCAGCCGCCACCGCAAGCGCATTGCGCGCGATATGAATGCCCGGCACGGCGACCCGGAAGCGAAATTCGCGACCGCCGATCTCAAGCTCGATCGACGTGCCGTCGGATGCGATTTCGAGCGAACGCGGCTTCACGTCGGCGCGGGCATCCTGGCCGAACGAGACGATGCGAGCGCCCGCGGCCTCTGCGCGGCGGCGCAGCAATTCGAAATGCGTATTGTCGCGATTGAGGATAGCGACGCCACCCGGCTCCAGTCCCAGAAAGATCTCCGCCTTCGCCTCGGCAATGGCTTCCACACTCGGAAACTGCGCGAGATGCACCGGCTCGACAGTTGTGACAATGGCGATGTGCGGGCGCGCGAGGCGCGTGAGCGGCGTGATCTCGCCGGCGTGGTTCATGCCGATTTCGATAACGGCGAACCGGGTGGTGGCCGGCATCCGCGCCAGCGTCAGCGGAACGCCCCAGTGATTGTTGAAGGATTTGTCGGCGGCATGCGTCGGCCCGATGCGGGAGAAGCACGCGCGCAGCATGTCCTTGGTGCCGGTCTTGCCGGCGCTGCCGGTGACGGCGACGACGCGAGCTTCAGGCGCGAGACGCGCGCGGGCAGCGCGGCCGATGGCTTCGAGCCCCGACACGGTATCGGGAACGCGGATCAGCGGCCCATCGCCGGGGCGCGGCTCATAGCCTTCCGCCACCAGGGCCGCTGCGGCTCCAGCTTCGAACGCCTTGGTCACGAACTCATGCCCATCGCGTACGTCCTTCAGGGCGACGAAGAGATCGCCGGGCTGAAGTGTCCGCGTATCGATCGAGAGGCCAACGATGGGAGCGCCCGTCACGCGCTCTGCCCGCCCGGCAGCCGCTCGCACAAGCTCGTCGAAGGTCCAAAGGGGTGATGACATCAGCAAGTTCCGTGCGCCCGGATGGACGACGCCTTTGTTGAGCAAGGACAGGGCTATAGGTCTAGAAGCGCCGCCCGCAGGCAGTCGTGATCCGAGAAGGGAATGACGGTCTGGCCTACGATCTGGCCGGTTTCGTGACCTTTGCCGGCGACCAGAACGACATCGCCCGGCTGCATCAATCCGACGGCGGTGCGGATGGCTTCCTGGCGATCACCGATTTCCGTGGCGCCCGGTGCGGCAGCCAGGATTTCGGCGCGGATCGCGGCAGGATCTTCCGTCCGCGGATTGTCGTCGGTGATGATTGTGAGGTCAGCGCGGGCCGCCGAAATGGCCCCCATGATCGGGCGCTTGCCGCGGTCACGATCGCCGCCGCAGCCGAACACCGAAATCAGTTTTCCGGTCACGAACGGGCGAACGCCATCGAGGGCTGCTTCCAGCGCCTCAGGCTTGTGCGCATAGTCGACCACAGCGAGCGCGCCATTCCGCTCGCCCACGATCTCGAGGCGCCCTTTGACGCCAGCAAGATTTTCCAGCGCCGGGATCACGACCTCCGGCTTCTCGCCGACAGCGAGCGCAAGGCCGACGGCGACCATGGCGTTGGCCGCCTGATAGGTGCCGATCAGCGGCAGGCGAACCTCATACGTGCGGCCGGCGTGGACAATGGAAAGCGTTTGGGTGAAGCCGTCGCGGCCGAGGCGCGCAAGACGCACCGTTTCTCCCGCCGCGCCGACGCTCACAATTTCAAGCCCGCGCCGTTTCGCAGCGGCAACGACATCCGAAGCGCGCGGTCCGTCCATGTTGATCACCGCCGGGGCACCCGGCGGCAGCAGATCCTCGAACAGCCTCAGCTTGGCGGCGAGATAGGCTTCCGTCGTCGGGTGGTAATCGAGGTGATCGCGTCCGAGGTTGGTGAAGGCGCCGGCTCTGACCTTTACGCCATCGAGACGGTATTGATCGAGGCCGTGCGAGGAAGCCTCGAACGCGAGATGCGTGATGCCTTCGCGCGCAAGATCAGCCAACGTTGCATGCAGGGAGACCGGATCGGGCGTCGTCAGCGATCCATAGACGGCGCCGTTCGGCTTCACGAGGCCGATGGTACCGAGAGAGGCAGACGGGTGCCCGGCTGCGGCGAAAAGCTGGCGCGTGAACTCGGCGACGGACGTCTTGCCGCTGGTGCCGGTTACGGCGACCGTCGTCGCGGGCTGTGCGCCATAAAAGCGAGCCGCGATCAGAGCGAGCGCACGCCGCGGCTCCTTGGTGCGCAGCACGGGGACGGACAGTCCACCCGGGACCTCGGCCGCCTCGCCTACGACAACAACGGCTGCGCCCTTCGCGACGGCATCGGCGATGAATTTCGCGCCATCCGCCTTGGTGCCCGAGAGGGCCGCGAACAGAAAGCCCGGCGCAGCCTTGCGGCTGTCGGCGGTGATGCCGGTTATGTCGACGGCTTCGCTCAGCGCGGCAGGCGCGGCGATGTCGAGATCTGTAATGAGAGAGGATAGAAGCATGTCGTCTCGGCCGCAGCGGAAGACCTCGACGCTTCTAAGCGGACGCGCGTGCGGCGTCAAACGCGGCGGATGTGATTGTCGAACTCGGCGCCCGTAAAGTTCAAAATTTTCCGAGAGTTAGGATTGTCGCTCTCGAAGCGCACGACGCCTGCCCCGGAACTCATGACAAACTCGGATCCGCCGCTGCCGAAGGTCAGACCGGAGCTGTCCTTGATCCTGATTTCGTGGATGAGCTTTCCGGTTTCGACATCGGCGTAGATGACGCGACCGGCGAGGGGCGCAGAGGCTGCAAGCAGCCGGCCGTCGCCGCTGACGGCCACGGCACCGATGTAGCCCTTGAGCGCTATGCCGAACGGGTCGGCCTCTTCCAGGAGCGCGATGGGGCGATCGAGACCAACGCGGCCGAGCAACGCGGGCGTGTCCTCCAGGCCTCCCTGCCACTGACTGCCGAACCAGATGTCGCCTTGCGGCGTCTCGACGAGATGGCGGACGGACAGAAGATTGATCCCGGCAGGCACCTCGTGGCGCACCTTGAGCGCACCGCTCGCGACATCGACGAAGGCGACGTTGGGCGCCATCTCGGCGACACCAATGCTTTCACGCCCCGTCGCCGGATCGTTACCGAAGCCGCCGTTGGCGATCGCGAGCGTCTTGCCGTCAGACAGCAGGATCGCCTCGTGCGGGCCAACACCATAGGACGGGAATTCGCCGACGCGCCGAAAGCCGCCGGTCACGTCGTAGAGACCGATCACGCCGTCGCCGGTGTCGACATCGTGCTCGGTCGCGTAAATCAGGCGCCCATCTTTTGAAAACGTACCGTGCCCGTAGAAGTGACGGCCTTCCGGCGGTGCGAAAACCTCGGGCTCGCGGCGATCGTCCGCGTCGAAGGCGAGCGCGAAGAAGCCTGGCCTGCGAGCGAAGACGACGCCGCGTCGGGCAACGTGATCAATTGCGATATCGTGACAGCGTGCGGAGAGCGGAATTTCACGAAGGATGCGCCCATCCTCGCCAATGAGAAGAACTGCGTAGCTCCCGTCGGCGCGGCGGGCACCGGAGGCGTAGACTGCGGTTGCCGTATTGCCCAGTCCCTCGACCGCGAGGGCGTGACGGGCGGCGCCGAGAGCCACCAAAGAACCGATCAGAAACTGGCGCCGGTCAATCGCCATCTAGCTCGTTGATCCCCATATCGATATCGGCATTGGGGGCCAGCTCCTTGAAGATGATCTGGCGAATGCCACTCAAATCGAACCTCATCTTGCGCATGGCGTGCAGGTGCGCGTCCGAGCCGCGCTCCTTGCTGCGCAGATCGTCGAGCTTGGCCGCATCCGCGATCAGGCTGCTCCAGGCATTGGGTACAAACTTGACCATCCATGGCTTGTCGACCGGAACATAGCCATCGAGACCGATGGTCTCGTACAGCTCCTTCAAGGCGATGATCGACGATTGAAGATATTCGCCGGTGAGCCCCGCCTGCTCGAAAGCGAGCCGAACGCGCCGGGGCGGATCGGACGTCACGGCCGTCAGCTCCGGCAAAACGACCCTGTCGCGGCAGAGTTCGAGGCCCATGGCCATGGATTTTGCGACGTCACGGACGGTCTCGGACGCATCTTTGTAGAGAGCGTTGTCGGAGCCCGGCGTCAGCATCTTCATGCGATAGCCGTCGTCGCCCTTCCATCCGGTGCTGATCTCCTCGGCGATGGCATGCAGGTTGGCGGCGATGGCGCCGGCTAGTGCGCAACGATATTGCGCCGCCTCGTCAGTGCCGGTGCCGAGCGGCTTCTTTTCATCGTAGAGCAGAATTTCGAGCGCGGTCAGGCCTTGTACGGCGACGCTCTGGCGCGCCAAGGCGCCCGGTTCGAGCAACTCGGGCTTCTTGGCCGCAATCAGGCCGTTCAACTGGCGAGAGGCGAAACCGCGCGGGTCCGGCCAAAAGAAGATGCGCTCGAGGCGATGCTCACGCGAAACGGGGCCGAAACGGATGAAATCCAGCCCTGCCCAGGCGCGGACGATCTCTGCGTAAGCTGCAGTCGCCTTCTTGCGGGATGCCTCGCTGCCCCCGTCCTTGCAGACAGCGCCGATGGCGGACGTTAAATCCGTCGTCTTCGCCGACAGGGCATCGACACGCGGCACGATGAACTTGTCGATGGTGTCGATCACCATCGTCGCGTGGCTTTTGCGGACGGGAAGCGCGTCGGCTGGTCCAGCGACGAGACTTATCGCGACCAGACCCATGACGATGGCCAGGGCCGATTTCGATAGCCGCTCAGCGATCACAGGAGTGCTCCTCGGGGAGGGAAGAATGCCCCGATCAATAGGCCGCTCTCGGCTCGGGCGAAAGGGGGTGTTTCGCGCCGGACGCCAGCGGCGTCATTCGCAGATTTCGAAATCCTCGACCGTAGCGGCGGGCGTCTTCTGGCTCGCACGCTGCTGGCGCATCCGCATCAGGCGCTCGCGCGTCGAGAAGCTGCGGAACGGGCAGACAAGCCCTCTCTTCTCCAGGTCCTCGACCTTGGCATAGATGACATCGACCGCGAGCGGCGCACAGCCGCAGCACTGCATCCGCTTCTGCATGTAGCGGTAGACAACGCCCGGGGTCGGGATGGGTGCTTCCGGCTCGTTCAGAATGTCGAGCAACGCGAGCTCGATGTCGTAGTCGGAAACCTGCTGGCAAGAACAGACGATCATGGGATTGCTTCCTGCCGCGCTACTGCCTTGGAGCGGCGTGGGAGGCCTGCGCATAGGCGGCCGCGTTTACGATCAACCCCGGCGATAGAACCTTGTCGAGGCCACGCATGGTGACCGCGAAACTTTCAGCGTGATGGACGACCTCGTCGATCAGCGAGCTTTCGATCAGCGCGAACGCGCAGGCGCGCATGGCCGGACAGGTGTTGTGCTGGCAGGCCGCGATCATCGAAAGGGCCAAGCTCTCGTCGCGGCAGAAGCCGGCGCAATCACCGGCGCAGACCTCGATCTCGCGGCGGGCAGCGGCGCTGACCGCGCGCACCCAGGCCGACAACTCCGAAACGGCGGTGCGGGCGGCGTTCGGGCCCAGCGCCTTCGAATAGATACGCCAAGCATCTTCCCAGCGGTCGATATCGCCGGACTTGTAGCCCGCGACCCAATAGCGGAAACCGAGGCCAATCAGGCGTTCAGCGTCGCCCGCTCCTGAGAGCGAGTAGGCCGAGGCCGGGGAGATGGAAAGCGCGTTGAGGTTAGACCGCCGCATGGCGAACCTCCTCGAGGAAGGCCGACGTCTCGATACCGGGGGATGACAACGAAATCTGCGATCCGGAAACCGGGCTCGCCACTGTCGCGCGACACGCGCGCGACACCCTTACGGGGTGTGGTTCGAATAGCATCGACTTGGCCTTCCTATTGTCGGGGTTCAAGGCCCCGAAAAGGACTTCGTACAACGGCGCCGTCACGGCAGCCTTGTTCTTAAGCAACCTCTTTCAGATCGATGAGTCAAGTGTGCCGATGACACAATAGCCCCTTGGAATCATTCAAAACTTTGTTTTGAAGAGTTCCAAAGTAGAGAATACCTAAATTCTCTTGGTTAAGTCAGGCGGAATGCCTGCGGGCGGCGGCGCCAGCAACAGCCGCAGACTTGGTGCGACGCGGAGCCTTTTGCGCCTTGGCGCGGCTTCCAGAAACGTCCTTGCGCTGGACCTTGATCATCTGCTCGAGCGTATGCTCGTCGAGCACGCTGATAAAGGCGCCCAGCGCGTTGTCGAAGAGTTGATCGAGGGCTGCGAGCTGGCCCTGAGCCGTCGTCTGCTCGCCCTCGTCGGTCTCGATCTCGAGGTTCAGGATTTCCATGGCGCGGACGACTTCGCCGATGCGGATCTCCGCGGCGGGGCGTGCAAGACGCACGCCGCCGTGACGTCCACGGACCGCCTGAATGAAACCGGCCCGCGACAGCAAATGCACGATTTTGAAGGTGTTTTGCAGCGTGATGTCGCGCCGCTCCGAGATCTCAGCGACCTTCACGAGATTCGGATTGGCAACGGCGCAATCGAGGAGAATGCGGATCGCATAGTTCGTCGTTTTGCTTAGGCGCATCGTCTGTCCAATTCCCTGGCCGCACCTTGTGGGGCTCTCGTTCGCACTACATGCCGCAACTCAAACTAGACTAATTCCAAACTAGAGGCCATATCAAACACAAAACTGAGGGAAATCAGGACAAAGCCGCTCTGACGGCATATTCTTCCTGAATATAGGGCTTCCCCTCGGTATTCTTGACTGCCGTTGTCAATAAGTCTAGACGGTTTCGGCCCATTTGCCAATCTCAGGAGCCTGCCTTGTCGAAGGGATATCCAGCCCGTTGTTTTTCGCTGGTTTTTGCCGCAGCGACGGTCTCTCTGGCCCTGATTGCGAGCCCGCTTCGCGCCGAAAACGCTCCCCCGATAAAGGACGTTCTGGACACCTACGCCAACATCGCCGAGGCGACCTACGGGGACAGCTTCAAGGCCGCGCAGGCGCTCAAAACGTCAGTCGACGCGCTGATTAAAGCCCCGAGCGACGAGACGCTCGCGGCCGCGCGGGCCGCCTGGATCGCCGCACGTGTGCCCTACATGCAGACGGAAGCGTTCCGATTCGGCAATCCAATCGTGGACGATTGGGAGGGCCGGGTGAACTCCTGGCCGCTCGACGAGGGCCTGATCGACTACGTCGCGGAAGCCTACGGCAGCGACAATCCGGAGAACGAGTTTTACGCCGCCAACGTGATCGCGAACAAATCGCTCAAGATTGCGGGAAAGACCGTCGACACCTCGAAGATCACGCCTGAGCTGATCCGCGACACGCTGAATGAAGCCGGCGGGGTCGAAGCGAACGTCGCCAGCGGCTATCACGCCATCGAATTCCTGCTCTGGGGCCAGGATCTCAACGGGACCGAAGCCGGCGCCGGCAATCGTCCGGCGACCGACTACGACCTCAAGGCCTGCACCGGGGGCAACTGCGACCGCCGCGCAGCCTACCTCTCGACCGTCACGCAGATGCTGGTGGACGACCTCGATTGGATGACCAAGCAGTGGGGCGCCAAGGGCGAAGCCCGCGCGTTCGCGACCCACGACGAAAAAGTGGGCCTGACCGCGATCTTCACCGGCCTCGGGAGCCTCTCCTACGGCGAGCTCGCCGGCGAACGCATGAAGCTCGGCCTCATGATCCACGATCCCGAGGAGGAGCACGATTGCTTCTCGGACAACACGCACGCTTCCCACTACGGCGACGTGGTCGGAATCCAGAATGTCTATCTGGCGCACTACAAGCGCCTCGACGGCAGCGTCGTCTCGGGGCCGAGCGTTTCGGATCTGGTCAAGGCCAAATCCGCCGAAACGGACGCCCGGGTGAAGGCTGCGATCGATAAGACGCTCGGTAAAATGACCGCGCTCGTCGAACGCGCGAAGACGGTGGAAGCCTACGACCAGATGATCGGCCTCGAAAACACCGAGGGCAATGCCGTGGTGCAGACGGCGATCGATGCGCTTATCGCCCAAGCTAAGGAATTCGAACGGGCGATTGCCACTCTCGACCTCAAGGACATCAAGTTCGAAGGTTCCGACAGTCTGGACCATCCCGACAAAGTCGACGGCCCTAAATAGAGCGTGACTGCTTTTCGTTGAGCGCGACCACGCTCTAGCTTTTTATCACCAAATGATTCACGCTTCGGCTCGATAGCGCCCAAAGCTATCGTGGTCTGGAGAAGCACTTTTCTCCCAGGACTTTACCGTTTGCGTGCGGGAAATATCCGTGACGCGGCGCCGGTACTTATCCACGCAGAGACGTCGCGATAGTCTCGAATGATCGACGGCTGACCGCAAATCACTCATTCTAGACGCGGAGCGCAAGATGCTTCCGCGGGGTGGAAATGAGAGGCGCAGCGGGTGCGAGCATCGTGGCGGGTGGCCTTGTGGCATCCTCATGCCTCGGGCAGGTGGCCTTTGCCGCCGATCAGGATTTCGGCACGTCGTCGTGCTGCGCCAATCTCGAACAGCGTATCGCCGAGCTTGAAGCCACGGCCGCCCGCAAGGGCAATCGCAAGGTCTCGCTTGCCGTTTCAGGGCAGGTCAACAAAGCGATCCTGTTCTGGGATGACGGGGGCGAACGTAACGCCTATGTCGTCGGCAACAAGAACGATCAGACCAGCTTCAGCTTCACCGGCGAGGCCGCGATCTCTGCGAACGTGACGGCCGGCTATCATCTGGATGTGCGCCTTCGCGATACGCTGTCGGATGCGGTCGATCAGCAGAATGCAAACGGCGATCCGGGATTTTTCGTCTGGCATTCCGAATGGTGGGTCGAAAGCAAAGAGCTGGGTACGGTCTCGGTCGGCCTCGTCTCACGCGTGAGCGATACCGCGCCTGAAGCCGATCTTTCGATGGCGACCGTTGCCGGCTATGCCGGTGTCCAGGACATCGGCGGCGCGTTCCAGTTGCGGCTCGACACAGGCTCGCTTGCGCCCGTCGTCTGGGGCGATCTCTACAATCACTTCAACGGCGATACCGCAAATCTCATGCGGTACGATTCACCCGAAACCGCGGGCTTCGTGGCGGCGGCGAGCTTCGGCGAGGATGATGTCTGGGACATTGGCCTTCGCTACGGCCACGACACCTCAGCGTTCCATTTCGATGCTGCCATCGCCTACACGGAAGTCTCGGATGGCGACAACAGTGTCATCGGGAACGCGCTCGGGCTCGATCAGGCGACATTGGTCGGGTCCCTCTCGCTGCTGCATCACGCGACAGGGCTGAACTTCACGTTCGCGGCCGGAAGGCGCTCCTGGGAGGAGGCTATCCTGGATCTCGACGGGGTGAGGCGCACACCCGAGGATCCGTGTTTTGTCTATACCAAGCTCGGCTGGATTTCCCGCCACAGCCACCTTGGCCCGACCGCCTTCTACGGAGAGTACGGCTGGTTCAGCGATTTTGTGAGTGCGACCGACAGACCGGATTTTCTCGCCTCGCTGGATGCAAGCGGGTCCGCGGTGCGCATCTCCGGCAACGAGGCCGAGGTGTTGGGTGCCGGGGTCGTGCAACACATCGAGACCGCGGAGATGCAGATCTATATCGGATATCGGCATCACACGGCCCATTTCGACCTCGTCGATGCGACCGGCCGCGACACACCTGCGCGCGATGTAGACGACTTCGACACCGTCATCGCGGGAACCAAGGTCGCCTTCTGACCCTTGAGCCAAGTCTTTTCCTGACTTAACTAATCTTGAAAATGCCGGGTGCTTCATGCTGCCCGGCTTGTCGCCGCCAAGCCTTTGACATCGCGTAAGGCAATGGCGAAACGGGTGCGGCAAAACCGGTGGCGGACGCAGATACACATCGTCCGTCAAATGCTCTAGAGATTTGCCGATGCTCCACCCTACCCGCATGTCGTTGATGACGATCGTCTTTGCCGCCCTCGTGCCGTTGGCCGCGGGTGGGCTGGTGCTCGTCTCCGAAGGCCGCGCCACCAACTCTCCGGTTCCAGCGACGGCTTCGCTCGAGCCTGGAGAAGATCAGCCGGGGGGAAGCGCCACCTCGCGCGAGAGCGTGACCAACCGTGACGCGTTCTCTCACTTCTCACATGGCATCGGCTTCGAGGGCGAGGGCAGCTTCAAGGTCGGCAACGCGATCTTCCGCAAGCTGTGGGTTGCGGCCCCCTCGTCCACCAAGGCGTCGGACGGGCTTGGGCCTCTCTATAATGCGCGCGGTTGCCAGAACTGCCATCTAAAGGACGGGCGCGGCCGTCCGCCGTTGGCGAACTTCCCGGACGAGACGGCGGTCTCGATGTTCCTGCGCCTCTCCATTCCACCGGAAAACGACGAGCAAAAACGCCTCATCGCCGAGCGGCGCGCCACGACCATCCCCGATCCCGTCTACGGCGGGCAGTTGCAGAACATCGCCATCCAGGGGCACGACGGCGAAGGGCAGATGAGGATCGATTATACGGATGTCCCGGTGACGCTCGCGGGCGGCAAAGCCGTGACACTTCGCAAGCCCTCCTATTCCATCACCAACCTCGCCTACGGCCCCTTGCACCCCAAGGTGATGCTGTCTCCGCGCGTCGCGCCGCCGATGATCGGGCTCGGCCTTGTCGAGGCGATCCCGGAAGCGGACATCCGCGCCAATGCCGATCCGGACGATGTGGACAAGGACGGCATTTCGGGGCGTACAAACGAAGTGTGGTCGCTCTCGGAAAAGAAGGTGATGCTTGGCCGCTTCGGCTGGAAGGCCGGCGAGCCGACGATCGTAGATCAGAGCGCGGCGGCGGCTGCCGGCGACATCGGGCTTTCAAACCCGTTGATGCCGTTTCCCTCGGGCGACTGCACGCAGGCACAGACAATCTGCCTCAATGCTCCGAACGGAAATTCTGAGCGCGGCGGAGGCTTCGAGCTCAGTGGCGAGTTGCTGGACCTCGTCACGTTCTATGCGCAGAACCTCGCGGTGCCGGCGCGGCGCGAACCGGGCGACGCTACCGTGCTCAAGGGCAAATCCTTATTCTATTCGGTCGGCTGCGCGGCCTGCCACAAGCCCTCTTTCACGACCGGCGAAGCCAAGGCCCAGCCTCATCTCAGCCATCAACTCATCTGGCCCTACAGTGACTTCCTGCTGCATGACATGGGCGATGGGCTTGCCGACGGGCGCCCCGAGGGTGATGCGGACGGGCGTGAATGGCGCACCGCGCCGCTCTGGGGCGTAGGTTTGACCGAGGTCGTCAACGGCCACACGTTCCTGCTTCACGACGGACGGGCGCGCAACGTCGAGGAAGCGATCCTGTGGCACGGCGGCGAAGCCCAGCGCGCACGCGACGGCTATGCGGCCCTCAGCGCCGAAGACCGCGAAGCCTTGCTCCGCTTCGTCAACTCGCTTTGAAAGCACGGCATTCGGTGTGTCCTACTCAGGCAAAGTCCAGCCGTAGAGCCAATCGTAGCCGCGCATGAAGGTTTCGGCCGGCACGAACCGCAGCGCGAGATTCCGTGCGAAGGCGGGAGGCCCGGCCAAATGATAGATGCGTCCGTTCTTGCGTGAAGCAGCGCCGACGCGGCCGACACGGGCAGCGCGCGCCTCCGCATAGGCTTGGAGCGCACGTTCGGGATGCGCCGGCTCATTCGAGAACGCGCGCGCCAGAACCACCGCATCCTCGAGCGCCATGACGCCGCCTTGCGCGAGAAACGGCAGGATCGGATGCGCGGCATCCCCAAGCAAAGCGATCCGGCCGTGCGCGAGACGCGGGGCGTGTTTCAAGCCCATCAACGACCAGTGGCGCCATTGGGCCGGTTTCGCAAGCAGCTCCCGCAGCAGAGGCGCGAACGCCGCGGTGCGTGCGTCGACCCAGGCGGGGTCGCACGGCGCGCTCCAATCGCTCGTGACGTGCTCGTCGTCGAAGATCGCGACCAGTGCGACCTCGCGCCCCGCGCTGACAGGATAGTGCACGACGTGCACCTTGCGGCCGAGCCAGAGCTGCACCTTGTTTGCCTGCAGGGCCGGCGGCACGTCGTAAGCGGCGATTACGGCCCGTACCGCACTCTTGCCGGTATAGTCGGGCGTGTCGCCGTCGAACGCGCGCCCGCGCAAGCGCGACCACACGCCATCGGCCGCAACCAGAGCATCGCCTTCAAGGCTTTCCCCGGTGGCCGTGCCCGCCACCACATGGCGCCCTTGCTCGTGCACCGCGCCAACCTCGACGCCGGTGCGAATACGGATCAGCGGCTCACGCTCTGCGGCGGCCAGCAGGGCACTGTGCAAATCGCGGCGGTGGGCTGCCCAATAGGGCGCGCCGTGGCGTTCGGCAAGCCAGCTTCCGAGCGGAAAAGTTGCAAGCACACGCGCGCTCGACGCGTCGCGGATGCGGAGCCCGTCCGGCGTTGTTGCGTGCGGCCTCAGAAACTCCGCCGCGCCGAGCGCTTCAAGAATGCGCGTTCCGTTCGGCCCGATCTGAATACCGGCACCGTCCTCGCCAAAGGCCGGACGGCGTTCCAGCACTTCCGACGCAAAGCCGCGCTTAGCGAGCGCGAGCGCGGTCGCAAGGCCGCCGATGCCGCCGCCCGCGATCAGCACGTTGGCGCTTCCGACTGAAACAAGCGGCGAAGTGGGGGTGGTCATCGTCCGGCGCCGATCATCGGCTCAGGCCATACTGGGCTCACGGCCGTCCCGCCATCAGGCCGCGATATCGGCGAACGAGACCAGGCAATCCTTGGGGTCGCTCTCGTCCGCGGCAAGACGCGGATCGTGGACATAGAGCGTGGAGCAATAGGGGCAGAGAATCTGGCTGTCGGCGCCCATGTCGAGGAACACGTGCGGGTGATCGAACGGCGGGCGGGCGCCCATGCACTGCAGCTCCCGGACGCCGACGAAGATCTTCTCGGCGCCGAGATCGTTGGCGAAGTGGGGCGTTGCGATCTTGGCCATGGGATTGCGATCATCTCTCAAGGTGGTCGTGTCCGGAAACCATAGCGGGAGGCAGCCGAAAAGGATAGGGGACGCATCGGCCGGACCGGGGCTACGTGCTGACGCATATCGCCCCGCTACCTTCGTCCAAATATTCGGCAAGGCATTGCAAACGAAGCCCGTTTGCTGCCACCCTGCGGGCCTATCGGCACTGGCGGGTTCTTCGCGCCGGACCTCTTCTTCCACCTCTATTGCAGGCGATCAGAATGCGTCCACGCCCGACCAAGACGACCTTCGATTCCGACGGGGTGAAGCTCGCCTATTTCGACGAACGGCCGGAAAATTCCGACGCTGAGCCGGTGCTGCTGATTCACGGGTTTGCCTCCAACGCCAATACCAATTGGGTGGATACCGGATGGGTGAAGGACCTGTTGGCCGCAGGCTACCGCGTCATCGGGTTCGACAACCGCGGCCACGGAGAGAGCGAGAAGCTCTACAGGATCGAGGACTACGGCGCGCCGCTGATGGCCGAGGATGCGCGACGCCTGCTCGATCATCTCACCATCCCGCGTGCGCACGTGATCGGCTATTCGATGGGCGCCCGCATCTCAGCGTTCCTCGCGCTCGCGCATCCGGAGCGGGTGCAAAGCCTCGTGTTCGGCGGGCTCGGCATCAACATGGTGCGCGGCATGGCGGGAACCGGTCCGATCGCGCATGCGCTCGAGGCGCCCAGCGTCGATGACGTCAAGAGCCAGGCGGCGCGTACGTTCCGGGTGTTCGCGGAGCAAACAAAAAGCGACCTCAAGGCGCTGGCGGCCTGCATCCGGTCCGCCCGCGCGCCGATCACGGCGGAGGCCGTCGCGACGATTGCAGCCCCGGTGCTGGTTGCTGTCGGCGACGGCGACGTGGTCGGAGGGCCGGCGCCGGATCTCGCCGCGCTCATTCCCGGCGCGGAAGCCTTCGTCATCGAAGGGCGAGAGCATATGAAGGCGGTCGGCGACCGAACCTTCAAGGCCGCCACGCTCGACTTCCTCGCCCGTCATCAGCTCTGATGGTCGGGGGCTCTAGTTGTCACTGGCTCCAATCGTCGGAGTGCAGACGTCACAAGGCCCCGGAGGCAGAGAGATGTTGCTCGTCGAGGGAACATCGTGGGGGATGCCGAGCGAGCAGCTCTATCTACGGGCCGGGGCCTCGACGCACGAGTAGGATAGATGGCGCTTTACGCATACAGTGCCCAGCATACGGAGCCTGACCATCCTTCTGAGAGGGACGGATGTGCGCCAAGTCCGGTGAGCGCCTCACGATCTGGACAGCTCAGATTGTAGCAGTCACTCGATTAGGATGTGTACGGATTCGCAATAAGCCCTCCCACTTCTTTGTGGATAAGTGAGGGAATGCTGTCGGAAAACTGTCGCGAGCCAGCCAAACAGCCGCCGCAAAACGGACCGCAAACAGCCCGCAATGTCTGCGATGACAGACGCGGGAGGATGGGACATTCACCCTTTATTAGCCCTAACGGGTTTAGTGTCCCGACGTCATGCGTCTCAGTCGCGTTCTCGTGCTGCCGATCCTTGCATCGGCGCTGCTTTCCGGATGCAGCTCCGGACCAGACTTCGTCGCCAAGTACGAGCCTTGGCGGGGGAAGGAAGAGAACGCCTGCCTCGCATCCGGCATCCTCTCGCATACGACCTTCATCGCAAGCCGATCCGCGCTCGGAGGTCCAAGCGTCTGCGGCACAGAAAAGCCGTTCGAACTCAGCGCCGTCTATGACGGCCGCGTGAGCCTCAAGCCGGCTGCGCTCTTGCGCTGCCCGATGATCCCCCAGATCGAACGCTGGACGCGCGAAAGCGTGGTGCCGGCGGCACGCTATTATTTCGGCGCGGAGCTGGCCGAACTCACGATCGCCGGCTCCTATTCCTGCCGTCCGATGAATCATGTGTCGGGCGCCAAGCTCTCCGAGCACGGCTACGCCAACGCCGTCGATGTCTCCGGCTTCAAGCTATCGGACGGGCGCAAGATCACTGTCCTCGGCGGATGGAACGGCAATGAGACCGAGCAGGCGTTCCTGCGCCAGGTCCGGCGCGGGGCATGCCAGCAGTTCACCACCGTGCTCAGCCCCAACTACGACCGCGCGCACGCCGACCACTTCCACCTCGACCTGGCCCGGCGCGGTCCAAATGGGCTCGGCAACATCTGCAAGTAAAACGACGACCAACCGCGGGCGGCCTCAGGCGGCACCGCGATCCTTGTCCTTTGCGGCGTCTTCCTTTGCGGCGTCTTTCGCGCCTTGACGCTTCGCGGCACGACCCGCGGTTTCGGGCCCTTCGTACGTGCAGCGGGCCGGCGCCCGCACCTTCCAGGAGAGGCCCGTCGGGGCGTAGTCGACCTTCACCTCGGCATCGAGCGACTTTTCGACCATGGCCACCATGATGGTGTAGCCGAAGCCGCGCCGCTCCGACGGGGTGACGGCCGGACCGTCGTTCTCGACCCAATCGAGCAAGAACTCGCGCTCCTCACCCGACCCCGCGAGGCGCCACGACACCTCGACACGGCCCTCGGCGTCGGACAGGGCGCCGTACTTGCTGGCATTGGTCGCAAGCTCGTGCAGCGCCATACCGATGGCCTGTGCCGCGGGCGGCTGCAAGCGCACGGGCGGACCGGAGATCTCGATGCGGGTGCCGATCAGCTCCCGGAACAGCGAGAGCTGGGAGCGCACCAGGTCGGAGACGCGGACACCCTGCCAATTGCTCTCGATCAAGAGATCCTGGCTGGCGGCGAGGCCCACGATCCGATCCGAGAACTGACGCACGAATTGCTTCGGGTCAGTCGACGGCATCTGGCGCGCGATGGCCTGCACAACCGCCAGCATGTTCTTCGAGCGATGATTGACCTCGCGCATCAGGAGCAGGATCTGCTGCTCGGCCTGCTCGCGCAATTTGGCGGTTTCGACCAACGCCTCGCCGATCGCATTGGCTTCGGTGATCAGCGTCGGCGCGAACTCGACCGTGCGGCCTTCGCCGAGCGCCTTGGCCGCGCTTTCCGCCTGATTGAGCGGCTTCGTGATCACCCGCGCCACGCCAACCGCGCCGGCAATGCCGACGCAGGTGAACGCAGCCACAATGAGCACGTAACTCAACAGGGCTTCGCGCGCGGCGGCATCGACGAGCGCAGTCGGCACCGACACGTAGACGATCCATTCGCCGACACCGGAGGTTGCGGTTCCCCAGTTCACGGGGCGGCCCTCGACGTCGGTTCCCTGAGGCACGCTACCGGCTTCCTCGGCTTTGGGAACGTCGGTTAGAGGCCTGCCGACAAAACGATCGTGGAGGCGCGTGCGGGCAATGATCGTTCCCTCGCGATCGGTAATCGTCGCGCGCCAGTCCGGCGGCAACTTCTGGCGATCGAGCAGCTCCTTCATCAAAACCGGTTCGAGCGACAGCGACAGGACATAGCGCAACTTTCCTTCGCGCATGACCGGAACGCTGACCGCCATCACGGCCTTCTTGGCGACGTCGCCGATCACCACGTCGGAGACGTAGGGCCGCTTGTGCTGGAGGAACCGATCGTCGAAGCCCTGGCTAATCGGCAAGGGCGCGCCGTAGGGAACCCGCGTGTTGAAAAGCTGCTGGCCGTTCATGTCGCGCAGGAAAGCGTAGAGGCCGCGAGATTTCAGCGCCGCCTCGGCTTGCCGATACACGGTCGCGAAATCATCCTCAGCGAGAGCCGGGGTGGTCGCCAGCGACTCGAGCACGGCGATGTAGCCGTTCAGGGTCTGATCGAGATCAGCCGAGATGCGTTCCGCCGTGCGCTTGGTTTCACCAAAGAGGCGCGCGCGCTCGCTGGACGTCAGCCGCGCTGCTTCCATCCCGAGCAACGCGAGCAGCGGCACCGCCAGAGCGATGATCGAAAGAGCCAAAAAGTAGGAGACCGGCCAAGGGGGGCGTAGGGACAATTTTCGTTCCATTCCGGGCGATGCCATCCAAGCCGTCGATACCGCTCAGTAATACATCAACCCGCACACACCTCATTTGGTTTCCAAACACGGTAAGTGTGGCCATTCTTGGAGATCGTGGCTCCAAGATGCAAAAAATACGAAAAATCGAAGACTTCGCGTTTAGACGCGGCCCGATTCGGCCGTGTTCTCGACGCCGGCTTTCACCACCTGCTCGGTCAGCGCGGGCGAGCAATACTCAATGAAGCGGTAAGCGTAGCCTCTGAGGTAGGTACCGCGGCGCACCGCGATCCGGGAGACGTTCTCCTCGAAGAGGTGGTGCGCGTCGATCAGCCGAAGCCCAGGATCACGAACGGCATCGAATGCCATCGACGCGACGATCCCGACGCCCAGGCCCAGCTCGACATAGGCCTTGATCACGTCAGCGTCCAAGGCGGAGAGCACGATGTCGGGCACGATGCCGGCGTCGGCAAACGACTTGTCGACCTTCGGGCGGCCGGTGAAGCCTTCGCTATAGGTGATCAGCGGCCACTCGGCGAGCGCCTCGAGGGTCAGCTTCTCCTCCTGCTCGAGCGCGTGCCCAGCCTTCACGATGACGCCGTGGTGCCACGTATAATAGGGGAACGAGACGAGCTCATTTGCGTCCTGCAGCGATTCCGTCGCGATGCCGATATCGGCCGTGCCGTCGGCCAGCATGCGGGCGATTTCGGTCGGGCTGCCCTGGTGCAGCACGAGGTGCACGTTGGGGAAGACATTGCGGAACTTGGCGACGACGTGCGGCAGCGCGTAGCGTGCCTGGGTGTGCGTGGTCGCGACGTCGAGCTGGCCGCGATCCTTGTTTGCGAATTGCTCGCCGAGCTTCTTGATGTTCTGCGTATCGAGAAGAATGCGCTCGACGATGCCCACGAGCTCACGTCCCGGCTCAGTCAGGCCGAGGAGGCGCTTGCCGCGACGGACGAAAAGCTCGACGCCCAGTTCGTCCTCGAGATCCTTGATGTGCTTCGAGACACCGGATTGCGAGGTGTAAAGCGCGTTGGCGACATCGGTGAGATTGAAGTTGCGTTTGACCGTCTCACGGATGATGCGAAGCTGCTGAAAGTTCATTTTGAAACCTGTGATGCTATGTGGCAGCGCCAGCGACCGCCGCAAACCGGGTGGTCTGCTAAGCGCGCGAAGCGGCACGGAGAAAGCTGGTTGGTAGGATGGCACCGAACGAGGCGCCAGAAAAGAGAAGACGAAAAGCGGGCTTCTTAGGAAGCGTCAACACCGCTCAAGCGCCCAGCCGATGCTGCGGCATCGGCCTGCGCGTATGGGGCGGCACTCCCTCATCCTCGTCATGACGCGTATCGCTCTCTACCAGGAGGTCTTAACGGCCGTCACTTGTCGCCAAACAGGCTCAAGCGGCGGCTCTTGATGCGCACGGCCTCTCCGGTCGCCAGGCTCAGTGCGGCGAGATCGGCGGGCGTTACCTCGACCTCGAAGTAGTCCTTTTTGCCCTGGCGCGCATCTCCATTGGCGATCAGCTCGACGCGGGTGATGGCGCCGCTGGAGAGGATCCTGTTGACCTTGGCCGCAACGCCCTCGCCTTCGGCACCCTTGATGATCTCGGTATCGTGCGGGCGCGCGAATGCGATCACCGACGCGCCGTCGTTGAGATCCGTGCGGTTGTGAGGCAGGAGATCGTTGCCGACGCGGACATAGCCGCCTTCGACGTGGCCGCGGAACTCGTTCACGGTGCCGATGAAGCTGTAGGCAAAGGAGGTTGCCGGCTCGTTGTAGATCTCGCGCGGCGAGCCGATCTGCTCGATGCGGCCCTTGTTCATCAGCACGATGCGATCGGAAACCTCGAGGGCCTCTTCCTGGTCATGCGTCACGAACACAGACGAAATGTGTAGCTCGTCGTGCAGGCGGCGCAGCCAACGACGCAGTTCCTTGCGGACCTTGGCGTCGAGCGCACCGAACGGCTCGTCGAGCAGGAGAACCTGCGGCTCGACGGCGAGCGCGCGAGCGAGCGCGATGCGCTGGCGCTGGCCGCCCGAGAGCTGGGCGGGGAAGCGGTCGGCGAGCCAATCGAGCTGGACGAGATCGAGCAGGCGATGAACCTTCGCGCGGATCTCCTTCTCGGGCGGGCGATGGGCCTTGGGCTTCACCCGAAGGCCGAAGGCGACGTTCTCGAACACCGTCATGTGGCGGAACAGGGCGTAGTGCTGGAACACGAAGCCGACCTGACGCTCGCGGACATGCTTGTTGGACGCGTCCTCGCCCGAAAGAATGATCGAGCCTTCATCCGCCGTTTCTAGGCCCGCGATGATGCGGAGCAACGTCGTCTTTCCGCAGCCCGAGGGTCCGAGCAAGGCAATCAGCTCGCCCGGCGGCAGATCGAGGTTAATGTTGTTCAACGCCTTGAAGGAGCCGAACGACTTGGAGATGTTCTTGACCTCGATGCTCATGAAGACGTCTCCTCGGCGGTTGAAAGACCCGCCCGCCACTCGATGTAAGTCTTGACGGTCAGGGTTACGAGTGCCAGCAGCGCGAGCAACGATGCGACGGCAAAAGCGGCCGCAAACTGGTACTCATTGTATAGAATTTCGACGTGCAGCGGCATGGTGTTGGTCTCGCCGCGAATATGGCCGGACACGACCGACACGGCTCCGAACTCGCCCATGGCGCGTGCGTTGCAAAGAATGACGCCGTAAAGCAGCGCCCACTTCACGTTGGGCAGCGTCACGCGCCAGAACGTCTGCAATCCCGAAGCGCCGAGCGTCACGGCCGCCTCCTCTTCGTCGCGACCCTGCGATTGCATCAGCGGAATTAGCTCGCGGGCGACGAACGGGAAGGTGACGAAGACCGTGGCCAGCACGATACCGGGAATGGCGAAGATGACGCGAATGTCGTTGTCGATGAGCCAGGGTCCGAACCAGCCGTGCGCGCCGAAGATCAATACGTAGATCAGGCCTGCGACAACCGGCGAAACCGAGAACGGCAAGTCGATGAAGGTGATGAGAAGGTGCTTGCCGGGAAACTCGAACTTGGCGATGGCCCATGCGGCTGCGATGCCGAAGACAAGGTTCAGCGGCACCGAGATGGCGGCGGCGATCAGGGTCAGCTTGATGGCGGAAAGCGCATCAGGTTCCACCAGGGCCGCGAAGTAGGTTTCCCAGCCCTTGCGCAGGGCTTCGATGAACACGGCAACAAGCGGGAGCAGAAGAAACAGTGCGAAGTAGGAGAGCCCGACGGCGAGCAGCGTGTACTTGACCCACCGCCTGTCGCGCGTTGCGAGGTTGGCTTCGAAGCGTGTCGCGGAACCCGAATGGGGCGAGAGATGTGCAGCAGCTCCGGCCATTAGGCGTTCCTCCCCGTGCGCTTGGTCGTCCAGGCCTGCAGGCCGTTAATGATCAGAAGCAATATGAACGAGAAGATGAGCATCACGGATGCGACGGCGGTTGCGCCCTCATAGTCGTATTGCTCGAGCTTGGTGATGATCATCAGCGGCGTGATTTCCGAGACGAGCGGAATGTTGCCGGCGATGAAGATGACCGAGCCGTATTCGCCAACGGCGCGGGCGAATGCGAGCGCGAACCCGGTGAGGAGCGCAGGTATGAGGCTTGGGAGAACGACGCGGCGGAAAGTCTGCCAGCGAGTGGCGCCTAGGCTGGCGGCGGCTTCCTCGAACTCGGCGTCGAGATCCTCGATGATCGGCTGGACGGTGCGAACGATGAATGGGAGACCGATGAACACCAGCGCGATCAAAATGCCGAGCGGCGTGAACGCCACCTTGATGCCGAACGGCTCCAGCAAGCTGCCGACCCAACCGTTCTTGGCATAAAGAGCGGTGAGCGAGATGCCGGCGACCGCGGTCGGAAGCGCAAACGGCAGGTCGATCAGCGCGTCGACGAGCTTCTTGCCGGGGAAGGTATAGCGCACCAAACTCCAGGCCAGGATCAGGCCGAACACGACATTGATCGCGGCAGCCAGGAGAGAGGCGCCGAAACTCAATTTGAAGGAGGCGATGACGCGCGGCGCGGTGACGGCGTTGACGAAGTTTTCCCACCCCATGCCGGCCGATTTGATGAAGACGGCAGAAAGAGGAATGAGGACGATGAGGGACAAATAGGCCAGCGTGAATCCAAGCGACAGCCCGAATCCCGGCAGAACCCTTTTAGCGCGCGCGTAAGCCATTTTGATCTACTGCCTGTGTGTCAGTGCGCAATCGTCAAGGCGACTATCACAGAGACAGAACACAGCAGTGCCGTCCAGGAGATCAGTTTCTCGACTTGTATGTATTTAGAAAGCAAGAGAACTCCCCCAGACTTGGCGTCCGCGCACCCTATGATCGGCCTCTTAGAACCAGAACTAACAAGAACTGCGATCGTTATTCGAAATCCTGGATTAGCCGATCATGGTGTCGGCCCGACCACCACGAGATAGGCGGTCGCTTGTGATGATGATGCGTTTTCAATGACATAGGCGTTTGACGCCTCAAAAGCGATTGCATCGCCCTGTTCGAGCGTTGTCGGCGCATCCCCGGAGACGGCGACCGTGAGACGCCCCTGGGCGACCACCAGATTGTGACGCGTGCCGATCTGAGCCGGCTGGAACTCCTCGCGATGGCCACCTGCGATGGTCAGCTCGAAAAAGCCGGTCGAACGCTGGCGATTTGCCGGCGACAGACTGCGCGCGGCGTAACGGCCTTCGCTGGTGACCAGAACGCTTGCGCGGTCGCGGCTCACGACGACGACCGTCGGCTCCCGCTCGGTGGCGACCAACGTTGCGACTGGAACGCCGAGCGCATCCGCCACCCGCCATAGCAGGCTCACGGTCGGTACGCTTTTGGCAGTTTCAATCTGGCCGAGCATGGCGCGGCTTACGCCTGACAGTTCCGCCAAACGCTCGAGCGAAAGCCCCTGGGCCTTTCGAAGACGACGCAAATTGGATCCGACAATGACGGGAACGTCACGTGCTGTCGCTTCGGGAATGGAGGCGTCGACGCCGACATCCCGCTCTTCGGGTTCTGCTGTGGACATAGATATCAAAGGTGCCGCAATCGTTTTCATATCCGACAACGTAGCGGCATCCCAGGTGCGGACGAACCAAGAAGAAAATATGTGCTTATGCGTTTGAGAGAATAGGCGAGGGTCCCGAAAGCTAAGGGAAAAATGCGGAAAGGGCCGCCCTTTGGAGGCGGCCCTTTCTAAAGTGTGCTCGTTTGTCGGGTGTCGACTAGAACTTGATGATCGCGCCAGCCTGCACGAGATCGAGATCGTCGAACGACGCCTTGGCGAGGTCCGAGGTGCCGTTTTCAACCAGCGTCAAACCACCTTCGACGTGACGATAGTTGAGATAAAGCACCATCGCCGCAGCATCGATCCCCTGAGCGATGCCAAATCCGTAGACCTGGAGATCGCTGCTCCAGATCTGCGCCGGCGCAGCTAGAACGGTGTTCAGCGGATCCGTTCCGCTGACCTGGCGAGCGATGGCGCCACCGGTGTAGTCATAATATTCGCCGTAGATCGTGGTCTTGCCGAGCGAATTGAACTTCTTCTCGATACCGGCCTGGACCGACCAGAAGCTCGACTTGTTGTCGGGGTTCGAGCCCGAGAAGGCCGGCACCGACGCGATGACGTCGTCCTTCACCTGGCCAGCACCTGCGTTCACGAACAGGCCTGTGGCCTCGTGCACGACACTGACCGAGCCGCCGAAGTGCTGGCATTCCTCGTCACTCTTCGAGGTGCCTTGACCGCGTGCGGGGCACTCGTGCTTGGTTTCGGGGCCGTCGGTGATCTGCAGGAAGCCAATGCCAGCAGCGACTTTCAGGCCCGCGAACTCGCCCGCATAGCGCAGCGCGATATCCCAATAGTCATCGCCGCCCCACGATGCCGATGCGGTGAAGCCAGCGAATGCCGGGGTTTCGTACTTGATTGCGTTCTGACGGCGGTCGCCGTCGCCGGGCTGGTCGCCCGAATCGATGAGAAGGCGACGCCAGGACAGAGCCGAAAGGTCACCGCTCGTGCTCGAACGCAGGAACAGGCCGAGGCCCGTATCCTCCACGTCGGAGTACTTGGAGAAGTCCTTGGTCTGCGTGAGGTTCGATTCCGTGATGCCGTCCGTTGCTGCGGCCTGCGTGCCAAGCGAAACGGTGCCGAGCTTCTTGTTCTTCAGGTACCAATAGCTGTCGCGCAGATCGAGGCCGACATCAGCTTTGGTGTCATCGCCGAGCGGGTTGCTCTGCGTGAACCGCTTCGAATTCGCGGTACGAACGCCGATCTCCAGGCGGTAGCCGGCTTCCCACTCGGAATCGATCTTGGCCTTGCCGCGGAAACCGATGCGGGTGCGGGAATTGTCATTGGTGACAACGTAGGCGTTGTCCTCTCTTCCATCGTCCCAAAAGATGATGGACTGGTTGACCTGACCGTAAAGCTCCAAGGAGACCTTGCGGTTGCCCTTGCGCGCGGTCGTCGCCTCCAACTCGGCGATCCGCTCTTCAAGATCGGCGCAGCAGTTGCCGCCCAGATCCGCCGCGGCAGCCGGCATTACGCCAACTGCGCCGAACAATCCGGCGGCGACAAACGCCGTACGCCAGACACTTCCAATAAGTCCCCCAACCATCCCAACCTTCTCCGTTATATTAGCGGTCAACTCCGTAATAACGTATTGACTCTGCTTGTAGTTTCCTTATTCCCCAACCGGAACTCAAGCGCGTCCGCTTCAATGTTTTATATTTCCGACACAATGTGGCCGCGGAGACGCGAATTTGGCGCCTAACGTTGTACGGCGACAAACAAAGCGTACGGATTTCCGTTAATTTGGTTGCAGCACCCAACCTAAGGCGCTCGCTAAACGAGCGATGCGCGCCTGTCCGATTCGCCACGCGCGTGCTCTGCGTCCGCAAACTTGCGAATCGAACGGCGATGCTCAGGATGCGCCTTGGCGGTTAACGAGAGTTGCTCATTGAACTCCCGCAACAGGGCGAGGCCATAGGGCCAGGGACCATAGCCGGCATCCGTGTTGATGTGGCCGGCGGCGCCGAGGCTGATGAGGTTCGCGTCCCACCGCGTGGCGAGATCGACCGAGCGCGCGAAGCTCAGCCACGGATCGTTGGTCGAGGCGACAATCGTGCTTCGAAATCCGAGCGGCCCTTGCGGCAAGAGATCGCTGACGCCGAACTTGTCGGGGTCGGCGGGCGCCACCAGCAAAGCCCCGACGATACGTTCGCGGTGATCCTCAGCGGCCTGCACGGCGGCAAGCACACCAAAGCTATGGGCCGCAATCACGATCGGGCCGGGGTGACGCGTGATCTCGCGGCGGACTCGGCTCGCCCATTCGGCGAGATCGGCGCGCTTCCAATCGCGCTGGATGACGCGCACGGCGTTGGGAACCTGTGTTTCGAACCAGGTCTGCCAATGAGCGGAGCCGCTCGAATTGAGGCCCGGAATGATGAGCGTGGTCGTCATGAGATGATCTTTCAAAGGTTCGACGTGTCTGGATCTTTGTTTCTGCTTCTGCGCGGCTCAGCGGCGACAGAAGCGCGCCGCGGACTTGGCCGAGCAGCGGATCATCAGAACGTTCGAAGCTTTGGCGACCGAAAGCGCTGCAATCGCAGCCAACACCACTACGGCCGTGTTCATCACTGGCATCGCGTAGACGGTGGTCATGAAACTAGTCCTCCGAGAGGGAGATCAGCTCCCTCGCATTGAGAGAGAAAGGCGGCTCTGCCGCTCCTGCCCTCGCTTTCGGAAGAGAAGCGAGGCGGGGCGGCAGAACCCTTCATGCAGAGTGTTAGCTCTTGCTGCCCGGCACGTAGATCTGATCGAACACGCCGCCGTCCTTGAAGTGGATTTCCGTCGCCTTGGTCCAGCCACCGAACACATCGTCGATGGTGAACAGCTTCACCGGCGAGAACTGAGCCTTGTACTTTTCGGCCGCCTTCGCATCGCGCGGACGATAGTAGTGCTTACCGGCGATCTCCTGGCCTTCCGGCGTATAGAGATACTTGAGATAGGCCTCAGCGAGCTTGCGGGTGCCCTTCTTGTCGACGACCTTGTCGACGACAGATACGGACGGTTCAGCAAGGATCGAAACGGTCGGCGTCACGATCTCGAACTTGTCGGGGCCGAGTTCCTTGGTGGCGAGGTAAGCCTCGTTTTCCCAAGAGATCAGCACGTCGCCGATGGCGCGCTCGGTGAAGGTGGTGAGCGAGCCGCGAGCGCCAGAATCAAGAACCTTGGTGTTCTTGTAGATCTTGGTCACGAGGTCCTTCGCCTTTTCCTCGCTGCCGCCGTCCTGCTTCAGGGCGTAGCCCCAAGCCGCGAGATAGTTCCAGCGGGCGCCGCCCGAGGTCTTCGGGTTCGGCGTCACGACCTCGACGCCTTCCTTGCCGAGATCAGCCCAGTCCTTGATGCCCTTCGGATTGCCCTTGCGAACCAGGAACACGATGGTCGAGGTGTAAGGAGCGGAGTTGTCCGGGAGGCGCTTCAGCCAATCGGCCGGAATGAGGTTGCCCTTGGTCGCGAGCTGATCAACGTCGCCGGCGAGTGCGAGCGTCACGACGTCGGCCTCGAGGCCGTCGATAACCGCGCGAGCCTGCTTGCCCGAGCCGCCGTGCGACTGCTTGATGGTGACGTCTTCGCCGCTCTCGGCTTTCCAGTGCTTGGCGAAGGCCGCGTTGAATTCCTGATAAAGCTCGCGCGTGGGGTCATACGAAACGTTCAGAAGCTCGGCGGCCTGCGAGGCGGCCGCAAGGCCTGCGAGGCCAACCGATGCGCCCAGCGCCAGGGCGGTACGGCGGGAAATACGAGACAATGACATTTGGTGAGTTCCTCTAATTTGGCTTAACTCGCGTCGAACGTAGGCGGCCCCCTACTGCAAGCGAACCAAGAAGAAGTGCTGAGCTTATGAACAATACCGCAGAGATTCATCCACTCAGCGCGGAAGTCTTTGTCATGGTGTCATCATGATCGCGGCAAGCGAAGCGCCGCGAAATCAGCTTTCCGCACTCAGCGGCCAAGCTCCGCGCGGCGCACGCGCTGCTCGGTTATCTCGGGCGCCAAAAGCTCGATGAACCGATACACATAGGAGCGCAAAAACCTTCCGCGCCGAACCGCCAAGCTCGACACGTTCTCCTCGAACAAATGCGAGCTGTTCAACAGAACGAGCCCGTGATCGCGATTCGCGTTGAACGCCATCGAAGCGATAATGCCGACACCCAATCCGAGTTCCACGTAGGCCTTTATGACGTCGGCATCGAGCGCCGACATCGCGATATCGGGCTCGATTCCAGCCCGTTCGAAGGCTTTGTCGATCCGCGTGCGGCCAGTCAGCCCCTCGTCGTAGGTGATGATCGGATAATCCGCGATCGCTTCGAGCGTGAGAGTATTGGACGTCAGCAAAGGATGATCCTTAGGGACAACCACGCCGTGCGACCAGCGGTGATAGGGGAATGTGATGATCCCAGCGTTGTCTTCCAAGGCATCGGTCGCGATACCGAGATCGGTGCTGCCCTCGAGCAGAATCGCGGCGATCTCCTTCGGGCTTGCCTGATGCAGCACAAGGCGCACATCCGGGAAGTCCGCTTTGAACTTCGCGATCACCTCGGGCAGCATGTAGCGCGCCTGAGTGTGCGTCGTCGCGATGCTCAGCGTTCCGGTATCGCGCTTCGAGAATTGCTGCGAAAGCAGCATCATGTTTTCGGATTCGAGAAGAATTCTCTCAGCGACCGCCACCACCTCTTGGCCGGGCTCAGTGAGCCCGAGCAGGCGCTTGCCGCGACGCACAAAGATCTCGAGCCCGAGTTCCTCCTCGAGATCGCGGATATGCTTGCTCACGCCCGACTGCGACGTCAGCAGCGCCTGAGCCGCTTCGGTCAGGTTGAAGTTACGCCGAACCGTCTCGCGAATGATGCGAAGCTGCTGAAAATTCATGGCCGCCCGTGGGGTCCTTCGTCGTCGGCCCGCAAAGCGGGAGCGCGTGTCGAGTCAGATGTAGCCTCCCTTGCCAGAATAGCGAATATCCAAATTCTTCTTTGCTTATTCCAATTTCAGCAATAGCGGCCCGACAGCGAATTTCCAGGATAGTCAGGTGCAATGCCGCTTCGATTGAATGCTTCGCACTTCTTGTTATTTGACCCTTGAGCCTGTTGCGGGCTTGATCGTCTTGCAACGCGATTTGCGTTCGCCGCGGTGATTTCGAGGTTCACTTGCGCCGCGTCATCAAACGCTAAGGAGCAGCCATGACGTTCTCTACCACAGTCCTCCACCCGAAGGCTTCGGGCCTGCCGTCCGCCGGAACCGCGTTCGCGCTCGCTTGTCGGTGTTGTTGATTTCAAGCGCGGACTTGGCCACGCCCAGCCGCCGCACCCAACGCAACCCTTCACATTCTTTGCGAGTTAGCCCGCCGACGTACGGGAAAGGACATCTCATGTCAGACGCATTTGTCATCGAAGTTGCCGACGAGACTGCCGGCATCGTTGTTCGCCAGGACAGCGAAAAGAGCTACCGGTTCCATGCTTCTCTGCCGCGCTACTATCCGCTCGACGGAAAGATCTTTTCGGCTCCCAGAGACGCCGAACGCGCTGCCCTTGCTCAATTCGGCCGCGGGCCGAAGCAGAAAGCGAGGGCTGCATGACTTCCGCCGGACCTCGCGGGGAGCCACGCCCCTAGCGGTCCTTCTCACTCAAACTCGCGTTTCCTCTCCTCATCCTTTCGTTTCGTCATTCACCGCGTTGCCGATCATCGTCACGATCGAGACGCAGCCCGGTGCCTGACACTCACTCTCCCTGGACCACGGTGGTCACCGACCGCGGTTCTCCTCCGGGCCGGTTCGTTTCCTCGAACCGGCCCCTTTTTCCATTCAACCACCTCGCGTATCTTCCTCGCGAAATCGAAGAAAGGCCAACGATGACGACTTTGCGCAAAACCCTTCTCGGACTCGGGCTCGCGGCCCTTGCTCCGTTCGCCGCTCTTGCCGATGAGAACACCCTCCTCAACGCGTCCTACGACGTCTCGCGCGAGCTCTACAAAGAGATTAACCCCGCTTTCTCTGCCTATTGGAAGAAAGAGAAGGGCAAGGACATCACCGTCAACCAGTCGCACGGCGGCTCGACCAAGCAGGCACTCGCCGTCGCCAACGGACTCGAAGCCGACGTGGTGACGTTCAACCAGCCGACCGATCTCGACTTCCTGGCCGAGAAGAAGGTGATCGCCGCAGATTGGAAGAAGAAGTTCCCGCACGACGCAGCGCCCTATACCACGACAACCGTGTTCATCGTGCGCAAGGGCAATCCCAAGGGCATCAAGGATTGGAATGATCTCGCCAAGCCCGGCATCTCGGTCGTGATCCCGAATCCCAAGACCTCCGGCAACGGGCGCTATACCTATCTCGCAGCGTGGGGCTATGCGCTAGAGAACAACAACAAGAGCGCGGACAAGGCCCGCGAGTTCGTCGGACAGCTGTTCGCCAATGTACCGGTGTTCGATGGCGGCGGACGCGGCGCTACCACCACCTTCACGCAGCGCGACGTGGGCGATGCGCTCATCACCTTCGAGAACGAGGTTGCGCTCGTGCTCGCCGAGTTCGGTGACAAGTTCGACGTCGTCTATCCGTCGCTCAGCATCGAGGCCGCACCGCCGGTTGCCGTAAACGACATCATCACGGCAAAGCGCAATTCCGCGGAAGCCGCGAAGGGCTACCTCGACTACCTGTTCAGCACGGAAGGCCAGACCATCATCGCCAAGCACAACTTCCGTCCGCGTGACGAAGCCGTGCTCGCGAAGAACGCCGAGAAGTTCCCGCCGATCAAGACCTTCAAGCTCGAGCAGTATTTCCCGAGCTGGGCCGAGGCGCAGAAGGAGCACTTCGCTGACGGCGGTGTCTACGACAAGGTCACGACGAAGAGCAACTGACGCTCGCTTTTTCTGGGGGAGCGAAGAAACGCCCGGCCTCTTAGAGGCCGGGCGTTTCCATTTTGGGAATTTGCTTAGCACTTCTTCTTGGTTCGACTCCGCCGCGGCGATTTCTAACATCTTCGTGCAAGCCCTAACTGCTTGGCGCGAGAGAGGCAGATCAATCCCGTGACCTTTAAAATTGACGGCATCGTCGGCGCACTCCGGAGTGCGCGGGGCGCATCCGCGCGAACGGTGGATCGCGACGGAAACGTGCTGGAGCTTCCCTCTCCACGTGACCTCTCCGAAATCGTCTCGGGAATCATTTCCTCGCTGTTTCCGCGCCGCTACGGTGGCGCGAGAGCGGCAATGAACGGCGCGCTCGACTATTTCGTCGGTTACACGCTCGACAAAGCGCTCGAAGGCCTCAGCAAGCAAGTTGTCCGCGAACTCGTGTTCACCGCCGCACTCGCCGGCCGAGACGTCAACGACGCCGAGAGCGCTTCACGGGACATCGTTCAGAATTTCGCCGATCGCCTGCCTGCGATCTTGGAAATCCTCTACAGCGACGTGCGCGCCGCCTATGACGGCGACCCCTCGGCGAAAAGCCAAGAGGAAGTGCTGCTCAGCTACCCCGGCATCAAGGCCGTCGTGCATCACCGGATCGCGCACGTGCTCTACAAGCTCGATCTGCCGATCATCGCGCGTATCGTCGCGGAAAGCTCCCATTCGGCGACGGGGATCGACATTCATCCGGGCGCCGAAATCGGCCCCAGCTTCTTCATCGACCACGGCACCGGCGTGGTGATCGGCGAGACCGCCGTGATCGGAGAGCGCGTGCGCCTCTATCAGGCGGTGACACTCGGCGCGAAACGCTTCTCCGTTGACGAGAGCGGTGCACTGGTCAAAGGATTGCCGCGACACCCGATCGTTGAAGACGACGTCGTCGTCTATGCAGGCGCCACCATTCTGGGGCGGGTCACGATCGGGCGCGGATCCACGATCGGCGGCAATGTCTGGCTCACGCGCAGCGTGCCGCCGAACAGCAACATCGTCCAGGCACAGGCGCGCAGCGACACCTTCGATGGTGGAGCAGGAATATAAATCTCCTATTGACGCATGAGGCGCAATGCGCGATCTAATTTCGCGCGTGATTGAAGCAATTTATTCTCCAATATAACAGATGCGGAGGCCAACATGGCAGACGAAGAACAAACAGCATTGGGCGATGTCGCAGCGAGGCAATTAGCCAACGCGACCAAAACCGTACCGCAAATGTCGAGCATCACCCCGCGATGGCTCGTGCATTTCCTGAACTGGGTTCCGGTCGAAGCCGGCATCTATCGCGTGAACCGCGTGAAGGACGAGGACAGCGTCGAAGTTGCCTGCTCGCTGCGCGACGAGCGCGCACTGCCCAACACCTACGTCGACTATGTCGACACCCCGCGCGAATACATGCTGTCGGCCGTCAATACCGTGCTCGACATCCATACCCGCGTTTCGGACCTTTATTCGGTCCCGCACAACCAGATCAAAGAGCAGCTCCGCCTCACCATCGAGATCATCAAGGAGCGGCAGGAAAGCGAGCTGATCAACAACAAGGAGTACGGCCTGCTCGCCAGCGCCGCGCCCGCCCAGAAGATCAAGACCCGCACCGGCGCGCCGACCCCTGACGACCTTGACGAGCTGATCTCGCGGGTGTGGAAAGAGCCCGCCTTCTTCCTCGCCCATCCGCTCGCCATCGCTGCCTTCGGCCGCGAGTGCACCCGTCGTGGCGTTCCGCCGCCGACGATCAACCTGTTCGGCTCGCCGTTCCTGACCTGGCGCGGCATTCCGCTGATCCCGTCGGACAAGCTCGAGGTCAAGGGCGGCAAGACCAACATCCTGCTGATCCGGACCGGTGAATCCAAGCAGGGCGTTGTCGGCCTCTATCAGCCCGGCCTTCCCGGCGAACAAAGCAAGGGCCTCTCGGTCCGCTTCATGGGCATCAACCACAAGGCGATCGCCTCCTATCTCGTCTCGCTCTATTGTTCGCTCGCGGTCCTGACGGAAGATTCGCTTGGCGTGCTCGAAGGCGTCGAGGTGGGCAAGTATCATGAGTATAAGTGACTACCCCAATCCGGGCCCAAACCCGCTGCCGGATCCGACGCGGGTGAACCCGTCGCTCGGCGGCGTCGGGCTAAGTCCGCAGGGGCTTAGTCCAGGTTCGGGGCTGCCGGATGAAGCCTCGCTCGCAAGGCTCGCGAACGAGCTTTTCGCTTCGACACCGAGCTCTCCTCTAGCTGGCATTCCCGGAGCGGGTCTGCCTGGGATTTCGCCGGTCGCGACGCCGCAAGGCCTCGTGCCGGACGTTCCGGGTGGCGCGGATCCGGCCAGGTACGCACCGTCGCTCGGCGGTGTGGGGGCGAGCCCGCAAGGCATCCATCCCACCTCCGGCGTACCCAGCGAAGCATCGCTGGTGCGGCTTGCAGGCGAAGCGCTGACGGCATCACCCGACCTCACGGCGGGCGTGCTGCCGGGCGTGCCCAACCTGCCGGTGGCGCCACCGCCGCCGGTGCTGGTACCGGATGTGCCGCTCTCGGCACCGCAGTCGCGCGGAAGCGCGACTGAAGCGTGGACAATTCCGCTTCCCTACGAGGCGGAACTCAGGGCGCTGTTCGGCGGTCCGTCCGAACCCGCCCACCACGATATGGAGCTGAAGCCCGACATCCCGCTCTCGACCCCGCATTCGAAGGGCACGGTGGATCCGTCACCCGTCCCGCTGCCGTACGACGCGGAGCTCAAGTCTTTGCTTGGTACAATCGGCGGCGAGACACGGGTTGCCGATCCGACGAATGGGGCCGGTTCATCGCTTTACTTCCTCAAGGACATCGGGCCTGCCTCTCCGCAAGGATTTGGCGGCATCGGCGTCCCGGGAGCGACGGGACCGGGGATCCATTCGGAGTTCGCATCCGCGCATCCACCTTTCGACGTGAATGCGATCCGGCGCGACTTCCCGATCCTTTCGGAGCATGTCAACGGGCGGCCACTGGTCTGGCTCGACAACGCCGCAACCACGCAAAAGCCGAAGGCGGTCATCGATCGCCTGGTGCATTTCTACGAGCACGAGAACTCGAACATTCACCGCGCAGCCCATGAGCTGGCCGCGCGGTCGACGGATGCCTACGAAGGAGCGCGCCAGAAAGTCCAGCGCTTCATCAATGCGCCGTCGATCGAGGAGATCGTGTTCACGCGCGGCACCACCGAGTCCATCAACCTGGTGGCGGCCACGTACGGCCTGCAGCATGTCGGCCCGGGAGACGAGATCGTCATCACGCATCTCGAGCACCATGCCAACATCGTGCCGTGGCAGCAGCTCGCGCTCGCCAAGGGTGCCAAGCTGCGTGTCGCACCGGTCGACGATCGCGGCGCGGTTCTGCTCGAGGAGTATGGCAAGCTTCTCAACGGTCGTACCAAGCTCGTCTCGTTCACCCAGGTCTCGAACGCTCTCGGCACCGTCACCCCCGCCCAGCAAATGGTGGAGATGGCGAAACGGGTCGGCGCGCGGGTTCTGGTGGACGGCGCGCAGTCGGTCTCACACATGAAGGTGGACGTGCAGGAACTCGGCGCGGACTTCTTCGTGTTCTCGGGGCACAAGCTGTTCGGTCCGACCGGCATCGGCGTGCTCTGGGGCAAGAAGGATCTGCTCAACAGCCTTCCGCCCTACCAGACCGGCGGCAACATGATCCAGGACGTGACGCTCGAGCGGAGCATCTTCCACAATGCTCCGAACCGTTTCGAGGCAGGCACCGGCAACATCGCAGACGCGGTGGGGTTGGGGGCTGCGATCGACTACGTCGAGCGGATCGGACTCGAGAACATCTCGCGCTATGAGCATGGGTTGATCGTGTATGCGACCAACAAGCTCTTGAGCGAGGTTCCCGGCCTCACGATCATCGGAACGGCTCCGGAGAAGGCGGGCGTCATCTCGCTCATCCTGAAGGGTGTTCCGAGCGAGGAAGTCGGTGCTCGCCTCAACAAGTACGGGATCGCGGTGCGCTCGGGCCATCACTGCGCGCAGCCGATCTTGCGGAGGTTCGGACAAGAGACGACGGTGCGTCCGTCGTTCGCGTTCTACAACACCTGTGGCGAGATCGATCTCTTGGTCTCGGCGCTGCGCGATATCCAGCGTCAGGCCGGACATTCGCATCTGTAGTCGGGCGCAGCTCTGATCGAAACCAAACGACAATGACGCGGCGGCTTCACGAACGTGAGGCCGCCGCTTCCTTTTCATATTGCTTTATCTTTGCAAGAGCGGCGGCGGTGGCTCCGGACATCCGCGCGTCGCGCGCGCCGATTTCCTCATTGGCGAGCGCCAGCAGAAGATCGGCGTGGCTCGGCTCGTCCAGCTTCTCCCACGACGCGAGGCTCTTGCCCTTGAGCTCGTGCAGATGCTCGCGCAGCAGGGTCATGCCTTGCAGCGTCGTCGTCAGCCACTGGGCGTAAGCCTCGACGGCCCAAGCCTTTCCGAGATAGCGCTGATGTTCGAAGGGAAACGGGTTCCCCCATTTGGTTCCTCGCCCGACGTAGACGGTGTCCGGCGGCAAGCGCCAACCCTTCTCGGCGCGGCGTTGAATGCGTCGCGGATTGCCCATCCCCATCTCCGATCCGCTCGGATGCGATCTTCATAAGCTTAGGCGCGCATCCGCAAAGCAGAAGCTAGGTGGCTTCGCGCGGATGCAAAAGAGGGGTCTCGCCCCTAGGTCCCGACATCTACAGATATTTTCGGCGTTACTTTCGTTTTTGCAACAGCGCGCCGACGGATATTGCGGCGACCATCGCGGAAACGAACGCGACGGCTCCCTGCGTGCCGAGCGGGAGCGACACCAGCGCCGGGCCCGGGCAAAATCCAGCGAGGCCCCAGCCGATGCCAAACACGGCGGCACCTATGACGAGGCTTCTGTCGATCGGCGCATCGGCCGGCGGAACCAGGAAGCTTTGCGCGGCAAGCGGGGCCTTGCGCCGGCGCACGAGCCAAAAGCCGGGCGCGGCAACGCCGATGGCGCCTGCCATGACGAACGCGAGGCTCGGATCCCAGGTGCCGGCGACATCGAGAAAGTTCAAAACCTTTGCCGGATCGGCCATGCCGGAGACGATCAACCCAACTCCGAACAGCAGCCCGGCTGCCAATGCGCCAATCACGCCCATGGCCAGCCTCCCAGGATATGCCGCACGCCATAGACGGTGGCCGCCGCAGTCGCCATGAAGATCGCGGTCGCGGCGATCGAACGGCGCGACAGGCGTGCGAGGCCGCAGACACCATGCCCGCTGGTGCAGCCGCGCGCCGCGAACACCCCGGCACCGACAAGCAGGCCGGCGACGATGGCGAGGCTGAGGCTATCGGTAACCGTCTGCCGGACCGGCTCGCCGGTCGCAAGCGTCCAGAGGAACGGGCTCGCGAACAGACCGCCGATGAACACCGCCGCCTCGACCGGTGCGCTCGTGCCGTAGGGCGGGAGCAGGCGTCGGACGATGCCGCTGATACCGGCGATGCGCCCCGTTATCAGAAGCAGCAGCACGGCGGAGGCGCCAATCAAAGCGCCGCCAGCGAGCGACTCCCAGGGCGTGAAGAGTGTTGGTGTCATCTACAGTGTCCTCGTGGTCGTGTTTGGGATTTAATCAAACACGACCGGACTGTCGAGGCCAGGACGGCGAACGCGGCTTACTTGAGCGGCGCTTCGTCGGCGCCGAACTTGTACTTCACGCCGAGTGTCGCCTCGAACTGGTACATGCTGATGTCGATCGCATGGCCGGGATTTCCGGGCGGAATCTCGTACCCGCTGACAGTCTCCTCCGGAGCATACAGCCCCGCGAACTCGACCGACCAAGCCTTGTTGACCTTGTATTCGAAGCCCGCAGTGATGTGGTGCTGGACGACTGCCGGAGCCAGGATGTTGAACTGCACGTCGCGCGACGAGATCGGGTTGGTTGCGTAGGAGTATCCGGCGCGCAGGGTGAGCGTGGGCGACGAGCGCCATTCGACACCGAGCTTGATGACGTCGACATCATCCCAGCCGAAGCCAGGGCCGTTGTCCGATCCGAGCAGTGCGGCATTGGTCGACGGGTTCGCGATCGAGGCAATCGAGCCGAACCAGATGTGGCGGTAGTCGGCGAGGACCGTCAGGTTCGGCGTGACATCGACGGCGATACCGGCCTGAATGCTGGCCGGAATGTCGAAGCTGCCCTGCTCGGCGAACAGACCGCGATACTTATCGAACTCCTCGGACCAGATCGGCGAGTTGCCGGCGACGCCCAAGCGAATGTTTGGAGCCACTGCCCATTCCACGCCGCCGCGCACACCCACGCCCCACGACACATCGGTGCCGTTGTTGGTGACGTAGCCGGGATCACTCGATCCGGGCGCAAAAGCGCCGAGGCCGCGCAGCTTGATCTGCTGGCGGGCCAGGATCGGGGCGACGCCGACTGAAACGCCGGGGGCAATGGTTTTCGCGAATGCGACCGAGATCAGCGCCTGTTGCAGATCGACGCCCAGGGGGCCGCCCAGGAAGATGCCGGTCGGACCGCCACGATCGACGCCGGGGTAGTCCGTGTTCATGCCGCCGCTGCCATAGACCGAGAAGCCGATCACATCGACAAACGGATTGGGCGCCAGGCGATAGCTCGCGGACAGATTGGGAACGGCAAACCAGTTGGTATCGCTTTCGACCGTTCCTTCGGGGGTGAAGCCCACTCCAACGCCACCTTCGAACTCGCGGCGCGGACTGAACGCGGAGACTGCCGCAGTCCACTCGTTCTCGACGTGAACCAAGCCTGCAGGGTTCAGCGAAACGCCGGTCGAGTCGCGCGTGTCGGCAGCACCGGTACCGCCGAGCGCTTTGGAGCGTGCTCCGTAGCCGTGCTGGAAATATCCTTCTGTCGCGTGCACCTCAAACGGCACAACGACACCAACGGCTGCCATGACCGCAAGGGCCGGCATGGTCCGTGCTGAACGGGTCAGCAACGACGAGCGACGCGACATTCAATCCCCCAAGAAAAACACCCCTAAGGGACGGATGCTAGTGTTGTGGTGCCAAGCACCGAACGAAGAAAAAACGAGAAGCTTTTCTGCTTTTTCGGCACATGCATTCCAGAAGCTTGCCGATTTGTATATTCGGGGCGCGGCGTGCCGGACCTATATTCAGGAGACGGGGATAAACTCAGCGAGGAGTTCGGCGATGACCGACCGCTCAAACCCCGTGATGCCCACACATCCGGCACATCCCAAACCTGACGAGCTGCCCGGCGGCGAGCTGCCACGCGCGGTTTACCGCTCGGTGGTTGCGGCGTTCGTCTGGATGATCGTCGCAGCGTGGATCACCTTCGGCACCGGCCGCGAAGCCGACTTCGCACTCGCGGCGGCTTCCGTCCTGATCCTTATCTTTCTCATGCTGCCGTTCATCATCTTCGTGACGGCAACCCATCACATGAAGGCCAAGCAGGAAGGGCTCGATCACTTTCTTCATTCGGAGGTCGAGACCGCGACCGGGTCGCTCTCAGGCCGTCAGGCGTGGGTCGAGATCGACATCATTCCGGGCGCGCTCGCGCTGGCGGCAACGCTGATCGGCCTCGTGTACGCGTTCACGCGTTGACCGGCCGTCGGCGCAGCGCTCAGCCGTGACGCGCCGTGCGGATCAGCGCTTCCTTCTCGGCGCGCGTCAGCCGTTTGATGCGGATTTCTTCCTTCAGCGCGGCAGACCGCGTTTCGAAGGCCGCTTCATAAACGAGCGTCACCGGCCGGCGCGCCGCCGTGTAGCGCGCACCGCGCGCTTTTTCGCCGTTGTGCTGCTCGAGGCGGCGCTGAACGTCGGTCGCGATGCCGGTGTAGTAGGTGCCATCGGCGCATTCGACGATGTAGAGCACATACGCCATCGCGCGGGATCCGCCGGGTCGTTACTTCTTACCGCCAGGTGGGCCGGCCCGATGCTTCTTCTTGTGCGCGTACTTCGATGTCGGGCGCTTCGGACCCGGCTTGCCCGCGTTCTCCGCACCCGATCTGTCGCTACCGGGCCGGGCTGAGCCGCGCGCATGCGGTCCCTTCGAGAACGAGCCTTTGGAAAAGCCGTTGCGATAAGGCTTGGCGTCGCCGTCGGCGGCAGGCCGATCGCGCCAGGGCGCTTTCGGCCGTTCATGGCGCGCGCCGTCAGCGGACTGCGCGCGTTCCTCGCTTCCCGAGCGATCGCGCCAAGGCTTCTTCGGGCGCTCGTGGCGCGAGCCTTCGGTAGACTGCGTGCGGTCCTCGGTTCCCGTGCGATCGCGCCAGGGCTTCTTCGGGCGCTCGGCGCGCGAGCCTTCAGCGGACGGCGCACGCTCTCCGGTTCCCGGACGGTCGCGCCAGGGCGCTTTCGGCCGCTCAGAGCGCGAGCCTTCAGCGGACGGCGCGCGCTCCTCGGTTCCCGAGCGATCGCGCCAGGGCTTCTTCGGGCGCTCGGGGCGCGGGCCATCCGTAAACGGGCGGCGGCGTTCCTGATCTCCCGCCGGAGAAGGCGCGGCTTCGCCCGGGTTCGCCAGTGCATCGATCCGATCAGTTACGGCCGCAAAGTCGGCAGCACCGTGCGCACCGACGCGGGAGATGCGACCTTCGTTCGACGGCATCGAACGCGCAGCATCCGCAAACTTATCCGCGAACTCGGCAACGATCTCGAAACGCGTATCGCGGTCGAAGATCTTGATGGCACCGATTTCCGATTTGGTGACGCCGCCTGCCTTGCAGATCAGCGGCAGCAGCCAACGCGGGTCCGCGTTGCGCTCGCGCCCGATGTTGAGGCGGAACCACACTTTCTCGCGATCGTCGTGGCGGCGTTCGCGCGGCGGACGGCGCTCGGCGCCGCTTTCGCCCTCGGCTCCGGCCGCGCGCTCCGCGTAAGGGGCGCGATCGGGGCGGCGCTCGAAGCGATCCCGGCCGCGATCATTCGGCTTCCAGGGCTCGCCACGCTTGCGGTCGGCGCGCGGCGGGGGGCCGGTATCTTCGGCCAGATCCTCGGGCGCGGGAAGTTGAGCGCGATGCATGCGGACCAGCGCGAGCGCGATCTCGTCGGCCGAGCGCGCGCCCTGAAGCGCGCGGGCCAGCGCAAGCTCGTCCTCAGGTGCGGCTTCGGTGAAGATGGCATCTTCGAGAAAGCGTTCCTGATCGCGCGCGCGGATCTCCTCTGCCGTCGGCGCCGGACCCCAGGTGACCTTGAGACGCGCCGCGCTCAGCAGCGTTTCAGCTTTGCGGCGCCGGTTGAAGGCGACGATCATCACGCAGAGGCCCTTCCTGCCCGCGCGGCCGGTGCGGCCCGAGCGATGAAGAAGCGTCTCGTGGTCGTTGGGAAGATCGGCATGGATGACGAGCGCGAGATCCGGCAGATCGAGGCCGCGTGCCGCCACGTCGGTTGCGACGAGAACGCGCGCGCGCCCATCGCGGAGCGCATGAAGCGCCTGCGTACGCTCGTTCTGCGACAGCTCGCCCGAGAGCGCCACCGCCGAGAAGCCGCGCTCAACAAGGCGCGCGTGCAGGCGCTTTACCGCTTCGCGGGTGGCACAGAAGACGATCGCGGCGCGCGCTTCATGCAGACGCAGAACGTTCACGACCGCATTCTCGACGTCGAACGGAGCGACGCGGATGGCGCGATATTCGATGTCGGCGTGCTGCTCGTTGCGCCGGAGGGTCTCGATGCGCACGGCGTCGCGCTGGTAGCGGCGAGCGAGCGTCTCGATCTCGCGCGGCATGGTGGCCGAGAACAGCAATGTCTGGCGCTCTGGCGGGGTGGCATCGAGGATGAACTCGAGGTCTTCGCGGAAGCCGAGATCGAGCATCTCGTCGGCTTCGTCGAGCACGATGGTCTTGAGCTTCGAGAGATCCAAGCGATGGCGCTCGAGATGGTCGCGAAGGCGGCCCGGCGTGCCGACAACGATGTGGGCGCCGAAGCTGAGCTGGCGGGCTTCCGCGCGCGCATCCATGCCGCCGACGCACGTGATGACGCGGGCGCCCGCCTCGGCATAGAGCCAGGCCAGCTCCCGCTGAACCTGGAGCGCAAGCTCGCGCGTCGGTGCAATGATCAGCGCCTGCGGCTCGGCGGCCTGTCCGAAACGCTCGGCCTCGCCAAGCAGCGTGGCGGCCATCGCCAAACCGAAGGCGACAGTCTTGCCCGATCCCGTCTGCGCCGAGACCAGCAAGTCGCGGCCGGTGGCGTTCGCATCGAGCACGGCGACCTGTACGGCGGTCGGGACCGAATAGTCGCGGGCGGCGAGCGCGCGAGCGAGCGCCGGGTGCGTGGTCGGGAATGTCATGGTCGGGATGGCTTCTCGGGCACTGGCAGCCCGTCCGGCCTCCAAAGGGAGACGCGGTTGCAGGGGCCAAAGGTCTAGCGTGGGGGTTCTTTACCCGGTTTTGCCCGCCGCCGCCAGCCGGTGCGGCAGAAGGGGTAAAAGGCCGGTGTCCGGGTGTCTCCCGGAAGCCCCGCGACCAGGGCGTGTACCGCCTAACCCCTGCTCCGGCCTGCTATTTTTTTCCGTCTCCGGCCTTGGCCGTCGGCGTCAGGATCTCGACCTGATCGCCGGCGCGCAGGAGCGCGTTGGGGCTGACGATGACTCTATCGTTAACGGTCAGGCCAGTGGGGATCACGACGCGCTCACCGAGATCGCGGGCGACGGTGACGGGCTTCAGGCGAACCCGATCCTGCTCATCGACCGTGGCGACCATCTGGCGGCCCTCGCGGGTGATCAGCGTGTTGGTCGGGATGGTCACGGTGCCGTCGGCGGTGCCGACCTCCAGAGTGACCTGTCCGCTAAGGCCCGCGGGAATGCGATTGCCGGGGTTCGGCATCAGCAGCTCGGCGCGCATGGTGCTCGAGGTCTGATCGACCAATCCGGAGGAACGGGCGACGCGGGCCTTCAAAGCCTGATCGGGAATCTCGGCGAACGAAACCTTCGCCTCGACACCGGGCACGACCTGAAGCGAGTAAGACTGCGGAACGTCGATCTCGATGCGCAGGTCGGCGAGATCGGCGATGCGCAGCAGGTAGCCGCCTTGCTGGCTGGAATCGGCCGAGACCTTGTCGCCGCGCTCGACCTGACGTGCCACCACGATTCCCTCGAAGGGTGCGCGGATGGTCTGGAAGCTCTTGACCTCCTCCAGCCGTTTCACCTCGGCGAGGGCGGCCGCGAGATCCGCGTCGGCCCCCATCTTGGTGGCGCGGCGCTCGTCGACGGTCTGTTCGGAGACATGGCCCTTGCCGACGAGGCTTTCGGCGCGATCCAGCGTGGCGCGGGCAAGCTCGAGCCGCGCCTTCATCTGATCGACCGAGGCACGGGCACGCAGCAGTTCCTGCTCGATCTCCGGCGCCTCGATGACGACAAGGACATCGCCTTCCTTGACGTGATCGCCGATATCGACCTTGCGCTCCGCGACAACGCCGCTCGCGCGGGAGGAGACCAGCGCCTGTTCCTTCGGCGCGGTACGTCCGGCGAGCGTCAGCGTCGAAGTGCCGGCGGCGGCTTCAGGGCGAACGACGCGTACCGAGCGCAAAGGCGGCTTCTTGTCCTTGGCGGCGGGCACCGCCTCGGCAATGGCGGCCTCCGGTCCGAGCCCGAGCGTCTTCAATCCGCCGCTCAAGGTGGCGGCGCCATCGGGCTGAGTTGCAAGCCACCCGCCGAGGCCGGCAAAAGCCGCGAGTGCAAGGCCGGAAACCACAAGTGCTTTGGACGTCATTTGGCTCGTGCTCCGTCGTCTCATTCAGCCAAAGCGTGGGGGCGCGCGACTTCGGCCTCCGGCGGGGTTTCGGTGGTTATGCGACGCCGACCAAGGCCGGCAAGCGTCGAGAACAAGAATGGCACGAAGGTGAGCGTCGCGCAGGTGCCGAATATCAGACCACCAACCACGGCGCGGCCAAGGGGCGCGTTCTGCTCGCCGCCTTCGCCGTGGCCGAGGGCCATCGGCAGGATGCCGACGATCATCGCGGTCGCGGTCATCAGGACGGGGCGCAGGCGCGTCTCGGCAGCTTCGACCGCAGCCACCGCCGGGGGGGCGCCTTCCAGCAAGCGATCGCGCGCGAAGCTCGTGACCAGAACGCTGTTGGCGGTCGACACGCCGATCACCATGATCAGACCGGTGAGTGCCGGAACGGACACCGGTGTGCCGGTGATGAAGAGCGCGAACAACGCACCCGATATCGCCACCGGCAAGCCACCCATCGCGATCAGCGGCATCATCCAGGATTGGAAATTCACCACCATGACGAGATACACGAAAACCGCCGCCATCAAGAGGCCGCCCAGCATCTCGGCGTAAGCCTGCTCCATCGATTGCGCCTGGCCTGCAACCTCGATGCGGTTGGCGGGCTTCAGGCGCGGACGAAGCTGATCGATCACCGCGGACACATCGGCGTAGACGCTGCCGAGATCGCGGCCTTGCGTGTTGGCGAGGATCGTCGTCGTCGGCTGCAGCGTCGTGCGATCGATGTTGGCCGGGATGTTGCGCAGCTGCAGAGACGCAAACGAACGCAGCGTTACAGGCTGGCCGCCGGCAGAAGGACGCACCGGCGTGTTGAGCAGCTGCTCGAGGGACGTGAGGTTCGAGGGCGGCGCAACCACTTGCACAGTGTAGGACGCGCCTTGCGCGGGATCGACCCAGAAACTCGGCGAGACCGTACCCGACGCGCCGAGTGCGGCGAGCAGCGCGGTTGCCGCATCCTGCGGGGTCACGCCGATCTGCAAAGCGCGTACGCGATCGATCTCGAGATAGTAGGATGGCAGATCTCGCACCTGGCGCATGGCGATGTCGACCGCGCCTGGAATCTCGCGCATGCGCGCCATCAGATCACGCGCGATCTCGCCATTGCCGAGAACATCGCGACCGATCAAGCGAACTTCGATTGCCGTCTGCGCGGCGCCGGCCAAGGTTTGCGACGTCGCATCAGCCGGGCGGAAATAGGTCACGAGGGTGGGAAACTTCTCCTTCAGCATGTCGCGGATCTTAGCGACGTACATGGCGGTCGAAGCGTGCTCGGCCGCGAGCTGCACGAGGATCTCGCCGTCGAACGAGCCGATGACACCGCTTTCGACCCAGGCCAGATTGATCGGTTCGGGGCTGCCGATGTTCTCGGCGATGAACTCCACCTCCTCTGCCGGGATGATGTTACGGATCTCCCGCTGCACGTCCGCGAAAACGCCCGCCGTCTCTTCAAGCCTGAGACCGGTTTGGGCGCGCACATAGATGCGCATCATGCCGGCATCGGTTTCCGGGAAGAATTCGCGCCCGAGCTTAGCCGCCGAGATCGCACCGAGCGACAGCGCGAAGATAAGGCCTGCAATAGGAATGAACTTCCAGCGCAACAGCAGCTTTGCGATGCCGGCAACGATCCGCTCCAAAGCCGACAGCAGACGGTCGACGGCGTAGGACAAACGTCCGAGCAGTCCTTTTCCGTGGGTGTGGTGCGCCGTCGTCGTCGATAGCATCAACGTCGCCAGCGTCGGCACCAACGTGCGCGACAACACGTAGGATGCGATCATCGCGAACACGACCGAAAGCGCCAGCGGGATGAAGACGAACGCTGCGGTTCCCGTCAGCAGGAACAGCGGCGTAAACACGATACAGATCGAGAGCGTGGAGACGAATTCTGGGAACGCCACCTCGCTCGCGCTTTTCAGCACGGCATGATCCAGCGAATAGCCGAGTTCCAGGTTGCGGTTGATGTTCTCGATCTCGACGAGCGCGTTGTCGACGAGAATGCCGATTGCGAGCATCAGGCCGCCGAGCGTCATCAGGTTGAAGGTGTTGCCGGTCGCGGCGAGGCCTGCCACCGAGGCCAGAAGCGCCAACGGGATCGAGGTCAGGACGATCAGCGAGGATCGCCAGCTCGCGAGGAATACCAGCACGACGAAAGCGACGAGCAATCCGACGATCACCGCCTCGACCATCACGTTGTTGATGGCGCTTGTGACGAACACCGACTGGTCGAACACCGGCGCGATGGTAATACCTTCAGGGGCTGCCGCCTGCAGCTCCGGCATGCGGGCCTTGATCTGGTTGATGATGTCGAGCGTCGAGGCGTCGCCGAGTTTCAGGATCGAGACGATCACCGCGTTCTGGCCGTTCAAGCGGGCGATGTTGCTTTGAACCGCCTGCCCATCGCGTACGCTCGCGACCTCCGACACGCGGATCACGCGGCCATCGACCGAGCGCAACGGCAGATCCGCGAAAGCGGCGACCGTTTCGGGGCTCGCGTTGGTGGTGATGGTGATCTCACGCGTTCCGACGCGGAGCGCGCCGGACGGCAGCGTCAGGTTCTGGGTCGCGGTGGCGCGCGCGATGTCGCTTGCGGAAATACCGTAGGCCTGAAGCGCCTCGGGCTTCAGATCGATCATGACCTGACGCGAGGCGCCGCCATAGGGGAGCGAAAGGCGGATGCCGCGGATGGATTGGATCTGTGCGCGCAGCTGCAGGCGCGCATAGTCATAAAGTGCCCCGTCAGTCAGCGTATCGGAGGCCAGAACGAGCTGGATGATCGGCACGCTCGACGGCACATAGGGCACGATGAGCGGCGGATTGGTGCCTGCCGGCATGCGCCGCAAGATCGTCTGACTGACCGACGTGACCTGCGAGAACGCCGACGTCACGTTCGTTCCCGGCTGGAAGGTGACGCGCACAATGCCGACGCCGCTGATGGTCTCGGCCCGCACCTCACGCAGGTTGTCGACGTTGTTCATGATGGCGAGCTCGCTGAACGAGGTCAGCTTGCTGGCCATCTCTTGGGGGTTGAGGCCCTGATAGGTCCAGATGACGTTGATCGCGGGGATGTTGACGGCCGGGAGGATGTCCGTCGACATACCGCGGCCCGACAAGACGCCGACCAGGAGCAGCAGGATTGCCAGCACGCCGATACTGTGGCGATGCCCGATGGCGTACTTAACGATCCACATGATCGGCCCCCGTCCTCGTCACCATATTCCCGCTCGCCAGCGCGCGAGGTCTAACTTCTTAGATTAAGGGAAACTTAAGGCGGACGACGGCCAAGGCTGACGAGACGATTTGTCAACCCGCCGCAGAGCGTCATTCTCCCGCCGCCACGACCGTCGCGTTGGCCTGCGGATAGGAGCGCCGCTCGTCCCGAGGCAGGCTAACACGTTGTGCATCAATCACGATTTGCGCGCGAAGCCCGGGGTCGGGAAGTCGATTTTCGAGCTTGAGCCATAGTCCGTCGTTTTCAAGCGCGGTTTCCGCGATCGAAAGCCCGAGACCGCTGCCTAGCACGCTTTTGTGACGCCCCCGGAAGAACCGCTTCGTTACCACCCCGATCTCGTCGTCCGGAATGCCGGGGCCATTGTCATCGAGGGTGAGAAGTGCCGCCGTCTCAGACCGCATGAGGAACCAGCGCACGGGCCCGGAATCGCCGCCGTGCTGAATCGCATTTTCGGTAAGATTGCGAACGGCGGCATGGAAGGCATCCGGGTTCACCCGCATCATGCAACCGAACAATCCCTCGTCGATCGCAGCGGGTGCCGGGTTCTCCTTGGTTCTCAGGTCGTCACAAATGGTGCGGAGGCGCGCACCCGCATCGATCCACTCCTGCGGAGCCTGCTTGTCGGCGGCGTCGACCTGCGCGAGAGCCAGCAACTGGCGCGCGAGCCGCGTCGTCTTGTCGACCGAGATCAACGCGTTCCGGAGAGCATTGTCGCGGGTCGGTGCATCGGCAGCCGCGAGTGCGACCTGAACCTGGGTGCGCAATCCTGCAAGCGGCGTTCTGAGTTCGTGGGCGGCAAAGGCCGTCACGCTGCGTTCGTGCTCGCGCGCCACGACGACCCGCTTGAATAGTCCGTTGAGGGCGTCCACGACCGGGCGAATCTCGCTCGGGGTGCGGCCGATATCGATCGGCTCGAGCTCATTGGCGTCGCGCCGCTTGAGCACACGGGCCAGGCGACGGAGCGGGGAAAGCCCTTCCCGGATCGCAATCCAGATCAACGCGCTCAAGACGCCGAGAACCACGATGCCCGGGCCGGCGAGGCCCCATATCAGCTCACGCACCAAGCGCTCGCGGTGCTCGATGTTGTCTCCGACCAGGACGCGGATGCCGCGTTCGCGATCCTCGCGCGCGTAAACCCGCCACTTGGTGCCGTTGATCTCCTGGTTCGAATAGCCGCTGCTGACGTGCGTGAGCTGTGTCGAGGGCGCGTCACTGGATTTGCCGACCAGGCGGCCGTCGATCGACCAGACCTGGCAGGCCAGCCGGAAATCGGTCGAGCCGGACAGGGGAGCCGTCGAGCGGTTGGGGACGCGCACCCCGGATACGCCGTTCGTGACGTTCAAGTCCGCACTGTCCACCAGCGAATTGACCATGCGGGTCGCCTCTTCGAGGCGGGAATCGAGCACGCGTTCGAGCTCCTGCCGGCTGCCCGAATAGATCCACGCCATGCCGAGGAACCAGACGAGGCTGGTTGCAACGAGCAAAAGGGCGAACAATCGGGCGTTGATCGACTTCATGAGGCGGCTCTTTTCCGCTGCGGGCAGAGATCCAGTGCAATCGGACCGGGCCTAGCTTAAGGCAAGCTTAAGCGCGAAGGAGCCTGGATTTTCCTGGAAAATTGGCCTTAATCGGCGAAATCCTTGCGCGAGGGGTCATCATGCGGGTTCTTGTCGTCGAAGACGATGCCGTTCTGCAGAACGGGCTCACGGTCGGTCTCGGCATCCACGGCATCACGGCGGAAGCGGTCGGCACGTGCGCGGACGCGCTCGCGGCGCTCGCGACGACGAGCTTCGACGGGGTCGTGCTCGACATCATGCTGCCGGACGGGTCCGGCTTCGACGTTCTGCAGGAGCTTCGCCAGCGCAACGACACCGTGCCGGTTCTACTGCTGACCGCCCGCGACACGGTGGCGGACCGTATTCGCGGCCTCGACAACGGGGCGGACGACTATCTCGGAAAGCCGTTCGACCTCGATGAGGTGGCCGCCCGTCTACGCGCGCTTCGGCGCCGCGCGCTCGGCCGCGCAACCGCGACCATCACCTGGCTGGACATGATCCTCGATACCGAACGGCGCACCGCTTCCGTCAACGGCGACGTGCTGCCGCTCTCGCGCCGGGAATTCGCGGTGCTGCTCGCGCTCGCCGAACGGCCGGGCGTCATCCAATCGAAGGCCGATCTCGAAGCCACGCTCTACGGTTGGCAGGAGGAGATCGAAAGCAACGCCGTCGAGGTTCATATTCACCATCTGCGCGCCAAGATCGGCCGCGACCGCATCGAGACGGTACGCGGGCTCGGCTATCGCGCGAAGGAGAAGTAGGCGGGTTAGGCTTGGGACGTCGTGGGCTTGCGTGCGCGGCCCAACAGCTGCCGCGCGCTGTCGGTCAGCGCGAGTTCGGTGCGCTGCGTGCGATCGTTGCGGCTCATTGTCTTCAGGACTGCGCCGTCGCCGGTGGATAGCTCGGTAATCTCACGCAGCACCAACGCATGCGCTACGCCAAAAATCCGCGAGAACGTTCGGCTGTCGTGCGCGATGCCGAGATCGATCGCCACCAGAATTGCGGCGCCGATCTGAGAGACCAAAGGTTCGACCGCGCAGACTTCGGCGACGCTCGCCAAAAACTGCTCTTCGGAGACATCGCTGGCAGCTGCTGCACTCATGCCGCCTGCGCTTGCTGCGCAAGCTCGAACGACACCAGCACAGACTTCGAGGTCGGCGTATCGCTTTCCTCGCCCGCGGTGGAGAGCGGCACGAGAACGTTCAGCTCCGGGTAGTAACCGGCGACCGACCCGCGCGGGAGATCGTAGGCCACGACGCGGAAATTTTCGGCCACGCGCGCGATGCCGTCATCATGGCGGCCGACGATGTTGACGCGATCACCGGATACGGCGCCGATTTCGGCGAGATCGGAGGGGTTGACGAACACGACCTGACGCTCGCCGTAAATGCCGCGATAGCGATCGTCGAGGCCGTAGACGGTCGTGTTGTACTGATCGTGAGAACGGAAGGTCTGCAGCACGAACAGGCCGTCTTCGCCGAGCGCCTTCTGGTGCTCGGTTTCGGTCGGAAGGCGATCGGTCGAGAACGTGGCCTTGTGGCTGCGCGTGTTCCAGACGCGGTGCTCGACGGCGTTGTACAGGCGGAAGCCGCGCGGCCTGCGGACCTTCTCGTTGTAGCCGTGGAAGCCCGGAATGGTGCGGGCGATCAGATCGCGAACGAGATCATAGTTCTGCGAGAGCGCCGCCCAATCCACGACCTCGGAGCCAACGGTCGCGGCAGCGATACCGCAGATGATGGCGACTTCGGAGCGCAGCTCAGGCGAAGCGGGTTTGTTGATGCCGCCGGAGCCGTGCACCATGCTCATCGAATCCTCGACGGTCACGATCTGCGCCACGCCCTTGGCGTTGCGATCGATCTCGGTGCGGCCGAGGCAAGGCAGCACGTAGCTCACCTCACCCGGCAGCAGGTGCGAGTGATTGAGCTTGGTCGCGATGTTGACGGTCAGCTTCTGGTTCTTCAGCGCCTTGGCGATCAGCGGACTGTCGGGCGTGGCGCGCGCGAAGTTGCCGCCGAGCCCGATGAAAGCCTGCGACGAGCCGTCGATCATGGCGCCGATGGCGGCCAACACGTTGTGGCCGTGGCGGCGCGGCATGCGGACGCCGAATTCCTTTTCGAGGGAGTCAAGGAACGCGTTGGACGGCTTCTCGTTGATGCCGACAGTGCGATCGCCCTGGACGTTGGAGTGGCCGCGAACCGGGCAAAGACCGGTGCCGGGACGGCCCACGTTACCGCGCAGGAACATGAAGTTCGAGATTTCGCGGATGGTCGCCACCGAGTGGCGGTGTTGGGTCACGCCCATGGCCCAGGTGCAAATCGAGCGCTCGGACTTGATGTAGATCTCGGCGAGGCCTTCAAGCTCGGCGCGGCTCAAACCGGACTGGTCGACGATATCGTCCCAGCTCGTGGCGTTGACGCTGGCGCGATAGAGCTCGAAACCGGAGGTGTGCTGCTCCAGGAAGTTGCGATCGAGAACGGAGGGCTCACCGGCGGCGATGGCTGCGTCGTCGGCTGCGAAGACGGCTTTCGCCATGCCGCGCACGGCCGCCATGTCGCCGCCAAGGCGCACCTGATAGTATTCGCTGGCAATCGCCGTGCTGCCGCCGGTCAGCATCTCGAGCTTGTCTTGCGGGTCGGCGAACCGTTCGAGGCCCTTCTCGCGCACGGGATTGAACACGGCCACGCGCGCACCGCGCATGGCGGCCCGGCGGAGGTCTCCCAGCATGCGTGGATGGTTGGTGCCGGGGTTCTGGCCGATCACGAAAATCGCGTCGGCTTTCTCGAAGTCCTCGAGCACGACCGTGCCCTTACCGATGCCGATGGCCTGATCGAGCGCGACGCCGCTCGCCTCGTGGCACATGTTGGAGCAATCGGGGAAATTGTTGGTGCCGTAGAGGCGCACGAACAGCTGATAGACGTAGGCGGCTTCGTTCGACGCGCGGCCGGAGGTGTAGAACTCGGCGCGGTTGGGGCTGTCGAGGCTGTTTAGGACCGCGCCGATCTCGGCAAAGGCCTCGTCCCAGGTGGTCGCGCGATAGGTGTCGCTCTCGGCGTCATAGCGCATCGGGTGGGTCAGACGGCCCTCGCGCTCGAGGTCGTAATCGGACCAGTTGCGCAGCTCGCTGACCGTATGGCGGGAGAAGAAATCGGGGCGGGCGCGCTTGTCGGTGGCTTCCCAGGCGACGGCCTTCACGCCGTTTTCGCAGAATTCGAACGACGAGCCATGCTCCGGATCGCCCCAGGCGCAGCCCGGGCAATCGAACCCGTCAGGCTGGTTGGCCTTGAGCATCGCGGCCGCGCCGGTCAACGGCGACCCGCTGGCCAGAAGCTTCTTGCCGCAACTCTTGAGCGCGCCCCAGCCGCCCGCAGCCTTCGACTTCTTGCCCAGAAACTCAGGTTTGTTCATCGCGTCCGCATCCAACGATCAGCCGGGTTAATCCGGATTTTCATTGTGCATGTGCGAGATCGGAATTTTCCGCAATGTACGCGTAGGTTATGGCAGTCATGCTGAAAAAGCAGACCGGACGCGACGCGCGTATTTCTGCGCTGACGGCATGCCTCCGGCGCTTAGCTTTACGCAAAATGCATGGCTGATCCGCGTCAGGAGCGGAGGGTCGCAGCGCCAGCCGCGGCCCTTTTGGCGACCCTTCAGGCCCTGGCGGGCACCACCGTCTCGGGCGCGTCGGTCTTGTAGACCACGGCCAGAGCCAGCAGCGTGCAGACCGCACCCGAGAGCAAGTAATAGCCCGCGAACGAGAGATCGAAGCGGGTCGATAACCCCAGCGCCACGATCGGAGCAAAGCCAGCGCCGATGAGCCAGGCGATGTCGGATGTCATCGCCGCACCCGTGTAACGGTAGGTCGGGCTGAAGCGCGAGGCGAGCGCGCCACGGGCCTGGCCGAGCGACAGGCCAAGCAGCGCAAAGCCGAGCAGCACGAAGGTGTAGTGACCGGCGGTGCCGGCGGTCAGCAGCGGTTCGGTGAAGAAGCTGAAGATGGCGATCGCAATCGCGCCTATGACCAGCAGCTTGCGGCGGCCAATGCGATCCGCAAGGATACCCGACAGCATGATCGAGAGCCCGCCGATGATGGCACCGATGAACTCAACCGTCAGAAATTCCGAGATATTCTCTGTCGTATTGAGCGTCACCCAGCTCAGCGGGAAGATCGTCACGATGTGGAACATCGCGTAGCTCGCGAGCGGGATGAAGGCGCCGATCAGCACCTCCCGGCCGTGGGCGCGTAGCGTCGCGAGCGCGGGCTGGGGCTGCAGCTCCTTCTGCTGGAACAGGGCCGCGAACTCCGGCGTGACGATCAGCCGGAGGCGGGCGAACAGCGCCACGACATTGAGTGCGAGCGCGACGAAGAACGGGAAACGCCAGCCCCAGGCCAGGAAGTCCTCGGGGCTCAGCCAGCCGGTGAACACGATGAAAAGCGCGCTCGCGAGCATGAAGCCGACGGTGGCGCCGAGTTGCGGGATCATCGAATACCAGCCGCGGCGATGGGGCGGCGCGTTGAGCGCAAGCAGAGACGGCAGCCCATCCCACGCGCCGCCGAGGCCAAGGCCCTGGCCGATGCGAAACAGCGCGAGCAGCACCGGCGCCAGAATGCCGATATCGGCGTAGCCCGGCAGGAAGCTGATCGCCATCGTCGAGCCGCACAGCAAGAAGAGCGCTGCCGTAAGCTTGACGGTCGGGCCGTAATGGCGATCGATCGCCATGAAGATGAACGTGCCGATCGGCCGCGCCACGAAGGCCAGCGAGAAGATGGCAAACGAATAGAGCATCGCGGTCAGATGGTCGGGCGCCGCAAAGAAAATCTTGGGAAACACCAGGACCGACGCGATGCCGTAGACGAAGAAGTCGAAGAACTCGGTCGTCCGGCCAATCACGACCGCGCCCGCAATCCTGCTTGCCGCGGTTTCCGGATCGTGCGGACCGAGATCGGTCGCCGCGTCGTCCAGTCGTCTTGCGCTGCCGGTCATTCTGCCGTGTCTCCCTCTTGGCGCCTCGAGCTGATATCAGCCACCTTGACGCACGTTGTCGACAATTAAAGGATGTCGACTGCATCTATTCCTACACCATCAGTGACCAAAATCGAATGTGTGACTGCGGTGATCCCCTCCGCCTTCGTCGCGTGACGAAAAATCACATTATGTCCGGGACGCACCTGATGTTCTTAGCGTCTCATCAAATCCATTCAGCGGGCAGCATGCGGGCGAGAGACGTGACCGGAAAAAGAAGCCTATTCGTTGTATGCCTGACCCTCCTGCTCGCCCCCCTGCTGGGCGGCTGCGATTGGGTTGTCATGCAACCGTCCGGCGACATCGCGGTTCAGCAGCGCGACCTGATCGTCATCTCCACGATTTTGATGCTGCTCATCATCGTTCCGGTCATGGCGCTGACCCTGTTCTTCGCCTGGAAGTACCGGTCGTCGAACAAGGATGCCGACTACGCGCCCGACTGGGACCACTCGGCCCGGCTCGAGATCATCATCTGGTCGGCCCCACTCGCCATCATCATCGCGCTCGGCACCATCACCTGGATCTCGACGCACAAGCTCGATCCCTACCGGCCGCTTGATCGCCTCGACGCAAGCCGGCCGATCCCGGCCGGCACCAAGCCGCTCACGGTGGAAGTGGTGGCACTCGACTGGAAGTGGCTCTTCATCTACCCGGACTACGGGATCGCGACCATCAACGAGCTTGCGGCTCCCATCGACGTTCCGATCAACTTCAAGATCACGTCGTCCTCGATGATGAACTCGTTCTACATCCCGGCTCTCGCGGGCCAGATGTACGCAATGACAGGCATGGAGACGAAGCTTCACGCCGTGATCAACAAGGAAGGCGTCTACAAAGGCTTCTCCGCCAACTACAGCGGCGCCGGCTTCTCGCACATGTATTTCAACTTCCTCGGGCAGAGCCAGGATGGCTTCAATGCCTGGGTCGAGAAGGCTCGTGCGACTGGGGCGAACCTCGGGCGACCGGAATATCTCGAAATCGAGAAGCCTTCGGTGAAAGAGGACGCGCGCTACTTCGGCAAGGTCGATCCGGCGCTCTATACCGCCATCCTCAACATGTGCGCCGACCCCGCGAAGATGTGCATGAGCGAGATGATGCACATCGACATGAAGGGCGGCGCGGGCGTCGAGAGCCATCACAATCGCGAGCGCCTCGAATATGACAGCCGGCGCGCCGGTGAACCGCCTGCCGCGGGCCACAAGGAAGGCGAGACCCATTCCGACAAGACCGATACCCCGGACGGCAACGTCGAGATCGAAAAACCGGCGGGACATCATCACCACTAATCGGCACCACTAACTGCCACCACCGAACGGAGCGGAAATTCGCTCCCGCCTTGAACCGAACCGTACAGGGATGTCCGACGACATGGACCTCACGACCCTCATCTTTGGCCGATTGACGCTCGAATCTTTTCCTTTCCACGAGCCCATTCTGGTCGCGACCTTCCTCGTCGTGCTGCTCGGCGGTGGCGCCCTCGTCGGCGCGATCACCTACTACAAGCTCTGGGGCTACCTGTGGCGCGAGTGGTTCACCAGCATCGATCACAAGAAGATCGGCATCATGTACATCGTGCTCGCGATCGTGATGCTGCTGCGCGGCTTCGCGGACGCGCTGATGATGCGCCTGCAGCAGGCGATGGCATCGGGCGGCGGCGAGGGCTACCTCAACTCCCACCACTACGATCAGATCTTCACGGCGCACGGCGTCATCATGATCTTCTTCGTCGCGATGCCGCTGGTGACGGGACTGATCAACCTCATCGTGCCGTTGCAGATCGGCGCGCGCGACGTCGCGTTCCCGTTCCTCAACAATTTCAGCTTCTGGATGACGACGGCCGGCGCCATCCTGGTCATGATCTCGCTGTTCGTCGGTGAGTTCGCGCAGACCGGCTGGCTCGCCTATCCGCCACTGTCGGGGGTCGACTACAGTCCTGGGGTGGGTGTCGACTACTATATATGGGCGCTACAGGTGGCCGGCGTCGGAACGCTGCTCTCCGGCATCAACCTCGTCGTGACCATCGTCAAGATGCGCGCGCCGGGCATGACGCTGATGAAGATGCCGGTGTTCGTCTGGACTGCGCTCTGCACCAACATCCTGATCGTGGCGATCTTCCCGGTGCTGACCGCGACGCTCGCCCTGCTTTCGCTCGATCGCTATGTCGGCACCAACTTCTTCACGAACGATCTCGGCGGCAACCCGATGATGTACGTGAACCTGATCTGGATCTGGGGACACCCTGAGGTCTACGTGCTGGTGCTGCCGGCTTTCGGCATTTTCTCGGAAGTCGTCTCGACGTTCAGCGGAAAGCGGCTCTTCGGCTACACGTCGATGGTCTACGCGACGCTGGTCATCACCATTCTCTCCTACATCGTCTGGCTGCACCACTTCTTCACGATGGGCGCAGGCGCGAGCGTCAACTCGTTCTTCGGCATCACGACGATGATCATCTCGATCCCGACAGGTGCCAAGCTCTTCAACTGGCTGTTCACGATGTATCGCGGACGCATCCGGTTCGAAGTGCCGATGCTGTGGACCATCGGCTTCATGATCACGTTCGTGATCGGCGGCATGACGGGCGTGCTGCTGGCGGTGCCGCCGGCCGACTTCGTGCTGCACAACAGCCTGTTCCTGATCGCGCACTTCCACAACGTCATCATCGGTGGCGTGGTGTTCGGCATGTTCGCCGGCATCGTCTACTGGTTCCCCAAGGCGTTCGGCTTCAAGCTCGATCCGTTCTGGGGCAAGGTGTCGTTCTGGGGCTGGTTCATCGGCTTCTATCTGGCTTTCATGCCGCTTTACGCGCTCGGCCTGATGGGCGTGACGCGGCGCTTGAGCCAGTTCGAGGATACTTCGCTGCACTGGTACTTCATCGTGGCCGCCATCGGATCGCTGTTCATCCTCGGCGGTATCCTGGCGTTCGTCATGCAGCTTTACGTGAGCTTCCGGGACCGCGAGAAGCTTCGCGACACGACGGGCGACCCCTGGAACGGGCGTACGCTCGAATGGTCGACCTCGTCGCCGCCGCCCGACTACAATTTCGCGTTCACGCCCGTCGTGCATGAGCTCGATGCGTGGTGGGATATGAAATCGCGCGGCTACAAGCGTCCGCTTTCCGGGTTCAAGCCGATCCACATGCCGAAGAACACGGGGACGGGCGTTATCCTCGCCGGGCTCAGCATCGTGCTGGCGTTCGCACTGATCTGGCACATCTGGTGGCTGGCTGTCGTCTCGTTCGTGGCGACGCTGGGCGTCAGCATCTGGCACACGTTCGACTACAACCGCGACTACTACATCCCGGCCGATACCGTGACGGAGGCGGAGAGCGCGCGAACCAAGTTGCTCGCGGGGCAGGTGGTCTGACATGGCACACAACACTTTGAAAGCCGCGGCCGACGCCGGCGAAATCTCGTTCCACGTGATCGAGGACGATCACCACGGAGATCATGGACACGCCTCCGACGGCGGTACCATGCTCGGGTTCTGGATCTACCTGATGAGCGACTGCCTCATCTTCGCGTGCCTGTTCGCGACGCACGCGGTGCTGGGGCGGAACTACGCGGCAGGCCCCTCGCCGGCCGACCTGTTCGATCTCAGGCTCATTCTCGTCTCGACCTTCATGCTGCTGTTCTCGTCGATCACGTACGGCTTCGCGATGTTGGAAATGGCGAAGAACAGGCTGCCGCAGACGCTCGCCTGGCTTGGCGTGACGTTCCTGTTCGGCGCCGCGTTCCTCGGCCTCGAGCTTTACGAATTTTCGCATATGTTCCACGAGGGTGCGACGCCCCAGCGGAGCGCCTTCCTCTCGTCGTTCTTCACGCTCGTCGGCACGCACGGCCTGCACGTCACGATCGGCCTTCTCTGGATGATCGTTCTCGCGGTGCAAGTCTGGCAGCGCGGCCTGATCCCCGAAAACCGGCGTCGCCTGATGTGCCTCAGCATGTTCTGGCACTTCCTCGACGTGATCTGGATCGGTGTGTTTTCCTTCGTCTATCTGATGGGTGTTCTGCCATGAGCTCTGCTCCAAACGCGTCTCACGCTTCCGAGCACGGGGCAGACGGCCATGACGGCGCCGCGCATGGATCGCTGCGCAGCTACGTGATCGGATTTCTGCTTTCCGTCGTTCTGACCGTCATCCCGTTCTGGCTGGTGATGGCGAACGTGTTCGACAACTCGCTGGTTACGGCCATCCTCATTCTCGAACTCGGCGTGGTGCAGATCTTCGTCCACATGTACTATTTCCTGCACATGAACAGCTCGTCGGAAGGCGGCTGGAACATGATGGCGCTGATCTTCACCGTCGTCATCGTGCTCATTGCCCTGATCGGCTCGATGTGGGTCATGCACCACCTCAACACCCACATGATGCCGATGTCTCCGGAACACATGCGCCACGCGCCGTAGTCTTCCTGCGGACCGCGTTGCATCGCGGAGTTATCCGCCTATGTCAGACGCCGATCACGAGAGAGGAAGCGAGGCGCCGCGGCGCTCGCTTCCGGCGCGCCTTGCGATCCTGGGGCTGCTGGCCGCGGTCGCAGCGGTTTTTACCGCCCTCGGCGTCTGGCAGGTGCAGCGGCTTTTCTGGAAGGCTGACCTAATCGCGCGGGTCGACGCCCGCGTCTCGGCGACGCCCGTGCCTCTCCCCGGCCCGGAACACTGGCCGCACATCGATGCCGCCGACGATGAATACACGCGCGTCGCCCTTTTCGGCCGGTTCCTCAACGACAAGGAAGCTCACGTCGTCGCCTCGACGGAAATCGGGCCTGGCTATTGGGTTTTAACGCCGCTTGCGCTCACGGATGGCACAGCCGTGCTCGTCAATCGCGGCTTCGTGACCAGCGAGAAGCGCGATCCGGCAAGCCGTGTGGCCGGGCAAATTGCGGGCGACACGACCGTAACCGGGCTTTTGCGGATGTCGGAAGATAGCAGCTGGATCCTGCGCAAAAACGATCCCGCGGCCGATCGCTGGTATCGCCGCGCCCCGACCGAGATCGCCCAGGCTCGCGGGCTTCCGACGACCGCGCCGTTCTTCATCGATGCCGACGCCACGCCCAACACCGGCGGCTGGCCGCAAGGCGGGCTTACCCGCGTGCAGTTCTCCAACAATCACCTTGTCTATGTGGTGACGTGGTTCGCGCTGGCGCTTCTGGCTGTGGGCGCCTGTGTTTACATCGTCCGCTCGGAATTCGGCAGCGGACCGCCCAAGCGCCGCGAAGGGGCGTAGAAGGTTCATCTCGGTCGCTTCGTGTTGGAGCGCACAGCCGCTTCGGCGCCTTTCCCTCAGCCGCGTCAAATCCGCCTCATTTCACATCTTGCTTTAATCTATACGTTTTGTGTATAGAATTTAGAGTTGGTCCCCCGTGTCATTCATCGGTGCTTTCTCCGAGAGGGGATTTTCGCTCGCCCGCGTGACTTTCGGGTTCAGCGCTTTGTGCGCAGGGCCGGACCTCATGCTCCAAGCGCGGCAACACTTTTGAACAGGCTGCACGCTGTTGACCGATACCGCCGAAATTCCGACCCTCCACGATCCCGCAAGCGACAAGAGCAGCTGCGGCGTCGGCTTCATCACACGCAAGGACGGCGTACAGACGCATGACGTGCTGAAGCGCGGCCACGAGGCGCTCTGCGCGGTTCCTCATCGCGGCGGCATGTCGTCCGAGGGTGTCGGTGACGGCGCCGGCGTCTCGGTCGATCTCTCGCTCAAGTTTTTCCGGAAGCTGACAGGCCGGGGCGATCTCGAAGCAGGCCGTTTCGGAGTCGGCAATTTCTTCATGCCCAACGATGCCGCTCAGCACGCGCGGGCCGAGGCCATCGTCGAGCAGGCGCTTCTCAACGAAGGCTTCGCCATCCTCCTGAAGCGCGACGTGCCGATCGACAACGGCGCACTGCGCCCGGCCGCCGTGCGCTATCAGCTTCCAATCCGGCAATGGGTGTTCGCGGCCCCCGAGACTTCCGCGACGCGCGAGGCATTCGATCGGGCGATCAACCGCGCGCTGATCGCGGTCGAGGCGGTCGCCTATACCGACGGGGCGCTGGACGGGTTCTATCCGCTGTCGCTCTCGGCGCGCACGCAGGTGCTGAAGGGCCGCCTGAACTCGAACGAGGTGATCCCCTATTTCAAGGATCTCGTGGCAGAGGACCATGAGGTCCACACGATGTTTTTCCATACGCGGTTCTCGACCAATACAGATCCGCATCCGACGATGGCTCAGCCGTTCCGGCTGATGGCGCACAACGGCGAGCTCAACACCGACAAGAAGAACCGGCTTTCGGAAGCGGCCATCGCGCGCGCCAAGAACAGTTGCATCGTCAGCCCGAAGGGCCAGTCGGACAGCTGCCGTCTCGACCAGACGCTGCAGAGCCGCCTGATGGACGATGGGCTCGATCTCGTGACGGCCGTCGTCTCGATGATGCCGCCCGCGTGGGAGAACGACGACACGCTGTCCGAGAACGTGCGGGCCATGCTCGAATATTTCTCGCTCTACGAAGAGAAAAACGACGGACCGGCAGCCCTCATTTTCGGCAACGGCGAGATCATCGGCGCACGTCTCGACCGCCTCGGGCTGAGGCCGCTGCGCGTCGACGAGACCGACGCGTATCTTTGCGTCATGTCGGAAAGCGGCCAGATCGGATTTCCGCCCGAAAGCGTCGTGCGGCGCGGGCGTATCGAAGCCGGCGGCATGCTCTATTGGGACCACACGCAGAAGCGCGCGTTCGGCACCATCGAAGCGCTCGAAATGCTGGCGGCACGCCGGAACTATCCGAAGTTACTCGCGGATGCTCGCGTTCTGCTCCGTGAGCTGCCGGACATCCCCGCCGAGCAACAGGGATCTCCGTTGCGCTACAACGGCGACCTTAAAACGCATCAGCGCTATGTCGCCTATTCGCAGAACCAGGAAAGCTTCAAGTTCCTGATGGATCCGATGCTACAGACCGGAGCCGAGAAGATCTCGGCGATGGGCTACGGCAATGCCATCAACGCGCTTTCGGATCAGGAAGGCGGCGTCGCCAAGTATTTCTCGCAGCGCTTCGCGCAGGTGACGAACCCGCCGCTCGATTCCCTGCGTGAAGCCGACAGCATGACGCTGCGCGTCGCGCTCGGCGCGAAACCCAACATCGGGGCACCGTCCGCGCCGCAGATCGTGGTGCCGTCGCCGATCCTCACCCACCTCGAAATGCTCAAGATCCGCGAGCAGAAGAAGACGCCGTTCCGACGCTTCGAGATGCTGTACACGCCGGATGCAACGAGCCCAGAGGCCTCGGTAAAGGCGCTTCAATCGGCAATCGGCGAACTGTGCAACGCCGTCGAAGCGTTTGCCCGCTCGCACGGCGGCATCGCGGTGCTGACCGACCGGCATATCGCCACTGACCGCGCCGCGTTGCCGCTCGCCATCGCCGTCTCGGCCGTCAACCAGCGGCTGATCGAGGAAGGTCTGCGGCTCCGGATCTCGCTGATCGCAGAAAGCGGACAGATCTCGTCGTCGCATCACATCGCAGTTGCGCTCGGATTCGGCGCTTCAGCCGTCTATCCGCTCGCGGTCCAACTTCGGGCCGAAGAGAAGTTCGGCGCGGAGGCCGACAAGGCGTTCAAGCGCTTCGCCAAGGCCGCCGAGAAGTCGCTCATGAAGACGATGGGCAAGGTGGGGCTTTGCACCGCAGAAAGCTACATCGGCGGCGAGTTCTTCGAACCCAACTTTCTCGATACCAACGATCCGGATCTGAAACGCTATTTCCCGAACATGAAGACGCCCGTGGGCGGCGTCACCTTCAGCGTGATCGCGCAGGCGACACACGACTGGCATGCGAAAGCAAGCCTCGTCAAAGGCGAAGACGACATCCCCCTGCTCGGCCTTTTCAAGGAGCGCGCGGAAGGCGCTGGACATTCGTTCGGAACGGCGGCGGTTCGCGGCTTCGTCGACATGACCGAGGAGACGATTGCATTCGAAGGCGAGACCCCGCGGTCGACCGTTTTCGATCCCGACTCCCTGCGCCTCTTGCCGTTGACGCGCCTCGAAGACGCATTCGGTCTCGACGAGGCTGCCTATCGTCACACCAGCTTCGACGCGCTTGCTCCCGAGGCGATCGATAGCTTCCAAATCACGACCGGCTACCGCGCCTTCAGCCGCATGATCACCGAGGAGCGGACGCGCCGCCCGGCCGCGCTGCGCGATGTGCTCGCACTGCCCGCCGACGTGACGTTCCTGACGACGGCCGCCGAATTCCGCCGCGAGCTGGGACGCTTCTCGCGCAGGGGCAACAACAGCTTCGTGGTGCGCGGCCTTACCTGTGAGCGCGTCGGCGACGACCTATTCCAACTCGGTCTCACGGGACCTCTCTCGAACGATCTGGGGCGGCTCTCGGCGCTCAGCCAATCGCTAATCGACCGATTCAAGAACGACATCGCCGGTCACTGGCTCTCGGGCCGCGTTCTCGTCGTGCGCACGAGCGGTGAAGCCAAAGACTATCTGGCCCTGGTTCGGTCGGCACCGGACAGCATCGATCTTTCCGAGGTGCAAAGGGCAAGCGAGATCACCCGTGTGCTTGCCTCCGGCGCGATGAGCCACGGAGCGCTCAACGCACCTGCCCACGAAGCCGTTGCGCACGGCACGAACATGGTCGGCGGCCTTTCCAATTCCGGCGAGGGCGGCGAGCACCTTTCGCGCTATGGCACGATCCGCGCCTCGCGCATCAAGCAACTCGCCTCTGGCCGCTTCGGCGTCTGGGCGGGTTATCTTGCTGACCCGATGTTGGAAGAACTCGAGATCAAGATCGGCCAGGGCGCCAAGCCCGGCGAAGGCGGCCAGCTACCGGCACAAAAGGTGACGGTGGAGATCGCAGCAGCGCGTGGCGGCACGCCGGGCGTGGAACTCGTCTCGCCGCCGCCGCATCACGACACCTATTCGATCGAGGATCTCGCGCAGCTCATCCATGACTGCAAGGCGGCTCGCGTTCGCGTGATCGTCAAGCTGGTGTCGTCCGAAGGGATCGGAACCATCGCCGTGGGCGTGGCCAAGGCGGGCGCCGACGTCATCAACGTGGCCGGCAACACCGGCGGCACGGGCGCGGCTGCGGTGACGAGCCTCAAGTACACGGGCCGCTCGGCCGAGATCGGCATTGCGGAAGTGCATCAGGCGCTCTCTCTCAATGGCCTGCGCCAGAAGGTGACGTTGCGCTGCTCGGGCGCGCATCAAACGGCGAGCGACGTCATCAAGTCGGCCATGCTCGGCGGCGACAGCTTCGAGTTCGGCACCACCGCGCTGATGATGCTCAAGTGCGTGATGGCGAAGAACTGCAACGTGAAATGCCCGGCCGGCCTCACCACAAACTCGGAACTGTTCGACGGCGACCCACGCGCGCTTGCGCAGTATCTGATGAACATCGCGCACGAGACGCGCGAGATCCTCGCGTCGGTGGGGCTCAAATCGCTGCGGGAAGCGCGTGGGAGATCCGATCTCCTGCATCTGCTTGATCACCCGTCGAGTGTCGGCCAGCTCGATCTCCGCGCCATGCTGGCCGTGGTTCCGGAGGTCGAGATCGAAAACCCGGTCTATATGGAAGCCGACTACGCGGTCGACGACAGCTTCATCGATCTCGTCCGCGAGGCTCTCGTTACACGCCGCGAGATGTCGGTCTCGCTCGGCGACAGGCGCACGCTCAACAACTGCAACAAGAGCGTGGGTGGGCAACTTGCCGTCGATATCGAGCGGATGCTCAATCACGAGCTTCGGGCCGATGTTCTCGCCGCCCTGCCGAGCGTCAACACCGACGACCGGGGCCGTCGCTTCCTGCAGGAGGGCAGCGTCGTCGTGACGACGACGGGCCGCGCGGGACAATCTTACGCCGCGTTCTGCAACGACGGCATGGTGATGCGCCACATCGGAACCTCCAACGACGGCGTCGGCAAGGGTGCCTGTGGCGGCACCATCGCAGTCTGCTCGCCGGGCGGCGGCAGCGAAGCTGCCGGCGGTAACGTGCTGATCGGAAACTTCGCGCTGTTCGGGGCGACCGGCGGGCGCTGTTTCATCGAAGGACAGGCCGGCGACCGCTTCGCGGTTCGCAACTCGGGTGCGACGGCCGTCGTCGAGGGCGTCGGCGACTTCTGCTGCGAATACATGACCAACGGCGCGGTGCTCAACCTCGGCGCCTTCGGCAAGGGCTTCGGCAACGGCATGAGCGGCGGGTTCGTCTACCAGTACGACCCGTACGGCGACCTGCCCAAGAAAGCGAGCCTCGACTCGATCCTGCTGTTCTCGATCGCGGCAGAGGGCGAAGACGCGGCCATTCATTCCGTCGCGGTGCGCCGCCTGCTCGAGTGGCATGTCGAAGAGACCGGCTCGAAGAAAGCACGTTGGATCCTCGATAATTGGGAGAGCGAGCGGCGCAATTTCTCTTACGGCCTGCCGACCGCACTGCTGCAATACCAGGACAGCGACGCGATCCTCAAAGCCAAGTCCCGCAAGGATCTTATCGAGGAGCTGGCGACGGCGATCGCCGGACATCAAATCCGCAAGTTCAAGCTTGCCTATCGTGACGGCAAGCCGGTGCTCGGTGGCGAGACGCCATCCCACGGCGAGGTGGACAGCGAACGCACGTTCACGCTGCTCAACCACTACACCGTGCTCGCCATGGCGCAGCAGGTTGCACTGACGCGCGTTCCGGGTGCGATGGACGCGCGCGCGCCTGTGGTGCAATCAGCGGTGCGGAAACTGCTGCTGACCGAAGACTTCACGCTGATGCAGAAGATCCTGCGCTATGCGCGACAGGCGCTATCGCACTATTCGGATGCGGATCTCGCCGTACTGGTCGCGGACAAGCGGCTCACCGACTACAAATCGGCGCTGAGCCTCCGCAACATCCGGTCCATGGATAGTCCCGGCACTTATGGCTGGATCATCCGCCAGAGCGCCAAGAACCGCGCCAGCATCGGCCGCATGCCGAGCTACGAGGAACTGTTTGCCCGCTCGGCCGTCACCGACGTCGTCGCGGCCGTCACTTGAGCACATCGCGCATGAACCTCCCTTTCATTCCTGACGACGCGCCCTTCACAGGCGATCAGAAAACCTGGCTTGCGGGCTATCTCGCGGGGCTCAAGTCGCGCCTTCTCGACGCCGCGAGCAACGGGACAGCGTCGGTCGGAGTTGCCGGTCAAAGCGCGGCGACCGCGCCACTCCACATTCTCTACGGAACGCAGACCGGAAACGCGGAGGCTGTCGCCAACGATATGGCGCAGGCGGCGCGCGAAGCCGGCTTCGATCCGATCGTTTCCGGCCTCGACCAGATCGAGATCGCGCGCCTGACCGAGATCGAGCGCGTCGTCATCGTAACTTCGACCTATGGCGAAGGCGAGATGCCGGACAACGCGCAACTGTTCTGGGATGCGCTCGCAGCCGACACGGCGCCTCGCCTCGAAAATCTCACGTTTTCGGTGCTCGCGCTCGGCGACACCGCCTACGACGGGTTCTGCCAGGCCGGAAAACTGTTCGATATGCGGCTCGAGCAGCTCGGCGCCCGCCGCGTGGCACCTCGTGCCGATTGCGACGTCGATTTCGAGAAGACGGCCTCCGCTTGGATCGGGGCGGCGCTTCCACAGTTTCCGAAGCCCGAGGGCACCACGGCCGCGCCTTCCGCTGCGACCAATGCGGCGCCCAAGCCTGCGAAATCCGAATGGACGCGGAAAAATCCGTATCCCGCCGTGCTGGCTGTCAATCGGCGCCTTTCGGGTCCGAAGTCCGGCAAGGACATTCGCCACTACGAGTTCGAACTCGGCGACAGCGGGCTCAGCTACGAAGCGGGCGATGCGCTCGGCGTGATGCCCGTCAATAATCCGGCCTTGGTCTCGGCCCTGCTCGATAGGCTTGGGCTTTCGGCGGAGATGGCGGTTGGCAGTCATCCGCAGTCTCTCGGCGAGATGCTGGCCTCGAGCCTCGAAATTTCGACACCTTCGCGCGAGCTGGTATCCGCCATCGAAGTGCGCGGGGGCGACGACGCGCTGACGCATGTGGTCCGCCACGGCGACAAGGAAGCGATGGACGCGTGGCTCTGGAGCAAGGACATCCTGGATGTCCTGAACGTCAATCCCGCCGTGCGGCTTTCAGCCGACGAGTTCGTCTCTCTGTTGAAGCCGCTGCAGCATCGCGCCTATTCGATTTCTTCGAGCCCGCTCGCACATCCCGGCCGCGTGCATCTCACGATCGCAAGCGTTCGCTGGCGATCGCAGGATCGCGAGCACGGCGGCGTCTGCTCGACCTTCCTCGCCGATCGTGTCGGCGAAGGCGACAAAGCCGGCATCTTCGTCTCGCCGAACAAGGCATTCCGGCCGCCCGCGGATAACGACGCGCCGATGATCATGGTTGGCCCTGGAACCGGGGTCGCGCCGTTCCGAGCATTCCTGGAACAGCGCGGCGCAACCGGCGCGAAGGGGCGCAACTGGCTGTTCTTCGGCGACCAGCACCGCGCAGACGATTTCGTCTACGAGGACGAACTGACCGCCATGGGTAGCAATGGGCTGCTCACGCGTCTCGACCTCGCGTTCTCACGCGACCAGGACGAAAAAATCTACGTACAAACGCGCATGAAGGAGAACGGCCGCGACCTGTTCGCGTGGCTCGAAGAGGGCGCGTACTTCTACGTCTGCGGAGACGCGAGCCGGATGGCGAAGGACGTCGAGGATGCGCTACGCGACGTGATCGCCACGCACGGCGGCTTCACACCAGAAGCAGCCAACGACTACGTCTCGAACCTTCGCAAGACCAAACGCTATCTGCGTGACGTGTACTAATCTCCGCCGGCTGAAACGTCGCGCAAGCTTAAGGATTGGAGTTCATGGCACCGAGCTGCCGACGCGCCAACTGCCCCCAGGCGAAAGCGAGCGAGCTGCACGCGTTTCTGACCGATCCCTATTTCTCAGGCGGAATGCTTGCGGTTTCCGCTCCTGGCGCGATCGCCGAGTTGCCTGGCTTCGATCATGTGGTTTCGGTCACGAGAAACAGCGGCGCGGCGATGACGAGCGTGGGGCGCTATGCTCCCCCTTCGCGCGCCGGCGATCCGCTTACCGCTTGCTCGACGCGCACATCGCTCAGGATGCATGCTCCTTCGTTCGGGACGGTGCTCGCGGTCGAGCGCATTCCTGCAAGCCGCAAGCCCCATTCTCTTCACTTCTTCGACCAAGACGGCGTGATGCTACACGAGGCGTTTTTGACCAGCATCACCGACGATCTGGCGCTCGAAGAGCTGACTTCCGGCTGGAACGGCGCAGGCGATCTTGCGCAGGACGAGTCAGAATATCCCCTGCCGGCCAGCAAGGACTGGCTGCCGAAGCCGATCGCGCAATCGGCCGGCGCACATCGCGACGCGGGGTTTCATCTCGACAGCATCCTGCGCGACAACGGCCTCGCCCGGCGCGCCTCGCTGCCGGCCTGGGGGGCCGGACACGCCTGGCAGGTCGAGGTGGACGTGCTATTCAACCTGTTCACGCTGCTGACCGACGTGCGCATGCCGCTGGTGTTCGGCGTCGGCAATGTCGGGCTGGTGCAAGTTCACCGGGGCGAGGTCGACGGCGTCAAACGCTTCGGCACGCTGATGCGGATCTCGTCCAAGTGCTGCAACGTCACGCTGTCGCTCGACGACATCGAAGAGATCTGGGTGTCGCGCATCGAAAGCCAGGGCCGGATCGGGCACATGCTCGAAATCTACGACTGGCGCTATCATTGCGTTGCGCAGTTCAAGGATTGCGAAGAAAGCGACGAGACGCTGTCCAACTTCTGGCGCCAGCTTCTCATGACGCTGCCGCGGCGCCAAACGCACCAGAGCGATCACATCCGCTGAGCGGACGGCGCGCCCCAAGGCGAGAACGAGAAAACGGCGGCCCCACGCTTCCGAAGAAGATGGAGCCGCCACTAGAGCGTGATTGCTTTTCTTTGAATCGCAATCACGCTCTAGGTTCTTGATGAGACCGATGATTCACGCTTCGGACATTTCCTGCGCTGCCGATTCACGCCGCGCCCGATAGGGGCCGCGACGATCGGAGCGCATTTCCTGCGCTGCCGATTCACGCCGCGCCCGATAGGGAGCGCGACGATCGGTGCGCGCAGGCCCGAAGCGATCATGGTCTAGGTTATTCGGCGAGTGCGCCGAATTTTCCGGATTGAAAATCGAGCATCGCCTGCTTGATCTCGCCCACGGTGTTCATGACGAACGGACCATGCGCGACAACCGGCTCGCGGATCGGCTCGCCCGAGAGGATCAACAGCTTGGCATCGCCGTTGGCCTCAACGGTGATCGGGCCGCCTTCGCGGGCGAGCAGCACCAGCTCGGCTTCCCGTGCGATCTGAGCGCCGTTGATCTCGACCGTGCCGGCCAGCACGACGACGGCCAGCGTGTGGCCCTCCGGAACGCTCAGCTCGGCAGTGCCGCGTGCGTTGAGCCGCAGATCCCAGATGTCGATCGGCGTGAAGGTCCTGGCCGGACCTTTGCGCCCCTCGAACTCACCCGCGATTACGCGCACCTTGCCCGCGCCGTCCGCCAGCTCGACGACGGGGATATCCGCATCGAGGAGCGTCTGGTAGCCCGGGGGCTCCTTCTTGTCCTTGCCCGGCAGATTGACCCAGAGCTGCACCATCTCCAGCGTCCCGCCTTTGGCGGTGAACGCCTTCGAGTGAAACTCCTCGTGCAGAATGCCGGACGCGGCCGTCATCCATTGCACGTCACCGGGGCCGATCAGCCCGCCCGCGCCGGTCGAATCCCGGTGCTCGACTTCGCCTTCGTAGACGATGGTCACGGTCTCGAAGCCGCGATGGGGATGCTGCCCCACGCCACGCGGCGTTGCCGCCGGCTCGAAACGCGCCGGACCGGCGTAGTCGAGCATCAGGAACGGACTGACGTGCTCGCCGTGGCTCGCATGGGAAAACAGCGAGCGGACCGGAAAGCCGTCGCCGACCCAGTGGCCGCGGGGCGCTCCGTAGGTTCCGAGGATCTTGCGCATGGAGGTCTCCTTCCAGGTCTTAATTCAGGGGTGGGCCACTTCAGGCCCGTGCTGGACATCGAGATGCTCTCAGGACGATCCTTTGGGTAGTTGGCAAATATTGACCTCATCGTCCTGTTTATAGGACGATAGAGTCATGCAGGATCTCAACGACCTCTATTTCTTCGTCCAGGTGGTGGACCATGGCGGCTTCGCTGCCGCTGCCCGCGAGCTCGGCGTGCCGAAGTCGCGCTTGAGCCGCCGCATCATTCTGCTCGAGGAGCGCCTCAGCGTACGGCTCATCCAACGATCTACCCGCCGCTTCGCGGTGACCGAGATCGGCCAAGAGTACTATCGGCACTGCGTGGCGATGCTGGTGGAGGCTAAGGCGGCCGAAGAGGTCATCGAGCGCTCCCGAGCCGAGCCGCAGGGCATCGTACGCCTTAGCTGTCCGCCGGCGCTGCTCTGCTTTCAGGTGGGCGACATGCTGGCCCGCTTCATGGCCGATCATCCGCGCGTGACGGTCCATCTCGAAAGCACGAGCCGCAAGGTGGACGTGATCGCCGAGGGCTTCGATCTCGCGATCCGTGTGCGGTTTCCGCCGCTGGAAGAAAGCGACCTCATCATGCGGGTACTGGCGCCAAGCACGCAGCGCCTTGTCGCGAGCCCGGCCTTGCTGTCGGGATTGTCGAGCCCGATCGTTCCGGCCGATCTTGCAGCGCTGCCGAGCATCGACTTCGCGCCTCCCCATCGCGACAACCAGTGGTGCCTTGAAGGCCCCGATGGCGCGACCGCGCTCGTTGCCCATCATCCGCGGCTCGTCACCGACGACATGATCCAAATGCGTCTAGCGGCCTTGCGCGGAGTTGGTGTCGTGCAGCTTCCGGCGATGATGGTGCAGCAGGACCTCGAAACCGGTGCGCTGGTGGACGTGCTTCCGGACTGGGCGCCTCGAAGCGGCATCGTGCATGCCGTGTTCGCCTCACGCCGAGGGCTGATGCCGGCGGTGCGCGCGTTGATCGATTTTCTGGCTGGCGAGTTCGCCGCGATCGCCAGGCCCTAAATCAACGGACTCTTGGGGTTTTTCGCCGGATGGATGACCCTCGGGTTATTCTGGCGAAGTGATCCAGGATAAACTATCTTTCCTCTCAGTTCACTCCAAGCGGGACTGGACGATCGAAAACTACGACAGGGAAGCAAAAATGTCAGAGATATGGTTTCGGGCCGGCGAAGCGACCGTGCTGGCGTCTGAAGGACAAGTCACGGATGCGATGCCCGAGATTCTGATCGGTTCCGTGCGCGGCCCGGTCGGCCACGCGTTTGCATCCATGATGGGCCAATCGGCCGGCCATACGCGCATGTTCGTCATTCGCGACCTGAACCAGATGGTGCGTCCGCCCGCCATCATGACGAGCAAGGTCACGATCCCGAACGCTGCCTATGTCGATCTGCTCGGCGGCGTCGTCCAGGCTGCATTCGGCGACGCCATCGTCGATTCAATCTCCGAAGGAATCCTGCCGAAGGATGGCCTAGACGACCTCTGCATGATCATCACCGTGTGGCTCGACCCCCGGTGCCCGGAGGATCCGAACCTCGACAAGAAGGATCTCTATCGCACCAACTACGAGGCGCTGAAGATCGCAATCGGGCGCGCCATGAAGGGCGAGCCGACGACGAAAGAGCTCATCGCCAATCGCAAGACCATCAAGCACTACGCGCTCGACGGTGTCATCGACTACTGAGGCGTTCAGGCTTCGAGTGAAGCGGCGTTCCGGGAGAAGGCTCTGGGGACGCCGTAATTTTTTGGTGACGCCGACGGAAAACGGTACGACGCCGGGGAGCACGATGAGCGTCGGGGCTGTTGGCAAGCCAACGAAGCGCCCGAAGCCATAAACGCTGAACGTGGCTACATCTGTCGGAAGGTCCTCATGGCGGGACTTATTTTTTGAGCGCGAATGATCGAGGTCAGGCTCCCAGAAGAGCGGACGGAAGGCGGCCGCCTCACAGGGAGCAGGTTGCGCGACGTTATTCTGGCCGAAACTTACGCTCGGTTGCGGGCGTGCCGCGCTAGCTGAGCCCGCGCTTTCTGGAAAGCCGGACGGCGGTCATTACGGCAAGAACGGCGCCGAGGACAACCCCGACGACCGGGCCAATCACGAGGCCGTAGGCCATCGCCCCGCCACCATCATGGTCGGCCACACCCAACCATTCCGTCTGGATCAGATAGACGCCGAGTGCCAGAAGCCACCCCGCGGCGGCTCCGCCGAAGAACGCCAATGCCGACAGGCCAAGGGTGCGCATGCTTCACTCATCGTAGGTTTCTATCGGGTTGTGCTGACCGGCCCCACAGCCGAGAACTTCCGTGCGGCTGAGCCGAAACACTCCAGAGGAAAATTGAGCTGGTGCGGACGGTGGGACTCGAACCCACACGACGTTGCCGTCTCAGGATTTTAAGGCGATCCAGGCCAGTTCGCAGGATTACGCAGCATTACGTAACTTATTGATTTTACTGAGTCCGATTACTCAGTATTCGTCTTTATTTCGCCCTGGTTCGCTCCAAAGTGGTTGCTAGTTGGTTGCTAGTTTTCAGCCTCTGGAGTGTCCTGTGACGAAGTCGGTACGCCTCTCGAAACGCCTCGTCGATGCTCTCAAGCCTGGCGAGATTCTCTTCGACACGACCGTAAAAGGCTTTCTCGTTCGACGCCAGCAGAGGTACGCGGTGTACGGCTTGAAAGTGCGTATCGACGGCCGGCAGCGCTGGCTTTCAATTGGTCAGCACGGCGCGCCTTGGACAGTCGAAACAGCGCGCGAGGAAGCCCAACGCCTGTGGGGTCAAATCCGCGCCAGCGTGAACATCGTCGCCGTGCGCGAGTCCAAACGCAATCAACCGATGATCGAAGAACTCTGCGAGCGCTTCCTCGAGGAGCACTCGCGTCAACACAACAAACCCGCCACGGTGCTTGGCTATGAGCGGAATAATCGCAACCACATAATTCCGCTCCTCGGCGGTCGCACAGTTGCAGAGATCACGCGCACCGACATCGAAGAGTTCAAACGCAAAATTCGCGACGGCATTACGTCGAAGAGAACCAAGCGCAAGCGTGAGGGCGGTTCGGGCGGCCTCGACGTGAGAGGAGGTCCGGGGGCCGCCAATCGGACGCTTGGTCAGCTCTCGAAGATGTTCAATCTCGCAGAGGTCTGGGGTTGGCGACCTGAAAACAGCAACCCGGTCCGCAAGGTCATTCGCTACAAGGAGAGAAAGCTCGAGCGCTTCCTATCCACCGAAGAACTCTTGCGCGTCGGACAGGTCTTGGTCAACTTCGAAGCCACGGGTGCGATCATGCCCTCGGCACTGGCGTGTATCCGCTTGCTCATCTTTACTGGCGCACGGCTAGGAGAAATCCTGACCCTGCAGTGGGCCCACGTTGATTTTGAGCGACGCCTGCTTCTCTTGCCCGATAGCAAAACCGGCCAGAAGCCGATCGTACTCAATCAGCAGTCTATCGAAGTTCTGAAGTCCATTACCCGGATCGCCAATTGTCCGTGGGTTATCACTGGGCATCTAGAGGGAGAGCACCTCAAATCGTTACAGCCTGCTTGGGACAAGGTGCGGCGCGCCGCTGGCATCCCGGATGTTCGTATCCACGACCTCCGCCATTCGTTTGCGAGCTTCGCCGTCATGAGCGGTGGCACGCTTCCTGTCATCGGCAAGCTGCTCGGCCACAACACCCCGATCACGACGGCGCGGTACGCTCACCTCTCAAATGATCCGGTTAGCCATCTCGCCGAAATCACCGGAACGGCTCTGGCGAAAGCAATGGCTTCCGGCAAGTTGCCGGGAGAGACGGACGTGGAACAGCAGAGAGCTGCGGACACTTTCGAGACGCTGAAAGGGAAGCTGGCAGAGCTGTTGGCTGACATGGATAAGCTCTCAAGGCCCTCGTAAGGGCGCCAACAATCAGCAAACCAAGGGGATGTTCTCCAAAGTCCGCTAGGCCGAGAAAGCGGACGTAGGAGATCCCGGCTTACCCCAGCATTAGAACTCGAGGGCGCGGAGCTGCTAAGCATCCGAGAGCGGACATCGGATTACTTTAGCAGGGCGGCGTGACATCACGACGCGAGGCCAGTCTGTGAAATTACTCACATGTCTAAATTCTGCCGAAAAACACCGCATCGGGTACGTCCTGTCCGAAGAGCTTATTCTTGCGCTTGCTCTGCCAGCTCTTGATCCGCGACTGGATGCCTTCCTCGACCGTCGGAAAAAACAGCTGGAATCCAGGGCCTGCTGTCGTGACGTCCCCCGCCCAAAGCGCGTATCGACCGTCGACGATCTTCTCCAGCAGGATCGAGCAACACCAGAACTCCTCGTTCGACTTGGCCATGCGCATCCGCTCGTACCAGTCGCGCGCCCAAACGTTCCTCTCGTACGCGAACCGTGCGGCTTTGCACGCAGCTCCAACAAAGCCCTTATCGTTTGCAAATCGCTGCAAGATCTCGAAAGCATGGCTATTGCTAGCCGAGAACCCCGCAACCATCAGCGCCCTTGCTATTCCGGACGGCACTCCGGAAGCGATCCCGAGATCCATGTACTCGCCAACCTGACTCGATCGTCCGGACGCAAACGCGGCATGCACCTCGATCGCAAGCTCTGCATCGTCGGCCGCACGATCAAGCCTCTCGAAGCATAGCGTCCTCATCTCGTTCAAATCCGCGGTGGCCCATGCCGCGACCGCCTCCGCCGGCACGCGTGCGATCCCCTCGACCCTTCTGATGAACGGCTTCACATTCGCAAGGCGGCGCAGCAGGGCGGCCGCGCCCGCCGGGTTGGACTTCGCGGACGCTCTTGCCAAACCCAACGCGAAGTAATGCATCGACTGCAACTGCGCCTCTGGTAGCCCGGTCAGTAGGGCCAGCCATCCGCTGGCGAGGGTTGGCTCTGCTGCTACGATCGCCTCGAATTCCGCCCAGGAGAAATCATCGAGAATGATTCCCGCTTCTGCCCTCGTGACCTCTTTGGCAAACTGGTCGATGGCATCCCAGGCGCGCTTCTGCCGGGCCGCAAACGTCTCCCTCGTCTCGTTCACGCGATCAAAGAAGTCGTGGATGTCAGTCGACTGGGGCTCGTCAACAATGGAGCGCAGCGGTGGCTCCCAGATTCCCATCCGAGGGATCGGTTGTTCAACCAGAGGAATGCCGGACATCTTGTCGAGTGCCACCGCCTTGGTGAACGCGGCATCTATCCTCAACGAAGCCAGGCTACCCGCCGGCTTAGGCAATCTGAGCGCGTCAGCATAAAAACCCGAAGCAATCCGACCTACGACGTCAGAAGGATCTGCAATCCCGATTTCGGCTGCAGCGATCAGTGCAGCTGAACCGTACCAAAGCTCGAAATAGTCCTCTTTGCGGTCCAGCTTTGCAGCGTCCCAACCGCTTGAGACGATACTCGTCAGCAGATCCGTATCCCGAGTCCTCGCCGCAACGGCCATGGCAAGACTTCGCACGAGCTTGTCCGGTGATCCTAGCAGCGTTCCGATCAGCTTCCTGGCCCGCGCCGACAGATCGGAATTGCTGTAGCGGACAAAGCTCATGACGCGCGCCTGGGCGTCGACGTCCCGTCCCTGGACGACGCGCTCTAGCTGGGCTTCGACGCTCGCCGAGTCCGCAGGCTTGAATCGCTGCACCATACGCAAGAGCAGCGAGCGGCCTGTAAGGCCTGTAATGATTGCAAGCTGCTCCGTTCCGGACTTATGCGGAAGTGCGGCAAGCAACGCGTACTGGGCGATGATCCATGTATCCTGGTCTTCTTTGTTTCCGTCTGGCGCCCCTGCCCCGCTTGCCGCGATAGCGAGAAGTCTCGCGACAATTTCCTCCGTCAGTAGCGCGCTGTGCGGCACGAGCGCCAGAACAGCCTGGCGTCTTGCGAGGCCATCCCGGCCGACCGCGTTCCGCGCGAATTTCCTCGTGACATCTATCGCCGCATCAGGCTCAAACCGCGCCAGCCCGGGCCGCGCTTCGTCAAAAAAATGATCCTGTATTGTGTGCCCCATCCCGATGCGCAGCTGGGACACATCGAGCGCAGCATACTTGGCTGCCGTATCACCAATGTTCGAGGGCTTGCTGGAGCCGGGATCGCAAGGGTCGGTCGCGCAATAGTCCTCGATCCTCCGCCACCCGGAAAAACTAGGCCGATCCTTGATGAGGTCGGCCACCAGATCTGCCGCCCGAACAGCGTCGTCCGGATGCCCGGTCGCGCGCAATACTTCGACGAGGGCCCATTGCCCTGTACTCGATGTCCCTACTGTCATGAGCGGTGCTGCTGCCTTCAAGAGGGCGTCGCGCGCTTTTTTCCAATCCGCGGTATTGAGACGGATGAGATTGGCGAATTGCTTGTCCGGCGCATCAAACCCGGAATTCAATGCATTCGAGAACGCACAATTGACGAGTGCATCGGCCAGACCCGCCAGCTTCGTCGTGGACAGAAGCTGTAAGCCCAGAAGCTGAAGGCCCGAGAGGTTTCCATCGTCCTTGCGCGCAAGGCGTGTCTCGACAAAGGCGCGCTCGTGCTCTGACAATCCGGCGATCCGCGTATCCAGCTCGGCCTTCCGCTTTGCCGTCTCTGCCTCAATCTCGGCCTGGGCGTCATGGCGCCGGCTTGAAATGACGCGTCTTTCAGGGGCGAGTGAATAATAGCTGAGCCATGTCGCCCCTTCCTTCTGGATCGCGGCCCCAATCGTTGGGTTCGCCCGCGCCGCCAGCAGAGCGGCCGTAAGCCACCGAGCGTGCGGCTGGTGATCCTCCGAGAGCGCAATATGGCGTGCGGCCGACAAGAATGCTTCCGGAGCGGCTTTGACCAGTCCTGCAAAGGCATGCCAACGCTCGTCGGGCAGATTCTGGAGCGTAAGGAGATGCCGGATCAACGTGGCCGTGACCGAAGTCGGGCATTGATCGCCACAACACGCAACCTCGAGAGCCGAGAACACCACATCGGCTGTCTCGCCGAGCGCCATAATTGGCTCGAGTATGACTGAAAGCCTGGCGTCCGGATCGCGCCTGTTCCGCACTTCCTTCCGAAGCCCGCTTAACAACGAGAGCCCAAGCGCTAGCGGTAGCCCCTCTTCCTTGATCGCATAGAGCTGCGCCTCGCCAGGCACGTCCTCAAAGAAGCGGCTCTCAGAGACGGCTCGCAGCCGCCCATCCAACGGCACCTGAAATATCTTGAGATCATCCCGCTGCTGGCCGCTGTACCGGGCAATGATCTGATCTGCATGATCACGCAACGAGCTGGCGAACTCACCCGCAGGGACGTCGACCATGCCGTCACGGGCTCCGCGCCGGATATGCTCGAACAACAGTCTCCCGACAGTCAACTCGTCGAAGCGCTCGATATCTCGCGCGTTCAACAGCTCGACTGCGATCCCCAGGATACGAGGGTTACGAAGAAAGCGCGTGACCTCGGCACTCAGGCCATCAGCCGAGATGCCTTTTGCAACAAGTATTTTCCGCAGCTCTTTCTCGGACCACTCGGCGACGATGATACGGTGAACCGACGCGGTCACATTATTGCGCAGGCGCTGCGCGAAGTGGCGCAATGTCGTCGTGACAATCAGATGCCCACCAAGGCGTCCCAGAAATTTTCCTGTCGCATCAATCCATCGCGGCCATTCAAAATCGGTCGCCTGATTGAGGCCATCGACGAACACGACAAGCCGCGGGCTGGATGGTTGGGGGTTCGCTCCCCAAGATTTGAAGCGCCGCCTCCATCTCGCCTTTCCAGCCGGTGTATCGCCCTCGGCCTGGGACGCCAGCTTCGTTATGATTGTCCCTTCAAGATCGTGCAGCGCCATGGGGGCGCGCAACTCACCGGCTGTGAACACGACGAGAAGCGGGGATGGATTGCTTCGCACCCAGGAACTTGCGACGAGCCACGATTTGCCCGTGCCTTCCTCCCCCAGAATGACAAAGACCTGATCTCCTGGAGCCCCTGCAAACGAGGGAGAAAGCTCCTTCCCAAGGTCCGACCGATCAACCGACTGCAAGCCTGCAGGATCGAGCGGAGCCAATGGTTGACCGAAGGCACGACGGGCTTCCTGCCGGTCAGAGAAGATCCCGAACATCCTCTCTTTGTTCGCTGCTTTCGCCAGCCCAAGCCCCAAGGTCGGTTCGGTCAGCATGTCGCGGATGCTGGTAGCGACCGCACTGAAACTACTATCGGCGGCAATCGCATCGAGGTGGGTGCGCAGCCCCGCAACCTTCGATTTGTCCGTGCTGTGCGTGCTGATGAACACCTCGGTTGTCGCAGGACAGAGGGCCAGCGCGACCGCAAGCGGAGGCCAAGCATGATCGGGCCAGTCGAGAATCAGGCACCCGATGCCGTTCTTCGCGAGAGACTTGTGGCATTGCTCTTCAAGCTGCGTGCTGATCGCTGAGGTGGCGCAGAGAGCCCAGGTGTCAACCTGCCCCTCATCGTCGAGGTCCAGCTCTAACAGCTTCTTGGCGACCGCCGTGGACTCCACCTTGCCCTGATAGAGCTTTGCCTCGAAGTATGTCGCGCCCTCGTCAAATGCAGAGTTGCCGTCCCGCCCCCTCTGCGATCCGCTCGATGCGAGCCTGAACGGTTGCCCGCAAATATCGGAAAGAACGACAGCGAGCAGGCCCTCGAAGCCTTTTGCTCCGGTAGCTTCGAGGGAAAGCAGCGCTTCTTTCAGCGCCGCGAGGTGGACATCAGTGCCAGCGTCCATTACTGCCTGTTAGCTGAATAGGAAGCGTAAGGATTTCAGTTTGCTATTCCTCTGTCCCGGAGCGCGTTTCCGATGGCTCGCTCTTGGTGAAACACATCATTGGCCAGAGCTTTCAATGCACGAATCGTGGGCAAAACCGATGTGGGTATACAGCCAATGACGACAACTAATGTCATGATGGGTTCTACCCCGGCATTGGTGAAAGCTCTATGGCTATTGCCAGAAGTGTTGGAGCCGATGGATGTGATTCCTGATGGCCAAGAATAGAGACGAGTTCTCAGCTCCGACCAAACGATTGCTCGCCGAAAGAGTTGGGTACCGATGCTCCAGGCCTGGATGCCCCCGCTCGACCATCGGCCCCGCAAAGGGAAAATTCAAGCCCGTTATTCTGGGAAAAGCTGCGCACATCACGGCGGCTGCGTCAGGCGGCCCCAGATTTAATGCTGCGCTGACGCCAGCGCAACGAAGCCATTACGATAACGGGATTTGGCTGTGCAGTCCGCACGCCGACTTGGTCGACAAGGACGACCAGCACTTCAAAGAAGAAGACATTCGCCGCTGGAAGGAACAGGCGGAAGACAGGCAGTTCAAGGAAATCGATGAAGGGTACCAAGGTGCCGATATCGAGCTTGAAGAAGTCGATATCGAAGCGCGTCAGCTGCTCGGCCTCCCAGATACCGACAACATAACGGCCTTGTTGCCTCGGCTTGATAAAGCGGCGGAAAGAGGCATCGAGGTTTATAAGCGCCATCCGAATTGGCCGTCGGCACCCATCAAGCTGGACCTCACCGACTCGAAATCTCAACAACCTGCAACAGAACTGATGTTGGCTGCCGCCATGGAGCGCGGCGGCATCCTGGCAATCATCGCTCCGCCTGGCACGGGAAAGTCCACAACGATGGGCCAGCTTGCCGAGGCTGTGCTTGAGCGAAATAAAGTCGCCCCGGTCATCCTAAAGCTCACCGAGTGGTCGCTGCAGCAAGGCAACCTGCTTAGGTTCATTTGCAGCAAGCCGTCATGGGCCGCCTTCAATGATCGCCACCTGATGTTGGCAGCCACACATGGCAAGCTGGCACTCATTCTAGATGGGTGGAATGAGATCGATCCCGACGACAGGCTGCGGCTGATTGTCGAACTGCAGGAGCTCAACACAGAGTTTCCGCTGCTGTCGATAGCAGTCTCAACGCGCAGACAGGCAACCGATCTTCCATTGAACCCGCGCATAATAGAAGTCGACCCGCTGACGGAAGAACAGCAGGTCGAGATCGCGAAGGCGTTGCGAGGAGCAGACGGAGAAACCCTTCTCGACCGAGCATGGCGAACCCCTGGTATCCATGATCTGATCCGCATTCCGCTCTATCTGACGGCGCTTCTTACGAGCACTCCTGGAAAGGAGCTTCCAAAAACCAAAGAAGCGATCCTCCGCTTGTTCGTGAAAAAGCATGAGCAAGATGCCGAGAAGATCGAAATCTATAATTCGGAGTTGCTGGGCAACCAAACGATCTATCTGTCTGCTATCGCCGCAAGCACGACAGCAACGGCCAATGTGAGCCTGCTGGAAGTCTCCACTCGCGAGGTCATAAAATCCACAGCCGACGAGCTCATCAAGAATGGGCAGCTATCGATCTGTCCGGAACCTGCTACCGTCATTGATACACTTGTAAACAGGCACACTCTCGTCCGAACCGGCGAAGCAGAAGCCACCATCAAGTTCCAGCATCAGCAAATTCAAGAATGGTATGCATCATTCGACGTTGAGCGCCTAATATCACAGGCCGCGAACGGAGACGCCGCCGCAAAGCAGATGCTGAGACAGGACATTCTAAACCTGCCAGCCTGGGAGGAAGCCGTCTTATTTGCGTGTGAGCGCCTGAGCGAAGACCACGCTCACCAAGAAGCGCTCGCTGAAGCTACGGTTATGGCTCTGGGCATCGATCCGATGCTAGCCGCCGAAATGATCTACCGCTCCGGAAATGATGTCTGGAAACTCACCAGCCCGCATGTGCTGGCGTTCGTCAATAGGTGGCACTTACCCAAGACCGCCGATCGTGCAATCCGCTTCATGCTTCTAAGCGGGCGCGAGGAGTTCCAGGAATTAATCTGGACAGTTCTCACCGACCCCGACAAGAACAAGGTTTTCGGGGCAATCCGTAGCGCGACGCGCGTGCGACCGGACGCGCTCGGCAATATCAAAGCACACCTAGCAGGCTTGCCCGAGGAACGTCGCGAACTCATTGCGGGTGAACTCATCCACAATGGCAATGGCGCCACCATTGAAGCAATCGCCACCTATGCCAGAGATGAGAAGGCCCCCGAAGTTCTCAAAGACATCATCAAGTCTTTACTGTTCCGACGCGCCAACAAATTGGCGGAAGGCATCTTAACAAACGCACCCGTTGAAGTTTGGAAGGATTTGGCGAGAAACGGATACGCAGAGGAGTTCAAGGGAACACCGGCAGAAGCCGGGCTCCGGAAAGAGCTTGAGACGCTGAGCCAAGAGACCGACAGCCCCTACCGGCGATTAGTAAACCTGGTACACACCGGTCAGGAATTGTCACCTGAGGAAATCCAGCAAGCGATCGCTGAGGCCGACTTCAAAGCCAATCGCGACAACGCCAGCACACTCTTGAGTCAGGTACACGCCAAAGCTCCCGTTGCAACTGCTCAGGGTCTGGCCAAGCGCCTCGAGGAAGGTCGGGACATCCCATTCGGATGCGAAGAGTTGCTCGCGGAAGCGCCCTTGAAAGATGACGAGGTGTTCATCCAGCAGCTTCTGGGAGGTGCGAAGTTCGATAAGGCCATCAGCAAGATTTGTGGACCGAATGCGGTCGAAGCGATGTTGCATGAGGCCTATGAGCGATATCAAAAGCTCAAGGACACGCGCTCGGATGCCGCCAGCAACAGCTATCACCAAATCAAGGATTTTTTGGAGGCAACCCGTCCAGACGTTTTCGTGCAAGCACTGCTCCGCGCCCAGGGTACCGACAATCTAGCCAAGATCGCGCTATTTGCGGATATCTTGTCCCAGCATTCGGTAACGCACACGTCGGAGCCGCTACCTCAAATCCGCACGCCCGAACTAGTTGCTCTGCTTCAGGCTTGGACCGTCAAGTTCCTCGCAGAGGACGCTACACGCTATCAGATGTCCGAACTCGCGAGCGCTATTGGGCGCGTCGGAGATCCCGATCTTCTACCGAGCCTTCTTTCGTTGCTTGATCGTGAACTTACGATGCTCGCAGCAGACAAGGAGGCTATTAGGCAAGCAATCAGTCAGGGAGGGGGCCGGCATGGCCTGACACTTCACGAGAACGCTTACATGACCGCGCTCGAACGCACAGGGGGTGCCGGCCTTGTTGAGGCAATGTCTTGCAAGCTCACGCATCCAGACTTTGCCAGACCTGCTGCCGTCGTTGTCAAGCGCCTGTGGCTACGAGAACAGCCCCGAGACGACAACCCGCCCTTCCGAAGCAATTGGCCGGACTACTCTAAGGTCGAGGCCAAACGCAGCGCGAAAGCGTCTGGAAAAGTACCCGCGCATCCCTTTAGCAAGCTGATACTGAATGCTGCGAACGAGCTCGCTGATCGAGAAAGCATCGAAGACAGGAAACGAGCGATTTCGATTGCCCAGATAGGCTTCACGATTCCCTATGAGAACCAAGACCCGCTCATCGCGAAGCTGATCGAACTACCGGTTCCTATCACAAACAAGTTGTCCCTCCTTCAGTCCCTGACAGACGCCGGTGAGATCTTGAGCGCTGACCTCATCCAGGAAGGGATATCAGGGCTGTACGAGCTAGCGAAAAAAGAGACCTGGAGGCTTGACCACGATCATTCCGAGTTAGCTGAATGGTTCGAGCTTCTCGCTTTCTCCACAGATCCAACCAAGCTCCTTGAAGCCTTCAAACAGGCCCCGGCGCGCAGCCTCTCCAATTGGCGAGGAGACAACCTTATTCGCTCACTGGCGTTTGTGCCGGAGCATGGAGAGACCATCCTCTTTGCACTTGCGCGGCAGCATCCCGAGATTTCTGCATCAAGTGAGTGGCACGGTGCGGCGCTCACCCTCGCCCTGAAGTCAGATGTTTTAGACGTGCTGGAGAAGGTTGTTGCTGTCCTGGATACGCGGCATCAAAGGCACTTCGAAACACGCCAATGGGCACTGAATATAGCAGAGCAAGCTCGCGTAGACCCAGAAATCAAGGCGTATCTAGTTCAGCGGTTCAACGGCGCAACCGGTCTTACCCATAGTGTGTTGTATCAGGCGCTTTCAGAGCTGGCAGATGAAGATGCTGTCATCGCGCTTATCAACCGTCACGTTGAAGCGCAGCGCCCCTTTGACGGCAATCTTCAGCGGGCCATCCGAACAGCCGTGACGCAACAGCGACCAAGCGCCGAATGGAAAGGTGCTTTCGAAGTGCTACCGCATCCCGCGCCCAAGCTCAGAAAACATCTCTTCGGCCTGATGGCGAGAGAAGAGCCGATTTGCCAGTTCGCAAAGCGCTGCCTTACTTACATTGATGAAATACGGGATGACCAGGGGCGGCCTGACAGCGAACCACGACATCCAGAAATAGAATTGGGAGCGCCATGGCCACAGGAAGCCGGCTAAATATAACAGGTTGGGTTCCGCTCTTCTCCGACCAGCAGACCCGGCTTTATGAGGTTTGTAGAGTTGGACAACATTCGGCTTGATGTCCGCTTCTGGGACGAACCAGCTTAGGCGGCCCCCACGCCCGACCGCGATTGAATCCCACAGCCCCACTAGGGTGCCGCCGCCTTGGACAGCCGCGCGTTTAGCAGATCGTGGATGCTCTTGGCGGCAGCCGAGCCATCGGGCACGCCGGAGATCACCAGAGTGATCAGATCCTCGCCTCTCCGGATCAGGATCATCGCGCCCACCGACGTTGCTTGGTCTCCGAGGCCCGCAAATTTACCCATGGCAGATCCGAGCTGCGATTCCATCACTCCGGCGCCGTTCATACCGGCGACGCCGTCGCCCTAGTTTAGTTGCATCTCAGCGTAGGGTGCGCCGAAGTTCGCCCCCTGCGGCTTGATACGTGCACTTGGTCTGCCCACCCCGGTCATCGGCCGATGCGCCCACCGCGCTGCCGAGAACTTTGCTCATGTCAGCGGCAGAGACGAACTCGCATGCCGTCGGTGCGGCCGATACGCTGGTGCAGAGGAAGCTGGCGGGGATCAGGACAACGGAAACGAACGCATGAAGCGAACCTCGTCGATCACTTTGTGGACCAACACCGTCACGCGTCCGGTGCGGGTGATCGGCCCAGCCGAAAGAAGGCATAAAAATACGCGAGCCAGAGGACGATCGAGAGGCTGTAGAAGCCAATAGTGCGCGGCGACCAGAACGGCCAGTATCCGGCATTGCCGATGGCGATCACATTCGGATACCAGCTGAAGAGCGTCGCACGCCACCCGTTCCACATGACCGTCATCTCGGTCTGGCGCGTGTCGGCGGTCTTGGCGTCGTTGAAAACGCGCTCGCTGTTTCGCTTCAGCCACCACCACGAGTCGTCGTTTGTTAACTCGAGCCCCCGATCGGAGCGGTTGCGCATGTAGATGTATTGGATGTCGGTCGTATTGCCGCGAACATCGGGATCGCTGCGGCGAACTTCGGTTCCGGTTATGACGCCCGTCGTCCACGTCGGACGCGCGTACTCCCATGCAAACCACAGCGGGACGCCCACCACGAGCGCGGCGACGGCAAGGACGTGATTATCCCGGCGCCACAGGACGTAAGCGAGAACGAAAATGGCGAGAAGGACGATGAAACCTATCGATAGCCAAGCTTCAAGCATAGATCAAACCTCTCCGCGAGGTCGCGGTCCAATAGTGTTGGCATAGCCAGTCAGCTAAGGCGAAGAGAAATGTCCGCCGAGGCACAAAAGAAGACGTCGCGAGCGGGTATTGACAGCTTGCTGTCTGGAAGCAGACTTCAACTGAGTGAGCGATAGAGCGCCGAACCGGCCATACGTCAATGGCCGCTGAATAGGATGTTTGTTTTAAATAGCTATGTTAGCGATGAAAAAAACAGACGTTCCCGAAGCGATGGGATGGAGACCTCAACTCGCCGTGTTGCCATGGGACCGGACTGCAACAGTTTTCCCTTCGCGCACCTGCTGGAATGTGATCGGACTTGCCCAGGGGTGGCGAGGTGCCCTATCAGGACTGAAGGGATCAACCGGTTGCGGAACGCCAATGGAATTGCGCGCAACGTGTCTTGCTTTGGCAGCCTGCGTCGCTCTGATCGCGGGGCCGGCGAAGGCGCAGTTCGTCAACGACTCTGTCGCTGAACATGATGCGCAAATGAAGGAAGCGGAGCGCGTTGAGCGCCAAGCGCGCCGTGCAACCTCTGAGCCCGTTGTTTATCCCAAGCATATGGACGGCGGCGAACGACCGGACATTGCGCCTGCCGCGCCGCCGGTCGTCTATTTCGATCGCGGCGAGGAAGTCGGCTCCATCATAATCGATACGCAATCGCGTAAGCTGTATTTCGTGCTTCCGAACAAGCAAGCCTACGAGTATCCCATCTCGGTCGGTCGCGAGGGCTTTACCTGGACCGGTACGCAGCGCATCAGCCGGATCGCATCCTGGCCGTCGTGGACGCCGCCACCTGAAATGCACGAGCGTGTACCGGGCCTACCGCTTACGGTCTCGGGCGGGCTCAAGAACCCGCAAGGCGCGCGCGCGCTCTATCTCGGCAGCACCGTGTATCGAATCCATGGCACCAACAATGATCGCACGGTCGGGCGCGCGAATTCGTCGGGCTGCTTCCGCCTGACGAACGAGCATGTCGTGCACCTGGCCTCGATTGCGAAGGTCGGCGCGAAGGTGAGCGTGCTGCAGGCTTACACCGGCGGCGTGAGCGAGACCGCGCCGTTGTCATCGCTGTTCGACTTCGGCTTTTTCAGCCCCCCTCCCGCAAAGCCCAAGGCGAAAAAGCCGGCGGCGGCCAAGAAGAAGCCACCGGTTACGACGACCGCGGCGACGCCTAAGGCAATGCAGCCCGCCGCAGCGGACGCAGCCGCCGCTCCCGCGCCGAAGAATTGACCAGCGGCAGCCGCTAAGTCACATGATTGCAGACGTGGGTCGCACATCGATGCGAGTCTCACACGTCCTTCGCGGCAGAGTCTGCTAATGGGACTTTGCGGACAAGGCCGCGATGGCCGCTTCGTCCCAAAAGCGGACGTCGAACCGTCACCGATTGGATACGCAGACGCTCACGTAGCTGTCGTCCGCATCCGAATGTAGAGCGGTTGTTACAAACGCACAGGCGAAGCCTCCCTCCTTGCCCCGAACCGGAAGCAGTGTCGGAGGCCGGACACCATGCGCTGCATGAGTAGTTTCCGAGGGTGCTTAGGCGCGCCAGAGCACGCTATCGTCCGCGATCCACTCATCGCAGAAGCCAGCCTCAGCCGCCCGATTCTCCAACAACGGAGAACGGACGGATCTCGACTTTTAAACGAAGCCGAGCGCACCCAGCCTCGGAGGAGCACGGAATGACCATACGGACGCCAGAGCAGATCGCGCAAAGGATTATGGAGCTGCTTGAGCAAAGGCACACCAAGCCCGGCGAGTACGACATGTTCGGTGCTATAGCGGCGCGGCTCGCCAACGAAGAGATCTTGGGGATCGAGTTAAATGACGGTGTGGAATTCGGAGTGGCGAACGGATGGCTCAGCTTGAGAGGTCCGCGAATTTTGCGAGCGTCTGAATGCGTAGCTTCGGAAGGCCCAACCACCACGACCACGACCCGCCGCTGAGCCGTCGTTGCCCACGCTTCTGTCAGACGTTCTGAGTAGATTCCGACTCTACGGCAAATGCCCCTCCGTCCTTACTATCTAACCCGACACGTGCGTCCGGATTTGAGCATGCATGCGCGCCTGTCGCCTTTCACCGCCTGAGACTTTGCGCCAGGAACAAGGATTTTTCTCATATGAATGACCCGGCTCCTCGCTTCGTTGCTGAGAAGATTAGCTGGCGCACGCTTGCCCCTTGGATCCCGTCGTTGCTTGTTCCGATTGTCCTCGCCCTGGCGCTCGTTGGCTACGTGGTGTTCCAAGCCGCTAGCTAGAGCGTCCCCGCGGTGTCTGATTGCTCTTGGATCATAGAAGCATTGGAGTGCGAATGTCGCGATATCAGCAGCTCATATCGGCAGGAATTATCCTGACCGTTGTCACAGGAGGCGTAGCAGGAGCAGCGAGCGGATTGGCTCTCGACGGCTTCGTCGCCAACCAGCCGGTGCTGGCCATCGTGGCTGCGTTTCTCGCCATTGTCGCAGGCACGCTTGTTCGTCATTTCACTGTCTTCGCGTCCATCCGGGGAGCGGGACCTGGTCCCGGCCGACTGATCATTCCCGGCGTCGTCCTGTTCAATGCGGTGATTGCGGCCATCGGCGGTGGCTTAGCCGGATATTTGATCAGCCTGAGCGTCCTCAATCCTCCGCCAGCAGCGTGGATCGGCTGCCTGTCTGGCGTCATGGCCAGCGTCACGATGGAACTTCTGATGATCGGTTATCGCGCCCGGATGCAATAGATCCCGCGCATGCCTCAGAGCCATTGATCGCGGGAAGGAGAAATCACACGATGACACTGAGTTTTCCCAATCGGAGCCGAAGCTACGACGCACGCGGGCGCCGCGTGCGCTTTTGGGGCCATGACGGCGCACTCGAGATCAGCTTCTTCATTGATCAGTGCGCTTTCTCCCGCATGGGCCCAGATCCGAAGTTTGACGAAGCCGGAATCCTGGTTGCGTTCGACCGCTATCGGGATCGAATCCTCGACGTAGCGGCAAAAGTCTACTCTGGCCGCCGTAGAGATGCCTACACGTTGCTGCCATCCGATTTCTGAGGCGCAGACATCAAGCGGCTGCAATTGCAGTTCGGATCAACGCAGGAAGCGATTTCGAGCCGGTCTTCCTCATAATGGCCGCCCGATGATTGTCCACGGTGCGCTGGCTGATGCCAAGGTCGGCGGCAATGTTCTTGCTCGGATGTCCAGCCATGACGAGATTCATGATCTGGCGTTGGCGCGCGGTTAAGCCCGCCACAAGTGAGACGGCCTGCTCCCGCGTCGCCGTAACTTCAGTCCTACCGCTGTCGAGATCGAGAGCGCGCGCGATGCTGGCAAGCAGCTCCACGTGCCCGATCGGCTTCTGAATGAAATCTGCGGCACCGGCCTTCATCGCTTCAACCGCCAAAGCGATGTCTCCGTCGCCGGTGATCATGACCGTGGGCAGCGCACGGCCTTCCGCCCTGAGGCGCTCGATCAGCGCGAGACCGGTCATCCCAGGCAATCGGGCATCGAGCAGCAGGCAGCCCTCGGACCGCGTGGCCCGTAAGAAGTCCTCGCCGTCCGCAAAGATTTCCACTGCGTAGCCATGCTCTTGGAGGAGATCCCGCATTGTTTCAAGGAGGACAACGTCATCGTCAACGACGAATACCGTCGGCATCGCGGACCGATCTACCGGCGACGGCACGTCGACCGCCGCGGCGGCCCCTTTTGCGCGCGACTTGATCAGAAGCTGTTGGATCATGCCAATCAGCTGCTGAGATTTCACCGGCTTGTTGAGCTGAATGTATCCCTGGTCCGCGACTGCGCGCAGTGTGGTGGTCGCGATGTCGCCCGTCAGAACGATGGCGGGGATGTTTCGGCGGAGCTGCTGTCGCAGGCTTGCAATCGCATCCAGGCCGCTGACACCACGGGCCAGGTTGTAGTCGGCGATAACAAGGTCCAGTCGCGCCGGGTCTTTCCCGGCCAACTCGAGCGCTGTTGCGATGTCTCCGGCCGCCGACGTCCGATGTCCCTCCTCATCGAGAAGCATCTTGATCATATCCCGGACATTCTGGTCATCGTCGATGACCAGAATGGCACCGGTCGCGGGCGCCGCCTTCTCCTGAACCGCGCGTACCGGCCTCGTCTCGCCGATGTCGCCTGCGCCTCCGATCGGCACCTCTACCGCAAATGCCGACCCGTAGCCGGGGATCGAGCGGACATCGATCGAATGCCCGAGAAGGTCTCCCATCCGTTTGACAATTGAAAGCCCAAGCCCAAGACCCAGGCTGCTGTCGCGTGCTGGATTGGCGAGTTGGTGGAACTCCTCGAAGATTTTCCGCGCCTGATCCATGGGAAGGCCGATGCCGGTGTCCAGCACCTCGATGCGAATGATCCCGGCCCGTCGTCGGCATCCCAGAAGCACCTTCCCTTTGCTCGTATACTTGACGGCATTCGAGATCAGATTGTGAAGCATCTGCCCGAGCAGCTTTGGATCGCTCCGAGCGATGAGGTCGCAAGGCACCACATGCCATTGCAGGCCCTTTTCCTCGGCGAGGTAGGTGAATTCGGTTTTCAGTCGGGCGAGCAGGCTGTTGATTGGGAAATTGACCAGCTCAGGCCGCACGACGCCAGCTTCGAGCTGGTTGATGTCGAGGAGCTTGTCGAGCATGTTCGACATGGCACCGACCGTGTCGTCGAGGCGCTCGAGCAGCTTCAGCGTGCCTTCGTCGCGTGTGCGTTTGGTCAATATGCCCTGCAGCAGATTGATTGTCTGCAGCGGTTGACGCAGATCGTGACTGGCGGCTGCAAGGAACCGCGATTTACCAATGTTGGCGCGCTCGGCCAGCGCCTTCGCGGTTGCCAGTGCCTCGCTTTCGCGCTTCACCTCCGTGACATCGATGATCGACAAAAGAATTTTCCGGCTCGTCACGGGCTCGTCGCCGATTGGGCGGGCGCTCACCGCAAAGGACCGGACGCCGCGTGTCGGCAGCTCAAGGGTAATTTCCGCGTCGGCCTCTCCCTTGCCTTCCGTGCGGAGTGCAGCAAGAAACTGGTGCAGCGCCGGCATGTCGAGATGGGAGCCGAAGTCGGGAAGGTGATGGCCGACCATTGTCGCCGGTTCGACTTCGAACATCCGATAGAACGGTGTCGAGGCCGACATGACACGAAGATCCGCATCCAGGACGACGAGGGGCTGTCCGATCGTGGCGATGATGCTGTCAGAGTAGGCGCGCGCGGCCTGACTCTCTGCCTGCGCCGCCTTGATTTCGGAAATGCCCGCCAACGTGATGACCACGCCGTCGACGTGCGCCGCATCATTCCGAGATGGCAAAATACTGCGGATATACCAGGCGCCGTCATCGGCCTCGACCTCACGGCGCACCGGAGTAGACGTTTCGAGAACGGCTTGCGCGTCGGTCAGCATATTGTCGTCCCTGAAGCGATGCGTGAGATCGCCGAGCGGACGTCCGATGTCGGTCGCAATGACGTTGAAAAGCGATTTAGTCGCCGGCGTGAAGAAGCGGATCCTCAGTGTTTGATCGAGGAACAAGGTCGCCACGTCGGAGCTGTTGAGGATGTTGTTCAGGTCGTCCGACGTTGCCCGATGACGCTCCACCGTCTCCTGAAGCTGGCTGTTCAGCGCGTTCAGCTCCTCGTTGAGCGATTGCAGCTCCTCTTTCGAGGTCTCCAGCTCCTCGTTGATGGACTGGACTTCCTCGTTAACGGACATAGCCTCCTCGTTGATCGCCTTGTGCTCCTCGTTGGCGGTCTCGAGTGCAAGAACAGCGTTGTCCAGCTCGGCGCGGAGCGAAGCCAGTTCCTGCTCCTGTTCGGCATTGCGCAACGGCTCCGGGGGCGTATTTCCCTCCGCGACGGGAGCCGGGCCGGGCTTTTCGTCGTCGCTGAAGCTGACGAGCAGAAAGGACTCGCCGTTACTGGAAATCGGCACGACGTCGATCTTTACGGCAACACGCCCGTCGCCGCGATCCATCTCTCCGCCTCGCATGACGGCACCGGCTTTTTGATCATTGGCACGTTGGATCGCCATCCTGAGCTTGCTGCGCAACCCCTCGCGCGCCATGACCAGAATGTCTTGGCTTGCCTCGCCCGATGCGATTTTGAGGTAGCGGTCGATGGCCCCGAAATAATGCACGCCTTCGCGCTTATCGTTGATGAGAACCGAAGCCGGGACGTAGCCGTCCATCAGCGCCCGCCTCGCAATTTCGGCAAGGGGCGGGAGGCGGGATTTGTGATCGGCCGCCTTGGGAAGCGCAACGTGCCCAAGAGTGCCGGCTTTGATCGGAAGCATGACCGCACCGGGCCGCGGACGTCCGACATGGCGATAAATGCGGTGTTTCTTGTTGATCTGCTCAAAGCAATCGGCGTGCTCGCCGACCGTCTCGGACGTGCCGAGGAACAGCACGCCCCGCTCACGAAGCGCGAAGTGAAAGAGCATGAGCGTTCTTTCCTGCGCTTCCGGGCCGAGATAGATGAGCACGTTCCGGCACGAGACGAGGTCAAGGCGCGAGAACGGGGCGTCGGCCAGCAGGTTCTGCGTCGTGAAGACCACCGTCTCCCGCAGCTCGCGGGTGACCCGATAGCCGCCGTCTTCCTTGACGAAATAGCGCGCAAGTCGCTCGGTCGTCACATCAGCTCGGATCTGCTCAGGGTACGCGCCGTTGCGGGCGAACGCCACGCACTCGGCGTCGATATCGGACGCAAACACCTGCAACTTGATGCGGGACCTTGCTGTCGCGATCTCATCGAGAAACAGGATGGCGATCGAGTAGGCTTCCTCGCCCGTGCTGCAGGCCGGTACCCAAATGCGGAGCGGCTGACCCACCGGTTGATCGCGCACAAGATCCGCCACGACCGATGATGCCAGCGCATCGAAGGCCGGGCGATCGCGAAAGAACTGGGTGACATTGATGAGAAGATCCTTGGCCAGGAGGTCGCGCTCGTTCTCATCGTTGCGCAGAAGGTCCAGGTAGCGCGCCCGGCTTTCGATGGTCGCCAACGCCATGCGCCGCTCGATGCGGCGCTGCAGGGTTCCGCGCTTATAGTGTGAGAAATCGTGGGCGGTCGTCGCGGTCAGGAAGCTGATGATTTCCGCCAGCTCGCGTTCGACGGCGCCCTGCGAATGGCCGGCGTTTACGCCACCGCCATGCGCCTGACGAGAAAACCTCAAGAGCGCTTCGTGCATTTTTGCCACCGGAAGCACGAGATCGACCCTGCCCGTATCGATGGCACTTTGCGGCATGCCGGCGTGCGCAGCCTCGTCTGGGTCCTGGACAACGACGAGCCCGCCCTGCTCGTGCACCGCCTTCAGTCCGAGGCTGCCGTCGGCGCCCGTTCCGGACAGGATGGCGCAAAGGGCGCGCTCACCGCATTCATCGGCAAGCGAACGCAGGAAGAAGTCAAACGCCATGCGTGCGCCGTGACGATCGCGCGGCTTGGAGAGGTGGAGCGATCCCGCCTTGAGCGAGAGGTAAAATCCGGGTGGAATGAGATAGACGTGATCGGGCTCCAGCGGCATGCCATCGGCGGCTTCCACCACGGGCATGCGTGTGTGGCCCGCCAGCAATTCGCTCATCATGCTCTCGTGCGTCGGATCCAAGTGCTGGATGAGCACGTACGCCATGCCGCTCGTTCCGGGCACGGCGTCAAAGAAGCGCTGGAACGCATCGAGACCTCCGGCGGAGGCGCCAAGTCCGACGATGGGAAACGTCGGCGTCCGGTCCGCTCCGCCTAGCTTGGGCGCACGCTCGCCGCTCGGCGGCTCTCGTGCCGCTTCCGCCGCGCCTGGACGAAGTCCAGTCATGATCCCGCTTTCTGTGCCTGCTCGCGTTCCGCAATGGGACGACACGAGAAGATGCACTCTAGCACGTTTTTGCTGCATTGCGGGGGCATGACTCCGAATGCGGAAAAACCACGTCGATAGAGCTGAGTACAATCCGAGTCTAACCGCATATTGCGGCTGCCCGCTACGGTCATGCCATGACGGGACATACGACATCCGAAGCCTCGTTTCTGCTCGGAAATCGCGTGCTAGGTCCCCCCAAGCCCTCACCGAGATCAGGAGAGCAGCCATGCTGAAATTTCAATCGACCGGAAAGGCCGGCAGAATGTCAAAGACGTTCTCTCGCACCGATACGATAACCCGCCTTTTGATGAGAGAGAAAGGTCAGCAGCTTGTCATCAACGAGCTGCGCCACCGCACGAAAAATCTTCTTTCTGTCGTGTTGGCGATCGCACGCCAAACCGGATACGTGAGCCACGATGTCGAGTCGTTTCAATGCGAGTTTAGTCAACGTCTGAACGGGCTTTCGCGTTCCATGGATCTGCTTGTCGAGGACGGCGGGGGCGGCGCGGCCGTGTCGGGCTTGGTGCACAGCCAGCTCCAGCCCTTTGGCAATATCGATGGCGTGCGCATTTCCGCGACTGGTCCGGATCTTTTTCTGAACCTAAGCGCCACTCAGAACCTCGGCCTCGCGCTGCATGAGCTGGCGACCAACGCCCTGAAATACGGAGCGCTCTCCGTGCCGGAGGGGACTGTCACCGTCGCCTGGCAAGTCGGACCTGGCCCGTTGGGGTCCACGTGCTTTCGGCTGACCTGGCGCGAGCAGAACGGCCCCGAAGTCAAGCCGCCGGAACATGCGGGCTTCGGCCAAGTCGTCCTGCAGCGCATGACGGGCGCAACGCTAGGAGGAAGCGTGAGCCACGAGTTCCACCCCAGCGGGGTAGTCTGGACGCTCGAGGTGTTTTCGGATGCGGTCCTGATACCGAGCACGGACGCGAGTGTTGTGGGGACCACATAGGTACTTTCCGACTCTAACCCTCGGCGGTCGTTAAGGCGCATTTTCCTCGGTGCGAGAGTCAGAGGATATGTCGCCCATCAAAAATGTTCGTCCCTCCGACACGAAACGCCAACAATCAAACCGGTGAGGATATCCATGAACGACACCGCCAAGACGGCAACTGACACGCTGGAAACTTCGGCTGAGGGCACACCAACCTCTCCGCCCACGCTGCCGATTGACCGTCCGCTCCCCGTCGGCGACCCCGAGATCGTCGCAAACCCGATCATTGCCGTGCAAAGGTATCCAATCGCACCGGCGCCATTGAAAATCTGAGCCTATCGACTGGCTGTCCTTCTCCTCTATGGACCCGTTGCGGTAACGAGCCGGTGCATACGTTGCATCGGTTCGTTCTCGTTTGGAAAGGAGCTTTCGATGAAACCGCTCACATTGGCTTTAACGTTCTTGACGGTGCTGCTTGCCTCGCCGGCTTCTGCCAACGGCCCACCGACAAGCCGGAGATTCCGCTGCGGGACGACGCCACCTTCGCCAATGACGTGACACGCGTGTCAACGTCCGCCGATACTCGGCTCTCTCACACCTCCATCCTCAGCCGTTCTTTGGAAAAGCGGAGACAATGACGACGCAAACCACCAGGTCGATTGCGCTGTTTCAAGCCGCTTTCACTCTCTGTGGGATCGATGGCGAGTTGCCCGCCGGTAGCTACCGGATCGAAACCGAGGAGGAGGTGATCGAAAGTTTGTCGTTCGTGGCCTTTCGTCGACTGGAAACCACCATCGAACTTCCCGCAATCGGCTCTGCCAGTCTTAAAAGACAGATTATCACCATCGATCCTCTCGACCTTGCGGCAGCCCAGCTGCGTGACGCCGCTCGTTCTTAAGCAGCGCCGCCCTACGTGCGGAGCGCTCCACCCTCATTCTCCCAACGATCGATGCCAGCGCTATGGGGCTCCCGATCAGGCCGCCCGGCCTCGCTGTACGCGTTCACCATCTGATCGCGCTGTCGTCGCAGTCGCGCAGCCAGTCCATCGCGTCCGGACAGGCACGCGATCTCGATCGCACGCGCCATGTAAAAGTTTGCATCCTCGTAACAAAAAAGCGCGATCTGCCCTTTCGTCTCTCTCATCGACGCGTGGGATCTTTCGGCCCGTCTCTTGAAAGAGATGATTTCGCGACCGCTGTCCCTCATCGCACGTTTCTCCGATCGATCTTCCAACGTCTCGACATGCGATCGGCGCCCGCTTTGCACAGGCGCCGAAAGCACTGACACCGACGCAGTACGATGCATAGCGGTAGCACCAGTGATGGCCGCTCTCCGATTACATGTCATCGTTAGACGAGGTCAATCTCAGCCGGCAGATAGCTCGTAACCTCGAGACCAACGGCCTGCTCGCGCACCTGCGGTGCGTTCCACATCCTCATGGTTGTCTCCATTGGTTTGGACGGATGCCCATTGCATCGGTCACTATGAGGAAATGGGGATCCCATTCGCAAAGCGCCAATCACGTTCGCGTTTTTCTTCCAATGGCACAACGCGCCATGCGTTCGAGGATCTGAGCAGTATCCGACTCTGATGCCGCATTCCTGCTTGCGTTAAGGATGTGTCATTGGCCATCGCTTTGGTGGGCACGTAGCGAAAGGAACTTTGCTCTGTTGACCTTCCGACATCACAATGTCTTTGCCGCGCTCTCTATCGCCGCTTGCGCAACAATCATAGCTTCGGCGCCGGCAAGCGGGCAGGAAACGACTACTGCGCCGGCCATCCCGCATACCCAAGATCCCTCCATCGGACTGGGAAATTATCCTCTCGTGACAAAGGAGGAGAAATTAGTCTCCTGCATGGCACTGTGGGAGCCAGCGACGCACATGACCAAGGAGCGGTGGAGGACGGTGTGCGAGCGCGTTCAAACGGACAACTGAGCTGCGCGTATCGGTCAGGCTTACTCGGGCCGGGTTCATCCAGGTAGCGACTGCTCGCGGGAGCCAACTACATCAAGGAGGTTACGAGGACCTGAACCGACATGCCCTGAAATACGTCCGTCATAGGATAGTTCCTCGATGACCCCCGAGTGGGGCGGTTCGCCACTCCGCCCCAAGTTCGAAGTCGAGCGGTCGTTAGTGGTTTGTCGGCGTTCGATCAGACGTGCCGTTCTGCGTCTGACCTGCGTCCGTGCCGGCCGCACCGGTGCTGCTCGCGCCCGGGGTACGGCTCGGCGATTGATCGCCTGGCGTCCGGTCCGATGTTTTGTCAGTGCCACTCATTCCGTCACCAGCTCCATCCGAAGAACTTTGGATCCCGCCGTGCCTGCAGGCGGCGGTCCATTCGACCTCCGAGAGGCTATTGTCGCCGTTCTTGTCCACCTTCTTGAAATCATTCACGTAGGGCTTGGCCTTCTCCTTGGAGAGGTTACCGGAAGAACCAGTAAGCGCCTGCGTCCACAGCGTGCTGCACTGCCCCTCAGTCATCTTCAAATCTGATGGCGTCTGCGCCAAAGCCGACGAGAGCCCAAATGTAACGAGGACAATCGTGGCCGCGCATACGGGCGACGCTTTCATTGCGATTCCAATCATCATTATTTTCCTTGTTCATGGATGGTGTGCGTCCGCGCGTCGATCGACCGAAATCAACGTTCGATCTGCGCAACACCCATTTTTACGGGCTGCCACACGGTCCGCTCGATACTGAAAAATATCAAGCATCGATCAGCGCCGATAGCATCGGACAATACTCAATCGTAGCTCTGCGTGCCGCGCCGAGGTCGATAGGTGGAAACGTGTGTTCACCAGTGCAGATAACGGGCGAGGAACCCCCAACCTGACGCTCATCCGAAGATATCGACCTTGTGTTTGGCGGACTGGCTGTGTGAGTAGTTCCCGCATCTAACCCCTCGTTTCCCAATGCGATAGGATTCGAGACCGCAGAGGCAAGCACCGACAATACGCTTGCAGCGTCGAAGTCTTACGCCAATCATCGAAGGGTCGCATCAGATGCGAATTGCGCAAGTTGCGCCTCTTGCCGAATCCGTGCCGCCAAAACTCTACGGGGGCACGGAGCGAGTCGTATCATGGCTGACCGAGGAGCTCGTTCGTCAGGGCCACGAGGTGACACTTTTCGCCTCTGGCGACTCCGAAACATCTGCTACGCTCGTTCCTTGTTGTTCCCGCGGATTGCGCCTAGGGGGCGTCCGCGATCACTTGGCAACTCATCTCGTGATGCTTTCCCAGGTGATGAGAGCGGCCGAGGATTTCGACATCATCCATTTTCATGTCGACCTCCTTCAACACCTTCTTTTTAATCCCATCCGTCACAAGACCATCACGACGATGCACGGTCGGCTCGACCTTCCCGACAACATGCCGATCTACAAGGCGTTCCCCTGCATGCCGATGGTTTCCATCTCAAATCATCAGCGGCTTCCGATGCCGGCGTTCGTCGATTGGGTGGACACCATTCCGCATGGGCTCCCGTCATCCCTATGCACGTTCAACCAGCAAGGCGGCGACTATCTCGCATTCCTGGGCCGCATCTGCCGGGACAAGCGGCCGGATCGCGCCATCGAGATCGCCAAGCGCACAGGAATTCCATTAAAGATAGCCGCCAAAGTCGATCCGGCCGACACAGACTATTTCGAGCAGGTCATCAGACAGATGCTCGATCACCCCTTGATCGAGTTCATCGGCGAGATCGACGATCAGCAGAAAGGTGCGTTTCTCGGAAACGCCCTCGCGCTACTGTTCCCCATCGATTGGCCTGAGCCGTTCGGACTGGTGATGATCGAGGCGATGTCCGTTGGAACACCGGTCATCGCGTGGCGGGCCGGGTCTGTTCCCGAGATCATCACGGAAGGCGTTTCCGGCTACATCGTCGACTCGATCGAGGAAGGTGTCGCGGCTGTCGGGAAAAGCCTGACCCTCAACCGCGCCGTCGTGAGGCAAGCGTTCGAGAAAAGATTCACGGTCGAGAAAATGACGGGGGCCTACGTCGAGGCCTATAGGCGCCAGCTGGCTCTCACAAGCGACATTGGCTTGCAGCGCTCCGTGGCGCTTGCCGCAGAATAGCCATTTGCCGGGCGCGACCTTCTCCTCTAGCGACAAACGCGCAGATCCCAATCCGCTATAGTAATCTCGTACGCAGCCCGTTGATTAGCAGGAAGCCACATGATCACCGCCAAGCTGACCGGTGCCGTGGATCGGGAACACGATGATTCCGACTATCACATCGACGCGCGAACCTCGCTAACGGAGCGTACGTTGCGGACGCTCAAGCACGGAGACGCGTTCGCCGTTCTCGATGCATATGGGGATCTGGGAGTCGAGTTGGGCACGCCAGAAGGCATCTACTTCCGCGACATGCGATTTCTGTCGCGCATGAAGTTGATCTGTTCCGGACAACGGCCTTTGCTGCTCTCATCCGTCATTCACGACGATAACTCCGCATTGTCTATCGACCTGACCAATGCCGACATCGAGCCCCCCGGCCGGCCCCCCTTCGCCCGCAACACCATCGCGATCTCGCGCACCAAGTTTCTCTGGAACGCGGCGTCCTACGAACGCATCGCGCTGCGGAACTACGATGCGCTGGAGCGATTGGTCTCGATCGAACTTCTGTTCGATGCCGATTTCGTTGACCTGTTCGAAGTGCGTGGGATGCCTCGCGCAAAGCGAGGTCGGATCACCATAAAGCGAACGGCAGCCGACGCTATCCAGTATGTTTATGATGGGCTCGACGGCGTCCAGCGGCGCACTACATTGACCTTTGCGCCAATGCCAAAGCGGCTGGATCTGCATCGGGCGGTTTTTGAACGTGTTCTTGAGGCGGGCGAGCGCTCGACGATCCTGGTCACGGCCTCCTTCGACGAGAGTGACGAGCCGGACCCACCTGTCTCTTTCCACTCGGCCTACCGCGCCAAGCGCAAGGCATCGCGCTCTGATACAGAGAACATTGCTACCATCGAGAGCTCTAACCCGCTCTTCGACGAGCTCATGTGCCGTTCGACCGCCGATATCTATACGTTGTCGACGCGCGCCGGCGAAGAGCTGTATCCCTACGCCGGCATCCCCTGGTACAACACGGTATTTGGGCGCGACGGCATCATCACAGCGATGATGATGCTCTGGATCGATCCTGCGATCGCCCGCGGCGTGCTTCTACACCTTGCCGAAACACAGGCTACACACCACGATCCGGGGTCGGACGCACAGCCGGGAAAGATTCTGCACGAGCGGCGCAGTTGCGAGATGGCGCAGCTTGGTGAAATCCCGTTTCGTCGCTACTACGGCACCGTCGACGCCACGCCGCTGTTCGTCATGCTCGCGGGACTCTATTTCGAGCGCACCGGCGATGTGGGGACGTTGCAGAAGATTTGGCTCAACGTCAAAGCGGCCCTCGAGTGGTGCGACGTGTTTGGCGACCGGGATGGCGACGGCTTCGTGGAGTATCTGCGGGAGACGCCGAACGGCCTTGCCAACCAGGGCTGGAAAGACAGCCACGACTCGGTTTTTCACGCCGATGGCTCGCAGGCCACGGGACCGATCGCTTTGGTCGAGGTGCAGGCGTATGTTTTCGGCGCAAAGCGCCAGGCTGCCAAGCTCGCCCAGCATTTCGGCGAGACCGCCATGGCGGAACGCCTGAGCCAAGCCGCTGACGATCTTCAGGCGCGCTTCCAAAGCGCCTTCTGGTGCGAAGATATCGGGACGTATGCCTTGGCGTTGGACGGCGACAAGAGACCCTGCAAGGTGGTTACCTCCAACGCGGGACACTCGCTTTTCACCGGTATCGCGACGCTCGCTTCGGCGCGGAAAGTCGTTGCGTCCCTGATGCGCCGAACGTCATTCAGTGGCTGGGGCATCCGCACGGTTGCGCATAACGAGGCGCGGCACAATCCAATGTCCTACCACAATGGGTCCGTATGGCCGCACGACAATGCGCTGATCGCTCTGGGATTCGATCGGTACGGCTTCAAAGCCGAGTCCGCCGCCCTCTTCGAGGCCATCTTCGAAGCTGTCGGTTATCAGCAGGACCGGCGTCTGCCGGAGCTGTTCTGCGGGTTCACGCGCAGATCCGGACGCGGGCCCATCGCCTATCCTGTCGCGTGCTCACCGCAAGCGTGGGCGGCCGTATCGCCGTTCGCATTTCTCGGCGCCTGTCTCGGCGTTTCGATCGAGCATGCAGCAGAGCGCGTTCGCTTCATAAAGCCGACCCTGCCGAGCTTCTTGAACGAGGTCGTCGTGCGCAGGATCGTGGTAGGCAATTCAAGACTTGATGTGCGCGTTGCTCGCCACGGCACCGATGTATCGGTGAACATCACGGGGCGCGTAGGAAATGCGCAAGCCATTATCGTGACCTGACCCCAAACTGCCTCGGCAAAGCAGAGACCGCGTGCTGCCGTGCGTTACGGAGAGGATACAGGTAGCGTCATTCCCATATACGTACCGACTATTAGCAACGCGACAACAACTCCGGCGAGGCCGAAGCCCAAAACGTACCGTACATTGTGGCCTGTTACACCTTGCCGGACGGCGGTGGTGCTTTTCGACGGCGCTACGGCGTCGCGATTATCCAATTGCATCGGTTGCATCCTCTGGGTTTGATTGAACTGGACCTTGACCGTTGATCAGGTGCTCGACAGCAGCGACAAGCGCTTCTGCCGTTGCGGGTTTTCTCAAATGCGGCGCACCACTGCAGGGTCCATCGATGTACAGGTGACCGCTATAGATCAGGTAAGGAATGCCGCGCGCTGTGAGGCGGATACACAGAGCGGAACTGTCACCCCCTCCCAATGAGTGATCGAGGATGGCTGCGGCAAGGCCGTCATGTTCCGTGAGGAGCAGGGCGTGCTTCAGAGTGTTGGTGCTTGTGATTGCGGCGCCAGTTGTTTCGAGGCACTTCGTCATATCCATGACGATTAAAGGCTCATCCTCTACAATGAGGATGGATCGCCCTTGCAGAGTAGGGCTTGCCATTTGGGTTCCAGTTACGCGGCTAAGCGCAAACTGCCGGGAGGCGGCGCGACCCAGTAAGATTGGTCACGGATGACCCGAGCGTCGATCAATCCAGAGATACGCAACAAGCGTTATGATCGACTAAAAAGGCCCTGGCGGCGTAGCGACGACAGCCAGAGTGCTGCGAGTTGACGGCCATTGAAGCGGCGCTGCTGGCAAAAGAACAGACTCGGAAAATACCTACTTGAGGTGGAAGCACGCTAGTTACGTAAATAAAGAGGAACCCTCCTGGGTGTGGGCCGTTTCTTTCACAACCTAGGAGGCTACAATGGCATATACCGATCCGAATACAGGTGCTACCCGCGATAAGTACGGCAACGAGGTCGCTCGCGACCCGACAGGCACTGCAAGGCCGGGCACCAACTACATGGCGTGGGCGATTGGCGTTGCAGTAGCTGCTGCGATTGTGTTCGCCGTCATGATCAACTCGACGGACCAATCGTCGGTGCGCACCAACTCGCCGGATGGTCCGATCGTCACCCAGCCAGTCGCACCAAAGACCACCCCGTAAACGCCATTACCGACACGACGACAGAGCCCGCGAGCCAGTTTTAGGTTCGCGGGCTTTTCTATGAGCGTGTCACAAGCCCGACCAAACTTCGCCAAAACATTTTCCGAGCCTGTTTGAACGCACATCTGCACATCATCTCTGCGAAATCCGACAAGTCTTGAAAACAACACACCAAACTACCAGTTACCATCCAGCTGGATGGTACTCGGATGGTGAAGATGCCCAAGAGCAATGTGAATGAGTTGCCTTCTAAAGGGCCTGACTTCGAGAAGATCACCATCAACCTCGGATATGTCGATCTTGGCCAGATCGATCTGATGGTGAGTGAAGGGTTCTATTCCAACAGGACGGACTTCATCCGCACCGCTATCCGCAATCATCTCGACCGTCACGCTGATGTCGTCAAGCGGACGGTGACGCGCAACACTCTCGACTTGGGCCTCCGTCACTATTCGCGCGAGGACCTCGAAAAGGCTTTGGCTTCGGGCGAACAGCTTAACATCCGCGTGCTCGGTCTTCTAACCATAGCGCCCGACGTAACAGCAAAGCTGGCGCGAGCAACAATTGCGTCTCTGACGGTGCTCGGTGCGCTGCACGCCAGCGTAGAGGTCAAGAAAGCGCTCTCCGAGCGCATGAAATAGCGGTCCACACGCTACTCTAATTATTTCGCAGCAGATTTGTCGGCAACTCCCGGCGCAACAGGATCCCCAAGCATGAAACATCTTGATCGCGCGCAAATGTTGGAGGCGACACGCCTTACTCAGGCCGGGCGGCTCACAGAAGCGACCGTGCTCCTGCAGCGGGCACTTGGAGGCGACACCGGCGCCGCTTCCCCAGCACCCAATACCTATTCGATGCGGTCCGTCCCGCTGATCGCCGGAGCAGCGATCGTTTCCGAGCCGGCATCCGCTCTTGCTCCGATCCCATTGGCACGAGCAAGTGTGTCGACGCCGCTCGACTGGAAGGCGAATCTTCCGGGACGCCTAGGCCAGCGTGTGCAGCCCAGCGATATTGCGCCGAGCGCCGGGCGCTATCTTAGCGGATCATACTCGAATGCTGCCGGCAGCCGTTCGTACAAACTATACATCCCGAGCCGGCAAGACGACCTGCCCCGCCCGCTGATTGTGATGCTACATGGCTGCACGCAATCCGCGGATGACTTCGCAGCAGGCACGCGGATGAACTTTGCTGCGGAGCAGTTCGGGTGTTTCGTCGTCTACCCCGAGCAGCCTCAAGCCGCCAACGCCTCGAAGTGTTGGAACTGGTTTCGCGCTGGTGACCAGACGCGTGACCAGGGCGAGCCAGCGTTAATTGCCGGCATAACCCAGCAGATCACGAAGGACCACAACCTCGATCCAAGCCGCGTGTACGTGGCTGGACTGTCCGCTGGCGGCGCCGCCGCAGCTATTATGGGGGAGGCCTATCCCGAGCTCTATGCGGCGGTCGGCGTGCATTCCGGCCTCGCCTGCGGTTCGGCTCAAGATCTGCCATCGGCTTTCAAGGCCATGCGCGGCCCGGCAATGCCGCAGAGCGTTGATGGCGTCCGCGCAATGGTGCCAAAGCCAACGATCGTTTTTCACGGCGATCAAGATTCAACCGTGCATCCGTCCAATGGCTCGCAAGTGATCATGCGCGCGAACGGTGATGCAAAATTGAGAGCCGCTACTGCGCGTAAGACAGCAAAATCCGGACATCGTTACTCGCACACCGTACAGCACGACGCCGAGGGCCGCAGCATCCTCGAGCTTTGGGAGCTTCACGGAGCAGACCATGCCTGGTCTGGTGGGAGCCCTGCCGGCTCGTTCACGAACCCGAACGGTCCCGATGCAACGCAAGAGATGTTGCGTTTCTTTCTGAAGCACCAACATAAGTGAAACGGACGGACCACCGGCTCAGCTTGCATCGCTTCATCGGAGAGACTGTCCTCGTTTGGCACGCCGAGGTCGTTTTGAAAGGCGATGCCTAAGCGTCACCTCCTCTCCCACGATCGACGTCCCCAATCAGCGCTTAACGCTGCTGGCCGCCCTGCTGACCACCACCCTGCTCATTGCCCCTGTCGCGATTGTGGTCGTTATTCGACTTCATTCTTCAGCATTCAACTCTCCCCAGTTGCGTCGGGTCACGCCGCCGCGTGATTTGCGTTCAAATAATCCGCCGCATCTGATCACTGTCCCGCGACCGACTAGACTTCAACTGGCTCCGTTATTTCGTAAGACACGGAACTTGCCGGGGCTCCGGCATCTTTCTACTGATCAACGCTGGAGGACGCCATGGCTAAGGCTAAAGAACCGAAGATGCTGGACGACCTGTTCCACGACACGCTCAAGGACATCTACTACGCAGAGAAAAAGATACTGAGCACGCTGCCAAAAATGGCAAAGGCGGCGCAGGATAAGCAGCTGCGCGCTGCTTTCGAGAAACACCACCGGGAGACCGAAGGTCAGATCGAGCGCCTTGAGCAGGTGTTCGAGGATATCGGCAAGAAGCCCCAGGGCAAAACCTGCGCCGCAATCGTCGGTATTACAGAAGAGGGCGCAGAAATCATGTCAGAGTACAAAGGCTCGCCCGCCCTAGACGCGGGCCTGCTCGCCGCTGCGCAGGCTGTCGAGCACTACGAAATTGCCCGGTACGGCACGCTGATCGCATGGGCGGAAGAGCTTGGGCACTCGGGAGCAGTCCGGCTGTTGAAGCAAACGCTCGCCGAAGAGGAAAAAACCGACGAAGCTTTGACGCAGCTTGCGAAGACCGCGGTCAACCAGGAAGCGCAGGCTGCCTGAACGCCCTTGAACGTAGAAGGCCCGCGGCACACTCCGCGGGCCTTCCATTCTACCTACCGTTCAGAGACATTGCGACGTGTTGCCCTTTTTTGAGGTCAAAACAACTGGTCGACGCTTCCGAAGCGTAGCAGCAGCGTCGCGCGTTCGTTGTCGTTGTCCGTCACCGCGTAAATGTTGCCATCGACGGCCAATGCCAAGCCTTCGACCTCTTTCTCGACCTTTCTGCCCGAAGAGATGAAAAGTTGGACAAGATCAAGCGCGCGGCGTTTGACCAGGAGGGGCGGAGTCTCGTCGGGTGCGGCCCCGGCCTCAGGTGCGAGTTCGAACGTCGTGATCCATTTGATGGAACGCTTTCCGCCTTTGCCGTCCCTCTCGATCGCCGCGAAAGTCCGGTCGCGGAGGTGGAGGACCTCACTCAAGCCCGTAAGCTCACCCGAGCCTGTTCGGTCGAGTGGGTAGAAGGAAAACCGCCAAGTTTCATTTGCGGCGTCGACCACCCCGATGCGTGTGTATTCGGGAGGATCGCCAACGAGCGGGGCCTGAAACACCACCACGAGGTGCCCATTATCTGCCGTCCGTTCGAGGGTAACGCCTTCAATCCCCTTTCTGCCCATCCTCGGCGCAAGAGACGCCGGCAAACTAATGCTTCGCAAGATTTGGCCTGCAGAGTCGACCTCGATCAACCTGTTGGGGGGCGCGTTCCCCGCGCTGCCTTCCGACGCTAGCCAAAAGCCACCGTCTTGCTTGGCCACGATTCCTTCCGGATCGATCGCGTCGTCACCGCGACCGTTTACGTTGATCTGGCGGACAACTTTCACAGAATCCGGCGAGAGCTGAATCTCGACGATGCGAATGGGTCGCGAATCTTGATCGGTCACCGCGTACAAGCGCTGCGGATCCGTCGGATGAGCCGTCAGACCTGAGAGCGTACCCCAAGCTGGCCCATCACCGGGTTCGATTTCCAAAATGGCGCCCTGCGCCGAAGGAATGTCCCACCTACTGTCTGCCGCAGTGGTGCTGACCAAGACAGCCAATGCGCTTCTGCACAGCGACGCAAGAGCCGCTGCAATGTTCTCGAACATCGATTAACCTCTAACCGATCGGCGTGCTCATCAGCTGCCATCTTCGTTCATTGTTAGATCAATTCACGCTAAGGGAGCCAGCCCGGTGCGCAGGGTGACTTACTGAGGCTCCTATACACTTGCGGCCCGTGAACAATTGACTAGCTGCCCGATGGCCGGCGCTTGCGTGGCCACAACCACATCAGCTTCCGGTTTCTCGGTTCGTGGAGTACGCGAGCAGTTTCTGTTGTAGCGAGATTGGCGTCCACTGAACGGGTGCGTCCTTGCCAATCGCGCCTTGCCCCACGGCCGGCGCTTGCGGGGCCGCATCAACATCAGCTTTCAATTGCTCCAGGTTCTTCGAGTACGCGCGTAGTTTCTGTTGCAGTGAGATTGGCGCCCACTGAAAGACTGCGCCCATCCCAAACGAGTCGCTTCCCATCATGGCCTCCCTAAAGGTTGTGGTCTTCTAATTGGAGCCTTGGTCGACGAAAAACAGCCCCGACCGCGAAGGCCAGGGCTGTATTCAGCGCTAGTTGCAGTACGTACGTCCGCGACGCCGGTAGCAATCACGGTCGTCATTTAGTGCATCCGCTGCCACTGCGCCCAGAATTCCGAGCGCGATCCATTTGCCATTCACGTAATGGCCACGGCCGCGGTGTCCCCTATGGTGGTGCTGAGAGTAATGGTTGCCACCTTTGAAGTGATCTCCGCGGTGCCGTCTATCCGCCTGAGCGGCGGGAATGGATGTTGCGAATGCTAGGGCGCCGACAAGCGCCATCGTTGCAATATTCTTGCTCATGATCTGCTCCGATTTTTGGGGGGATTGCCTAGGTCTCTGATCGAGACCGATCGTGCGGCCTTACCAAACAAACGAGCCTGGGCACACAAAGTTCCGGTAAAACGTCGGGCAATGACCCTAAGCATAAAAAGCAAAAGGTGAGGCCGGGTCCTTCGCTTTATCGCGCGAGGGCGCCGAATTCGAGGCGCAGCTTCGTGAGCCATGCAGTCGCCGAGTGAAAGGCGCACAGTCGTACACTAATCGCGGTTTTGCAACGGAACGTTGCAGCTCCATCGCCGTTCGATTCACACGGGGCATTCGGGACGCGGCACAGAATGTGCCTCGGTAAGGAATACGGATCGGTCACGGAAGGGCTAGTCCTAGTCGCGACCATTGTCGTCTGGGAATACCTTATCGACTTGCTTCAGTACCGGTTTCCCCGCCTGCGGCCGATTTTGAGCGCGCCACCCTTGTCGGTAATTGAAAACGGTAAGGCTGTTCGAGCCAATCTCGCGCGCGAGATGCTCACAGAAGACGAGTTGCGCTCGCAGCTGCGGCGAAAAGGAGGTGCTCTCCTTCGAGGAGGTGAGGTTGGCACCGCTCGAAGGCGACGGACGCCTCAGCGTCATCAAGATCCGTTCGTCGTGAAGGGAAAAGCGCGACGGCTTGCGCTTCGGGCCGCTCTGCGCCTCACAGGGTAAAGTCTCTGGAAATCCCGAACTGGCAACCCCTATCACCAAAACCTACTAAGGGGCCGCCATAGCCGCGGTTGCCGCCGCAACGGAGACCGTCAGTTTCACCTAATCGCTCGGCATCCACACCGTTGAGTCAGATCGCCGTGAATGTCTGCATTTGGCCTTAGCAGAATCCCACGTGATGGCCGCTTAGTGAGGCACTACGGTCGCGGAACTGTGCTGGAAAATGGCTGAGGCTTCTCAGAGTATCGACGTCCGCTAACTCGGCAAAGCAGACTTTCCACCGCCCCAACCTCTAGCTGCCTACCTTTCGACGATATGAAATCGCTCGGCGTAGAGTTGATGGAGACACGTCGAGGTCCTTTGCGATCGTCGATAGCGGTCGACGCTTAGCATGCAACATCGCGGCATCTATCTTCGCAGTATCGAGCTTTGGCGGACGACCGAGGGGTGATCCTCTGGCGCGCGCTGCAGCCATTCCAGCTTTGGTTCGCTCTCCGATTAGCGAACGCTCAAACTCGGCCAGAGCACCCAGCATGTGAAACTGAAGCCTACCTCCGGCCGTGCGCGTGTCGATCGCGTCGGACAGCGACTTGAAGCTCACCTGCTTGTTTTCAAGCTCCGCAATGAGCGAGATGAGATGCGATAGGCTGCGACCCAGTCTATCAAGCTTCCAGGTCACCAGTGTGTCACCAGACTTCAAAAGCGCGATTGCTTGGTCGAGAGCTGGCCTGCTCGTCAGCGCACCTGAGAAGCCCGTGTCACTAAATATCTGCTCGCATCCCGCTTGCTCTAGCGCATCTATCTGCAGGTCTAAACTCTGCTCACCTGTCGACACACGAGCGTAGCCAACTAGCATTTTTCTATCCCTGCCGGCGTTTGGCCTTCGCTCTGGACGACGATGAGCACTCGAACGACAAGGCAGTGGCAAAGTATCAAAAGGGGTCCTTTTTGCTCGTTACTCTGGAGCGACCCATCTGGAGATGGGATCCGCGCAACGACGAGCCTACGTCACGCTAACCATCACGCAAGGCCGCTGCGCAATAAAGCACCCTTTATGAGTTCGTCAGTTTCCGCGTCAAAAATCAAACTACCGGCATTCCTATCGGCCATCGAAACGGCCGTTCATTTGGGACTTACGGCCGCCGATATGGAAAAGATGCGGAGGGAGTCAAAAGGACCAAAATACTATCGGTTGGACGTCAACGGGCGCGGCAAAGGCAAAATCCTTTACCGACTAGATGAGGTGGAAACCTGGCATCGCCAGCAGCGCGCCGTGATTGACAATTCACAAAGTTCGCAAATCACGTCACCGACGGTCGATGAAGCTTGGCTAACCATTCTTCGACATCAGCCAGCCTGTAAATAACTTTCGCACGTCCCGCATTTCCCAAACGGAAATACTCTGGACCTCTTTTCTCCAAACGCATTTTTTCGAGCGTTTTTGGAGACAGTCGCAACATGTGCGCTACCTCTATGGAGGTTAGAAAAACAGGGACGTTTGCAGGACTACCCCGGTCGCTTGGCTTGTCCTGCGAACCTCCTCCACCACCACTTGGGGCAGATGGACCTGCGGCCATGGCCTCGAAGCAGCCGTCGGCATCTTCGTAGGAACCAGGAAAGAACCTACCGCCAAGCGGGTATTTCGCAGCCGTGTGCCGAACGCAATTTTCGAAGTCCATAATTACGAGCGACCGCAGATAAAGAGGATCCTACGTGGCACAGGCGAGTAACCTTGGTCAGATACCCGCGAACCTTACTATTGGCTACCCTCTCGCCTACTGCAAGGGCGTGTCTCAAACAATTTCGACTATCTAGTGAGGAAGGGGCTGGTGGAGAGGGCTGGATTCGAACCTGCGCATTCGTACTGCCAGCTACGTTAGCCTGCTCGCTTCTACGCGGGCGCCCCGTAGGGGACTCGAACCCCTAAATGCTACGCTGCTTTACGAGCGACTGCGCCGCGCTACGATGGTGGAGCCAAGCGGGATCGAACCCCAGAAAGTCCACGAAGCTCAACGTAGCGCTACTAGGCAAGACTGGCCGCATCTCTTACGTGTTCCCCCGCATTGGTACGGACTTCTACGGTTCGACTCCTACCCACGGAGCCAGCGAACCTCTGCGCACGCTGACGCGTTGAGCTCGGCCTCCGCCGTGACAGGGCGGCGCTTTGGCGCGTAGAGGTTGCCAGCTAAACCCTCCACTTTCCCATGCTGCGGCCCACCTGCGCTCTGGCACACAGAGCGGGGACCCGAGATTGCAACTCTCAGTCTCCGCTCCGGGACTTATTCGGTGCCTCAGTTAGCTCTCGCATTATGAGTTAAAAGGGCGTCGATCCAGCTATCTTCCTCCTCGCTCCCAGGCCGCTCCCGATCGTGTTGGGCAGTCTGCGACGTTCCGCATTTCGATGTAGGGACGACCTTAACATGTGTTTTGTCCGCCAACCATTCGAGGATACCGGAGAGCCGATATACGACCTTAGCATTTTGGTCGTTCCCCATTCTCGTGAATGGAGGTCCCTTTCCATTGCGACGCTTCGCTTCCAATGTTCTTGCTGACAATCTAAGGAACTCTGCGGCCTCTTTCGTGGTCAAAAACACAAACTCGAACTCTTTATTGCGCGTCATGAAGCCTCGCGGTTTTTGCCGATCACCCTTCTTTATTTGATCAGCTTTTGTCATTGCTCAACTCAAAATTTTGAGCTGGCGGGGCTAGGAGTAGATGGGAGTGGCTAAGCAGGTATCACTATTTTGTGAGCTTCGAATTGCTTCGTGCGAATTGGCAGGAATGATGTTTCGCAGTGCGTGTTGCAGATCTCACATTTCGTCGACCGCGATCCAGAGCATGTTTTTGCATGACAGCAAGAACGGGCTGTCAATTTCACTGCTGGTGAGGTGCTAGCGGGTAGCTACGGGGTCTTAAAGAGGGTCTAGGAAATAGATGTTTGGCGCTGCGCGCGTCCCTGCCACAATGGATGCATGACACACCGAACCAAGGCTTTGCCGACCACGCGGCGCTCTATGAAGTCGCTTGCTACACTAAGGCCGCCGAGCAGAAGCAGCTCGCACGAGCCGCCATCGATAGACTGTCGGGCCAACCCTATGGCATCAAACTCTACTCATCTCCCCGCTTCGACAGCACCTCGGACTTGGAGACCAGACACTATGGCTGCAAGCGACGCCTATCCTCACAATGAGCAACTTCTCACCACAAAGGAGGCTGCGCGCTACCTGAGGCTGTCGTCCCGAACGCTCGAGGGGTTCCGTGTGCGCGGGATAGGACCCCGCTTCATCAAAGCGGGATCAGGTCTCCGCTCGCGCGTTCTCTATCACCCTGCAGACATCCGCGCATGGTTGGAGCGGCGGTTTTCGTCGACGTCGGAATATGGGGTGTGAAACGGAGTACACCTTCGACGCCAGATAACCTGATCTGCCCCCCGGAGGAATGCTGAAAAGACTGGCGTCGAGAGCTCACGACCGAGCAACGACCAGTTGAGCGGCGGATACGTCCGCCTCGACGAATTCGAACAGGCGCCTGAAACATTGGAAATGAGCAGTTGCCTTGCCCCCGAAGATGCTCGCTCGTAACTGGCGTCCGTTCTGGTGATGGTCCGTCTCAGGCCTCCTTGCAAACTCGTTCGGCGTGAGCCCGTCGAGGCTTGTGTGTGGTCGCTCTCCGTTGTAGTCCGACTGCGAGTCGGACCGCCCCGCGGGCGTGAGCCAAGCGGTGTAGCTTGGTGTCGTTCGGGAGCGGCGGTTGTTGGCAAGTGGGGCGGCGCACTTAAGAAACTCGCTCTTCAGCGAGCTTGGCTAAAACATCAAGCCGTCCTATTGGATGCTCATCGAGCAATCGCGCGATGCCGTCTTGCTCGATGAGCTGAACATTACTCGCACGCGCCCTATCGTGGGCCCGCAGATTGAAGCGCTGGTTTGTCATACCAATGCGCCGAAAGCGTACCGCTGGATACTTTTCTTCATAAATTGCGGTGCCACCAACCACATCTCTAACGGCCTCCCAACCAAGCTGCTTGTCCGTTGACGACGACGTCTTGCACTGGATGAGGATGCCCTCTTGGCCCCGAATGCCCACAACATCAACGCCTGCATCTGACTGCTGGGTCAGTTGGCACCGATAGCCTTGTTTTTGCCAAAGGGCGGCCGCGAGCGCCTCAAAGAAGCCGGGCGCACTGCGCTCAACAAGATCAAGTGTAACGGGATCATTGCGGAGCGTCCTCTCTGCATCGGGGGCAATATCACGCAAATCAAAATCCGCGAGAGAGACTGCACCGGCTCCTTCGAGCATGTCCCCGGCCAGTTCCCTCTTGAGTTCGAGGAGCTCATCCAATTTAACGTCGAAAGTTTTGAAATCGGACGCCCGCGTGAGCGGGCAATAGACGGTGACATCCTTCTTTTGTCCGATGCGATAGGCGCGGTCCGTTGCCTGATCCTCTTTGGCCGGATTCCAATGGCGTAGATAGTGGATCACATGGTTGGCTTCTTGAATATTGACACCATAGCCGACTGCTAAAGGCGATAGGATCAGCACACCAAACCCAGGAACGCTCTGGAATTTCGTGATAATTTTCTCGCGGCTTCTTTGGGATTTGGCCGAGACGGCGGTATCGCCATTGACAATGGCCGGCACAATCTTGAACTCGGCCCGAACGTAATGTTGCAGCAAACGCTGCACGTCCCGGTGCTCGGCAAAAACAAGTGCCTTTTCACCCTTGGCCTTGATGTCATGCAATGTTCGCAAGAGCCAGTCCATCTTGGGCGCCTTGCGGCGGTAGATTGCAAGGTCTTCGGGAACGAATGTCTCGATCCCATAATGGCGTGGATCAGCGCAGATGAGGCGGAGATGTTGAAGCAGCCCGAGATGGTGCAAAGCCGCCTGGCCCTCAGCATCAGACTGCCCGTTGAAAAGTTCCAAGGCGCCAGCATAAAGCATGCGCTGTTCGTTCGACATCTCAACGTTGCAAACAGCCTTGATCTTTTTCTTCAAGTTCGTCGCCACGTCTTTTTTGAGGCGGCGGATGACTTGCGGTTCAATAATACGACGTAACGCCTCAAGCTTTTGAGCTGCGGTATCCGTGCGCGTCTCGATGACACGACCGTACTCGCGACCGAAGGTATTGAGGGCGCCCAGCAAGCCGGGCTGCACCATGTCAAACAGGCACCAGATGTCAGTCAGGCTGTTTTCTACTGGCGTTCCGGTGCAGGCAACGCGGAAACGGACATTGAGCTTTTTTGCTGCCCGGGTCACCATCGTGTTCGGGTTTTTGATCTTCTGGGCTTCGTCGCAGACAAGGATTGACCACTGATCCTGCGCGAATGTGAACTCGAGGTCCCGCAGGGTCTCGTAGGTCGTCAGCACGATCTTGGCATTGCCGCGCCAGCCGGGTTTGAGGAAGCGGACGAGGCCTTCTTTTTGTAGATCGACATCGATGCTGGCGCGTGGGACGCGGAGATCGGCAAGCGCGTCGCCATAGGCAGTCAGGACAAGTGTTGTGCCTGGCTCAAAATAGCGGACGATCTCTTTCTGCCAATTTTCGAGAAGCGAGACCGGGGCCACGATCATAGCGGCCGGCAGATCAGGATTCTGTTCGAACGCCCAAGTAATGAAGGTCAAGAGCTGCAGCGTTTTGCCGAGGCCCATATCGTCAGCTAACAGGACGCCACGACAATGATCTGGCGAGGCCTTGAAGAGGTGCTGAAGACGGGCAACACCAGAGACTTGGTGCGGATAGAGGCTAACCTCGGCCCGAAGGGCACGGGGGCGTTCCATTTCAGCACCAGTGCCTGCAAGGCGCTGCTCGCGGGTTTCCTGATGATCCAGTTCATCAATATTCGACTTGATGAGCAACGTGAGACGCGATCGGCTTTGAGGTTCCTGCTCCGGCGCGACGGCTTCCGGCGGCGGAGGCTGCTGGATGGCAGCCTCAAACGCCGTGACAGCAGCATCAACCTCATCGAGCGGGAGCTCTGTCGGACATCCCGGCAGCTTCACAGTTGCGCTGCCGTCTTGCTTGGCCTCCGCTATGGCGGTGGCGATATCTGGCAGGCCTTCCGCGCTCAGAGGAAACGTCACGTCTTCTGCTGCGTTGTGCGGACGGAACTTTAGGATGGCGAGGAGATTCTTCTGGAACCATCCTTCCTCATCACTCTTCTTGACGATATAGGCTGAAATAAAAGGCTGCGCATCGCCGATCCCCATGATGCGATCGTAATAAGACGAGAGATCGTAGACGCGATCGTGACGGATAAGAGTGGGGTTGGCACGCGCCGCAAGCGCTGCTTTCAGATCTGCAAGATGGAGAGGCGCATCTCCGTCCAGTTCAAACTCAAACTCCTGCCAGGAAAGAAGCTGTAAGCCATTTTGCAGGCGGTGCTCGAGTGCGGATACGAATGCCTCAATATCCGTTGTGTCGTAAAACATCTTGCGGACGGTGTTGCCGTTGGGGAGGTCAATCTCAATACCGACTTCGCCGGGATAACCCGCGGCGTCGCGCAGGATGATGGGGCGGAATTTCTCAAATTGAATTTCTGCGCGATCTCGCGCGGCCGTGAACTGGTCGATATCTATAACTTTTGCCGCGTCATCGCCGAGCGCGGCAATGGGGTTAAGGAGGAACGCCTCGGCCCTCGCGCCTGCCGCGCGCCGTCCCGGCAAACGTTTGATCTCACGCAAGACCGATCGCACAGGCTCGGTGAACGCGACGTGTACCGCGCCTTGGGCCGTCGGAATGTTTATATGCGGGGGAACGGACTCCCATTGGTCGAAAGCTTCGAGCCAACGCTCGGGGGCTCCCTCAAAACCTGGCTGAATTTCCACCACCGAGGTCTCGCCAAGATGAATCCGGCGAAACTCGATATCGAGCGTTTCAGGCGTGACGACGATGCTGCGCGCGAGGAAGTGATCAAGGACGGCGTCCGCTTCCACGGCCAAACGCCGGATACTGCCCCAGTGCCTGCGTGTCGTGACAGCGTTCCGATCTTGCGGGGGTCGCGCGTCAAATGCCGCAATGTCAGCGAGTAAACGCCAAACCGGCGCAGGCAAAAGGCAAAGAGCACCATCGACGCGTATCATCCCGCCTGTCAGAGCCTGAATGCGGACGGGCCTACCGGTCGCGTCGACCCATCCGCTGATGGCAATGGAGAAATCTGGATCGGTCAAGGAGCCTTGAGATTGAAGGCGTGGAACCAACGGAAGGAATGGCGGCAAAAGAAGGAGCGGGAGGCTGGACGCATAGGCCCGCGACCGGCTCAGCTCATAAACTTGTTCCCATGACATCGCATAGGCAAGATCTTGCTGCGTTGCGAGATCTTCGGTCACAAGCTGGTCGAGAAGGGAGGCGACCTCGGGTGACGACAAGGCGGCGCCTATAACCTCCGGATCGTCACGCATAGACGTTTGGGGCTCCACCTGCAGACCCTCAGATGTCGCCAGCCAGTGAAATTGTGTTTCGCCTTCAGGGGGCGTGCGATCGCGAAAAAGGCTCTGAAGCCTCATGTATCACCTCCACCAGCCGCGGCCGGCGCGGTAGTTGAAACCCCATTGGCTAAGCTGTCGGACGATATCCGGATCCGCATCATCGATGCGGAGCCAAAGGTTGCCACCTTTGGAACGGTGATCTTCGAGGGCGATGGCGTTAGCAAAGGCGAAGTCGGTGATATCGGGAAGTGCAACACCGGTCTGTGGCTTTGCCGAAAACGCCGCGCGCTGATCACCAAGAACGCGCGCAAAAAGCTCCTGCCAACTGTAGCCATTGTTGCCCGCATGACGCATTTGCTTGCCTGGAGGCTCGCGCTTCAGTCGCGAAACCGAAATAGCTTGCTTGGCGTCCTGGAGAGGCAGATCTGAACGCCTATAGCGATAGGCAGCGTTACCCTTCTTGCTGAACTCGACGACGACAATGTCGCCCATGCACATGATGAAAGCATTGTTGCTAGATTCGCTTCCTGTAAAATTGAGCAGGCGGCCGTCCATCGAGCGGCGAAGCTTTTCAATGTCGGGGTTTGTCGACCAGTAAGTGCGGCTGCCGAGCGCAAAGTATACGTCATCCATCCGATCATGATATTTGCGCCAGAATTCGAAGCGGCTTTTGTCCTGCCGCCCATCCTCGGACAGCACCTCAAAAAACTGATGGATGAGATCTAGCTTCAGCCAACCAGCGACCATCGAGCGAGCGGCCCCCGCTCGGCTCCATGCTGGATCATTGCGGTCGAGCCATGGGTTTTTCCAAGCCGAAACCAGTGCATCGCGTAGCGGCGCGTGAACGGGCGGGGACGGAATTGCGGCATACCGCTTGATGAGATCGACATAGATGTCGTCGCGCAGATGTTGGAAGCGGGGCTCCACCGCCGCCTCAAGAAACGCGGGAATGTGGGTCGCAAACGCCTGGTGGTCGAGGCTAAGCGCGATCTCAAGTGCAGATCGTATCGTTTCCCCGGCAAGCCATGACGTCCCCGGAAGCCTCAGACGCTGCATTGCATCCTGGAACGGGGCTTTGTCGCCTGCAATCCACGCAGCACCGAAGCGGTCTCCGGGGTCGGCTCCCAGAACGCCGGCGTAGTCGGCAAGCGCCCCCACCCATTCCGGGGAGGGTTCGATAGACTGGATTAGATCAACATTTTCTTGGAGAAATTTGCGCAACTGATCGTTGCCTGCACGAACCAGCTGAGTCCCGAACCATCGGCCCGTGCGCTCAGCGGTGAGATAAGAGGTGAGAAGGCCCTCGTAGAGACGGCGAAATCGGCGAGGCTGCTGACAGTGCGATGAGACCGCGGCAAGGAGCATATTGAGGCAGGCGTGGTCACCCAGGATGAGGTAGTCGTCAGATGCCAAGTGTAGGGTGACTCCATAACAGGCACGGCGGAGCGTTCTGAAGTCGACGTCGCCGTTCTGGTCGCGAACCCGCCGTATGGCCTCAATCATGCGGTCACCCGAAAGACTAGACGAACGGCGTGACGAGGAGCCGAAACGCCGTGCGATTGCCTCGGTTGCCTTTGCCATGCCCTCTGCAGTAGGCGATGCCCATGCGGCGAGAAGCTCATGATTGATCTTGGCCAGAGACGATGTGAGCGCAGAGATTGGACTCATCATCGCCCTCCAATGCCGCAACGCCCGGACAGGTTGGGCACTGGGGCCGTGACAGTTTTGTCTTCATCAACCTGGTAGAATTCGATGCGAAGTTCGATGCGGCGGCTTTCTTCGTCCGTGGCTTTGAGAGAGTTCGACGAGTAGCCGCCGACCAGAAAGAGCTGTTCGACGCGTGTCTGCTCGTCAGGTGGCAACGGGTCTAAAGACGGGGAGGTTTCGCGCCGGATTGAGCCTGTGGTGCTTGGCGCAAAGGGATCCTGCGCCGTTTGCGCGGTGGGCATGACGCGCGAAGGAGCCGCATATTCTCCAGCCAGCAAAACGCACATCACGCGCTGGCTGCGGTTCAAACTAAGATTCAGATTGTGAAGATACGTACCCTTTTTGTCAGTGAAACCTTCGACCACGACCCGTTTGAGCCAAGACTGGCAGATGTCGCGATCCCTCCTAAGCACGGATAGGAATTGCAGAGTGAAGTTGCGTAGTGTCTGCGCCTGCTCGTAGCTCAACTCATTGCTGTTGAAGCCAAACTGCGCCCGAGACCCGAAATCGATGACATTGCGCGCTCGATCCAGGCGCACGCCGCCAGTAGCATTGTCATTGAAGTCGGCAATCAGGCGCTCGAGCTCGCCATGACAAGCAGAAATCTCAGCATTCCGCTGCTCACGACGTGTGTCGCGTTCCTCTTCTCGCCGCTTGAGTTCCGCCAGCGCTTCTGCCAACTTCTGCTTTTCGGCCTCAAGCGCCTTGTGAGCATTTTTGGCCGACGCTTCAGCTTCCTTGGCTTGCTTTTCCGCCTGGGTCGCCCGCTCGGTGTCTTTCTGAGCCTGCACGAGTGCGCTCGTGAGCGACACCAAAAATAGTACCATCAGTGCGGTCATCAGATCAGCGAACGAGATCCAGAATGGCTTCTCTGCTTCGTCGCGGTTGCCACGTTTCAAGCTGTGTCTGCGCCCTTGCATGTCGGACTACGCGACCCTCTTCGGAGGCTCAGGCAAATCGCTCAGGGTGTCTTGCAGGTGGTCGATCGCGCTGGCGAGGAGTTGTGTCGACTTGGAGAGATGAGTGTGGAATTCTGCGTTCGCATTGCTCAGAGCGCTTAACATCTGCTGATTGAAGGACCCGTGCGCGCCGGCAAGGACGTCATTTACCTTATCAAGGTAGACGTCCGCTTGGTTTTGCGCGGAGATGAGCTTCTGGGCTGCGGCCTCCATTCGCGCGACGATATCGTTTGTCATCGCGACTTCGCGCTTTGCAGTTTCCACAGTTCCCCTTAGTCCGTCCACCACGCCAGCGAAAGTTTCGCGCGCGGCCCGATAGTCACTGACCACCGTCTGCACGTCTTGCGATGAATGGGAGAGCGTCGAGGCAGCCAGAGATAGCTCGGATGACAGCACGCGCGATCGGTCCAACACCTCGGCCATAGCCGAACCGGAGGAAATAAAGCGGTCTGCGGCGTTGCGTATCTCGCCTGCACCCTCGCCCATCAACGCAATGTTCCGATGGGTCGCGCTTCCGAGATCCGTGACGGCGGCGCGCATCGCGAGAGTAGTGTGTTCGATAGCCTCCGTTTGCGCACGAACACTGGTCGTCAGCTCGGCTATTGACTCCCTGGTATGGGACGCCATGGCCGAGACGCTATCCTGATGTGCAAGGCTCGAGGCCTTAGTTTCGGTCTGAAGCGTCTGCACGACCTGGCCGACCTGGGCTCCGATCTCCTGCAACATCGTCTGCACGTTCGATGTCGTATCTGCCTGTGTCTTGGTGACGACGCTGCGCAACTCGTCAACGACGGTACGCATGGTGTCATTCATCTGGCCTTGCTGTGCAGACAAGTCTTCGAGGGTACGGCTGAGTTGGGTTGAAATGGAAGCCGTCGCGCTTTCACCGGCGCTCCCCACTTGCTGGGCCATGGATTGAAAGGATGTGACGGCCGACTCGAGGACTTGCAGCGTCTGTGCCTGCAACGCTCTGGCCTGGCCAACCTGGCCGCCCAGCATCTGATCCAGTTTGTCTGCAAAAGCGGCCATCGAGTCCTGAAGACCCTGGCTTAGCTGTTCACCTTGCCGGCTGCGAAATTGACCGAGACTTTCGGCAATTTCGCCGAAGGGCTCGCGCAATCCATGATCTATCGCACTGACGAACTGGTCCCGAAGCTGGGCGTGCTGCTCGGCCGCCGTCTCAATCTGTCGTTCTGTAAGGCGTTCAAGAATGGCGCTCAAATCCCCGACAAGCGCGTCCTTAAGAATTTTTGCTTGGGCGGTGGATTCCTCTGACGCGTGCACGAGGCGCGAGAGATAGTCTTCGCTGGCGCCTGCGGCGTAGAGGGCGTCGATGTCCTGACACAAGTGTTCAACACTGCGATGTAAGCTCGCGACGATGAGCTTTTCAAAGAATGTGACGACCATCGCGAGGGTGATCGCCGCGGCGGAGACGTGAAAAGCCTCCTTCACCGAATCAATAAGCAAGTTCGTTTTTAGTGGCCCTCCGTCTCCCGGCGTGGCATTGCCGAGACCGTTGATGAGCCCCAAAAAGGTGGCGATGATGCCGAGGCCGGTCAAAAGCCCGGGCAAGTGTTTGAAAAACTCCGTATGGATGCGCCCTTCATAGACCGATTGAGCGTTGAAAAATGCTTCTGCTGGCACGGTGGCGCGCAATGGCGCGTCCCGGTGGATGCCACTCCGAGGATCTAACGCGCCCCTCGGCAAATGTAGGGTTTCGCAATACTCGCTCCAGAGATGCTCCAGTCGCTCATCGCCGACTTTAAGGCGCTTAGGATCGCCGCGTGTTTGGCGGAGTTGGCGAATTTCGCGTGCTAACGCCGAAAGTTTCCGACGCAGGTTCACCCATGGCGCAATGAAGCCGAACAGAAACATGAGGACCGCAAGCATCAGCAGTCCCGCAAGCACGGGATTTTCCACCGCAGCGGTTGCGGCGTGGCGCAGTAGTTCTGGCATGAAGATATCCAAGCCTTGTGCCGCAGTTCCGATTGTGGCACGGCGACTAACACCTAAATTCAGAAGGCTGAATACTAACCGGCTAAATGATTCGTAACGGCCTGAACGAGGGGTTATCCACGGGCTGTGTTCGCGTGCGGAATGTTACGATCAGCTGAAACCACAAAAAGCGCTGAGTTTGCGGCCCTATAATCCGCCGGAGCCACATCCTGCTGAAAACCGACCTGCATGTCTGCATTGCCCTCGCCAGCGGAGATCGACCTGCCTGCTCACGACGGACTGCACATTCGAAAGCGAGCTTCTCTCCGTACCGCTCGCTCGTACGCCGTGTCCCGCATAATCTCGCGACATGAGCGGGGGGGGCACAATCGATTCGAAAAGAAGTCGCTTAGCAAGGTCACTGGCGCAACTAAGGCATCGAACGACCTGTCCGAAAGCTGCGTCGCGTTCGCAACGGCGGTCGACGGTACGACAGTGATCGGCATCGAGAACGATGACAATGTCTCGCCGCCGCAGAAGCACCATGACAGACCGCGTTCCTCCTCATCTGATTGCAAATCCCGACACAGGACTCATGCTGCCTACCGTGGATACGATACCGCCAAATTTTGATTGGACGACGGGAGAACTGATCCTCATCGTCACCGACTATTTTTCGATGCTTGATGCGGAGTTGGCGGGTCGCGCCTACTCGAAGGCCGAGCACCGAAGAGCGTTGCTTGAACTAGTCAAAAGGAGCGAGGGATCGATAGAGTTTAAGCACCAGAACATCAGTGCAGTTCTGCAGGATCTCGGCCTCCCCTGGATTCCCGGCTATAAGCCCAGGTCCAACTATCAAAACGCCTTGCTGGAAGCCGTCGAGGTTCATCTCGATCGACATCTGCCGATACAGAACACTCCCTTCGACAACTTCCGTTATCCCTTTGATGCCGCGGACGTCCTGGTGCCGCCGCCTGATCGCCGGATAGGCTCAACTAGTCCAGTTTTCGAACGGGTTATTCGAAAGTTCGATCCGGCTGCACGTGATGCGCACAATCGAAAGCTCGGCAGGGCGGGGGAGGAGTTTGTCCTCAACTTCGAGCGACAACGTCTTAACGCCCTTGGCTGCGGCAGGCTCGCGGACAAAGTCCGGTGGGTCGCAGATGTCGACGGTGACGGCGCCGGGTTCGATATCCTGTCGTTCGAACCCGACGGCGATGAAAGATTGCTGGAGGTCAAAACGACCTGCGGTGCCGCCCGTACGCCATTCTACATCAGTCGAAACGAGCTTAGTCTTGCCGAACAACGGCCGACGGAGTTCCGGTTGGTCCGGGTCCATCAATTCGCGAACGACCCCAAGATATTCATTCTTGAACCTCCCCTGCCGGACCAGATAAGCATAGAACCGGTTGCGTATCGGGCAGCCTGGAACTAACACGTCACTACGACTCCTGACATAATACAGATTATTGGCCGAACGGCCGACTTCGCTGCCCATGTCCACGATGGGATTCTGCCACACCGCGGTTGCATGCATCCATGACTCAACGCCGACGTCCCTCAACGTCTAAAGCCCGGAAAGCAGGCTCGTTTGCAAAGCTGAAATCGGCGGCGCGACCGTCAGCGATTGACCTATTCTGCGGTTGTGGCGGTCTTTCTCTGGGCTTGAAGAACGCGGGGTTTTCGGTCGTCGCTGCCGTCGACACCGATGCCCTCGCTTGTGCCACCTACCGGGCGAATCATCGCGCCACGCTGCTGCTGGAAAAGGATATCCAGGACATCGATCCTGCCGAACTAATGGTCGAACTCGGTCTCAAAGAGGGTGAGTTAGGCCTACTCGCAGGCTGCCCGCCTTGCCAGGGCTTCTCAACGCTCAGAACGCTTAACGGCGGCAAGAAGATTTCCGAGCCGATGAACGACCTTGTGTTTCAGTTTTCACGCTTCATCAAGGTCTTCAAGCCGAAATCTGTGATGGTGGAAAATGTGCCTGGTCTGGCGGGCGACGAACGTCTGGCGAAGTTCCGAGGCTTTTTGTCGGCCATGGGATACAAGTCCTGCATCGACGTCTTCGATGCCGCCGACTTCGGCGTTCCACAGCGCCGCCGTAGGATGATCCTTCTGGCCGCACGTGGGACCAGGCCTGAGTTCGCAGCGCCCGCTAAGCGCAAGCGTTCAGTGCGCTCTGCGATAGCGAATCTCCCGGCGCCACAGGTAACGACCGATCCCGCACACAATCATCCTGCCGACCGTGCACCTCACGTCATGGATATCATTCGCAGGATTCCCAAAGACGGAGGCAGTCGCAGGGAGCTGGGCGAAGATGCGCAGCTGCCGTGCCACCGCAAATGCAACGGGTTCAAAGACATTTATGGACGGATGAGTTGGGACAAACCTTCGCCGACCATTACGGGTGGCTGCATCAATCCGTCGAAAGGCCGTTTCCTCCATCCTGAGCAGGACCGGGCGATAACGCTGCGCGAAGCTGCCATGCTTCAAGGGTTCCCGGTCAATTATCGTTTTGATCTCTCAAAGGGGCGTTATCCCGCCGCTCAGATGATCGGTAACGCTTTCCCGCCGGCGTTTGCAGCTCATCACGCCAAGTCTCTTCGCGGTCTTATTAGCTGCTATTTGCGCAATCTAGAGACATGACGAAAGAGCGGGGGAAGTTATGGTGGGCTGGCGATCGAGATTTGGCTTCCAGCACCTCACCGGTGCTGGGTCCTCTTCCCGGCCCAGCCATGATGACGAAGCCGTTGAAGCGTTAGCCCAACCGACCGCCACCGCAGATCAAGGGGCCATTTGGTCCGTCGACATTCCGATAGCGGGAAAGAGGACACTTCCTCCGGACCCTCGGATGATGAAGGCTATCGGCTTAAACCATTCGTTTGAGTCGGCCGTCGCGGACATCGTAGACAACTCGTTGGATGCCGGTGCGAGGAAGGTGCTGATCCGGTTTATCCGTGACTCAGCGAGCCTACGCAGCATCTGCATCGTCGACGACGGCCACGGGATGGATGACAAGACCATCGACCGCGCCATGACTGTGGGCGGCGATCGGAATTACGACGAAGACGATCTTGGACACTTCGGTATCGGCTTAAAGGCCGCGTCTCTCGGTCAGGCTCGGAAGCTTACTGTCGTATCGAGAGCTGCCAACCAACCCGCCGTCGGAAGGCGCTGGTTGATCGACGCTGCATCCAAGGGCTTCGAATGCGACGTAGTAGGAAGCGGCTTCGCAACTTCGCTGCTCGATCGTGATTGGAGACATCTAACGCCGTCCAGTGGTACCATCGTGCTGTGGACCGAGGTAAAGAGCTTTGCCGCTATCGCCGACGCCAAAGCCTTAGACCGATTTATCGACAGTTACTTGACTAAGCTTCGGCACCATCTGGGGCTCGTCTATCATCGTCTGCTCGCGGCCAAGAAAGTGGAGATCGCTGTTGATGTCGAGGACGTCGCCGCTGGCGAGGTCGGATTGCCCTTCTCAGTCGATCCTATCGATCCGTTTGGATACATTCGCTCGTGTCGAGGAGACTATCCGAAGGTCTTGAGATCGACTTGGCGGGATCGACCTATCGAGCTGAACTGCTGTATCTGGCCTGGTCGTTCGAACCACGCGAACTTTAAATTGTCGGGCGAGAAGGCTGAACCGTTCCAAGGCTTCTTCATCTATCGGAACGGCCGGCTACTTCAGCGCGGCTCCTGGAACGGCGCTGTCCTTCCGGAAAGAGAGCTTCAGCTCGCAAGGGTCGCCATCGATATCGACGACACGCAATCAGCCCTTTTTACGATGAACGCCGAGAAGACGCGCGTCGAAGCTTCTTCCGAATTCGGTGCCGTGGTCCAGTCCGCAACCGACGGGAAAACCACCTTCTTGCAATACCTTGATCACGCGCGATCGGCCTACCGAGACAGTCAAAAACGCAAGCGGGAACGACCGAAGGTTCGGCGACCGGGCAAGGGATTTGCCGAGGCGGTCAGATCGGCCATCGACGACGAGTACGAATTTCTACCGGGGGAGGCCTTGGACGTTCGTTGGGTCGACCTGGGCGACGATACGTTTTTTGAGCTCGATCGCGAGGATTCGTTGATCAGACTGAATCGCCGGTACCGCTCGGCGATCATCGGGGGACGCGATTCCAGCCTCAACGATGCCCCGTTGGTCAAAGCGCTCATCTATCTTCTGGCCGAAGAGAGCTTCCATGGTGCGTTTCTAGGCGCCAAGCGAAAAGACAATTTGGCCATGTGGCAGTCTATCCTGACGGCTGCAGCACGCGCGGAGTCGAAATGAGCCGTCAAGATGAGCCACAACGACACCTGAGCATCGACGGCTTCTCCGAGTATTTGGCTGCTGGCGCACCTTCTGCGCTAAAGATCGACGGTGAGCCGGTCGTCTACATCTCGTTCGATCCCAACCTTCCCAGGCTCACCTTGAGAACACCGCTTGGGAAGCAATCGATACCCGACCTCTCCGGTTACGATCGCATATCGGCTTCGTCGGTTTATTGGAACGACGGTCAATGGTGTGAGCTTCGCCTGGATGGAGAGATTATCAAGGACGCGTATCCGATATTTTGTTCGATTGCCGACCGTATTCAACTCCGAGCTATGAATTTCGGAGGCGCAGTGGTCGACGCTCTTGGCTCATTACGCGAATTGCTGTCCGGAAAAGGCAGACTTAGCCACGAGCAGGAGATTGGACTTTACGGCGAAGTATTACTGGTCTGCTCTTTGCTGAGCACAATGCCGGCTTCGGAAGTCCTTGCGTCTTGGCGTGGACCTGAAGCCGAAGAACACGACTTCACGCTTCATTTCGACGATGTCGAAGTGAAGTGCACGACCGCCGAGGAACGTGCTCACTGGGTCAACGGTTTCCGCCAGTTGGAACCGACCGTAGGGAGAAAACTCTGGCTTCTATCCGTTCAGTTGACGGCAGCCGGATCGTCCGGAACTTCTCTGGCGGAACTCGTAGCCCAAACACGGTCCCTTTTGGCAGATCCCGCGCTGCTGCGGGAACTCGACCAAAAGCTTGCACTTCTGAATTGGCGAGACGACTCCGCTGCGCTGTACGGCCGACGGTATCGTCTCAGGTCATTGCCTCGTTTATTCCAGATCGACGATGGGTTCCCTGCGTTGACCCCGAGTCGGTTTGAGAGCGCAGGGCTGGCGCACGAACGTGTTAGCCAAATCCGATATCAAATCGACTTGGAGGGGCTTCCCGGAGCATCGGAGTTCCCCCGCGAGCTAACGAATTTCTGTGCGGGGGGTGAATTTGTCTGATGTCCTCATTGCGGCCTATTCGGCCGCCCTAGGTGCAATGGAAGCCGGCGGGCCGAAGCCACTGCTGCCGCGTGCAATGCTTGAAGGGTCGGAGCGCGATGCAAAGACCGACGTTGGGCTTACTGCACTTAGCGCATACCTGAACACGGCGTCTCTCAACGACGATCTGCGTAAGCGACTGCACATGGCAGTCTCACGTTGGGATATCAGTCCCGAAGGTGCTGAATGGGCTTCGGACACGCCGGCTAGGTCGAGTGCTCGCAGGCAAGCCATCTACGATCGACTAGGTCTTCTCACACACCAAACAATCGTTGACCAGTTCAACGACCTGTTTCCGCTTGAGACCGATACTCCGGTTGTCATTAGCGATAAGTTCGAACCCTGGTATACGGCGGAGCGAAGTGAAAAGAATGCCTTCTATTGGCCCGGCTACATTAAGCTACTTGCTGGAAAAGGATGGTCGGCGGACGCATTAGCCGGTCTTGACGAAGCCACGACCAAGGTCGTCGAGCGTTTGACCGATCCATACAGGTTAGAGGCGCGTCAAGCGAAGGGCCTCGTGGTCGGATACGTTCAAAGCGGAAAAACGGCCAACTTTACGGGGGTGGTCGCAAAGGCCGTAGATGCCGGCTACAGGCTGATCGTCATTCTCACTGGCACGATCGATGTACTTCGGAAACAAACGCAACGCCGCTTGGACATGGAGTTACTTGGCAAGGAGAACATTCTGCGCGGCGTCGATCCGAACGATCCCGAGACCGTTGCCCACGCAGACTACCAGGACGACCCCGATTGGTCTCGATTCGTCGAGTTTGGCTTCCTGCCGTCAACCCGCAACTTTCCCGACATCATCCGCCTTACAAGTCGCAACTTCGATTACAAGAGCCTGCGAGCGGGCATTGTGGCACTTGAATTCGAGAAGTCAGATAAGTCTAAGGCATTAGTCGATCCGGCCAATCTTCCTTCAAGCTCAGCACGCATCGTGGTGGTCAAGAAAAACAAGGCGGTCCTCAAGAAGTTCGTAAAGGACTTGAAGAGCATCAAGACTCCAAGGCACGAAATCCCCGCGCTCATCATCGACGATGAATCCGACCAAGCATCGGTCAATACGTCCAACCCGAGCAAGTGGAAGGGACAACTTCCGGGCAGCGAAGAGCGAACCGCCATCAATAAGAGTATCTCGGACCTGCTTACCCTGCTCCCGCGCGCGCAATATGTAGGCTACACCGCGACCCCCTTCGCTAATGTGTTCATCGATCCGGGCGACGCATTCGACATATTCCCCAGAGACTTTCTCATCAGCTTAAGTCGGCCTGTTGGCTACATGGGGGTGAAGAACTTTCACGATATCGGCAACGAAGTCGATCCCGACGATAGGACCGTTTCCAACTCGAACGAGGCTGCCTTTGTCCGCGATCTGCGCGATGGGGAGGACTGGGACAAGAAGCTTCAGGAAAGCCTGGATGCCTACGTGCTGGCCGGTGCCCTCAAGCTTTATCGCGAGAAGACCGATGGCGAAACTTATCGTCACCATACGATGCTCGTTCATGCCTCGGTTCAGCAGCAGGAGCATGCCGAACTAGCGAAACAGATTCGCGATCTTTGGAAATCTGCCGGGTACAGCAGCACAAGCGGATTGGCCCGACTAAGAAAGCTGTACGATGGCGATTTCCTACCGGTGTGCAGAGCGCGGGCAGGCAATTACACTTTCCCTTCGCACTTCGACGATCTGAAACCACACATCGCAGGTGCAATCAGCAGGATTACTAGTCACACGGATCCAGTGCTCGTCGTCAACGGGGACAAGGAGATGGCGTCGGAAGACGTCGACTTCGATAAGCGCCAAGTATGGAGGATTCTTGTAGGCGGCACCAAGCTCAGTAGGGGGTTCACAGTCGAAGGGCTAACCGTTTCCTACTATCGTCGAAAGACCAAACAGGCCGACACCCTTATGCAAATGGGTCGCTGGTTTGGTTTCCGTAATGGGTACGAAGACCTGGTAAGACTGTACATCGGCAGGGCAGAGCCCGACGGTATTAAAACGGTCGATCTTTATGAGGCGTTTGACGCGATCGTGCGGGACGAAGAGGCGTTCCGAGACCAACTCCGGCAGTATGCCGAGATGGTTGACGGCCGCCCTCAAATTACGCCCAAGGACATACCTCCGTTGGTGTCCCAGCATCTGCCATGGCTGAAGCCAGCAGCGAAGAACAAGATGTTCAACGCGGAGCTGGTCGTAAGGCGCTCGGCAGGATCACTAGTTATCCCGACCGGGTACCCGGTGGCCGACGATCTGAAGGAACATAACTACCGAGCGGTACTTCCGCTTCTAGCGGCAGCCTCTGAGAAGGTGCAACTGCTAGTCCCTACCTTGCCCAATGTGACGGCAACCCAGTTTGATGCCTGGATCGGCGAAGTCGACACGGACAAGTTTCTGAGAGCTATCGACGGAATAAAGTGGATCACCACCGACTACTACGCTCCGGACAAGGCTTTCCTGCACGAGATATCGGGAGTGGTCCGCAACTGGACCGTAATCGTTCCGCAAACGGGCGTAGCGAAGAACCGGCGCGACCTGCCCGATGTTGGCGAGCGTGTTATCGTCGAGCGTGGACCGAAACCGCCGTCGAACAAGCTATGGGGCGAGCCTACCGATCGAAAGCATCGTCCCGCCGCGCAGTTTTTGGCAGGCAGCCTCGCCGATTATGGCGATACGGTTCTTAGTTCACGTAAATCTCCGGATAAAGGTGCGGTACTCGTGTACCCCATGGCTCCGAATCCCGCGGAATTGCCCGCCAAACCGGAACCCAAGGACATTGTTCTCGGCGTAGCGTGGATTGCTCCATCGCATCTCAGGTCATCAGCAAACGAGGTCGTTCAGTTCAGAGCCAAGAACAGCGATCTGGCCAATGAGCCGATCGTGCCGGCGAATTAGTCAGGCGTGCGTTTGCCTAGGCTTAATCTAAGAATGTTCGAAGCCGCCGCCTAAGTTTTGCGGGATCGGCCATATCGCATTCCCATAAGACCAGCACACGCCAACCGTCCTGTCGCAAGGAACGAATGTTGCGCAGATCGCGTGCTTGGTTTCTTTTCAGTTTTGCGGTCCAGAAGCCCCTATTCGTCGCGGGAGGCGCGCCCCGTTTGCACGTATGCCCGTGCCAAAAGCAGCCGTGCACCAAAATTATCTTACGCCGCGACGCGAAAACCAGGTCCGGCCGACCGGGTAGCTTCGACCCGTGCAACCGATACCGATAACCGAGCGAATGAGCCAGCCTTCGAACAAGCAATTCGGGCCTAGTATCTTTGCCGCGAATGCGCGACATAAGTTCCGATCTCTGCCCTTTGGTGAGCCGATCCACGTCTTGGACTGAGCCTCCCTGTGGACTAACGGGTCTAACCGATATCGCCTTGACCTTGTCGATATCCAAGTACGCGGACGTGGCCGACAGTGACTCGTGCCCCAGCAGTCTGCGCACGACTTCCGGATTATCGGTTATCTCGTAGACGCGCACGGCCTTCGTGGGGCCGGAGCTATTGTCCGGCCCAAAACGGAAGTTTTCAAGTTACGTGCTGCGCGAACAATCAACGGCATGTTGCCGATGTTCGGCCGTGGGCAAAAAGAATGGGGAACCTCGCAGTCGCGGCATCTCAATTTCGATTTTGAGCAAAGCGCCTCGCTGACGGACGATGAACTTTGCTTCTCTAGACCATGCCGGGTCGATGCAGCCTGGAAACTGTTGGATGGATCCCTTAGTGGCGCTCTTTCCGCCCAATAAGCGTCGTGTGAACAGGAAGGAGCGGTCATGCCGACCCGAAGAAGCCAGGATGAGAGCGTGATATATAGCACCGAATGGAAACCTAACTCCGTTATCTGATAATGTGTCACTACGTACGGTTTTCGCACTTATTTTTCAAAATCGACACGTGGTGATCCTGTGAACTTCCGCACACTTTGCCATCAATCAAGTTGCAGGACACCGGCATGTCGCATGGCTGTTCAGCCATGCATACGCGGGGCTGATTTGTGAAGGTCATCTTCGACACGAATATCTGGCGCTATCTAGTGGATGATGAAGCCATCACGGTTGTGCAGCAGTTATGCAGACGTCGAAAGCTGACTGTTGTGGTGCCCCCAGCGACAGCGTTTGAGTTCGCAGCGACAGGAGATCGGGAAGTTCGTCTGGCACTCATCCGAGCAATATGTTCGCCAGAGTGGAAGCGGCTGATGCCCGAGGCATACACGTCGAGCCTTGAGATTGTGGATGAACTCGCGCGGTGCCGCCCGCAATGGATGCTGCCGAAGACCGATAAACATAGGCTCCAGCCGCTGTTTCGCGACTGGAAGGCAAAAAATGGGTTCTGGAGGCGGCTGACAGAGCAACCGGACGAATTCGCAGACGTCCTCAAGCATGCAGATTTACCAACGCTCAACGGTGCTCGCGCGCAAGCTTACGGTCGCCGAAAGGATTTTCTCGCACAAGGGCTGACGAAAACAGCACATCTCGATAAATGGGAGGGAGCTTTCCCTGCACCGCGTGAAGGCTGGGATGGTGATAAGATTGAAGCCTGGCGGCCTGAATCAATGGCAGCAATCACCTATGCGCTGTCCCTAGCGCACGGCCCTTATTGGGATTGGATTCGCTGTTTCGTCGACCTCGATAGAGTTGACGTCCACGGCCCTGATTGGCTCAGATTTTGGCTATACGATTGCGAACGCGATCGCCTGCCGCTGCAGTGGTTGTGGTGGGCAGTAAGTTTTCTTCAGGCCTTTCGCAAGACAACGGACGGTAATCCAGCGGATACCCAGTTGGCACAATACCTGCCCGAGTGCGATGTCTTCGTAACGGCCGATAAGGGCTTCGGCTGGGTCGTCGATGAGTGCCGCAAGTACGACGTGTGCGCCTTGCCTGATGTTTGGATCATTCCGGGCGGTGGAAATGGCGTGACACAAATGCTTGCCCGGTTTGCATAAGGCGACGTGCCGACAGGGCTCATGCATTGGCTTGTCCAAGTGTGAGTTGGCAACGATCAAATGCACAAGTGGCCACTTCACCGCTTAGCATCCCATCTGCTCTTCACTTGCCGAAGACTACTGCCACGCGACCTATGCCCATTGCTGCCAGACCCGCAGAAATCGTTCCAGAAGTGGTTGCTAGTTGGTTGCTAGGACTCAAAACACCGTTCAATACTGAACGCCGTCGACCTAGTAACTTATTGATTTTATTGGTGCGGACGGTGGGACTCGAACCCACACGACGTTGCCGTCTCAGGATTTTAAGTCCTGTGTGTCTACCGATTCCACCACGTCCGCATGCCCTGCCCGTTCCGCCCGGGGTTCGGGCGCGCCTTTATGCGCTGGCAGGCCCGGAAGCTCAAGGCCGTCCCGGCCCCATCAACGGCCGCGCGCGCACCCCTCGGCCGGCTGACCGGGCGGCAGCGCATGCCCTCGGCTCTCCAGGCCGCTCATCCTGCCGCACGGGCCGCATCGCCAACCCGTTGTTGCGGTGCGCCATAGAGGATCGCGGCGCGCAGCAGCACATAGAGCGTCACGGCATTGAGGACATGCCACGCGGTGTGGGTTCCACGCAGGTGACCGCCGAGGGTCGTCAGCTCGCACAGCTCCAGATCCAGGGTGCGGAAGGTCATGGAGACCAGAAATACCACCGAAGCGAGCGCGAGCAGGCGCCAAGCCGGATGGCGGAGCGCGGCCAAAAGCATGGCCGAGAAGGCCAGCGCGAACCAGGCCGGCGAGTAGGCCGCGGTGCCGTTCAGGCAACGGGCGCCCGCCCGCGCCGTGATCGGCAACAGTGCACCCTGTTCGCAACTGATCGTGGCGGCGTAGCGCAGGCACGCAAAGAACACCGCCAGCCCGATCAGCACCACGAGCCAATTTTGGCCGAGATAGCGGCGGAGGACGAACGCAAGGTAGGCGAGCATGAACACGGCGATCGGGATCTGATCGGCCAGCGACGCCCATCGCGTTGCATAGGTGTGGAAAAGAAAGCTTCCGATGCCGATCACGAACGTCAACGCAACCAGTGCGGCGGTCGCGATACTCCGGCGCTCGGGTGGTGCCGCGAAGTAGTCACGCGACGCCACAAGCGCGGCGATAATGAAGGCGGCATTGCTCACCGCATTGAACGGCTCGGCCCAAAACGACGGGTCTTGCCCGCGCTCGCAGTAGATGAAGATCTTCTCGGTGAGGGACATGCCACCCGTGCCCAGATTGCGGTTCGAGCAACGCGATCAGTTTTCGGCGCGATCGTCGGGCCGCTCAGATCTTTTGCTTCCGGCTTTTTGCATCAGCGTGCGCAGCTCGGTCGGATCGTCGAGATCGATGGTGTGCGGGTACGCGGGGTCTTTGCCGTGCATCTCCGCCATCACGTCGCCTTCGGCATTGTAGAAGATCGTGCGCGGGACATAGGTGCCATCGGGCGAGAACGCGCCGTTGGCGTCGGGATCCTTGTCGACGTCCACCAGGATCATCACGAAATCCTTGGAGGCCGCAACGACGCCAGGGTCTTTCCAAACCTGGCGGTAGCGCTTGCACGAGGTGCACCAGGAGGCGTGGAACAGCATGATGACCGGCTTGCCGGTGCGGGTCGATTCACGAATGCCGGGACCGACCTCCTGCCAAGCGATCTCGGCGCCGTTCCAGAGCTCGGCCATGTTCGGCTGACCGGCAACCACACGGCCGGGGAGAAGCAGAAAGGCCGAAAGCAACGCGAGGCCGACCGTTGCGGACGTTCGCGCCCAGGCAGCCGACCAACAGGCGGAGCGGGATCTCATCGGCATGGTTTCGGCTGGCGTGATTTCGGCTGACATGGGTTCGGCTCCTGATCTTGCGGGATCTTTTCCCGCTTCCCGGCGGCTAAAGCAAGGCCGGATCCTCGAAGCAGAGCCAGCTCTTCACCGTTGCTTAACCAGGAAAATCCCGAAAATCTTAAAGTTCGGCGTCTAATCTCGCGAGATTAATTTCATAGATTTGCAGGAGTGTCCCTCTGTGGGCCCCTCGTTTCTCATCGGTGCCCTACGGCGGTCAAACGCTACCGGCGAGCTGCGGAACGCGCATCCTTTGCGCGCGCTCGCGCTTGGCAGCGTGCTAACACTTATCCTGACCGCCATCCTCGTCACCGGCGTCGTGCTGTGGTCGGCTTCGCGCAGCGATGAAGTGACGAAGGAATGGCGTCTGCAGCTCGTCTCCGACGCACTTACGAGCCGCCTGCAGAAAATTTCAACCGATCAGGAAAGCGTGGCGGACTGGGACGAGGCGGTCGTGAACACGCGCGATGTGTTCAACCGCGAATGGGTCGACGTCAATCTCGGCGTCTGGATGTACGACTATTTCAAGCACGACCGCGTTTATATTCTCAACGCGCAGAACCGTGTGCTCTATGCCATGGCCGATGGAAAGGAGACCTTCGTCGGTGAAGGCGGCAAACCCGACGGTTTGGTTGGCGCTCTCGCGACATCGCTCAGGCAACAGATCGCGACAACGCAGCCCTTGGTGGGTGCAAAAAAACATATCCCCCGCACGCACGATCTCGGGTTCGTCGAAGGACGGCCTGCGCTGGTCAGCGTCATGGCGCTGGTTCCGCATAGCGGGGCGGTTTCCCAGGAGCGCGGAACCGAAAGCCTGATCGCGAGCGTGCGCTTTCTCGATGCAAGCTTTCTGACCGAAATGTCGGATGCCTACGTTCTCAACGGCGTGCGCTTTACGCGCACAAACGACATCGCCCCCGATGAGCAGTCCTATACGTTCAAGAACGATGCCGGAGAAACCATCGGCCGGTTCGTCTGGAAGCCGAGACTGCCGGGCGCCAAAATCCTTTCCGACGTTCTGCCGGTGCTCGCGATCGGCCTGTTCTTCATCGGATTGGCGATCACGTTCCTCATCCAGGGCTTGCGCAGGACCTACACCGAACTCGTCACCAGCGAAGCCCAGGCCCGTCACCTCGCGTTGCACGATGCACTGACCGGGCTCCCAAATCGCGCATTTCTCAACGACCGCCTGGACGAGGCGCTCACCGATGTGAAGAAGGGGCATGGGCAGATTGCGCTCATGTTCCTGGACCTGGATCGCTTCAAGCAGGTCAACGACACGCTCGGCCATGCGGCGGGCGACGCCCTGATCCGCGAGCTTGCCGCCAATCTCAACATTACCCTCCGCCCAGGCGACGCGCTCGCGCGCATGGGAGGCGACGAGTTCGCGATCATCATGCACGACGTTGCGGATCGTACCGAGGTGGAAGAGCTCTGCCTCGATATCGTCTCTGCCGTTTCGCGGCCGTTCGATATTCTCGGAAATTCGGCAATGGTCGGCATCAGCATCGGTGTCGCGATGGCGCCGGAGGCCGGCGTGGATCGCAGCGAGCTGGCGCGGAAGGCCGACATCGCGCTTTATCAGGCGAAAAAGAACGGCACCCAGCGCTTCCAATTCTTCACCGAGGAGATGAGCGCGGACGTGCAGCAGCGCCGAACGCTGGAATGCGAGCTTCGCGACGCGCTCGATGCACCCGGCCAGCTCGAGATCGTCTATCAGCCGATCTATTCGGCCGACCTTGCGGGGATTTCCAGCGTCGAAGCGCTGGCCCGATGGCATCATCCACGGCTCGGCGCCATTTCGCCGATCGTCTTCATCGCGCTCGCCGAGGAGTGCGGCCTCATCGACAGGCTCGGTGATTGGGTTCTGCGCCAAGCCTGCACGACCGCGCGAACGTGGGATGTGGGAACAGTGGCCGTCAACGTGTCACCGACCCAGTTCCGGCAAAAGGATTTCGCGGAGCGCGTATTCGCGATCCTGAACGAATCCGGCTTATCGCCCAACCGCCTCGAAATCGAGATCACAGAAAGCACGCTGCTCGATGGCTCGGACTCCTCGACGAGGGGTCTCAAGGTGCTGCGGGAAGCCGGCATCAAGATCGCGCTCGACGATTTCGGAACGGGCTACTCCTCGCTCAGCTATCTGATGCGGCTCGAGGTGGACCGGATCAAGATCGACAAGTCGTTCGTACGCCATCTCGGGGATTCCGCGCAGTCGTGCTCGATCGTGCAGGCCATCGTGACGATGGCGCATGCGGTTGGCGTCGCGGTCACGGCGGAGGGTGTGGAAACCGGAGACCAGCAGGAATTTCTTTCGCGCGTCGGCTGCAACAATCTGCAGGGCTATCTGCTCTCGCCCCCGGTCTCCGCGCTCGGCCTGGTCGAGCTGTTCGGCAGCAAGAAGATCCCGCCCAGAGAGCGCGACATCGGCTCGGCCGTCGCTTAGCACCGTTCCAGCTCTAACGGATCCGCGAGGCGGGCACGCTTATTTCGGACATTCAACGGCAACGGTCGTTTGCGCCGATGGAATGAACCGTCTGCATTCCGAGACACGCGCGACCGAAGCCGCCGGCTCGGATCGAGATTGCGACTGCGGCGCCGGGTTTGACACCGGCGCGACAACGGCCAGCGGCTCGAGCGTGGTCAAGCGGGCGCGAGCATCGTCCTGGGCGGCGCGGGCATCCAACGACTTCGGCGCGCCCTCGAGCACCTTCTTGAAACTCGCCGCGGCTTTGTCTTTTTCGCCTTGCTGCTCCTCGATGCGTCCGCGCAACATCAATGCTGCGGGGAAGGCCGCCTTCAGCGAAAGCGCCTTCTCGATATCCGTGAGCGCAGCGGCGTAGCTCGCTTCGCGGAACGCAACTGTCGCGCGGGCGTAGTAGGCGTCTGCATTGTCGGCACCGGCGGTGACGGCTTTTTCCGCTTCGAGACGCGCAGGCCCCTGCTCACCCAGATCGGACAGAACAAGAGCGCGTAGGATCTGAGCCTTGATTTCTCCCGGATCGAGCGCAGACGCCTTCTGCAGCTCGGAGAATGCCTGGTTCAGCTCGCCCCGGCGACGGAACAAGCGCGCGCGGTTGATATGCGCTTCCGCGATCTCGCCCCTTTTCTCCAGATAGCGGTCGAGATCGGCAAGCGAGCGTTCGCGATCGCCGCGCTCGTGCTGAACAAGCGCACGTTTGTAGTAGGTGTCGGCGTAGCCCGGATTGTAATCGATGGACTTGTCGAAATCGGAGAGGGCTTTGTCGTAGCTACCAGCGTGGAAGTGGGCCGAGCCGCGATTAAAGTGACCGATGTAGAGCTGGTTCTTCGGCAGGCGCCCGCTGTTCATCACGCGGGTGCAGGCGTCCGCACTGGCCTTGCGGTCGGCCGCCGTGCAATCCGCGAGGTCTTGCGTCATGCCAGCGAGGCCCGGCGTCGCGAAGGTGCCCGCGCATATAAACGCAACCGCTAACCGGCTGATCGTCGAAATAGCTATGAAACGCGGCATGAGGCGACACCCCCGTCTGGCAATTTCGCTCGCGGCACATTTTCCGTTCGTGTCCGAGTATGGACGGGATGCCGGCGTCCGGTCAGTTACGGGGGTAACAAGCCTGCGCGCGGGCTCGCCAGGGACAAGGCACACACCACCGCCGCATCCGAGTTTCGGCCAGCATCCTGACGGGCACCCGCTTTGCGAAGCCGCCCTCGCTTCCCACATGTGACCCGGCTGAACTCTTCCAAATCGGCGCAACAGCCCTTGACGGCGCGCTACCGATGCCCCAATTATGTTAATGTGATAAACATTCACATGAGGATGCGATGCACGACATGGTTATGAGGCTCGACGACATGGGGCGGCCGGCGTGGCTCGCACTCATGGTTGTCAGTTTTGTTCTGTTCTGGCCGCTGGGACTGGCCGTCCTGGCTTTTCTTCTCTGGAGTGGACGCATGGGACACGGATGGGGTTGCGGAAAACACGGTGAGCGCAGCCGCTGGCAGGCCCGTTTCGCCGAAAAATGGGGCCGCCACGGGAGCGGCGCTTGGGGCGAGCATCGGGGCGGCGACGCCTTCCGGGGCGGCTTTGGCTCGTCGGGGAACCGCGCCTTCGACGAATACCGCGAGGCGACCCTGAAGCGCCTCGAAGACGAACAGCGTGAATTCCGCGATTTCCTCGAGCGCTTGCGCTTGGCGAAAGACCGCTCGGAGTTCGATCAGTTCATGGCGGACCGGAAATCGCGCCCATCTTCGGGCGAAGAGAACTCCGGGCCGGAAGGTCCGGCACCTTCTCCGCAGACCTGATTGCCAACTACCCTCCCCCACAACTCGATCGGGCCGGCCTGACCAGGGCCGGCCTTTTGATTGTGGCCTCCGACCAAATGCAGGACAGACCTTAACGCGCAATAAACGATATCCCACTGTAATATAAGGGAATATCATTGGGTATGTAACTCTTTATCATCATACCCGAGCTAAGCATTGAGCTTCGACCGGCATGATGTCGGTTGGGAGATGGGTTCGATGCTCGAGCGCCGCGGGGTCGCCGGCTGCATTTTTGCGTTGTTTGCGACGTCACTTGTCGCGCTGGTTGCGATTGAGCGGAACGACGTTGCTATTTTCGACCTCGCCCTCTCCACACCCATGCTCGTCCTCTCCGTCGCCGCGATTGTCGCCGCCGCTTGCGTCCTCTATCGCCGATACACACGACGGCATGCCCCGCGCGCGCGCTTTCCGACGTTGATCGTCGTCAACGGAGGCTTGTCCCTCGCAGAAGATCCCGTGCCCGAGGTCGACGAGCTGATCCATATGCTCGACGATGCCGTCGTTCTCTCGCGCGAGGTTCCGGTCGTTTCGAGGCTCCAGGCCGTGGAACTCACAGGCTTGCTGAAGGAGCAGATCGCCGCACACGGCACAGAGGCCAACCCCCGGCAGCTGACGCTTACCGGCACGCCGCCCCCTCTCATGACGCTCGCCGATCCCGCTTCCCTCTCGCGCGTTTTCCAAATCTTGATCAGAAACGCACTCTCGGCAGGTTCACGCGCGATGCTTCGGATCGACCACGGCACGAGCGCGCTCGTCGTGCATGTCGACGACAATGGCTTCGGGCTACCCAAGAGTGAGCGCGAAGCCGTTTTCGAGCGCGCCTATCATATGGAAATTCTACCGTCGCAGCGCTCGAACCACTGCGCGGAGCTGGTGATCGCGCGGCAGATCGCGCGCGCCCACGACGGCGACATCACCGTCTCGGCCTCTCCCGAAGGTGGAGCACGCTTTACGCTTCGTCTCCCGTTGCTGCTCGAACAGGAGCGCACTCTTCAGGCCGCTTGCTAGCTATCGCGCGTCAGCGGATGGTCTTGTCGAGATTGAGCGCCTGATCGAGCCCTTTCACGGTCGCGAGACCTTTGACGCCCGCGAGATTTGCTCCGTCAAAATCAGCTCCAGTGACGTTCGCCCCCTCCAGGGTCGCGCCCGAAAGATCGACTTTCGAAAGATCCGCTTCGACCAGGATTGCGCCGGTCAGATCCGCGCCGACCATGTTCGAGAACATCAGGATCGAGCGCGTCAGATCTGCATGCCGCAGGGTCGCGCCGGAGAAGTCGCAGGATTTCAGGACATTGCGCGCGAGCGTGACGAGCGTGCCCTGGCCGGGGCGGCCTTCAAGCGGGCTGAAATTCGCATACGTGAGATCGGCACCGCGAAAATCGGCACCCGACAGATCGGCTTGTACGCGGATGCCGGTCAGGTTCGCGCCGGCAAAGCGCGGCGCATCGGCATGGCTGTTCTGTAGGTCGGTGTAGACGGTCGGGCGGAAAATGGTGCTGCCCCGCAGATTGGCCCCGGACATGTCGGCACGGATCAGCACCGCGCGGTCGAGGCGGGCAAAGGAGATGTCCGCTCCCTTGAGATTCGATCCCGTAAAATCAACGCCGTAGAGGTCGGTCCGAGCAAGCTTCGCCTGTTTGAAATCGAGGCCGGAGAGATCGAGATAGGTGAGATCGCGCCCGGCGTAGTCCACACGCTCGCCAGGCTGGGCCTTGAACAATTGCTGCGTGATTTCGCGCGCCGTGAAGTCGGCTTTCGGAGAGACGTTCTCGTCGGCCGCAAAAACGGCTCCCGCGCCGACGGCAACCGCCAGGGCGCCGACTACCCCCTGCTGCCAACGAACAGCCGCCATGACCTGTCCATCTCCATCGCGGCCCGCCAGCCGCCGTCCCCCATATCCTCAATGATTGCACGTGGCGCCGAGACTTCAAGGCCTCGTTCGGAGAGAGAGGCTTCCCGGCTACGTTTTCCTTGCCGTTTCTCGCTGATCTCACCAAGGAGCTAAAATCGCCGATCGATAAAATTCGAGTGAATCTCTAAGGCTCACGTTCACGTCTGGTCGGCACGATCTGTCGCGCGGCAACTTGGTCCGTCAGCAGAACGGATTCGGCCGAGCCACCGCGAACGCGCGCGCAGGGAACAACAATGATAAACCTACCAATCGGAACGCCGGCAGCGTCCTCCTCGTTGCGCAATGGCATTCCGTCCCAGGATTCGACATCGTCGCCCCAATCGAATCTCGATCTCAAGTCGCGTAATGCGGAGATCGAGGAGCGTCCGTCGCGGCAGACGGGCGGGATCGCGAGCTTGGTTCAGCTCAACCTCTCGGTAGAAGAGGCCTTCGCGCAGGCTCAGCAGATCAAGACCCAGCTCCTGGCGGAGCTTTTCAGCATTGCGAACGAAGACCCGCAGGACATTGCCGCGCTGTTGAGATAGCGGATCAGGTCTCGCCGACACCGCCGCCCGTTGGCGTTTGAAGACTGATTGCGTCTCCGGCTTCGAGAGCGACGGCAGCCGCGCCCGGCAGCTCCTCCACCGAACCGTCCTTGCGGCGGATCGCGTTGCGTCCGGCTTCTCCCGGCTCGCCGCCCAGGAGCCCGAACGGCCGCACCTTTCGGTAGCCCGACAAAATCGCCGCGCGCATCGGTTCGAGAAAACGAATGATGCGGAGCGTGCCGTCGCCGCTCGCCCAGCGCCCCTTGCCGCCCGAGCCGCGCCGGATCGAAAAGCGCTCGAGCAACACCGGATAGCGGCTTTCCAGGATTTCGGGATCGGTGAGGCGCGTGTTGGTCATGTGCACCTGGACAGCCGCCGCGCCGTCGAAGCCATCGCCATTCCGGTCGAAGCCCGCCGGCGCGCCCGAGCAGATTGTCTCGTAGTACTGCACCTTGTCATTTCCGAACGTGAGATTGTTCATCGTGCCTTGCGAGGAACCGAGCACGCGAAGGGCCGCAAACAGCGCGTTCGTGATCACCTGACTGGTCTCGACGTTGCCAGCGACAACGGCGGCTGGAAAGACCGGCTTCAACATCGAACCGTCCGGCACGACGATCTCAATGGGCCGCAAGCAGCCGGCATTGAGCGGGATCGGTTCGTCAAGCAGCACACGAACGACGTAGAGCACGGCGGCGCGGGCGACCGGCTCTGGTGCATTGACGTTCGTCGGCTGCTGCGGAGACGTTCCGGTGAAATCGATCCTTGCGGAGCGGCGTGCGCGATCGATGGTCACCGCGACCTCGATCGCCCAACCGCCATCGGTCTCGACCCTGAAGCGGCCATCGCTCAACCGCCCAATGAGGCGGCGCACGGCTTCCTCGGCGTTAGCCTCAACGTGCGCCATGTAGCTCGCGATCGTCTCGGCGCCGAATTCCGAGACGAGACGCAGGAGCTCGGCTCGTCCGCGCGCGTTGGCGGCAACCTGGGCTTTGAGATCGGCGATGTTCTGGGCGGGATTGCGAGCTGGATAGCGCGCACCTGTGAGCAGCGCCAACGTCTCGACTTCGAGAAAGCGACCCTCTTTCACCAGTGGCACGCAATCGATGTAAACGCCTTCTTCCTCGATGTTCGTGGCGTTCGGGCTCATGGAGCCGGGGGCGATGCCGCCGATGTCCGCGTGGTGACCACGGCTCGCGACATAGAACGCCGGGCGCTCGGCCCCCTCGACGAAGACCGGCGTCACGACCGTGATATCGGGAAGATGCGTTCCGCCGGAATAGGGCGCGTTCAGCATGTAGACGTCGCCCGGCGCCATCTCGGCGCCGCGCACTCGGATCACCGTTTCGACGGCGCTCTCCATGCTGCCGAGGTGCACAGGCACGTGGGGCGCATTGGCGACGAGCTGGCCATCGCCATCGAACACGGCGCAGGAAAAATCGAGCCGCTCCTTGATGTTCACCGACTGCGCGGTGGCTCGCAGCGCTTCGCCCATCTCCTCGGCAATTCCCATGAAGAGATTGCCGAACACTTCGAGCAGCACGGGATCGACTTCGAGGCCCACTTGCTCACGCGTGCGGGTGGCGGTTCGTGTGAGCACGAGGTCGCCGCCCGGCGTCATCTTCGCGGCCCAGCCTGCTTCGAGCACGACGGTCTGGTTGGCTTCGACAATGACAGCCGGACCCGATACCGCCTGGCCTGCCGCTAAGCTCTCGCGCCGCCACACGTCGCCCTCGTGCCAGGCGCCCCGCGCGTAGAACCGCGTGCGTGAAACCGGCGCTCCCGGCGTGGCGGCAGGCGGCGCGATCCGAGCGACCTCATCGCCGCCGCCTTCGGCCTCGACCTCGACCATGGCGATGACGACGCGCTTTTCGGGCGAGACGAAGCCGAAGCGCTGTGCGTGAGCGGCTTCAAAGGCCCTCTGCATGCTAGCCACTTCGGCGAGAGCGATCGGGATCGCGACCTCGGTTGCCTCGTAGCGGAGATGAACCAACGTTTTCGTGCGCAGCGCTTCGGGCGCGACACCTTGGGAAGCAAGCTCGTCCTGCACCTCGGCCAACATCGTGGCTGCCTGTGACTCAGCGGCGGCAATCCCGACCGCATCGAGCGGCACTTCGAGCGAACGTTCGCGGCTGGCGCGCACAGAAGAAAGGCCGATCCCGAAAGCCGACAGAAGCCCTGAAAGCGGATGCAGCAAAACCTGGCGTATGCCGAGCGTATCGGCCATCAAGCACACATGCTGGCCCGCGGCGGAGCCGAAGCCATTCAGCACGTAGGTGCTCACGTCGTAGCCGCGCTCGATGGAGATTTTCTTGACGGCCTTGGCCATGTTCTCGACGGCGATGCGAATGAAACCGTCGGCGACCTGCTCGGACGTGCGGCCGTCGCCGATTTGAGCGGCGAGATCCGCGAACGCGGCGCGGGGGGCCTCCGCGTCGATCGGCTCTTGGCCACTCGCGCCAAATACACGCGGCAGAAACGCGGGATCGAGCTTGCCCATCACCACGTTGGCGTCCGTAACCGTCAACGGACCGCCGCGGCCGTAGCACATCGGGCCGGGATCGGAGCCTGCGCTTTCGGGGCCGACTTGAAGACGCGCGCCGTCGAACGAAAGGATCGAGCCGCCGCCCGCCGCCACGGTGTGAATGCGCAGCATCGGCACGCGCAAGCGCACGCCCGCGACCTCGGTTTCGAAGGTCCGCTCATAGGCGCCGGCATAGTGCGAGACGTCGGTCGAGGTTCCGCCCATGTCGAAACCGATGACACGATCGAAGCCGGCGCGACGGGCTGTTTCCGCCATGCCGACGACACCTCCCGCCGGACCCGAGAGCACCGCATCGCGGCCGTGGAAGTGGGTACCCGCCTTGAGCCCTCCGGATGACGCCATGAACAGGAGGCGGGATTCGAGACCGCCTGCAAACGCGCCGGCGACGCCTTCGGTGTAGGTCCTCAGCACAGGTGAGAGATAGGCATCGGCGACAGTGGTATCGCCGCGCGGCACGATCTTGATCAGCGGCGCGACTTCATGGCTGACCGAGACCTGCGTGAAACCGGCTTCGCGGGCGAGCTCTGCGGCCTGCCGCTCGTGATCGGGAAACGCGTAGGCGTGCATGAACACGATCGCGATGCTTGCGTATCCCTCGCGCCGAGCTGCCGACAAATCCGCCGCGAGACGTTCCGTATCGAGCGGCTGCTCGATGGTGCCGTCCGCGCGCACGCGCTCGCGGGCGCCGATCACACGGTCGTAGAGCATGTCGGGCTTTACGATCCGGCGCGCGAAGATATCCGGGCGGGCCTGGGTGCCGATCTCGAGCTGATCCTCTAGCCCCCCGGTGATGACCAGAACCGTCGGTTCGCCCTTGCGCTCGAGCAACGCATTGGTGGCTACGGTCGTGCCGACCTTCACTGCCTCGAGGTGATGCGCAGGGATCGGCGCATCCGGAGCGAGGCCCAGAATCCTGCGAATGCCCGCGATGGCGGCATCGTTGTAGAGGCCGGGGGCCTCCGACAGCAGCTTCAAGGCCGAAATCCGGCCGTCCGGCGCGACCGCAACAATATCCGTGAAGGTGCCGCCGCGGTCGACCCAGAACTGCCACGCCGCGCGCTCGTGTCCCATGGATCCAACCGCCCTCAAGATCAACGATCCTGCTGGCTATCGGCGCGCCCTCGCCACGTCAACCGCAGAACATGAAATTTAGTCCATGCCCTTCATCATCGGGCCGGAAGCGGGTAAGGAGTGCTCATGCCCCTCGACAGCATGTCCCATTTCATCGAGCAGGAGCGAGGCCCGGGGGTTCGCGCCCGCCTCTCCGCTCTGCTTGGCCGCTGGTGGCCCGCTCTCGGCCGCTTCATCCGCCCGAGGCCTGTCCATCAGACGGCCGCGTTTTCCGCTGCCATCATCGCGCTCGCCGCAAAAATGGCGAAGGCAGACGGCGTGGCGGTCAAGGTCGAATGCCAGACCTTCGAACGTTTTTTCGAACCCTCGCCCGAGGACGTGCCGCGGATCCGCCGCCTCTACCAGCTCGCCAGCCAGGACACGGCCGGGTTCGAGATCTATGCCGAGAGCGTGGCGCACATGCTCAAAGGCGATCACGATCTCAAGGTCAACGTGCTCGAGTGCCTGTTGATGATCGCGTGCGCCGATGGGATCCTCCACCCGGCCGAGGAAGCGTTTCTCAAGACCGTCGGGCAGGCTTTCGGAATATCCTGCGAGGAGTTCCGCCGGATCAGGGCGCATTTCGTGCGCGATGCGGACGACCCCTACCATGTACTCGGGCTGGAGCCGACCGTCTCCGAGCAGGACCTCCGGAAACGCTACGTGGAGCTTGTGCAGCGGTTTCATCCCGATCGCCTGACCGCGAGGGGCGCGCAGGCGGCGCTGATCAAAGCCGCAACCCAAAAGCTCGCTGCGATCAACGCGGCTTATGAGGCCATCGTCGACGGGCGGCGCGTGGAGGGAGAACGGGTATGAGCGCAAGCCTCATAACGCGACCGGATACGCCGCTGGTCGTCGAACTCTTTCCGTCGCCTAACATCGAGCCGCGCAAGCCCGGTTTCACGCCCTCGATCCTGATCCTTCATTACACGGGGCTGCCGACGGTCGAGCGCGCCCTCGACGTGCTGTCGCGGCCCGACTGCAAGGTTTCGTGCCACTACGTGATCGACGAGGGCGGGCGCATCATCCAGATGGTGTCGGAAACCGATCGCGCCTGGCACGCGGGTGTTTCTTACTGGGCGGGCGAAACAGACATTAACTCGGCCTCGATCGGAATCGAGATCCAGAATCCCGGCCACATGCTCGGCTATCCGGAGTTTCCGGCCGTGCAGATGCGGGCGGTCGCCGCGCTCTCGAAGGACATCGCCATCCGGCACGCCATCCAGCCCCATCGCATTCTGGCGCACTCGGATATCGCGCCGGGGCGCAAGATCGACCCCGGCGAGAAGTTCGACTGGGCCTGGCTCGCGCGGCAGGGGGTCGGGAACTGGGTGGAGCCTGCGCCCATCGATCCGGACGATGCCGGGCTTAGCCTCGGGGCCAGGGGGGCAGACGTTGATCTGGCCCGGCAACTGCTGGCCGACTACGGGTATAAAATTGATCTCAAAGGCGCTTTCGACGCCGACCTGCAGACGGTGCTGCGCGCGTTCCAGTTGCATTTCCGACAAGAGCGCCCGGATGGGCGACTCGACCGGTCGACCTTGGAAACGCTATCGCGCCTCAAGGCCCCCGCGAGCCTCAATGATGGCCGGATCGTTTGATTAATCCTGACAATTGATTTTGACTCGTAAACGGCCTGGTCGCTGGGGCGCTGTTAAGCTTTCAACGCTCATCTGTCGCGGCGTTTGGGCCTGGAAGCGCGGCGGCAATTTAGGGCATTGTGCGGGCAAGCCGACCAGAAACGCGCACTCCCAGGGAATTAAAGGAAACGCCTCATGAAGATCGTCATCGCCCCGGATTCCTTCAAAGAGAGCCTCACCTCTCTCGAAGTGGCGAACGAGCTCGAGGCAGGCCTGCGCCGGGTGTGGCCCGATGCGGAATACGTCAAGGTGCCGATGGCGGACGGCGGCGAAGGCACCGTGCAGTCGCTGGTGGACGCCACCGGCGGGCGTATCGTGAAGTGCGCCGTGTCTGGCCCCCTCGGCCAGAAGGTGCTCGCCTCATACGGCTTGCTCGGCGACGGACGGACAGCCGTGATCGAGATGGCGGAAGCCTCCGGCTTACCGCTGGTGCCGCGCTCCGAGCGCGATCCGCTCACAGCCAGCACGTTCGGCACCGGCGAACTCGTATCCGATGCCATTCATCGCGGTGTCGAAGAAATCATCGTCGGCCTTGGCGGCTCGGCCACCAACGACGGCGGCGCGGGCTTTGCGCAAGCACTCGGCGTCCGCTTCCTCGACAAGGACGGCGCTGAGATCGTCGGCGCGCTCGGCGGCGGACGCCTCGACGAGGTTCACGCCATCGATATGACGAACGCCAATCCGGGCCTTGCCCGCGTGAAGGTCAGCGTTGCGTGCGACGTCACTAATCCGCTTTGCGGCGAGAAGGGCGCTTCGGCCGTTTACGGGCCGCAGAAGGGCGCCACGCCCGAGATGGTTCAGCGGCTCGATCGCAACCTCGCGCACCTCGCCTCTCTCATCAAACGCGATATCGGGCGCGACATCGCCGAATTCCCGGGCGCAGGCGCAGGCGGCGGCCTCGGCGCAGGATTGCTCGCCTTCACCGACGCCACCATGAAACGCGGCGTGGAGCTTGTCGTTGCCGCGACCAAGCTCGACGATCACATGAAAGGCGCGTTCCTGGCGGTCACCGGCGAAGGACGCGTCGATTTCCAGACCGCATTCGGCAAGACGCCGGCCGGCGTCGCTGCCTCGGCGCGCCGTCATGGCGTGCCTGTCGTCGCCATCGGCGGCGGCCTGTCGGACGATGCAAACGGCGTGTTCGAGCACGGCATCGACGGCCTCGAAGCCGCGACTTCCAATCCGATGCCGCTCGAAGTGGCGATGAAGAAATCGCGCGAATACCTGCAGAATGCCGCAGAACGCGTCGCGCGCCTCATCATGATCGGACAGCGCTCGGCGGCAGCCGCCACGCTTTCGTCTCCGGACACAACCGGCACCACATCCGCCGATGCGCCCGCCAAGCTCAACGGCTCTCATCCCGCGCTGCTGCAGCCAACGGGGAAGCGTAACAAGCCGGTCAAACGGATGCTGCGCGCCAAGCGCATCCAGGGCCTCACGCGCGCTGCCGTCGAACTCGGCCAGAGGCGCCGTTCGCGCCAGGTAAGCCCGACCGCTTAGCCGCGGCGTTTCGGGGCATTTTCCAGCGGAAGAGCCGACCGCGCCGACCGGCCGGCGCGATGATTAACCCCCGGCGTTAACCGGGGCAGCGCATCCCGTTTGCCGGGCGCAATCAAGCTTGCCATAACCGGCCAATTGGCATGGCTAAGGCCCGCATAAAAAAATGGGAACCTCTCCCAAAAGAGATCTGAGAATCGATCTGTTCCGCGGCCTCGCCCTCGTCATCATCTACATTGACCATATTCCGTCGGACCGCCTCTCTCACCTCACGCTCAGAAATTTCGGGTTCACGAGCGCGGCCGACATTTTCGTTCTGCTCGCCGGGATCTCGTTTGCACTCGCCTACGCGCCGCGCCTCGATACGCGCGGCCTTGGGGCCGTGGTCAGTCAGGTTGGACGGCGCATCGGCACGATCTATCTCGCGCATATCGCGGTGCTTCTCGGTGCATTGGCGATGCTGATCGCCATCGGTCGCGACTCCCCGCTCGATCTCTTCGCCGTCGCGCCACCGTCGTGGGCGGGCTCGACTTATTCCCATGCGGCGACAATGGCGCTCACGCTTCAGTATCAGCCGCCTTACTTCGATATTTTGCCGCTCTACATCGTGCTGCTTTTCTTCGCGGTTCCGCTGCTGCTCTTGGCGCGCGTTCATTGGGCGCTCGCGCTTATGGCATCCGCGCTCGTCTGGGTGCTTGGGGAAGTCTACACGCTCAATTTTCCCAGCACACGTTCGGCAGCCGGCTGGTATTTCGATCCGATGTCGTGGCAGATCGTTTTTGCGCTCGGCCTCGTGATCGGCCTCTTCAGTCTCGATCGGACCCCTATGAAGCGGTCGACCTGGCTCTCGGTCCTGAGCGTCCTCGTCATCGCCGCTTGTTTCCTGCTGGTTTTTCCGTGCCGCCATTATGGCCCGCTCTCGGCCCACTGCTATTTCGAACCGCTCTCGCACATCACCGGACTTCTGGACCGGCAAACGCCGTGGCGCTTTCTCAACACGCTGGCCTGGATGTACCTGATCTTGCGTTTCATCCCGCGGGATGCGCGCTGGCTCGCCAATCCGCTCGCGAGAATCCTGACCCGCATGGGAAAGCACTCGCTCGCCGTGTTTTCGCTTGGAACCTTGCTGTCGCTTGTTGCGCGCATCTTCCTGTCTGGCCCGCAAGCCGGGTGGGTCGCGCAGATCGGCGTGTTCGTGTTGGGAACAGCGGTGCTGGCGCTCGCGGCCTATCTGCTCGATGCCCGACCGCGCAACACGACGGGCTGGTTCGAGCCGGGCGCCAAATCGGTATAGGGCGTACCCCTCGCCACCCTTTCCCTTGACGCCGAGCGCGATCCCACCCTTATGTGCCCTGGTCAGCCGGCTGGACGGCCGCTGCCGTCTCACGACGGTGGAGGAAAGTCCGGGCTCCATGGAGACAGGGTGGCGGCTAACGGCCGCCGGGGGCGACCCCAGGGACAGTGCCACAGAAAACAAACCGCCCGGCGGGCTTCGGCCCGGCGTGGTAAGGGTGAAACGGTGCGGTAAGAGCGCACCGCGCGACTGGTAACAGGAGCGGCACGGCAAACCCCACCCGGAGCAAGACCAAATAGGGGTGGCCGCGTGCGGGGAAACCCGGCACGGAGGCGCGTCTTCAGGCCCGTCACCCGGGTTGGTTGCTCGAGGCGCCCAGCAATGGGCGTCCCAGATGAATGGCCGTTCTCGACAGAACCCGGCTTACAGGCCGGCTGGCATTTCTCTCGCGATAACGGGGCGCGAAGCGCAAGGCTTCGTCATGACGCAGGCTGCGCCCATTTTCTGTCGCAGAAGCTGTGATAGTAAATCGCCACGATATTGTTTTATCTCGCCATTTTCAAATCGCCTCGAGCGGGTCAACCATTGGCCGCGCCCAGGCGTTAACCCCCAGTCGGATCAACCAAAAGAAGGAAGTTTGCGATGAAAGTGATCCTGCCTCTGGCCGCCGCTCTGCTGCTCGGTGCAGCCCCTGCACTCGCCGTCGACGACAGCTTCTCCTCCGAGCCCGCGCCGGCTCCGTCGCGGAAAGCTGCCGACATTTACAGCCGTATCTCCGCGCACTACGGCCCGATGGGCCGCGACGTGAAGGAGAAGTTCCGCGATGGTCCGTGCCGGATCGAGCGGCGCTGGTGGACCGATGGCGACTACGAAGAGACGATCAAGTGCCGCGGCCCGCGTGATCGCGACTAAGGTCTGACCTCTATCAGCCCGATCGCTTCGGGTTGTCGGAACCTACACCGAGCCCGCTCGTTCTCCCGGCATGACCTTGAGAACGGGCGGGCTTTCGTTTGCCGTCCACCATAGTTACCAGGTCGAATTGACAGGCTGAAGCTTCGGGTTCTCTCATGGAACGGGAGGCGGCAACCTGGAGGAGCATGGACACATGAAGCGCATCGTGATTGTCCTGGCCTTGCTGGCGGCATCGGCCCCCGCCGCGTTCGCTGGTGGGGATTGGGACGACGACTATTACGAATATGAAGCGCGGCCATGGCGTGGCGAGTACCGCTCTTACAGCTACGGCGTGCCGACTTATCGCATCCCTTCGCACGGATACTACGTGCCCTACGGCGCCTACTACGCAGACGAGGACTACGATTACGGTCCGAACTGCAAGATCGAGCGCAAGTGGCGGCGCGGCTATTACAAAGAACGCATCGAGTGCGATGACGACGACGATTGAGGCCGGGGAAATGGGCTCAAGCGTTGGCGGGTGTCGGTTTTTGACCCGGAGCGGACGTCGAGCGGCGCCCTGAGCGGCTAGCGTGCATCCGACGCGATCGCACCGAAGCGACTGTGGGCTTCAAGTGCGAGCCCCGTGGCTACGGAGCCGAACGCATCGCCTTCGACGACGCGGGCATTGCCGAACGCCTTTCGCAAGGTCGCAAGCAGCAGCGGTATCCGCGACGAGCCGCCGGTCAGAAACAGCGAGCCGATGGCGTCGGCGGCCACGTTGCTTTGGCTTAGGGTGCTTCTGATTGTCTTATGGATCTGGCCGATCTGGTCGGCAATCGCGCCCTCGAACTGCTTCCTCGTGATGTCGATCGACTCGATACCGGCGAGCTTCTGCAAATCCATCGCAACGAGCTTTGCGGAGGAGAGCTGGATCTTGACGTCCTCGACGGCGGTCAGCAGCGCGTGACCCTTCCTGTTCTCCAGAACCTCGAGCAGCCGGTCGAGCTTTTCGGGCTCGAACACATCTCGGCGTACTCGGCGAATGTCGGCAAAGATCTTGTGGTCATAGAGGAAGTTGATGCGCTGCCAGGTTGCAAGGTCCTGGTACCACCACGAGGGTGTTTCCATGTCCTTGTGACGAAGCTTGGCACCAAGCCCGAGATCGGGAAGCACGGCATCGACTTCAAGACGACGGTCGAAATCGGTGCCGCCGATGTGCACGCCCGAATAGGCGAGAATATCGGACTTCCGATCCGGTTTGCCGCGCCGATGCGGAGAGACGCGGACAATGGAGAAGTCCGAAGTGCCGCCGCCGATGTCGACGACGAACGCGAGCTCTTCGGTGCCGACTTGGCGCTCATAGTCGAGGGCAGCGGCGATGGGCTCGAACTGGAATTCGATATACTTGAAGCCTGCGTGTTGCGCCGCCTGCCGGAGTTGATCCTCTGCACTCTTGTCGGCCTCCGAGTCGTCGTCCACGAAAAACACCGGGCGGCCCATGACGACGGACGACGGTTCGTCGGCGGCCTTGCGCACGTAGCTGAGGAAAAGCGAGATGATCTCATCGAACCGGAGTCGCTTTGTTCCAACTTGCGTTTGCTCGTGGATGAGGGAGGATCCGAGAACCGATTTCAGCGAGCGCATCAGGCGTCCATTCTCGCGCTGCAAGTAGCGGGAGACTGCATCGCGGCCAAAGGTGACGCTTGCGTCCTCGAAGCTGAAGAATACTGCGGTGGGGATTGAAACGCGGCCCTCCTGCAGGGGGATCAGAGAGGGATGAGTTTCCGCAGCATGGCCGATAGCGCTGTTGGATGTGCCGAAGTCAAGGCCGCACGCGCCGGAGGCAAGTGTCACAATCATTTCCTATGAGGATTTGGAGGTGCCGCATGCGGTCCGCGAGGACGCTTCAAGGGCGACAACACGCGCGCGATGGCGCAGGGATGCATGAGTTAGCAAGTTGCGAGGATGCCTACAAGTTGTTGCTTTGGGTGAGCGTGTTCGGTCGTACGAGCCTCCGAACAAATGTCAGCATCAGCGCCGATTAAGCGGACGTCTCCCACAAAAAAATCGAACGAGAGCAGACTTTGTTAGAACCAAAGTTCGCTCCTAGGATGGAGCTACGAAGCTCGCGAATGCACGCAGGTCGGTTCACGTCCGCTTATGGCCCCGAGCGGACGTCGGTAAGGGAAGAAGGTTCGCGAACTGTAAGCCGGATCTCCGGCGCCGCTCAGAGCGGGCGGCCCTTGCCGGTCAGCAGCCACTTCGGATCGAACCAGCGGTCGGCGGGGCCATCATAGGGGAGCCGCGTGATATCCCAGTGCATGATGAACGGCGCGTAGACATCCCACAGGGCCGGTCCTCCACCGATGAAGACGACCCGATCTGCAAATTCCGCGAGCACGTCTTCCGGCCGCTCGCTGGAGCGGGCGACACGAAGTGTCATCTGAGCACGTCCGAAATCCGGGACAGCGCCGATGGTCTTGGGGCCGGCGATCAGAACATGCCCACGCGTGATCTCGAAAAAGCGCTCGACGTCCGCCCTGAATTCGGGCCGCGGATCGCCTTCCCAAGGCAGCTCGCCCTTGAGGCCCAGCTGGCCGCTCAACCCAATGGCGCAGATGCAGCGCACGTCGCTCATTCACGTTTCGCGGTCGCCCGCGCCTCTCAATTTGCAAAATTCATAAACGTTTCGGACTGGTAGTAGATCCCCGTGATTTCCTCAAGCGACTTGGGACGACCTACTTTTCAAGGAACGGCGCCAGTACCTTCAAAAGCTGCTGCGGGCGTTCGTGCTGAGGCAGATGGTGGCATCCCTCCAGCACCGTAAACTCCGCACGCGGGATCGCGGCTTTGAGACGGCGACCAGCCTTCAGCGGCACGATCGGATCCTTCCGGCACCAGACGATCAGGGTCGGCCGGCCGATTGTGGCGTAGCGCTTCGCGACCGCGTCGGCGCCCTCCTCCGTCACGATGGCGCGTGCGGTTGCCAGGAACGCCGTCATCGCAGCGGGATCGCGGTAGGGCGCGGCGTAACCTTCTACGAGGTCGTCGGTGATCGCGGTGTTCTTTTTTCCGCCAACATGGCCGCCCATGGCCTCGCGCAGCAGCAAACGCGCCATGGCTTCCGGCGACAGCGCCGAGACGAGCGTATCGGGGACCAGCGGCGCCTTGACAAGATCGAAATAGCGCGGCGTCGAGCGCGGCAAGGCGGGCGAACCGATGACGACGATCCGGCGAATGCGCGATGTGCCGGCAATCCCCTCGGCCAAAGCGGTTCGCAACGCGACCGTGCCGCCAAAGGAATGACCGATCAACGTCACCCCTTCGAGGCCGCGTTCCACGATGAAGCGAGCGACGAGCGCCGCCTGATCCTCGGCCGAATAGGCGCCATCATCGGGCTTTTCCGATCGGCCGAAGCCCTTGAGGTCGAGCGCGATGACGCGATGGCGCGCCGCCAACGCCGGGGCGATCTCGCGCCAGGTGAAGGTCGACTCGCCAAGTCCATGCAGCAGGAGCAACGGCGCACCCTGGCCGTGCTCCTCGACGTAGAGGGTGACGGACGGCCGACCCGGCTGTGCAACGGCGATGCGCTGACCAAGGGGCTCCGCGGCCGGGGCAGAGAGGGCATTGGAAGCCATGCCGGCCGCAAACGCCGTCAAGACGGCGCCAAGCATCGCCGTGGTTCGCGCACGCCGCCCATTCATTCAACCCGTTCCTTTCCGCCCTTGCTCACCTTTGCATAACGCTGCCGCGCGGAGCTGACGATGGGTCGGGTTATGAACGTCGTGCAGATAACGCCGACATCTTTGCCCGGAAATACAGGCTTAAACCCCGTCCAAATCCTTAACGATCCATTGACGCCCATACCGAACCATGGCATCCCATATATGCCCGACCGCACCGGGCAAGGGCCCGTGGTCGTGGCGCTGGCTTCGAGAGAGGGCCGAAGCACAAGCGACCGCCACGGCCCAGCCCGGAGCGGTGGGTGTTGTCCCCGCTCAGGGGCCATCGGTGGGATTTCGGAAAAGCGTTTCTGTAGTGGCGTTGGAGAACGAGGCTCGAAAAGGGGATGGACCGCTTTGTCTCGACGTTCACCAACAAGATCGACGCCAAAGGGCGCGTCTCAATCCCTGCTCCCTTCCGCGCCGTCCTCGAGCGCGACGGCTATAGCCAGGGAAGCACCGGCGGAATCTATTGCTACCCCTCGATCGATGCTCCGGCTCTCGATGCAGGCGGCGAAAGACTTGCGAAAAAGATCGACGGGCTTCTCGCAGGCCTGCCGGACTATTCGGACGAGCGAGACGAGCTCTCTGTCGCACTCTATGGCGACGTCCAGGTTCTCAGCATCGACGGCGACGGGCGTATCGTCCTTCCTGAAAGCCTTCGTCGCCACGCCGGTCTTCAGGATCTCGTCACATTTGTCGGCCTTGGCGACAAGTTTCAAATCTGGGCTCCTCAAGCCTTCGAAGAGCGGCGCGCACGCGCCCGCGAAAAGGCTCAGGAGCATCGAAAGCTGTTCGGCGCGGGGAGCGCCCATCGCACCGGCGATGGCGACGAGGGGGCACGGGAATGACGCCCCGGAGCACCGGCTCGAGACCGGTGCGCCAGGACGTGCGGGCTCAAATTCCCGTGCCTCTCTCGGAACTCGGCTGAATTAGCCGTTCAAACTTAGCGGCTCGTGCGCGCGATAAGCGTGGCCCGGGCCGCAGAATGCCCTATAAAGCGGCCGATCATGACTGCGGCCTCCCCAGATACTCCCCGTCACATCTCCGTCCTCCTCGCGGAGGTCGTCGAGCAATTGCAACCGGCGGCGGGTGAAACCTACATTGACGGAACCTTCGGAGCGGGCGGCTATTCCCGCGCCATTCTCGAGGCGGCCGACTGCCGGCTGATCGCGATCGAGCGCGATCCCACGGCCCTCGCAGGCGGACAAGATCTCGTTCGTGAATTCGGCGGGCGGCTGACGCTGGTTCCCGACACCTTCAGCAACATGGAACAGGCGGCAGCTTCGGCCGGGTTCGCTCAGGTCGACGGCGTCGTGCTCGATATCGGCGTCTCGTCGATGCAGCTCGACCAGCCTGCCCGTGGCTTCTCGTTCCTGCGCGACGGCCCGCTCGACATGCGCATGTCGCTGGATGGCCCTTCGGCTGCCGATGTCGTCAACACTGCCGACGAGGAAGACCTCGCCAATATTCTCTACGAATTCGGCGAAGAACGCCGCTCGCGGGCGATCGCGCGCACGCTGGTGAAAGCGCGGGCGGATGCACCGATCACCACCACCAAGGCGCTCGCCGATATCGTCGAACGCGTACTCGGACGGGCGCGCGGAGACGAGAAGCATCCGGCGACGCGGACGTTCCAGGCGCTCCGGATTTACGTCAATGACGAGCTGGGCGAACTCGAACGCGCGCTGGCGGCGGCCGAATGCCTGCTCAAGCCCGGCGGGCGGCTGCTCGTCGTCACTTTCCATTCGCTGGAAGACCGCATCGTCAAACGCTTCCTGCAGGAGCGCTCCGGCAAGGTGGAGGGCGGATCACGCTACCTTCCGGCGCCAAAAGGCCCCGTCCACGCGCCAAGTTTCCGAATTGTTAACACTCGCGGATTTACACCTAACAAAAAGGAAACGGACGCAAATCCGCGGGCGCGCTCGGCGCGGCTACGGGTGGGTTTCAGGACAGATGCCCCTGCGTGGCACGCGCGTTAATCGGGTGCTTTCCTTTCCAAGGTCTTGACTTTGTTTCTCGTTGGTTGAGGTCGATCCGATGCATCCGCTCACAGTTTCGGCAGCGTTTCTCGCCATTTCGAGTGCCTTTCTGCTCTACGGGCTCTCATACGATACCCGGCAGCTCGAGGCCCGCGTGGCGGCCGAGGAGCGGCGCGCGGAACTCGCGCGATCGGATATCGCCGTGCTCAAGGCGGAGCGCGCGCATCTCGCACGACCGAGCCGGATCGAGCCGCTGGCTCGTGCGCAGGGGCTGGCGCCCCTCACCGATAAGCAGGTGACGGACAGCGTACCGGCGTCCGACATTCGCACGGGGGCGGTCAACCGCTAAAGGGGTCCGGGGGAAATCATGAAGGGGGCGGCCAGGGGCGGACGGCAAACACGCTCTCCAGAGCTTGCCCGTTCGCGCGCCGACATCCTGCGGGGCACGGGCGGCCTCAGAACGCGCCTCGTCATGCTCGGCATCGCGTTTCTATTCGGCTCCATCGCCCTGCAGCTCGCACGCCTCGCCACGACCGGCGGCCTCGATATGGTCGCCACCCTCACCGAGCCGGTTGCGCGCAGCTATGTGCGTCCCGACATTCTCGATCGCGGTGGCCGGCTACTCGCAACCGATATCGAGATGCCGTCGCTCTACGCCGATCCGTTCCTCGTCCAGAGCATCGACGAGGTCACGGAGCGGCTTGGTGGCGTGCTGCCAGACCTCAACGAGGGCGAACTGCGCCGCACGCTGTCGGATCGCAACCGGCGTTTCATCTGGTTGAAGCGCGGTATGCCACCTAAGGTCGCTCAGCGAGTTCATGACCTTGGACTTCCCGGTCTCGATTTCCGCACCGAGCTGAGGCGCGCCTATCCGCTGGAACGACTGGCAGGCCATGTGCTCGGCTCGGTCAACGTCGACAACCGCGGCATCAGCGGTATCGAGCGCGCGATCGACGATACGATCGGCGTCGAGCCTTCGCACGGAGCAGCCTCGAATGCCGGAACGCCGGTGCGGCTGACGCTCGATCTCGGCGTGCAGCATGCCGTCGAAGACGAACTGCTGGGTGCCATGACCCGCTTCGAGGCCAAGGGCGCGGCCGGGCTCGTCATGGATATCCGGACCGGCGAGATGCTCGCCGCGTCGTCGCTGCCGGGCCTCGATCCGTCGCAACCGGGCGAAGCCCTCGCCCCCGAGCGCCTCGACAAAATCCAGGGCGGAACCTACGAGCTCGGCTCGATCTTTAAAATCCTGACCGTCGCCATGGCGCTCGAAGGCGGGAACACTAAGCTCGACACGGTGCTCGACGTGACGAAGCCGCTGACCGCGGGACGGTTCACGATCAAGGATCTACATTCGTCCGGGCGCCCGCTCACCGTGTCAGAGGTATTCATTCACTCCTCGAACGTCGGCTCGGGTCTGCTCGCGCTCGCCGAGGGGCCCGACAAGCAGAAGGCGTTTCTCGAAAAGCTCGGCCTCATGACACCGATGCGGACCGACGCGGGGCCAGTCGCGCCGCCGCAGCTTCCGCCGCGTTTCGGGCGCGTCGAGCAGATCACGGTGGCTTACGGGCACGGCATGGCGGTTGCGCCGATCCAGTTCGCGGCGGCGACGGCAGCCGTGCTCAACGGCGGTACGGCGGTGACGCCCACCTACTTTCGCGGACGCAACGATGCCGCCACACCCGGCGCGCGTCTCGTCAGCGCGGAAACCAGCAACAGCCTCCGCGTCCTGCTTCGCCGCAACGTGAGCGAGCGCGAGGGAACTGGGCGGCGGGCGGATGTTCCCGGATATCGCGTCGGCGGCAAAACGGGCACGGCGGAGATGCCGGGCCGTGGCGGTTATCAGGAAAAGTCCGTCGTAGCCTCGTTTCTCGCCGCCTTCCCGATGGACGCTCCGCAGTATCTGGTGCTGGTGCTGCTGTTCGAGCCGAAGGGAACGGCCGAGGCCGATGGCGAGGTTTTGGCCGGGCGCAACGCGGCGCCGACGGCTGGGCGCGTGATCGCGCGCATCGCGCCGCTCCTCGGGGTAAAACCGGACGGAGACGTCGCGCAGCTTCCTGCCGGTACTCCTTAACGCAATCCCAACGCCTCGGGGACGATAGTCAGAAGGCGAACGAGCGCCGGATGTCCGCATCAGGCGATTTCTTGGGGCGGCACTCTGCAATGGACGAGATCCAGATCGTATCCGGCCCCGAGGCCATCGGGCAGCTTGGTCCGCTTTGGCACGCGGTCGGTGCCGGGCATGGCGCGGGCGGTCCGTTCGATGCATTCGAGATTGTCCGTGCTGCTGCCGAAACTGCCACCCGAAACGGCTTCGATCCTCTGGTCGCGGTGTTCAGGCGGGATGGACACGCCACAACGCTCCTGGCGCTGCGCAGCGAACGGCTCGTCGGCGCGCGCGTTGCGGTGCCGTTGCTCTATCCGCTCGCGCAGTATGCCACTCTGGTCGGTGCACCTCTTTCGCCGGATGCGCTGAGACAGCTCCGCGAAGCGCTTTGCAAGCAGGGCTTCGACGTTCTCCTGTTGCGCCGTGTGCGCGCCGACGGCGGGCTTCACGATGCGCTCAGCGAAGCGGGCCGGTCGCAAGGGGCGTCCGAAACGGCGCTCTTCATCGATCTCCATGCATTCGAGAGCTTCGCCGCCTACGACGCGTCGTTCTCGAGCGGTACACGGCGTAACCGCCGCCAGCGCCGGCAGAAACTCGAAGCGCTCGCCGGGCCGATCAGCTTCGAAATGCGGCGTGGTGCGGATGCGCTCGCCGCCTTCGACACCGCGATGAGCTGGAAGCGAATGTGGCTCGCCGAGCGCGGCGTTTCGAGTGCCGTGTTCGATGCCGGGCCGTGGGAGGCCTTGCTGCGCGAGACCGTCGCCTCCGGCACGGCGCTGGTTTCGACCCTCCAGGCGGGTTCATCACTTGCAGCGGTCGAAGTCGGCTATGCCGATGGGACGAGCTACATGGCTTATCTCGGCGCGTTCGACCCCAAGCTCAGCGCCGCGAGCCCCGGCCAGGAGCAGATGCTGCGCACCATCGCATGGTGTTTCGAAGCGGGCTTCTCGCGCTACGATCTGCTGGCGCCGGCGGACGACTACAAACGGCAATGGGCGCGCTCCGGAAGCGGCGTCGCCATCGACGACTATGCGGTGGCGCTAACGCCCGTCGGGCGGGGCGTGGCCGAGTTGCGCCGGCACGTGCGCCCGCTCGCGCGCGAGATTTATCATCGTCTGTCGCCGGAAGTGCGGGTGGCCGGCGAACGCTACGGTATGCCAGCAGTGGCGGCTGCGGCCGCAATGTGCGCAGGCGCGGTGATCGCGGCTATCGAGTGAAGCTCCGCTCTTGGTAATTAGAGCCATCGACAGCAAAAGCTGCCGATGGCTCATCCCCGCTCGCGCCACGGCGCCCATCGGGCGGCACCCCAGCGTTTACGGTCTCGTAGGGGCATCAAACCGTGATCGCCCGGGACCGCGAAACCTGGCCCTCATGGGCCGATGCCCGATTGAAGCCGTCATCGATCTCTAAAAAAACGACTCGAGGGCTTCAACGTCTAACGGGGTCTAGAGCCCTTTCGCGGTGGATGCATTGCACTGCAGCGCCGTTCGAGAACGGATCTGAGCATGGACGAAGACTGGAAAAAGCTCGTAAGGCGATATCGCATCCGGCACGGCCTCAGCCAGGCCCGGATGGCGGATCTGTTCGGCGTCGCGCAACGTACGGTCTCGCGATGGGAACGCGGCGAGGACAGCCCCGGCATAACCCAGCAGAAGCGCTTGCGCGATCTCGGCTGGGAGCCTTCGAGTTCGCTGATGCGCTCGCTCTCCGCTTCGATCTCCCACTGTCCGGCCCCGCGTGCGCTGACGCGCTCGGAAGCGCTCACGTTGCAGCGGCTTTCCGGGCCGGCGCTCGCGAAACGGCCTTCGATGGCCGACTGGGTCGGTCGCGATCTGGCCCCGATCGCGTGCGGCGTGCTCGAAGAAATTCTCGACGACCGCATTCTGCAGCGGGCCATCGCCAACGGTGAGATCCAGAGCCTGGTCACGACGACGCGCAGCGTTCTGAAATCGGCCGAGCACGAGCACATCGGGCTCTACCGCACGACGATCACCTACTTCTTCCACGAAGGAACGCTTTACAACGACGCGATCGGAGTTCCCGCGCCGGACGATGCTGCATGCGGATATCGCGCGCTGCCGATGGACGACGCGATCTTTCCCGCGTGACGTTACTCTCGGGAGCCGGCCGCTTGTGCGGCTTCGCGCGTGTGCGAGGCGGCGTCATCGAACCAGCGGGGGCTCCCGCTCATGGCCGGCGGAGGTAGACGGGAACCTCGAACGTGAACGCGAAAGGTGGCTTGGCGTCCGGCGCCTCGACGTGCAACGTCCAGCGGATGCCGTTGCCTTCACTGTCGATATCAAATTCGAGGCTGTCAGCCGGCACATCGATCTCGACCGGAATGCGCGCTTTTTCGCGAGATACGAACACAAGAGAGACCAGGATTTCGCGCTCGACGCGCGCCCGCTGCGTCACGTCGAGCCGCGACGTCGTCTTGCCGTTACGCCGATAACTAATCCACTCCAGCTCCTCACATACCAAAGCCGCCTTGAGCGGCGCGTCCGGCCTGCTCTGAAGGCGGGCTTCGATGGTCCCGCGGAGCTTGTCTCCGGCGTAGGCGGGGAGCGTATCGAGGCGCAGCGTTGTTTTGCCGAAGCGGAAATGCGCCCACGTTGCGGCAACCGCCAATCGCAGCGCGACGAGCCCGCACAGGACAAAGAGAGCGCCCGGCACATAGCCCCACCACGAGCTGTCGAGCGCGGCGAGGATCTTGTCGCGATTGACGGTGCCGATGAAGGCGAGCGCGCCCCACCATCCGAGGTTCCAGACCCACAGCAAAGCCATCACGCCGATATTGGAGTGAACGATACGGCGGGCCGCCCAGTCCTTGCGCATCATCCACGGCTGGCCGGGATAGCGCGCTTCGAGCCGAGCCCTTTGGGCATCCCAAAGCGGCTTCTTGACGTAGCGGAAGTAGAAGTAGCCGATGCCGATCGCCGAAAGGAGCAGGCCAACGGCGATCAACAGCAACGCCACGGGGACGGGGAGCAACTGCTCGTCGGACAGAAGATGACGAACGCCGGCGACGACTGTCAGGCTGCCCATGAGGCCCGTCATCGCGAACAGCGCCAGCACGACGATGACACCGATCCACTGGCCGATTGTTTGCGGGCTTTCCGATACCCCAGGCGTGGATACGCTCATCGCGTATTGGCCGTTGGGTCCCTTGCCGGATCGGCGCAGCTTCATGCGTCAATGCCTATCCGACCGAGCAGGCGGCCTTGCCTTCCGCCTCGAACTTCTGGCCTTCGCCGTCCTTGGTGTTGGTGGTGTCGTAAACTTGAAGCTTGTAGGTGCCCTGGAAGACGGTCTCGTCGTCCGGCGACTGCTTGGTCTCGAGGATCAGCTCGATGTAGCCGTGCGCTGCGTCGCCTTCACGCTCGCGGTAGAGATGCAGCTTCAGATCGCCGCCGGCGAACCAGTGATGGACTAGCGCGCCATCGTCGAACTTCAGTTCCGCCAGATCTTTCGGAGCGTCCTTCAGCAGCACCGTGCCGGACGCCGCAAAGTCCATGAAGCGTTCGCCCAGGCCATGACTGAACGCGCTCTCGGCGGAGAACTTGAGCGAGTCGTCTTTAATTCCGCACAGGAACGCTCCGGTCGCCTGGGCCGGGCGCGCAACCGCCAGCAGGCACAGCGCGGCCATCACGGACAGTCGCGTCGCATATTTCATCTCTGCTTCCCTCTGGGTGGTTCGGCTCAGGCGCGGCTGGCAAGTGCGTCGCGACCCAGCGCAGCAAGCGCCGTCCGCACGATGTCCGGCGCAGCCAGGCCGGCTTTTTCATACATACGGCCCGGCGCGTCGTGCTCGATAAAGACATCGGGCAGCACCATCGGACGGACCTTGAGGCCGCCATCCAGAAGGCCGGTCTCGGCCAGATGCTGCAGCACGTGGCTGCCGAACCCGCCAACGGAGCCCTCCTCGATCGTCACCAGCACCTCATGCTCCTTGGCGAGGCGCGCGATCAGATCCTTATCGAGCGGCTTCATGAAGCGCGCATCGGCAACGGTGGTGGACAGTCCCATTGCCGCGAGCTGGTCGGCGGCCTTCAGCGCTTCGCCGAGGCGGGCGCCGAGCGAAAGAATGGCCACGGCAGTTCCCTCGCGCAGGATGCGGCCCTTGCCGATCTCGAGCGGCACGCCTTCGGCCGGGCGCTCGACGCCAAGCCCTTCGCCACGCGGGAAGCGGAAGGCGGACGGGCGATCGTCGATGGCGGCGGCGGTCGCAACCATGTGGGTCAGCTCGGCTTCGTCGGCGGCAGCCATGATCACGAAATCAGGCAAGCAGCCGAGATAGGCGAGGTCGAACGAGCCGGCGTGCGTCGGTCCATCCGCACCAACGAGGCCTGCGCGATCGATCGCGAACCGCACCGGCAGACGCTGGATCGCGACGTCGTGTACGACCTGATCGTAAGCGCGCTGCAGGAACGTGGAATAGAGCGCGCAGAACGGCTTCAAGCCCTCGGCAGCAAGGCCGGCCGCGAACGTCACGGCGTGCTGCTCGGCGATGCCGACGTCGAACGTGCGGTCCGGGAAATCCTTGCCGAAGAGATCGAGGCCGGTGCCGTCCGGCATCGCGGCGGTGATGGCGACGACGCGCTTATCCTTCTTGGCTTCGGCGATGAGGCTGTCGGCGAACACGCGCGTAAAAGTCGGCGCGTTCTGCTTCGGCTTCACCTGGGCGCCAGTGACCACATTGAACTTGGCGACGCCGTGATATTTGTCGTCGGAGGCTTCGGCGGGCCCGTAGCCCTTGCCCTTCTTGGTGACGACGTGGACGAGGATCGGTCCCTGCTTGGTCTCCCGCACGTTCTTGAGCACGGGCAGTAGATGATTGAGATCGTGCCCGTCGATGGGGCCGACGTAATAGAAGCCGAGCTCCTCGAACCACATGCCGCCCTGCCAGAGGTGGCGCGTGTATTCCTCCATGCGGGCGGCACGGCGCTCCCAGCTCTTGGGCAGGCGCTTGGCGAGCTGCTTGGCGAAATCGCGGAGCTGCAGGTAAGTGCCGCTCGACGTGACACGGGCGAGATACGATGAGAATGCGCCGGTCGGCGGAGCAATCGACATGTCGTTGTCGTTCAGGACGACGATCAGGCGCTCGTCGCGGGCGCCGGCATTGTTGATGGCTTCGTAGGCCATACCGGCGCTCATGGCGCCATCGCCGATCACGCAGATAACGTTGTTGGTCTCGCCCTTGAGATCGCGCGCAACCGCCATGCCGAGGCCGGCGGAAATGGACGTCGACGAGTGGGCAGCGCCGAACGGGTCGTACTCGCTCTCGTCGCGCTTGGTGAATCCGGAAAGACCGCCGCCCTGACGCAGCGTGCGAATGCGATCGCGCCGGCCGGTCAGGATTTTGTGCGGATAGGACTGATGGCCGACGTCCCAGATCAGGCGATCCTTCGGCGTGTCGAACACCCAATGCAGCGCGACCGTCAGCTCGACGACGCCAAGGCCTGCGCCCAAATGACCACCCGTCACCGAGACGGCCTCGATGGTCTCGCGGCGCAATTCGTCGGCAATCTGGCGGAGATCGGACTCGGGACGTTTGCGGAGATCCTCCGGAGTCGCGATGGTGTCGAGGAGCGGTGTCGTGCTCACGGTCAGGCAAATTCCTTCAGCGATCAGGGCGTTACGCCATGCAGGCAGGAGCCTTGACGCTCCAGCCTCGCGTTTTCCGGCACCATAGCGCCGAACGGGCGGCAGATGAAGGGCCGATCCGGACCCCGGCCGACCGGAACTGCGGCAGAAAGGAGCGGGGCGGCGTGCCCTGACAGAGGCGGAGCCCTTCCGACGGCCTCAATCGCCCGTCAGTTCGCTAGAACCGCCCATCAATTCACTTGGCAGTTTTCCTCATACTTCACGCAGGCGCCGCCATTGCCCTGGCTGCACTGGGCCTGCCAGGTTTTGCAGCCGCCTTTTTTCCAAGGCGCAATTTCGAAGCCTTTTTTGTCATGCGGCCAGACGCATTTGCCGTTCTGCATCTGGTAGCCCTTGTTGCAATAACAATCGCCTTCCGGGCTCCGATAGGCGTTCTTTCCGCAGTTCTGCAGCAAGACGCACTTGCCGTTCTGCAGCTTGTAGTTCTTGGCGCAGACGAGCGTCTTCTTCTTCGTTTCAGCCTTTTTCTCGGGCTCGCTCCGTTTCGTGATGTTCTGAGGCGATGGCTTTGCGTCGTCGGCATCCAGGCGCAGGAGCTCGACGGTCGACGGCTCTGCGGCCGGCATGAAGATCTGCAAGCAGTCGCCGGGCCCGGTCGCGATCACCCAAGGATGGGTGCGGAACGTATCGAATGTCATCTGGTCGCCGGAGTTCACACCGCCGTAGCTCTGCTGCTTCCCGTCGAAATCGATCCACATGAAGGACCGGTACATTCCAGATTTGTTGACGAAGGTTATTTTCGTCGGCTCCCTGGAATGCTCCGAGCGCAATTGCGGGAGTTCCGAGCACGGCCGTTCGCCGGCCCTTGCCGACGAGGGAACCAGAACGGGCGCTTCCGCGGCCGGCTGATCGCCCAGCTTTTTCAGGTAAGCGCGCGCCAGATCGGCATGAAAGCCTGTCGGATAGGATGACAGGAAGGCATTCCAGGCGTCGGCGGTACCCAGCTCCTTCGCGCTTTCGAATGCGGATTTCTCTCGGTCGAGCTGGGCGTTACCCGCCTCCGGCGCGGCGCCGCCAGCCTGAACGTTGTGGGGAGGAATCGCCACCAGAATGGCCAGTGCACACGCGGCAAGACCTATTGCCGTCTTCCGCAGCGTCATCGCCCATCCCCCGCCTGTCAGAATATCTGCGGTCGGAGAATATGTTGACACAAAAGAACAAGCAAACGGAAAGCCGTGAGCTGACGAAATAAGCGGGAGAGTTATTCCGGATCCAGGGGTTCAGTGCCGCGCGGGACGCCGTCCGAGCCGACCGTCAGTTTCTCGACGCGCGCTTCCGCCTGCTTCAAGAGGCGATCGCAATGCTCCCGCAAGGCTTCGCCGCGCTCGTAGATGGTGATGCTTTCCTCGAGCTCGACATCGCCCCGCTCGAGGCGGCTGACGATGGTTTCGAGTTCCTTCAGAGCGCGCTCGAAGCTCAGCTCCTTGATGTCGGCGTGGTTCTTGTTCGGCAACTTGCTCATTCCGGGTCGGCCCATTGATTCTTCGGCGCCGAATTTAGAGCCTCGGCCGCCCCGGTGCACGCAAAGATTTTCAGCTCTGCTTCAAGTGCTTAGCTTCCTATGTCCATAAGCGTGCGGACGTGCACGGCGACCGACTTGGCGAGCGCCTCAAGATCGTAACCGCCTTCCAGCATCGAAACGATGCGGCCATGGGCGTGCCGCTCCGCCGCTTTGCCCAGCGCTTCCGTCGCCCACATGAAGTCCGTCTCCACCAGGCGCAGGCCGCCCAAGGGATCACGCTTGTGAGCGTCGAAGCCGGCCGAGATGACGATCAAATCCGGCCCGAAATTGTGGAGCGGCCCAAGAATGCGGGAGGTAAACGCCTCGCGGAACGTCTCCCCGGCATCCCCCTCGCGCAGCGGCGCGTTCCAGATGTTTCCGACACCCGTTTCTGACAGCTCCCCGGTGCCGGGGAACAGCGGCATCTGATGCGTCGAGCCGTAGAACAGGTCCTTGTCGGACCAAAAGATATCCTGGGTGCCGTTGCCGTGGTGGACGTCGAAATCGACGACCGCGACCCGCTCGGCACCGTGGCGAGCGCGGGCGTAGGTGGCGGCGATGGCCGCGTTCGAGAACAGGCAGAAGCCCATGGCGCGATCGCTCTCGGCATGATGGCCCGGCGGGCGCACCTGACAGAACGCATTGGCGACGCGGCCTGTCATCACCTCGTCTACGGCCTCAAGGCCAGCGCCCACCGCACGCAACGCAGCCTCGAGGGTACCGCGCGACATCACTGTATCGCCGTCGAGGTGCAAGGATGCCTCGCGCTTCTTGACGATCTCCGACGTGCCCTTGATGCGGACCAGATGATCGGACGGATGGACGCGCAGGATCGCTTCCTCGACATCGAGGCGGAGCGGCGCTTCGGTGCGCATCAACGCGTTGTAGCTCTCGTGCGCCAGCACCTTGTCGATGGCGCGCATGCGATCCGGCTGCTCCGGATGGCCCGGCCCCGTGTCATGCTCGACGAAGGCCGGATGGGTCAGCAGCAGTGTAGCCATATCGAATTAAGCCTAGCCTTTTCTTGGGCGTTTCCCTGGAGCTTAGATCCCGCTTGCTTCGAAGGGCCAGCTTGGCCTCCGGCACGCGGTGGAGTCTTTGATTGATGTCATGATAGCCGAGCCACGCTAGCGCGCGATTGCTTTTCTTTGAACCGCAATCACGCCCTAGTCTCTTGATGAGACCGATGATTCACGCTTCGGACATTTTCAGCGCTACCGATTCACGCCGCGTCCGATGGGGGCCGCGACGATCGGAGCGCGTGGGTCCGAAGCGATCATGGTGGTCTTTAGTGAGACCGATGATTCACGCTTCGGACTGATAAGGTCCGAAACGATCATGGTCCAGCTGGCCAGCAGTATCAAGGTAACCGAACCGTCCGGCCACAAACGCCGGGGCTAGCTGAAGCGCTCGCGCAGCCAGCGGAGGCCACGGAACGGCGCGGTCAGCAGGTTCCAGAACTGCAGCAAGGCGAGCCACATCAAGGCGGGAATGCCGACAAGCGGCAGGAACAATAGGAGAGCAGCCAAAAAGCGCGCTAACCGCGCCGCGATATAGCCGACCCGGCTCGCATATTCCTGGCGCTGCTCGGGCGGCCAGATGCGGGACCACCATCCGAACGAGACCTGCCAGGCCAGCAGCCCAGCCACAAGCGATCCCAGATAGGCATACTGGAGGCCGGAGGGGATGCCAGGGACGATGCGGGCTTCCAGCTCGCGTTCACGCGCCGCGTCGCGGGCGTAAACCTCGGCCGCCTTGACCGCCACATTCCCCGTAACTTCGCCGATCCATTCGCCCAACGTATCGGTGAAAGGAACTGTCGGGCCTGAAACCGGCACCGCCGAGAACACCACGCGCCCCTCGGAACTCAGTGCCGTCTTGATGGCAAGCTCGTTACCTGCGCCCAGCGCGCTCAGGAAATCGGCGAACGTGGCGCGCTTCAAGGCGTCGTCGAGGCCGGCGACCGAAACCTCCTGCCAGAACCAGTTGCGCGCGCCGGGCTGATGGGAAGCCGCCGACTTCAGCAGCACCAGATTGACATCCGACGCCTCGGCCGCGCGCACGAGTGTTGCGATATCGAGCGCCTGCTCCGGCCCACTAGACGGGCGGAAATAGAGCACGTTGCCCTCGATGCGCCCGGACACGAGTGCGGTCTGTCCCTTGAGGCTTTGCAGCGCGGTGGGCAGCGACGCCGGGTCGATACTGTCCGCGAGCGCGGCCTTGCTCGTGGGATCGTAGCGCGGCGCTGAAGACAGATGGCGGGGGCCGCCGGTTTCGAAAGCAAGCACGCGAATATTGGAGCGATTGAGGGGACGGCTCAGGCGATAGATGGATTCTTCGAACAGGGCCTGATCGGACAAGTTCACGACGATGTTCGGGCGAAATTCGGCGACCAGTTCGTCCGCGCCGCCTGTGCGCCGCAGACGGTATGCATCCTTCCCGACGACGACATGGAGATCCGTGTCGGTCGGAAGATCTTTGAGCAGGGGGCGGCGCGCGAAGATCGTCTCTTCGCTCAAGTAGAGCGCGAGTTTGTCGCCTGCCGCCGCTTCGGGTGCGAGCGTGGTTCCGACGCGCGCCAGCTCGTCCGGCGTTGCGGCGGTAAAAACTGCGCCTTCGCGATTGACGAACTTCCAGTGGCCCTCGGGAGTGACGTGCGCCGCGAGAGCCGCGCCGGTCGACATCTTCGGCAGGGTTGCGACATGGGCGGCAGCGTTGTCCAAGGCGCCGAGGCCGAGCTTGCCGGATTTAACGGCGGCTCCTCCCCCGGACTCGGCCGCCTCGCGCGTGATGCGCGACAGCCAGCCGGCTCCGGAAGGCTCAGACAATCCAACGGCCAGAGCGGCGGCGATCGCCATACCAGCCGCGACGCGCATCAGCCGCATCCCCTCCTCCGCTTTGCCGTTCGGCCGGCCAGCGCCGTTCCGGTTTTCGTTGAACCGCGAAACGGCTCTGGATCTTTGCTTTGTCGTGCTTCTTATCGGAAAACCGCTTTGCACTTTTCCGGAAGCACTCATACCATTTCAGATGCCGCTTCGAGCACCGACGGGCCACCAGACGTCACCACTGCGGCAAGGCCAGGGCCGGCGACCGAAATGTTTTCGGCGAAGAAGCGGGCGAGCGCAACGGACTCCATCGCGTGCGGGCCGCCGATGTCGAGGCCTGCCAAGGCGCCCTTGGCCAGGTAGTGCCCGCCGGCTGCGATACCGAACAGCCGGAGATACGGGGTTGCGCCCGCGAGTGCGAGATTGGGGCTGTGCTCGATGGCATCTGCCATCCAGGCCGTCGCCTCCGCGAAGGCCACCACGGTGGACGCGATGCGCTGGCCCATGCGGCCGATTTCGAGCCGGTTGACGGCCTTCAGTGCGCGCGCGGTGGCTTCGTATTCGGCGATCGTATCCTTGATCAATTGCCCGCCGGCGAGCGGCAGTTTGCGCGTCACGAGATCGATGGCCTGAATACCGTTGGTGCCTTCGTAGATCGGAAGAATGCGGGCATCGCGATAAAACTGGGCGGCGCCCGTCTCCTCGATGAATCCCATGCCGCCGTGGATCTGGACGCCGAGTGAAGCAACCTCGCAGCCGATGTCGGTCGAGAAGGCTTTGGCGACGGGCGTCAGCAGAGCGGCGCGATCGGAGGCCGCCTTGCGTTCGGCGCCGGTGTCGGCGTGGTGCGACCTGTCGATTTCGGCGGCCGTTGCATAGCAGATGGCACGGGCGGCGCGGGTCAGCGCCTTCATCGTCAACAGCGAACGGCGGATGTCGGGATGCTCGATGATGGGCACCATGTCGGACGACTTCGACGACGCAGAACGGCCCTGGCGGCGTTCCTTGGCGTAGCTCGCGGCGTGCTGGGTCGCGCGTTCGGCGATCGCCACGCCCTGGATACCGACCGCGAGACGCGCCGCGTTCATCATGATGAACATCGTGTTGAGGCCGCGGTTCTCTTCGCCCACGAGATAGCCGATGGCGCCGCCGTTCTCGCCGAACTTCATGACCGCGGTCGGGCTGCCGTGGATGCCGAGCTTGTGCTCCAATCCGGCGCACACCGCATCGTTCTCGGCTCCGAGCGTGCCGTCCTCGTTGACCAGACGCTTCGGCACCAGAAACAGCGAGATGCCGCGCGTGCCGGCCGGTGCATCGGGCAGGCGGGCGAGCACGAGATGCACGATGTTTTCGGTCAGGTCGTGATCGCCGTAGGTGATGAAGATCTTGGTCCCAAAGATGCGATAGGTGCCGTCCGGATTGCGCTCGGCGCGGGAGGTGATGACGGAGAGATCCGACCCGGCGTGCGGCTCGGTCAGGTTCATCGTGCCGGTCCACTCCCCACTCACCATCTTCGGCAGATATTTTTGCTTGAGTTCGCTCGAACCGCCAGCCTCGAGCGCGTGGATCGCGCCCTGGGTCAGCATGGGACAGAGGCCGAACGAGAGGTTGGCGGCGTTCCACATCTCGGCCACGGCCATGGCAACGGTCTCGGGCAGCGCCTGGCCGCCGAACTCCTCCGGGCAGGGAAGCGCGTTCCAGCCCGCGTCGCGGAAGGCGGTATAGGCCCCTTTCCAGCCAGGCGGCGTCACGACGCGGCCTTCGACCCAGCGCGAGGGGGTGCGATCTCCGGCGGGGTTCAGGGGCGCCAGCTCTTCGCCCGCGAATTTTCCGGCTTCCTCCAGGATCGCGCGCAGCGTTTCCTCGTCGAGCCCACCGACTGCGCCCTTATCCATCTCTCCCGAAAGATCGGCCGCCGTCTTGAGCGCGAACAGGATGTCGTCTACTGGAGCCTCGTAGCTCATGGATTTTCCTTTCCCGGCGCCCGGCGAATCGGCTTCCGCCATCCGCGGCAATCATCGGGCGGAAGCATTCCGTGTGCAACGGACGACAAACAGGTTCCCCTAGAATGGCAGTGCGGACGGCAGACCAAACGGCAATCGACGAGGCAGGGCGCCTGCTCCGCTCGGGGGCCCTCGTCGCGTTTCCGACCGAAACCGTCTACGGGCTCGGCGCGGACGCCACAAACGGACAGGCGGTCGCAGGAATTTTCGAGACCAAGGGACGGCCGCGCTTCAATCCGCTGATCGTACACGTGCCGGATCTCGCCAGCGCGGAACGGCTCGCAGTGCTGTCGGCGCGGGCCCGTAAGCTGGCCCATGCGTTCTGGCCGGGACCGCTGACGCTCGTTCTCACGCGCAGGCCGGACAGCGGACTTTCGGATCTGGTTTCGGCGGGCCTCGACAGCGTCGCGATCCGCATTCCTGCGCACCCGATCGCGCGCGCGCTGCTGGCCGCCGCCGAGCGCCCGCTCGCCGCGCCTTCGGCCAACCGCAGCGGACGCGTCAGCCCAACGCTCGCCCGCCACGTGCACGAAGATCTCGGCGAGCGGCCGGCGATGATCCTCGACGGCGGCGCGACCGCGCATGGCCTCGAAAGCACCGTGGTGGACGCGACCGGCGACGCAACCGTGACGCTCCTGCGCCCCGGCGCGGTTCCGCGCGAGGCCATCGAGGCCGTACTAGGGACGGCGCTCTCGTCCGGCCCCGAAAGCGACGACGTGCATCCCTCCTCGCCTGGGCAGCTCGCGAGCCACTACGCGCCGAATGCCGCGATGCGGCTCGACGCGCGCGACATTAGGCCTGGCGAAGCGCTGTTGGCATTCGGAAGCCCGGTTCCGGCGACAGAGGGGTCGTCAATCAATCTCAGCCCAGCCGGCGATCTCGTCGAGGCGGCTGCCGGCCTGTTCGCAGCACTACGCGCACTCGACGCGACGGGAGCCCGGACGATCGCCGTCATGCCGATCCCGGAGCACGGGCTCGGCGAAGCAATCAACGACCGGCTGCGCCGCGCGGCTGCGCCGAGGCCTTAGCCCTGACGGTACGTCTTCCGTCAGCAGCGGGAACTGCAGGACATGCGGCAGCGCTGACGCTCGGAAAGACACTGCGAGACATTGAGGTCGGCGCAGGAGATCATCTGGCATCGCGATCCACAGTTGGAGCGGCAGTTGGGGCCGTAAATATTCGGACGCATAACGCCCGGCCCCGGTCCAAAGCGCGCATTCGGAACCGTCGGCTCGACTTTTCGGGGAAGCACGCGCGGGGTGGGCGGCAGGCGCGGAGGGGGTATCGTACGCGGTGTCGGAACCGCATTGATGATCGGCTTCCTATCCGTGCCGGCCGCGCTCGCGGCCTCCGGCATCGCCAGAAGAAGCGCGAGGGCCACGAGGCAGAACGCGGCAGCAGCGGTCGCGCTTGCCAGGCTCAGTACGGTTAAAAACCCGGATCTTTGCGTCATGGTGCGAAACCCTGGTAAGGACTTGCGGATCGCCTGGCTCCTCGACCCACTTGCAAAAGCTCGCCCATGACGTCCTCCGGTTCCACCTTCAAGGCGCCCGCGCCAGACCTGATCGCCCGTTTCGCGGCGATCGTCGGCGCCGACAATGCGATCGTGGAGGCTCACGAGCAAGCTCCGTATCTCGTCGAATGGCGCGACTTGTATATGGGGCGTACGCCGCTGATCTTGAAGCCGGCAACGACCGAAGAAGTCTCACGCATTCTTGCGTTGGCTAACGCGGAAGGCATCGCGGTCGTTGCACAGGGGGGCAATACCGGTCTCGTCGGCGGACAGATCCCGGACGAGAGCGGTACGGAAATTCTGCTTTCGCTCAAACGGCTGAACCGGGTCCGCGCGATTGACCCGGCCGGAACCACGATCACGGTGGAAGCGGGCGTTACGCTGCACGCGGTCCAAGAGGCGACGCGTACAGCCGGTCGGCTGTTCCCGCTCAGTCTCGCATCCGAAGGCAGCGCCACCATCGGCGGCAATCTGGCGACGAACGCAGGCGGCGTGGCCGTGCTCTCCTACGGCACGGCGCGGGCGTTGACGCTCGGCCTCGAAGTGGTGCTGGCGGACGGCACAGTGTGGGATGGGCTTCGCGCACTCAAAAAAGACAACACCGGCTACGATCTGCGCGACCTGTTCGTTGGATCGGAAGGCACGCTCGGCATCATCACGGCGGCGACGTTGAAGCTTTTTCCCGAACCCGGCGAGCGCGCGACGGCGTTCGTTGCGCTGCCGAACCTCGAAGCGCTACTGCCCTTCTTTCAGAGCGCCGAAGCGCAGGCTGGTGCCGCGCTGACTGCGTTCGAGTTCATGAGCGGACCGTTGCTCGAATTCGTGCTGCGGCACATTCCCGGAACGCGGCGCCCGCTCGAAGCGCAGGCACCTTGGTACGTGCTTGTGGAGATCTCGGGCGCGAGCGCGGGCCGCGCCACTCAGATCCTCGATGGCTTCCTCGCCGATGCGCTGGCGTCCGGCCTCGTCAGCGATGCGGTCGTGGCGTCCTCGCTGCAGCAGGCGGCCGATCTGTGGCGGCTACGCGAAAGCGCATCCGAGGCCCAGAAGGGCGAGGGCGGCTCGATCAAGCACGATATCTCGGTGCCGGTTGCGCGCATCCCCGAGTTTCTGGTGGCGGCGGCGAACGTGGTGGAACGTGTGTGCGCGGGTGCCCACCCGGTGCCGTTCGGGCATTTCGGCGATGGCAACGTGCACTACAACATCTCGCAGCCCGAAGGCTTCGACAAAGCCGCGTTCCTGGCCAAATGGGACGAGATGGCGCGCGCGGTGCACGATGTCGTGGTTTCGCTCGGTGGATCGATCTCGGCCGAACACGGAATCGGGCGGCTCAAGGTCGACGAACTCGCACGCGTGAAGAGCCCGGTCGAGATCGAGCTGATGCGGCGCATCAAGAGCGCGCTCGACCCCAAGGGCATTTTGAATCCTGGGCGGGTGGTGAGGTAGCGGACGGCTCCTCACCACGTTCGTTCGGAACTCCTAGCGTTCGCGGAAGGCGCGGGCGAACTGGTCGGTCAGAGGCTTCGAGAAATAAGTGAGCGCGGTACGGTCGCCGGTGGCGATATGAACCTCGGCCGGCATGCCGGGGATCAGCTTGAGATCGCCGAGCTTCTCTTGTGCATCCGCAGTCAGTGTGAGGCGCACGCTATAATACGGCACGCCCTCGGACGGAGCTCCGTTTGCCGCGCGAGCATGATCCATCATCAGGTCCGCAGAGACACGGCTGACGGTCGCCGTCATGTCCGGCGTCGTGCGCTGATTGAAGGCGGAGAAGCGCACATGTGCGATTTGTCCGACCCTCACCTGGTCGATGTCCTGCGGCGCAACCTTCGCATCGATCACGAGGCGATCGGCATTCGGCACGATGAGCATCACCGGCTCGGAGGGCGAGATCACGCCGCCCACGGTGTGGACCGCAAGCTGATGGACGGTGCCGCTTTGCGGCGCGCGCAGCTCTATGCGCTTCAACTGATCCTCGGCGGCGACGCGTCGCTCCGAAAGCTCGGCCTGGCGGCCCTGCTGATCGCGCAGCTCCTTGCCGACTTCGGTCTTGAGGTCCTGGTCGAGTTGCAGGATCTGCAGCTCGATTTCGGCGATCTTGCCTTTGGCCTGTGCTGTCGTCGCCATCACTTGCGCGATGTCTCCATCAAGCTGGGCCACGCTGCGGCGTGCGGCCGTAATGCGTGGCGTGCTGACGAGGTTCTTGCCTTCTAGCTGCTCCAACCCTTCAAGCTCGGCGTTGGCGAAGTCATGCTCTTGGCGGCGCGAATTCTGCTGGGCGGTGAGACCTTCGATCTCTTCGCGAAGCTGGGCGATGCGCTCGCGCAGCTGCGATCTCAGGCCTTCGCGGGCTTCGCGGCGGCTTTTGAACAGCGCGGTTTCGCTCGCCATGATCTCGGCAAGCACCGTCTCGCTTTGGCGCGCGAGAATGTCCTTCGGATAGGTGATCTCGGCGCGGTCGTCCTGCTCCGCCTTGAGGCGGGCCTGGCGCACGGAAATCTCGTCCAGAAGTTTCACTACCATCTGCAGGTTGGCGCGCGTAACGGTTTCGTCGAGGCGGATCAACAGATCGCCCGCTTCCACGTGCTGGCCTTCGGTGACGTTGATCGCGCCGATGACGCCACCCGTCGGATGCTGGACCTTCTTGACGCTGCTGTCGACGACGACACTGCCGCTCGCGAGAATGGCGCCCGCGAGATCAGCCGTGGCAGCCCAGACGCCGAGTCCGCCGAGCAGGGTGGCGATGACCGCAATCCCGAAAACGATATAGGTGCGCACCTCGTGGAACGGGGACGGCGTCTCGGCCGATTTCGCCGACTTCGGTGCATCAAGGTTCTTTTGCATCGTTTTTCTCCTCAGCCGGCTGCTGCTGCAGGTTCGGCTGCGATCTTGAGACCCGGCGGAAGGGCGCGGGCGAGAGCGGCTGCGATATTGATTCCAACAGGTGCGGGCGCTGCGGCGGGCGGGGAAGACGGCACGGCCTGCAGCACGGATTTCAAAACCTCGTCGCGCGGGCCGAAGGCCTGGACCTGTCCCTTGGCAAGCGCCAGCACCTTGTCCAGGCCGGCAAGCGCCGACGGACGATGGGCGACGACGATGACGATGCCACCCCGATCCCGCACGGAGCGAATGGCCGACGTCAGCGCGAGATCGCCCTGGGAATCCAGGTTCGAGTTCGGCTCGTCGAGCACGACCAAGAACGGCTCACCGTAGAGCGCGCGCGCCAATCCGACACGCTGGCGCTGACCTGCCGAAAGCTTGGTGCCCCCGTCGCCGATGCGGGTCTGATAGCCGTCCGGCAGACCGACGATCATTTCGTGAATGCCGGCGTACTTCGCGGCCGCGATGATGGCGTCGCTCGGCGCGTTCGGATCGAGGCGCGCAATGTTCTCGGCAATGGTTCCGTCGAAGAGTTCGATGTCCTGTGGCAGGTAGCCGATATCGCGGCCGAGCGCTTCGGGCGTCCATTGGTCAAGCGTTGCGCCATCGAGGCGCACGCTGCCGCCGCGCGGCAGTGGTTGCCAGGCGCCGACGAGGGCGCGGATCAGCGTCGACTTTCCGGCCGCACTGGGGCCGATGATGCCGAGGCCGTCGCCCGCCTCCAGCTTGAACGAAACGCTGGCGATCGTCGGCTGCGTCTCACCCGGAGGCGAGACCGAGAGATCCTTCACCTCGAGCACGCGATTGGGACGCGGCAGTGCGATCTCGATCTCCTTGGTAGGCAGGCTATTCAGCATCGCATCGAGGCGCTGGACGCCCTGGCGCATGCCGACGAAGCCCTTCCAGTTGGCGATGGCGACCTCGATGGGTGCGAGCGCACGCGAGAGGATGATCGAGCCGGCAATAAGCGATCCCGCCGACAGCTCGCCCTTGATAGCGAGATACGCGCCAAGGCCGAGAATTCCGGATTGCAGCAACATACGCAGCACCTTCGACATGGCGCCGATGCCGCTCGCGGCGTCGCTCATTGCGAGCTGATCGCCGAGATAGCGCTCGTTGAGCTTTTCCCAACGTCCGACGACGCGGTTGCCGAGGCCCATCGCCTGGATGACCTCCGCGTTGCGGCGGGCGGCTTCACTGAAGGCATAGCGCTCGGAGCTGCTCTTGGTCGCCTGCTTCGAGGGCTTGCGGGTCTTGAGCTCGGTCAAAAGCGTCAGGGACACGAGCAAAATCGCCGATGCAATGGCGAAGAGGCCGAGCACGGGATGAAGAAAATAGATCAGGCCGATGTAGACCGGCATCCACGGCATGTCGAAGAATGCCGTCGGCCCGAGGCCGGACAGGAACGACCGAATTTGATCGAGATCGCGGACCGGCTGGAGCGCGTCGATGCCCTGCCTGGCCCGAATTGGCACAGTCAGGACCGCTTCCATGACACGGGCGCGAAGCTGGCGGTCGATACCGAGACCGATGCGGCTCAGCGTGCGGATGCGCGCGAAATCGAGTGCACCGAAGGCAGCGTAAAGCACCACGAGGAGGATCGTGATGCCGATCAGCGTTGGCACGCTTCGGGACGGCAACACCCGATCGTAGACCTGCAGCATGTAAATGGAGCCGGTCAAAACGAGAATGTTAATGACGCCGGAGAAGAGGCCTACACCCAGAAAGGCATAACGCGACTTTCCGATTGCCGATTTTACGCTGGTATTCGACACGAGACGTTCCTCGAGACCACTGCGGACGTATCGCGCTAGCCCCATTTTGGTGCGCGATACGGGTGCATTTGCAGGTCTCACGCCACGACATGCCATGGCGCGGAACGCAGGGCTGAGGCACAGGCTTAATATTAAGGATGTGTTAAAAAGCTTCGGCCGCCCGTCGTCGACAGGCTGGCGCGGGCGTCGGGTCGCGCCCAGCCTCGAACGACGCCAAAGGCGTTAGAGCATGATTGCTTTTCTTTGAATCGCAATCACGCTCAAGGTGTTTGAGGAGACCGATGATTCACGCTTCGGACTGGTAGGGTCCGAAGCGATCGTCATAGTCTAGCGGCAGGGCAGTGCTTCCACCTGGCAGCTATAGCCAGAGCCAGACTGGCTGCAGCTCATTTTCTTTCGAACAGCTTTGCTGTAACGAGCCCAGTCGCTGCCGTACTCGAAATCCGTGAAGCTCGCCCACGAGCCGATCGCGTCTTTTTCGGCAGCCGCCTTGGTGCTGCCGCTGCCACTGCCGTAGTGGTAATGATCGGTGAAGCACATCTTGTTACCGACGCGGGCCTGATTGTGCATGGATGCGAAGCCAGTCTGATCGGCTGTAGCGGGTGCGAGTCCTGCTGCGAATATCATCGCTGCCAAAGTCAGACGGAAAGACGCGCCAGTCGACATCGAAAGCCTCCTTGTGAGCAATCCCTGCATTTTGACAGATTCAATCTGTGTGCTCGATGGCAGAAAACTGAAAAACCCACAGCCGAAGCAAACACAACACAGTGCAACACGACGCGCTACGTCAGTAGTATCGGCTTCGGGGAATCCCCGAAGCCGAGCGTGTGACGCCGAAAAATGGGTTTGAACAGCTTATTGCAGGCAGGTCATTCAACCCCGAGAGCCATCCCCATGCGCACGAGATCGGCAATCGATCGGGCGGACATCTTGGTCATCACCCATGTGCGATGAATTTCGACCGTGCGCGGGCTGATCCCCAACTGCTGGCCGATTTCCTTGTTCGAAAGGCCGCGGATCAAGAGCTGCATCGTGTCACGCTGGCGCTCCGACAACGATTGATGGCGGCTCTTCAGATCCTCGAGCTCAAGGCGTACCTTGAGCGAGCTCTCGGAGGCGACGAGCGCCTGCTCGACGCTCGATATGAGCCGCTCATTGCTGAACGGCTTTTCCACGAAATCGAACGCGCCGAGCTTGATGGCTTGCACAGCCAGCTCGACATCGCCGTGGCCCGTCATCAGCAGCAGCGGGCGCGGATCACCAGCGTTCTGCAGCGTACGCAAAAGATCGAGACCCGAGATGCCGGGCATCCGGACGTCTGAAACAATGCAGCCCTCCGCAAACGGGGCCTCCAGGAACGCACTCGCCCCCTCGAAGCAATTCACGGTCATCCCGTGCGACTCGAGCAGCATGGCGACGGCGTCCCGGACCGAGGCCTCGTCGTCAATGATGGTTACGGTTTTGCTCATCGGCCTCCCTTTCGATCGGCAATCTCATGACGACACGCGCACCGCGCGACGAAGATGAGATGGCGAGGCTTCCCCCGTGCGCCTCGGCAATGGATCGAGCAACGGCGAGGCCGAGACCCGAGCCTTCTGGCTTGGTTGTCGTAAAAGGTGCAGGCTCGTTGACATCGTAACCTGTCGGAAAGCCAGGTCCGTTGTCGCGCACCTCGATCAAAACATCATGATCGGACAACGTGACGGCCGTTAAAATCACACCGCCGCGTCCGAGTCCCAGAATGGCCTCGGCGCCGTTGACGATCAAGTTGTGTATCGCTTGCTGCAACTGAACGCCATCCGCCTTGATGATCGGAAAATCCGGCTCGACGTAGATCGCGAAACGGATCCCCTTCTTCGCAAGATCCTCGCCGAGCAGTTGCTCGAGCTCCTCGAGCTTGGCCCTAAGATCCACACTGCGTTTGGTGATCGTGCCTTGGCGCAGAAGCTCACGAATTCCCTTCAACACCTCGTTGGCACGTTCGGTTTCCGACTTCACCTTCTCGACTGCACGCGAGGCGAGGTCGATATTTCCTTCCTCCATCGCCTTCTTGGCGATCCCAGCATAGGTGTTGAGCGCGGTCAGCGGCTGATTGATCTCGTGGGCGATGGTCGCTGCGACCTCTCCGGCGGAGCGGATGCGCAGCGCCCTACTGATGGCAGCTTGCTGATCGCGCAGACGTGCGGCCGAATCCTCTCGTTCCGCGACGATGGTTCCCACGATGAGCCCGGTGATGGCAAGCGCGATCATCAGGACTTGCAGCGCGCCCAGCCCCGGATCCGGGCCGAAGCGAATTTCCGCGCCGATGATCAACCCGATCTGAATAAGAAGCAGCGCCACCGCAGATCCAGGCGGGCCATAGCTCAATGCAATCCAAAGCAGCGGAAGAAACAGCAGATAGAATAATTGGAATGCCGTTGCTTCCTGATATCCGAACACGATCGCGATCGCAGCAATAAGCGCGAAGAGCTGCAAAAAGGCCAACGGCCCGATTACAGGCCAGGGGCGATAGCTGGTGGACAGAAACACCAGCGGCGCAATCACGAGGATGCCGATCACATCGCCCACTGCGGCGCGCCAGGCCACGGCGACGACTTCATTCTGGAAAATCGTTCCGGATCCGCGCAGGATGACGACGTAGACCGCTGCCGCCGCCAATGCGGAGGACGCCGCGACCGCGATCAAAGTCAGTGCGTCGCGGACGAAGCGAAAACGCGGATCGAAACTCCCGATGCGTTGCAGCGCCAGCCCGCCGGCGAGATAGGTGCTTCCCACGCCGAACGACAATATCAACTCGAGCCAGAGACCGAGCGCGGCGCCTCTCACCACGAGGTCTGCGAGCGCGGGCGCGAGCAGTACGAACGGCGCGTAGAACCAACCGCCGAGGAAAATAATGGCGATGCTGAGCCCCGGGGGCGGGTTCCAGGGCGTGATGCCAAGACCGCGATAGGGCTTCACATAGCTCACATAATCGAGCGCAACGTAGGCGAGCAGAAAGGCACACCCGATCAGCAACCGGCGATATTGGCGGGCGTCGGTCATGGTGATGTTGGCCAATTCCTGCTTTGCGAGGGCCCCGAGCGCGGGAAAAGCGCACCTTCACCCGGTTCGGCGATAGGGAGCGATACGTAATATCACTTAGGGCGCGCTTCTACGTACTGATGCCAATTGTCCGAACGGAACAAACGCCGCAGTTTCACGTTGTCCGAACGATAATTTTCCTTAACCCTGACTGCGACGGAGGATCCGATGACTGACGCCACCACGAAGGCCGTCTCTGAATATCGGCTACCAATCGCTTACTCGCAGGGATTTGCACAGATCCGCGTGTTCGCGCTTGCGGATCCCGACGATGTGGGCCCTCTCGCAGTGCCCGCTTTGCGTAACAAGGCCGACCCGGATCTGATCTTCGCGGAAAGTGCTGCTAACGCGAACGAGGGCACAGAGCTGTATCGCGCCGATTGATCATGGAGACCAAGGTGAGTATTCCGACCGGACTCAAGTTGTTCGATCTCTTTCTCGTCACTTCGGCCATCGTCATCGTGGCCCTATGGTTCACCACTTAAACGATCACGAATTTAAGAGATGAGAGGCCCACAAAGGGCCTCTTTCAGTTTTGGGGAGGGATGGCGATTTCCGGTGCCGTTCCCTGTGCACCAGACAACGACAAGCACGGTGTGCGGGCCGATTTAGCAGGCCCGGGGCTCGCTAGAGCATGATTGCTCTTCTTTGAATCGCAATCACGCTCTCGCCTTTTGATGAGACCGATGATTTACGCTTCGGACTGATAAGGTCCGAAGCGATCATGGTCAGTGCATCGCGCCGTTTTCGATATCGGCTTGAAGGACGCCGGCGACAATTGCTCTCGTCGCGTATTCGGCCATGCAACGATATCCGAGATCGTTCAAATGAAACCGGTCGTTAGACAGGTACGATGAGCCCGGGTGCTGACGCGCGAGATCGGCCATCGCATCGTAGCGATTGACCAGCAGCACGCGCATTTCGCTCGCCACCGTCGCAATCTCGTTGACGATGCTGGTGTAGCGCTCGTCTTTCGACAGCCGCTCGACGTACTGGGGGTCGATCAGCACGACATCGATCTTGTGAGACGCGAGCCAGGAGAGCGTATCGCGCAACTGATCGCCGAAATCATCCGCGTCGATGCGCGCCACGGCGTCGTTGGTGCCGACCTGCCAGACAATGAGATCCGGCTTGATCTCGGCGACCTCCGCCTTCAGGCGTTCGGCCGCGCCCTCCGCCACCTCTCCTGACTGACCGCGCGGGAACATCTCGACCTGCAGACCTTCGATAACGCCTTCGAGATCATTTTCGAGGCGCACGGGATAGCTTGCGAGCGGCGACGATGCGCCGATACCGACAGTCGAGGACGAACCCAGCGCGATGACCCGGACGGGGCGCTTTTCGAGAACGGCACGGCGCACGGAGCGAAGCGCGGCGCGACCCTCGTAGGCGGGGCTCTTCACTTTGCACTCGGTGGAATAGGTGGTGTTTCCTGCGCGCACGAAAGGACGGCGCGCGGGCGCTTTTGGCGCGGCCAACGGCGCTGGCGTTGCGAGTGGAACCGCACCCGCAGACGGCGCGTTCAAATCGTCGGTTGCGCCGGCTTGCGGGCCGACGGCAAGCAGCCCGGCAACTACGGCGCTGAAGATTGAGATTCGGCTAGCCACGCTGTGATCCTCAACAAAACCAGCCCCAACGCTACAATGAGTGTATCAAGAAGGAATGTCGGCTCGCCGACGTACCGCGCCATCTGGCCTGCCAGTGCGAGCAGCGAGGCCACACAAAACACCGCGAGCGAGTTGCGGCCAAGGCTGCTGCAGTAGCGAACGACGGGTCCCGCATACCGTAGAAGTACAGGAAATGCCGGATAAAATGCAATCGCGATCGCAATCATGCTCAATATGCGGGCAGGCGACAGATACTTCTTGTCAAAGAGAAAGAAGTATCGCGGCTCGGGCACGAGCATGGGATCGGGACGATAGTCGACCCAAACGATGACGAGGCCTACCAGCACAAGCGCCACCGCAAGCGGCCACAGGCGCTCCACCGTTTCCCGCCACGCCGGATATTTACCTTTCGAGGCTGTCGTTACGAACCCGAGAACGATCAGCAGCTGCCAAGATAACGGATTAAAGAACCACGCGCCCTCGGACGGCCAGCTCGGCAGCTCGATCTCGAACGCGAGCGTTACGACGTAAAGCGCGGTGGAGGCCGCCAGCGCCGCGATCAACGACCACCTCGCCATTAGAATAAAAACGATCGCGAGCAGAAGCAGCACCACATACAACGGCAAAATGTTGAAGTAGCCGATCTGATAGGTGAGCAGGACCATGCCCACCGAGGACCGGACCGTGTCGAAAAATGCGGGACCCGCGTTGTGCCACTCGAGAAGCAGCGGATCGTCGAGGGCGATGGCGCCGGCGGCGAGGATCGCGACGGCGACCGAGATTGTCACGATCTGCGCCTGCCAGATTTCAAAGGCACGCATAACGAGCCGCATGACAAGCTGGCCGACCGGCCGCGATGCCGCCTTTCCGTTCGCGACCAAAGCGAGCGAGCAGCCGGCGAGGAACACGAACAGCTCAGCCGCATCCGAGATGGCGTAGTTGCGCAGGGTCAGGATCGAATAATCCATACCCGGGATGTGATTGATGAAGATCATCACCAGCGCGATGCCACGCCAAAAATCGATCGCATTGGGGGGTCGCATCGCGCGTTCTCGTATACGTCGGTATTTTTTAACGTCGGGCGGGCATGAGCCTTAAAGCGCACCTGGAAGCCCGATACAAGCGGCACGAACAGCGGTTTTTGCCAGTTCGGACCGCGTCAAATTCGGCCGCCGACATGGCGCGCTTTTTTGCACTGCAACCTTGAGGTCGCCGCAATCGTCCCCATCTACGGCTCGTTCAGGAAAATAATCATTGGGGACTGGAAATGATCGACGCTTCGAAGCTTCTCGACCTGGTGTTGAACGGTACCGGCGGGCCGCAAGGCTCTACGGGGTCCGTACCCGCCACGCGCCCTCAGTACGACGCCGGCGCCGAGAGCCCATCGCAGCCCAACGACCTCATCGAGCGTGCCAAGGGCTTTCTTGGCAGCCAGGGTGGTGGAATCGTCGGAGGCGCCGCCGCCGGCGCGCTGACGACACTTCTTCTCGGCACAAAAACCGGCCGTGACATCGCGGGTGATGCTCTGAAGCTCGGCACCGCGGCCGCCCTTGGTGGCCTCGCTTACAAGGCCTACACGAACTATCGCGACGGCAAGCCACTGGTCGGCACGCGTGCCGCCGAATACATCAAAGCAGCCCGGGGCGGTGCAACGCTGCCCGGCGCGCCGCCCGCGAACGAACACGCACTGCTGTTGCTACGGGCCATGATCGCCGCTGCGCTGTCGGACGGGCTGATCGATGCGGCCGAGCGCCAGAAGATCGTCGGCCGTCTCGTCGATGTCGGGATAAACGCCGAGGAGCAGGCCTTCCTCGACCGGGAGATCGCTGCTCCCTGGTCGCCCCAGCAGTTCGCGGCAGCCGCGGCGACCCCGGAGATCAGAAGCGAAATCTATCTGGCTTCGTCGATCGCGATCGAAGCCGATACGCCGGCCGAACAGGCCTACCTGCGCTATCTCGCGGCCACACTCGGCCTCGAGGATGGGCTCGTCGCGCATCTTGACGCCGCCGTGCAATCGGCCAAGAGCGCGACCTCGGTCCCGCAGGTTCGTGCGGCCGGGATCTAACCCGGTGCGATCATTGCGGCGGCTCGGATATTTCCGGGCCGCCGCCGCAAGGCCGCTTGCCTTTCAGAGTCCTGCGCCACCTGCACGCGGCTCGTCATCGGCGCGGACCTCGACGACGCCAATCTCCCCTTCCAACACGTAGATCATCAGATCAGGCCGCTCGCGCGCCAAGCGCGTGGCCAGGGGACGTGCCTCTGCGGCATGCGCCGCGAATTGTGCTTCGCTCCACAGGCTTTGCGACGGATCTTCGCGATTGAGCGACGATGAATAGGCCTCGGCCCAGGCGTTGAGATCATTCGTCAATTCCGGAGATAGGCCGAGCGTCTCGGGCGCGAGATCGCCGTAGACGTCCTCATCGAGGGCCCACAGCGGATGGCAATCATAGTCGGCCATGACCTTGATGCGCTTGCATTCGGACCGATCTCGTCCCTCGCCCTCCGGCGTCGCGCCTACAAACAACGGAGAGGATTTTGCCGCGGGTGATCCTGCGAGCGTCCAGAGCACATAGATGACATGCGCGACGACGGCGGCGGCCGGAACTGCGGCCAACCAGCCGAGTTCGGACACGCTTACGAGCTTGCCCGCCGCGCCGGCCCAAACCACGAAAGCCGTAGCCGCGAGATAGATAACAAACGCGTTGGTGGTTTGCCGGCGACCACGCGGATCGGGGGGCTCCGCGCGGTCAAAATAGAACGGTCCAAGGACGGCTAGGTACAGCGCTTGACCGGCGGTCGAGGCCACGAAGAGCCAAACCGCGATATCGAGCAGGAAGAGAAGCGCCGCGCCGCCCGCAAGCACGAGCGTGGCCGCCGACAGCAGCCAATGGGTCTGCCGGGTTTCGACAACGCTTGGCTTCGTGGCCCCGATCGCAGCGATCGCGCGATCGACAAAATGGGAGGTGAGGCCTGCACGCGTCGCCACGTAGCCCGCGAACGCGTAAAATGCGCCAACGATGCAGAGCAAAACTTCGACCACAGCCATTTCCCCTTCGTCACGATGGGCCGTCCGCCCCGCGGGCGTTCCTCCGTTGGCTTCATAGCTGAAAATCGGCGAAAACCGTGACACTGTTTTTTAGGGTCGCCCGCTGGCATCTGTTCCCGCCACAGCGACCGAGGAGCCCGCCATGAACGAACAGTTCCGCCGCTTTTCAGAAGCCGCCGCGCAGGCCGTGGGATCGTCCTGGGCCTTTCTGGCGGCCTGCCTCACAGTCGCGATCTGGTGCGCGACCGGACCCTATTTCGCCTATTCCGACACCTGGCAACTGGTCATCAACACCGGCACGACGATCGTGACTTTCCTGATGGTGTTCCTCATTCAGAACACCCAAAATCGGGACGCACGGATCGTATCGCTCAAACTCGACGAATTGCTGCGGGGCGTCGAGGGGGCACGCACTGAACTCGTCGAGCTGGACCATATGTCGGACGACGAACTCGCCGCCGTTCAACGCGAGTTCGAACGTTTGCGGGAGCGGGTTTCGCCGTTGCTCGACGACGATCTTTTTCATGTCGAGCGGGCCCTTCTAAAGCGCAAACGCGCCGCCAAAAGTTGACCCGCCAAAATCAAGCGCCCGGCACGATGTACGGGCGCGGCTTTAGCAAAACGAAGCGGCTGATGCGCGCTATGCCGGCGATTGAATATAGAAAAACGCATAGACGATCGCGGCAGCGACAATGGCCATCAGAAGCGACCGAGTAAGCACCCGATAGTTCACTCGCTGCGGCGTGGCCTGGCGCGCCTCGGTGGGATCCAGAACCTTCCGATCAGGCATTTTTCGTCCTCCTCGTCGTTTGCTGAAGAACGCGGCGCCGACGGGAATGTTCCGTTTCGGAGCAGGTCGAGTTGCGCGTCGCAAGCCGCCGCGACGCATCTCCGGCGCCGCCTCACACGCGTACCGCTGCCGCCGAATTCGGCCTTGCACCGACCGTCATTAGGGAAATCTTCATCATGATTTCCGATGCTGCCTCGGCAAATGCGTGTGCAGGCGGACCCCGATCATGACCTTGTGGAAATCCCTGGTTTCTTCACTCTCCGGCGAAGAGACCTTGCGGTCAAAAACAACTTCCGACCGCTCGCTCAAGCCCGAGGACTTCCGGCGGCCCCAGCGCTTGAAGGAGGGCTTTATCTGGTCTGAAGGCATGATCATGCCGCGCCCCTGCACCATTCGCGACATGTCTCCAATCACGGCCCAGATCGTTCTCTGGCACGACGATATCAAGCCACATCTGCTGACGCGTCCGCTCAAACTCTACTCCAGCGCCGACAAGAAAGAAGCGGACTGTGTTGTGGCAAGCCGCGATGCGAACGTGCTCTCGCTCAGGTTCATGAGCGCGTTTCGCGCGCCGACGCGCAAGTATCCCTGAGGCATACGCCTCTCGTCCGGGACGAACCTGGAACGGAAGCGCGCCGCCCTTGGCGAACAGGCCCAGCCGCTTTCGGATAGCGTGACCTCATTTACTGCCGCGTCGGGTGATGCTCTATAGCGGGTTTATCCGCTCGTCTTTTCCGCAGACGTGACATGACGCAGCCGAACGCTTTCAAACGTCTCGAGCCCCTGCTGCTGCTGTTCGCTGCCGGGCTCTCGATCGGACTCATCTTCCCGCTCGGCAAGCTCTCTGCGGATCTCGGGTTGCCGCCACTCGTCTTTGCGGGTGCAACGGCCGCGGGCGCGAGTGTCGTTCTGGCGTTCATCTGCCGGATTGCGGGCGAGCGCGTCATCATCAACGCCGAAACGCTTCGTTATGCGGCCATTGCGGGGCAGCTCACGTTCGCGATCCCGTTCGTGACGCTTCTGATCGTGATCCCGAACCTCGGCTCTGGAATTCCCGCGATCCTGCAGTCGCTCGCACCCCTTCTCACGCTTGGGATCGTCAGCGCGTTCGGTGTCGAAAGACCTGGCGCACTTCGCATCGCGGGGCTTTTGATTGGGCTCATCGGGACGTCGATCATCCTTCTGGAACGAAACAGCGGTAGCCTCGGGGCGGAAGCACACATCGGGTGGTCTCTGCTCGCGCTCGTCACGCCGGCTTCGCTGGCAGCCGGAAATGTGTACCGCACCACCCATTGGCCGGATGGGCACGGACCGCTGCCGTTGGCAATGCTCACTCTGGCGAGTGCCGCGGGCGTCATCACAGCGCTGGCGGCGGCGCTGTATTTCGCCGGTCTCGTATCAATTTCACTCGGAGATGCGGCCGACGGCGTTGGCCTGGTTGCGGCGCAGAGCCTCGCCATCGGCATCGGCTATGCCTTCTTCTTCCGCCTGCAGCAGGTAGGGGGGCCGGTGTACCTGAGCCAGATCAGCTACTTGAACACGGCCGTCGGCGTCGCGTTCGCCGTGCTGCTTTTTGGTGAACGCTTGTCCCTCACCGTCTGGCTCGCCGTCGCGCTCATTCTCGCCGGCGTGGCGATGGTCAATCGCGGCACGTCCGCCACGAAGTAAGAGCCCACTATCGGGTTTTCCCATCGTCAAGACTGTTCATCAGTAGGCAATCGATCTCTTGACGCCATAACGCGGACTGATATAGTCCGCGTTATGGCCCACCTGACGACCAGCGTTGAATACGGCATCCATTGCCTGCTTTGGCTCACGAGCTCGGGCGACAAGGCGCTGTCGAGCCGCGATCTCGCGGAGCTGCAAGGCATCTCACCGAGCTTCCTCGCCAAGATCTTTCCCAAGCTGGAAAAGGCCGGGATCGTTTCGGCTACCGAAGGCGTTCGTGGCGGATACCGCCTCGCGCGGCCGCCGGAGAAAATCTCGTTTCTCGACATCGTCGATGCCATCGAAGGCGATAAGCCGCTGTTCGATTGCCAGGATATCCGGGGCCGGTGCGCACTCTTCGATGGATCGGCACCAACATGGGCCACGCGGGGCGTCTGCGCCATCCATGCCGTGATGCTCAAGGTCGAAAAGACGATGCGGGATGAGCTTGCGGCTCATTCCCTGGCGGACGTTTCCGCGACACTCGGCAAGAAGGCGCCCGAAAGCTTCTACAGCGAGGTCAATGATTGGATCGCGAACCGCGTTGGAGCGCGAAGCACCGGCGGACAAGCCGCCTCGCGGGCGGCCTGTCGCGCGCGGGAGTAGACGATTTGTGAGGCGTACCATGGGACAAGGCGAGTCGATCGATCGACGTCCGGCCGGTGAGGAGATGGCACGCGTCCTCAAGACCGCGCCCCTGCAGATCGCCGCCGGACCCGACCCGTCGTTTGGATCTATCGCACGCTGGAACCACGGCGCTCTACATGACGTTGTCGAGCCGATGGCAGACCACGTCATCATGACCTACATCGGCACCCTGCAACGCCTCGAGCGAAGAACGGGGCGGGTGTTTGCATCCGGAACGGCGAGACCCGGTGTTGTCACGATCATTCCTGCTGGCTCCACTGCCCGATGGGACATCGCGGGATCCGTCGACGTCGTTCAGCTTTATTTGCCGCAAAGCACGTTGCAACGCGTGGCGGCAGAAGCCGGCAGAAGCGCACCAGAAGATCTGCTCGAGCGCACGGGGCATGTCGATGCCACCACGGCGCGGCTGCTTACCACCGCAACAGACGCTCTCGATGGCGACGACAGCCTAAACTCCCTTTTTCGCCAACAGCTCACTAGCCTCCTGGCCACTCGTCTATTGGCTGCTCACACGGGCATGCCGCTTTCGTACCAGCCGACCTCGGGCGGACTGTCACCCATCGCTCTCAGTCGCTCCATCGAACGCCTCCGATCCGACGCCGAAGAAGATGTTTCGCTTTCGGCGCTTGCCTCGGAAGCCGGTCTTTCGCGTTTCCATTTTTGCCGAGCTTTCAAGGAAAGTACCGGGCTTTCGCCGCATGCATGGTTACGGCACCATCGTCTCGAGCGGGCGATGGAGATGCTGCGCGATCCGTCCGTATCTGTTGTTTCGGTTGCAGCCGCACTTGGCTATGGCTCGCAGACCGCGTTTGCTGCGGCATTCAAAAAGATGACCGGCGAAACGCCGAGCGATTGGCGACGTCGTCTTCGTTAGCAGCAATCTCTCGACACTCACAGCAATCGCTCTGGGGCAGGTATCGAGCCGCTCGACTAAATCATCTCTGTACCGATGCACATGGGCAAAGGAGACAGACGATGACCGGGCACAGTGTAACGCACAACGACACATGCCGACGTCATCAACGCGGATCTGCTGGCGTTCATCAAAGGCTGATGTCGCTACCTCACTGCAGGCTCGAATTGCCGTTGCTCAGGAGCGCAATGGCAGCAGGCCTGCCGCAAGCACAGTCGCTCACATTCACCTGGAGATAACACAATGAAAATCGTCATCATTGGCGGCTCGGGCCTTATCGGCCGCAAAACTTCCACGATCCTGAAATCCGAAGGTCACGACATCGTAAGCGCATCGCCGTCAACAGGCGTCGATAGCGTTTCTGGCAGCGGCGTCGCGGAGGCGCTGACCGGTGCCAATGTCGTCATTGACGTCACCAACTCGCCTTCCTTCGAAGATCGGGCTGTTCTCGACTTCTTCCGCCGCTCGACGGGAAATCTTCTGACCGCAGCGAAGGCCGCCGGCGTCGCGCATTATATCGCGCTGTCTGTCGTCGGCGCCGATCGCATCCGTGACAGCGGCTACCTACGCGCCAAGCGCGTGCAGGAGGAACTCATCGAGGCCGGTGGCGTCCCGTTCACGATCCTGCGTGCAACGCAGTTCTTCGAGTTCCTCGACGGGATCGCAGGATCTGGCACGGAAGGTGACGTCGTTTATATGTCACCCTCGAAATTCCAACCTGTTGCGGCAGATGACGTCGCCGCTACCCTTGCGGACATTGCCACCTCTGCACCGAAGAATGGCGCCGTTGAACTTGCCGGACCCGAAGCTTCCAGCCTCGCGAAGTTCATCCAGTCATACCTCTCGTCCAAGGGCGACACGCGAAAGGTGATCCCGGATCCCGACGCCACTTACTTCGGTGCCGTGCTCGACAAGGACGGGCTCGCCCCGGTCGCGCAGTTCATTCCTGGCCGCACGCGCTTTGAAGATTGGGCACGTTCGTCTTGAGACCATCGCAACCTCGGAGAAGGAGAAGAGCCATGAAGAAGATCGCGCTGATGCTTGCGGCCGCTGCCGCTCTGTTCGCGACACGTGTCGCCGCTCACGAGACACTCGCTCCGGGAGCGAAGGTATCGGTGGTTTTTGATCAGGCGTTGCCGAACGTCCCCGGCAAGAGCATGCGCGCCGTGCTCGTCGAGTACGAGCCCGGTTCCGGATCGCCGTCACATCGGCACCCTTCCTCGGCATTCATCTATGCGCGCGTGCTCGAGGGTGCGATCCGCAGCAAAGTGAATGACGAGCCCGAGCGCACTTATCAGGCGGGCGAGAGCTGGTCGGAGAAGCCGGGCGACCATCACCAGGTGAGCCACAATGCCAGCGACACGGAACCGGCCAAGCTTCTGGCCATCTTCGTGGTCGACACGAGCGATCAGAAGATCGTCATTCCGGACAAGTGAGAAAGCCCGGAGGCAGTGGCGGCTCCCGCCGCTGCCTCTCTGCTTCGTTATCAAGCGTTCGCAGGTCTGACAGACTGCGCCTCAACCAAATTCGTCCTGACGTCCATCCTTTTCGCCGAGCAATAGCTCTCGCTGTACGCGGCTTTACGCAAAAGTAAGGGACGGAACCCGCCAACCCATGGCGTTATCCTGACATATGGCTGTTCGGCCCCGCTGGAAGCCGCGAGGGGCATGCGGCCAATGTGTTGAGGCGACATGCAGGAACGAAGCCCAGAGTCCGGAATTTTGTCGGTCGAGACATGTGGGAAGCAACCCGCCTCACTCGACAAAGGACACCAACCTATGGCGCGAGAAAGCACGGAGCCGGCAAGGCCGCGGCGGCGCGCATGGAGGCTTTCCACAACGCTGATGGTGCTCGTCGCCATCGCTGCCGGATACTGGGCCTGGCACCATACCGATGGACTAAAGACAGCGGTTGCATTGCTTTCGCCTTGGAGCCAGCGCGATAAGGCACGTCCTCGCAGCGCAGACCTCCAGCCCGCAATTCCGATCCACGCCGCGACCGTGACACGCGGCCAGTTTCCGGTTCTCCTGAACGGGCTTGGCACCGTGCAGGCCTGGAACTCCGTAACCGTACGCAGCCGAGTCGATGGGCAGGTCGAGAAGATCGCGTTCGACGAAGGGCAGCCGGTCCAGGAAGGCGACGTCCTGGTCGAACTCGATGCGCGCCCGTTTCAGGCAGCACTCAATCAAGCCTCAGCTAAGATTCTTCAAGATCAGGCCAATCTCGCAAGTGCCAACGCCGACCTCGAGCGAACGAAGACGCTCGTCGGCCCCGGCTATGCGACTAAGCAGCTGCTCGATCAACAGACGGCGACCGTCAACCAGCTCAAGGCCTTGATCACGGCCGACGAAGCCGCGCAAGAGAATGCCAAGGTCAACCTCAGCTATACGACCATTCGCGCCCCGATCAGCGGCCGTCTGGGTTTACGCACCATAGACATCGGCAACATCGTGCATGCCACGGACCAGAACGGCATCGTGACGATTGCCGAGATCCAGCCGATCTCGGTCGTGTTCACAGCGCCGGAGGACGAGCTGCCTGCCATCACGCGCGGCCTCAAGGATGGTCCGCTCGATGTCGTCGCCTTCTCCAGCAACGGCAAGACCGAACTCGGCCGCGGCAAGCTCGCCATCATCAACAACGACATCGACGTCGCGAGCGGCACCATACGCCTCAAGGGACGTTTCGAGAATGCGGACAATCTGCTGTGGCCTGGGCTTTCGGTCACGACGCAACTGCTGGTGGCGACCCTACGCAATCAAATCGTGGCGCCAGACATCGCCGTTCAGCGCGGCCCCACGGGGCTTTTCGCCTACGTCGTGCGCTCCGATCAGACGATCGAGAAACGCGACCTCGAGGTCGGCCAGATCGGCGGTGGTCTCGCCGTCATCGCAGGTGGTGTGGCGCCGGGTGAAGAGGTCGTAACGGCAGGGCACGCGCGCCTCCAGCCCGGGGTGCGTGTTGCTGCCACGCGCGACGACAAGGAGAGCGCGGCCGATAACTGAATGAGGGGGCGGAGGGGCGGTCCAGAAATCGAGCGAACAGATCGAGCCAACCATGCACACGATGAACCAGACCGGCATGCCCGGAGGTGGCCTCTCCGAGCCGTTCATTCGCCGACCGATCGCGACGACGCTGATCATGATGGGCCTGTTGTTCGTCGGCCTCGTCGCGTATCCGAACCTGCCTGTCGCCCCGCTGCCGCAAGTTGACTTCCCCACCATCCAGGTCTCGGCCTCGCTGCCGGGGGCGAGCCCGGAGACAATGGCGTCCTCTGTCGCCCAGCCGCTCGAACGCCAGTTCGCACGTATCCCCGGCGTCACTCAGACCACTTCGTCGTCGGGCCTCGGCTCGACCACGGTCGTCGTTCAGTTCGATCTCGACCGGGATATCGATGCCGCCTCCAACGACATCCAGGCTGCGATCAACGCCGCCGCCGGTCAGCTTCCTAGCGACCTTCCCTCTCCGCCAACGTACCGCAAAGTGAACCCTGCGGACGCGCCGATCATGCTGCTGTCCGCTACCTCGGACGTGCTGCCGCTGACGGAGGTGGATGACAACGCCGATACCAAGCTCGCCCAGCAGATCAGCCAGATCAGCGGCGTCGGCCTCGTCACCATCGGCGGCGAGCAGAAGCCCGCCGTCCGGGTTCAGATCGACCCCGCAAAACTGGTTGCCAAAGGCCTTTCGCTCGAGGACATCCGCGCGCGTCTCGCGCTTACCACCGTCAACCAGGCCAAGGGCAACATCGACGGCACGCTCAGAAGCCTAACCATCTACGCCAACGACCAGCTGACCGAGGCCGACGCCTGGAACGATGTCATCGTCGCCTACCGCGCTGGCGCGCCGATCCGCGTGAAGGACATCGGTCGCGCGGTCGACGGTCCCGAGGACATGAAGAAAGCAGCCTGGGCCGGCGGCAAGCGCGGCGTGTTCCTCGTCATCTCGAAGCAACCGGGCGCAAACGTCATCGAAACCGTGGACCGCATCAAGGCGGAGCTGCCGCGCCTGCGCGCCTCCATGCCGCCGTCGATCAAGATCGACGTGCTGAGCGACCGCACCCAGACCATTCGCGCCTCCGTCGAGGACGTGGAGTTCACTTTGCTGATCTCGATTGCGCTCGTCGTCGGCGTCATTTTCGTTTTCCTGCGCAGCCTGTGGGCGACCATCATTCCAAGCGTCACCGTTCCGCTTTCGCTGCTCGGAGCGCTGGCGTTGATGTGGCTTGCGGGCTACAGCCTCGACAACCTGTCGCTCATGGCGCTGACCATCGCCGTCGGCTTCGTCGTCGATGACGCAATCGTCATGCTCGAAAATATCGTCCGACATGTCGAGGACGGCATGAATCCGTTCGAAGCGTCGATCAAAGGCGCCCGGGAAATCGGCTTCACCATCGTGTCGATCAGCTTGTCTCTGGTGGCTGCATTCATTCCGTTGCTGCTGATGGGCGGTATCATAGGCCGCCTGTTCCGGGAGTTCGCGGTGACCGTCACCATGACCATCGCGGTCTCGGCCTTCGTCGCGCTGACGCTCACACCGATGATGTGCTCTCGCTTTCTGCGCGTCGAGCGCGAGGTCAGGCACGGCCGTCTCTACGCCTGGAGCGAGCGGGGCTTTGAAGCCATGTTGCGCGGCTATGAGCGGATGCTGGATGTCTGCCTGCGCCATCGCTTCCTGACGCTGATGGTGTTCTTCGCGACCATTGCCGTTACGGCCATGCTGTTCATCACCATTCCCAAGGGTTTCTTCCCGCAGCAGGATACCGGCTTGCTACAAGGTACATCCGAAGCCGGTCAGGACGTGTCCTTCGCCGAGATGATGCGCCTTCAGCAGCAGCTCGGCGTGATCATCGGCAAAGACCCGGACGTCGAGACTTACGCAATGGCCATCGGCGCCGGCGGCGCGTCTGCCTCCCTCAACACCGGACGCTTCTTCATCACGCTGAAGCCGCGTAGCGAACGCAATGCCTCGGCCTACGAGATCATCGCGCGCCTGCGCAAGGCAAACCAGAGCGTCGAAGGCGTGAAGCTTTACCTACAGGCGGCGCAGGACATCACAGTGGGCGGGCGCGCGGGGCGCGCGCAGTTCCAGTACACGCTGCAGGATCCGGACATCGCCGAGCTCAACGAATGGGCGCCGAAAGTTCTCGAGAAACTGAAGACGCTGCCCGAGTTGCGCGATGTCGCCACCGATCAACAGGGCGCCGGCATGACGCTGACGCTGGATATCAACCGGGATCAAGCCTCGCGCTACGGCCTCGACCTCGGCGCCATCGACAATACGATCTACGACGCCTTCGGTCAGCGCCAGGTCGCGCAGTTCTTCACCCAGCAGAACAGCTATCATGTCGTTATGGAGATCTTGCCGGAGTTGCAGGGAACACCGGAAAGCCTCGAGAAAATCTACGTCAAGTCGCCCACAACCGGCGAACAGGTACCGCTGGCCGCGTTCGCCAGCTGGACCACGCGCAAGACACAGCCCCTGTCGATTTCGCACCAGGGCCAGTTCCCGGCCGTGACCATGACTTTCAACCTCGCCGAGGCAGGATCTCTCGGCACGGCGACCGAGGCCATCAAAGCCGCGGAACAAGAGCTTGGCTTACCCCCTGCACTGCGCACGAGCTTCCAGGGCAACGCGCAGGCCTTCCAGGATTCGCTCTCGACCGTACCGATGCTGATCGTTGCTGCGCTCGTCGTTATCTATTTGATCCTCGGCGTTCTCTACGAAAGCTTCATTCATCCGCTGACGATCCTGTCCACGCTGCCGTCTGCGGGCGCCGGCGCCATCGCCACGCTTATGCTGTTTGGCTTCGATTTCTCACTCGTCGCGATGATCGGCATCATCCTGTTGATCGGCATCGTCAAGAAGAACGGCATCATGCTGGTTGACTTTGCCATCACCGCCGAACGGGACGAGCGTCTTTCGCCCGAGGAAGCCGTTCGCAAAGCGGCCATCCTGCGCTTCCGTCCGATCATGATGACAACGGCGGCGGCTCTGCTCGGGGGCATCCCGCTGATGCTCGGCGCGGGTACGGGCTCGGAGATCCGTCAGCCGCTCGGCTATGCCATGGTTGGCGGGTTGATCGTCAGCCAGGCTCTGACGCTCTTTACGACGCCGGTCGTCTATATCTATCTCGATAAGCTTGCGACGTTCCTGGAGCGCATGTTCAGGAGCGAACGGGGGGAAGCGGATCACGAAGCCGCGAAAGCGGACTAAAGAGGCAAGACGCTACGTTTCAGGAATATAGATATTACGCGAAGCGCGTAGCCACACAGCCCAACGATGCGGCTACGCGTTCCTTACTCGTGGCACTCACTTCGTCTTGCCGCTGGTACGCCACAGGTCGGAAGGGAGCGTGCTGGCTGTCTCGGTAGAAACGACATGCTCTTTTCCACCAGGCGGATTTTCGGCAAGCGTGTTGTCTGTGTAGCGTGTGCCCATCGCGAGACCCTTTCTCAAAGAGAAGATCCGCTTCTACTGCAATGCCCGGGCGGCTTGATGACAATACCGGGCCGTTGTGCGGCCTGCAATGTGTCGCAGGCGAGATGACAGATCCTCCGTTATCGCAGCGCTTGCTGATAGCGGCCATATAAGCGGAACGCGAGAGCCCATAGCGGAGCGAGATCAACCGAACCGCGCGGAGAGGTCGGCGGCGAAGAGCGCTATGAAGAGCAACGCGGTGGCGACGAGCATAGTGGTCGACAGCCAGCCTGGACGAGCGGACGGCGGCGTAAAGCGCGAGTTCAAAAGCACGAGCAGAGTTACGGCAAGGAACGGCATGAATGCGGCGCCCAGCACGCCGTAGATAAGCGTGACCTGGAACGGCCTGTCGAAGAAGAGGATCGTCATCGGCGGCAGCGTGAGCCATATGAGGTAGAAGTGAAAGGCCGTGCTGGTTTCTGCTTTGCCAGCGTCATAGGTCTCGTCGTCGCCATCGGCATGCGCGCCGTGAGGCAACTTGATTATCCTGACCCAGTCCGCGAACAACAGGCTGACCCCGTTCCAGACACCGAGCAACGAGGTCCACGTCACGGCAAAGAATCCAACAAGGAAGAGCGTGCGCGCCCAAGTGCCGTAGCGCACTCCAAGCTCGTTGCCGAGCGTTAGGAGTCCTCGGTCATTCTCTGTGAGGTCCTGGCCTTGCAGGATCTCCGCACCGACAACCAGCATCGCGACGACGAAGATCGCGGTCATGGTGTAGCCAACGGCGTTGTCGAGCCTCATGACGGACAGCCAGCCCGTGTTGCGCCAGCCTTTGGCCATCATCCAGTAGCCGTAAGCCGCCATGGTAATGGTGCCGCCGACGCCGCCGATGAGGCCGAGGACGTAGATTGTGGAGCCAGAGGGGAGCCGCGGTACGAGTCCGCTTGCAAGGTCGCCGAGGTTCGGAGAAACCAGCAACGCGGTTGCTACGACCGCAAAAAATTTGATCGCAACCAACACAGTCATGAAGCGTTCGAACGCCGCATACCGCTGCCCCCAAACCAGCACCAGGCCCGTGATACCCGCGAGCATGGCCCAGTAGCGCACCGAGAGGCCGCCGAAGAGAGCGTTCAGGGGCAGGCCGACCGCCGACATTGCGGTGGCACCGTACACGAAGCCCCAAATCACGATGTAGACGCCGAAGAAACCCGTGGCCCAGTAGCCAAGGCGGCGCCAGCCGTCGAGGAGAGTCATTCCCGATGCGAGGTGCCAGCGCCCTGTGGCTTCAGCCAGTGCCAGCTTCAAAACGGCGCCGAGAATGGCGGCCCACAGCAGCACGGTACCGAAACGCGCACCGGCGATCATGGTCGCGACCAGGTCGCCGGCGCCCACGCCGGTCGCGGCCGCGATGAGGCCTGGGCCGACCTGACGCAACCGTCCGTAGAAGTCGCTAGGGGGGACCTCTACTGGTTCAACTTCTGCGTTCGCCGTTGGCGGGTTCGCGTCATCAGGCAGTGGCTCGGCGTCCCGCGTCATTTTTCACGTTTATCCGTTCGCTGAACAGCTAGAGAGTCGGCTTAGCAAATTGACGGGAGCCTGACCACAACCAAGGCGCAGACTTTGTCTGCGCCTGGCCAACTGGGGACGATGGATGTCGAACGCTAGCCGCGGCGCGCCGCTTCAATCACCGCGACGTCGATCTTTCGCATGTCCATCATCGCGTCAAACGCGCGCTTTGCTTCTTCACCACCTGCTGCCATGGCTTCGGTCAGAACGCGCGGCGTGATTTGCCAGGAGATGCCCCACTTGTCTTTGCACCAGCCGCACGCACTCTCCTGGCCTCCATTTCCGACGATGGCGTTCCAATAGCGGTCCGTCTCCTCCTGATCGTCGGTGGCGATCTGGAATGAAAAGGCTTCGTTGTGCTTGAACACAGGGCCCCCGTTGAGGCCGATGCACGGGACGCCGGCGACTGTGAATTCGACTGTCAGCACGTCGCCCGCCTTGCCGGACGGGTAGTCACTGGGAGCACGGTGGACAGCAGCAACCGCGCTATCCGGGAAGGTCTCGGCGTAGAACCTTGCGGCAGTCTCGGCGTCCTTGTCGTACCACAGGCAAATCGTGTTCTTGGCCATAGCGTGTCCTTTCGGATCATCCACGAGACGGAAACTGGCGTTTGCAAGATAATGTGGCGATACCGCAGAAGCGTCTCGTGCGGTCTCTGGTTCCACCCGACATAGCTTGGCTGAGGAAGTCGGCCGTTTTGCAGCGGTTGCGAACGGCCCAATGCATCAGCTGAGGATCATCCGCCTCAATCGGAGGAGACGGGCTGCGAGCTCCGCGTCGTCGGCAAATTCGCGCGAATACGTTCCGGAAAATCAGCTGCGTCACCAGCTTGTTGAGCTGCCTGATTGATAAGCGATTGTCGGCGCAGCTCAGGAAACGGCAACGTCGTGTCGACTCGGCCCGAGTGATAGAGATAGCTGTCGATCAAGCCATTCAAGAGATGGCGGATGTCGAACCGACCGGCTCGGCCGGCGGCGTTTGCGTAGCGGATGATGTTGATCGTGCAGCTGTTGCTCAGAAGGTGATAGAACTCCGGTCGATCCGCGAGTTCGTTGATCCGGTCCATGTAGATATCAAACAGATTTCGCGCGTCCGCAGCTGAGGTATTGAGGCGGTAGAGGTAGACCGTTTCGTTGCGATGATTGGTTCGCAAGCCGACCAAGTCGCGTTCCTCGCCCACGACATAGATCAGCTCGAATTGCTTGAACAGAGATGCGATCGGGGCAAAGCTTTCGCCGACCTCAGGCCGCGTCTCGATCGAGACGGCCAAAGGTGGAGCGTTGTCGAAGATGAAGCTGAGGAACGTGTGGCCCACCGGGCCTTCGGACCAGTAGGAGACGTAAAAGTCGATCCCGATCAAGTGCGATCGCTCGACCTCCCGCTCCTCGTAGCGCACCGTAAAGTCGTTGCGGCTGCGGAAGTCGAAGTTGCGTACTCCCGTGAGGCGCACGCGATCTCCGTCGATAAAGGCACGCGGCATCACCGCGACCTCCGGCCGCCATTCGCGATCATGCGAGGGCGGGATCAATATCCACCATGTCACGACGGCGAGAAACGCTCCGACGAAGGCGAACAGCCTGCTCCGGTTGGGAGAAATCCAAAGCGCCCAAATCGAGAAAGCCGCGAACGCCACGGCGGATGCGAGCCGCAGGGTGGGCCATGGCAGGTTGGAATAGTAGATGGCAAGCGTCGCCCAGGTGACGAGGAGCGCCAGGAACAGGCCGCGGACACCTGCCGCCAACCACGTGAAAAGCGTCGCAAGAATTCCACGTTTATCAGCAGGCTGCATTTTCTAGCTTTGTCTTTGGTCGCGGCTCTTCGGGCGATGGTCGTTAGCTCTCGGCAATCTAGCGCGGCCGCGCTCGATCGCATACCCCTCGCCAGCTGGAAGCGCCGTCAAAGAGTTAATTCAATGTCGACAGCCCTGGGCCAGTGAACTTTTCCGCTGGTGAGGAACGTCCCGCCCACACTTCGCAGCCAGCCGCCAGCCGCGACCGTCTCCGACAAAGTGCTGCATCGCGATGCCTTGTCACAACGGATGCCTATGATTGAGATCGGGCGTCGGGGCAGTCCGAGCTTCGGCTTTGCGCGACGCGCTCGAGGCTCGTATCAGCGCTTGTGTTCGCGAGCATCAGAGGCCGTACGCTCAATCGAGCCGACGCGAGCCGTACGCTTGTCGACGCGCTTGTTGACCCGCTTGTTGTCGACCCTGGCCCCGGCGCCTTGGCTCGGCGACCGAGCGCGGCGTTTCCGAGGCTTCGTTGGCGTTTGCTTTTGCGCGAGCAGATCAGCCTGCGCCGAGAGGTGTTTCGCGGCACGCGAGCCAGGCACGGGCGGTCCACCTAGCGCGGCGAAATAGGCATCGCTTCCCGTGCGAGGCGTATAGCTCTTCGTACCCTTGACGTAATTTTGCACCGCAACGGGGTCGAGCTTCATCCAACGCCGGTATTCCGCTTTCGACAACATGCCATCGGGCACCGCTCGCTTGCCAAGCTGGGCTTCGATGTACGACTGAAACGCCGTCCCGATCCCTTGGCGCCGAGCGCCTCTGGCTATCTGAAAGTTAGTGATCTGAATTGAGTGGCCGAAGTCCCGGATGACTGCCGATCCGACTTCTTTGCCGTTTCTCAAGAATTTCGCGTGCGTACGGCCCAGCGCATCCGTTTCGTGCCGGAACGTCACGCCTTCGGGCGCCAGAATCTCCGGTTCGGAAGGCTGCCGACGAGAAACCGTTACACTCGGCGACGTCTCATTTGGGAGAATGATGCCGCGCAACGCTTGGGTTGGCTCGCCACTGTCCATCGCCATCAGGGACATCTCCCCTGACGGATCGGCGATACTCCCCCCGACGAGTGCCCCCCGAAGAACCGCATCGATAGCTTCCATTCCCCCCGACAGAATGGAATCATCTTTGGCAGCCCGGCGGCAATTTCGTCAAGTATGCTGCAGTGCCAGTCGGTTATCCATTCAGCGCATGGCTTCGAGCCCAGCGCGCAGCCGTCCGGTTGTTCGCAACAGCGCTCTCTCGATCAGGGCATCCTGCTTTGTTGCCAGCTCAATGGCTCGTATCGGATCTTTCGCCCACGGTCCTCAATTGTCCCGCAACGATTTGCGCCTGCCAATCCGGATCGAGGGCCACTGAAAGGATCGTGCGGCATTGATCACATAGGAACTGAAGGACAGGGACCGTGGTCTTCGACACCTCGTCACGAGCGCGGAGCGGCACAACGACGATGTTGGGAGCCGCCGCGCACTTGGGGCACATGCCGTACTTTGTGGAGACCGGATCGGGCATCAGCGGACCTCTCATCGTTGCCAACAATAGAAACGTAGCAAAAAGGCCGCCCCGCGAGGGACGGCCTTAGCCGGCGCACAACTATGTGTGCAACGGCGCTTAGGCAGCGGCGATCGTGCCGACGGCGATCTTGCCGGTGCGGCGATCTTCCTGCGTGTCGAACGAGACCTTCTGGCCTTCGCGCAGGCCGCTCATTCCCGCGCGCTCGAGGGCAGTCGCATGGACGAAGACGTCCTTGCTGCCGTCGTCAGGCTGAATGAAGCCGAAGCCTTTTTGATCGTTGTAGAATTTAACGGTGCCGATTTGCATTGTCTGTTCCTTAGATATGCCTATGCGCACGCAGAGCGCGTGGCCAAGCGGTCATACGATTTTCGGAGATTGTCTGAGCGTGCGCCCAATAATTTGGGCAAACGGCCTGATTGTCTGGCCAAAACCGATATCTCCACTAACGCCTTCAGACGCGTAATAGCAAGACAATTGTGCTGATCGCTTCGGCCCATCTCACCCAATAAATGCGCGACTTGAATTCTCAGGAACCTAAGGATGCTTGTCTGCGTTGGAAAATGTTGGTTTGCGGAGGCCCACATGGAACCGGAAACAGAAGTCAGGAAGATCGCGACCGAGCCGCGCAGCAGCATGTCCGGCATCGTAGCGACGACCATTGCCGTCACGATCCTGGTATCCTCTATCGTCTTAATTGCGAAATACGCCAATCCTCCGACTGCTCCGGCCCCGCTCGAGACAACGCATCCATCGCAATCTCGATAGCGCGTTGTAGCGACCTGACGTGACCACCTCGACACAGACAGATATTGGAGAGCAACTCGACATGGCAGCCACGATTGAACCGGGGTTCATGGTATTCGTTGCCGAAGGAAGCGAAGGCATCGCGGCCGTGAGGGAAGTTCGCAACGGATCCATTGTTCTCTACATCGAGAACCGTGGTGAGTTCGTCGTTCCAAGGAAGGCCGTCACGTCCGTTCACGATCAGAAAGTCATGCTCGACCCTGCTTTACTCGATCGCAAGCTGCTCGAAGCCATTGGCCATGCACACGACAGCGAGGATCCTAATCTCGTTGGGTGACGAAGTTTCGAACCTGCTTCGGTATGCTCGATAGCCAAATCTCCGGCGAAGTGTCCCGCATGTTAGAGGCGACGGAACTCGTCCATGCCTGGAGCGTGCGCGGCATCCTCTAGCCATCCTCGCCGCGACCGTTGCGGACTACTCATATTGAGGTTGCTCTTTTCAGAGAACGGGCGCACGCCGTCCGCTTGGGTACACAGAGGGCCATGCGGATGCCGACGAACCAAGACGCGGATCGCTGCTGGATTTGCGACGCTGCGCTGTGGGTGCTCCCTCTTTGGACATGGGCGGTTGTATCCGCGACAAGTGTGTTCATACTGGCGCTGCTCCGACCGGACGCAATAGCCGGATGTCTTGCGCTGATGGGCACGCTCCTCATCGTGATCGGGATCTGCGTCCGCATGCTTGTCGAGGAACGCACGCGCGAGCGTAACCTCAACCGGGTCGCAGCCCCAAGCAAGGCGCCAGACGCATCACGGCGTTAGGCGATCGAACAACGCCAGGAACGTCATTCGACCTCGCACGGTGTGCCGATTGATTGGAACAAATATCGCGGGTTTCACGCAAGACGAGACCAGCTAGTGCGGTCTTTCAATGCCGGCCGCGAGTGCCGCAGCCCACTTGCGGTTTAGCTCATCGAGTAAATCTGCGATCTCGGTCGTTGTCATGCCCCGCATGTCGAACCATTGATCCATGTGCTGGACAACGACCCATTCACTCGATGTCGCGGTTGCGTGCGCGATGATGTAACGCGCTTCGGCCTCACTGATGAGCTTGGCCTTCCGATACAGCGTTTTCACTTCTCCGAACCACTGATGCTGGACGCGTCGCATGATCAATCAAGCGCGCTTGGATAGCTGAGCGACGCATGGGAATAACGGGTCTGGAGTCCGCTGATATCGTGCACGATCATATCTGAACGCGAGCCATGGGCGGCCGCGCGCGCGAACGCCACGGCATGGGCGCGTATGCGATAGCTCGGTGCGGAGAGCCGATTTACACCCTGCTTGACCAACCACGAGCCGTTGGGCCCTCGCACAACGTGGATATCGCGACCATCGGGAAGTGTTGTCTGAAAACTCGTCATGATCTTATCCTTTCGCGGAAATGTGCCATGCACAAAGGTGAGACGCACAGACGACAAATCCCGCTTGCCGTGATCCGCTTGAACTCATCCGGCTCGCAAGCATGCCTAATGTCAGATCGCAGGATGCTAAAGCAGCAATCCAATTGCATGCGGCGTAACGCAACCCATCATATCGCGCCGTGACGACCGAACCGCAGACGGGTCGGCTCTTGAATTCGGGTTGCCAATCTCTCCTCGTCGAGGAGCCGGTTCAGAGAACGGATGGTTCAAACCATCGTTAGCACAATCCGGCATTGGATGCTAAGGTAATGCATCGTGTCCATGAGGGGCTCTTCCAACGCTCCCCATCGGCACGTCGCCTCAAAAAAAAAAAGCTCCGCAGATTGTCACCAACTCCGAAGGGACGAGATGGTGATTGTGATGCCGCGCTCGCAATGACGCAGGTCGACCTCAAGGACTACCAAGTCCAACTCTGAAATGGACCACGGAATGCGCGCTACGCGCATCGCGTTCCTGTCCACATTGCGTTCCGGCAATCATGCGCGGCGCGTTTCTCAATAAAGGGCTAGCCATGTTCTCAAACAAAAAATCTACAGGACCGGTCCTGCAGCCCGAACCGGTCATTCCTGTCGACCAGAGAAAAACAATGGAAACGCTCATGGCAGACGATTGCCGTTGGCCGATCGGAGACCCACAAGGCGCCGACTTCCATTTCTGCGGCAAGCGCAAGGTCGACGGACACCCGTACTGCGATTTTCACGTTCGTCGCGCCGGACAAACGTCAAAGCCACGCACCGTCGCCTATCCGCACTTTGCCGGCTGATGCCGGGCGGTTCGTTTGGGACGACTGAAATAGACAGTTCAAAGAGTGAACAGGCGAAATGACAGACTTCGGCGAGCTTTCCCGCGAACTCGATCGCTTGATCACGCTCGGTCATCAGGACGCGAGCTTGTTGACGGCACTCCGAAGGAAGTTTCCCGAGCTGTCGCAAACCGAACTCGAGGCGGGGTTCGACAAGGTTATCGCCGACCGCGGTTTAAAGCCGGTTCGCGAGCAGGAGTCGTAGGGTTCGCGAAAAGGCCGGGAACGGCAGATGAGCTGCCACCAGCATCTCGCCGGTCTCAGCCAGCTCCCACAAAAGACGGATTCGAACACGGCGTCGCCAGCGAACGTCAGCGCGTCAGTCGCGAGCGCCCTCGGAAAGAAGCGATAGGCCGGGGAGATCGCAGATGACAATCTTCTGCCGCCCGCCCTTGACGAGCCCCCGCGCTTCCCAGGCGGTGAGCACGCGCGATACCGTATACAAAGTCGTTCCGGTCATTTCTGCAATGTCTTGGCGAGAGATCGGAAAGTTGATCCGAATTCCGCTTTCCTCTTTCCGCCCAGCCCGCAGTGAGAGACGCAGAATGACATGGGCGATCCGACGCTCCACTTCCTCCGTGGACATCTCCCGGATTCGCGAGTGGGCCTCCTCGAGTTGTTTGCCCATCGTCTCAATCGCGCTGACGGCCAGGCGGCCGTTCTGTTCGACAAATTGCGACCAAAGATTGCTAGGCCAAGAGAGAACCACGCTCTCCATTACCGCTGTCGCCGTGGCGGGGTAATCAGGACGCTGCAGCGCCTTTGCGAATCCGAACAGTTCGCCAGGATGCACGACGCGAACGATGAACTGCTGGCCGTCGCCGGTGACTTGGGTGACTTTCAACCGTCCGCTAAGAAGCAGGTAGAAGCTGGTGGCCAGCTCGCCCTGTTTGAATACCGTTTCGCCTGTGAGCACAGGCCACGACGACGCATGATCCAAAAACGAATCGAGATCGACGTCGCTCATCCTTTCGAACAAAGGGAGCGACCTGACGGCTATCCGGTCAACTTTCACGACCCAGCGGCCTCACCGCAATTGATCTCGGAAATTTATCATACCGGATGGGAACAACAAAGAACGATAGCATACATCGGGCATACGCTTGGCGTCGCAGCCGACCTCCATCTAAGTAAGCAACCCTCTTCCCTGCAGGTATCTGAAAAGCGGCGCATACCATCTTGTGTCCTTGACGAGGCGGAATCCGAGGTTGTCGGGCGGAGTGCCGACCGCACAGCCGCCGCCCTTCGGGTTGCGAACGAAGAAGACCATCGGCGCACGATGCTTTCCAATGGCGTGATAGATGCCGCAATCGGCCGTCTCGTTTCTCTCCGGGTTCGACGATCCAAGATCGATCCGGCGGCTGCAGGTCGTGGTCCATTCCCAGATATTGCCGCCGAAATCGGCGAAGCCAAACTCGTTCTCGCCGAAATGTCCAGCCGGCTTAGGGTCCGGATCGCGAGAGGTCTTAAGCTGAGCCTCACGAGCGTAGTTCGCAAGCCAACGCTCGGCAGGATTGGAGCTGCTTTGATCCGCGCCCAGCGCATCGTCCGGAAAGCGCGATCCCGCCGCAAAAGCAAGCTCCTCATCGGTGGGCAGCGTCCAGACCGCACCGGTCCGTTGGCTGAGCCACGACGCATAGTCTTGAGCATCCCCATAGCTGATGCCTGTTGCCGGAATAGTCTTGCGGTTAGCCGCAGGATACTCGGGCTCGGCCGCCGCGCATGCGCCTGCCTCAACGCAGAGTGCGTAGTCGGCATTGGAAACCTGATATTTCATGATCGTGAGCGGGCGTGTCATCGACACCGTTTGCATCGGCCCATCGACCGCAACACCGTTCTTGTAGTAGTCCCCGGCGGCACGATAGCTAAAATCCCGCGGCGCGATGACGATCGTCAGCGGCTCACTCAGAACAGCGCCAGTCGGCGCGGCCGTCCCAAGTCCCGCTTTGATGGCAGCCCCTCCCCACCCGCCGAGCCCCGCCAGCAGCAGTGGCAACAACAAAACGGACGTCCACGATACGTCTGACTTTGTGGAAGGCATGCTCATGAAAGCCCCCTGGCACATCCTTCAGATGTGGTCTTGCGTCCAGGCTCTCCGCGCGCCGCCCAGCTCCCATCTGGGCGACGCGCCGCCGATCCCGGCATGGTGCCCGCTTCGCGCGGGCGTCAGCTCCCCGTGGGCGCCAGCACCGAGGTCATCAGGTCGGAGTTCCAGTCTCCTGTGACGGTGAAGTGGGCCGCCGCACCGAGTTCGAACGCTTCGATCAGATTGTGGTTCACGTAGGCGTAGATTCCCGGCTGCTCGAAAGTGTAAAAGGCCGCGCCTGCAGTTCCGCCTGGAATGAACCAGGTCTCTTGATCGACATCAGGCGGGTTGAGAAACTTGCCCGTCTGCCAGACATAGTCGCCGTGGCCGCCGATGAGATGCGGACGCGTATCCCGATTGGCCTGAGAATGGATGATCAGCACCTTCTCGCCGACGGCGGCTTTCAGCGCATTGTCACCGGTGAGTGCTCCGACCGCTCCGTTGAAAACGAGATGTGTCGGAGTGAGCGTGCGCATGACCTCCACCGTGTCGGAATAGGCCTCGCCCACGGTTTCGTACTTCTTGAATTTTCCTTTCTCGTCGCGCGGAATATAGAAGTCCTGCTCGCCGACGTAATAGACGCGATCGTAGGTTAGCTCCTTACCCTTGCCATTGGTCAGGCCCTCGCGCGGCAGCACCATGATGGCGCCGTTCATGCCCGACGTGACGTGCCACGGCACCATGCCGGGAGGCGCGCAATGGTAGACAAAGACACCAGCCTTGGTCGCCTTGAAGCGCAGCACGGCCTTCTCGCCCGGGTTGACAAGTGTCAGTCCCGCGCCGCCCAGCGCGCCGGTTGCCGAGTGGAAATCAATATTGTGCGGCATGCTGCTCGTGGCGGGATTGATCAGCGTCAGCTCGACATAGTCGTTCTGATGCACAACCATCAGCGGGCCGGGTACGGACCCGTTGAAGGTCATCGCATGGACCTCCGTGCCCTTATCGTCGATGATGATCTTCTTCTCCTCGATCGTCATCGTAAACTCTACGATCTTGGGCCCGCCTTCCGCCTTCTGCGTATGCGCATGGACAAAAGGAGGCTTTACCAGCTCGACTTTCACGCGCGGCAACGACGCAATGTCCGCGGACGCGGGCTTCGCGGCTGCCTTCTCCGCATGTGAGGAGGTGGCGCCACCAAGAGGTAGCAGAGCACCGGCAAAAGCCGCACTCGCCACCACGGCGCGGCGTGTCATCTCAAACTGCTCACCCATTGGCTTTCTCCTTTTCGATGACTTAGAGCTAGTGTCACCCGACTTGCTCTTTTCTAGGAGTATTGGCGGCTCACTCTTTGTGATGGAGCAAAGAGAGCGGCGACACCGTATGCGGCAATTTAGCGGGGATGGGCTCCACGTCTGCAGACGTCAGGAGCGGATGACCTTCGTGCGCCCGGCGCGCGTGATCAGAAGCGGCGCACAAACGAAGACGAAATTTGCGGGAACGGGATCGCATCGCGCCAATGCGACAGCAGCCTTGCGGACAACAGCAATGACGAGCGCCTAACTTCGATCAAGAGCCGGGCGCCGTGGCCATGCGAGGGATTGATCTGCGTCCTACAACTTGATTAAATTAGTATTGTTTACCGGTCAATGGTCAGAGATCTAGGGAGCGCCATGGCAATCGATCGTCGCGACCTAGAAATGCTGAGAAGTGCGCTGTTTCTGAGCGGCCTTCCAGAGAGCGATTTCCAGCGATTTGCGTCCGAGACGCCAACCATGACGCTAACCACCGGCAGTATCCTCTTCAACCAGGGTGATCCAGCCGTTGCATTCTATTTCATCCTCGACGGATGGGTTGCAGTGTTCCGCGAAGGGTCCGACGGCGAACGCACGGCCATCCATCTCGTCGGACCCGGTGACTCATTTGCCGAGGCCATGCTGGCCCGCGATGCGCGTTACCCTGCGAGCGCCGAGGCCGCAACTGATCTTCGAGTGGCCCGCATCGATACCGCCCGATTTCGCAACCTCATTCTGCAATCCCCGGAGCTGTCGCTCTCGATCATTGCGGCCGTCTTTAGAAAGTTGCGGCACCTCGTGTCCCGTATCGAGCAGGATCAGGAATGGTCGCCGCAGCGCCGGGTCGCAGCATTCCTGTATAGAATCTGTGGTGACAATGGTGGCAGTTGTCATTTCGAGCTGCCTGTCGGGCAACGCTATATCGCCGCCCGACTGTCCATGTCTCCAGAAACGCTGTCGCGCGCACTTAGCGAGCTCTCCTCTATAGGCGTCGAAGCCAGACGGCGGAGAATTGTCGTCAAAGATATTGGCAAGCTCGCTCGTTTCGCGGACCTCGACCCCTAGATGAGATTCACGCGATCGGACTGAGAAGGTCCGAAGCAATCATGGTCCGGAGGCCTAGGAAATGCGCTTGTGCGTGTCCTGCTGGACACAGATCGCCCTCTCGTCATCTGCACTTGACCGCGGACAAGTCGACCCGATCATAAGTTGATTACGTTGGTCAAGAAATTGACCACACGGAGTGACGAGGAATGCTGGATCCACGGGACGAAAGAGGGAGCGGGCGCCATGCTGGCGCCGCAGCGGACAACACTGGACTTGGCCGATCTGTCGGCAAGTTGGACAGCGCCTTGATCACACTCGCTGCCCTCCTGCTATGGCCTGCCCAGGCGTCGAGCCAGTCGGCGGCTCCCGGTGCGACAGTCGACCTGCCGCCGGTGGTGGTTGAAGGTGCCACGCCTCAGTCTGCTCCGAAGGCGAAGAAGAAGAAGGCGGCCAGCACCACCTCGTCGGCCGCTTCGCAATCGCCGGCAGCGGTAGACGCATCTGCCGACGGTTCAGGCGCAGACCGATCGGCCGCCTCAGAGGCCGCGCAAAAGCTCGATGCCATTGCAGGTGGCGCCAGCGTGGTCACCAATCAGGACATGGGCCCGAAAGCCTCAGCATCGCTGTCGGAAATGCTGGCATTCGTGCCGGGCGTCGTGGTGCAGAACTTCTTCGGCGGCAACGATCAGCCGCGTCTGCAGATCCGCGGATCGGGCCTGCAGCAGAACCCGTCAGAGCGCGGCACTCTGGTGCTACAGGACGGCCTGCCGATCAACCGGGCGGATGGCTCCTACATCGTAGGCTTCGCCGATCCAAAGAGCGCGGCGTTCGCCGAGATCTACCGCGGCTACACGGCCAATCGGCTCGGTGCTACTGTGCTCGGCGGCGCCATCAATTTCGTCTCTCCCACCGGCATTACGTCGCCTGGGGCAGAGGTCTCGATCGAAGGCGGCAGCTTCGGCCACTTCGCCACCAACGCCCAGGCCGGCGCACGCCAGGGCGCGCTCGATGCGCACGCGAGCCTCAGCTACGCCGAGCGCGACGGGTACCGTGAGCACAACGAATCCGAGCGCACGAATTTCAACCTAAACGCCGGCGCACGCGTCAACGAGAACATCTCGACACGCTTGTTCTTCGGCTACACGGATCTCGCCTTCGACGTTGCAGGCCCGCTGTCGCGTACGCTGCTCGAACAAGATCCGAAGCAGATCTGCTCCGGACCGCCGGGCTGCGTCGGCCCGAACGTAGGTCGCGACGATCCGCGGCGCGAGGCCGAGCAATTCCGCGTCGGATCGCGCACGACCGCGCGCTACGGCGCCAACCTGTTCGATGTCGGCCTCGGCTACACCTACACCGACGACAGCTTCACGTTCCCTATCGGAAGCGGAGTACGCGAGACCGAGGGCGGCGATTTCACCACAGTTCTGCGGTATGCGTACGCACCGGACGCACGTCGCGCGCTTCCGCTGTTCGAGGTGACCGGGCAATATGTCGTCGGCAGCGCCGACCGTCACTATTTCATCAATAACCACGGCAAGAAGGATCTGCTTTTCGGCGACAACGAGTTCGACTCCAGCACGCTGTCGATCAATGCCGGCTTCAACATCCCGTTGACCGATCGGCTGACGCTGTCGCCCGCCATCGCCTATTCCTACGCCACGCGCGAAAACGATGACGTTTACACTGCGGCCACCCGCCCGTTCTACAACGCGGCAAACGGGGCGCGCGGTGCCAGGGCGTTCGCGGACACGAGCTACGACTATTCCTACCAGGAATGGAGTCCGAGCCTGGCGCTGAGCTACGAGATTGCGCGCGATCAAACGATCTTCAGCGCCGTGAGCCGCAGCTTCGAGCCACCGACGCACGATGATCTGATCGCTGCGATCAACGGCAATCCGAATGCCAGCGCCGGCGCGACGGGGGCAGCCGTCTTCTCGACGCCCGATCTCGACGCCCAAACCGCGACCACGCTCGAAGGCGGCTGGAAGGGCCATGCCAACAGCGTCGCCTGGTCGGCGATCGCCTACTACTCGTGGGTCGAGGACGAGCTGCTCAATCTACGCGACGCCTCGGGTAATTCGCTCGGTGCCGTCAATGCCGACAAGACCACCCATTTCGGGATCGAGCTCGGCACTGCATTCGATCTGACCGCCAACCTCAGCGCCCGCGCGGCCTACACCTATCAGGACTTCCGTTTCGACGGCGATGCCAACCATGGCGACAATCGCCTGGCCGGCGCTCCACGCCATATCCTCAATGCGGCGCTGCGCTACACGGTCATTCCGGGTCTTTGGGTGGAAGCAGAGGTCAATTGGGTGCCCGAGGAGACGCCGGTCGACAACGCCAACAATCTTTACAACGAAGCGTTCACGCTGGTCGATCTGCGGTCGAGCTACGCGGTGACCGACAACCTGACGCTCTACGGCGAGGTCTCGAACATTTTCGACGAGACCTATGCCTCTGCCACGCTGGTGGTGGATACGGTGTCGAATCCCAATCAAGCGGTGTTCCTGCCAGGCGATGGCCGCGCCTTCATCGTTGGAGCAAAAGCGAAGTTCTAATGGTAAAAATCAAAAATCTTGGGAGCCGCCGCGTCGGCTCCCAAGGGCTCACACGTCGGAACATTCTGGAAGGCGGGGCGTCGCTGGTCGGCGCTTTTGCCGCTTCTGGCTTCGTGCCGTCCGATGCCGCGCACGCAGCGGCCGCGCTCGATCTCCTCGAAATCTGGGGGCCGCCCGCCGGCCCTTCGATTACCGTTCTGCATGCGATCGCGACCGGGCGACTGGATACGGCCGTGCGGAAGCCGACGCTCAGAGTTTGGCGTCAGGTCGATGAGGTGCGTGCCGGGCTGACCTCGAAGAGCTTCGACGTCGGCATCATGCCGGTTCCGGTTGCCGCCAATCTCTACAATCGCGGACTGGGCGTGCGGCTCGTCAACGTCATGACAAACGGCATTCTCTACGTCATGTCCACGGACGCGTCATTGACCAGCCTCGAAGCCCTGCGCGGACGCAAGCTCGCGACGCTGTTCCCCAACGAGCTGCCGAGCCTGTTGCTCGAGCGCCTCTTCCGGCATGCCGGAATCGATGCCGCGAAAGAGCTCGAGCTGGTCCCGACCGCAACACCGCTAGAAGCCATGCAGATGCTGGTGCTCGGCCGTGTCGATGCTGCGCTCATTCCGGAGCCCGCCGCGTCTGCTGCCATCGTGAAGGGCAGCCTCGCCGGCAAGGCCGTACACCGGGTGATCGACCTTCAAGTCGAGTGGGGAAAGATGACCGGTGAACACAAGATCGTCCCGCAGGCCGGCCTCGTGGTCACCGATCGTTTCCGGGAGGCGAACGCTTCCGTGATCGAGGCGATTCAGGAGGGGTTGGTCCAGGCCGCGGCTGATGTCGTGGCGCATCCGGCGCGCGCCGCCAACAACGCCGCCGGCCCGCTGCAGATGCCCTGGCCGGTAATCGAACAGTCGATCCCTTATTGCAATCTGGTGGCGACGCGAGCCCGAGATGTGCGTCCCGCGATCGAGGCTGTTCTGCAAGCAATGGCAGACGTCAATCCAGGCTACATCGGGGGGCATCTGCCCGACGACGCGTTCTACCTGTGAGGTCGCGATGACGCATCTTCTGCTCGATCGGCTTGCGCGTCTCGGCCGTTTTCTGTGGTCGGGATGGGTCGGTGTCGCCGGGTTGGCACTGTTTGCCGCTCTCTGGCAGCAGGGTCACGAGGCTTATGGCGATTTCATTCTTCCCTCGCCGCTCGCGACGATCCGTGCGACCGGCGAGTTGCTCAGCTCCGCCGAAACCTGGCGTCTTGCCGAGAGAACGACGTTGCGCGCCATCCAAGGCTTCCTGTTGACAGCCGCTCTCGGCGGTGCGCTCGGGCTTGTCGTCGGGTATTCGGCGGCGGCCATGCGGCTCGCCCGGCCTTTGCTCACGATCGTCATGGGCGTGCCACCGATCGCGTGGATCGTGCTCGCCATGATCTGGTTCGGGTCGGGTACGGGAACCGTACTGACGACGACCGTGGTCGCATCCCTCCCGCTTGTCTTTGCTAACGTCGCCGAATCCGTTGCTGCGCGCGACCGCTCGCTCGAGGATATGGCGAAAGTGTTCGGCGCCGGCCCGCTTCAGCGGCTTCGGACGATCGTGATTCGCCACGTGACGGGGCAATACTTTTCGGCGCTCGCGGTCGCGCTCGGCTCGACGTTCAAGGTTGCTGTCATGGCCGAGCTGCTGGCGAACATCGACGGTATCGGCGTAGCGCTTGCCATGTCGCGCTCTAATCTGGATGTGGCTCAGTCCATCGCATGGGTGGTGATCATCGTCACCGTGATCTTCATAATCGAGTACGGCGCGGTGCAGCCTATTCGCGCCGAGCTCGAGCGCTGGCGAGAGGCGGCGCGTCCGTGGGGGGTCAAGCGATGACGGCGCTCGTCCTCGACGGCATATCGCATGCCTATTTCGGTCGCACCGTGCTCGACAGGATCACTCTCCGTATCCTGCCCGGCGAGCTTGTCGCACTCGTTGGTCCATCGGGTTGCGGCAAGAGCACGCTCGTACATATCGCAGGCGGTCTCATTGAGCCGCAACGCGGACGGCTTACCCAGGGCTACCGGCGCCACGGCATGATCTTTCAAGAGCCTCGCCTGCTGCCGTGGGCGACGGCACGGGGCAATATCAGCTATCCGCTGAGGGTCGCGGGCGTCGATCGCACAACGCGCCATGACCTCACCCGCCGGGCGGCCGACCTCGTGTCTCTCGATCGCAAGGATCTCGACAAGTATCCTGTCGAGCTGTCGGGCGGCATGCGCCAGCGCGTGGCGATCGCACGCGCGCTTGTCGTCGAACCCGACTTCGTATTCTTCGACGAGCCGTTCACGTCGCTCGACGTCGCCCTGAAACGGCAGATGCAAGATCTCGTCATCGAAGCCGCCACCCAATCGCGCTTTGCCGGCCTGTTCGTCACTCACGATCTGGCCGAAGCCGTCCGCATATCCGACCGCATCGTGGTTATGGACGAGCGGGTGCGCGGCATTTCCGGCGAGCGCATCGTCTCCCTCGAACGGGGAGCGCGCGACGATGCGGCAGTGTTCGCTGCCGTGCAGACCTATCTCAAGGAGGACCCGTTATTCAGCCATATCCACGACACGGATGAGCGGCGGATCGCATGAACTTCTCTCAAGCGACACCCGCGACGTCATTTCGGCATACGCTCGACATCCTCAGCGACGAAGGGTTCCGTCTCTTCTTCCCCCTGGCGGCTATTCACGCGGCCTTGTGGCCGTTTCTCTGGGTGGCAGCCTTCGGACTGGGTCTACCGTTTGCAACGGCCATTCCGCCCGATCTCTGGCACGCTCATGAGATGTTGATCGGATCGTTCGGAGCCGCCCTTATCGGATTTCTCACCACCGCTGTCCCGGAGTGGACAGATACCGAGCGCCTGCACGGCCGCAGTCTCATTGTTCTTGCAGCGCTGTGGGGAACGGCGCGCGTCGTCGGCCTTGTCGGGGCCGAGGCCCTCGGACTCGTCGGGGCGCTCTGCGATGTCCTGTGGCTCGCCCTCCTGGTCGCTTACCTGATACGGGTCTCGCATTCGAAGCGCACGACGCGTTTCATCGGATTGACGCTGTGGATCTCCTGTCTGCTCGTCACCGAGACCGTGACGCGCTACGCTTTCCTTAACATCGCCACCGAGGCGGATCTCGCCGAGCGCACGGTGCATCTGACAGGCTTCGTATTCCTCGCCGTTCTGGCCCTCGCGCTGGCCCGCATCACCGTGCCGGTGACGAACTTGGTGCTCGATCCCAGCCAGCAGACGTCGCCCTTCCGCCCGCATCCGGGCCGCATGAACCTGGCGCCCGGCCTCGTCGGGCTGCTCGTCGCCGCGGAAGCCGCGGGCTTCTCCGAGCCGACCATCGGCTATCTTTGCATCGCCGCCGGCGCCGCTTTCATGGACCGCGTTGCGGAAAGCTTCATCGGGCGTGAGATCATCCGCGCCGAGATCCTGGCACTCGCGGGTTCGGCCGCGTTAGCGGGTCTCGGCCTCATACTGCTCGGTCTGTCGCACCTCGGCTTCCAGCTCTCGGAATATGCGGGCCTCCACGTCGCGTTGATGGGTGGGCTGGGACTTGGCGTGCTCACCGTATTCTCGATCGCGGGCCTTCGGCATACGGGTCAGGCGCTCGGCTTCCTGCGCCAGACGCGATTGGCCCTGCTCCTGCTCGTGGCCGCCATGATGTTGCGGGTCGTTCCTGAGATCTGGCCTACCGAAATCCTGCCGACCGCACCTTATACGCTGGTTGCCCTGCTCTGGGCCGCAGCGTTCTTGCTCTGGCTCAAGGTCTATTGGCCGTTCATCCGCGATCCTGCCACGTTCCAACACGACGGCTGCTGAAAGACCCCTAGTCATGACATCGCAGATTCATAACGTTCCGCCGCCGACTTTCCTCAGTCTCGGCTTTCGCCCCTTTTTCCTGCTTGGTGCGCTCTTTGCCGCGATATTGATCGCGTTGTGGGTGCCATGGTTCCTTGGTCTGATCGCCGTTCCAAGCGCGTTTCCGCCCACCGCCTGGCATGCGCACGAGTTGCTGTTCGGATTCATGCCCGCGATCATCGCCGGATTTCTACTGACCGCGGTGCCGAACTGGACGGGACGGCCGCCGGTCGCTGGTTGGCAACTCGGCGCACTGGTGGCCCTGTGGCTCGCCGGCCGGCTCGCAGTCGCCGTCTCAAGCCACCTCGACCCAGCATTGACGGCCGCGCTCTCGATCTGCTTTCCGATCGTGCTGGCCGCCGTCATCGGACGCGAGATCCTGGCGGCGAAGAATTTTCGCAACCTCAAGATCGTCGCGGTGCTTATCGGTCTCGCGACCGCCGACGCGTTCTTCCACTACGAAATCTGGCAGTTCGGCCGACCGAAGTTTTCCCACACTCTCGCAGTGGCCCTGGTGCTGATCCTGCTCATGATCATCGCGGGCCGCATATTGCCGTTCTTCACCACAAATTGGCTGAAGCAAAATCGTCCCGGACCCCTTCCTCAAGCCTTTGCCCGATTTGATATCGTTGCCATGCTCACAAGCGGCACGGCGTTGCTGGCCTGGGTCTTTTTGCCCTGGATGGAGCAGGCGTCGCCGTGGGTACGTCCGCTGGCAGGCTCGGCGATGCTCGCCGCTGCGGCATTGAACTTCCTGCGCCAGGCACGGTGGACGCCGCATCGCACCTTCGCGGAGCCGCTTCTTGCGATCCTGCACATCGCCTACCTATTCGTCGGACTGGGCTTTCTGCTGATCGGCCTCAGCATACTGGGAGACAACTACGAGTTCGCGACGGCCGGTCTCCACGCTTGGACCTCGGGTGCGATCGGCACGATGACGCTCGCGATTATGACGCGCGTCTCACGCGGACATACTGGGCGCGCCTTGACGGCTCCGGCCGGAACGGTCGTTCTTTACGCGGCTATCCTCATCGCTGCGGCGGCGCGGATCGGCGCGGGCTTGTTTCCCGAGCGCACTTCCATCCTGCTGCCGATCTCCGGGCTTACGTGGGTTGTGGCCTTTGGTGGGTTCGCTGCTCTCTATGGGAGCATTCTGATGTCGCCGAGAGTTCGCTAAACGCCATCTAGACGCGGTTGCGTTTTTCGTCATCGCGACATGATCAAGAGGAAACCGACACTCATGCTCGCCAAGATTGGAGTCGTGACCGTTTCCGACCGCGCCAGTGCCGGGCTTTACGAAGACAAGGGCGGCCCCGCGATCGTGGATGTGCTTAGCGAGATCCTCGTCTCGCCCTGGCAGCCGGTGGCGCGGCTGGTCCCAGATGATATTGCGCACATCGAGAACACGCTTATCGAATTGGCGGACGTCGAAGGCTGCAGTCTCATTTTCACGACTGGCGGCACTGGGCCTGCTTTGCGGGATGTGACACCGGAGGCAACGCAATCCGTATGCCACAGACTCCTGCCCGGATTTGGAGAGTTGATGCGCGAGCGGAGCCTCGCCCAGGTGGCCACGGCCATTCTGTCGCGGCAAACGGCGGGGGTCCGAGGGAAAACGCTCATCGTCAATCTTCCAGGCCGGCCGTCATCGATACGCCTCTGTATGCTCGCGGTGTTTCCCGCGATCCCGTACGGCATCGACCTAATCGGCGGAGCGCGTCTCGAGACCGACCCGGCAAAATGCCACGCGTTCCGCCCGCCCGCCTAACGCGAGCCAACTAGCGCACACCGTTTCTGCGCTACGCCGCAGGTCTGCTGCAAACGATGTCCGATCGAAAATGCCGACGCAAACGCTCGGCTTAGGTGCGACGCACGCCCATTGTCGGCGACTTTCTTCGCGCGACCGGCTTACCAATTGTAACGGCGTAATTTTCCAGGAATTTCCCGCTCATAGTCTCGCTCCTGATTTGAGACAGCTTAACTCAGATCAATATCGCCTCGCTTCGATCGTGTGATCGTTCTCGTCGATCAGCTTCCACCGATACTGGAGCGGAGCACTAGTGTTATGACGAATGGAACGAGCATTCGCACGGGCGAGCAACACAAAGCTCTCGGGCTTTCGACGTTCGCGTTCACGATCTGCTTTGCAGTCTGGACTATATTCTCGATTATTGGAGTCCAGATAAAAGAAGATCTGGGCCTGACCGAAACGCAGTTCGGCCTGCTGGTCGGCACGCCGATCCTGACCGGCTCGCTCATCCGCATCATTCTCGGCATCTGGACCGACCAGTATGGCGGCCGCCGCATCTTCGCGCTGGTGATGCTCGCTGCGGCCGCGGCGGCATGGCTGCTCACCTACGCCAAAACCTATCCCCAGATGCTCGTGGCCGCGCTTGGCGTCGGCATTGCGGGCGGCGCCTTTTCCGTCGGCGTCGCTTACGTCTCCCGCTGGTATCCGGCCGGAAAGCAGGGAACTGCACTCGGTATCTTTGGCGCCGGCAACGTCGGCTCCGCCGTCACCAAGTTTTTGGCCCCGTTCGTGCTCGTGGCCTATGGATGGCACACGGTGGCTCAGGTGTGGGCGGCAGCGCTTGCGGTGATGGCAATCGTGTTCTGGTTCGGAACCGACGATGATCCCGTCCTGCGCGAACGCAGGCTCAAGGGCGAGCAGCCCAAGAGCGTGTGGCTCGAGCTTGCGCCGTTGAAGAATGTCCAGGTCTGGCGCTTCGGACTGTACTACTTCTTCGTCTTCGGCGCTTTCGTCGCGCTCGCGTTGTGGCTGCCCCGCTATCTGATCGGAGTGTACGGCCTCGACATCACCACCGCCGGCATGATTGCGGCAGCCTATTCCGTTCCCGCAAGCATCTTCCGCGCTTACGGCGGCCACCTGTCGGACAAATACGGCGCGCGGCGCATTTTATATTGGACGTTTCTCGTCTCGATCGCCTGCACGTTCGTCTTGTCCTACCCACCCACTGAATATGTGGTTCACGGCATACGCGGCCCGATCTCCTTTGAGCTGAAGACCGGTCTCGTGCCCTTCACGATCATCATCTTCGTCCTCGGCTTCTTCATGAGCCTCGGGAAGGCGGCGGTCTACAGACACGTTCCTGTCTACTATCCCGAAAACGTCGGCGCGGTCGGCGGACTTGTCGGGATGATCGGCGGTCTCGGCGGTTTCATCCTGCCGATCGTGTTCGGTGCACTCAACGATCTCACGGGAATCTGGACAAGCTGCTTTGCGCTGCTTTTCCTGATCGTCTCCGCGTCGCTCATCTGGATGCACGTCTCGGTCCGGCGCATGGAACGCCAGGCGGCCGCGCCCGATCTCTCGCGCCTGCCCCAGCTCCCGGAAATGTTGCCGATCCACGAGCCGCATCACGTCGGCGCGATGGGGCCTGCCGTCCTCGAAGATTGGCGGCCCGAGGATCCCACGTTCTGGGAAACGACCGGACGCGACATCGCGCGCCGCAACCTCTGGCTCTCGATTCCATCGCTCTTGCTCTCGTTCGCGATCTGGATGGTGTGGTCCGTCGTCGTCGCCAAGCTGCCGTCTGTCGGGTTCCAATACACGACCGACCAGCTGTTCTGGCTCGCCGCCGTTCCCGGACTCTCCGGCGCCACGCTTCGAATTTTCTACTCCTTCATGGTGCCGATCTTCGGCGGCCGGTTGTGGACCACTCTTGCGACCTGGTCGCTAATCTTCCCGGCCCTCGGAATTGGCATGGCGGTGCAGAACCCAGACACGCCGTACTGGATCTTCCTGGTGCTGGCCCTGCTTTGCGGCTTCGGCGGAGGCAACTTCGCGTCCTCCATGTCGAACATCTCGTTCTTCTTCCCGAAAAGCGAGAAAGGCAACGCGCTGGCCCTCAACGCGGGTCTCGGAAATCTGGGCGTCAGTGTCGCCCAGTTTCTGGTCCCGGTCGTAATTACGGTTGGCGTGTTCGGCTGGTTCGGCGGCGAACCTGTGACAGTGACGGAAGGCGATCGCTCATTCCCAATGTGGCTTCAGAACGCCGGTTACGTATGGGTGCCGTTCATCGTCGCGTCCGCCTTTGCCGCCTGGTTCGGCATGAACGACATCGCATCAGCGCGCGCCTCTTTCTCCGAGCAGTCCGTCATTTTCCAGCGCAAGCACAATTGGATCATGTGCTGGCTCTATACTGGAACATTCGGATCGTTCATCGGCTATTCGGCCGGCTTTCCGTTGCTCGCGAAAATCCAGTTTCCCGAGGTCGACGCTCTTACCTACGCCTTCCTCGGCCCTCTCGTCGGCGCGCTGTCGCGGTCGGCCACCGGCTGGATTGCGGACAAATGGGGCGGGGCGCGTGTGACCTTCTGGGTCTTCATCGGCATGACCGCCGGTGTCGCAGGCGTCCTCTACTTCCTCAGCGTCGGCAGCTTTGCCGGTTTCTTCGCGATGTTCATCTTCCTGTTCCTCGTCAGCGGCATCGGCAACGCCTCCACCTTCCAGATGATCCCCGCGATCATGCGCATGGAGATGGATCGCCTGATGCCAAGCGCGGATGACCCCACGCGCCGTCGCAATGCCGAAAAGGAAAGCGCCGCAATCATCGGCTTCAGCTCGGCGATTGCAGCCTACGGCGCATTCTTCATTCCCAAGGGATACGGAACCTCGATCTCGCTCACAGGTGGCCCCGAGGCAGCACTGTGGGGATTCATGGCCTTCTACGTAACGTGCATCGCCACAACGTGGTGGGTGTACGCGCGGCGTGGCGGCCTGCTCTACGAGATCGAGCGCGGTCAAAAAGGGCCGCTTCCGACCTCAGTACAACCAGCAGAATAAGCGGGAGACAATAGATGAGCCACTTTCTCGATCGCCTGACGTTCTTCAACCGCGTCGTTGACGAGTTTTCCAACGGCCACGGCGTGGTCACGCAAGAGGACCGCCGCTGGGAGGATGGCTATCGCAAGCGCTGGCAGCACGACAAGATCGTCCGCTCGACGCACGGCGCAAACTGTACCGGCTCGTGCTCGTGGAAGATCTATGTCAAAGGCGGGATCGTCACCTGGGAAACGCAGCAGACCGATTACCCGCGCACGCGTCCGGAACTGCCAAATCACGAGCCGCGCGGCTGCGCGAGAGGGGCCAGCTATTCCTGGTATCTCTATTCCGGTAATCGCGTGAAATATCCGCTGGTCCGCTCGCGGCTCCTAAAGCTGTGGCGCGACGCGCGAGCATCGCGGACACCCGTGGCTGCCTGGACCTCGATCGTGTCAGACCCGGAGAAGCGCGCGTCCTATACGAAGAAGCGCGGCCATGGTGGCTTCGTGCGCGCCACCTGGGACGAGGTGAACGAGATCATCGCCGCGGCCAACGCCTATACGGTGAAGACTCACGGCCCCGATCGAATCGCTGGCTTCTCGCCGATCCCCGCCATGTCGATGGTCTCCTATGCGGCCGGAGCCCGTTATCTGTCGCTGCTTGGGGGTGTGTGCCTCTCCTTCTACGACTGGTACTGCGATCTGCCGCCAGCTTCTCCGCAAACATGGGGCGAGCAGACCGACGTTCCGGAATCAGCCGATTGGTACAATTCCGGCTTCCTCATCCTCTGGGGCTCGAATGTGCCGCAGACGCGCACACCGGACGCTCACTTCTACACCGAGGCCCGCTACCGCGGCGCCAAGAGCGTCGTAATTTGCCCGGACTATTCGGAAGCGTCCAAGTTCGGAGACATGTGGATCTCGGTAAAGCAGGGAACCGACGCTGCTCTCGCCATGGCCATGGGACACGTCATCCTGCGCGAGTTCCACATCGACCGGCAGGCGACTTATTTCCGCGACTACGTGCGCCAATACACCGACATGCCGATGTTGGTCCGGCTGGTGAAAGACAACAAGGGCAAGCTTGTGCCGGAACGGCTCGTACGCGCTTCCGACTTCGCGGGTGGCCTCGGCGAGACGAACAACCCGGAATGGAAGACGGTCGGCTACGACGAAACCTCTGGCGAGATCGTGGTGCCGTCGGGCTCGGTCGGCTTCCGCTGGGGCGAGAAAGGCAAATGGAACCTCGAAGAAAAGGATGCGAACGGTCGTGATACGAAGCTACTGCTGACGCTGGCAGAGGCAAGGGACGATCTTGTCGACGTGGCCTTCCCCTACTTCGGCAACATCGAGCACGATCATTTCACCGGCACGGATCATCCGAGCGTTCTCGAACGCCGCGTTCCGGTCAAGAAGGTGCAGCTTGCCGATGGTGAAGCGCTCGTCGCCACCGTGTACGACCTGTTCGTTGCGAACTACGGAATCGATCGCGGTTTCGGCGGCGCTCACGTGACCGCCGACTACAACGAGAACGTCCCTTACACACCTGCCTGGGCCGAGACCATCACGGGGGTTCCGCGCGACCAGATCATCACCGTTGCGCGCGAATTTGCACGCAATGCCGAAAAGACTCGTGGCCGTTCCATGGTGATCATCGGAGCCGCGATGAACCACTGGTACCACATGGACATGAATTACCGCGGCGTCATCAACATGCTGGTGATGTGCGGATGCATCGGGCAATCCGGAGGTGGCTGGTCGCACTATGTCGGACAGGAGAAGCTTCGTCCGCAATCGGGATGGACGCCGCTCGCTTTCGGGCTCGATTGGGGCCGGCCGCCACGCCAGCAGAACGCCACCTCGTTCTTCTACGCCCACACTGACCAGTGGCGCTACGAGACTCTAGATGTGAAGGAGATACTGTCTCCGACGGCGCCTCCAGGGCCATGGGACGGCGCGATCATCGACTACAACGTGCGCGCCGAGCGGATGGGCTGGTTGCCCTCGGCTCCCCAACTCGAGCAGAATCCACTCTCGATCGCGGCCAAGGCTGCGTCCAATGGACAGGACGTCAAGGACTATGTTCCTCAGGCGCTTCTCTCTGGAGAGCTCAAGCTGTCTTGCGAGGATCCCGACAATCCGAAAAACTGGCCGCGCAACATGTTCGTCTGGCGCTCCAACCTGCTCGGCTCATCGGGCAAGGGTCACGAGTATTTTCTGAAGCACCTGCTCGGCACGTCTCACGGCGTATTGGGTAAGGATCTTGGCCAGGACGGGCGCCACAAGCCGCTCGAGGTCGCCTGGCACGATGACGCGCCGGAAGGGAAGCTCGATCTTCTCGTCACTCTCGACTTCCGCATGTCGACGACTTGCGTCTACTCCGACATCGTGTTGCCCACGGCGACCTGGTACGAGAAGAACGATCTCAACACCTCCGACATGCACCCCTTCATCCATCCGCTGACTGCTGCGGTAGATCCGGTTTGGGGGGCAAAGAGCGACTGGGAAATTTACAAGGGCATAGCCAAAGCGTTCTCCGAGGTCGCGCCCGAAGTGCTGGGGGTGGAGAAGGACGTCGTGCTCACACCCATCATGCACGACACGGCCGGCGAGATTGCGCAGGCACTCGACGTCAAGGACTGGAAACGCGGCGAGGTGGCGCTGATCCCCGGCAAGACCATGCCGCAGATCACAGTCATCGAGCGCGACTATCCGAACATCTACAAGCGCTTCACGTCGCTTGGGCCGCTCATGGACAAGCTGGGCAACGGCGGCAAGGGGATGGCTTGGAACACGCAGCACGAGGTCGAGTTCCTGCGACACCTCAACGGCGTCGTCACCGAACCCGGTCCAACCAAGGGACTGGCCCGCATCGACACCGATATCGACGCGGCGGAGGTTCTTCTGACCCTTGCGCCGGAAACCAACGGTGAGGTCGCGGTCAAGGCCTGGGCGTCGCTCGGCGACTTCACGGGGCTCGACCACACGCATCTCGCGATCCCGAAAGAGGACGAGAAGATCCGCTTCCGCGACGTCGTCGCCCAGCCGCGCAAGATCATCTCCTCGCCGATCTGGTCGGGCCTCGAGTCGGAGAAGGTCTGCTACAATGCCTGCTACACCAACGTCCACGAGCTGATCCCCTGGCGCACCCTTACCGGCCGCCAGCAGCTCTACCAGGATCACCTCTGGATGCGGGCATTTGGCGAGGGCTTCTGCGTCTACCGTCCGCCGATCGATACCAAGACCGTGCAGCCCGTGCTTGACCGCAAGCCAAACGGTCATACGCCCGTCGTGCTCAACTTCATCACGCCACATCAGAAGTGGGGCATCCACTCGACCTACACCGACAATCTCCTGATGCTGACGTTGTCGCGCGGCGGACCCATCGTCTGGATCAGCGAAGTCGATGCGAAGAAAGGCGGCATCGTCGATAACGATTGGATCGAGGCCTTCAACAGCAACGGCGCACTCGTCGCTCGCGCTGTCGTCTCCCAGCGGGTCAAGGAAGGCATGTGCATGATGTACCATGCACAGGAGAAGATCGTGAACGTGCCCGGCTCCGAGCAGACCAAGCAGCGCGGCGGCATCCACAATTCCGTGACACGCGCCGTGCTGAAGCCGACGCACATGATCGGGGGCTACGCCCAGCAATCCTACGGCTTCAACTACTACGGAACCGTGGGCTCGAACCGCGACGAGTTCGTCGCCGTGCGCAAGATGGCCGAGATCGACTGGCTCGACACACCGACTGCCGATCAGCCGAGCGCCCTTCCCAAAATCCCCACTGCGGAGGCAGCAGAATGAAAGTCCGCGCTCAAATCGCCATGGTGCTGAACCTCGACAAATGCATCGGGTGTCACACCTGCTCCGTCACCTGCAAGAACGTATGGACCAGCCGCGAAGGCATGGAATATGCGTGGTTCAATAATGTCGAGACCAAACCCGGCATCGGATACCCCAAGGACTGGGAAAACCAGGGTCGCTGGAACGGCGGGTGGGTCCGAAAGAAGAACGGCAAGATCGAGCCGCGCATCGGCTCGAAATGGCGGGTTCTCGCCAACATCTTCGCCAACCCGGATCTGCCCGAGATCGACGACTATTACGAGCCCTTCACCTTCGACTACGAGCACCTGCAGAAGGCGCCGGAGCTGCCGGCGTTCCCGACGGCGCGTCCTCGCTCGCTCATCACCGGCGAGCGCATGGAGAAGATCCAATGGGGCCCGAACTGGGAGGAAATCCTCGGCGGCGAGTTCGCGAAGCGCTCGGAAGACTACAATTTCGAAGGAGTCCAGAAGGACATCTATGGACAGTTCGAAAACACGTTCATGATGTATCTGCCGAGGCTGTGCGAGCACTGCCTCAATCCGACCTGCGTCGCGTCGTGCCCATCGGGCGCGATCTACAAGCGCGAGGAGGACGGCATCGTTCTTATCGACCAGGACAAGTGCCGCGGCTGGCGCATGTGCGTCTCAGGATGCCCGTATAAAAAGATCTACTACAACTGGTCGAGCGGAAAGTCGGAGAAGTGCATCTTCTGCTATCCGCGCATCGAGGCCGGGCAGCCGACAGTCTGTTCCGAAACCTGCGTAGGACGCATCCGCTACCTCGGCGTCGTCCTCTATGACGCCGACCGCATCGAGGAAGCGGCGAGCACACCCGACGAAAAGGATCTCTACGAGGCACAGCTTGGGGTCTTTCTCGATCCCAACGATCCTGAGGTCATCCGGCAGGCGCGCGCCGACGGCGTCCCCGACAATTGGCTCGAAGGCGCAAAGCGTTCGCCCATCTGGAAGATGGCGATGGAATGGAAGGTCGCTTTCCCGCTCCATCCTGAATACCGGACCCTTCCGATGGTCTGGTACGTGCCGCCGCTGTCGCCCATTCAGTCGGCTGCGGAGGCCGGCAAGATCGGCCACGACGGAGAGATGCCCGACGTTCGCAGCCTTCGCATTCCGCTCAAGTACCTCGCCAATCTGCTGACCGCCGGCAAGGAGGAGCCGGTGGCCCTGGGTCTCGAGCGCATGCTGGCCATGCGCGCCTACATGCGCGCCAAAACCATCGACGGCGTGATCGACGAGAGCATCGCGAGAAAGGTGGGGCTTACCGCTGCGCAGATCGACGAGATGTACCACGTGATGGCCATAGCCAATTACGAGGATCGCTTCGTCATTCCTACTGCGCACCGTGAACTCGGCGAGGATGCCTACGACATTCGAGGCTCATGCGGCTTCTCGTTCGGCAACGGCTGCTCGGACGGGCGAACGGAGCAGAGCCTCTTTGGCGTTCCTAAACGCGCCAAGACTCCGATGGAGGTTTCGTGATGAGATATACACTCAAGACGATTTCGGCCCTGCTGTCCTATCCCGACGCAGCGTTGCAGTCCGCACTTCCAGAATTGCAGGCCGCCGTCGAGACCGAGGGTCTGCTCCCAGAGGATGCCCGGCGTGCCCTCCGCGATTTCATGCAGGAGGTCGCGGAAGGCGATCTCTATGATCTGCAGGAGCGCTATGTGCTGCTGTTCGATCGTACGCGATCGCTCTCGCTCCATCTCTTCGAGCATGTTCACGGCGAGAGCCGCGACCGAGGCCAGGCCATGGTGGATCTCGCGGCGCTCTACGACAGGCACGATCTTGCCATCGGCACCTCGGAGCTTCCGGATTTCATTCCGCTGTTCCTGGAGTTTCTGTCCGCAATCCCGCAAACGGAAGCGCGCCAGCACCTGAGCGAAACCGTTCATATTCTGGAAGCGATCCGCCAGCGTCTCGAGAAACGCCAATCCAGCTACGCGTCCGTCTTCTCGGCCCTTCAGAGCCTGGCACAGGAACAGCCCGATGCGGAAGTCCTGAAGGCGATCCTGTCTGCACCCGATGACGATCCGAACGATCTTGTCGCGCTCGACGCAGCCTGGCTCGACGAGGAGGTCAAGTTCGGTCCGAGCTCCGATGCAGCCTGCGACACGGACGGACTGGCTGCAAAGATCCGCGCTGGACGCCGGCCCGCGCCGGACATGCCGGTGCAGCCAACGCTGCGGCCCGTCGTGACCCACACCCCATCAAACCGCGCTTGAGGAGGCGACAATGCGCGAGGCAATCAATTACGTCGTATTCGGTTGGTACCCCTACCTGTGTCTCACCGTGTTCCTGCTCGGGTCCTTGGCGCGTTTCGACCGCGAGCAATACACGTGGCGGTCGGGGTCAAGTCAGATGCTGCGCAAGCGTCAGCTTTCGTGGGGATCGAACCTGTTCCATGTCGGCATCCTGATCATCTTTGCCGGTCATTTCGTCGGCCTGCTGACGCCGATCTGGATATTCGATGGCCTCGGCATCTCGCACGAATTCAAGCAGATGATGGCTATCGTCGTCGGTGGTATCGCCGGTGTCGCGTGCTTCGTCGGCATGACATTGCTCGTACACCGGCGCCTGTTCGACTCGCGCATCAGGAAGACGTCATCCTTCGGCGATATCGCCGTGCTGCTCATGCTCTATGTCCAGCTCACGCTCGGCCTCGCCACCATTGTCGTCTCCCTCGATCATCTCGACGGCCACGAGATGGTGCGGTTCATGACGTGGGCGCAGGGCATTCTCACCTTACAGCCCGGCGTCTCAAGTCTGATCGCCGACGCGCATCCGATCTTCAAGGCGCACCTGTTCCTCGGCATGACCGTGTTTCTGGTTTTCCCATTCACGCGACTTGTCCACGTGTGGAGCGCGCCCGTCTGGTACCTCGGACGGCGCGGATATCAGGTCGTTCGCTCGCGCTCCGGCGCGAACGGACATCGGCCGGCTATGCCCCGGCCACGGCAACAACCTGCGGAGTGAACCATCATGGGATGCTCAGTCCAAACTGATCTCGTAACCGCACCTCGCAAGCGCGTCGCGGTCAACGGCCTCGCCATTGCTCACGACGTCATCTCGCGCGAGGCGCAGAACCACAAGGCGCCGACACCACTCGCAGCGTGGACAGCTGCGGCCCGGGCCCTCGTGGTCCGCGCGCTCTTGCTCAACGAGGCGCGGCGGCTCGGCATCGCGGCCGGGGCTTTGTCCGACGCACAGGGCCGCCGTGAGACCGAAGAAGAGGCTATGATCCGCACCCTCGTTGAACGGGAAGTGGCGACACCATTGGCGGATGCGGAGGCTTGCCTCCGCTACTACGAAAGCAATCGGCGCCGGTTCCGCTCAGCTGACATCTACGAAGCCGCGCATATCCTGTTCGCCGCCCGCAAGGACGAGCGCCTCTCCTTCGACAGGGCGCGTGCTGCGGCCGACGCAGCGCTCGAAATCCTGAAAAGCGAGCCGGGGCGCTTCGCCGAGCTGGCGCGGGTACATTCCGCCTGCCCATCGGGCTCCCAAGGCGGAAACCTTGGCCAGCTCACCGCGGGTCAGACTACACCCGAGTTTGAAGCCGCTCTCTCGGCTCTGGAGCCGGGCGCAATGACGGAGCGTCCGATCGAAACCCGCTACGGCTTTCACATCATCAAGCTGGAGCGCAAAATCGCTGGCAAGGAGCTTCCGTTCGAATTCGTGCAAGAGCGCATTGCGGACTACCTTGCCGATCGGGTTCACAGGATTGCGGTCGCGCAGTACGTCTCCCGCCTCGCCGCTCAGTCCGAAATCGAAGGCGTCGCACTGCCCACGCCAGCCGATCTGCGTGTGGCATAAGGAGGGATCATGCAGCTCGGCACACTCCTATCCCGCTTCGACGACCAGTCAGTTGTTCTCGAGATCTTGCTCGAGATGAATGATCTGGCCCTGATGTCCCGCGTACAGACCGCTGCGAAAGGCGCCGATACCGATGTCGGCGCCTGGGCGTATGACGCGGTCGGCCGTTTCATTGCCTCCGCGGGCGACGAGCAATGGCTCGGCCTGGTTTCGGTCGCAAGCAAAGCCTCCGATCCCGGAATGGCTGCGCTTCGGCGCATGCTCGAAGTCGTCCTGCAAGACAACAAGCACACGTGCCGAGACTGCAAACCCGCCATGGCCACGGGGTGACGCGAGTCATCATTGCACACGGAGCGGACACGCCCTAACCGCGCCAGGGCACGGCCAAGGCCGGTCCGTCAAGAGACAGGAGATCAATTGTGCGACGCGCGATCTGCTCAACGATGTCGGATATCGTAGCTGGAGCGAGATAGAAGGATGCTACGGGTGGCGCAACGATGGCGCCGTACTCCGTCACTGCCTGCATCGCACGCAAATGGCCGAGATGAAGGGGGCTCTCCCTCACGACGAGTACCAGGCGACGTCTCTCCTTGAGATGAACATCCGCCGCCCGTGTCAGAAGGTTGTCGGCTACCCCGGATGCGATGGCGGAGGTCGTCCGCATAGAGCAAGGGGCAATGATCATGCCCGCCGTCCGGAAAGAACCGCTGGCGATCGACGCCCCGATGTCGACGATTGAATGTCGATATGCGCACACCTGCTCGAGCGAACGCAACGCGTCCGGTCCGACCTCGTGAGCAAGTGTCCGCTCGGCCGCCTGTGAGACGACCAGATGGACCTCCAGTCCCCGAAGCTCAGCCAGAATTGCCCCGATCCGAACAGCAATGGCGGCGCCGGATGCTCCACTCACCCCCAGAACAACACGTTTTGCATCCATCAGCGATCTCCGGCGACACCTCGCTTCACGTCATCGCACAGTCCGAGACGCTCCCACATCTCGTTCACGCGCTCGACAACCTGAGCATCCATCGCGAGCACACGTCCCCATTCGCGATCCGTCTCCGTACCGATTTTTGTAGTGGCATCGATCCCGAGTTTGCCGCCAAGCCCCGACACCGGGGATGCGAAATCAAGATAGTCGATCGGCGTGCGATCGATCACCGTCAGGTCTCGGGATGGGTCCATGCGTGTTGCAAGCGCCCATGAGATGTCCCGCCAGTTGCGCACGTCGATGTCTTCGTCGACGACAACAATCACCTTTGTGTAGGAAAACTGCATGAGGAGGCTCCACAACGCCATCATCACGCGGCGTGCCTGACCAGCGTAGCGTTTGCGGATCGAGACGATCGCCATCCGATAGGAGCACGCATCGGGAGGAAGCCAGCAATCGACAATCTCGGGAAGATGCCGCCGCAGGATAGGTATGAAAAGCTCGTTCAGTGCCTGTCCAATGACCGATGGCTCATCGGGAGGACGCCCCGTGTAGGTCGAGAGATAGATTGGATCGTGACGACTGGTGATGGCGGTGACGCGCATCAGAGGGAACGACTCCACGGAATTGTAATAGCCGGTATGATCGCCAAACGGTCCCTCGGGTCTTGTTTCATGCGACGAGACGAACCCTTCTATGACGAACTCGGCATCGGCCGGCACCACCAGCGGCACGCTCACACAGCGCGCAAGCCTCGGACGTTCCCCCCGTAGAATGCCGGAGAAACGCAATTCGGAAATGACCTCGGGGAGCGGAAGTACCGCGGAGAGAATGGTTGCAGGATCGGCGCCGATCACCACAGCGACCGGCATATCGCGACCTTCGCTCGCCCACAGGCGATGATGAGCAGCGCCTCCGCGATGTGCCAACCACCGCAGAATGGCCTGGTCGGATCCAACCACCTGCATGCGATAGACGCCCGCATTGTAGTGTGAAATGGACTCCTCGTTCGGCGGACGCGTCAGCACCAGCGGCCACGTGACAAGCGGCCCCGGCTCGTCCGGCCAGCACACCTGGATAGGAAGCTTATCAAGCGCAATGTCCCGCCCGGTGTGCACCCTCTTTTGCACCACGGGATGGTTCACGAACGCTGGCCTCATGTTCAATGCCGCCTTGACCATGGGCCAGCGGGAAAGTGCGTCACGAAACCCATCGACCGGATCTGGTTCTCGTAGCGCGCCGAGAAGCTCGCCGAGACGGCGGATGTCGCCCTTCGCGATACCCAGTCCCCATGACACCCGCTCTACCGTGCCGAACAGATTGACGAGGATCGGAACGTCCGACTGCATGCCGTCCGCGCGAATGGGGCGTTCGAACAGAATGGCCGGTCCGCCCGCCTCGAGCACTCGTCTGTGTATTTCCGTTATCTCGTGCACAACCGAGACTGGCTCGCTGACACGTGCGAGCGCATTCTTCGCGTCGAGAAAGCTCAGAAAGGCGCGCAAATCGCGAAATTTCGGCAGTTCCCGCACCGAGGCCCCTCTCCACGTGCCGCTTGCGGATCACTAAGCACCGGCCTGTCCTGCGCGTATTTAACCTCGGTTAAGCGCACATCTCGCGGTTCCGTCTAAAACGGAAATCACGGGAGGCACCATGCTCCAGCGTACATCGCAACACGTTCTACGCTTGCCAGGTATCGTGGCATGGGTCGTACGCCCACTGCCCCTGCTGCCGTTGCAGGTTGCACTCGAGCGTCTTCTGGCCGGCATTCTTGAACGTCATCCCGATCTTGTCGACCGGCTCTCCGGATTTGAGCGCCGTCGCGTCGCGATCTGTCCCAGCGACGTCCCGGTCATCATCGTCTTAGAGCCTCGTGACGGCACCATGATTTTGCGGGTCGAGCGAATCCTCGACGGCGAAACCGTCGCGGCACGCATCTGCGGTCCGCTCTTCGCGCTGATAGGCCTCGTCGACGGCGACTACGACGGTGACGCCCTGTTCTTCTCGCGCGATCTCATCGTCGAAGGCGACATCGAGGCGGTGCTAGCGCTTCGCAATGCGGTCGACAATGCGGGTGTCGACCTCTTCGGAGAAGCCCTCGCGACATTAGGCCCTTATGCCATGCCCTTCAGCAGGGCCGCGCAAAGCATCGCGCACCTGTGGACCGCCCTTCACACCAACGCGAGACACAACCGAGAGGCTGCACAGTGACGGCCATTGACGCCCAATCGCTCGAGCTTGTCTGTCCAGCGGGGACACCGGCGGCTCTCCGGACGGCCATCGATGCGGGCGCGGACGCGGTCTATTGCGGTTTCCGCGACGAAACCAATGCCCGCAACTTTCCCGGTCTCAACTTCAGCCGTGACGAGATGCGGGCCTCGATCGACTACGCGCACGCGCGCGGCGCCAAAGTGCTGATCGCCATCAATACGTTCGCGCGGGCCGGCGATCCCGGGCCGTGGCGCCACGCCATAGACGACGCTTCAGCACTTGCGGCAGATGCCGTCATTCTCGCCGATATCGGGCTTCTCAGCTATGCGGCCCGGACTCATCCCGGCCTCCGGCTGCATTTGTCCGTACAGGCTGCGGCAGCCAGTTCCGCCGCCATCACCTACTATGAAAAGGCCTTCGGCGTGAAACGTGTCGTCCTCCCGCGCGTGCTAAGCTTGGCTGAGATCGCCCTGGTTACGCGCTCGATCTCTTGCGAAACCGAGACGTTTGCGTTTGGCGGCCTTTGCGTGATGACGGAAGGGCGGTGTTCGCTGTCTTCGTACGCAACCGGAAAATCGCCGAACATAAACGGCGTTTGCTCTCCAGCGAGCCATGTCAGCTATCGCGCGGATAGCGGCAGTCTCGTTTCTCGTCTCGGAGACTTCACGATCAACCGCTTCACCCCCGATCAACCTGTCGGCTATCCGACGCTCTGCAAGGGGCGCTTCAAGACGACCGTCGGAGAGGGCTACCTGTTCGAGGAGCCAGTCAGCCTCGACGCGCGCCCACTTCTGCCCGGATTGAAGAAGGCCGGCGTTCGAGCGATCAAGATCGAGGGACGGCAGCGCAGCCGCGCCTATATCAAGGCCGTTGTCAGCGCATTTCGAGAATCATTGGACGCCCTTAACGGTGGTCGGCCGGATCCCATCGACTCTCTTGCATTGATGACGGAAGGGCAAACCGTCACGGCAGGCGCCTACAAGAAAGCTTGGCGATGAGCCACGATTTAGGACTTCGGACATGTCTCGGATATCGCTGACCCTCGGGCCGGTGCTTTTCAACTGGTCGATCGACAGATGGAGCGATTTCTACGCGCGCATCGCCGATGAGGCTCCCATCGATATCGTCTACATCGGCGAGGTCGTTTGTTCGAAGCGCCAGCCGTTCTTCTCCGGGATGCTCCCGGACGTGATCGAGCGCCTCGAGCGGGGCGGCAAGAGCGTGATCTTGAGCTCGCTGGCGCTGCCCACTCTCGAGCGCGAGTTGAGATACTGCGCCGCGCTGGCCGATGCGTCGCAGATGGTGGAAGTCAATGACGTTTCCATGATCCCTTATCTCGACGGCCGGCCGCACGCCATCGGCCCCTTCATCAATGTCTATAACGAAGCCACCGCCTTGTTTCTGGCGGACGGTGGCGCGCGACGAATCGTACTTCCTCCCGAACTGCCGATGCCCTCGATTGCCGCCATCGCCGCCGCCGCGCCCGAAACCGATATCGAGGTGTGGGCATTCGGCCGTATTCCACTTGCGGTCTCGGCCCGCTGCTACCATGCGCGCCTGCACGGCCGGACCAAGGATTCTTGCCAATTCGTTTGCGAGAACGATCCGGATGGACTTCGCGTGGACACACTCGACGACGAGAAGTTCCTTGCCATCAACGGCGTGCAGACGCTCTCGCATTCCTACTGCAATCTGATCTGCGAAACGAGACAGCTCCGAGATATCGGCGTATCCGCTCTGCGGCTCTCACCGCAGACTTGCGACATGGTCGCGGTATCTCGCGTCTTCCGCGACGTTCTCGATGACCACTGCGATCCGGAACACGCCCTGCGCCTCCTGCGCACAATCGCTCCAGATACGGCATTTTCGAACGGCTTCGTGCACAACACCGACGGAGCGCTCTATGTCATGGAATGAGGCCATGCAGTGAGATGAAAATGCCCTCGATCACGGTAGTCGGCGCCGGCATTTCCGGCTTGTGGCAGGCCTATACTCTAGCTTACCGCGGCTACACCGTTCATCTCGTCGATCGCGCCAAAAATCCATTCAGCAAGGCGGCCAGCGCCTACGCTGGAGCCATGCTGGCGCCCTATTGCGAGCGAGAGACCGCTCCGCCCATCGTCCAGGATCTTGGCTTGCGATCGCTCGATATCTGGCGCGCGACGTTTTCTGGCGTCGTCAGCAATGGCACGCTGGTTGTGGCGCATCCCAGCGACCAAAGCGAGCTCATCCGATTTTCGCGTTTGACCGAGGGACATCAAACGATCAATTCCGAGGAGTTGGCGAATCTGGAGCCCGACCTCGCCAAGCGCTTCAGGACCGGGCTCTTCTATGCGGAGGAGGCACATGTAGAGCCGGCGGCGGCAGCTGGATTTCTTTTACGAACGATACGCCGTCTCGGAGCACGGATCACCTTCGACTACGACTGGTCCGATAGCGATGCGGATTACGTCATCGACTGCCGGGGGATGGGAGCGAGCCAAGATATCACGTCGCTTCGGGGCGTCCGGGGCGAACGGTTCATCATTCAAAACTCGGACATATCTCTCAAACGCCCCATTCGCTTTCTGCACCCGCGCACGCCGCTCTACGTTGTTCCCTGGGAGATGGGCACCTGCATGGTCGGCGCGACCGTTATCGAGAGCGACGAGAAAGGCCCCGTGACGTTGCGTTCGGCGCTCGATCTTCTCGCCACGGCCTATGCCATCCATCCCGCTTTCGGCGGCGCGCGCATCGTGGCAATCGATGCCGGTGTAAGGCCCGCTTTTCCCGATAACGTCCCAAGGGTTATCGTGCGCGGTCGGCAGATCATCGTGAATGGCCTTTACCGGCATGGATTTCTGCTTGCTCCGGCCCTGGCAGAGCTGGTCGCTGACTATCTCGCGGGCAGTGTCGTCCTCAGTCCCCTCATTGCCGAGGAGTGATATGCATTCAAGGGTAACGCGTCGTCGGCGTGAGCTCTTTCAGTATGCGCCGGATCCGCGCTGAGCCCCCGTTCGCATACGCGCTGTGAACCTGGACAAGCGCCGCTCCGGCGTTTATCCGCGCGCGTACGTCATCGGCCGATCTGACATCACCAACGGAAATGACCACAAGCCCGTCGAGGTAGGTCGAGATCGCACCGATGCGGCTCAAACAGTTGGAGACCAGAACGATCCCATCGAGGCCGCTCACGCGCGCGGCCATAATCGCGGCTGGGAAGTTCGTTCCATGCGATCCCGCCGCGAGTTTGAGAAGCAGCGGCACACGACGTCCAACGACCGCGGATAGCACATCTCGCACCGCGCTGAGGCGCTTCACGAGCTTCTCAATACCCGGCATATCGCCGTCCCGATGTAGCGCCGGGGCACTGAGGTTCGCGACGACGTAGTCGGAGAGACCGACCACCTGCCTTAACGTCGTCGTGTAATCTTCGATCACCTGTTCGCTGAGCCCAGGCAGCGCGCTGCCGATATTGGCTCCGACAATCGTTCCGGACATGGATCGCCCGAGTGAACCCGCGAGCCGCGTTTCCTGCGTGATGGTGCCAACCTCCACATGCCCGAACCCGTGCGAGCAAAGCGACGGTACCAGCTCTCCCGTCCGGTCGACTCCGGCCGCCAGGCCCAGTGGATTCGCAAATGCGAGACCCATCACGCTCACCGATCGGTTTGCCACCGAACCAGCCGCCGTCGACCAGGAGATCTGGCCACCAGGATGATTGCGCCTCTTACCTCGTGCGCGCATCGCTAACCTCTCCGGCGCTTGAAATCGGACATAAAGCTGACGAGCGCGTCTACGGCGTCCTCGGCAACTGCGTTGTATAGCGACGCACGGAGCCCCCCCACCTCGGGATGGCCACGCAGGTGGCAAAGTCCTGTCGCCTGCGCTTCCTCGGCGAATGTCAGATCGAGTGCAGGATCAGGAAGTCGAAAGCAGATGCTGATCGACGAGCGGTGCCGTGGCGATGCTCGGCAACTGTAGAACCCGCCGCTCTCGTCAATTGCTGCATAGAGCTTGGCACTCTTCACCTTGTTCCTTGCCGCAGCAGCCGCAAGCCCACCGTGTTCGCGAAGCCACGCCAGCATTCTTCCGGCCACGAGGACGGCGAACGTCGGCGGCGTATTGACTCGGGAATTGGACTTGTCCTGGCGCGCATAGTCGAAAGGCGCCGGTGTCCCGCTGCGAGCGCGGTCAAGGAGCTCCTGCCGCACGATTACGATCGTGAGTCCCGCCGCACCGAGGTTCTTCTGAGCGCTCGCATAGATCAATCCGAAGCGTTCCACGGGGATCGGACGCGTCAGGAAATCGGCCGTCATGTCGGCGACCAGTGGAGCGGCAACGTCCTCGGGATAGGATTGGAATTGCAAGCCGTCGACGGTCTCGTTCGTGGTGTAGTGACAGTAGGCGGCGTTTGGAGACCGGTCCCATGTCGAGGGCTCCGGAAGCGCGCTCTCGCTGCCAAGGGCGATCACACGCGGGTTGCAGTATGGTGACGCCGCTTCGAACGCACGTCGCGACCAATACCCACTCTGCACATAGTCGCAATTGTTCTTGTCTCCCAGAAGGTTCATGGGAAGTAACGAAAATTGCGCCGACGCTCCGCCCTGGAGAAAGAGCACACGGTACGACTCCGGAAGATCGAGTAGAGCCCTGAGATCGTGCTCGGCAGACGCCGCGATGTCGGCGAACTCCTTCCCGGTAAACGGCAGCTCCAGCGCCGAAACTCCTGAGCTGCGCCACTCGCCAATATCGTCACGGAGAGCCGCCAGAACATCATCAGGCAGCTTGGAGGCGGCCGAAGAGAAACTGACAACCTTCACGGGCCAACCTCTGTCTTCAGCCGAATAGGAGAATGCCGTGCGCACCGCCAATCATGAGCAGAAGCGTGATCGCGGAGAGCACGGTATTGATGCGCGAGGACACGAACGTGATGCGAGAACACCGCAGACGCTCCTCGGTCGAGGCCGGAATGAAGCCCAGGACCTTCTTTTGGTGCGGCCACAGCACGAACCACAGGTTCGCCACCATGAGCGTTCCGAACCACGCACCCAGACCGATGGTGCCGGAAGCTCCGGATAGCGTGAGCGCATCGATCACGTCGCCGCGACGCCACAGCATGTAGAGGCCAGTCATCAGAACGACCAGAGACGCATGACGAAAGATGCCATGCTCGCGTTTGGACGCCCCGATGAAGACCGCGCGTGCCGCCTCCGGTGGATCGGCCGGCAGTACGCGCCGAAACACCGGCGTCTGGACCACGTTCACCCAGTTGTGTCCGACCCAGATGATCACGCCTGCGACGTGAAGAAGCCGTGCCGCAATATCGATCCCGCCGAGTTCCATTTGTTCCCCGGTTGAGCGTCAAATGACGTCCGTTCGTCTCGGATAACCGCCTTCGCGCATGATCAATGGCTTGGAGCCGCAGCTCTCGCGCTTCTCCGCGCCGCTGATCAGATCGTCGATAAGGTGTCGGTTGGGAGACTTGGCGCAGACAGGATCCGTGTTCGAGGCATCCCCCGTCAGCAAGAAGGCCTGACATCGACAACCGCCGAAGTCCTTCTCCCTTTCGCTGCAGCTCCGGCAAGGCTCCTTCATCCAGGTGTCGCCGCGGAACTGGTTGAAGCCGGGTGACGTATTCCAGATCCAATCCAGCCCGTGCTCGCGGACGTTCGGAAAATCGATGCCCTTGATGAGGCGTGCTTCCTGGCAGGGCAACGCCGTGCCGTCGGGCGCAATCGTCAAATGAATCGAACCCCAGCCGTTCATGCAGGCCTTGGGACGTTGGTCGTGATAGTCCGGAACGACAAAGTAGATCGTCAGCTTCTTGCCCAGACGCTCGCGAGCCGCGTTGACCTGCGCCTCCGATCGCGCGAGTTGCTCGCGCGTCGGCAGCAGCTCGGCACGATTCAAAAGCGCCCAATTGTAGTATTGCAGGTTTGCAAACTCGACATATTCGACACCGAGATCCGCCGCGAGTTCGATGAACGCTTCGGTCTGATCGATGTTGTAGCGGCTTACCGGCACATTCAGGACCATAGGGAAGCCCTCGGCCTTGATCGTGCGTGCGATCGAAATCTTGTGGTCGAACACATCGAGCCCAACGAGCTTCTCGTTCAGCTCCTGATCGCAGGCCTGAAGACTGAGCTGAATCTGCTTCAACCCCGCCTTTTTGAGCGCACGAAGCCGCTTCGGGTTCAACCCTACGCCAGATGTGATCAGGTTCGTGTAGTAGCCGAGCCTATCAGCCTCTTCGACAAGCTCCTCCAGATCGCGCCGAAGCATCGGCTCGCCGCCGCTGAACCCGAGCTGCAGCGAACCGAGGCGACGCCCCTCCCGCAATACCGACTTCCACTCCTGCGTCGTCAGCTCGTTGCGATAACGGTCGAAGTCGACCGGATTGCTGCACCACGGGCATTTGAGCGGGCACTTGTACGTCAGCTCAATTACGAGCCAGAGCGGCATGCCCAAGCCGTCAAGACTTAACCCGGATCCAGCCTTTGGCATGGGCGACCTCCAGAAACTTGAGAACCTCTGCGCTGAGATCGCGCCGTCGATATCGGCGTGAGAGCTCTTCGGTTCCGGCCGCGATGGACGACGAACCCGTGCACGCCTCCAGGATCGCGGCGGCCGTCTGATTCAGCTTCACGATGCCTTCGGGGTAGAGGAGCACATGCGCCTGTTGCGGCTCTTCCCATCGGAAGTGGTAGTTTGGATTGAGCTCGACCACATCATCGGGGCTGATCCGCCTCTCAATTTCCATGCGCTCCTCCCGAATACGGCACCGTTTTCGGCCTATCCCCCGTCAGCGAACGTACACGTAGGCGGTCACTTCAAAGCCAAGACGCACGTCGCAGTAGGCGGGCGCGACCCAAGTGAGCGTGACGTTTTCTTCAAGACAGGCGGGAGTGAGGGATGTCATCGGGCTTTCCTCCTTTTATCGTATGAAAGGTCGTTGCGACCCCATGCGCACTATCCCCGCAGGCCCGCTGCGGCCTTTTGACTTTTGTTAAATCGACGGGTGCGCTTAGCGCGGAAACTGGACGCGCTCACGGTCAAGTGATGACCTGCGCTACTCGCGCGGGACAATAGCCAGCCTTTGTCTAGGTCTAGGCCTCGTCTTCGGGTGCATATTCGACGAAGCTAAGGAGACGTCCAATATCGGCGATGTTGACGGTTCCGCGCTCGACCGTCACGCCGTGCGCACGCAGATGGGCAAGTGCGCGCGAGAAGCTCTCAGGCTTCATTCCGAGCCGGTTGGCGAGAAGTCCCTTCTCGAACGGAAGCTCTATGACGGCCGTGCCTTTTCGGACTTGCGTCAGGCGGACCATGAAATCCGCAATCCTTTGCGGGGCCGAGCGCACTTTAATCTGCTCAATCTGCTCAACCAGGAACTTGAGCTGATAGGACGCCGAGGCCAGCATCGACATGGCCAACGCCGGACGCTCCTCAATACGGCTGCGAAAGGCCGTGCCCTCCACCCTGAGCAGGCGCGATGCAGCTACAGTCTCGCCGCTAGCTGGATAGCGCCCCCCGAGGAATATGGCGGCTTCCGCAAACGTCTCGCCGCGCGTGAAGACGTGCAGCACCACCTCAAGACCGTCCGGCGTCGTTCGATAGATCTTCACCCATCCATCGAGAACGATAAAAAACGCGGCCGCGGGTTCACCCTGCAGAAAAAGGGTAGCCCCCTTTTCGTATTGGCGCGGCATCGTATTTCCGACGAGCACCTGCGCCGTTTGTAGTGGCATCGCACCAAAAAGCGGGGTGGACTTGACGATATCCCAATCAGCAGGGTCCATGACTGAGCCTAGATGTCGGCTTCATCCGAGTTCCTTCTTGCGCCGCCCCGCGCCGATCCAACTTGACGCAAGACAAGTCGCAGCCACGCCTTTTTGCCACAGCTCAATGTCGCCCGTTGGCGTTCAAGCGAAATTCCGCCCAACGCAGATCACCTCGATCAAATTCGTTTGATCGATCGACGCCTGCGATCACCACAGCCTCGGGTGCCATGCGGCGTCTCTCATAAGCCGTGGCGCTGAAGCACGGTCTCGATGTCAGCCACGCTGCGAATTTCCATCATCTCATCCATGGAAAGACGAATGGAGAACGCCATTTCCAGCTCGCGTACCAGAGCGATGTGCTGAAGCGAGTCCCATCTCGAGATATCTTCCGGAGAGGTCGTCCGCGTAAGGGGACCGGTGTACTGAAACACGTCAGCGAATATCGATATGATCTCCGGATAGGACACAGTCGTCTCAGATGCACTTGCGTCCATTTATATCTCCCAGCTTGCCGTCACAAAGGTCGAAGCCGGCTCATCGCTGGCGTCGCGAACAAACAGCCACGTGGTTCTGCCTGCGTCCGTGCTTGTCTGCGTGAAGCCACAGGACGCGTAGAAATCCCGCACCATGGCGTTCTTCGGAGTTGGAACAAATTCTCCGCGAACGCGGCGTATGCCGCGCCGCGCGAGCGCACGCAGCAGCTCGCCCACAAATGCCCGCTCGATCTCGCGGCCGATCACGCGGCAGCTCATGACAAGCGTGCGAATAATCGCCTCTCCAGCATCGATATCAACCGTGGCGGCAACAACGAGACCATGATCTCCGAACTTGTCGATCACACGGCCCTGCACCGCGATGCCGCTAGCCTCGTCGTTCATGTACCGCGCAATGTCGGATTCCGTCAGACGCAGCGTCGTCAAATTGAACTGATTAGTCCGCTGATGCATCTGCGCTGCACGCGCCGCGGTCTTGCTGCTCACGAAGCTCAAGACCAGATTCTGCTCGAGGCCCGCGAGAAACTGATCGATGCTCGCGGCACCTACCTTGGCCTTCCGTGCCTCTCGCTCGACGGCATAGAGCGTCGCACGTGTTTCATCCTCGGCCGTAATACGGACGGGCCAGGTCGCTGCGAGCCGCCGAAGCCAAATCGGCCGTTCGGCAGGATCCGAAGGCATCTCCGGAACCATCACCTCCGGACATAGCCGCCGCATCGCTTCGCGCTCGTGCGGGCTGTCGTCGATGAACAGGAAGGTGTCCAGTCCGAGATTGAGATCGGCTGCGAGCTTGCGGATATTTTCGGGCTTCGGCTGCCAGTTGATAGCCGTGGCTGAGAAATCGTCCGCTCGAAGCACCATGCCCGGATGCTGCTCGAACACGGAAATGGCATCGGCGTTGTTCTTGCTCAACGCAACCAGCAGCAGCCCCTGCCCTTTCAGCCTCAAGCATTCCTTTTGGAGGGCTTGATACGCGTTGCCCGGAAAATCATGGCTGCAGGCAAGCCGCTCCGGACCGTCGTCGCTGTATACGCCGCCCCACAGCGTGTTGTCGAAATCGACGGCCAATACCTTCGCCCGGCCCCGCCCCTGCAGCTGCCAAGCTTCCGCGAACGCCCGAGCCATGAGCCGCGTGGCATCGGCAGAGTACGCGATCCTGCCGTAATACCAGAGCTTGGGATCGGCCTGCTCTTGCACGGAGATCGAGGAGAGCGCTTGGTCGGCGTCGATGACGACGATGCGGCTCGATCGCTCCGCTGCGTCGAAGATGCGCGCGTTCAATATGTCGACTGCACGCCGAAGTCCTGTGGCATGGCTGCGATCCAAAAAGCCCGCCGTTGGCGCGGACGGCACCGGGAGGGTGTTGATCAGCAACGGCACATGAGTCCGGGTGGAAAATGCTTCTAACGCATTCGCCAAGACTTCCGCTTCCGCAACGAGCCGATTTTCCAAGTCATGCGATCCAAGTCGCCAATCCCGCGGTAAAAGGCTTTCGAAGTCGAGCAACACGACAAGTGCATCGACGTCCGTTGGCGGGGTTATGAGATCCGACAGTGCGCTCCCGTAAAGGCCTTCCGCGATCTCAGCCCTCACGCCCTCCACTGCAAACGCCGGGCGAATTGCCTCGATCAATGTCCAAGTCGTGGAAGATCCAGAGACGTGAAGCCTCGCGGCTGGCAGTTGCGCAACATGAGTCTCGAGAAGATCGCCAATTTGATTGAGAATGTGCGGCATGCGATGATAGTGCGCCAACGCCAGACGAAGCGCTTCCTCGTCCCAACTCAGGGCCATGAGCCTCCGCAGCAACGCGCCTACAACCGCGGGATCAATATCGGGGTCGTAGGCTAAAGTGGCGATGGCGCCGGAAACCGCCTCGCGTTCGTTCCACTCACCGGACGCGGCATTGAGGCGGTTCAGCACCGCCAGACTTGCAGTTAGCGTCTGAGCCGAGCCGGCATCCAATTTGTGGCCCGCCAGAAGCAGGGCCTTCGAAAGCCATCGCGGAACCGATAGACCTGCCTCGGCGAGCGACAACAACAACAAACTAACCTTCGGCGGCGGGACCTTGGACCAGTCGATGGCCGGCAGAATGACGCGCTGGCGCAGGCATTCCGGCGCCGCCGCAATGACCGCATCGACGATTTCGCCAATTTTGTCCTCCGTCGCCAGCGCAAGCCCCGGCCGACCTGCACCTGCTCCGCTTTGCCAATAGGATGATGCTGATGACATCCACTTCTCCTCAGTGCATGTGCTCGCCGCCCGTGACGAGCAGGTTCTCGCCGGTGATAAAGCCGGCATAGGGAGAGGCGAGCATCAACGCTGCGCCAGCCACATCCTCCGGCGTCGCCAGACGGCGCAAGGGCGTCCGCGAAATCGTCATCTCCCGCATGCGATCCGGAACGTTGGCCACCAGATCGGTCTCGACCAGGGACGGCGAGATCATGTTCACCGTAATTCCGTCCGGCCCGAGTTCCTGCGCCAGGTTTTTGCTCATCGCCAGCAGAGCGCTCTTGGCTGCGACGTATGGCAGCCAGTTGTGGGCGGTCCGACCGAGGGCGGCGGAGGACAGCACCATAATGACCTTGCCTCGATTAGCCTTCAAAGCAGGCAGCGCCGCCTGCGTGACGCGGAAGGCGCTCCCGACGATATGGTCGTAGGCAGTGGCAAGGTCGCTCCAACTAAGCCGCGTGAAGGGAGCGGACAGGATTTTGGGACCCGCGCTGTTGACGAGAATATCGAGGCCACCATCGGCCGTGACCTGCTCGATCATTTGCCTGACATCCACCTCTCGCGTGACGTCGGCTTGGACTGTCCGGCAATGCCCCCCGGCTTCGACAATCTCCCGCGCAATGGCATCTGCTGCGGTCTGGCTCTTGTGATAATTGACCCAGACCTTTGCGCCATGCTGTCCGAAAAGGCGCGCCACCGCCCTGCCAATGCCGCGCGACGCCCCGCTGACGAGCGCGACGCGTCCTTCGAGAAGACGCGATGACACTACTGGAATTGCTGGCCGCTCCTGCTCGGCGAAGCGAAGAACCTTCACTGTCGCCACTCCGCGCATGACGCAACTACCGTCGGATCGCAGGATTTCCGTCCGAAGCGTGACGAGGCGCGTATCCCGATCGATCTTCTCGACCGTCGCGCGCGCCTCGACGGTGTCTCCGATGAAAACCGGCTTCGTAAACTCGATACCCTGGGAGACATAAAGCGCTCCGCGTCCGGGCAGCTTCATTCCCACCAAGGTCGAGAGAAGGCTCGCGTGAAGGAAGCCGTGCACGACACGCTGACCGAACTCGGTGCGTGCGGCAAATTCATCATCGACGTGGAGTGCATTGTGGTCACCGGACAAGCGCGCGAACGCGGCCACGTCCTCGGCCGTGATCGTGCGGAACAAGCTCTCAGCCTGTCCAATCCTCAGCTCCAGAATTCGGTCTGATCCGCTGGAAGTCATTGTTGGTGCCCAATCCGGCTGCTCTGCCCTGCAAAGGCGATAGCCAACACCATCCGATGCAGATTTGACTTCTGTTAAGTGGCCAAGCGGGCAGCACTGCTAGAGCCGAAGTGTCACGCCAAACCAGGCTCGCACTCCGGATCGAGGCTGGCGGTGTGTGAGCCGTGGCGTCCCCTCACGTTTGCCAATCTCGGAGCATGCAAATGGCCTCAACCTACGAAACCGTTGCCGGCATCATCTCATCCACCAGCGACGTTCCCGTGGAACGCATCACGCTGCAGAGTCACGTCAAAGAGGATCTGGGCGTCGACAGCCTCGCATTCCTCGACATCACTTTCGAGATCGATCAGACGTTCGGGATCAAGCTTCCCGTCGAAGACTGGATTGCGCGCGTCAATGAGGGAAAGGACAAGGGCGACGACTATTTCATCATAGGGAACCTCTGCGCCCAAATCGATTCCTTGCGCGTCTCAGCTGCCGGATAGGGCATCGGCAACAATGCGGCTTGAATACTTCCAGATGCTCGATGGGATCGAGACGCTTGACACCGAAAAGGCGTCCCTCGTTGCGGTGGCGCATGTGCCGCTCAAGAGCCCCGTCTTCGAGGGACACTTCCCCGGACATCCCATCATGCCGGGCGTTCTTCTTCTCGAAACGATGGCGCAAGCCGCCGGATACTTGCTCATGAGTCTCGAAGGCTTTGCGCGCATGCCGTTCTTGGCGAGCGCCAAGACAGCCAACTTTCGCTCGTTCGTAATGCCGGGATCCACGTTGCAGGTAACGGCTTCACGCCTTCATTCCGGGTCGGGCTATGCGGTGATGGCGACTAGTCTCGAATGCGGCGGCCAGCGCGTAGGCGATGCGCAGCTTATGATGCGCATCCTGGCCTTTCCCTCAGACGCGCTCGCGCAGCACGTCAAACAGGAAGGCCAGAGGCTGGGGTTCCTCAGAACGGTGGAGGCCGGCTAATGGCGAAAGCGTGCGACCAAGTTTGGATCACCGGCATCGGGCTTATCAGCTCTCTCGGTGAGGGTGCGGCTCTGCACTGGAACAAGCTCTGCGGCGCGGGAACGCTTCGACCGGTTATCGATCCCCAGCGTTTTGCGCCCTACACGGTTCATCCCCTCGCCGACATCGACTTCTCGAAGCAGATCCCCCGGACCAGCGATCAACGCCAGATGGAACGCTGGCAACGGATCGGCGTCTATGCTGCAGGACTGGCCCTGGCGGATGCCGATATTGCCGGCGATCAGGAGCTTCTCGAAAAGACGCATCTGTGCATCGCAGCCGGCAACGGTGAACGCGATATCGCGCTGGATTCCCGCATTCTCGCCGGCAACCACGCGGACGGCGCGCAAGGCGCCTACCTCAACCAAAATCTTGCGACGGGGCTGAGGCCCACGCTTTACCTCGGCCAACTTTCCAACCTGCTGGCGGGCAACATCTCGATCGTACACAAGGCGACGGGGTCATCGCGCACCTTCAAAGGTGAAGAGATGGCCGGCGCATCGGCGGTCGCTGACGCAGTCAATAGGATCGAGGCCGGCCAAGGAGAGGTGTTTCTCGTCGGCGGGGCACTCAATGCCGAGCGAGAGGATGTCCTGCTCGGCTGCGAGCTTGCCGGTTCATTGTATAGCGGACCTCACCACTCCGTCTGGCAACGCCGGCCGCAGGGCGGCGGCCTCGTGCCTGGCAGCGTCGGCGCATTTCTGGTGCTCGAGGCCGCCGAGCACGCCCGCCGGCGAGGCGTCGTTCCCTACGCGCGTATATCCGGTATTGTTTCGGACCGCTCACGGCGACGTGTCGGAGAAGCCTCTTCCGTTGCAGCCAGCCTCTTCAAAGACCTTCGGCTCAATCCGGCAAACGAAGATATCGGAGTTCTTTCCGGCGCGAGCGGTGTCGAGCCAGCGACGTCGGAAGAATTGCAGTTCCTCGCCGAACTGGAACGGCAGAAATTCAAGCCTGTCGTGAGGGCTTGGGGAAGTGCGCTTGGGCATTCGCTCGAAGCTCACTTCTTTGCAGGTCTTGCACTCGCTTCCTTGGCCGTATCCAACGATGCCTTCTATCCGCCGTTCGACGCATTTGAGGACAAGGGTGACGCCAAGTCGCATCCCGATCGCGTTCTCGTAACCACGTTCGGTCATTGGCGCGGCGAGGCGTTGGCGCTGGTCCAGTCTGCATGGTGAGAGCGACCGGTATGGGCAGCCGAATGCTGGATCAGAAAGGCCGACCGGTGGTCGTCGTTACCGGAATTGGCCTCGTGACTTCGCTCGGCGTCGGCGCAGACTTGTGCTGGAGCAGGCTCACAGCCGGGCACTCGGGCGTGAAGCCCATCACGCGCTTTCCGACGGACGGGCTCCGATCTACGATCGCCGGAACCGTCGACGATTTCGATATTACCCCTACGTCGGCTTACGATTTGTCGATGGCGATGGCCGAAGCCGCAGCCAGCGAGGCGATCGTTCAGGCACGCATCGGAAGCGTGTCGCGCTTTCCCGGCCCTCTTATTGTCGCAACGCCCCCGTCGGAGCTCGAGTGGCCTCACCTCGATCGGCTCCATGATCACGATCCCGGTGGCGATCTCACCGGCTACCAGCGAATTCTTGCAAATGCCCGTACCGGGTTGTTCGCAGACTTGGCGAAGCACGTCCGCTTTGCTGCGATCGCGGATCGCCTGCAAGAGCGTTTCGGCACGCAGGGCGAGCCGCTATCGATCTGCACCGCCTGCGCATCGGGGGCGACGGCGATCCAGATCGGCCTGGAGTCCATCCGGCGCGGTGATGCCGACGCGGCCCTCTGCGTCGGTACCGACGCGACCGTCCACCCCGAAGGGCTGATCCGGTTTTCCCTCCTTTCGGCGCTGTCGACAGCGAACGAGGATCCCAAAAAGGCTTCGAGGCCATTCTCGAAACGCCGCGACGGCTTTGTCATGGCGGAGGGCGCTGGCGCACTGGTCCTCGAATCCTACGATGCAGCGAAGGCGCGCGGAGCAAAGATTCTGGCCGTCGTACGCGGATGTGGCGAGAAGGCAGACGATTATCATCGCACACGCTCGAGCCCCGACGGCGCAGCGATGATTGCATCGATCCGCAGGGCCCTCGCCGACGCCGGCGTCTCGCCCGAAGAGATCGACTATGTCAACGCGCACGGCACCAGCACCCCAGAGAACGACAAGATGGAATACCTCTCTCTTCATGCGGTGCTTGGCGAGCATCTTGCTCGCACGCCAATCAGCTCCTGCAAGTCCATGATCGGGCATACGCTTATTGCAGCAGGCTCTGTGGAAGCGGTTCTCTCGGTGCTCACCCTCAACACCGGCGTTCTGCCACCCACCATCAATTACGACGAGCCGGATCCCGATCTTCCGCTCGACGTGGTTCCCAACACCAGCCGGACCGCCCGCGTCTCTACCGTGCTCTCCAATTCGTTCGGATTTGGCGGTCAGAACGTCTGCGCCGTTTTTTCGGGAGAGCCTGCATGACGAAGCACACGGTGGACTTCACGGAATTCGAAAAGGTCTCTCATGTACGGTAGCGAAGGTGTTCGAATGCGCAGTACGACAACGCGTGCGGCCGAGCTTCGTGGAAAGCGCTATGTGCTGATCAACTCCGTCGATGATCCGCCCGCTCCCGAGCCGGACGAGGTGAAGGTACGCATCCGCGCCGTCGCCCTAAATCATATCGACGTATGGAGCTGGCGCGGTATGGCCTTTGCCGAGCGCAAGCTGCCGATCATTCTCGGCGCGGAGGCGGCAGGTGACGTGATCGCCGTCGGAGATGCCGTCGAGAACCTGTTTCCGGGCGACACAGTCGCCCTCTACGGCGCCAAAACCTGCGGCACCTGTCCGGCGTGCCGGGAGGGTCGCGACAATTTTTGCGAAGGTCCGGCCGCAATGTACGGCTTTCATATCGACGGCTTTCTGCGCGAGCGCATCAACGTGCCTGCGCGCATCGCCGTCAAGGCGCCCAAGGGCCTCAACGTTGTCGCCGCCGCCTGTTCACCGATTACCTTCGGAACCGTCGAGCACATGCTGTTCGACAATGCCAATCTCAAAGCCGGCGAGACAGTACTCGTCCAAGCCGGCGGCAGCGGAATTGGAACAGCTGCCATCCAGCTTGCCAAGGCCGCTGGCGCAACAGTGATCGCGACGGTCGGCAGCGCAGAAAAGGCGAAAAAGGTTATCGCTCTCGGCGCCGACCACGTCATCAACTACCGCGAGGAGCGTGTCTCTGGCCGTGTGCGAAAGATCACCGATCGCCAGGGAGTCGACGTGGTGTTCGAGCACGTGGGACCGGATACGTGGGAAGGAAGCATCATGTCGCTCAAGCGCGGAGGACGGCTCGTGACCTGCGGATCCACCACCGGCGTCGCCGCAAGCACGAACCTCTATTTGCTGTTCCAACGGCAGTTACGTCTAATCGGCAGCTTCGGTTGTCGGATGAAAAATATGGAAAGTTCCATGGAGAAGATGGCCAAAGGCCTCGTTGCTCCGATGATCGATACCGTCATCGGCCTCGACGAGATCGAGAATGGCCTGGAGCGTCTGGAAGCTCGCGACGTTTTCGGCAAGATCGTGATCGCCCTCTAGTCGATCAGGAGAGCAAGTGAGCAACGCGACGCGCAGAAACGACGTTTGGATCACAGGTATCGGGCTCGTCAGCTCGCTCGGCGCCAATGCCGACGAACACGTCGCGCGACTTTTCTCTGGCGGCCCTGCCGTGCGCCCCGCGCTGGACGAGTCTCGCTATGCTCCCTATCCCATTCATCCTCTGGCCCCGCTCGACTTCTCGAGCCAAATCCCGAAAAAGAGCGATCAGCGGCAGATGGAGCTCTGGCAGCGGATCGGCGTGCACGCGGCAGGTCTGGCATTGTCCGATGCCGGAATCGCCGGAAATGCCGACCTTCTCGACCGCACTCATCTCGTCGTTGCCGCAGGCAGCGGCGAGCGCGATACCAAGGTTGACTGCGAGGTGCTCGACAAGCTTGGCCCGCGCGATGATGCCGCTCTGCTCGCCAAGGAAGTGCTGCCGAGTGCCCTGCGTCCGACCTTGTTTCTTGCCCAGCTCTCCAACATGCTCGCGGGGAACATCTCAATTGTCCACAATGTGACGGGCTCATCCCGCACGTTCATGGGTGAGGAGATGGCGGGCCTTGCTGCGATGGAGAACGCGTTTCGCCGTATCCAGGCCGCGCAAGCCGACGTCATCCTCGTCGGCGGTGCGCTCAACGCCGAGCGCGAGGACTTGCTGCTCGGCTACGAGATCGGCCACAATCTGTGGCGTGGCCCCTTCCGACAGGTGTGGGAGAGGCGGGGTGACGGTGGCGGCTTCATTCCCGGCAGCGTCGGCGCCTTCATCGTGCTTGAATCAAGCGCGCATGCGCGCGCTCGATGCGCAAAAGCCTATGCGAAAATTTCGGCCATCGAAACGGATCGGACAAGTCGAGAGCCCGGAGAAACGGTGCTGCATGCGCTAACGCAACTCCTAAGTCGTATTTGGAGCGATATCCCGGACGGACCGCTCCTGACCTTCAGCGGTGCAAGCGGCACCGAGCCGGCAACCAGCGAGGAGCTGCTCTTTCTCTCCCGGCTCGCATCGCTCGATCATGAAACAGCGATACGTGCTTTCGGCAGCGCTGTTGGGCATGGCGTCGAAGCTCACTTTCCGATGGGCATTGCTCTGGCTGCGCTTGCCCTGAAGCATGGAACCGCTCTCGCACCTACGGAACCGTCGGAGATAGAACGTCCGTTTTCCGCAGCGATCGAGCGCGTGCTTGTCACGGGTGTTGGTCACTGGCGCGGCGAAGGACTTGCCCTCATCGAAGCAATCCAGTGAGGCCACGATGACCAACGCCTATCGTGACAGCAAAGGTCGGCCGCTCGTCGCAGTGACGGGACTGGGCGTCGTGACATCGCTCGGGCAGGGAAAGGAAGACAACTGGGCAGCTCTAAAGACGGGCCGCTCCGGCATTCGTCCAATCACGCGATTTCCAACCGATGGCCTGCGCACAACCATTGCCGGCACCGTCGAATTTCTGGGTATCGAACCCTACTCCGCGTCTGCGCTCTCGGCGGCAATGGCGATCGCGGCGGCAACAGAGGCAATCGAGCAGGCCCGCATCGCGTCCTCGACGTTTCCGGGGCCGCTCTACCTCGCCACACCGCCCGCCGAAATCGAGTGGCCGCAACGCCGGGCCCTCTACGATGCGTCATCGACATCCACCGAAACGGGATACAAGCGCCTGCTTGCCGCCGCGCGCGGTTCGGAGTGGCGCGAGCTGCACGCCATTTCCCAGTTTGCGAGCGTCGCCGAATGTGTGGCTCGTCGGCTTGGGACGCGGGGCCTGCCTGTCTCTGTGTCGACCGCTTGCGCGTCCGGCGCAACGGCAATCCAACTTGGCGTCGAAGCCATCCGGCGCGGAGATACGACGGCCGCACTCTGCATCGGCACCGACAGCTCGGTGCAGATCGAGGCTTTGATCCGCTTCTCGCTGCTGTCCGCGCTCTCAACGCGAAACGACGCCCCGGCCGAGGCGTCGCGACCGTTCTCCAAAGAACGCGATGGGTTTGTAATGGCGGAAGGCGCTGGCGCCCTGGTTCTCGAATCTTATCAGGCCGCGATTGCACGAGGCGCCAATGTCCTCGGCATTGTTCTGGGATGCGGCGAGAAGGCCGACGACTACCACCGTACACGTTCCAAGCCTGACGGCACGGCGATCATTGGGGCAATCCGAAATGCCGTCGCCGATGCAGGCGTCGACCCTGGGGATATCGACTACGTCAATGCCCACGGCACCAGCACGCCCGAGAACGATAAAATGGAATACATGTCGCTTCGCGCGGTGCTGGGCGATCACCTCACGACGACACCGGCCAGCTCGAACAAGTCGATGATCGGCCATACGCTCTCAGCCTCCGGAGCCATAGAAGCGGTGTTTTCGCTGCTAACGATCCAAAACGGCGTATTGCCGCCAACAATCAACTACGTCACCCCAGATCCCGAGATCCCGATCGACGCCGTTGCTAACTCGGCGCGTCCCGCCGAGGTGAGGACAGTCCTTTCGAACTCGTTCGGTTTCGGCGGGCAGAATGTGTGTCTCGTCCTCGGCGCTCCTCTATGACGCCGCCACGTCCTGATCCAAATCAGACAGAGCGAGATTTTTCATCTCGAGGCCCTTTCATCGATGGGATCACATCTGGAATGAATTGCAGTTCGCGCTCACAATCCGAGTCGTCGCGCGTTGGAATTCGCACGAGGAGATGGAAGATGGGACAACGCGCATCGACGGCATTCCAGCCGCTCAAGCTTGTGGCTTTGGCGGCAGCTGGGGTGGTCATGAGCTTCCTGCCAGCGTCAGCCGCTGATTTCGGAGGCGCCTGTTGCGCCGACATCGAAGAGCGGATTGCAGAGCTCGAAGCCACGACGGCGCGCAAGGGAAATCCCAAGGTCTCACTCACGATCTCGGGCTATATCGTCCAGGAGATCACGGCCTGGGACGACGGCGCTGAAAGCAACGCCTACATCCACGGCCTCGGCCCAACACAGGCATCGCATTTCAAGTTCAACGGCAAAGCAGCCATCGCGCCGGGATGGTCGGCGGGCTACATGCTGCGCATCCAGGACCTCACCGGAAACGCCTTCGCGGGCGGAGCCAACGCAATAAACCAACTCAACGGCACCAAGAACGACGCCCCCAATGCGCAAATGGCGTTCTGGTACTTGCAAAGCGACAGTCTCGGTAAGTTTTCGGTCGGCAAGCTTGCGAATGCGGCCAAGAGCGCGGCCATGTTCACAGATCTCTCCGGCACGCAGATCCTCGACAACTACACGATGCTTGCCGGCTTTCCACAGTTCACAATCCGCTCCGGCGGCGACCTCAATCCTGCAGGCCTTACCTGGGGACAGCTCGCATACTGCTATTCTCAGTCTCTTCCCCTCGGCGGCGACTGCAACGGACTTGTGATGAACGGAGTGCGCTACGACAGCCCTACGATCGGTGGCTTCACCGTTTCTGCCTCGTGGGGAGCGGACGACTTCTGGGAGGTGGCCGGCCGTTATGCAGGAGAGATTTCAGGCTTCAAGATCTCGCTCGGCGTCGGCTACTCCGACATGCATGATGAGACGGTGACCGGCGCAGCGGTGTCCGCACGGAAGGATTCGCAATTCTTCCAAGTCGGCGGCTACGCACAGCACATCGCAACGGGACTTTTCGTACATGCCGCCTACGGGCACGAGGACAACAACGATACGTTGCTTCTGAATGGGACGCACGCGAAGGACGGCGAGCACTGGTACGTCAAAGCTGGCTTGCGCAGAGCGTGGAACCCGCTCGGGGCGACGATTGTCTATGGAGACTACGCTCGCTACAATGATCAACTTGGTCCCGCCGTCCTGGCGCTTGGGGCGACTTCAAGTACGTTCGACCGCTTCGGCGGTGGCATCGCCCAGGAAATCGACGCCGCATCGACGACGATCTACCTCAAGTATCAACGTTATGAAGCCAACATCAGCGGGCCATCTCTGTCGCCCGCGGCTAAAGATCTCGATGATGCAACTTTCGTTAGTTTCGGCGCCCTCGTCTCCTTCTGAGGGCAATTGCAGCGTCAGCGGCTCGAGGATACATAGCCTCGTCGCGCGCTGCTAAACTTCTAGTGTCCTCAACAAAAGCGGTGCTCTTAACTGAGATCAACGCCAGACACCTTGGTTTCTGTTTTGCTTTTCGGAACCCAAGGAGGGGCAAACCCTCCTAACCGCGCGCCCGAGCTTCGAGACAATCGATGAACATCGCAGCACTTTTATATGAAGGCGATCAGGGATCCGTAGTCGATACGTTGCTGGCCGATGTCGCGCTCCATCTGCGCGCGGCAGGTTGGAAGCTGGCCGGCGCCGTGCAATCGCCCGGCGCTGTGCGCAACAGCCGATGCGAGATGACGCTCGAGGATCTTGCGACAGGAACATGCATCGAAGCCGCTGATCCCCTTGGTCCGTCCGCGTCAGGGTGCCGGCTCGACACAGGGGCGCTCGAAGACTCCGTCGGTTTGGCGTCGTCGTCTCTCGATCCAGACACAAGACTTGTTGTCATCAACCGCTTCGGCAAGCGCGAGACCGATGGCCATGGCTTCCGATCCATGATCGAGAACGCCGTCGTGCTGGATGTGCCGATCCTGGTCGGGGTGAAACGGATGCATCTCGATGCGTGGAGATCTTTCGTGGGCGGAGAGCCGTTCTTTCTCCCACCTGTTCGTGACGAGATCCTGCGCTGGTGCGAAACCGTCGCATCGAGCGCGTCATCATCAGCGTAGGGCTGGTTCTCCTCGCCGAGCTACGGAGCCGCGGGCTGCCGGCTCAACCAATAACCGGCACCTACGACGGCCTGATGGGCTGCAAGAGTGGTTGTGATACGTCCGAGCTTTGGATCCTCGCCGCCCCACCACCGGCCGACTTGCCTCAAGAGGTCTCCCGGCATATCGAAATTGCGCCACGATCGATCGCCGGTCAACGCTGCGGAGATCCAGGCATAGGTGAACTTGTACTCGAAAAAGTAAGACACATTTCCAGTTCTGACTTCCAATCCGGCGAGCACCTGTACGGCAGGCCCGGCATACTGGTATTCGCTGGTGCGCAGCACCTTTGCTTCTCCAGGAAACCACACTTCGACGTGCGGCAAGGCAAAGCCCGCGCCGAGACCGATATACGGTCGGATACGCGGAGCGATGTTTGCGAGCCGCACGATTGGCGTGAACAAAAGCACGTTGTGCCCGTGAGTGAATTCGAGGCGCTCGAAGACGTCCGTGAGTTTTACCCGCGCTGGCGCAGGTTCGCCCTTGAGCGTGCCAACCGTGTCCGCATCCTCGATAACCGGGTTGGCAAGCTTCCGGCCATGGGCGCCTTTGCCGAGACGAGACACCGCCTTGTTGTGCAGAAAATCGACCATGAAGCCGAACGAACCCGAACCCGTGACGGCGCGCACACCGCCATCGATCGGAAACCGCAGCGCGTCGCCGTCCCACCCGAGCGCCTTGAGCGTCAGGTCGGTATTGTCGCCCCGCCTCAGGTGAACATCGCTGCGGTTATAAAGTGGCTGTGCCAGATAGCCGGCAACGAGCGTCTCGGTACCGTTTAAGCTGGCATGCGGCTGAGACGACGACGCCTCATTGCCCGCATCCGAAGCGTCGCCAGGCGCACTCGTCTGATTGATGCACGCTGAAATCGCCATCACCGACAAAATACCGGCTGCGGCAACCGCGAAAAGCTTGTCGGCCCCCGCGACCATCAAGGCGCTGCCGGACAAACCGAGAAGGGGTGCTGACCGGAATGTCGAAACCATGTGCAGGATGTCCCTTGAACCCACGATAGCGCGCAACGCCGTGACGCCGGAGCAGATCCCAACGGGGGCACGCCATGATGATTTAGCAAGCCGTCGCGTGACGGAGCTTGACCACGATCAGCCTTGCCTAGCGGCCGCGCGTTATGGGCTCACAAAGGCGATCCGAGTGGAGTGTCTGAACGCGCATTGGTTCAGGCGCGTTGCCGGCGCACAGGCGAAATGCACAGCGCGATCGGCGACAATGGGCCGGTCACGCTTTCGAACGGTCAACGGCTAGAACGAAGAAGCCTCGGCATCTGTCTCCGTCAGCAATGTGACGCTGCGGTCGCGTCGTCTCGCTCTGTTCCCCAACCGCTTCAAGGAAGAAGCGCCGGAGAAAGAACGGCCAGGAGGATCCGCGAAGGCGACCCACAGCTTCCCTCAACTTTTATCGGGGGCCTGTAAGATTGCGGTAGCTCGGTGATAGCTAGAGGATTTTGGGGGGGATGGCGGACTAAAGCTAAGTCCTTGAAAGATTGGTCGGAGCGAGAGGATTTGAACCTCCGACCCCCAGTCCCCCAGACTGGTGCGCTAACCAGGCTGCGCTACGCTCCGACTTCGGCCCCCCTTATGTCTGGCAATGAGGCCAAGGTCAACGCCTCGTTCGGTTTCTTCCTTACAACAGAGCCTCGATCGCGGCCGCGGTCTCGGGGAGCATCCTCAGCGATGGCGGCAGGGCCCCAGTTGGCAGCGCAATGGCGGCGAAAATTCCGTCGCCGGCCGGGACGTCGTGAGCAACCACGGACGGAAGTTCAGCGGGCGCACCCTCTCCTCGGTCTGCAACCCCTCCGTCGACAGCACTCCGCCCCTCCTTACCCGGGCGCAATCGCTCGAGCATAGGGCCGACGCCGGTGCCGTGTGCTTTCGCCACCGCTTCGATACGCACCCAGGCGCGCAGGAACCGCTCGTCGGCGTCGGCGCCCTGCAAGGGTGCGCCGGCTGCCAACGCAACAGCTTCGGCTTCAATCGGGGCCCGGCGCGCATCCGGCATCCAAACCGACCGCGTCCGTTCGATATCGACCCCGAGCGGACCGCCAGCCGTGATGCCGATCAACGCCAGATGCTTGGTGTGGGCGAGGCTAAAGCTCGTATCGGCGCCGGCCAGCGACGGCTTTCCCGTGGCGCTCAAGACAAACGGGGCGTTGCGCATTCCGGTGCCCAGCTTCCGCTCAAGCAGAATGCGAAGCGCGATGTGCGCGAGGCGGCGCTCGCGGCGTACTCCGTCGTTGCGGACGGCTGCGAGGCGCGTACGCACATCGTCCGACAGCCGAGGTGTCGCCGCTTCAAGCCCTTCGAGGGCCGCCTCCGATCGATCGAGATTTACGAGCCAAAGCTCCGGCTCCAAGCCTGCGGTCATGCTTAATCCCCGCTCGCGCCGGTCAAGGCAAACGCGATGCGCTCTCACTATACAAGAGGTTCCAAGCGTGGAGGGGGAAACGGAGGCTCGACAGAGCAGCTCGGTAAACAAACCAAGCAGAGGCGATCTCCGGCCGGCTCGATGACACCATCAAACCGGCCGGCACGTTTATGCGTGCGCGAGCCTCAGGCGCCGACGGCGCGCGCCCGGCGGGGCGCGCGAATCGGCTCGTTCTTGGCGATCGTGTCCTTGCCAAGCGACTCGAGCAGAATGGACCGGCACTGTTCGAGCTCCTTGATAGCCGCCTCGATCGCGGCCAGTTGCTCGAGAGCGTTGCCCTTGTTGCGCGCATTGCCGCGCCGCGCCGCAACCGACACCGGCGTACGCGCTCCAGACGTAGACGGAACGTTGGCCGGGAGCGCCCGTGCATCCGGCTGAATGCCGCGGGTCGCAACGGGTGCGCTACGAGCGGCTTCGCCCGGCACCTTGCCGTGGTGCTTGACGTGATCGATGCCCTGCTCGCGGAGGATCTTCTGCACACCCTTGATGGTGTAGCCCTCGGCGTGCAGGAGATGGCGGATACCGCGCAACAGCTCCATATCTTCCGGGCGATAGTAACGGCGCCCGCCGCCCCGCTTCATTGGGCGAACTTGCGGGAAGCGTGCTTCCCAGAACCTCAACACATGCTTCTGGACATCGAGCTCATCAGCTACCTCGCTGATGGTTCGAAAAGCCTCTGCTGCCTTGCTCATCGTTACCCCTCGATGCCTTGGCTCAATCGCGCACCAAACCGACTCTCGCCGGTCTCCTTGCCGACGCGCCCGAACACCTCTCGCGCGTCACTCGCTATCAGAATCGAGCCCTCTGAGCGCGTCCCTCGTTCGAATCAAAAGACGTACATCCACTCGATACATCTGCTTGCTTGCTGCGATGATATCGCCAACAGCGCGCTGCGTCTCGATCAATCAGATCGAATGATCACAGGTTTTTTTTCAGCAGACGGCGCAAGTGCTCCACATGCTTTCGTCGCCGATACGCTGGAGCGCGTTTGCTCTTCTTCGAATCGCAATCCCGCTCCAGGTTCTTGATGAGACCGATGATTCACGCGTCAGGCTGAATAAGGTCCGAAGCGATCATGGTCTAGGCGTTTTGCTGCTCGCGCGGCGAGAAGCGCAACGGATTTAAAGGCATTCTCTTGCGCAGCGCGGGCACTTGCAGGCTCGTTCGCGTTTTATAACGCGCGTGCAGCGAACAGCAGACGCGGTGCTCGGCGCAACAGACGGTTCGGCAAGCGCGCGTGAGCATAAGCATGCCCACGGAGCAGAGGGACGTGTTGGGATGCTTCGGGCGAGACGTGCGCGCAAAACCGGGCGCGCACCGATTCTCCCAGACTTGCACGGGGGCAAAGGGAGCGACGCGACGTTACGACGTTGCTAATTGGGAATCTATTCGGCGGCCTTGACCCGGCGCGAGCGACCGGAGTTGATCCGATCCTTCATAATGTTGCTCGGGCGGAAGACCAGGACACGGCGCGGCGTGATCGGCACTTCTTTGCCGGTCTTCGGATTGCGGCCAATGCGCTCGCCCTTCTGACGAATTCCGAACGAGCCGAACGATGACAACTTCACCTGCTCTCCGCGCGCCAAACTATCCGAGATCTCGTTCAAGACGAGCTCGACCAGCTCCTGCGATTCATTGCGAGGCAAGCCGACCTTACGGACCACTGCTTCAGCCAGATCGGCACGTGTGAGTGTCTTACCGCTCATGCGCCTAAACCTCCCCGTCGATAGGTATTTTTCCTTATGCTACCGACGTGAGCGCGCGCGGTCAATCACAGATGTCAATCAAGCAACTGAAATCGCAGGTAGAATTAGATAACGCTGAACGAACCGTGTTTAGGACCGTCCGCCAACGGAGTTGTGCACCGCAGCGTGTCTCTTTTCGCTTTTGCGAGATCACCAGCGGGCGAGCACCGCACCCCAAGTAAATCCGCCGCCCATGGCCTCCATGAGCACCAGATTTCCTTCACGGAGACGGTGTTCTTCAAAAGCCAGGTTCAGAGCCAGCGGGATCGAAGCGGCCGACGTGTTGCCGTGCCTATCGATGGACATCACGATCTTTTTGGGGTCGACCCCCAGCTTTTTGGCAATCCCTTCCAGGATGCGAATGTTGGCCTGGTGGGGGACGAAGAGATCGATTTCGTCCGCCGCGAAGCCGGTTGCGACCAGCGTTTCCTCGATCACGCCCGAGATTTTCTGCACGGCGTGGCGGAACACCTCGCGGCCGTTCATGCGCAAATGTCCGACGGTTTTCGTCGAACCCGGACCGCCATCGACATAGAGCAAATCCTCGAAGCGGCCGTCCGATCGGATCAGCGTCGAGAGGATACCGCGATCTTCGCGCGTGCCGTGCTGGGGCTGAGCTTCGAGCACCACAGCGCCCGCCCCGTCGCCAAACAACACGCAGGTCGAGCGATCGGTCCAATCGAGGATGCGGGAGAACGTTTCGGCGCCGATGACGAGCGCGCGGACGGACTGCCCGGTCTTGATGAAGTTGTCGGCGATGGACATCGCGTAGACGAAGCCCGAGCACACGGCCTGGACGTCGAACGCGGCGCCTTTGGTCACGCCGAGGCCCGATTGAATGCGCGTAGCCGTCGACGGAAAGGTTCGATCCGGCGTCGCGGTCGCGCAGATCACCAAGTCGATGTCGACCGGATCGATGCCGGCCCGAACCAGGGCTTGGCGCGCAGCCGCGATCCCGAGGGTCGAGGTCAGCTCGTCTTCGGCGGCGATGTGGCGCTGGCGGATGCCGCTTCTCTCGACAATCCAATCGTCGGTGGTGTCGACGACCTTTTCCAGATCCGCATTGGTCATGACGCGCTTGGGAAGATGTGCGCCGACACCGCGAATGACCGATCGAATGATTGCCAAGGTGTCCTCTTATTCTGCGTTCTTGGGGCTGGACGGCCCTTTCGGTCTAGGGAGCCGGCGATACGGCGCCGAGCCGATGATGGAAGGTCTCGAGATCCGCTGCCAAGCGCTCCAGAAGCCCGCTCTCAGACATCTCGTAGCCGAGATCGACGGCACTCGCAAAGCCCAGCGCATCGGTGCCGCCGTGGCTCTTGACCGCGATGCCGTTAAGACCGAGGAACGTACCGCCGTTAACCCGTCTCGGGTCCATTTTTTCCTTGAGAACGCGGAAGCCGCCGCGGGCCAGCAAAGCGCCCAACCGCGACAGCCAGGTGCGCATCATCGCATCCTTCAAGTACTGTCCGATCTGCCTCGCGGTGCCCTCGGCGGTTTTGAGCGCGATATTGCCCGCGAAGCCCTCGACCACCACGACATCGACCTTGCCGTGGCCGATCTCGTCGCCCTCGATGAAACCACGATAATCAAGCGGCAGCTCGACGGCCTTCAGGAGCGCGTGCGCTTCCTTGACCTCCTCGGCGCCCTTGATGTCCTCGACGCCGACGTTCAGAAGGCCCGCCGTCGGCCGCTCGACATGGAACAGCGCGCGGGCCATGGCCGCGCCCATCAGGGTAAAATCCGTCAACTGGCGGGCCGTCGCGCCGATGTTGGCGCCGACGTCCAGCACGATGCACTCGGCGGTGATGGTCGGCCACAGGGCGGCGATAGCAGGACGCTCGATCCCTTTCATCGGACGCAGGATCAGCTTCGCCATGGCCATCAGCGCGCCGGTGTTGCCGGCCGAGACGGCGGCGTGGGCTTCGCCCTTCTGCACCGCATCGAGGGCCATCCACATGCTGGACCCCTTGCCGCGGCGCAGAGCCTGGCTCGGTTTCTCGTTCATCGCGACGACGTGGGTCGTGTGAACAACGCGGGCCTTGGCGGCAAGCGCGGGATGCGCGGCCAGCACGGGCGCAATCCGCGCTTCGTCGCCGAAAAGAATGAAGCTCAACGCGGGATGGCGCTCGAGCGAGATCGCGGCGCCCGGGATCACGACCTCAGGTCCATGATCGCCCCCCATCGCGTCGAGCGCTATTGTCCGCGGCTGAGCCATTTGGCGAATCTTGAACCTGTCGAACGAGCCCGGTGCATGTTCCTTTGAGCTTGCTTCACATGCCCCCGGAAGCAAGCCGACGGGAAAATACCTGTTTGCATCTGCGAAACAACCAATTTCCGCCAGCTGACAGGGGACAAAGCGCGCCACCCTGAAAATCAGTGGTTGCCGACCGGCTTGCCGACCCTTGTCTAGGCCGCTGTTTTCTCGTGCTTCTTGTCGGAAAGCCGTTTCGCAATTTTCCGGAAGCACTTAACGCCGCAGGAGGGCTGCAGCTTAAGGTTTCGGTTTGAGCTTGGCCAATGCGGCAAACGGACTGGCCCCATCGGGATCAGCTGCCAGCTTCGGATCAACCCATTCGAATTCGGCACCGGGCTTACGCGGATAGGGGTCGAGCCCTGCCGACAGCACGCCGAAAATCATGCTTCCGACTTCAATGCGACCATCCTCGATCGGCTCGACATCAGGGACGCTCGACACCACTCGGTCTCCGTCCACGGGCGTTTCATCCTGCAACGCCTCGATCGGACCAAGCTCGATCGAATAGCTTTCCGAAAGCCGCCCCGGAACAGGCTCCAGACTCACGACACAGGCTTGCGTGACTTCGGCTTCGAGCGTGCCTGAGAAGTTGTAGCGCCCCGAGCCAAGCGCCTTGATCACGTAAGTCGCCTTGAGAGCCTCGCAGGAGAGAATATCCAGCTCCCGCGCCAATTCGATACGCTCTTCCTCTGTCGCTTCCCGCGTTTCGGAAAGCGGGCGCTCACCGATGTCGGTCACGAGTTTGAACCAGTCGCGCAGTGCCGTCATTGCTGTGTCTCTACTCTTGTGCGGCCAAAACGAGCCCGGCCGCGGGATCCGGCAAAACGATGCGTCCCGCGAGCAGGCTCTCGGCCGGTGCCGTGAGAATGCCGGTGCGCGTTTCCAACGTATAGCGGGCGAGCGCGCGTGCGGCTTGCGGGTTTTCCGCGAGGCCTGGGACGGTCTCAGCAAGCTCGGCTGCCAAAGCCGCCACGGGCTCCGGCGCGTTCGCTGCGCTGCGGTAGCCCCCACAGCGCTCTCCCAGTGCTTGGGCCGCTCTCTTTACCTTTTTCGGGACCGACATGTCACCCACGCCCATCTCGCGTAGGCAATCGTCGATGTCAGTTACAAAAATTTCGCTCAGAAGGCGCGCGATCCGACGCCCGCGACGCTCCGACGGAAGGCGCTCCAACACCGGAAACATCAGCAGAATAATCATCGCGGTGCGACCTTCTGGCGTATCCAGGACACCATCGCGATCGAAAAATTCCGGCCGGCGGGCCTGGGTCACGATCGCGCCATAAAGGTCGACTGCTGTGCGGCGATCTTGAGCCCTGCTTCTAAACCAGGAGAGCACGCAGGTTTTCCAATCTCTTGTGTAAGGGGATTGAGAGGATCATGCCGTTGCTTCGAAGCCTCGTTTTAGCTAAGGCCGGAGCTGCAGCACAGGGGTTTCATGAGTCTTCCAGGGGGTCTATCGAATATGCGCCGTCGGGACGCGTCCTACCAGAGCTTGGAACGCCGGACCTTAAATCCCTCGGGGGGCTTGCGCCTTGCGGGCCGCGTGCTCGTACCCGTCGCATTGCTGATGACCGTTTCCTTGGCGGCGTGCAGCGAACAGATCACCAAGCACGGACACCTGTTCCGCGAGTCCGATATTGCGCAGGTGCAGCCGGGCATGGGGCAGGAGCAGGTGCGCCTCGTTCTCGGCACGCCCACCACCACCTCCACAGCCGGTAACGGCTCGGTCTATTACTACATCTCGAGCACCGAGAAGAAGACGGCGTTCCTAAAAGGTAACGAGGTCGACCGGCAGGTGCTGGCCGTCTATTTCACGCCGACCGCAACCGTCGATCGTGTCGCCAACTACGGGCTCAAGGACGGCAAGGTGTTCGATTTCGTTTCGAAGACCACACCGGCGCCCGGCGGCAAGGAAGACGGAATCCTGAAGCAGCTGTTCCGCAACCTCGGCACCAAGCAGATCTTCGGCGAATAACACGATGGCAGTCGTGGACCCGGCCATTACGATCCCGGTACTCGCGTCCCTCAATCTCGAGGAGACTGAGCGGTTCTATCGTGATGCGCTTGGATTTTCCGTAGAGAGGATCGGCGACTACGCGATCGCGAAGCGCGACCGGATGGAGATCCATTTCTGGCTCGCAGCCGACCGCATCCATCCCGAGCACACGTCCTGCTACATCCGTGGCGGACAGATCGCCGACCTCTACGACGAGTATCGCGAAAGAGGCATCGAGACGCTTTCGGACTTCAAGGTGCGCCCGTGGAACATGAAAGAGTTCTATATCCATGATCCGCACGGCAATCTTTTGCGCTTCGGCGGCGCGCCCGAAGAACTCGACGCACATTGATCCCGCTGTTCTCGCCGAAAACCACTTTCGATGATGGACGACGAATAAAAAGGCCCCGCTCGCGCGGGGCCTTTCCGTTTCGTCTCTTCTGTCTGGCGAAGTAGGCTCTTAGCTGTGCGACAGCACGGCCAGCAGCAACAGCGCGACGATGTTGGTGATCTTGATGGCCGGGTTCACGGCCGGACCGGCGGTGTCCTTGTAGGGATCGCCGACCGTATCGCCGGTGACGGAGGCCTTGTGAGCGTCCGAGCCCTTGACGTGCTTGACGCCGTCCTTATCGACGAAACCGTCCTCGAACGCCTTCTTGGCGTTGTCCCAAGCGCCGCCGCCAGAGGTCATCGAGATGGCAACGAAGATGCCCGTCACGATGACGCCGAGCAGCATGGCGCCGACAGCCGAGAAGGCCGCGCCGCGCCCACCGATGGCCTCGATGACGAAGAAGAGGACGATCGGAGAGAGAACCGGCAACAGCGACGGGATCACCATCTCCTTGATCGCCGATTTGGTCAGAAGGTCGACGGCGCGTGCGTAGTCGGGACGCTCCGTGCCCTTCATGATCCCGGGCTTTGCCTTGAACTGTCGGCGAACCTCCTCGACGATCGAGCCCGCCGCCCGGCCCACGGCCGTCATGGCCAAACCGCCGAACAGATAGGGGATCAAACCGCCGAGCAGGAGTCCAACGACGACATAGGGGTTCGACAGGGCGAAGTCGTACTGGACGCCCTTGAAGAACTGGAACTCGGTCGAGCCAGCGGCATTGGCCTTGTCGATGAAGTACTGGAGATCCGAGCTATAGGCGGCGAAGAGAACGAGGGCACCGAGGCCGGCCGAGCCGATCGCGTAGCCCTTGGTCACGGCCTTGGTGGTGTTGCCGACTGCGTCGAGCGCGTCCGTCGAACGGCGGACTTCCTTGGGCAGACCGGCCATTTCGGCGATGCCGCCGGCGTTGTCGGTCACAGGGCCGAACGCATCGAGCGCGACGATCACACCGGCCAAACCGAGCATCGTCGTGGTCGCGATCGCGGTGCCGTAGAGGCCTGCCAGATTGTAGGTGCCAAGGATGCCGGCGACGATCGCCACCGTCGGCAGGGCCGTTGCTTCAAGCGAAACAGCGAGGCCCTGAATGACGTTGGTGCCGTGTCCGGTGACGGAAGCCTGGCTGATCGAGCGCACAGGGCGGTAACCGATGCCGGTGTAGTACTCGGTGATCCAGACGATGAGGCCGGTCAGCGCGAGGCCAATAAGGCCGCACAGGAACAGGTTCCAGCCGGTGATCGACAGGCCGTTGACCGTGCCGACTTCGCCGAAACCGCCGAGGACATACTCGGTGGCGCCGTAAAGCCCTGCGATCGACAGCACACCCGATGCGATGACGCCCTTGTAGAGCGCGCCCATGATCGAGTTGTTGGCGCCGAGCTTCACGAAGTAGGTGCCGATGATGGAGGTGACGATGCAGGCGGCGCAGATGGCAAGCGGATAGACCACGAGCGCGGCGAGGTTGGCCTGGTTGGCGAAGAAGATGGCTGCAAGAACCATGGTCGCGACCACGGTAACCGCGTAGGTCTCGAACAGATCGGCCGCCATGCCGGCGCAATCGCCGACGTTGTCACCAACGTTATCGGCAATCGTAGCTGGGTTGCGCGGGTCGTCCTCGGGGATACCGGCTTCAACCTTGCCGACGAGATCGCCGCCGACGTCCGCACCCTTGGTGAAGATGCCGCCGCCAAGACGGGCGAAGATCGAGATCAGCGAGGCGCCGAAGCCCAGCGCGACGAGCGCATCAATGACCGTACGGTCGCCCGGCGCGTAGCCGAGAACCTGGGTCAGAACATAGTAGTAGATCGAGACGCCGAGGAGCGCGAGGCCGGCGACGAGCATGCCGGTGACCGCGCCCGCCTTGAAGGCGATGTCGAGGCCCTTGGCCAACGACACGGTGGCGGCTTGCGCGGTGCGCACGTTGGCGCGCACGGATACGTTCATGCCGATGTAGCCAGCGAGCGCCGAGAGCACCGCGCCGATCAGAAATCCGAGGGCGACGAGACCGCCGAGAAGGATCCAGGCCAGGGCGAAAATGACAACGCCGACAACGGCGATCGTCTGGTACTGGCGATTGAGGTAGGCCTGCGCGCCTTCACGGATCGCACCGGCGATTTCCTGCATGCGTGCGTTGCCGGCATCGGCCTTCATGACCGATTGAATGGTGACGACCGCGTAAAGGATCGATAGTGCGCCGCAGGCGACGATCCCCCATAGAATTTCTGTCATTGAATTCCCCTATTTGGTCAGCTCTTTGGCTGAGACCTCGCACGGGGCCATGCTCGCGACAACGCATCGCAAGTCTGGATCCCGATGCGCGCTCCAGACCGATTGGTCTGAGACGACCTAGATCACTTTGCGTTTCCCCGTCTCTCCTTAGCGAGAGACGCGCGCGGACCATGCCAAAAGACCACCTGCGTGGCAATACAGGCACAAGGGAAGGTTCGGGAGGAGACGCGTGCTCCTCCCCAGTCTGGATTCAATTTTTTGGTTTTTATTTCAGTGCGATACCTTGGCTCTCTCGGAGAGGCGGATCGCAATATTGCTTGCTTTAGTCTTTAGGTGGACGTGCCGGTTCACCCGGCCGCGTACACAGCGTCTGTGTCAATATGATCGTCAAATAGGCACCCGGGCGCCGCGAATCAACAACGACGGCGCCCTCGACCCATACCGCGACCCGCTTACTTGCAGGGACGCGCTTCGATCTGGCAGCTAAAGCTTCCGCCTGAACCGGAGCATGTCACGCCCTTGCTCGCCGCCTTCGAATACCGCGCCCAGTCGCTGCCGTACTCGAAATCCGTGAAGCTCGCCCAGGAGACGATCGCATCCTTTTGAGCGGCGGCCTTGGACCCGCCGCTGCCGCTGCCGTAGTGATAGTGATCGGTGAAGCAGGTGCGGCCGCCTTCTTTGCGCAGGTCGTGCATGTAGGCGAAACCCGTATCATCCGCCGCAGCCGGTGCCGCTATCGCGCTCATCGCAACCGCAGCAGCGGCTGCCCTGAAAATCCATGTTGCCGACATTGGAGCCTCGTTTCGTATTCAGACACGCGCCGGCACTCTGCCCGATTCACTTAGGGGGCTCGATAGGTGTCAGACGCAGTTTTGAACGAATCGAGTTTCCCCGAGGCAAACACGTCACAGATCGAGAAACTTTATTGCCGCTGTCGGAATAAAAAAGCGCGCCACAATGGGCGCGCTTTGCTTCTCTGTGATTTATCCAGCGCGCGATTTCGAACGCTGTTTGCGAAATGTCAAACTCGCAACTTCGCAGCGGATTCGTTTGCGCTACTTCGCAGCGACCTAACTTGCGCTACTTCGCAGCGACGACGCTGATCTCGACCAGCATGCGGGGATCGACGAGCTTGGCTTCGACGCAGGCGCGCACAGGCGTGTCCTTGCCGCCGGTCCAAGCCTTGTAAGCTTCGTTCATCTGCTCGCGATGGCGGATGTCGTTGAGCCAGATCGTCGCCTGCACCACCTTCGACTTCGACGTACCGGCGAGACCGAGCAGACGGTCGATCTCCTTCAGAACCTCTTCCGTCTGACCTTTGACATCGCGCGAGAGATCGGACGGCACGATGCCGGCGGTGAAAACAAAGCCGTTGGCCTCGGCGGCCTTGGAATAGACCTCGTTGGACTCGTGGCGCGTGATGGTCATGGGTGGGCAAGGCTCCAATAAGAAAGAAACATGAGGGCGACCGCTTAGCAAAGTACGGCGGCTAGCGCCATACCATCGGTCATCCTCGGCAGAAGCAGGTGAGAACGTCACCACAACGGCAACGGCCTCCCCGGTGGAGGGATGGATCCTCGGGACAAGCCCGAGGAAGACAGTTGCGCGCGAATTGGCTCGGTATACCCAGTGGCGGACTAGAGAAGCGGCTGCTCAGCGAGACGTTTCCCATCAATCACAAGGGCCTTGATGGCCACCTCGCCCGATTTGCCCACGGCGAGCACGGCCGAGATCTTCTTGTCGCGCACCTGCTGCTCGAGTTCGCGTCCGGTGCCTTCCGGAACGAAATAGCTCTCGATGCCGTAGCGGACCGAGACCTTGCGCGGCTCGTTGCCGACGGGGTTCGACACGTAGGAGACAATCCCCTTCAGCACGACCTGGGCCGGATCGGCCGGCTGGGTGTGGGTCAACGAAAGCCCTGCGACTTCCCACTGCCCCTCGGCGGTGCCGGGCTTCAGAGTGACGTAGATGGTGTCGCCCTGATTGGTTGCTTCGGGGGCCGGGATCTCGCCGCGCGTGAACCCGTAGCCGAGGATCACGTAGTCGCCACGGAAAATGTCACGTGGATCGACCGGGATAACCTCGGCCACGATCTCGCGGCCATCCTTCAAAAGAGAGACGCGGCCGTAGACGATGGACGCGAGCGCGACGGTCTGCACGAGCGCGACGATCGCTATGGCAAGCCAGGACGTCGGAGACAGCTTGATCATGACAGGGCTCCTTTGGCCTGCGCCTCACCGCGCGTGTGAAGTCGATAAGCGAGGGCAGCGAGACCGGCGACGATGAGGCCTGCAACAAGGAAGAACAGAGACTTGTCGAGCAACGTACCGATGGTCTCGCCGTAGACCGCGAGGATCTCGACCGAGAAGCCGATGTAGCCCAACCAAAGCGCGCCGCGGTTGCCGGTCTTGAGGCCCCAGAAAATGGCTCCGATCAGGATCGCAAGCGCCAGCACGGCGAGCAGAGTGAAGACATCGAGCGGGGGGCTCTCGAAGAATTGCAGCGCCCAGAGCCCGGCCAGAACGATGACGAGCCCGTAGTTCAGTACGCCCGCCCAGAGCGCCGGGAGATCAGCCCGCAAGCGTTCGCCGGCAATCGAAGCCGCCATGACGCCGAGACCGATCGCGACGACGAGCCCGTGCGCGTGGCCGTCATTGAGGCGATAGCCGAGGCTGACGACAAAACCGGTCAGCGCCAGACCCGCTAGATGAATGCCGGGCCGCCAGCGCTGCCAATAGAATGCAGCCGCTACGATGGCCCAGGGTATCAAGAACAGCCAGAACACCTTGTCCAAGCGCAGGGCTTCCATCGTGCCCCAGACGGTGACGAGCACCATCGCGAATGCGAGTGCGGGGTTCGATCTCAGCACGACACCGGCGAGCAGCGCACCCGCGGCCCAGAGCAGGATCGCGTCGGCAACGTTGCCGTCCATGTGATACATCTGCGAGATCAGCATGATCGAACCGCCGAAGATCGCGACGCCGAGCAGGATGGCGGCGTGAGCAAAGCCCGACATACCTCGACGTGCGAGGGCACCCGCCAAACCGTAAGACGCCCAAAGCGAAGCCAGCAGCATGCCGAGACGCAGCACGCGCGGCATCTCCTGCCAGTTCGACGCCACGAAACTCATGACCGCAAAGCCAATCAGGACCGCGCTCAGGATCGCGAGCGAGTTGGCGAGCCCCAAGGTGCGCACGCCCTTTTCCACGTCCTGGCGTATCGCGACTTCTCCTTCGGGAGTCACCCAGCCTGCCTCGCGCCACCGCGCGAGATCGCGTTCGATACGTTTACGGTAACTCCACATGGAGGATCCTGATGCTCTCGTTGTTGGTGATCACGGCAAGACACAAAGACGCCCGCCATCGCTCAGGGCTGACAATCAGCCGTCATCTGAGCAATACCGAGCGTAATTACTCAACGCAGGAGCATTATGTCACGAGGGAGGCCGCTGCTGTTACGCCGGGAACATTCACTCCGGCACGCTCGGTCATTAACGTTTAGATCCGTCGAACGGGGCGGCGCAATCCGACCCCGCTCCGGGAAATGCCCCAGAGACTTCAGTTTTCCTCAGTCTCGGGGAATTCCCCGTCGCGACGCTATTGTTGCGGTGCGGGAGCCGGAGCCGGTGCGGGCTCAGGCGCAGGTGTCGGCGCTGGTTCCGGTGTGGTGGTGGCTGCCGGTGGCGCCGGCGCATCGCTCACAGGCGGTGGTGTGAAGGCCGTATAAGCGATCACCGCCAATGCAATGGCGGCTGCAATTGCAACAACGACTTTTGTGTCCATGGTGTTTCCTCCGTGCCTGAAAAACACGAACTCATTTTTTAGCACGCTTTACCCCTCCAAGCCAGAAAACGGGGACTTTCGGTTTATTCCGACACGCGCGCTGCTCATTAAACGTGAGGGCTCGACGGCGGAAGCGACGCACGTCAAGATGCGCCCGCATTCGTTCGCACCGGCGCTGGTGCCTTTGCGCTTAACCCTAACCGCGATGGCGATCCCATGGATTTCGACGCAACTTTTCTCGCGCGTATTCAGTTCGCTTTTACGGTGTCGTTCCACATCATCTTTCCGAGCTTTACCATCGGGCTCGCTGCATTCATCGCGACACTGCTCGTCCGTTGGCGTCTGACGGGTCAGGAGCATCTGCACAGGCTCGCCCGTTTCTGGACCAAGATCTTCGCGGTCAGCTTTGCGATGGGCGTCGTTTCGGGGATCGTGCTCTCCTACGAGTTCGGCACCAACTGGAGCGGCTTCTCGCGCATCGTCGGCAACGTGCTCGGCCCGCTGCTCGGCTACGAAGTGCTGACGGCTTTCTTTCTCGAAGCCTCGTTCCTCGGCATCATGCTGTTCGGCTGGAACCGCGTCTCGCCCAACCTGCATGTGACGTCGGCCGTGTTAGTCGCGATCGGAACGTCGCTCTCGGCGTTCTGGATTCTCGCCGCCAACAGTTGGATGCAGACGCCGGCCGGCCATGAAGTGCGCGACGGCATCGCCTATCCCGTGAGCTGGCTCGAAATCATCTTCAATCCGAGCTTCCCTTACCGCTTCTCGCACATGTTCACGGCAGCCTATCTCACGACGTCGCTGGTGGTCGCGGCGGTGGGCGCGCGCTATCTGCTGTCGGGGCGCTTCGTCGAGGAATCGAAGACCATGCTGCGGATGGGCATCGGCATGGTGGCGATCCTTGCCCCGCTGCAGCTTTTCATCGGCGACCAGCACGGCCTCAACACACTCGAGCATCAACCCGCCAAGGTGGCGGCGATGGAAGCGCATTGGGACGGCAACGAACCGGCGGATCTCGTGCTGTTCGCTTGGCCATCCGAGAGCCAGGAGAAAAACCTCTTTGAGATCTCCATTCCCAACTTCGCGAGCGTGATCCTCACGCATACGTGGGATGGCCGGATCAAGGGCCTCAAGGACTTCGCACCGCAAGACCGCCCGCCGGTGAAGCCGGTGTTCTTCGCCTTCCGGGTGATGGTCGGTCTTGGCCTCCTGATGATTGCGGCCGGGCTCATCGGCGCCTTCCTGTGGTGGCGCGGGACGTTGTTCAACACAAAATGGTTCCTGCGCCCGCTTTCGATGTCGTGGCCCGCTGGCTTCATCGCCATCCTGGCCGGCTGGTGGGTGACGGAAACCGGCCGGCAGCCGTGGCTCGCAACAGGGATCGTGCGCACGGCCGACGCGGCCTCGCCGGTATCGGCGGGCGCCGTCCTGACCACGCTCGTTCTGTTCGTGATCGTTTACGGAATCGTGTTCTCGATGGGCATCTACTACATCAACCGCCTGATCGAGAAGGGACCGGCCGGCGCCTCGATCAAGCCGGCAGACGGTGTGCCCTCGCGCCCGCTTTCCGCAGCCGAGGAAGCCGCCCACGACGCCATCGAAGGGACGAGGTGAGATCATGGACGGCTTGGCTTACTGGCTTCCCTTGATCTGGGTGAGCGTACTTGGCATCGCGGTGGCGCTCTATGTCGTGCTCGACGGGTTCGATCTCGGCATCGGCATCCTGTTTCCCGCCAATCCGCGCGAAGCCGATCGCGATCAGATGATGAACTCGGTCGCGCCGTTCTGGGACGGCAACGAGACGTGGCTCGTTCTCGGTGGCGGCGGGCTGTTCGTCGCGTTTCCGCTCGCCTATTCGATCATCATGCCGGCGGTCTATCTGCCGGTCCTGATCATGCTGCTCGCGCTCGTGTTCCGCGGCGTCGCGTTCGAATTCCGCTGGGTTGCGAAACCCCATCACCAGATGTGGGACATCGCGTTCGCGGGCGGATCCATCGTTGCCTCGTTCATGCAGGGCCTCATTCTCGGCGCGCTGCTGGAAGGGATCACGGTTTCAAATGGTGCCTTTTCCGGTGGCACGTTCGATTGGCTCTCGCCGTTCTCACTGCTGACCGGCCTCGCGGTGGTAGCCGGCTACGGCCTGATCGGTGCAACGTGGCTGGTCATGAAAACGGATGGCGACGTCCAGGCCCGAGCGCGCGATCACGCCAAACTGCTGCTGCCGATCGTGCTCACGGCGCTGTTGATCGTGAGCCTCTGGACCCCTATTGCCGTGCCGCGCATTTTCGAGCGCTGGTTCACGCTACCGAATTTCCTACTGCTCGCGCCCGTGCCGCTGCTGACCGCCTACGCGGCGTGGTCATGCTGGTCCGGGCTCGCGACACGGCACGACACGAAACCGTTCGTTGCGACGATCGCGCTGTTTCTGCTCGGATTCGTCGGTCTTGCCGTGTCCAATCTGCCTTATCTCGTCCCGCCTTCTCTCGATGTCTGGCAGGCGGCCGCCCATCCTTCGTCTCAGCTGTTCATGCTGATCGGCGTTCTTATTTTCGTCCCGGTGATCCTCGCCTATACCGTATTCGTCTATTGGACGTTCCGCGGCAAAGTGAAAGCCGGAGAAGGCTATCATTGAGCGGCCTGGCCGAGCCGACCGTCTCGATTTCAAGGCGCGTGTGATGTGCATTTGGTTCTCGTCCCCCTCCCGTCCGGCGGCTTCGGCCGCCGGGTCCGTCGGAGAATTCGGCACGATCGACGCCTTTAAGGCGGATCTCGATCCAAGTGGCCAGTGCGCCTCATGACCCGCATTCCTCCGTTCCCGCACGATGAGCAAGTTCCAGGACCGACGGGCTCCCAGCCCGTCAAAAAAAGGTCCAAGGCCGCAGTCACTCTGAAGCGCCTCGGCATGGGGCTGGTTTCTACGGTGCTGTCGGCTGCCGCCTATTATTTCGCTGCACGCTACGGGCTGGCGCTGCTGACCCAGCCGGATGGCGTCGCGGTTTTCTGGCCGGCCTCGGGGATCGCGGTTGGCGCGCTTCTGGTCTTCGGAACGGCGAGCTTTGCCCCAATCGGGAGCGGTGTCGCGATTGGAACCATCGCGGCCAATATCGTTGCCGGCCGGCCACCGGAACTCGCCATTCCGTTCGCGTTCGCCAACATGCTCGAATGCCTCATCGTTGCCGGACTGTCCGAATGGCTGCTCGGTCCGAATTTGCGTTTCGACACGCTGCGAAAGTTCATCGGCATCTTCTTCGCGGCGGCCGTGGGCGCGGCCGCCGGAGCGGTGGTCGGCGCAGCGACAATCGCGATGCTCGGCAAAGCGGAGGGCTCGTTCCTCGCTCATTGGCACCAATGGCTGCGTTCGGATCTCATCGGCATCATCGCCATCACGCCGCTGGTGCTCGGCATTCGCGCGTTGGCCTCGAAGCAGATCTCCGTGCGCGCGCACGTCGAAGGGTTGCTGCTGATCACGCTCGTCTCGGCCGCGGCAGCCGCGACCTATCCGGACACGCTCATACGGCAGGGGATCGAGGTTACGCTGCCGATCTCAGTCCTGTTTCCGCTTCTTTTGCTGCTCGCCATCCGCCACCCGCTCACCTACTCGCAAATCGGCGCGTCGATGGTGGCGATCATCCTGGTCGCCTGCATCGTGTCGGAACGCAAGATCGCGACGGACTTCGATATCATGTGGGCGCAGCTTTCCATCGTCTCGATGGTTGCGTGCTCGCTGTCTCTCGCAGCGCTGATCGCGGAACGCAACGCGGGCGAGGTTAGGCGGCAGCTGCTGGTGCGGGAGCTCGATCACCGAGTCAAGAACGGGCTGACGCTGGTTCAGGCCGTGGTGGATCGCTCACGCGAGCACGCGTCGTCGATCGACGATTTTTGCGAGAAGCTCGCCGGGCGCATTCATTCGATGGCGCGAACGCACACCATGCTGAGCCGCGAGAAGTGGCAAGGTATCGAACTCGGCCAGTTGATCGCGACCGAGCTTGCTTCGTATCAGGAGATCAATTCAAAGGCCTTCGTGGGCCCACGCGTTTTGCTGACCCCGGCGCTTGCGCAATCGCTGAGCCTCGTCGTGCACGAGCTTTCGACGAACGCGATCAAGCATGGATCTCTTGCGCGGCCTGAAGGGCGCGTTCACGTGGCCTGGCACATCGAGCCCGTGCATGAAAATCCGGAGGGCGTCGAAACACTCGTGATCGAGTGGCAGGAGTTCGGCTTGCCGTTCGTGGGCAAGATCGGACCGGCCGGGTTCGGCACCAGCACAATCCGCGACCTGCTGAAGTATGAAGCGGAAGCGAGCGTCGATCTCAGCTTCCCGCCGGATGGCGCACGATGCACCGTCCGTCTGCCGATGGCGCCGTTGCGCCTAACGACCACCTGAGGAAAGATGTTCCTCAGACGATCGAACATCTCAGGTTGCGACTTCTTGCGCGCGGCGGCCGGTAAATCGCCTGATGTATGTCTCGATCAGATCGTGATCGAGCGGCTTGTTCAGCCGGGCCAGCGCCTCGCGATCGGCGTTCGTCGGAAGAGCTTCATAAGCCGTGATGATGATATAAGGAATGGATCGCGGGATCAGTGCGTCCACAAGAGGATCGGCAAAGCCGTCTCGGAGGTTCATGTCGACGAGAACGAGTGAAACCGGGCGCGCTTCGATGATCTTGAGCGCCTCTCTGACCGTAGGTACGGGGCCGAGAGGCAAAGCGCCTGCTTTCTCGACGATGCTTCGCAAGGACTGAGCAACGTTCCAGGAGTCCTCGACGATCAGCACCGCCACGTCATTCCTGTCGCACTTTATGCTTTCAGGTCTTGGGATGATCGACATGACGTGTCTTAAACTTTCAAGTGGTAGCGTAACCGAATTATATGCTCCCAATTTCCACATATGTCCATTGCAGTCTGAATAGGCCCATGAAGTGGCTTGACGGATGGTGCTTTGGGCTGTGATAGGCTCGAATCATGACTAATATCAGTGCAATTCACGTTATCGGCGGCGGCTTGGCCGGCTCAGAAGCAGCCTGGCAAATCGCGAGCCAGGGCGTTCCCGTGATCCTTCACGAGATGCGCCCTCACCGCATGACCGACGCCCACAAGACCCATGGGCTCGCGGAGCTCGTATGCTCGAACTCGTTCCGGTCGGACGAGTGGGAAACCAACGCCGTCGGGCTTCTGCATGCCGAGATGCGGCGGTCGAATTCGCTCATTCTTGCGGCGGGTGACCAACACAAGCTTCCCGCCGGCGGCGCGCTCGCGGTCGATCGCGACGGATTTTCCGCCGAGGTCACCGCGCGACTGTCGAACCATCCGCTGGTCACGATCGAGAGGGGCGAGATCGCCGGGCTGCCACCGGCCGACTGGGACAATGTGGTGGTCGCGACGGGACCGCTGACCTCTCCATCACTCAGCGAGGCGGTCAAGGCTTTGACAGGCGAGACTGAGCTTGCCTTCTTCGACGCGATCGCGCCGGTCGTGCATCTCGAGAGCATCGATCAGACGATCGCGTGGCGGCAATCGCGCTATGACAAACTAGGCCCCGCGGGAACCGGCGCAGACTATCTCAATTGTCCGATGTCGAAGGAAGAGTACGAGGCGTTCGTAGACGCGCTGCTCGCCGGCGACAAGACGACCTTCAAGGACTGGGAAGCGTCGACACCTTATTTCAACGGCTGCCTGCCGGTCGAAGTGATGGCGGAACGCGGCCGCGAAACCTTGCGGTTCGGGCCGATGAAGCCGGTTGGCCTCACCGATCCGCGCTCGACGCGGCGTCCTTATGCCGTCGTGCAGCTGCGCCAGGATAACGCGCTCGGCACGCTGTGGAATATGGTGGGCTTCCAAACGAAGCTGAAACATGCCGAGCAGGCACGCGTTTTCCGGATGATCCCCGGGCTCGGAGAAGCCGAGTTCGCGCGGCTCGGCGGGCTCCATCGCAACACCTTCCTCAATTCGCCGAAGCTGCTCGACGGCGCGCTTCGTCTCAAGGCGCAGCCGAGGCTGCGGTTTGCCGGGCAGATAACGGGCGTCGAGGGCTATGTCGAAAGCGCGGCCATCGGCCTCCTGGCGGGGCGCTTTGCCGCCGCCGAGCGGCTCGGCCAATCCTCAGTGCCGCCGCCCGCAACGACTGCACTCGGCGCTCTGCTCGCGCATATTACCGGCGGACATCTGCTCGACGAGGGCAGCTCGGCCTCATCTTCGTTCCAACCGATGAATATCAACTACGGCCTGCTGCCGCCGCTCGACGACGCGCCGTCCTCGGGCACGGACGGGCGCAAGCTCAAGGGCAAGGAGCGGGGCATGGAAAAGAAGCGCGTCATGTCGCGGCGAGCCTTGCGCGATCTCGACGGATGGCTTGCCCAAACCACGCAGGCAGCTGCGGAATGAGATAACTCGCTCTCGGGAGATTGCACTGGGCGACGCCGAGCAGATGGTGGTGAAGGTCGTGCCGAGCCTTCGGGTGGTGGCTGCCGACGCGTGGGATGCCTGTGCGAACCCAGACGCGGCCACGCACAATCCGTTCGTCTCGCACGCCTTCCTCTCTGCTCTGGAAACTGCGGGTGCAGTCGGCCCCGGCACCGGATGGACGCCGCAGCATCTCGTGCTCGAAGGCGCCGACGGAGACTTGCTCGGCGTGATGCCGCTCTATGCCAAAACGCACAGCCAGGGCGAATACGTATTCGATCACGCGTGGGCGGATGCGCTGCATCGCGTCGGCGGGGCGTACTATCCGAAGCTGCAAGGCGCGGTGCCGTTCACGCCGGTCCCGGGCCGCCGGTTCCTGGCCCGGCCGGGGCCGATGGAGGCCGAGCGGGAACGCCTGCTCGCGCACGCAGCCATCGCGCTGGCCGACCGGCTCGGCGTCTCGTCGGTACATGTGACCTTTCTAACCGAGGGCGAATGGACCCGGCTTGCCGGAGACGGCTATCTGCAGCGTACGGGACAGCAGTTCCATTGGCGCAACGAGGGCTACCGGACATTCGACGATTTCCTCGCCACGCTCTCCTCGCGCAAACGCAAGGCGATCCGAAAGGAGCGGGCGGACGCTCAGGCGGCCGTCGAAATCTTCAGTGTGACCGGTTCCGAAATTATGGAATCGCATTGGGATGCGTTTTTCTCGTTCTACATGGACACCGGCTCGCGAAAGTGGGGACGGCCATATCTCAACCGCGCCTTCTTTTCGATGCTTGGGCAAGCGCTCCCGGAGCGGTGCCTGTTGATCTTCGCGCGGCGCGCGGGGCGGATCGTGGCGGGCGCCTTGAACCTCGTCGGCGGCGATTGCCTCTACGGGCGCTACTGGGGCGCGATCGAGCATCATCCGTTCCTGCATTTCGAGCTCTGCTACTATCAGGCCATCGACTATGCGATCGCGCATGGGCTCGCACGGGCGGAAGCCGGCGCGCAGGGGGAACACAAGCTCGCGCGCGGGTATCTGCCGGAGACGACGTACTCCTTGCATTGGCTTGCCGATCCACGCCTCGAAGCCGCCGTTGCGCGCTATCTCGCGGAGGAGCGCAGCGAAGTTTCCGAGATCAACGACCTGCTACGCGCGCATGGGCCGTTCAAGAAGGACGGCGGTGGGTCTTAAGAGCGTCCGGGGAAGCGCGGAAGCGGGCCGCAAAGGCCTTGCAGTACGAGGGGCGCGGCTCTTAGAAAGACGACATCAACCCGCGACGAGGGACATCTCACCATGGCCGACTACGACACCAACAACGTGTTCGCGAAGATCCTGCGCGGCGAGATTCCGTCCCACAAGGTTTACGAAGACGACAGCGTGATCGCCTTCATGGATGTGATGCCGCAGGGCCCGGGCCATACGCTGGTGGTGCCGAAAGCGCCCTCGCGCAATCTGCTCGATGCCGATCCGGCCGTGCTTGCCCAGCTGCTGCCAGTTGCGCAGAAGATCGCCCACGCGGTGAAATCCGCATTCTCTGCCGACGGCGTGAGCCTCTTTCAGTACAACGAACCTGCGGGCGGGCAGAGCGTGTTTCACCTGCATGTGCACGTGGTACCGCGCTTCGAGGGCGTGGCGCTCAAACCCCATTCCGGAAAGATGGAAGATGGCGCAGTTCTCGCCGCCCATGCCGAAAAGGTGCGCCAGGCCCTCGCCGGCTGATTGATTTCCCTTGGGGGCCTCAAACGTTCAGCGGATGGGTGAAAGCTTATCGCGGGGCGGCGGCGGCGCTTGAACGGTCGTCGCCATCCATTCTCCGGCCGCGCTCGTTTCCGGCTCGATCATGCCCGAAATGCCGGAATAGCAGCCGCCCAGGCAGGCGGCGGATTTCGGTGCTGCCTCTTTTGACGAAGCCGTGGTCGAGACCGCGTGCTGGCGCAAGAAGACGATTTCAGGATTGCCGGTCGCTGGGCATCCGGCTTCACACACCACGACGTCCATTCCCGGATAGGCTGCGGCCAACGGATGCGGTGTCGACTCCCCAGCCTTCTCGGCGTCGAGAATGGCCTTGGCGCGGCGGGTGTAATAGTCGCTTTCGGGGGCGCTGCCGCTTGCCTCGGAGAGCGCCGCCTGTTCCGACGCATCGGCGTCAGGCGCCACGAGCGCCAACATGATCGCCAGGGCGGCCAGCCCCATGAGATGACCCAAAAGGGCCGTGCTGGGCACGCCCCGTACGCCAACGCTACGCATCGTTCTCTTCCACGCTCGACACACCGTAAGCTCGGACTGTCGCAAAGCGGGGTTAACGAAGTGCTGCGTCGGAAGATGCTTTACGGCCGCGCGGCGGGATAGCGCCAGTAGGCGCCGCGATCGGTCGTGACCTCCTCGAGCGAAGGCGTGCGCAGTTTCGGAGGCCGCGTGCCTGTCGCGATCAGAGCGGCGATGTCATCCAGCAAGGCGTTGTTTTCCGCGTAGCCCGAATGGTTCAGGCCGAGGCTGTCGGTGCTGGCCGCCGAAACATCGATGGTATCGATGCCGGGCAGAACGAGCGGCCCCGTCGGCGGGACGTCGCCCGCACGCGGGATACCGCCGTAGAAATTGCGCGAGACGCGGAGCGCCCGGTCGTTACCGGCCGCATAGAGCGTCACGCCGCTGGCAAGACCACGGATCTCGGCCGCGATGTTCTCGAAGTTGTCCCGGTCCACGTCCGGCGCGGCGAGAATGATCTGGCTGATCTGAACGCCGTCGGGCTTCGAGCGACGCAAATCCTTCAACACCTGAAGGGTCGGCTGGTTGCCCATGCTGTGGGCGATCACGCTTACCGACTTTGCGCCCGACTTGTTGATCACGAGTTCCATGAATTGCTTCAGATACGGCTCGGCCTGACCGGAGCTTTCCCGATCGTAGGTGTAGCTGGCGAGGCCGCCACCCGACGGCCAGCTATAGGCGAAGGCCGCGCCGTCGAACTTCAGGTCATAGGAAATCTGCGCCGCCCGGTAGATCGCGTAGTCGAAGCTCGTGTTGTAGCCGTGCACGAAAATGAACGCGTGGTCCTTGTAGCGGGCGGACGCTGCCAGCCGTTCCTTTACGAGGGTCAGAAACTCTTCCTCAGAGAGTGCCTTGATCTCGTCCATCGTGAAATGGCGGTTGGGATCCTCGGCTTCCTCGTAGAGCGTCACGTTGAACACCCGGATGGCCCAGGGGCGCTCGATGGACGGCACCTTGTGCGCCTTGGGAACGGTGACGAGGGCACGGCCGAGTTCAAGCCGACGACCGCGTTCGCTGCCGTAATCCAGGCGCTTCTCGTTCGGGCTCTGCGTGCGGTCGGTGCCGTAATAAATCGGCACGACATCCCAATCGCCGGCAGTGGATTTGGCCTCCTCTGCGGGCGCGGGCGGCGGGGGTGCGCCGACAGGAGGTGGGGCTCCACTTCCGACCGGATCAGGCGCGGCGGCGGGCGGGCGGGCCGCCGCTCGGGGGCGGGCCTGGCCTTCCTCCAGCCTTCCCTGGCCGCGATCGGCCTCGTCCGGGGCGGCTTCGGGTGGGGGGGCGCCTGCTGAAGGTTCGATGTCGTCGGTTGCGGGTGGAGGCGGCGCCTCCGCGCCCGGACCGGGCGCCGGAGCCGTTGCGGGCGGAGGACTGCCGCTCTTCGGCGCTTCACCGCACGATGCAATTGAGATTGCTGCAAGACAGACCGCCAACAGACCCAATCTACGCAACGCAACCTCCCCCAAAACCCACGTAAACCATTACTATCTGGCCCGCATATGGGGCCCTATTTTGGCCCTGCGAGTGGCCTGCGCCATTGAAGGATCGCTTGCGCATTCCCACGTCTCGCAATGGCGCTCGAAAGCGGCCCGGAGCCTAGTTCCGATCTTACCTCAGATCAAACGGGATTGCGCAGGGTTCGCCCTTTAAACCTGCTATTCGTGGGTCTATCCCTTCAGGTAAATGCGGCAGCGAGACACCATTCTTCTGACGGGCTTCGGCCCCTTCCCCGGCGTTCCCGAGAACGCGAGCCAGAAGTTTGTGCCGAAGCTTGCCCATCTGGCCGCTCGCCGTTTCAGCGCGCATCGCGTCGTCGCCAGAATATTGCCGACGGAATGGGAGCGCGCACCGATACGCCTCAAGTCGCTTTACGACCGCGAGCATCCGAAGCTCGTGCTTCATTTCGGGGTATCGGCGCAAGCGACCTCCTATGTCATCGAGACGCTTTCGCGAAACGCTTGCCGGATCGCGGAAGATTCGGTCGGCGCGTTGCCCCGCGACGGCATCGTGATGAAGGATGGTCCCGACACGATCCGCTCGCGCTTACCTGCAGAAGATATCAAGACGCGGCTCGCGGCGCTCAAGGTGCCGGCGGTGCTTTCCGAGGATGCCGGCGGGTACATCTGCAATGCTCTCCTCTACCGATCGCTGATTTTCGCGGAGCAGGGCGAGCAGCCGGCGGCTATGGTCGGCTTCTTTCATATTCCGCGGGAGATCCCGCCCGCGCTTCTGAAATCGCGCGCCAATCCGCGCGAGATGCGTTTCGATTGGGGCACAGCACTGATCGGCGGCCTCGAGATCATCCGCACCTGCCTCGGCCGGCCGCCCCCGTCGCGGCGGCATGTTAAGGTCCTTTAACCCGCCTCGGGCATGATCCGCGTTTGCGCTCGCGTCTCGAACGATCGGGCTCTGGAGCCGCCCTTCATGCCTCTCGACCGCCGCACACTTCTCTCGACCGGACTGGTCTCGACCGGCCTTGCCGCTGCAGGCCTCAGCGCGACGGCCGTTGCGGGGCCGCGTCCACAGGCCAGCGAAGCGCCCGGCTCCTTGCCCATGATCGCCCCTGTCGACGGGTCCGATCAAACGACCGAGTTGCAGATCGCCGTGGACACGGCGGCCGAGCGTGGCATCCCGCTGGTGCTTCCGCCCGGGCGCTTCCGGGTTGGGCATCTCGAGCTTCGGCCAAATACCCGTCTCATCGGCGCCTCGCGCCAGACGGTGCTCGAGTTCACCGGCGGCGAGGCCTTCCTGACCGCGCGGGGCGCGGCCGGAGTGCGGCTCGAAGCGCTCGTCATCGATGGCAACCTGCTCGGCATGGACGCCAACCGCGCGCGCGGCCTCATTGCCTTTGAAGATTGCGTGGATCTTTCCCTTCGGGATCTCGACGTCCGGCGCGGGCTCCTGAACGGGATCGCGCTCACGCGTTCGTCCGGGTCCGTGACGGACTGCTCGATACGGGAGATGTCGCAGGCTGGCCTCATGAGCCTGGACGCCCTCGGGCTCGACGTCTCGCACAACTCCGTTCTCGACTGCGCCAACAATGGCATCCAGATCTGGCGCAGCAGCGCGGGCGATGACGGCAGCCTGATCAGCGCCAACCGCATCGAGCGGATCGCCGCGAAGGGTGGCGGCAGCGGCGAGAACGGCAACGGCATCAACGTCTATCGCGCGGGCGGTGTGCTCGTCTCAGCAAACCAGATCAGGGACTGCGCGTATTCCGCGATCCGGGGCAATGCGGCGAACGACATCCAGATGGTCGGCAACGCATGCCGCGGCATCGGCGAAGTGGCGCTCTATGCGGAATTCGGCTTCGAGGGCGCGCTGATCGCGAACAATCTCGTCGCAGATGCGGCAAGCGGAATCGCGGTCACGAATTTCAACGAAGGCGGCAGGCTCGCCGTGGTGCAGGGAAACCTCATTCGCAACCTCAAACGGCGCGAGCACGAGCCCGTCGACAAGCGCGGCGTCGGGATCGGCATCGAGGCGGATGCAGCGGTTTCCGGAAACGTCATCGAAGGCGCACCGACCGCGGGGATCATCGCCGGGTGGGGACCGTATCTGCGCGACGTGGCAATCACGGGAAACCTGATCCGGAACGCAGCCGTCGGCATTCTCGTGACATCTGACGCGGCGGCGGGTGCGTCTCTCGTCAGCCAGAACACGATTTCGGGGGCGCGGGACGGCGCCATCCGCGCGATGGATCACGGCACGCCGCACGGGCCAGATCTCGCCTTGTCCGATGGCATTGCTGGACGCGTGACCTTGCGCGGAAACCTCGCGGTGTAAGGCGCCGCTTACGCGTTCATTCAGAGAACTCGCATTCACGCAACCGGCGTGTCTGGCCCCCGGCCTTCGCCGGGGTGACGGTGGTGATTGGGCTATCGGCGTCCACTAAATCAATGTCACCCCGATGAAGATCGGGGTCCAGGCGGGCATCAGCCGGCACACATCGGGCGCAACTTGTTCGAGGACGTTACCGGATGAGCGCTACGGCGTGGGCGGGGTTGCGCGGATGAGCTTCAGAAGCTCGCTGTCTTTCGCGATCTGGGTGGTGTCGCGGCACTGGTCCTTGGCTTCGTCGGTGCATTCCACCGTCACCGTGTAAGGCACGCCGAACTTGGTGATGGTGTACTCGGCCAGCAGGCCTTCTTCGCCACCTTCGTTGCGATCGTCGAAGACCGAGACGGCGGGGCCTGCCTGCGGCGCGGCCCCACGGCTTTCGTTCTGATATATTGGATAGTTCGACGGAAACGCGTGCTGCACCCTGAGATCGGCCGAGACCGAAACCGTCACGTCGCCGTAGCGTTCGACGATCTGGTACCAGACGGGATCCGCCTCATTCATCACGACATCGCGCTCGGTCGCCGGGCGCGGGCCGATACGGAAGGTGTTTTCCGCAACCCCCGGCGTTGCATCGAATGCCAGCACCGGCAGCTTCAGCTTCGCAAGCTGATCATCGGCGGTCGGCCCGAGAGAGCGGGGCGGATTGGCCGCGTTTGCGCTGACAAAGCTTTTGATCTCGGGATCTGTCCACTGCACGGCGATGAGGTTGTCGGCCGCCGCCACGGCGCCAGCGCCCAGGCAGGCCACTGCCATCATGGCCACGCAGGCGAAGGATCTCGATTGCGGAACAGCGGCGCGGCGCACATGCGAAGACTTGTCCTCAATCGTCATGTGGCACTTCCTTGTTTACGCAGCTGGATATTCGTCTGCTCCGCGAACTGCCGGTCTCGAGCTCGCGGCTCAAGGTGTCGGTCTGGCGGCGGGCCGTTCGGGGCCGACATTACCCGGCCGCCGCGTTCACGATCAAGTCCGTCGGCGCCAAGCGTCTCCCGCGGGCAACGCCGCGACACCCGTATGCGCGAGGAGGCGGGTGCAGGTTGAACGGCCGCGCGCAAGATAGTATGCCCCTCTTAGCCTTGCTCCCGTGGGGGGAGGGCCACGATGCATCAGGCTTGCCCGCCGCGCTGTAGTCTCGCCCGGCGCACTCTGATCTGATGCCCTCATGGGTTCAGCCCATTGCGGCATGATCGTGGTCGAAACGTTTTGCGTGGAGACCCGCATGGCCACCGATCCCGGAGCGCCCGCCGCCGCGTCCTCAGCCGACGCGCCAAAGAAATCCGGCAGAGGCTGGCGGATTTTTCGCACCATCCTGATCGGCGCCGTCGTTTCGATCGCGCTTCTCCTCATCTTCCCGCCACTCGGCATCATCAAGGATCAGCTCGCCAAGAGCGTCGGCGAGTCCATCGGCCGCAAGGTCACGATCGGCGGCATGCGCCTCAAGCTTGGACCGAAGCTCGATGTCGCCTTCGACCAGGTCGCGGTTTCGAACCCCGAGGGGATGCCCGCGCGCGACGTGTTCCAGGCCGAAACCGTCCAAGCCACCGTGGACCTGCTGCCGCTGCTGAAAGGCCGGGTGCGGACGGATAGCGTCGCACTCATCAAGCCGGTGTTCGCTCTCGAGGAAGATGCAAACGGCACGCGGAACTGGGTGTTCACGACAACGGGCACCGTCAGCGGCGGGCCGCAGCTGAGCCTTCCGCCGGTTTCGACGATCGAGAATGGGACGCTCACCTTCCAAAGCGCTAAGACCGGCGCGCAGCGCGCCGCAAGCGCCATCAACTCCGTGCAGACGCTCGATCAGGTGGCTGGCTCCCTCGCCGGCAAGGGTTCGTTCATCGCAAATGCCGAAACCGTCGTTTTCGACGTCGCGCTCGCGGACTTCAATGCGGTGATCGGCGGCAAAACCTCGCCCCTCAAGGCCTCGATCGACGGGCGCCCGCTCAAGGCTTCTGTCGATGGCGATGCGCAGTTCTCGGCCGCTGCCGAGTTCAAAGGCGATGTCAGCGCCTCCACGTCATCGTTGTTCGAACTCGCGCGCTGGCTCGGCGCCGATACGACCGTCTCCGGCGAGCCGCTCAAGACTTCGCTCGAAGGCAGGATCCTGGCCACGACACGCGACGTGACGTTCGCGGAAACCGACGTGATGATCAACACCACGAGCAGCCGGTTCGACGGCGTACTCGATCTCGGGGGGCAGCGGCCCAAGCTTTCGGGCACGCTCGCGAGCGAGCATGTCGATCTCGGACGGATCGTGAAAACGCAGGGCCGAACCTCGCTTGCGCCCGAAACCGTGCCGACCGCGTTCGAACCGCAGGTCACGGCCGGGTGGCAGCAGCTTCTCGACGACCTCAATACGCTCGAACGCGGGCCACAAGCCGCCGCACAGGCCGAGGCGCTCGCGAGTGCCGCGCCGGCGACACTCGGATGGAGCGAGCAGCCTTTCAACCTCAAATCCCTCAGTAGCCTCGATCTCGATCTCGCGATCAGCGCCGCTGCGGTCACTTACGGCGCGCTCGATCTCAAACAGGCCCGGGTCAAAGCCGCCATCACCGACGGCGTGCTCGACGCCAATCTCGACGAACTGGCCGTGGGTGACGGCAAGGCGACGGGCAAGCTCAATCTCGACAGCCGGGCTTCCCCGCCGCGCGCAGCCCTCAACTTGAACCTGACGGACGTCGCCGCCGAGCCAATCGTCACCGAAATCACCGGCAAGCCGTTGCTGGCCGGAACGTCGAACGTCGAGATCTCGGCGACGGCCGCCGGACAGAACCAGAGCCAACTCACGTCGACGCTGGAAGGAAAAGCGCATTTTCGAATGGGCGAGGGCGCGCTGCGCGGCTTCGACGTGCGGCGCATGATCTTCGAGTGGTGGAAGAGCTGGAAGTTCGATCTCGCCATGCGCACCGGCTTCCAAAAGCTCGAAGCGCAGTACGACATCAAGAAGGGAATTTTGCGCAGCCAGCCCGGGCTTTCGGTGGGTGGCTCGGAGGTCGAGATCAATTCGGCCGGTACGGTCAACGTTCCGAACAAGAAGCTCAATCAGGAAATCCGGGTGAAGGCCATTCCTCCGCCAACAGCGTTCCCGATCCCGGTGCGCATTTCGGGGGACTGGGCGAAGCCATCGATCGGCATCGACTGGGGCGGGCTGTTCTCGGCGGCACCCGGGGTCGGTGGACCGCAGCAGCTGTCGGCCGCCCCGGAAGCGCCACCCGTCAACGTTCAGGCTGCGATTCGGCGCGTGCTTGCCGCCGATTTGCCGCAAGACAGACTTACGCCAGAGGCACGGCGCATGTTGGAATCTTTGCTTCCGGCCGAGGCTTCTCCTTAAGGGATACTTCGCAAGGCTTTGATCGAACGCATTCTTTTTTGGAGATCCGGCTCCTGAATATCCGGAAGCAGTTTGGGGGCGTCCGTTGCCAGCTCTGGCCACATTGGGCATTATCCGGCGCGGGATCCAAATGCACTCGAATGCTGCAGTGGATACGGGGGACGTTGCGTGAGGACTACTCGTGGAGTTGCGTTGTGGGTCATTCCCGCGATCGGGGGCGCAGCGTTAGCGGCCTTCGCTCACCTGCCCGCTCAGGACCGTGCCATCGCAGCGAGCCCTTCGCCGGTGTTCGGGCGTGATATCGCGACGTACGCTCTGATCCAGAGCATCGCGGGGCCGAGCCTCGGACCTCAGTTCAACGGACAACAGCGACGGACTCCGCCGGCTGCTCCGTGCCTCAGCGAAGATACCGGCAACGACGCGGTTCAGCTCGCGCGTTGCAGCCTGCTGCCGCCCGTCGACGGACAGGCGCCGACACCGCCGGTCACCGACGGCGGCACGACGACGCCTCCCGGCACGGATACCGGTACAGGAACAGGCGGTGGGACGACGACCGATCAAGCTGGTTTTGCCTATTACCCGCCGGGAAGCCTGTTCGACCGTGACCAGGGCCGCGGGCGCGCGGACCGGTTCGTCTACATGCCGAACATCATCTTTCCGCTGAAGCTCGGTGCCGGTCAGTTTCCGCACATGAACTCCCAGATCTGGGGATACGGCGGCGGCGGCTGGAACGGCAAAGGCGCAGCCGGCGGCAGCGACAGCGATCCGCGCAACTACGATCCCATGAAGCAGCGCGACAACTACTGCGAAGTGCGCGGCTGGGACATGCCGTTGTGCCCGGGCGGCGCGGGCCATCAGGGCCAGGACATCCGCCCGCCGAGCTATAAGGACAACTACTGGGAGGCCGTAGCGGTCGCTGACGGCACGATCGTCAACGTCACGAGCAACACGACCGTGCAGCTCAAGACCGACGACGGCACGGACTTCTACTACCTCCACATGCATCCGAAATCGATCACCGTGAAAACGGGCTCGAAGGTCAAGCAAGGCCAGGTGCTCGGCAAAGTCTCGCGCTACATGGGCGGTAAAATCGCGACCAGCCTGCATCTGCATTTGCAGGTGCGCCAGCGCATCAAGGTCGGCGACAAGACGATACAGGTCTACGTGCCGACGTTCCCGTCGCTGATCGCCGCGTTGAGGCGCGCGAAGGGGCTTGATCCCGGCATCGACGCCAACGGCAATCTGATCGTGGACGCGGGACTTGAAATCGGCGCGCCCCCGCAGCCGACGCCTGCTCCCGCCCCGACGCCGAAACCCGAGCCGACTCCCGCTCCGGCGCCAACGCCACAACCAACACCTACTCCGACGCCGGTGCCCGAACCGACACCCGTGCCGGAACCCACGCCGACACCGGAGCCCGCCCCGCAGCCCGAGCCGACACCGGCACCCGAGCCGCAGCCGGAACCGACGCCCGCTCCACAGCCGGAGCCTGCGCCGCAACCCGAACCCGCGCCGACGCCAGCACCGGAACCGGCTCCTGCGCCGACACCAACACCCGCGCCTCAGCCGGAACCAAAACCGGCTCCGACGCCCGCGCCTACACCTGCTCCTCAGCCCGACACCGCGCAAAAGGGTTGGTGGGACACGGCCAAGGGCAACTGGAACAACTGGTGGAACTGGGCTACCGGCCCTTAGGTCATGACCGAGGGCCGTGCTTCTTATCGGGAGACCGCTTCACACTTTTCCGGAAGCACTCCGACCATCACGATGACGCTTTTTGTACGAGTTAGGAGCAGCAAAAATGCCGAGACATACGCCAGCTTTCATCGCGGCGGTGCTCATGGCGCTCACCGTGCCGGCCTTGTCGACAGCGCAGGCGCAACTGCCGCCGTCTCAGTATGACCGGCTGCAGCGCTCGCTCGAGGAGAAGTTCGCGCCGAAGCAGAAGCAGGCTCCCAAGCCGTCCCCGTCCGGCGGCAGCAGCGGCAAGGACGACTTCATCTACGTCGAGCCCGACAGCAAAGCCAAGAAACCGGCCGACACCAATGCCAAGCGCTCGGATGCCAGCTCGTGGGGCAGCTCGATCTTTGCATTCGTCGCCTCGAAGCTCGGAACGGATGCGGAAGCGCCTGCGGCGGACGCAACGTCCGAAGGCGCCAATACCGCCGATCGCGTGGCCTGGGCCGACAGCTCGCGGTGGCAACCGCCATGGCGGCGCACGCGCTCGCCAACCGGCGCACCGGTGGAACACGTCGGCCGCAAGGTTCCGATCGCGAAGCCCAACAGCTATGTCATTCAGTTGAAGCCGACGGCAACCGATGCCGACATCGAAGCGCTGCTCAAGAAATACAATCTCAAGATCACGAAGATGATCGCGCCGCTCGGCGTGATCACCGTGGAGGTTGACGGGAAAGTGCCGCCCGGCGCCGTACCCGCCCCGACGACTACGGCACCGGGGGCCGCACCCAATGACAGCAAGGCGCAGCTGCAGAACATCCTCGAACCGCCTCTGATCCGTCAGATCCGGCGTGAAAAGGCCGTCGACGGTGCCTTCGTCAACACGACGATGGAGGCCAAGAACCTGCCGAAGGGCCAAGGCGCGCGCATCACCGTCGGCGACGAGGTGTTCAGCTGGCGCTGGAATGCCGGAGACGATCAGGACGGAAACTGGGGACTCAAGGCCATCCGCCTGCCGCCCGTATGGAGCGTGCTGGCGCAATACCGCAAGGCGCACCCGGATGCGAAGCGGCCCAAGATCGGCATCGTCGATGGCGGCTTTGCCGCCGATCCGCTGGTACCGTTCGCTTCCATGCAGAACGTGAAGCCGCTCGTCTATCATACGGCGGGATGTGGCACGCACCACGGCATGCATGTCGCCGGCATCATTGGCGCGCAGCGCAGCGAACAGCCGGGTATCGACGGCATCATTCCGGGCGCGCGCATGGATGCCGTTGCCGTGGACGACAAGATCGTCGGTGATTCCGGCGTGGTCGGCGTCGACGAAGGCTGGCAGGTGCACGCGCTGCTGTTCGACGACGTGCTCGCGAAGACGCTCGACTACGTCTATGCCAACCTCATCCAGCCGGACAATCTCAAGGTCATCAACATCAGCCTCGGCTACAATTTCGTCGCGAGCAACCTGCTCGGCGACGAAGATCCGGAAGAGGTTCCCGGCCTCGCGCTGCACGTGATGCATCAAGCCAACCTGATCCGGCTGATGGCGAGCCGCGTGCAGGATCAAGTCCTGTTCGTCGTCGCGGCCGGCAACGACTCCGAAGGCCGCACCACGCCGATCGCTGCAAAATGGGCCTCGCCGTTCGCGTGGGCGGGCACACAAGATTCGGCGACCGGCGAGAGCCCGCCGAACATCGTCGTCGTCGAGGCGGTGGACCGCGACGGCAAGCGCGCCGACTTCTCCAACGTCGGCGGCGATGTGGCGGCTCCTGGCGTCGACATCATGAGCACGCTTTCGGCAGACAAGCTTCCGCTCGGCGTGTGCAGCGGCACTTCGCAGGCGGCGCCGCACGTCGCTGCGCTGGCGGCCATTTTGTTCGAGCTCGCGCCGGGCAAATCCCCCGCCGAAATCGCCGAGATCCTGCGAACCAGCGCGACAGCACCCAAGAACGGCGAAACCCGAGCCCCCGCTATCGATGCCCTGGAGGCGGTTGCCGCCGTCGCGCCGGAGGAAGTGCGCAAGCTTGCGGATCTCGATGGCGACGGCGTCGTCGGATCCAGCGATCTCGCCATCTTCTCGCGCCAGCTCGCGACGCTTTCCAGCGCCGCGACCGCCAACACCGCGTTCACCGAGGATCTCAATGGCGACGGCGTGATCGACGACAACGAATGCTTCTGGCCGCGCATCGATCTCAACGGCAGCGGCCACGGCGCGCTTACGCCGAAGGACGCTCGCAAGCTCGCTGGATCGGACCGGACGGATCTCGCGGCGTTCGAATTCCTGTGGTCGGACACGGCAACACCGTTCGCGACGGCGGTTGCATCGGTCGGGCTTTCGACACCGCCCGCGATCTATGCGGTGGCGGAATCATCGCCCGAACCGATCACGCAATGTCGCCGGCTCATCAATACGGGCGTCACGGTTGCAGACGGCACCACGGTACAGCCGGCCGCGAACGGCGAAAGCTCGACCCCGCTCGTGACCGCGGCCCCGGGTGCGAGCCCAGCCGCCGCGGCGGAAGCCAACAGCGATACCAAGGCTGTCCGCGCCGAAGTGGAGCGTGCCGTCGAGGAGCTGCGCAAGACGCATCCGAACCTGCGGGTGACGATCAATCCCGCGACGGGCCTTCCGACGACGGTCACCGGGCTCTCGCCGCAACCGGGCTCCGGCTCGCCCTCGATCGGCGCAGCCGAAGGCGGGCGCGAGCAGACGGAAGAAGAGACCAAGCGCGCCGTCGAAGCCTACTTCGGCACCGGCGGCCTGAGCTCGCTCTATCCCTCAAAAAACAAGAGCGCGAAGCCCGAATATATCGGACGGCGCAAGGACCCCGATTTCCCCGACCGTTACGTCGCGCAGGTGGAGCAGCGAGTCGATGGCGTACCGGTGTTCGGATCGACGGCGAAGCTCAACGTCGATCGCTCGCTCGGCGTCACGAAGTTCAGCGGCACGATCTCGACGGTCGCGCTCGACGACACCAAGCCGAAGATCGCGGAGGGCGAAGCGATCGCAGCGGCGCGCGCCAAGCTCACCGACGTGCTGCGCAGCGCGCCGGATGCTTCCCGCGCCTTCCCGCTGGCGCCCGACCCGAGCAAGGCCGAGGTCAAGAAGCCTGACCTCATCGTGTTCGACCCTGCCATCGTCGGCAAGGCGAAGGGCGGACCGACGCGTCTTTCCTGGCTGGTCTCCATCGACTCGTTCCGCATCTTCGTCGATGCGAATACGGGCGAGGCTTTCTATTACTATCGCGATCAACCCTCGGGCATGTTGCGCAGGGTCTACGATCTGGCGCAGACGACGACGTTTCCGGGGTCGATCGGGATCGACGAGGAAACGCGCAAGCGCTCTGACACGCTCGCGCCGGAAGCGCTGGTCGCCTTTCGCAACGCAGGCATCGTGCGCGACTACTTCTTCCTGACGTTCGGGCGCGACGGCTTCGACGACAACGCCGGGCAAGGCGGATCGCCGCTCGAAGCCTACGTGCGGCACGGGCGGACGCAGAACGCCTATTGGTGCACGACCAAATCCTACGACTGCCCCAAGGGCAACGTGATGGTGTATGGCCCCGGCTATGCAGGCGCGCTCGACATCGTCGCCCACGAGATGACCCACGGGATCATCGCACACGAGAAGAACCTGCTCTATCTCAACGAACCGGGCGCGGTGAACGAAGCGCTCGCCGACATCTTCGGCGCGCTGATCGAGTTCGACGCGAAGGGAGACGGCGGTAACTGGCTGATCGGCGAATCCTCACCGGGGTTCTCCGTCACCGCCCCCTTGCGTAGCCTTGCGGATCCCAATCTCCGCGATATCAACAACAAATCGATGTTCGACCGGACGGCGCGCTTCTCGCTCGCCAACCGCGGACAGCCGGACCACTATTCCGAGGTGCTGACGCCCGACGACCAGCAGTGCGGCTCGACCGCCTACCAGGATAACGGGTGCGTGCATTTCAACAGCGGCATCCTGAACAAGTTCGCCTACCTGATCGCGGAAGGCGGAACCCATCGCGGCGTGACGGTGACCGGCATCGGGCGCTACAAGCTCGCGCGCGTCACCTATCGCGCCATGACGGTGGGCCTCAATCAGAGCTCGAACCTGGCGCAGGCAGCGAATGCGTTCGTCGAGGGCTGCTTCGAACTCGCAAGCGGTGGAATCGGCGGGCTTATCCAATCGGATTGTGAGCAGGTCGTCGCATCGCAGCGTGCGGTCGGGCTCGAAGTGCCATCGAGCTGAGCCGAACAGATAGACAGGGCCGTTGGCCGCGTACGAATGACGAAGGGAACACGCATGACACGGGGCACTTTCGACCGCCGCCAGGTGAGCGCAGGTCTCGCGGCCGCGATGGCGGCGCCGTTTGCCGGCGGCCTCATCGGCGTGACGCCCGCGCGGGCGCAACGCTACGGCGGGACCTGGTCGTCGCTCGCGAACCTCTCTGAAGAAGCGACGCGGCTCGGCCTCTCGGTGCCGCGCATGGGGCTCGCTCCCTCTTCCGCATCCGAGGACTTCAACGAGGTCCAGCCCGCCATCGTCGACTTCATGGATAGTGTCAGCGCCTCGGCTCCCGACGCGCGCGGCGTGACCTCGACCGACGTCGACAGCCTGCTCGACCGGGCCTCCGAACTTCTGCGGACAGCGCGCAATGCCGAGCGCGCGCCGCGCGACATCCCGGAGGGGCCGCAGGCGACCGCGATCACGGCTCCCCAGTTCGACGCCATCAAGGACGACTACAACAAGCTGTTTGCGTCCTGCGAGATCAAGGCCGACAAGCGCTCGGAAGTGATGTGGTACGTATCCAAGATTACCGATCCGACGCGTCGCAAGGCTTACGAGCAGGTGTTCGACGAGACCTGTGTGCCTTGGTACTTCGTCGCGATCATTCACGGCATGGAATGCGGCTTCGACATGCAGTCGCATCTGCATAACGGTGACCCGCTCAAGAAGAAAACCGTACAGGTGCCGAAGGGCCGGCCGGCGCAATGGCTGCCGCCGTCCGACTGGGTATCGAGCGCGGTCGATGCGCTTCGCTACGACAAGCTCGACGAGAAGCCGGAGTGGACGCTTGCGCACATGCTCTATCGCTGGGAAGCCTACAACGGCTGGCGCAGCCGCCTGCTCTACAAGATCAACACGCCGTATCTCTGGAGCTTCTCGAACCAGTACACGAAGGGCAAGTTTGTGGCCGACAACGTGTGGGATGCCAACGCCGTCTCGAAGCAATGTGGTGCGGCGGTGATGCTGAAGGGGCTGGTCGAGAGCGGCGCCGTGGCACCACCGGCTTAGCGCACTTGGAACTCCCACCGGACTCCGGAAGCAGATCGCTCAGAGACGGGTGAGCGCTGTTCCCCACGTAACAGCCCCGCGCCGAGATGCGTGGACACCTCTGGATTAGAATGACGTTTTGCGATTCCGCGGAGCGTCGGCATTTTCTGGCGAGGTTTGCTCATGCGTGCATCACGGATTGGCCTAACTCTCCCCGCTCTCCCAGGCCTCACACGGACCCTTATTCTCGTCGCCGGATCGGCCGGCGCGCTCAGCGCGCCTGTGCAGAGCGCATCGGCACAGGACGTTCAGGCTGCGCTCGAGAAGGCGAACGCGTACATCGAGGTCGCCAAAAATACCGAGCGCGCCGTCGAGTCCTGGGACCGCTATGCGAGCTGGGTCAATATGAAGATCGGGCCGACCGGCAAGGAGCGCTACATCTCCTACGGCATGTACGATCTTTCCGATTTGGACGGCGCTTTGAAAGAGGCTCGCGCGGCAGCCGGTAAAGAACCCAGCACTCCGAAGCTCGACGCAGCCATGACGCGCTATATCGATGCCTATGAAGCATTGGCCCCGCTCATGAATAGGGCGAGCGCTTACTACGACCGCGAAGACTACAAGGACGACAAGGTCGTCGAGGGGCAGGCGCTGCACAAGCAGTTGGTTCCACTCGCCACGACCTTTCTCGCCGAACGCGACGCGATGATGCCTGAACTGCGCGCCTTCGCCCGTGATGTCGAGCAGCAAGAGGTCGCGGCGCGGGAGAAGCAACAGGGTCGCACGGCGGCCTGGCACGCCGGCAACGTCTTGCATCACGCCAATCGCGTGATCGATCTTTTTCCGCGACAGCGGCCACAGCCGATCGACAGCGACACTCTCGATGAGATGATCACGAATTTAGGGCCCAATTCGTCGGGCGAGGCGTTCGACCAGATCATTTCCGGAGTAGTCCCGCCAAAGGATGCCGTCATCGACGTGACGCGGTATGGCGAGGCGCTGGAGCACTATGCCAAGGCGGTCGAGGCGTTCGACGGCTTCTCAGGAGAGAGTCCCGAAGAGTTCGATGAACTGAAGCCCTTGCCGCGCAAGCTTCTGGTACTATTGCAAGACTTTTACGGGCCCCTCAAGCAGAGCGGTGGCCACGAGTTTGAGGGCGGTGGGCACAAGGTCGTCCAGATCACCGAGGTCTACTTCGAGTTGTTCAATGAGGGTAACGGGATCTGGGGCAGCCAGCTGAGGTTTCTGCCGTAGCCTGCACACTCATTCGGTGGAAGTTATCGACCCCTCATTGGCGGCTACCAAACGACACTTGCGAAACCATCCGAGGGTGATCGGCTTTTCGGTTCAGCGCTTTCCAGTTCCTTTGCGGATTCCCGGCAGGCGCGCCGCTTCAACGGCAAGATAATCGATCAGCAACCGCACGCGCGCCACGCTGGCGCGTTCCGGCACGATGAGCATGTTGAGGGGAGTGGTTGGAAGTGCGTACTTGGGCAACAGAACTTTTAGCTCGCCACTTGCAACCAGGTCATCGACAAGCCACCGATGCGCCGGGCCGATGCCCCGCCCGGCTTTGAAAGCTTCTCTTGCGGCTAGTCCGTGATCAATCCTCAGCTTGCCATTCACCTGAATGGAATGTCGGCGACCATCCGGCCCCTTAAGATCAAGCACGTCGCTTCCCGCAACATTCGACATGCGGATAACATCATGCGCCAAGACATCCTGCGGGCTGGACGGCCTGCCGTGAACGGTGAGATAGCTTGGCGCAGCGACGAGAAGGCGAGTGCTTTCGCCAAGATGATGCAGCTTATTGGAGCTGTCGACGAGCGGGCCGAGGCGGAGAGCAATATCGACGCCTTCCTTCACAAGATCGATCCGTTCATCCGTGAGGCTGAGGTCGATGCGGATGTCGGGATATTGCTCCTGAAACGCGAAGATCAGCCGCGCGATGTGCAGGACGCCTAGCGCTGCCGTGCAGGAGATACGGATCGTGCCAGCTGGCGCGCCGCGCGTTTCCCTCACCTCCTCGGTGGCCTTTTCGACAAGGCGCAGAATTTGGACACAGTGGGCGTAGTATCCGCGACCTTCGTCGGTCAGCGCAACGCGGCGAGTGGTTCTGCTAAGCAAAGGCGCGCCCACGGCTGCTTCTAGTTCGCGCAGATGACGGGTGACGGTCGATTGGCCCGTTCCCAGTTCACGCGCCACGGCCGACAGATTCCCCCGCTCCGCTACGCGGACGAAGGTTCGCATGCGTTCGAGTGAGATATCCGATCTATCCATTTTTCGGCAAAATCATATCCATTGCCCACGTGTATCGGAATATTTGGAGCCGAACTAGCTTGGAAATCGATGTCAGTTTCTACCGGACGATTTGCATGAAAGTTCTTCTCGTCTTCGCTCACCCCGAAAAGCAGTCTCTCGCAACATCGCTATGCACGGTCGCCGTCCGACAACTCGAAGCAGCGGGTCACGAGGTGCAGGTGTCCGATCTTTACGCCATGCATTGGAAATCCGAGGTCGATCGGTCCGACTTTCCGTCGCTGGCCCCGGACGCACGCCTGAAGGTCGCCAGCGCTTCCGGTGAAGCCTTTGCGGCCCATGCGCTTACCGAAGACGTGAAGGCCGAGCAGCAGAAGCTCCTATGGGCAGATGCGCTCATACTCCAGTTTCCGTTGTGGTGGTATTCGATGCCCGCCATCCTCAAAGGTTGGGTTGATCGCGTCTATGCTTATGGCTTTGCCTATGGCGTCGGTGAACACAGCGACAGGCATTGGGGAGACCGCTTCGGCGAAGGGAAATTTGCTGGCAAACGCGCCATGGTGATTGTCACCACGGGCGGCTGGGAGGAGCACTACTCTGCCTGCGGAATCAACGGGCCGATCGATGACCTGCTATTCCCGATCAACCACGGGATTCTCTATTATCCCGGCTTCGACGTCTTGCCGTCCTTTGTCGCTTATCGGGTGGATAGCCTCGATGCACAGAGCTTCGAAGTCGTGAGTTCGGCGCTGCGCGACAGGATGCGGACGTTGGAGACGACCGTTCCGATTGCCTATCGACGCCAAAATGGCGGGGACTACCTGATCCCAAGCCTGCAACTCCGTCCCGAGCTCCGGGACCCGAACGTATCCGGCTTCGCACAGCATTTGCGTGCTCTGACGGATGCGTCCAGCACCGAAAGATAATGCGCGACGTCCTGCAACGCGGCACCTGCCGCTTGAGGGCAATGGCTACCCGAGGGCGACGCCGCAGGCGGCAGGCCAGCCCAGGCCGGCGAGCGTTTCTCCACGCGGCTTGTATTCACAGCCGATCCAGCCTTCGTAGCCAGAGGCGTCGATGAGGCGGAAGATTTTCGTGTAGTCGATCTCGCGCGTGCTGGGCTCACCACGGTCGGGCGGATCGGCGCACTGGAAATGCCGCGCAAGGGGGCCGAACTCTGCGAGGGCAGCTTCCAAGCCGCCTTCCGAAACATGGCGGTGATAGAGATCGAATTGCAGGCCCAGGTTCGGCTCGGCCACCTCAGCGATCACGTCACGCGCATCGGCCGTACGGGTCAGGAAATAGTCCGGCATGTCGCGCGTGTTGATCGGCTCGATCAGGATGTCGATGCCGAGCGGGGCCGCCCAATCGGCGGCGAGCTTGAGGTTCGCAACATAGGCCTCGCGCGTCGCGCCATGTGTCACCAGCCCCGCCATGGCATGCAGGCGCGGGCAATCGAGCGCCTCGGCGTAAGTCAGCGCAAGATCGACTGCGGAGGCGAATTCATCCTCTCTGCCGGGGAGTGCCGCGAAACCGCGCTCGCCCTTGTCCCAATGGCCGGGCGGCAGATTGAACAGCACAAGCGAGAGCCCGTTGGCGTCAAGGCGCTCGCGGATGTCGCTCGCCGTGTCGGCGTAGGGGAACATGAACTCGACGCCCTTGAAACCGGCCTTGGCGGCGGCTTCGAACCGGTCGAGAAAGGGAAGGTCGGTGAACAGGAAGCTCAGGTTCGCTGCGAAGCGGGGCATGGTCGCACTACTCAATCGGGTCTCAACGGGGATCGGTCAATCGAAAGACGGGCGTGACTGACGCAGCTTCTTGACGCCACCGCGCTTCACCTTGCTGTCGACGCGGCGGGCCCGCGCCGCGCGGCTCGGCTTTGTGGCGACGCGCTTCTTCGGGACATGCAGCGCGCTGCGCACCAGTTCCGCGAGGCGCTCGCGGGCGTCGTCCCGGTTGCGCTCCTGGGTGCGAAAGCGGTCGGCCTTGATCACGAGCACACCGTCGTCGGTGATGCGGCGGCCGGCGAGGCGCACGAGGCGATCGCGTACGGCGAGCGGCAGGCTGCCCGAGTGGCGCACATCGAAACGCAGTTCGACCGCCGTCGAGACCTTGTTTACGTTCTGCCCACCGGGGCCGGAGGCGCGGACGAAGCGCTCTTCCAGCTCGCGGTCGTCGATCGACAGGTCGTCGGTTATTTCCAGCATGGTGAGATGGCTTCTCAAAGGGAGCGGTGCCAAAACCGGCCGCTTCGGTCTACCAGAGTTTCTGCTGCTGTGCAGGGGGAACGTCATGCCGGTCACATGCGGGCCTGGGTTGGGCCGCCTGTTCCAGCCGAAACTGACAAGCGGCCGCGGGTGGCTTTGTCATGAACGAACGACATTGGCACCCTTCGCACGGAGCTTTCCCCATGCTCGACACGTTCGATCTCATCATTAACGGCTTCGTGGCCGTGGTTCTGCTGCCCATCGTTCTGGGCTCGCTGTTCACCGGCTCGAAGCCTCCGGAGCACAGCTTTTTCAGCAAGTACTACCGCGCGGACAAGCATCTCATGCTGGTCAGCAACGTGTTCCTGCTCGCCCTTTGCGCGACCGCCGCCGTGAAACTGGCGCTGCATTTCGGCGTGATCGATGCCTCGCAAGAGGTGACGATTTCCAATTGGCTCAGCATTCCGTTCCTGAGCCTCCTGGTCCTCTTCCTAGCCATGCTGATCCGCGCCGTGCTGCGCGTGCGCCGTGGCGAAGCACGGTAGAGCGGGCCTGTTCTTCACTGAATGATCTAGGACACCAGGATCGTTTCAACGCAGGCGTCGGCGCCCTCCTGCCAAGGCGGCAAAGCAAGGCCGAATGCGCGCTCGAACTTCGCGCAATCGAGCGCTGAGTTGTGGGGGCGCGGCGCGGGGGTCGGATAGGCGGCGGTGGCGATGGGCTCGACCGGTGCGCTAGCCCGACCGAGCTTGCTGGCTTTCTCCAGGATCTCGCAGGCAAACCGATGCCAGGACGTGACGCCCGCGCCCGCCGCATGATAGGTGCCCCACATGCCATCTCCGAAGCGCCGTGACGTAATCTGGTGCGCAACGTCAAGGATGGCGGAGGCAAGATGCGGCGCGAAGGTCGGGTTGCCGTGCTGATCGCTGACGACGCGCAACGCTTCGCCTGACGCGGCCGCCCCCAGGATCTTGGTCGCAAAGTTCCGTCCGGTAGCGCTGAACACCCAGCCGGTGCGAATGATAACGTGGTGCGGATTGGCTTCGATCACCGCGCGTTCGCCCTCGAGCTTCGAGCGCCCATAGACGGTTTGCGGGTTCGGCGCATCGCTCTCGGAATAGGGCGCCTCCTTCGCGCCATCGAATACGTAGTGGGTCGAGAGATGGATGACCGGCACGTTGCGGCGCGCGGCGGCGCGCGCGAGAAGCCTCGCGCCATCCTGATTGAGCGCGAACGCGCCGTCAGGGTCGGTCTCGGCCTGGTCAACGGCCGTATAGGCGGCGGTGTTGATGACGATATCCGGCGAGAGATCGCCGAACGCACGCTCAACCGAGCGGGGGTCGCGCACGTCGAGCGCCGGGCGCCCGGCGGCGAGCGCCTTGACATGGGGCGAGGACGGCGCGGCTTCGATCAAGGCGCGGGCAACCTGTCCGTGCCATCCGGCAATCAATAGTCGCATGACTTCCAGAAGCCTCAGCATGACGGCGACGTGATGGCATTCTAGAGCGTTTGCAGATCCGATTGAAACTCGGGTTGCACTTCTATCGAATTTTCTTAAGTCGAACCGGCGTCCGAAAGGCGAAGCTCGAGCGCCGCGAGCGTCGAACGCGCGCCGTCGATATCTTTCCGGGCGAGGCCCTTGGCGATCTTCTCCGCCCACGGGCGCTGCCGCCTCATCGCGGACGCGTAGGCCGCTTTTCCGTGCGGCGTCAGCAGTACCAGCTTGGCGCGCTGATGGTGAGGATTGCTGCCGAACGCGACGAACCCGTCGTTCGCCATCTCATTCACCAGCCTTTGCACCGCTTGCCGCGTGAGGCCCATATTGCGGGCGATGTGGGCGACGGGAAGCGGCGCAGGCGACATGGCGATCGCGCCGAGCACCTGCCATCGCGCGCTCGTCAACCCGAGGTCTGAAACCAAGCCGTCGCCGACCGCGAGCAAGCTGCCGTTCACGCGAAAAATCTGGAGGATCAGCGCGGTCATCGCATCCGCGGTGGAGATGTCTGGCTCTGATGTCATTTGACAAACAGTAGTCGTCTCGACAATATATTGTCAATATTGCAATGCGTGGAGATGCGTATCATGTTGATCGGTCAGCTTGCGCTGGTGCTCGCCGCCGCGTTTGCAGATGCAGCGTTCTACATCAACTTTTCCGAGCAGCCGGCCCGGCTCAAGCTCGACGACAGGGGCCTGCTCGCACAATGGAAACCGAGCTATGCGCGCGGTTTCGCGATGCAGGCGAGCCTCGCGGTTGTTTCAGGTGTTCTTGGAGCGCTTGCGGCCTGGCAGAGCGGCGATTGGCGCTGGATGGTCGGGGCCGTGCTGATCCTGGCGAACTGGCCCTATACGCTCATCGGCATCATGCCGACGAATGGCGTGCTGAATGGCATCCCAGAAAACGAGGCTGGCAGCGCCTCACGCGGCCTGATCGAGAAATGGGGACGGCTGCATGCTGTGCGCACCGCACTCGGCGTGGCCGCTACGATCGCCTATCTCTGGGCGATGAACTGAGGTCCGCTCGTTCTCATGCCGCTGCCGGCATGACCGACGTTTGCCGACCTGCTTCAGCCGTAGACAGCCAGTCTGACAGTGTTGTTGCCGTCAGAAACCATGCCCGGAGCGGCTTGCGGCTCGCGTACGATGCGCGGCTGCATCTGGAGCGTGCCGGCAAGTGCGCTCCCGATGACGCTCTGGTCGATCCCATATTCCAGGCTCTCGTGTGCGAGATCGTGGGCATACTTCAAAAGTGCCTCGTGGATCACGCCGTTGAAAGCCTCAACGAATGCGGCGCGGGCGCGGCTGCTCGCGACAAAGCTGTCCGAGGCTGAAAGATCGATCGTGTACTCCGATCCGGAGAGGCGCGTGGTGCCAAGGATCAGATTGCGGACAGCGCGCAACTCACGCTCGTACTCGAACGCAAGGTCCTTTTTCATCGCCATAAAGACAGCAAGCTTGCCCATTGGAAGTCCCCGAGTTTTCTGCTCCCGTATGCAGAACCCTCAGGTTATTCGCTTTATAAGAGGTTAACGACGTGGGCGGATTAAACTTTTTCTCTTATGAATCCGCTGTTTATTAAACGATATCATTCATGGCGCAGCGCTTCGATGGGGTCCAGGCGGGCCGCCCGCCGAGCCGGGAAGTAGCCGAACACGACGCCGACGAGGGCCGCGAACGCGAATGCCAGGATAACAATCCCGGAACTGACGATGAACGGCACGCCCAGCGCCGTCGTCGCCAGAAACGCGAGGCCGAGCCCCAGCAACACGCCGATGATGCCGCCGAATATCGACAGCGAAACGGCCTCGATCAGGAATTGCATCAGCACCTGGCTTTCGAGCGCCCCGATCGCGAGGCGAATGCCGATCTCGCGCGTCCGCTCCGTGACAGAAACCAGCATGATGTTCATGATGCCGATGCCGCCGACCAGGAGCGAGACCGCGGCGACCGCGCCAAGGAGGCCGGTCAGCATGGCCGTCGTGCCCGCCGTCGCCTGCATGATCTGCTTCATGTCGTGAACCGAGAAATCATCCTCCTTGCCGGGGGCGATCTTACGGCGCTCGCGGAGCAGCCATTCGATGTCGCGCTGAATCTTTGCGGTTTCGCCGCCGTTGCGCGCGGATACGAAGATGCGGCTGATGTTGGTGTTGCCGGCCAGGCGACGGTGCAGCGTGCGGATCGGCATGACGATGGTATCGTCCTGGTCGCTGCCGAAGCTCGACTGCCCCTTGGCCTCGAGGATGCCGATCACCTCGCACGAGACGCTGCCGACGCGGATGCTTTTTCCGACCGAGGCCTCGCGGCCGAACAGCTTCGAGCGGACCGTCTCACCGATGATGCAAGCTGCGCGGCCACCGCGCATCTCGCTATCCAGGAAGGTGCGCCCGGCGCTCAGCCCCCAATCCTGAGTGATGAAATAGTCGTTGCTGGTGCCGAGGACAGTGGTGCTGCGGTTCTCGGTTCCGTAGATCACCGTCGCCGTCTTCTGCGCGAGAGGCGCGACGGCGCGGGCGCCGAGGAGCTGCGATTTCATCGCCTCCACGTCGCGATAGTTGAAGGGCTTGGCTTCCGAGCTGGCGCGGCCGGGTCCGAACTGGCCCGGATTGACCGACAGGAGGTTGGTGCCGAGCTTGGCGAGGTCGGCGGTTACTTTGGCGGTGGTGCCGTTGCCGATGGTCACCATGGCGATAACAGCCCCTACGCCGATGACGATGCCGAGAACGGTCAGGACAGAGCGCAGCGCATTGCGGCTGATGGCCTGAACGGCGAGCTTCACCGTTTCGAAAAACATCAAGCCGCCTCCCGGTTCAGGACGTCGCTTTCGATATTGCCGTCGACGAAGCGGATGACGCGACGTGCATAGGCTGCGATGTCCGCTTCGTGCGTGACCATGACGACGGATATGCCCTGATCGCGGTTGAGGCTGGTGATCAGCTCCATAATCTCGCGGCTGGTCTTGGTATCGAGGTTTCCGGTCGGCTCGTCGGCGAGCAGCACACGCGGGTTCGTCACGATGGCGCGCGCGATGGCGACGCGCTGCTGCTGACCGCCCGACAGCTCCGACGAGCCATGATCGACACGCCCGCCAAGCCCCACGCGCTCCAATGCCTTGATGGCGAGCTTGCGACGCTCGGCGGGCTGGAGGCCGCGATAGATCAGAGGCAACTCGACGTTCTCGACCGCCGTCGTGCGCGGCAGAAGGTTGAAGCCCTGGAACACGAAGCCGAGGAAGTGGCGTCTGAGCCGCGTGCGCTGGTTGCGCGACAAAGCGCCGGTATCAACGCCCTGAAACAGATATTGTCCGGACGTCGGGACATCGAGACACCCGACGATATTCATCGTCGTCGACTTGCCGGAACCGGACGGGCCCATGATCGCTACGAACTCGCCCTGCTCGATAACGAGATCAACCCCTGCCAACGCGTGCACAGTCGCGTCGCCCCGCCCGTAGCTCTTGGTGACGGCGCGAAACTCGATCAGCGGCGTGCGCGGCATGGCCTTTTGCATCGGAAGATCCCGTCACTGAGCCGCTGTCGTCTCGTCGACGACGATGGCATCGCCGTCCTTCAGCTCGCCGCCCACGATGGCGGTCAGCTTGCCGTCGCTCGCGCCAATCTCGACGGGAACCGATTGCGGCGCCCCGTCGCGCAGCAGCCAGATGGTGCGTTGCGAACCGGTTTCCTGGCGTGCACTCGGCGCGCGGAAACGCGGCGGACCCGGCATCAACCGGCGCAACAGGCTCGGCTGCTCGGCTGGCGCGGCGCTCGCCTGCGGCGCGTAGCGAAGGGCCGCATTCGGAACCAAAAGCGTGTCCTTGACCTCGGTCACCGTGATTTCCGCCGTGGCGGTCATACCGGGCCGAAGCAGCAGCTCCGAGTTGTCGACGCCGAGGATCGCCTTGTAGGTGACGACGCCGGAAACCACCTCGGACGCAAACCGCAAGTCCTGGATCGCGGCGGGGAACTTGCGCTCCGGGAACGCATCGACGCCGAATTCGGCAGTCTGGCCGATCTTGACCTTGCCGACATCCGCCTCGTCCACGTCGACCTGAAGCTCCATCTTGGTGAGGTCTTCGGCGATCGAGAATAGGACAGGGGCCTGAAGAGACGAGGCCACTGTCTGGCCCGGCTCGACGGCTCGCGACAGCACCACGCCGCGAATGGGCGAGACGATCTGCGCCTTCGAATAGTTGGTTTCGTTGAGCTTGAGATCGGCCTGGGATACGCCCAGATCGGCGCGCGCGCTGTCGGCGCCGGCCAACGCCCGATCATAAGCCGCCTGCGCGGTATCAAGATCCTGGAGAGAGGTGAAGCTTTTGGTGGCGAGCGCCTTCTTGCGTTCGAGATCGGCCTTCTTCTCGACAACCGTGGCTTCGGCGTCGCGGATCTTGGCTTCGCTGGCCACCACCTTGGCGCGCGAGCTGTCGAGCGTGGCCTTGAGCTTGTCTGGATCGAGCTCGACCAGAAGATCACCGACCTCGACCTTCGAGTTGTAGTCGACGAGGACGCGGCGCACCGTGCCGGACAGCTCGCTCGAGATATCGACCTGGTTTGTCGGCTGGACCGATCCCGTTGCTGTGACGAGCACCGTCAGGTTGCCGCGTGTCGCGGGCTGGGTGATGTAGCGCGTGTGCTCGCCCGAACCTGAAGACATCAGATACCAAGCGGCGAGCAGCACAACGAGAACGCCCGTGCCGCCCCAGATCCACGGTCCGCGCGATTTCGGTTCTGCTTCGAGCCCTAAGGCGTCCGAGAGGGCATCCCCGCCAGATTCCACGCTGCGTGACGGCGTCTTCGCCGCGGCGGTGTCTTGCCGTGAAATCGCGGCTGAAGCCGAGTTCATGCGTTTACCCTGATTTTCATGCCGGCACGTTGCGCGCGCCAGCAACCCCGTCGATCGGTGCGGCTTCGAAAGACGTTTCCGTTGGTCGAAACCCACGCCCCGATACATGCCTATTCAACGGCCGGGAGCCCCTTGATCCGTCGCGCGCGCGTGCTCATCACGAACGCGCATTTCTCCTGCTTCTACAGGCAAATGCGCCATCTTTTGTGATGCTGAAACACTTCTTTACACGATGCGACAAACCGTGACGGAAGCACCGCCCGATTCAGGCGCGACCTTTCCACCAAGCCGTCCTATCGCGGATGATCTCGCGGGCGGCATTGTGGCCCGGAACGCCAGTAACGCCCCCGCCAGGGTGGGCGCCTGACGCGCAAAGATAGAGGCCCGGTAGCGGCATCCGATAATCGGCATGGCCGAGCGTGGGACGCAGGGAGAACAGTTGGTCGAGGCTCAAGGCGCCGTGGAAGATGTCGCCGTCGATCAGCCCGAAGCGCTGTTCGAGATCAAGCGGCGAGAGGGTCTGACGGGCGAGCACGCTGGCCTTGAAGTTCGGAGCGCAGCGCGTCACCGTTTCGATGACGAGATCTGCGAATGCCTCCTTTTCCTTGGGGTCGGCCCAGGAGCGCGGCGCCGGCAAGTGCGGGGCCACGTGCTGCACGAAGAGGCTCGCCACGTGCCGGCCCTTCGGAGCCAGCGTTTCGTCCAGCATCGACGGAATCAGAATTTCGACGACCGGCTCTTTCGACCAGCCGTCGCTTCGCGCATCGAGGTAAGCGCGTTCGAGATAGTCGAGGGTGGGGCCGATCACGATGCCGGACGCCAGATGATCGGTGCCATCGCGGTTCGGCTTGGAGGTGAAGTCCGGCAATTCTGAAAGTGCCACATTCATGCGGAACGTGCCGGAGCCCGATTTCAAGTTTGCAAGCCGCGTGTGAAGGGCGCTGTCGATGGCGCCTGCAGGCACCAGGCTCGAGAACAGGAGCTTCGGCGGAACGGCTGCAGCGACCGCACGGGCCTGCACCACCTCGCCGGATGCGAGCACCACGCCGGACGCGCGCCCGTTCGCAACCGCAACCTCGCGTACCTCTACATTATTGCGAATCTCGACGCCCTTCTCGCGGGCCGCGCCGGCGATAGCGGCGGTGATCGCACCCATGCCGCCGATCGCGTGCCCCCAGACGCCCGGCTTTCCGTTCACCTCGCCGAAGCAGTGGTGGAGCAGCACGTAAGCGGTTCCGGGCGTGGACGGCGCCGCGTAGGTGCCGACGATGCCGTCGAACGCGAAGGCGGCCTTGACCGTCTCGTTCTCGAACCAGCGCGAGAGGAAGTCGGTGGCGCTTTCGGTGAAGAGCGCGGCGAGATCGCGCTGCGTTTCGAGCGGCAGCTTCATCACGGATCGCGAGAGGCGCGCGCCTTTCCAAAGTTCCAGCAGACCGCCGCCCGCATTCGGCGGGGTTTCGAGAATAAGCTGTTTCAGAACGGCGGCAGCGCGATCGAGCGCGGCGTCGTACTCTGGAAGACGCGCGGCGTCACGCTCGGAGAATGCCGCGATGGCGCGCTGGCGTGCGGGCAGGCCATACGGCATGACGAGGGCGCGTCTCTCGTCGACGGGCCAGAAGTTGGCGACGGGCCGCTCGACGATTTTCAGTCCGTGGCGATGCAGCTCCAGCTCACGGATGATCTTCGGGTTGAGCAGGCTCACCGTGTAGGCCGCGACCGAGTTGCGGAAGCCGGGGTGGAATTCCTCGGTGTAGGCTGCGCCGCCGACGTGCGCGTTCTTCTCCAGCACCACGACCTTGAGGCCTGCGGCTGCGAGATAGGCAGCGGCGGTGAGACCGTTATGCCCGGCCCCTATGATCGCGACGTCATACACGCTCGGCGGTCCTCTCGAAGGCAGATGTCGCCAAGAGGACTACAACCGGCTCAGCCCCACGTACAGCGCAGTTCGCTGCAAGTCCGGCTGCGCGTGCCGCCGATGCTGCAGTTGGTCCGCACGGTCCGGCAGACGCGGCACGTGTAGGACGAAAGGCAGCCCCGGTAGCTGCCGCCTTTCTGGAACTGACACGTGACGATGGTCTGGCAATCGCGGCCGGGGTTGATCGTACCGCCGGGTCCTTCCTGGGCCAGGCTTGAGCCGGCAAGCAGCAGGGTTGCGCCGATGAGGAGCGCCAAGCCCGTGGTGGCATTACGCATATTCGCCATGGCAGTTGCCTCATGGCTGTTTCATCCACGCCGCCAACTTTCTGCCACTTTTCCGGATCCGGCAACGAACTATCGGCGCAAGGTTAAGGACGGCCGCCGGAGTGCGCTTGCCTTGGACCTTAAACATATCCGATATATGCGTTTTTCCAGATTGCATCGCGGAGAGGCGCACATGAATTTTCCCCGTTTGCTTGGTTTGGCGATCGGCATCCTTGTCATGCCCGGGCTGCTCCTGACCGCCCCCGCGCAAGCCGAAGAAAGCTCCTCTCTCACCGAGAAAATGAATGCCTATGTCGGGTGCCTCAACCGCCTTTCGGAGCGGGCCTACGATTCCCGGGAGCGCTACTTCAGCTGGGTCGGCAAGAAAGGCCCGACCGGCAAAGAGCGGATCATCTACGGCACCTACACCATCTACGACACCGCCGATTGCAAGAGCGGCGTCGAGGCGGCGAATACGCTCGAGCCGCGCAACGCCGAACTCGAAGCGGCCGCTTCGGCGTATGTGGAAGCCGTGGTGGCGCTGGAGCCGCTCCTGAAGGATGCGGACGACTACTATTCCCAGGAGAATTACAAAGACGACAAGATGGCCAAGGGCAAAGCGCTGCATCCTCAGCTGGTGTCCGCCTGGACCGCGTTTGCGGACGCCGACACCAAACTTCGGGCCGGCATCGACGTCGTGCAGGACATGCTGGCCGCCGAAGCGCTTGCCGAGATCGAAAGCACCGAGGGCCGCAAGGGGCGCTATCATATCCAGGCGCTGATGATGCACGCCAAGCGTTTGATGCGGGCACAAAGCGCGGACAAGACCGATCTCGCCAAGATCACCCAGACGCTCGGAGAGTACGAGACCACGACCAAAGCAACCGAAGCGTACGCCGACGCCAACAAAGACAGCAAAATCGGATCAAGCTTTGTGAATGCCGCGAAGTCGTACCTGGTCACCGCGAAGCAGCTGATGCGCCGCGTGCGCGACAAGGTGCCTTACGACACCGGCGAACAGATGATCCTCAATTCCGGCGGCGGCGCATGGATGGTCGAGGGCTCACCGGCCCGGCTCATGCACGACTACAACCAGCTCGTCGAAAGCTACAATCGCGGCGCAAGCTTCTGACGCTGCGCCGCGGAGAGACATGACGAGGACCGTTGCTGCTGCCTACTCGGCTGCCAGCTTCTTGTCGGGCTGGACCAACGACATGTAGTCGTTGAGCAGCGTTTCCGTGATGTGGGCCGGCTTGAACTTGAAGTCGCCGATCTCGGAAACCGGCGTCACCTCGGCAGCGGTGCCGGTGATGAAGCATTCCGAGAACGAGGACAGCTCGTCCGGCAGGATCGCGCGCTCGCGGACCTCGAAGCCACGCTTCTTCGCAAGCGCGATGACGGTGCGGCGGGTGATGCCGTCCAGGAAGCAATCGGCTTCCGGCGTGTGGATGACGCCATCCTTGACGAAGAAGATGTTGGCGCCGGTGCACTCGGCAACGCGGCCGCGATAGTCGAGCATCAGCGCATCGGCGTACCCGGCGCGCTCGGCGCGGTGCTTCTCGACGGTGCAGATCATGTAGAGGCCGGCGGCCTTGGCCTTGGTCGGCGCGGTGGCCGGATCGGGGCGGCGATACTTGGCAAAGCCGATGCGGATACCCTTAAGGCGCTGCTCCATCGGGAAGTAGGAGCCCCAATCCCAGGCGGCGATCGCCAGGTGGATCTTGGTCTGCTGCGCCGAGACGCCCATTTGCTCGCTGCCGCGCCAGGCAATCGGGCGCACATAGCAATTGACGAGCTTGTTGGCGGCAATCGTATCACGGCAGGCCTGGTCGATCTCGGCCACGCTTTGGGTGATTTCGAACTCGAGGATGCGGGCGCTCTCGACGAGGCGCTCGGAATGCTCGGTCAGCTTGAAGATCTCGCCGCCGTAGGCGCGTTCGCCCTCGAACACCGCGCTGCCGTAATGGAGTGCGTGGGTGAGAATATGGATATTCGCTTCCCGCCAAGGGACAAGCTTGCCATCCAGCCAGATCAAACCGTCGCGATCGTGGTAGGGAACGATCTCAGCCATGGTGAGGTCCTATTCGGCTCCGCAGTTGGGGTCGGCAATCGGCTTGTTCCGGGCGCCCGTTCAACTTACGAGCTTGCCGGACAAGTCCTGTCACGTCTCGTTCGCAATCCGCGTCGAGGGTCGCAGAATACGGAGCCTTCAACCCCGTTCCGGCACGTGACGGCCGCTTGAAAATGCTTGCCAGGAGTAGCAATGAGCTTCAAATATGTCAACATGGCTGACATAACTCGCGCTCCCTCAGGAAACCGGCCCCAAGGTCCGACGCGTGACGAAACGCTCGGCGAGGCCGCCAACGAGAGCGAACGGCGCAATCTCATCGCCCACGTCGAGCTTTTTTTCTTCGCCTACCGCGATTTCACGGGCGACCCGGACGCCGTGCTGAGCCAATACGGCTTCGGGCGCGCGCACCATCGCGTTCTTCATTTCGTCCACCGCAACCCCGGCCTCAGAGTTGCCAACCTTCTCGAGATCCTAAAGATTACCAAGCAGTCGCTCGCGCGCGTGCTGAAGCAGCTCATCGGGGAGGGCTTCATCACGCAGAAGGCGGGAGCAGAAGACCGCAGAGAGAGATTGCTCTACGCTACACTCAAGGGGGCGCGGCTGGCCGACAGGCTGACTACCCTGCAGGTGGCCCGCATCGAGGCTGCGCTCGCGGCAGCAGGCCCCGAAGCGCAGGCCGCGACCAAGACGTTTTTGCTCGCCATGATTTCCGAAGAAGACCGCGCGCAAGTCGAAGCCTTGGTCCGCGTCGCGGAGGCAAGCGAAAAGCCCAGCGAGGAGGATCGCTCATGACCTCGTTATCCGATCGACGCGCGGAACCGCTGCCGGATGACGCGCCGCACGTGCTGATCGTCGACGACGACCACAAGATCCGGGATCTGCTCGCGCGCTATCTCTATACGCAGGGCTTTCGCGTGACGACGGCGCAGGATGCCGAAACGGCGCAGGCCTCGTTGCGGGGGCTCGATTTCGATATCGTGCTGCTCGACGTCATGATGCCCGGCATCAGCGGCCTCGACCTCGCGCGCCAAATCAAAAGCGAGCGCGACATTCCGATCTGCATGCTGACGGCGCGCGCCGAAGCCGAGCATCGCATCGAAGGGCTCGAGATCGGCGTTGACGATTACGTTCCGAAGCCGTTCGAGCCGCGCGAGCTGCTGCTCAGGCTGCGCAACATCCTGAAGCGCGGACAAAGCACACAGACGCCTGCGCCGCCGCAATCGGACGAGGTGCGGATGGGAACGCTGGTGTTCCACATCGCGCGCGGCGAGCTCAAGCGCAACAACGAGACCGTGAAACTCACCGAACGCGAGCGCGACCTGCTGCGCCAGTTCGCGCAGAAGCAGGGAACACCGATCCAGCGGTACGAGCTGGCTACCGACGAGACGACGGGCAACGATCGCGCAATCGACGTCCAGATCAACCGCCTGCGCCGCAAAATCGAAACCGATCCCTCGAACCCGGTCTATCTCCAGACCGTGCGCGGCAAGGGCTACATCCTTTATACGGACTAGGTCGTGGACCTTTCAGGCCCTTTCAACACGGCATCCGGCCACGCCAGCAAAGCGCTTCGATGGCTCACCGAGAGAAGCGCGCCGGCTCTTTCGTATCTCAAGGCCTTTCATCAAGGTTTTGTCGGCCTTCTCGCGGAGTTGATGCCGAAGGGCCTTTACGCACGTGCGCTCATCATCATCATTGCGCCGATCGTCGTGCTCGAAGGCGTGATCGCTTTCGTGTTCATGGAGCGGCACTGGCAGAACGTAACGCGGCGCCTCTCCGAGACCACGGCCCGGGACATCGCCGCGCTGATCGATATCTATGAGGGCTCGCCGCCCGGGAAGTACGACGACATCATCCGCATCGCCCGCGACCGGCTCAATCTTTCGATGCAGATCCTGCCACCCGGCGATCTGCCGGAAGCGCGGCAGAAGCCGTTCTTCGATCTGCTCGATCGCGCGCTTTCGAAAGAGATTTCGCGACAGGTCCAGCGGCCGTTCTGGATCGACACGGTCGGGCAATCTCGGCACGTGGAAATCCGCGTGCAACACGCCGATTCCATCCTTCGCTTCCTGGCGATTCGAACCCAGACCTACGCCTCCAACTCGCACATCTTCCTGCTGTGGATGGTGGGCTCGTCGGTGATCCTGCTCACGGTCGCGATCCTGTTCCTGCGCAACCAGATCCGGCCGATCCTGCGGTTGTCCGAAGCCGTGGACGCCTTCGGCAAGGGGCGTCCGGTGCCGGAAGATTTCCAGCCGCGCGGCGCCCGTGAAGTGCGCCAGGCCGCGGCGGCGTTCCTCGAAATGCGCAACCGCATTCGTCAGCACGTGGAGCAGCGCACGACGATGCTGGCCGGCGTCAGCCACGATCTCCGCACCGTGCTCACGCGCTTCAAGCTCGAGCTTGCGTTCATGGGCGAAGGCCCCGACGTGCAATCGCTCAAGGCCGACGTCGACGAGATGCAGCACATGCTCGAGGACTACCTCGCGTTTGCGCGCGGCGACGGCGGCGAGGAAGCAACTCCGACCAACCTTACCGAGCTGCTCGAAGATATTTTGGAGGAGTCGCAGGTCTACGGCACCTCCATCGAACTCAAGCTGCGCAAGCGCCGTGGCGACGTGATCCTGCCGCTCAAGCGGCAAGCCTTCAAACGGGCAATCACCAATCTGGTGTCGAACGCGGTGCGGTATGGCGACCAGATCGTGATCCGCGCCGCGACCGAAGGCCAATGGCTGCGGATCGAAGTGGACGACAACGGGCCCGGCATCCCGGCCTCCGAGCGCGCCAACGTATTCAAGCCGTTTTATCGGATTGATCGGTCGCGCAACCAGGATGACGGCAACAGCGGCCTTGGCCTCGCCATCGCGCGCGACATCGCGAAAAGCCACGGCGGCGACATCACGCTCGGCGAAAGCTCGATGGGCGGGCTTCGGGCGATCATCTCGGTTCCGCTCTAGGCGGCGCGTGCTTCACCAAAGCATGCAAGCGCTGTAGACTTGCGTGGCGGCCGTCGCCGCTCACGGACGCACGCCGGATGGACCAGGAAGACCTTTTTCGCCGCCTCGCCGTCGCGCTCGCCATCGGGTTGCTGGTCGGACTGGAGCGCGGCTGGCAAACCCGGACCGAGGCCGATCACCAGCGCACCGCTGGGCTGCGCACCTTCGCGCTGACGGGACTTATGGGCGGCATCTGCGGGCTGCTCTCGGTCGCAAGCTCGCCGATCGTGCTTGCGACCGGTTTGCTGGCCCTGACCGGCGCGCTCGCATCATTCAGCTTTCTCGAAGCGACCACGGAGAAAAACTTCAGCGTCACCGGCGTGGTGGCGGGCATGCTGACTTTCCTGCTCGGTGCCTACGCTGTGCTCGGCAATGAAACGGTGGCTGTGGCGGCTGCCGTCGCGATGGCCATCCTGCTGGCGTTGCGCGAGACGTTGCACACCTGGGTTCGAAACCTGACGTGGCCCGAAATGCGCAGCGTTCTGATGCTGCTCGCCATGTCGTTCCTGCTGCTGCCGATCCTTCCCAACCGGACGATCGATCCGTGGGAGGTGCTCAATCCCGCCGAAATCTGGCTGCTCGCGGTGTTGATCGCGGCGATTTCGTTTGCGGGCTACGTTGCCATCCGCATTCTCGGTGACCGCAAGGGCGTGGCGGTCGCCGCCGTCGCCGGGGGCCTCACTTCCTCGACCGCGACCACGCTCTCGTTCGCGCGCCTCGCCCGAGATCATCCGGAAAGCAGCAAACTGCTGGCGGGCGGCGTGCTGCTGGCCGGTGCCACGATGCTGGCGCGCATCCTGGTGCTGGCAGGCCTCATCAAACCGGCGCTGCTCGCGCATCTGCTCTGGCCTGTTGCGGCCGCCGGAGTTGTGCTGCTCGGAAGCGCCGCCTTCTTCCTGCGGGCAGAGACGAACGGCACCGCGCAGCAATCATCCTTGCAGCTTCGAAATCCGTTCGACCTCGGCACCGTGCTGAAGCTCGCGGGCCTGATTGCCGTGATCATGGTGGTGGCCAAGGTCATGGCGGATCAGGCCAGCACCGCTGGCCTCTATCTGCTCGCGGCCATCTCCGGGATCGCCGACGTCGATGCCTTGACGCTGTCGATGGCGCGCTTTGCCGGCGCGCAGGTTGGCCTCGCGGAAGCCGGCAACGCGATCCTCGTGGCTGCGGGCGTTAACACCCTGGTCAAGGCGGGGATGGCGGCCACGGTCGGCGGACGCCAGCTGGGCACCCTAGTCGGAGGCGTGAGCGCGGCGTCTCTTGCTGCGTTGGCTGCGCTTGTGGGCCTGCGCTAACGCGAAGCGGCCTTACCCGACGCGCCCGTCACTCCGTTGATTTGCCTCGGGGTTTGAGCCTTTACCCGCTCACGGGATGGTGAATTTCGTTACCGCGCGCTCTTCTGTAACGTTATTTCATGCCGTTCCCCAGCGCGGAGCGCTCCCCAATTCGACATTTCGAGAGGAGAGGTTTCATGACCTCAAAGACCGCCGTGAAAACCGCACTTATCGCCGCAATTCTCGGGGCATTTACGCTTCCGGCGATGGCCGCCGAGCCGGTTTCGCATGACGTGCCGGACGTCGCGCCCTGCACCAAGACCGTCAACGCGATGGGCGCCAGCATGGGCCATACGCCCGACGTCGCGCCAGACGGGCGCCCGATCTATCGCTTCGTGCTCCGGACCAACGGGCTCGACTACGACGTGGTTTGCGACGCGAAAACCGGCGTGGTTGGCGATGTGTCTCCGCGCACGACACATTGACGGCTGCCCGGCAACAGCGCGATCTCCACCTAAAATCCGATATATTTCAGCGCGCTACGGAAACGTGGCGCGCTTTCCTTTTGCTCAGTCCGGCCAAATCCGCGGCTACACAACTGCGTGATTGGGAAAAATGCCGCGTTGCACGAACTGTTACAGTATAGCATAACTTGCCTTGTGAGGCTGATGCTGCACTTGCAGCGGCGTCGATGCCCAAACACCCGGAAGGCGGGACCGCCACCCGCTTTACGGCTTGGCACTCAATGAGGGCGTGCGCGACCTGACAAGCTATCCTCCTTGCTCCGTTAGGTCCCCGCTACATCGATGCCAGAACGAAACCCGGTCGCCGGAGCGCTTTGCTCAACCGGGTCTCTAAGAGGTCACGTAGCCGCGGGCGTGTGCGATCTGACACGCCATGATCAGTTCGCCAGCTCGCGGCTGCGACCTTCTCCCGCCAAAACAGCCTTCGTCAAAAGCTCCGAGAGGCCATCCTCGCCCATCAGCACGGCTAGCGCCGCGGCTGTGGTTCCGCCCGGCGACGTCACGTTCTGGCGCAATACGCTCGCGTCCGCTTCCGACCTGTGAAGCAATTCTCCCGCGCCCGACACCGTCGCGCGCGCCAGCTGACGCGCGAGCGCAGCATCGAGCCCAGCCGCAACGGCGGCTTTCTCCAGGCATTCCGCGAGCAGGAACACATAGGCCGGTCCCGAGCCCGACACAGCTGTTACGGCGTCCATCAGGGCTTCGTCGTGCACCCAGGCAACCTCGCCGACCGCGGCCATCAAGGCCTCGCAAAGCGCACGCTGCACCGGCGTTACATGAGCATTTGCGGCGCAGACCGTGATGCCGCGCCCAATGGCGGCCGGCGTGTTCGGCATGGCGCGCACGACGGCGACGCCCTTGGCGAGATACTTCTCAAATCCCTTGAGGGTGCGGCCGGCGGCGATCGAGATGGTGAGCGTCTCAGGGCCCGCGAGGGCGGCGACAGGCGGGAACACCTTGTCCATCACCTGCGGCTTGACGGCGACCAGGATCACGCCGGGCGGTTCCGGGAGCGCGTCAATGCCGGGGACGGCTTCGATGCCGTGTCTGGCGAGAAGAGCGGCCACCTCGGCCGGCGGACCTGGATCCTGGACGCGAATGCGCTGCGGATCGAGACCACGCGCGATCAATCCCTCGATGAGGGCACCGCCCATTTTGCCTGCTCCGACAAGAAGGAGCGGGCCCTTGAATGTAAATGCCATTTTTTCCACCGGATCGCAGAGGTCCCCGCAGAGACCTGATGCGATTCCGGTCTGTGGCGGGTCAGGCCTGGCCCTCGGTCTGGAACATGGTCGAGACAAGAGCTTCCCGGCTCTCCTTACCCGCCCAGACGACGAACTGGAAGGCCTGATAGTAGCGTTCGCAGGCCTCGAGCGCGGCCTTCAGGATGGCTTCGCACTGCCCCGGCGTTACCGCAGCGCCATTGAGCAGCATCGCATGGCGGAACATCACCAAGCCTTCCTGCGTCCAGAGATCGAAATGGCCGAGCCAGAGCTGCTCGTTGATCTGTGCGATCAGGCGGTACATTTCGTTTAAGCGGTTCTCGGGCACGCGAAAATCGAAGGCGCAGGCCAGATGGAGGGCTTCGAGGTCGTCACGCCAGTTGAGCGAGACGTGATAGTCGGTCCAGTTGCCGCCGACGACCAGGGTGAGTTCGTCGTCGCCGGTGCGATCGGTCGCCCAATCATAAGTGACGGCTAGCTGCTCCACGAGATCGATCGGGTGGATCACACGCTGCTTGCCGTGTTCGGACGATGCCATTCTGGCTCCTTAAAACCTGCTCGGAGGTACCTTGCCTGCGACGAAGTCGCCTGCGGTACTTGTCGTTGTCGACACTCGATGCTGGGCGGATGACGGGATTGCGGCAAAACGAAACTTGTCCTCGGATGCTTCCGCTTTTCAACAAATGGCGGAAACGTCCTAAGCCCTGGTGATCCCCCTCCTCGATCATCCTCTTCGTCTGTCGGCGTGCGCCGGAACGAAGCACTTTTGTTGCCGCAGACGAAAACAGAGGGGAGCGCGAGTCGCAAGCCGATGGCTCGCTTGTCCACGAGCAATGTGGGCCAATTCGTGTCAAAACGATGCAAACGCAGCGTTTGCGCAACTCGCTGAAGACAAATGTCGAAAACGCCCGCTTCCGATGTGGAAACGTCTTCGTTGCACTCGACAAAAACACGCGAAGCAGGGGTGGAGAACGGACGAAGTCGCCTTAGGGTCCGTACTCCATTTGGATGAGCGTACGGACGCTAGCGCGGCGTGCCGCCTTCCAACGCGGCGATGCGCGCTTCGAGCGACGCGATGAGAGCGGCCAAGCGCTCGTTCTCGCCACGGGCCTTCTCGGCCATCGCCTTCGCCGCCTCGAACTCCTCGCGCTTCACGACGTCCATGTTTTCCAGAATGCGCTCGGCCTGGGCACGCATGACCCCCTCCACCTCGCGGCGGACCCCTTGGGCCGCTCCTGCGGCGTCCGTCATCAGCTTCGCGACTTCATCGAGCAGGCGGTTCGAGGTCTGGGTCATCCGTCATTCCTTTGTGCTTACCGCGCGCATCCGGACCAGGAGTGCTCTCGTTCCGCGCAGGCGGCGCGGCCTGGGCCACGCTTCTCTGTCATGTGGTGGAACTATGGTGGCTCGCCGGCCTCGGATCAAGCGGGGCACGGAGGCGCGGGGTCCGGCGCTTGACTTGCCTCATCTTACCCGGCAGCGTCCGCCCCGAAATGAGGCCGCCGGCAGGGGGCTGCGCGGCAATGGAGGCGAGTGTCACTGTCGCCTGCCAGTTGCCCGCTGCCTGTTGCCCCTAAATTCGTCCAGGCAAGAGCCATGATCCCTGTCGCCATTCCTTTTCCTGATTTCGATCCCGTCGCGCTGTCGGTCGGGCCGTTGAGCATCAAGTGGTATGGCCTCGCCTACCTGGTCGGGCTCATTCTCGGGTGGATCTATATCCGCCGTCTGCTGCGCCAGCCGCAGCTCTGGAAGAACGGCGTGCCGCCGTTCAGCGTGCAAAAGGTCGACGACCTGCTGCTCTATATCACCCTCGGCGTCGTGCTAGGCGGCAGGCTCGGGTACGTGTTTCTCTATGAACCGAGCGCCTATCTCGCGTCTCCACTCGACATCTTCGCGGTGTGGAAAGGTGGCATGAGCTTCCACGGCGCCTTCGTCGGATGTGCGCTCGCGATGTGGCTATTCGCGTACAACCACGGTGTCAGCCTGCTCAGCACGACCGATCTCGTGACGGCGGCGGTGCCAATCGGATTGTTCTTCGGGCGGCTCGCCAACTTCATCAACGGGGAGCTGTTCGGACGCATTACCGACGTGCCATGGGGCATGATCTTTCCGCACGCGCGCGCGCTTCACCCCGACGTCGAACCCGCCACACGCCATCCGAGCCAGCTCTATGAAGCCGCCCTCGAGGGGCTGGTGCTGTTCATAATCCTGCGCATTCTCACCCATTGGTTCGGTGCGCTGAAATCTCCTGGCCTGGTGACGGGCGTATTTCTCACGGGCTATGCGCTCGGGCGCTCGTTCTCGGAAGTGTTCCGCGAGCCGCACGCGGTGCACTTCTTCAATATCGGGCCGTTCACGGCGGGGCAGGTCTATTCGCTGCCGATGCTGCTCGGCGGGCTCTACCTCATCTGGCTCGCACGCCAGCAGGCCGCTGCCGCCAGACCATGACGACCGAAAGCGGGGGACGCCCCGCAGACACCCCCCTCGCGGCAAAACTCAAGGACCGCATTCGCCGCGACGGGCCGATCAGCGTCGCAGACTATATGTCGGCCTGCCTCGACGATCCCGAGCACGGCTACTATCGCCGGCAAACGGCTATCGGGGCGGCCGGGGATTTCGTGACGGCGCCGGAGATCAGCCAGACGTTCGGCGAATTGATCGGGCTCTGGTGCGCCGTCGTCTGGCAGCAAATGGGCTCGCCGGCCGCGCTCAACTTGGTGGAGCTCGGGCCGGGGCGCGGAACGCTGATGCACGACGCGCTGCGCGCAAGCCGTATCGTGCCGGGCTTTCGCGAGGCGCTCACCATCCATCTGGTCGACAGCAACGCGACGCTGCGAGATCTCCAGCGGACGACGCTAGCCGACTGTGGCGTGCCGGTTCAGTTTCGCGACCACGTGCCGGATGCGCTGCCGCCCCATCCGACGATCGTGATCGCCAACGAGTTTCTCGATACGCTGCCGATCGAGCAGTTCGAATTTTCAGGCTCGGCGTGGCACCGCCGACTGGTCGGGCTTGTCGACGGAGATCAGCTGCGCTTCGAAACCGACAGTACGCCGAGCGCCGCGCCACCTTCTCTGCCCCTGGCCCTTGCGGCGCGCTCGGGAGACATTCTCGAAACCTGCGGCGGGCATCGAGCCCTCGCGGACACGCTTCTGAAGCTGCGCGCGGAGCCGGCTCCACTCGCGGCGCTCTTCATCGACTACGGTCATGCGGCAACCGGCTTCGGCGACACCCTGCAGGGCGTTGCGGACCAGAAGCACGTCTCGCCATTCCACAGGCCGGGAGAAACGGATCTCTCGGCGCAGGTCGACTTTCAGAGCTTCACGGAAGCCTGCCGAGCTTCGGGGCTCGCAACCGACGGCCCGCTGCCGCAGGGCGAATTCCTCGGGCGGCTCGGCATCATCGAACGCGCCTCGCGGCTGATGGCGGCCAATCCGGCCAAAGCAGGCGCAATCGAGGCGGGCGTCGCGCGGCTGCTGGCTCCGAACGGCATGGGCTCCCGCTTCCTGGCGCTCGGCGTGCGTTCGGCGGACGTTGCGCCATTGCCGGGTTTTGCTTGAGGCTGGACGCCAGGCTCACCGGTAGGCTGTTCATGTTCAATGTTCTAAGGTCACGCGTCCGCAACCTTCCAAGCAAAGCGAGCCCATGCTGAGCCCTCTCGAAGCCGATAGCCTCTCCATCCTGCCCGGTATCCGCCATGGCTTCTTCACCCGGCAAGGGGGCACGTCGCGCGGGCTCTATGCGAGCCTCAACTGCGGCGCGGGATCGAAAGACAATGCGGTGTCTGTGATCGAGAACCGCACGCGCGTCGCCGAGCGTCTCGGCAGCTTTCAAGACGATGTTCAGACGATTTACCAAATCCATAGCGCGGAGGCTCTTGCCGTCGACCAACTGGTCGATCGCGAGGCCCTGCCGAAGGGCGATGCCCTGGTCACCAAGACACGCGGGCTCGCGATCGGCATCCTTACGGCCGACTGCGCCCCGGTCCTGTTCGCGGATGCGGAAGCAAAGGTGGTGGGGGCGGCGCACGCCGGATGGCGGGGCGCGCTCGGTGGTGTGCTCGAAGCGACGATAACCGCCATGGAAGGGCTCGGCGCGGAGCGATCACGGATTTTCGCGGCGCTCGGACCGACAATCGGCCCCAAGTCCTACGAAGTAGGCCCTGAGTTCGTCGCCGCATTCGAGGCCGTCGATGCCGGCAACGCACGCTTCTTTACCATACCCAAGGGGCGGTCCACGCCGCACTTCGATCTGCCGTCCTATGTCATGCACCGACTCGGGCAGCTCAACCTCAGGCATACCGAGCGGCAAGCCCCCTGCACCTATGAGAACGAATCGATGTTCTTTAGCTTTCGGCGTGCAACGCATCGAAAAGAAGCCGATTACGGACGCCAAATCTCCGCCATTGTTGTGGCCTAACTGCAAAATCCACAATCTCGTTGTGGATGTTGCGGATAGAATTAGCCACGACGCGCTTTTGCTCTCGATTACGTCTGGACGCGTGGCTGACGGGTAGCTACAGGACTCAGGGTGGGTACCGGCAGCGTTAGGGAGAAGATGGCCGCAAAGTCTGTACGTCGGCCGCCGGAGGACAGCGGATCATTCATAGGGGGACGTCATCGTGACGACCATTGATGCTGCTGCGGCACGGCGTGCGAACAGATCAGTTGTGCTCGCAGTTTTCGCAGCTTTTGTGGGCTTCGGCCTGGGCGGATGCGAGACGGGCGCAAGCCTGTTTGCCAACAACGGCTCCGACCCCAATACCTCGCTGATCGCAGGACAGCCGTCGGTGGCTCCTGCTTCACAAACGGCGAAGATCGCCATCGCGCCGGTGATCGGCGCGCCCGATGCCGTCGCCAAGCAGCTTCAGACGCAGCTCACCGGCGCCATCGAAGCGCAGAAAATCACCGTCGCAAAAGACGGAAGCGACAAAGCGGAGTTCACGCTTCGCGGTTATGTCGTTTCGGCCCGCGAAAAGGGCCGCACGAAAGTTTCCTACATCTGGGATGTTACCGATCCTTCGGGCAAGCGCGTGAACCGCATCACCGGCGAAGAGGTGCTGTCGGGCGCGCAGACCAAAGATCCCTGGGCTGCCGTGACGCCGCAGGTTGTTGATACGATTTCGAGCAAGACGGCGGGCTCGCTCGCAACCTGGTTGCCGACGCAGAGCGCGGTCGCCATGGGCGCGGGCGGAACGCATCCGGCGTCTACCGCGGTCGTCAACCCTGTGCAGACGGCTGCGACCCCAATGACGCCGCCGCCCGCACAGACGCCTGCAAGCTATCCTGCCGCCGCTGGTGGTCCGACCACCGGCAGCATCGGACGCGAAGGCGCCGTTACGGCCATGGTGCCGAGCGTAACGGGTGCTCCCGGCGACGGCAGCGTTGCGTTGACGAGCGCGATCCAGCGGGAACTGACCCGGAGCGGTCTGGCTCTCACGGAAACCGCCTCGGCGCAGACTTACCGGGTCGAAGGCAAGGTCATCGTCGGCGAAGGCCAGAACGGCAAGCAGCCGATCCAGATCGACTGGAACGTTAAGGATCCGCAGGGCAAGAAACTGGGCACGGTCTCGCAAAAGAACGAGATCCCTCAAGGGTCTCTCGACGGAGCCTGGGGCAAGACGGCCGATGCGGCCGCTTCGGCTGCCGCACAGGGCATCCTCAAGCTCTTGCCTCCTCAGTCGAAGGTCAATTGACCCCCTTGGCCGGGGAAACCTGAAAGATGGTCACCCGGCCGGCCTGAGTGTTCTCCTGGGTGTCTCTGGCCACACATCAACAGAGTCTGCTAAACATGCCGGGCCCGGGTGGTTTACACACCCGGGCCCGCGCGTTAGAAGGCGCGTCATCGAAGTGTCGCATCAGGAGCGTGCATGCCTTTCGATGCGCGTGCAGACAGTGGCAAGGGCGGCCAGACCATGAAGATCGTTGCCGGAAACAGTAACCGGCCGCTGGCTGAGGCCATTGCCCAGTATCTCAAGATCTCGCCTGCGAAGTCCCAGGTTAAGCGCTTCGCGGACATGGAAGTGTTCGTCGAGATCCAGGAGAACGTTCGCGGACAGGACGCGTTCGTCGTTCAGTCCACCTCGTTCCCCGCCAACGACAACCTGATGGAACTGCTGATCCTGATCGATGCGCTGAAGCGCTCGTCGGCGCGGCGCATCACGGCGGTGATCCCCTACTACGGCTATGCACGCCAGGATCGGAAACCCGGTCCGCGCACGCCGATCTCGGCGAAGCTCGTCGCCAACCTCATCGAGCGCGCCGGCGCCGATCGCGTTCTGACGCTTGATCTGCACGCCGGCCAGATCCAGGGCTTCTTCGACATCCCGACCGACAACCTGTTCGCGGCACCCGTGATGGTGCGCGACATCGAGGATCGCTACGGCAGCAAGAACGTCGTCGTGGTCTCGCCGGACGTCGGCGGCGTGGTGCGCGCGCGCGCGCTTGCCAAGCGCATCGATGTTCCGATCGCGATCTGCGACAAGCGCCGTGAGCGCCCGGGCGAATCCGAGGTCATGAACGTCATCGGCGACGTCAAAGGCAAGCAGTGCATCCTGATCGACGACATCGTCGACAGCGGCGGTACGCTCGTGAACGCGGCGGAAGCGCTGCTGTCCAAAGGCGCGACCGAGGTCAGCGCCTACATCACGCACGGCGTGCTCTCGGGCGGCGCTGTGTCCCGCATCCAGAATTCACGGCTCAAGTCGCTGGTCATCACGGATTCGATCCTGCCGACCGCTGCCGTGCTGGCCGCCCGCAACATCCACGTGCTTTCGATCGCCCCGCTGCTCGGCGAAGCCATCCAGCGTACGTCGCGCGAGGAAAGCGTCTCCAGCCTGTTCTACTGATTTTGCCGCATCGCTAAGATTATTGGAGCCGGCTCCAATCGGGGCGGAGCCGTGGATTCGCGTCGCGATCGGTTTCGAGCCAAACGGGAAACGCGTTCGGCATGGTCGGATCGACCAGGAGCTGATTATCCTTGCCGTCGTCCTCGACCTGCTCGAGCAGGTCCGCGCCGATCACCCACATCAGAACGTCGGAAAGCGTGCCGCAGCGCCCTTGCGAATTCGAGACCGGGTGCGGGTCTCCGATGGTGTCCTGGTGGATCTTCCAATATGCCGCGGCGCCGTTGCAATGGTCAGGGGGTTTCGGAGCGTGGATCATGGCGCCGTAGCCATCTCCAACCTCGACCCAGATCATGGTCGAGGCTCGATAGAGAGCGAGAGCGTCGCCGGATACGTTCTCCTCGTTGCCCCAGAGGCGCATGAACTGCCGCTCCGTCGTGACCAGATCCTTGGCTTCCACCATTCCGGAATCGCCGTATTTGACAGGCCCCAATGTTGTCAGCACCCCTGCGAGTTCGGGATCCAGCTTGTAGCCCAAACGCGCCTCGGCCTCGGCGATTGCGGTTTGGCTCTGCTTCGGTCCGAAGGAGAGCCCGATATCGTTTGAAGAATATTCGGACCCGATCTCTCGCAGCAACGCGTCGGTCTCCGCGACGAGGCCACCGAGCGCCACCACCGGGCGCTCTTCGCGCAGGGGCTTTGTGATCCCGGCAACCGATATCAGGTCGAAGGTCTTGGACCGGCGTCCCACTTTGGTGCCGACGACGGGCAGCGACGTGCTGCGCTCCACCGTCAGGCGTTTGCTGCCGGCCGGTACGGACAGGCGGTGCTCAGCAACGCCTGTCTCTTTACCTTCTATCCTGAACCGGCCGATCTCGCGGCCATCGGCCGAGACCGTGTAGTCGCCCTTGTCCGCCACGTTCACATTGATCAGAACCACGAGCGCAAATGCTGCTATCGACATCGCGAACAGACACTCTTTGCTGAAAAGACGGCCTGTTCTATGCGGCTCGCGGTGCTCGCACTGTTACCTGGGTGACGCCCTCAATTGAGTTTGACCGAACCGAACAAGCGAACGGATGCGCCGGGTTCAAGAACGCCTTCGCGGCGCTTGAATGAGGCGTGGTTCAGCACCTCTTCATCGGCGAGGTTTTCGCCCTTCAGGCCCACGGTAAAGACCGGAGCGATCCCGTTCTCTGTGCGTCCTTCAACGGTATAGCTGATCTCGGCCGAGACGAGCGTGTAGCCCGGCGTCGCGATCTCCTCCTCGCCGAAGCGGTTCTGGTCGAAGGCGTGGAGCACGCCCGCGCGGGCAAACCAGTTGGCATCCCGATAGTAAAGACCGCCACCAAGGCGATGCGGGGGAATGCGCGGCACGTAGCTGCCGTCGTCGAACTTCGCGTTGACGAAGTCGTACTGCCCGTCGATGCCCCAGACGCCGCGCCAGATGGGGGCGACGTCATACTGGGCCGCCGCCTCGAAGCCGTAGAAATTGGCATCGCGCTGCTGGAAATAGACGAGATCGAAAGCTTCATGAGAGTGGCCACCGCCACCTCCGCCGCCGTGCCCTTCTTCCTCGCAATGGAATTCACCGACCGACGATGCGCCGTCGCATTCGAAGCCCTGGAGCTGGCGATAGATGAAGCCGTTGTAGCGCGTGTAGTACGCCGAGGCGTCGAAGCGCAGAGCGCCCGTCGATTTCTTCAAGCCGGCTTCAATCGTCGTTGCCTTCTCGACATCGAGGAACGGATTGCCGACCTCGAAGGTGCCGGTTGCCTCGTGCATGCCTTTCGAGAACAGCTCAGCCGCATCGGGCGCGCGCTCGACATACTGGCCGGTCAGGCGGGCAACGGTCGCGAACGGAAGCTGGTAGAGGGCGCCGAGGCTGGCGCTAACGGGCGTGAAGCTCTTTTCGCCGCTGATTTCGTGAGCATGGAAGTGCCATTCGCCGGGGCTCCCAACTTCTTCCTCGCCGTGGAAGTCCTCCCAACCGGTACCGTCGACAGCGGTATGCTCGATACGCGCAGCGGCCTGCAGCCTCGTTTTCCGGGTCAGCGCCAATTCTTCGAACCAGAACGCGGCGATGCTGTCCGTCTCGACGGGTTCGAGCAACGACTCGCCCTCGAACGACTGGCCGCGTGTCTTGCGATGCCCCCAGTGCGCGCCGATCGCGCCGGTGAACTCGCCAAGAACGGTGCCTACGGGAAGATGCTGTATCTCTACGCGGGCTTCCTGCTCCTTGTTGGTGAAGGTGGAGCCGACCTCGAACTCGTTGTCGACACCGGGATCGTGGATCGCAAGCTCGTCGTGCTTGTAGTCGGAGGCGCCAAACCAGAAGCGCACCGCTTCCAGACCGAAGTCGCGCACGCGCCACTCACCCTTGGCCAGAACCTTGTCCTGGACCATATCGATGCGCGGGTTGACGCCCTCCTCGGCTTCCTCGCCGGGAATGCCGTAGACGCTTTCGATGCGCGCGAACGAAACGCCGAAGAAGCCATCGGTGCCGACGAGAGACGCGCCAAGCGCGCCACCCTTGCTGTCGACGAACGTGTTCGCGACCTTTCCGTTGGGGGAGTCATAGTCCTCGGTTTCGCGCCGGAAGCCATCGGCGTGCACCACGATGCCGTTGGCGCCGGCGGTGACCTTGAACGCGCCATCGACGCCTTCGTCGACGGACGTGCCACCGCCGCTCACCGCACCGCTGAAACCGCCTTTTGGCATGTAAGTCGGAATTCTCTGGTTCTCGACCGAGACGACCCCACCGATGGCCTGCGAACCATAGCGAAGCGTGGCCGGGCCGCGCACGACCTCGACACGATCGGCCGCGTTGGGATCGACGGGGATGGCGTGATCCTCGGAAATGGCGGCGACGTCATGCGTGCCGATCCCGTTCTCCTGGGTGCGGACGCGGTAGCTGTCGAGGCCGCGAATGATCGGCCGGTTGGCGCCGGGCGCGAATGTGCTGCCGACGATGCCGGGCTTGTTTTCAAGCGTGTCGGTGAGGGTTGGGCCGTTGGTGGCCGCGATCTCGCGATCGGAGGCGGTCGTGACGGCCACGAAGGCATGATCGTCGAAGTCGAGGGCAGTGCCGGGGGGGATGGCGGCCCCTTCCGCCGTCGCAGGCGGGGCGGTTTGTGGGACGCCTTGGCCGGAAGACGCGGCTTTGGCGCGCTTCGGCTTCACGATCGGACTCGGGGTCGTCACCTCGATGGCAGGAAGCTCGGTGGGGGTGGCTTCCTGTGCGTGCGCCGGGCCGGAGGGAGACAGCACGGCTGCGACGGCCGTCATGGGCATTGCCAGCGCCATCGAGCGTCGAACCGTCAAACGTCGAACAGGGGCGGACACACGCATAAATCCCTCACATCGGATGTTATAAGATAATATCCGATGTTTAGAGCGTGGCCGCCGCCGAGGCAAAGAGAATTTGTGATATTATCCGTTTTGAGGGCGCGAGGCGGCGCAGGCGTGGCGCGGAGGTCACAGGCGGGGAGGCGCGCAGGGGGGGTGATCGCTGGACACGATACGCGCTACATTCAGCGCGCATGTCGCGTCGGCTTTAAATAGCGCTCGACGCTCGCCAACAGTATCACGAGGCGAGAGCTCGTGGGTCCGAAACGCGCGCTCCCCTCGGGAGCCGTTTCGCCTTGCGGCACCCTTGCTTCGCGGGCAAAGCTAGGCTCGCGACAAGGGGCCCTATGCTGACATTCTCAACCGACGATCTGCCGGCGAAGGACCGCTTCGACCATTGGGTCGAGGTGCGGGGCAAGCAGCTTTTCGGCGTCACGATCGAGCTCGAACGAGCCAAGCGACACGACTTTCGCGGCCACTTTTCCGCCACCGCCTTGGGCGGCGCGACACTCGCCGAGATGTACGCATCGACCTATCACGTCAGCCGCACGCGTGCCGATATCGCGCGAATGCCGGGCGACAGCCTTTGTATCTCTCAACAGGTGCGCGGCCCGGGATGGATGGATATCGGCCGAGGCCGCGTTCATTCCGTCACCAACTCGACGCTGGTGGTCAGCCATTCGGATATGCCGTATGCGGGGATCCCGAAACGAACCGATGGGTTTCATTTCCGCGCCCTCAAGATTCCACTCGCCGGACGGGAGCAGCTTGCCGGCGCCGCGCGCAATCTCGAGCACGAACCGCTCGTCCAGGGTTTACGACTGACGAAGTTGATCGCCGCCGGTTTTGCGGCGCTCTTCGAGCAGGGAGCGCGCTTCGCCGATCCCGCGGCGGCGGTGACCAACCTGGGCCAGCTTGCGCTGCTGGCGCGCGGGCAAGTGACGCCGGGCTCTCCGGAAAGCCGAGCTGCGCTCCACTTCGGTCAATTTCACGCCGCGCAACAAGCGCTCGTCCAAAACCTTCACCGCTCCGATCTCTCGCCTGCGCTGGTGGCGAACGTGCTCGGCCTCTCGGTGCGGCAGATCCATATTCTGTTCGAGCCTTCCGGCGAAAGCTTCTCCCGCACGGTGACGCGCCTCAGGCTTGCGGAAGCGCACAAGCAATTGCGGATGGACCCCAACCGGCCGGTTGCCGATATCGCGTTTTCGTGCGGCTTCGACAGCCTCGCGACGTTCTATCGCGTGTTCCGGCGCGCCTATGGGCTCACGCCCCGCGACGTGCGAGAGGGCGATAGCTGACACTCTCTGGGCAAGGGGCGGACTGTGAGCTGGCCGGCGTCAGCTGGTCGGCAGATAAACCGTAACCGGGTCGCTATCGGAATAGCGCGTGCCCGTAGTCTTCAGTTCGAGACGAACGCGACGCGTTGTGGAGCCGGGTTCCTCGCTCGGCAGCACGGCGCGGATACGTGCCGGCTCGCGCTTGCCTCCGCCGATCGAGACGTCGAGTTCGCGTCCGACCGCCAAGCCCGACAGCTGCGCGATGGGCACTTCCGTCTCGATCTCCGGTGATGTGTTGTCGACCATCAAGAGAATATGCGGCGTCTCGATCGAGACGAGGCCACCGACTGTCAGGAGGTGGCGAACGATGATGCCATCGAACGGAGCCGGGATGGTGGCCAGACGCACGTCCAGCTCGCGCTTGGCAACTTCCGCCTGCCGGGTTCCGATCGTGGAGCGCGCTCTTTCGAGATCGGCGCGCGCGATCGACGTCCGATTGCTCGAATCCTGGAACCTTGCGCCGGAGAAGGCCGGAGACTCCTTCAGGTTGGCTTGCCGCTCATACTCGGTCTGCTCGAGAACGAGCCGTGCTTCCGCACTTGCCAGATCACGTTTCGCAAACTCAAGGGCGCCTTCCGCGATCGCGAGATCAGCCTTGAGCTGGCGGGTATCGATCTCTGCCAGAACATCGCCCTGCTTGACCTGATCGCCAACTCTGGCCGGAATCGATGCGATGACGCCCATCACCGGCGTCGAGATCTTGCTGGTGCGCCAGAAAATCAGCCGTCCGCCGACACTGCTATCGGCGGCATGAGCGGAGATTGAGGGAGGCAGGACAGCGACGAACAGCGCCGCGACAAGCGCCAAGCCGTGGAGCCTGCGACTTCCAGACCTGAGTTTTGCCTGGGTCATGATACGCGCTCACCTGTCCGATGCCATTTTGTACCGGACCGGCGCGCGAGGGGCAATGCAATCCTTGCCAAGAGCCTTAAGAACAGGGCTCATCGGGCCTCGTGATTACGACCGCCCGCCCCCCAGCTCAGCGCGACAGGCCCTTGGTTTTCAGCTCGGCCAGATACTCGCCCCAGCGCTTGTCCTTCTGCAGCGACAGCATGTGCAGATAGGACCAGGTGAAGAGCCCGGTATCGTGTCCATCGTCGAAGACGATGCGAACGGCATAGTTGCCGACGCCGCGTAGCTCGCGGATCTTGACGTTCTTCTTGCCGCCGACCGTGACGCGCTGCTCCTTCGAGTGGCCCTGGACCTCGGCCGACGGGCTCAACACGCGCAGGAACTCAGCCGGCAGCTCGTGCTCGTCCTTGGTGGCGAACGAGACGCGCAGCGCCTCGCCGCCATGCACCACCTCGAGCTTCGGCGGCTTCATGCCCCGGCCCGAAGCCTTTTCGAGTTCGGCCCAGGCCTTGGCGGCGATCTCGCGGAATACCTGTGCGCTCGGGCTATCGGGCGCGGTCGCCGTGATCGGCCGTCCCGCGTCCGAGGTTTCGCGCACCTCGATCGTCAGCGGAACCTCGCCCAGGAACGGCACGCCGATCTTCTCGGCCTCGGCCTTGGCGCCGCCGTGGCCAAAGATGTCGTAACGCGCGCCGGTGTCGGGGGCGATGAAGTAACTCATGTTCTCGACGATGCCGAGCAGCGGCACGTTGACCTTCTTGAACATCGCGAGGCCCTTGCGGGCATCGATCAACGCGAGATCCTGCGGGGTCGAGACGATCACGGCGCCGGCGAGCGGCACCTGCTGGGCAATGGTGAGCTGCACGTCGCCCGTGCCGGGCGGCATGTCGATCACCAGGACATCGAGATCGCCCCAGAGCACCTCACGCAGCATCTGGTTCAACGCTCCGACCACCATCGGGCCACGCCAGACGATGGGCGTGCCCTCGTCGACCATAAAGCCCATCGACATCGCCTTGAGGCCGTAGCCCTCCATCGGCACGAGCTTCTTGCCGGACGACTGCTCGGGCTTGCCGGTGATGCCGAGCAGGCGTGGCTGGGAGGGCCCATAGATATCGGCGTCCATAATGCCGGCCTTGAGACCGATGGCCTGGAAACCGAGGGCAAGGTTCACCGCGACCGTCGACTTGCCGACGCCGCCTTTGCCGGAGGCAACGGCTACGATGTGCTTCACGCCGGGAACGCCCTGGGTCTGACGTACGGGGGCAGCAGCAGCCTGCGGCGGGGCCTGCCGCGGAGGACCATCACCGGCGGCGCCGCGTGCGCGGGCTTCCGTCACCCTCGCGTGCTCGCGCGGATGCTCACGGCCGTTTCCTGAGGGGGCGGCGGGCTTGGCAGATCCCGAGGGTGCGGCGCGTCCGGGGCCGGCCTCTGCGGTCAGCACCGCGACCACACCGGCGACGCCCTCGATCTCGCGCACGACCTTCTCTGCTGCACCGCGCAACGGCTCGAGCTCATCGGCGCGCGCGGCGGGAACCGTGATCGAGAAATAAACGCGGCCATCCTTGACGAGGATATCCGAGACAAGGCCAAGATCTACGATATTGCCGTCGAGATCCGGTCCCTTGACGCGACGCAGCCGGTCGAGAACCTGCGCCTTCAAATCGGACATGGGATGCTCCTGGTTTCTTCGTTGGTGGCGGCACGCAGCGGGGCCAGCTTTTCAGGGCTTGCCCTACGTCATGCGCGAGAAACTCGCAATGGTGGAGTTCTCCCCTGCCGGCCTTTCGGATATAGGAACTCAATCGTTGCTCCGCCAGCGGATGCCAAGGCGCCCTGGCCCGCCAGACCGGAGCCCGGGGATGAACAGTTAAGGCGCGAAATTTGGGGAGCCCCGCATGGAGGGACTGCTGGCCTTGAGCCGCCTGATCGACCGAGCGAATGCCGCGATCGGGCGATCGGCCGCGTGGCTGATCGTGGCCGCTGCGGTGATCAGCGCAGGCAACGCCGTGATGCGGAAAATCTTCGACTGGAGCGCGAACTCGCTGCTTGAAGTTCAATGGTGGTTGTTCGCCTTGGTGTTTCTGCTGGCTGCACCATGGACACTGGCCGACAACGAGCACATTCGTATCGATATCGTGAACAATCGGCTCTCGAAGCGCACGCGAAATATCATCGAGCTTGTCGGGCACATCTTTTTCCTGCTGCCGACCGCGGCGCTGGTCGTCTACACATCATGGATCTTCTTCGGCACATCCTTCGCCCAGAATGAGCAGTCTCCGAACGCCGGGGGCCTCGCGCTGTGGCCGATCAAGGGGCTGATCCCGATCGCGTTCATGTTTCTGTTCGCGCAGGGTATCTCCGAGCTCATCAAACGCATCGCGATCATGCGCGGCGAACTGCCCGAACGCGCCCATCATGACGGCTACCACGAAGCCGCACTCGCGGCCGGCGCCGACCATTCACACCCACACGGCGACGGGCCATCGAGGCCCTGATCCCAACGAGACAACACAACACTTCGCACGTGGGGCCTCAACGAAGGTCCGAAACCGGGGGAACGACGCCGCATGACAGCTTTCCTGGCCCAGAACCTGGCGCCGATCATGTTCGCGTCGCTGGTGGTCTTTTTGCTGCTCGGCTATCCCGTCGCGTTCTCGCTAGGGGCCGTCGGGCTCATGTTCTTCGTGGTCGGAGTCGAGCTTGCGCCTTACTCGGACGGCGCGATCACCCTTTCGTGGCATCTTCTGCAATCGATGCCCGGCCGCATCTTCGACGTGATGCGTAACGACACGCTGCTCGCCATCCCGTTCTTCACGTTCATGGGGCTGATCCTCGAACGAAGCGGCATGGCGGAGGATCTGCTCGAAACGGTTGGGCAGTTGTTCGGCACGCTGCGTGGCGGACTTGCTTACGCGGTGATCTTCGTTGGTGCACTGCTGGCCGCGACAACCGGCGTGGTGGCCGCGAGCGTCATTTCGATGGGGTTGATCTCACTGCCGATCATGCTGCGCTACGGCTACGACCGGCGACTTACCTCAGGCGTGATCGCGGCGTCCGGAACGCTCGCGCAGATCATCCCACCGTCGCTGGTTCTCATCGTGCTCGCCGACCAGCTCGGTCGCTCCGTCGACGACATGTACAAGGCCGCGATCCTGCCGGGACTGATGCTGGCCGGCCTCTATGCCGTCTACGTGTTCGTCGTCTCGCTGATTTTCCCGGGGTCGGCGCCCGGGCTTCCTTCCGACGAGATCGGGCATCGCGAAGCCGACGGCTCGCGCGGGCTCGCCTCGCTCGGCATCCTGGCGGCGCTTTCCAGCCTGTTCGCGAGCTGGATGATGCACGGGTCGTCCTATTCGGGCATCGATGCCTCCATCCTCGGCATGGCATGGGGCATCAGCTTCGCACTCGTTGCAGCGCTCCTCAACCGGGGCCTGATGATGGCTACGGGCCGCAGTCTGCTCTCGGCCATTGCCGAGCGGGTGACGTTCGTCATGGTGCCGCCGCTGCTTTTGATCTTCCTGGTGCTCGGCACCATCCTGGTCGGCATTGCAACTCCCACCGAAGGCGGTGCGATGGGCGCCGTCGGCGCGCTGCTGCTGGCTGCCGCCAAGCGCTACAGCGACAAGGATGAACGTCGTTTCAATGTTCAGATCGTGCGGCAGGCCGCAGAGGCGACGGCCAAGCTCGCGGCGTTCGTGATGTTCATCCTGATCGGGGCCAGGATTTTCTCGCTCACCTTCTACGGCGTCAACGGGCACCTCTGGGTCGAGCACCTGATGACCTCGCTGCCCGGCGGAATGTACGGCTTCCTGATCGCGGTGATGGTGCTGATCTTCCTGCTCGCGTTCTTTCTCGACTTCTTCGAGTTGTGCTTCATCCTCGTGCCGCTGCTGAAGCCCGCCGCCGAAGCCATCTTCCGTACTTCCCCCGAGGCAGTCGCCATCGCAAAGAGCTTCGGCTTCGCCGTGCTCAGTACGACGAACAGCGCAGGCGTGGTGACGGAGATGGTTGCAGACGTTACACCGTTCGTGATCTGGTTTGGCGTGCTGCTGGCGGTCAACATGCAAACCAGCTTCATGCATCCACCGTTCGGATTTGCGCTGTTCTACCTCCGGAGCGTCGCGCCGCGGGAGCCGTACCAGGACAAGGTGACGGGGCGGATCATGGCGCCGGTCACGACGAGCGATATCTATTGGGGCGCCGTCCCGTTCGTTTGCATCCAACTCGTGATGGTGGGCCTGTTGATGGCGATGCCGACGCTCGTGATGAGCAAGCCAGAAACTGCCGCAAAGCGCCACACACCCGCAGCGATTTCCGTGCCTCTTGCGCCGAGCGGCGATCATGGTTTTGCACTGCCGCCCGAACCGCCAACGATCGAAGGCGCACCCGAAGTGCAATCGAGCGGCCCCGGTGCACCAACGCTTGACATGCGCGAGCTTCCAAGCTTCACGGCGCCGGAACGCACGTTGCCACATAACACACCCTGACAGGCTTGCGACCAGAGCCCGCGCGAAGCGGCGCAAAGCTACAACGTTCCTCATTGGCGCTTTGCAAATTTCAAGCTATGGATTTCGTGTGCGCAGAATGAACGCGCCGAGATGCGCGTCGAATCTCGCGCACATGCTCTCGCGCGGCATACGTCCCTCGCAACTCACGCTCAGATCTTTTTTGTGTGAACGACGCGCGGTTGGCTTTGTGTGTTTTAAGCGTTGCGCAGGATGGGGCGATTGCGCAACAGTTCTGCAATCGGTTGCTCGACGTCACAATTTCACACTGGAGATGCGGTTCACTCTGTTGCTAAGTGGAGAACAGGGTCGGGCGTGGCGCGATGCGCGCCACTGGGATTTCCGCAGAAGGGGATCTCCAAAGCGGACACTCGATCGCTGCATCCATCACAACGTCTTGCGTCCCCGAAATCATCGCGCGTTCGAAAGTCATTCATGCGGAAGAGAAGAAGCTTCGCGTCTCCGACGCTCAAGAGCGAGAAGATCGGTGGCCTCGATGCACCCGTGGAAGTGCGCCGACATCCCGGCGCGCGCCGCCTGACGCTGCGCGTCAGCCGTACGCGCCGCACGGTGATCGTCACGCTTCCGGTTCAGTGCGACATCGGCGAGGCCGGCTCGTTCATCACGCGCAACATCGATTGGGTGCGCGAGCGGCTCGACAGCCTGCCGACCGCGGTTCCGTTCCGCAACGACGTGTTCATTCCGCTGCGCGGTGACGCCCATCGCGTGGTGTTCGTCGGATCCGGCCGCCGGGCGCCCGTTGAACGCGTCTCCACGTCGACCTATCCGGAGCTGCATGTCTCCGGCCACGAAGAACACGCACCGCGGCGGCTCAGGGACTGGCTCTCGAAGGAAGCCCACCGCGATCTCGAGCAGCGCGTCGCTTTTCATGCCGACCGCCTTCGCGTCGACCCGAAGAAAATCGCCGTCCGCGACCAGTCGAGCCGCTGGGGCTCGTGCTCCACGACCGGCGTTCTGTCGTTCTCGTGGCGCCTCATCATGGCGCCGCCCGCCATCCTCGATTACGTGGCCGCGCATGAAGTGGCCCACCTCAAGGAAATGAACCACGGGCCGCGTTTCTGGGCGCTGGTGCGCAAGACCATGCCGGACCTCGAGGAAGCCAAGCGCTGGCTCCAGATCTACGGCATGGACCTGCATCGCTACGGCACAGTCTACGACGAAGCGTAAAGCTTAGCCGGCCTTCGGGCCTCGGCCTCCCCGAACGGCTGTTACCAACGGAACATCGAAGCCCGCGCCGGTCCTCCATAAGGGGCCCGTCAGCGGGCTTTCGCGCAAGCGTTTGGCCGCCCCTCCAGACAATCCCCTCCCAACAATGGCCCGACAGGGCACCTGCATTCCCCCAATCCGAAGGCTGAATACGATGACGCCCGACACGAAGACGATGCGCGGTCTCACACTGGCACTCATGATGGCGGTAGCCGCTGGCGCGCTCACTGCCGTGAGCGGCAATTTCGCATCGGCGCCTGCCGCTGCCGACTACACACTCGACACCAGCAAGCTCGCGCGCGTCGAAGGCGCCAAGGAAACCTATGCGAGCCCTGCAACCACAATCTTCACGGCGCCGGATTCGGTCGCGGCGACAGCAGTTGCGGCCGCCAAGCTGCTCGCGGCCGATGGCTGGCAGCACTATGAGGATCCGTTCTCGGCCAGCGCCAAGACGCCCGACCTCTCGATCATGACCTTCAAGAAGGGCCGCCAGGGCCTTTCCGTATTCATCACCCTCGCGCCCGCGCAGGGCAACGCCACCAGCGTGTCCTACACCGCCAATGCGATCGTCGACGATCTGCCGTTCCCCAAGGACGCGACAGAGATCAAGTACGCACCAGACCGGCCGCATCTCTCGGTCATCACCGAAACACCGCTCGACACCTCGCTCGCCTTCTTCCGCGACGAACTCGCCGCGCGAGGCTGGGCGCCGTGGTCACGCAAAGATAATCGCAAGCTCGCAGCTGGCGAAGACGCTTCTGAAGTCAACGAACGGGGCAAGTTTGCGTTCTTCGTCCGCGACGACCATCGCCCCCTCATGCTGATGCTTCAGAACCGCGACGATGGCCGGCTCAATGCCAGCCTCGAACGCGTGCCCGAGAAGTTGCTGACGGCCCTCAACAAGAAAGAGGAGGAGCCCGCGCCGCAGCCTGCTGCTCCCGAGAGTGCACCGCGCGCGGAAGCCCCCGATGCGTTCGACGCGCTGGCCGGCAATATTCTGAAGGAGGTCGAAAAAGCGACCAACCAGGCGCTTTCCGACATCAACAAGCCCGCTGCCAAGGCCGCGACCGAAGCGCCGGCAGCGTCAGGTGAACCGCTCAAGGCGATGGCGGACAGCACTACGCCGATCCTGCTGCCCGAGACGGCCGAAGATATCGACTTCGATGGAGGGCGTGGCAGCCTCGAGTTCAAGAGCCGCTCGGACGTGAAGTCCGTCGCAGCCTTCTATCGCGAAGCGATGACGCGCGAAGGCTGGAAGCCGGAAACCTCCCCCATCAACAAGGCGAACATGGTCGTGCTGCGCTTCGCCAAGGGCGAGCAGGACCTCGCCTTCACGATCATGACGTTCGGCGACAAGACCAGCACCAGCGTTTCCGGCTCAGGGCTGGTGACGGAAGCAGCGGCGAGCGAGGCCGATGCGGCGGATGCGGCTCCCGTCTCCGCAGGATTGGCGCTCGCCGATCTCACCGTCGAGGAAAAATATGGGCTGCCGGTGCCGGGGCCGGCTTCTCTCAGCGGCAGCGAAAAGAGCCTCTACCGCTATTCCGCACATGCCAGCGTAAAGGCCTCCGTCGATACGATGCTCGCGTTCTACCGGCGCGAGATCGGCAAGCTCGATTGGAAGGAGCAGCCGGGCGCCAACGTCACGGCCAATCAAGCCGAGATCGCCTACACCACGCCGCAAGGTCCGGCCGTGCTCAAGATCGTCCGGAAGGACGGCGAAACCTTCAGCACGCTGCTCGTGCGCAAGCAGGAAGAGGCGCGCAAGGATGGCATGCTGCCGCGCGCCGGACAGACCAAGATCCTGTTCGGAAACATCCTGGAAAAGGAAGTCGTGCTCACGGTCGACAAGACAAAGGTCAAGATTGCAGCCGGTCTCGGCGGCAAGAAGCCGGATGGGCCGATGCTTGAGCTTTCACCCGGCAAGCACAAATACTCCGTCAAGCTCCCCGGCCAGCCCGCACTTACGGAGGAGTTCGAGGTGGCCGACGGCGACATCTGGGCGCTGATGGTCGGACCCGGCGGCGTGCTTCCGGTGCAGATGTACTGATGAGGTCCGAAGTGATCAACGAGTGGGAGGGCGCACGATGATGCGCCCTCCCGACGTTATGGTCGTTTCGCCTTGAAGCTGATCGCCGCGGACCTGCACGACATCGCGGCGTTCAAGCGTTCCGCGCGCAAGCTCTTTCGCGATCAAATCTTCTTCCTGGCGCGGCGCCTTGCGATCCGGAACGCCAGATATCGGCGGGGCGCGCCGTGTCGAGGCATCGGGCAACGCAAGCGGAACCTTGCCCTGGTGGGCTGCCAGCATGACGTCGTGCCAGATCTCGGCCGGCAGTGCGCCGCCAACGACCTTGTTCATCGTGCGGCCGTCGTCGTTGCCGACCCAAACGCCGCCGGTGAAGTAGGCCGTGTAGCCGATGAACCAGGCATCCCGGAAATCCTGCGACGTGCCGGTCTTGCCGGCTGCGGTGTGACCGGGGATCGCCGCGCGCCGCCCGGTGCCGGAGGCCACGGTCGTCGCAAGCATGTCGTTCATGGCGGCAACCGAGCGCTGCGGAATGGCGGGATCCGATTTCGCGTCGATCCGCTTGTAGAGGAGCTTGCCGGCCCCCGTCGTCACGCGGCGGACGGCATAGGGCTCGTTGACGTAACCGCCGTTGCCGAAGGCGCCGTAGGCTCCCGCGAGATCCAGCAGGGACACTTCAGAGGTGCCGAGGGCGAGAGATGCATCGCGCCGGAGTGGCGATTTCATGCCGAGGCGGCGCGCGGTGGCGGCGACCTTCTCCACACCCGCATCCAGCAGCAGTCGAACGGCGACGGAATTGATCGACTGGGCCAGCGCGTTGCGCAGCGTCGTCTCGCCGAGGTAGCGATTGTTCTCGTTCTTCGGCGACCAGCGACCAGCCTTGACCGGCGCGTCCTCGACGAGGCTGTCCGGTGACATGCCCTGCTCGACCGCTGTCAAATAGACGACCGGCTTGAAGGCCGAGCCCGGCTGGCGATGCGCCTTGACCGCGCGGTTGAACTGGCTGTCGGCATAGGAACGTCCGCCGACGAGCGCGCGAATGCCGCCATCCGGTGCAAGCACAACGACGGCGGCCTGGCTCGCTTCGAGCAGCTGTCCCTTGGCAGCAAGCGCGTTTTCGACCACCTCTCCGGCGCGGCGCTGCAAATCGGCATCCAAAGTCGTTTCGATGACGATCTCGTCGCGGTCGGCATCCTCGAAGCGGGCCGCAACGTCGAGCACGTAGTCGACCGCATAGGCCATGTCGGCCTGATCGGGGACGCGCATCATCGACGAGAAGCGGATCTCGACCGCGCGTGCTTCGTCGGCCTCCTCCTGACTGATGAGGCCAGCATCCAGCATCTTGCCTATGACGACCCGGCCACGCGCGATGGCCTGCACCGGGCTTGCGCTCGGCGCATATTTCGATGGCGCCTTGAGAAGGCCCGCGATCACGGCAGCTTCAGCGACATTCAAATCACGCGCGGATTTGCCGAAGTAGCGGCGAGAGGCGGCTTCGATGCCGTGGGCCCCGCCGCCGAAATAGACGCGGTTGAGATAGAGCTCCAGGATATCCTGTTTCGACAGCCGGAGCTCGAGCCACAGCGCCAGCACTAGCTCCTCGGCCTTGCGGGCGAAGGTGCGATCGGACGAGAGAAACAGGTTCTTGGCGAGCTGCTGGGTGATGGTGGAGCCGCCTTGCGTCAGGCGCCCGTTCTTCAGATTGACCAGCGCGGCACGCAGCATGCCCATCGGATCCAAGCCGCGATGCTCGAAGAAGCGGCGATCCTCGGTCGCCACGACGGCATCGGCGACGCGCGGCGGCAGCATATCGAGCGGGATGTAGGCGCGCGAGACACCGCGCTCCGCGATCGGGTTGCCGTCGATGCCCAAGATGCGGATCACGGGCCCGGTTGCCTTGGGGCGCATGGACAGCGGATCGGGGAAGACCAGCGTGTAGTAGATGAAGAGCGCGCCGACGGCGATTGCGCACGCGGAGAAAACCGCCACTGGCGCGAGCAGTAGAGCGCGGAAGCGGAACGGAAGCTCGGAATACCGCCCAGACCAACCGGCAGGCGCGCGTGCGCTTTCCGGCATCGGCGGCGATTGCCAGTGCGGATCGAGAGGCGCCGGATGATGTGGCCCTCTTTCGTGTTGGTGGTGGTCGTAGCCCATGAACGCTTGGGTCCCGCAGCCCGGCGAAACGCGGCCTCGAAACGGGAATTATGGGCGCATGTTGGCTAACGGCGCGTTAACCCACGGCCACACGCGCTACTACGCGCGGGGGCCGATGTCCGCTTTGCCAGGCCGCTTATCTCGTGAACGGGTAAGCGATGATGGCGAGGACAATGCGCGCGGCGATGGTGAAGAACATGAACAGAAGCTGGCGCTCCTCGAGCAGCAACTCGACCCAGATGTTGTATTTGGGATCGATGCCCGAGCTGGTAATGATGCTCTTCAAGTCGCGCGCCCAGCCGAGCATCATCGACAGCGTCTCGGGCGAATTGTAGCCGACGAGCGCAAGCGCAAACGCGCCAAGGATCAACGACAGAAAAATCGTGCTGGTGCCGACCAGAAGACGCAGGAACATGCTCGCTCTTCCCTTCCCGCTCAGTTTTGTTTCGTCGCACTCTCTGACGACGAGCCGCGATGGACTTCGTCTTAAAATGCTCCAGTCGCGGACTTGACCCCGGCGCCCACCATCACGACATGTGTTTCAACATGACGAGGGCCGTTAAACGTAATTGTTGAGGGGTTCCGGCACAAGCTCCTGTTTTGGTGGGCGCGCTACGCGTGCGGATCGGCATCCTGAAAGAGAGTGATGAAGCAAGACACAGTCGAGCGTTATTCCGACCCCGATATCGAGGCCTGCGTCGCCCGCATCGAGGCGATCTCGCGGCTGATGGATGACATGTTCGAGATCCCCGGAACCAACGTGCGAGTGGGGCTCGATGCGATCATCGGACTCGTGCCGGTGGTCGGCGACCTGCTCTCTCAGGTCATGTCGAGCTACATCATCTGGGAAGCGCGCCAGCTCGGCGTCTCGCGGTTCACGATGGGGCGGATGATCGCCAATTCGGCTGTCGATACCGTCGTCGGCCTGGTGCCGTTCGCGGGCGACGCTTTCGACGTCGCGTTCCGCGCCAACAGAAAAAACCTCGCGCTGCTCAAAGGGCATCTCGCAAAGCACGGGCATGTCCGTCGTACCGAAAGCGCGGGACCTATCATTGACGTCAGGGCTCGCCGCGTGGGCTAGAGGCGGGATGGTCACCAGCTTATCCAGGTGATGCCAACAGGCGACACTTGCAGTCGCAAGTTACGAAAACCCCTGTGTATTCATGCCCGTGCCCTGGTTCTCTGCCCCCGACTCAGAGAACAAGTTAATTTCTTATTAACAAGCATAACTGTCGCTGGTGTTGCGTAGGCAAATAGAGCCCAACAGGATCGCAATGCCTAGTCTTATCAAAGCTGTCGCTCTCGTCGTCACCCTCGTCTTTCTCGGCGGTTGCTGCCGCGACACGATCCGGGAGATGGCCTCGCTCAAGGACGTGACGCAGCGTCCTCAGAAGCAGCGGAGCGCCAAGATCGATCATGATCGGGACCGCGATACCAAGGCGGCGCGCGTCGAACGCGATGACGATGATGATCATCATCGGGCCAAGATCGAAACGGGCTCGGTCAACAAGCCGGATTGCCAGGGCCAGCACATGGCCTATCAGGCGACCAAGGAATACCTGAAGAACTTCGGTCCCAAGCCGCCGGATGAGCCGGGCGACAAGGGACCCTGCCGGTAAGGCGCCTAGTCTCAGCAAAGAATTCAAAACCGATAGCTGCCGCGTGCCGCTATCGGTTTTTTGTTTGGCAAGAAGGTCGACGGCCTCAGCCGGCTTCGCGAAGCTCGCGTGCGGCGACGGTGGCGAGCAACGCGCGCCAGATCTCGACCATGGCCAAGCTGTCGAGCCCGCAATAGGTGAGCAGGTTCTTGCGCGCTTCCGCCGCTTCGGCAGGCTCCAGTTCCCCTGTAACGATGGAGTTCCAGGTTTCACTCGCGGTCGCGCCTTCCTGGATCGCGAGCCCCTTGTAGGAAAGGCCTGGCACAAGCGCGGGTAGCACCCACTTGATCGACGTTTTTCCGCGGAAACCGGGATGCACGAGCATCTGCTCGGTGAAGACATCCATGAGGTCGATCACGCGGTCGTTGATGGCCGCGAGAGCCGATTGCTCGGCGGGCAGACGCTCGGCGAGCTTGGCGTTGATGCCTTTCTCGAACGGCTTGTTCCAGACGATGATTGAGCCCTCGGCCGGCAGCGCCGCCTTCAGCGCCGCGACGAACGGCGCGTCGGGGCACGTGGCTTCGGTGAACAGAAACTCGTGGTGGACCGCGTCTCCGCCGGGCGCCTTCACCACGTGGAGCGAGAACTGGAACGGCACGTGGTTGAACGGCCCATAGCCGGCAAAGCGCGGCAGCGCACACGGGTAGGTTTCATAATCCAGGAACGCGATCGGATAGTGGATCTCATCAAGGAAGGCCGCGAGCGGATCCAGTTCCACGGACGGGCGGCGGCGTTTCGCGGCCGCGACCTGATTGCGCTGAGGAACGGTCAACTCGAACTCGTCCGGTACGTCGGTAATGGCGAGAATGCCGTCGTCGACGAGCGCTTTCAGCTTCTTCGGCGAGGCGCCGATGCGGGTCAGGTCGTGGACGCTGTAATCGGGGACGTTGGTGTTGATGTAGCTGAAGGTCGTGCACTGGCTGCTGCGACCTTTGTAGATGCAGGTGCAGGGCGCCGCAGGTCGCGACGGAAGCTGCATAAGATCATGGGCGGCGTCCATCTCGGCACGCACTGCCGCCAGCAGCGGCGTCACGCGGTCGGTGAAGTCTTCGCGCGTGAACAGGAGATTGAGGTCGAGCTTTCCGTCCGACACATATTCGCCGTTGAGACGTACCAGATGCAGCCCACCGAGCGGAACGCCATTTTCCTGCAGCACCAGCGCCTGGAAAGCGATGTCGTGGGCGTAGAGGTCATCCTTGGCTTTTCGGTCTTCGCCGCTGGTCGACGCCTTGACCTCGTAGAGATCGTAAGCGCCGGTTGCGGCATTCCACGCCAGGATGTCACAGGCGGTGGTGTAGCGATCGGTTTCGAAGACGGGCTGATAGATGACCGGTGCGCGCGCCGCGACCAGCTCCGCCGTGCCGACCGCATCGCCACGCCGGACGAGAATGCCGTCGGGAAACAGCTCACGCGCGCGCACGTCGACATCGTTGCCGACCTCGATGATGGCCTGCTCGAACACAGAGAGCGACACGGCGTGATAGATTTCGGGCTTATGGACCTTCACCCAGGCGTTGTGAGCACAGTCCCGATAGACGAGGTAGTTCGTCTTGCTGAGCTTTTTCATGTCGCTACCGGCCGCAGTACCGCAGCCGCCCCCCATCTTGCTGCACTCTCGCGGCCCCTGGCTCGTCGCAACTCGCCCGCCCGCGCTTCGGCTGATAGGCTCGCATTAGGCCGTATGTCTGCCAGTTCAGAGACTGGTTTCATGCGCCAAAACGTAGGGTGGCTGAAACCGAACCACCGCGTGGAACGTACAAAATGCCGAAAGGTCCGCCAAACCCAGATTGAGGTTTCTCCCGTGCTTATCCGCAAACCGCCCGACATTCCGGCCTCAGAGATCACGCCGCTCAACACCTATCTGCGGCGCCGGGATCTGCTCGCGAGAGGGGCTGCGCTGGCAGCCCTCGCCGCCGTTTCTTCGCGATCAACCCGCGCCGCGCTGCTCGAAGCTAAGAAGAGCCCGTTCTCGACCAACGAGACGCAGACCCGGCAGGCCGACGCCACCAGCTACAACAACTTCTATGAGTTCGGCACCGACAAGGCGGATCCAGCGGCCAATGCCGGCTCGCTCAAGATCGCGCCGTGGTCGGTCAAGATCGACGGGCTCGTCGCGAAGCCTGCAACGTATACGCTCGAAGACATTCTAAAACCCGTCGCGCTCGAGGAACGCATATACCGGCTGCGTTGCGTCGAAGGCTGGTCGATGGTCATTCCGTGGATCGGCTTTCCGCTCGCGGAGCTTTTGGCCCGCGTGGAACCGCTCGGCAGCGCGAAGTACGTCGCGTTCGAAACACTCGTGCGCCCCGACGAGATGCCTGGACAGCGCGGCCTGTTCCAGCCGCTGCCGTGGCCGTATCGCGAAGGGCTTCGTCTCGACGAAGCCATGCATCCGCTGACGATCCTCGCCACAGGCATGTACGGCGCGACGCTTCCGAACCAGAACGGCGCGCCGCTGCGGCTCGTCGTGCCGTGGAAGTACGGCTTCAAGAGCATCAAATCGATCGTGCGGATCTCGCTTGTCGAAAAGCAGCCGCCGACGACGTGGCAGGCGCTGCAGGATGAAGAATACGGCTTCTACTCGAACGTGAACCCGGAGGTCGATCATCCGCGCTGGAGCCAAGCCACGGAGCGGCGTATTGGCGAGGGCAGCGGGCTATTCGCCAAGCGGCGGCCTACACTGATGTTCAACGGTTACGGAGACCAGGTCGCGCAGCTCTATGCCGGTCTCGATCTTCGTGCGAATTTTTGAGACGATGAGCTAACTCTCATGGACATGAGCGTTCAAAATCGCAGGCCGGTTCTGGCATGGCCAGCGTGGCTCGGGCCAGGAAGCTGGGGGCTTTATGCGCTCGGCTTCATCCCAGCCGTCTGGACGTTCTATCTGGCCGTCTCGGATCAGCTCGGCGCCGATCCGCTGAAAGTGCTGGAGCGGTCGCTCGGGCTTTGGGCGCTGCGGTTTCTTATCGTCGGCCTTGCCATCACGCCACTGCGACGCCTCGGCGGGCCTAACCTCATCCGTTACCGGCGGACAGTCGGATTGCTCGCGTTCTTCTATGCGATGCTGCACGTCGCCGTGTATGCAGGGCTCGATCAGGGGCTCGACCTCACGCTCATCTTGAAGGATATCCTCAAGCGTCCCTACATTACGGTCGGGCTCGTGAGCTTCCTGATCCTTGTTCCGCTGGCGGTAACGTCGAACGCGACCATGATCAAGCGGCTGGGAGGGGCGGCTTGGCAGAGGCTGCACCGATGGGTGTATCTGGCGGCTGCCGCAGCGGCGGTCCACTTCATCATGCTGGTCAAGGCGTGGCCGGCCGAACCCTTGATTTACGCAGCGATTGTCGCGGGGCTTTTACTCTTCCGGGTCGCGGATCGCTTCCGCAAGCCGGCATTCAACAGGACTTCCACTTCCAAACGAGGACAATCATGACCGAAACAGAGGAGTACTGGCGTAAGAAGCTCTCTCCGGAGCAATATCGCGTGCTGAGAGAAAAGGGCACCGAGCGGCCGTTTACCGGCGAGCATCTCGACAGTTATGGGAAGGGCAAGTTCGCGTGCGCGGCTTGCGGCAATCAGCTTTTCGCTTCGGACACGAAATTCGATTCCGGAACCGGCTGGCCCTCATTCGACCAGGCTTTGCCGGGCGCTGTCGCCTATCACGACGACTCTTCGCATGGGATGGTGCGGACGGAAGTGACGTGCGCCAAGTGCGGCTCGCATCTCGGACACGTGTTCGACGACGGCCCGACCGGCACCGGCAAGCGCTATTGCATCAATTCGGTGTGCCTCAACCTCGATAAAGATTGAGGCGAGCTAATTTTCTTCGAGGATCATACGAACGAGGCAGACCCCGCCGTGGTGCATGTTTCAGCGCCAGGGCGGGGCAGCACCTTTCGGCGCCTAACGTCCGCCAGGGTGGTGGCGGCCATCTGGTTGCTGAACGCATCAAAGCGGGACGGGTTCCGTCGAGAAATGCGAAAAAATTAACTAGCTTCGCCAATGATGTAGCGCGCGATTTCTTCTTCCGGAATGCCTTCCTCGCTCTCGACCCAGCCGCGCACCGAAACACCGGCTTGATGGATGGTGTCGGGATCACCCGATATCAACGGGTGCCACCAGGCGAGCCCACGCCCCTCGTCCAGACGCCGATAGGCGCAGCTTTCGGGAAGCCATTTGAGGCTTCGCACCTTCTTGAGGTCGATTTTCAGGCAGTCCGGCATCTTGGCGAAGCGGTTCTCATAGTCCTTGCAGCGGCACGACGTCGTGTCGAGCAGGCTGCAGGAGAGGCGCGTGAAGAAGATGCTGCCGGTGTCCTCGTCCTCGATTTTCACGAGGCAGCACTGGCCGCATCCATCGCAGATGGAATCCCATTCCTCGGGAGACATCTGATCGAGGCGCTTGGTTTCCCAGAACGGACGAACCTCATCCTCGGACCAAACGCCTGGATCGTTGCCGGCTCCGGGCATCTTCTTTTTCAGCTTGCGAGCGGCCGGCTTCGGGCGCGCCGTGCCGCGCTTGCGCGTGCTCGTGACGCCCGGCTCAGCCTTGCTTTTAGCGCCTCTGCTCACTGCGTGGCCTCTCGCCCGTATTTCGTTCTGTAGCTCACGGCTTCACCCAGATCTTCCGCCGCGTACACCGCGCGCCCCACCGAACGCGCGACGCAGTCTGCCGCGATGGAACCGATGCGCATGAGCGCCGTCAAGCGCTGGATCGCATCGGACGGCAGCTCAACCTTGCCGGTGGCGAGAGCGAAGATCGCGTCCCCATCGACATGAGAATGGATGGGGCGAACAGCGCGCGCGAGGCCATCCTGCGCCATGATTGCAATGCGCTTGGCCTCGGCCTTGGTCAGCGCGGCGTTGGTGGCTATCAGGCCGATGGTCGTATTGCCGCCAGGGGTCATCGGCGCGATGTCGAAGCGGCTTCCGGCGAACGGCTCGGTGGTCGAAACCGTCGCGGTGGCCGGCCATCCGCGTCCGCCGAACTCGCCGTCGATCTCATAGGGCGCCGCCCAAAGATGCGCGGTGCCGGGAATCAGCGCCGAGCCGAACGCGTTGAGTGCGAGCAGCGCACCGACCTGAAGCGCGCCGTCGATCGCGCTGGCCGATCCGAGCCCGCCTTTCAAATTGCCGACCATGGCGCCCATGCCGGCGCCGGCGTTGCCGAGCGCGAACTCCTTCGCGGCCCGTTCACAGGCTTGCATTCCCCATTCACGGTAGGGCGGCGTTTCGCCCCAGTCTTTGTCTCCGCCGTTGGGGAGGTCAAAGAGAATGGCGCCGGGAACGACCGGAGACACGCGCGGCGTGTCGGCCATGCGGAAACCGCGATCGCGCGCGCCGAGCCATGCGACGGCACCGGACATCGCCTCGAGCCCGTAGACCGAGCCGCCGGACAGCACGATGCCCTCCACGGCGTCGACGAGGCACGACGGATCGAGCGAATCGGTTTCGCGGGTACCGGGCGCGCCGCCACGCACGTCGCAGGCGGCCACGCAGCGCGTTTCGGGCAGCACGACGGTCGTGCCGCTGCGCACCGTCGTGCACTCGGCATTTCCTACGGTAATGCCGTCAACGTCGGTGATGAGGTTCAATCGCCCAGGTCGGAGCGTCATGCGCACAGATCCTTGTTTGGGCTCTGGCGGATTGAATTGGTGCCCCTGGCCCGACTCGAACGGGCACGTCATTGCTGACAACAGATTTTGAGTCTGCCGCGTCTACCGATTCCGCCACAGAGGCTTGGGGCATTTCAGCCGTTTCGCCCACAGCGTCTACCCGGGCTCAGGCTAGCTTGCAAGCCTCGCGTTCGCGCCCTCACAGCCGAGATCGCGGGGCTCGCTGTGGCTGCCCGGCTACAGGACTGCGACATGAACGGCAGTTCCAAGCCGTGAACATCGCCCACGCGATGGCGCTTCGGGTTCGACTAGGGTACGAATCATTACTATCCGTACGGGGAAGAGTTCGAACTCGAAGCTTGCCTTGGGGAGGCACCGTGGTTTCTCGATCCGCCCGCACCGAGAGCCCGCTTTCCAGGCCTCTCTTTGCCGTCGCCCTGACAGTGAGCCTTTCCGTGGGTTTTGCGGCCTTGAGCGGGGGCATTGCGTCTGCGATCGAGGTGAAGGGCACCGTCGAGGTCAACAACCCGGCCACGCTCGGCAGCGACGACATCATCTTCGACGGCGGAACACTGCTGTTCAAAGGCAGCGGAACTCTCGAGAACAACGTCGGCTTTTTCGGCGGCAAAACCAATACCATCGCAGCGGCAGCCGGGCAGATCATCGAATTCGGCCCGAGCTTCAGCGGATCATTCGTCGGTATCGACGACGGACGCACCACGATCTTCGGCTCGACGACGGCGACCGGCACGGTACTCATCAACACCGACTACGCCTCCGCGCATCCGGAGGCTCACATCATCGTGGCCGGCGGCACACTTGGCGGCGGGTTTGCGCTGACCTCTTTGCTGGCCAGTGCCGCTTCGACGACCGTCAACGCCGGCGCCACGCTCGATTTCGGCAGCGACCCCGGCTACGTACACAACCTCAAGGGCAGCGGCTCTGTCGTCACCGGCGGCGACCTTGGATTGCTGGTGGATGAGGAATCGATCTCGGAGTTTTCCGGCACGATCAGCGGATCCGGCAGCGTCTCAGTGCTCAACATGGGCTGGTCAAATGCCATGATGATCCTGTCGGGCAGCAACACTTACACCGGCGGAACCTACATCTGCTCGTGCACCACGTTGCAACTCGGCAATGGCGGCACATCAGGCTCCATCATCGGGAACGTGACGAACGGCGGAACGCTGGCGTTCAATCGCTCCGACATTTACGTGTTCACCGGCGCCATCGAGGATGATTTTTCGGATGCCGGTAACGTCGTGCAGATGGGAACCGGCACGACGGTGCTGACGGCCAACCACACCTATACCGGTGCGACGCTCGTGGCCGCGGGCAAGCTCGTCGTGAACGGCTCGATCGCGGATTCGACCACCACGGTATTCAAGGGCGCAACACTCGGCGGCACAGGCACGCTCGGCGATACCGACATCTTCGCCGGCGGCACGCACGCGCCTGGCAACTCCATCGGAACGCAGACCGTTATCGGCCCCTATCTTCTGGCTTCGGGCGCGAACCTCGAAATCGAGATTGATCCGAGCTCGAGCGATCGCGTCGTCGTGCAAGGCACGGTCGGCCTCACCGGATCGGTGCTGCATGTAATCGCGGGCGGCGGCAACTACGGGGCCGGCACGAGCTATCTGATCATCGACAACGACGGCGTGGACTCCGTGACCGGCGCGTTCGGCACGATCCGCACCAACTTCGCCTTCTATACGCCGAGCGTTTCCTATACCGGCGGCGACGGCAACGACGTGGCGCTGAGCTTTGCGCGCAACGGGCTGACATTCACGGACGTTGCGCGCGGGCCAAACCAGACCGGCGTCGCGACCGCGCTCGATCAATTGCCGGATAGCGATCCGCTCTATCTTGCGCTGCTCAACCAGAGCGCGGCGGGGGCGCAAAGCGCCTACGACACGCTTTCCGGCGATGTGCACGCGAGCCTCTCAGGCCTCCTCATTCAGGACAGCCATCAGCTTCGCAACGCGCTGCTGTCGCGGCTCGGGCAGGCGTTTCACGCCGGCGGGGCTGCAGGGTCGGCACTCGGAAATGGCGGTCCGGTCACGGTGGCGGAGCTGAGCAGCGGGCGGATGGCGCTCGGCGCAGGAAGCGGCGCCGAGGAGCACACGTCGGTCGCGCCGGTGCGCGGCAGCGGGCTTGCGTTCTGGACGCTCGGCTATGGATCATGGGGTGATTTCGCAAGCGACGGCGATGCCGGCGGCTTCGAGCGGAAGCTCGGCGGATTCGTCTCGGGCATGGACGTGGCCCTCGGCGGCTCGTGGCGCGCCGGCCTAGCGACCGGATACGCGCAGTCCGATGCGTCGTTCGGCTCACGGGCGGCCTCGGCCGATGTCGATGGCGTGCACCTCGCCGCCTACACCGGCGGCGCATGGGGTGGCGTTTCGCTCAAAGCAGGTGCAGCCTGGACCTGGAACGAGATCGACACCGTTCGCGCCATCTCCACGCTCGGCCTCAGCGAGCGGGCGGAAGCGAGCTACGACGGCAACACCGGGCAGGTCTTCGGCGAAGCGGCCATTCCGCTCGCTGCCGGCCGGCTCGCCTACGAGCCGTTCGCCGGCCTCGCCTACGTTCACACCGACACCGACGGGTTCACCGAGACAGGCTCCACGGTGGCTCTCCGCTCGGGCGGAGCCGACGAGAGCGTTACCTTTTCGACGCTTGGCGTCAGGACGGCACTTGCGCTGGACGACGGGCCTTATCCGGTGACCGCGCGCGCTACCTTTGCATGGCGCCATGCGTTCGATGCAACTGCGCCGGGTCTCGCGCTTTCGTTCGCCGCGACGGGGGCTAGCTTCGGCGTACATGGTCTGCCGATCGCAGAAGACAGCGCGCTCATCGAAGCCGGGCTCGATATCGGCCTTGGCGGGGGCGCGTCGCTCGGCGTTTCCTACACGGGGCAGATTTCAAGTGACGTTGACGATCACGGCCTGACCGGCAGCCTGCTCTGGCAGTTCTGACGCGGTCGCGCTCGGCGCCTACTTCCAGGTGAAGGTCACACGGCCGGTGCCGTGGATGTGCTCGGCGACCTCGACGCGGTCTCCGACCTTAGGATCGGTCTTCTTCAGCGCCATGACGTGGGCCATGCGCCCGTCGGCCAGCTTCACGTCGACGGCGAGGCCTTCCTCGATGGCGATGCTCTTGGCCCCCACCAGCGGCCCCACGGCTTCGACGACGCCCGCAACGTGGCGCGTCTCGACATTAGCGTCGAGGCCGGTCACCCAGAGCCCGGCTGCAACGCAGCCCAGGACGCCAACGCCGGCCGCGATCCACTTCAACCGCTCGACAAACAGTTGCCGATTGAGCCGGCGCCTTGTTTCGTCACGCATTTTTCTTGGTCCCTAGACGATCCAGCAGCGCAATCTGCACCGCCCCCGGCGCGAGGTCTTTGAAAAGACCGGCAATTCACGCTCCAGGCCGATAGGGCCTGAAGCGATCGTGGTCTATATAGCGCCGGAGGGGCCGAATGCGAAGGCCGTTTGCGGGCTGCGGCGTTCCTCAAGATCCGTCGCGGGCGCTCAGGCTGCCTTTTCCTGGCCTTCGACGAGGCGGACGATGTCGGCCATGATGTCGTTCAGCTGGAAGTCCTTGGGCGTGTAGACGGCGGCAACGCCGAAGCTCTTGAGCTTCACCTCGTCCTCCGGCGGGATGATGCCGCCGACGACGACCGGGATATCGCCCAGGCCTTCCTTGCGCATCCGCTCCATCAGCTCCGAGACGAGCGGCACGTGCGAACCGGACAGGATCGACAGGCCGACGACGTGGGCGCTTTCGTCCACGGCCGCGCGCACGATCTGCGCGGGCGTCAGGCGGATGCCCTCGTAGACCACTTCCATACCGACGTCGCGGGCGCGAACGGCGATCTGCTCGGCGCCGTTCGAATGACCGTCGAGGCCGGGCTTGCCGACCAGGAACTTGATGCGCCGGCCGAGCTTCACCGACAGGGCGTCAACGGCGGCGCGGATGCCGTCCAGCTGCCCGCTTGCCCGCTCGGGCGCGGCCTGGGCCACGCCGGTCGGCGCACGATACTCGCCGAACACGCGGCGCAGAGTGGTGCCCCACTCGCCGGTGGTGATGCCGGCCTTGGCGCAGGCAATCGAGCTTTCCATGATGTTGCGGCCTTCCTTGGCCGCGGATTCGAGCTCGGCCAAAGCTTTCGCCACCTCTTTGGCGTCGCGCTGCTCCCGCCATGCCTTGAGGCGGCCGATCTGCTCAGCCTCTACGGCCGGATCGACAATCATGATCGCGCCTTCACCGGCCGTGAGCGGAGATGGCTCGGTCTCGGTCCACTTGTTGACGCCGACGACGATAAGGTCCGCCGTCTCGATCTGGCCCACACGCGATGAGTTGCTCTCGACGAGGCGGCGCTTCATGTAGTCGATGGCAGCCACTGCGCCGCCCATGCGCTCGATGGTGGCGAGCTCGGCACGGGCCTCTTCTTTCAGGGACTCGACCTTGCGCTTGATCTCCTCTGAGCCATCGAAGATATCGCCGTATTCCAGCAGATCCGTCTCGTAGGCCACAATCTGCTGCATGCGCAGCGACCACTGCTGATCCCACGGACGCGGCAGACCCAGCGCCTCGTTCCAGGCCGGGAGCTGCACGGCGCGCGCGCGCGCCTTCTTCGACAGCGTCACCGCCATCATTTCGAGCAGGATGCGATAGACGTTGTTCTCGGGCTGCGGCTCGGTGAGACCGAGGCTGTTGACCTGCACGCCGTAACGGAACATGCGGTTCTTTGCATCCGTCACGCCATAGCGTTCGCGGGTGATCTCGTCCCACAGTTCACCGAATGCCCGCATTTTGCAGATCTCGGTGATGAAGCGCATGCCGGCGTTGACGAAGAACGAGACGCGGCCCACGACGGTGCCGAAATCCTTGTCCGGCACCTCGCCCGAGGCCTTCACCGTGTCGAGGACGGCGATGGCGGTGGCCAGCGCGTAAGACAGCTCCTGCACCGGTGTCGCGCCGGCTTCCTGCAGGTGGTACGAGCACACGTTGGTCGGGTTCCACTTCGGCACCTCCTTGTAGGAGAAGACGATGGTGTCCTTGATCAGCCGCAACGACGGCTCGGGCGGGAACACGTAGGTGCCGCGCGACAGGTATTCCTTGATGATGTCGTTCTGGATGGTACCGGTGAGCTTGGTGCGCGGGGCGCCCGTCGCATCGGCGGTCGCGATGTAAAGAGACAGCAGCCACGCCGCCGTGGCGTTGATGGTCATCGACGTGTTCATCTGGTCGAGCGGAATGCCGTCGAGCAGAGTCATCATGTCGCCCAGGTGCGAGACCGGCACGCCGACCTTGCCCACTTCGCCGCGCGCCAGCTCGTTGTCGCTGTCATAGCCCGTTTGCGTCGGCAGATCGAAGGCGATCGAAAGGCCGGTCTGCCCCTTGGCCAGGTTGTTCCGGTAGAGCTCGTTCGACTTGGCGACGTTCGAGTGGCCCGCATAGGTGCGAAACAGCCAGGGTTTATCCCGAACCGCCGCCTTGCCAGCCGATCCACTGCCCGCTTTGTCCGACATTCTCAAACCCTCGCCCGCATTCACAATTCCCCATAGCGTACCGGCCGCCGTGTGCAAGGCAAAAGTCTAATTCGTCACGGGGACGGGTGGTTCTCAGGCGCGGACGCGGCCAGGATCGTTGGTCAAGGGCTTGCGAATTCGGGTGACGGCCTCGACGAGGCGGGTCAGGAACAGCATGACGAACAGCATCACCACCATGCCGGCCACGGATGCGGCCACCGTGTGGGCGCTCTTTTCCGAGCTCACGACAAAGCCCAGCTCTCTCAAGGTGTAGATGCCGACAAGGCCGCCCCAAAACATGGCCGGGGCGAAAACCCACGACAGGCCTTTCATCGGCAACATCGCGCGCATGACGGCAAAAACCAGCGCAGTGAGGCCCGCGACGATCCAGTAGCTCATGCTGTCGGCCGCGGCGATGTCGGACAACACCTTGAAAATTGCCTCATGGCTCATGAAATGACCCGCTCACTCCGAAAATAAACACCCGTCAAAATCTGGAATCCAGGCCCGTTAGTCTTAGCGATTGCTGATTAACTCTTCGTTTGAGGGAGATAACGGCCTCAGTGGGGACGGGGCATCTTTTTGGGGGCCGGGAGGTCATTATTAAGGGGGGATGCGAATGTCGCTCTGACAAACCCTTTATTGCGGCGCCAAAAAGTGCTTGAAACGAGGCGAACGGCACGGGAGGGCGCCTACGCGCAGTATCCTCCGGCCTATTCAGGACCATGCACAGCACGCCGGATCGACGGGACGGCGCGTGAATGGTCTGCGGGACATTACCTTCTGCGTCAGGGAGAGACGAGAGCATGTCGAGCCAAAGCGCCGCGACCAAAGCCAGCACCGAAGCTGCTTCGGTTGGGGTGAAAAAAGACCTCTATGAGATCGGCGAGATTCCGCCGCTCGGTCACGTTCCGAAGAACATGTACGCGTGGGCCATCCGCAAGGAGCGCCAAGGCGAGCCCGACAAGGCCATGCAGGTCGAGGTCGTGCCGACCTGGGAGCTCGACAGCCACGACGTGCTCGTCCTCGTGATGGCCGCTGGCGTCAACTACAATGGCGTCTGGGCCTCGCTCGGCACGCCTATCTCCATGTTCGACGTCCACAAGCAGCCGTACCACATCGCAGGTTCGGACGCGTCCGGCATCGTGTGGGCCGTCGGCTCCAAGGTGAAGCGCTGGAAGGTCGGCGACGAAGTCGTCATCCATTGCAACCAGGATGACGGCGACGACGAGGAGTGCAACGGCGGCGATCCCATGTTCTCGCCCTCGCAGCGCATCTGGGGCTACGAGACGCCGGACGGCAGCTTCGCTCAGTTCTGCCGCGTGCAGGATCGTCAGCTGCTCGAGCGCCCGAAGCATCTCACGTGGGAAGAGGCGGCCTGCTACACGCTGACCCTCGCCACCGCTTACCGCATGCTGTTCGGTCATCGTCCGCACGTGCTTCGCCCCGGCCACAACGTGCTCGTCTGGGGCGCCGCGGGCGGCCTCGGCGCTTTCGCCGTGCAGCTCTGCGCCACGTCCGGCGCCAACGCCATCGGCGTCGTGTCGGATGACGACAAGCGCGATTTCGTCATGCAGCTGGGTGCCAAGGGCGTCATCAACCGCAAGGGCTTCAAGTGCTGGGGCCAGCTGCCGAAGGTGAACTCGCCGGAATACAACACCTGGCTGAAGGAGATGCGCAACTTCGGCAAGGCGATCTGGGACATCACCGGTAAGGGTGTCAACGTCGACTGCGTGTTCGAGCATCCTGGCGAAACGACGATCCCGGTCTCGGTGCAGGTGGTCAAGCGCGGTGGCATGGTCGTCATTTGCGCCGGCACCACCGGTTACAACCTGACCATGGACGCGCGGTATCTCTGGATGCACCAGAAGCGCGTGCAGGGCTCTCACTTCGCAAACCTGCAGCAGGCGAGCCAAGCCAACAAGCTCGTCGTCGAGCGACGTATCGATCCTTGCATGTCGGAAGTGTTTTCGTGGGCGCAGATCCCGAAGGCGCACATGCGCATGTTGAGAAACGAGCACAAGCCGGGCAACATGGCGGTGCTGGTTTCGGCGCCGACTACGGGCTTGCGCACGGTCGAAGACGTGATCGAGGCCAGCCAGGCACGCCACGGCTAGCGCGCCGGCAGGTATCAAGTTTGGGGCGCGGCAGTTTCTGTCGCGCCCTTTTCTTTTTTATGCCGCGGTCGGAACCGGTGCTGACGAGGACAGGCCGTCGCGCGTCTCGGGCATGGCGACGGCATAAACCGCGAGCCCGAGAGCAGCCACGAACGCGAGCGCAAGAAACGCGGCGTCATAGCCTGCGTTCACGACGATCAATCCCGCAAACGACGTGCTGAGGGCCGCGCCAATGCCAGTTGCCGTTCCAATCGCACCGAGGCTGACGTTGAAGTGTCCCGTGCCGCGCGTGAGGTCGGCCACGACGATGGGGAACAATGCGCCGAAGATGCCGGCGCCCACGCCATCAAGAAGCTGCACGCCGACAATCCAGTACGGGCTGTCGGAAAGCGGGTAAAGCATGCCTCGCAACGCCAAAACAGCAAATGCCGTCAGGAACAGCGGTTTGCTGCCCCACGTGTTCGCCTTCGCGCCCGCGATTAGTGCGACAGGGACCATGATGAGCTGCGCAGCGACGATGCACGCAGACATCAACGATGTGCCGAGTGCCGCGTTGCCGAGCGCGAGCTTCTGGCCGGCGAGCGGCAGCATCGCCGCATTGGAGAAATGAAATAGCACGATACAGGCCGAAAAAATAAGCAAAGGCCGGCATTCAAGCAGCACCCGCCATCCCGACGGAGGCGCACGCTCATGCTCGTTCTGGCCGTCTTTCTGCAATCCACGCGCGACGTCATGATCGATCGCGGCTTCGGGAATGCTCCAGGTCGCGACAACGCTGGCAACTGCCATAAACGCCATGAGCCAGAACACGACGACCGGGCCGTACCAATAAGCTAATACCGCGGCGAGCGTGGCCGCAAACGCGTTGCCGGCGTGGTTGAAACTTTCATTGCGTCCGACACGCGCGGCGAACGCCTTCGGCCCCACGATGCCAAGCGTGATGGCAGAGGTGGCGGGCGCGAAAATCGCGCCTGCGGCGCCCGCGATCGCTTGCGTACCAGCAATCAGAATCTGATTTGAAAGAAATGGCAGCGCTACGCAGGTTGCAGTGACGAGGACAGCAGCGACAATGACGAGCGCGCGCTTTGCTTTGGTCCGGTCGACCAGGGCTCCCGCGGGCGTTTGGGTGGCAATCCCGGCGATGCCGGCAATCGTCATGACCACGCCGATCGAGGCTTCGTCCCACTTCTGGACCGTGAGGAGATAAATCGCGAGGTAAGGTCCCAGCCCGTCTCGCACGTCGGCCAGGAAGAAATTCAACGCATCGAGAGGCCGACCGGATGACGCAGCTTGTCTCGATGTGGTCACCATCGCTAGCTCAGTGGTCCCTTAAAAATAAAGAACGCGCCCGTCGCGATCAGCAGGAAGCCGACGGCATGGTTCAGTGTGAGAGGCTCTTTCAAATAGAGCACCGAGAACCCTGCAAATACGATGAGGGTGATGACCTCCTGCATCGTCTTGAGTTCAGCGGCAGAATAAACTTGGTGACCCAGCCGATTGGCGGGGACCGCGAAGCAGTATTCCGCGAGCGCGATGAACCAGCTCGCGAGGATGACGATCCAAAGGGGCTTATCGGTAAATTTCAGGTGCCCGTACCAGGCGAACGTCATGAACACGTTCGACACTGCGAGCAGCACGATCGGCGTAACAGATGGATTCATGGTTGAGCGGGCGACTGTTGGACCTCAGAGCCTCGGACATCGCCCGATCGCCAGCCCAACCCGCAGACCGCAAACGGGTTCCGTAGATCACTACGAATTAAAGAAGTGGCGGCTCCAGCAAACCCGCCGCGCTTTTTATTTCGGCACGGTGAGCAGCCGGTCCCAGCGGATGTTGTCGAACGCATGCGCCGGGGAGCTGGTGTCGCGCAGCTCGGCGTTGGAGAAATAAATGATCGAGGCGCGCGCAAAAATGTTCTCGGCGGGGATCAACCCGACCTGCTCGACCGACCGGCTGTCCATGGAGTTGTCACGGTTATCGCCCATCACGAAGTAATGGCCCGGCGCCACCTTGAACGGACCTACGTTGTCGAAGGGGCCGTCCGGTTCCATCTCGAGGACGACGATTTTCCTACCTTCGGGCAACGTTTCCTCAAAAGATGGGATCGTGTAAGCGCGACCGTCCCCGGTCTCTACGGTGACGTCCCCGATCGGGCGCTTCGGCACCGGCGTGCCGTTGATGTGCAGCACGCCGTGTTGCACGAGAATTTCGTCACCCGGCAACCCGATGACGCGCTTGATATAATCGAATTTTCGGTCGGTCGGCAGCTTGAAGACGACAATGTCGCCGCGCAGGGGTGCCGCCGCGCCGAAGCGCCCCTCGAAGCCTGCATCGAACGGGAAAGAGTAGCGGCTCAAGCCGTAGCTGCGCTTGTCTGCGAAAAAGTTATCGCCGACGCGTAGGGTCGGCTCCATCGAAGTCGATGGGACCGAGAAGGGCTGGAACAGAAAGATCCGGATCGCGGCCGCAACAGCCAGGATCACGACAAGGGATGCTGCGACGCTTGCCGTGGCGCGCAGGATGCCAAAACGCTGCACCGCGCCGATGGTGCGGATCCTCAGGAAAATTGCCCACAACGGCAGAAGCGCGGCAACCAGGGCCAAGGGAAGAAGTACTGGATCGTCCACACTCTCCGGTGCCGCGAAGGCGCGCAGAAAGTCCTGCCGAAAGACAGCGATCCCTCCCAGCATGATCAGCAAGGCTGCGATGTTCGGCAGCGCGGCCCAGGCAATGGCGGTGCGCAGCGTACTCTGACTTGCCGAACCTCCGAGCGGGCGGCCGATCCAGGATAAAAGAGCTCCGTCGATGTAAAGCGCGAGCAAGCCAGCTAGAGGACCAATCAGGAGCGCGACGACAACGACTGCAAGCCAATGGAGATTGGGGATCAGGGCGGCGAAGCCGATGACCGTCGCGACCCCCATCAATGCGGCCAGGAGCAGCGCGTACGATCTGCCCCCGCGCTGCACGACGGCGTCGATCGCCGCCTGCGGCTTCCACCAGATCGCAGTCCAGGGGTTCAATCTCGCAGGGGGCTGCGCTTCGGCATCCATGCGGTTTCCTTCACGATCGCATCAAACCGTATTGGCGCAGCTATTTCTTGCGGACGAGCTCGGCGCAACCAGCCGTCGCGTCCTCGCCGGATTCGACGTAGCAGGCGCCGATGCGATCAGGCCCCAGAATGCGGCCGTGATTGTAGCCTTTGCTGTTCGAGGCGACCCAGGTGAAGGATATGTTGTCCGGGTAGATCACGCCGAAGAAATTCTTGGTGCCGTCGGGATAGGTGAACGTGCCCCGAAACCGGCGATCCTGCTGCTCGGTAATCTGGACGGTCTTCTCACCCCAGATCTTGTATCCCTTCTTGTCGGATACGGTCCGGTTTTCACCCACCCAGGTTCCGACGAGATTGGGGATGTCCTTATCGTCTTGAGCAAATGCCGGATGCGCTGCTCCGGCGAAAAACAGGAGCGCCGCGCAGGCTGCTTTCGATGCGCAAATCGTGGGTCGTGAGCCTTGCGTGGTCGAGCGTTTGGACATCATCGTCTCCGTTCCCTGCCCTGTCCGAGGAACGGCGCGCCCGCACCCCGGATCAGTGATTGCCGTTGGTGAGTTTCTTCAATTCCATGATACCGCGGTTCAACTCGGCGCCGAGGAGGATGATGATTGCCGTCACCTGGAAGAAAATCATCGCCACCATCAGCTGCGAAAGACCGGCATAGAAGCGCGCATAGTTGCTGATCGAAAGGTAGTAGGAATAGAAGCCGGCGATCACGAGCCACAGCACGACGGACAAAGCGACACCCGGCCACACGTCGGCGAGGCGGCGCTTGCCGGCCGCAAGCCAGAGATGAAACGCGAGAAGCTGCGTGCCGATGACCGCTGCGCCGAGCGTGTAGCGCACGGCCGGCGCCAGCCAAGTCGAATCGAGGAGCGACCTGATCAAAGACGGCTCCACCCAGGAAGGCCCGAATTGGGCGGCGAACGCGGGACCGACGACCACCGCCCAGGTCAGCACGAGCATCGAAGCGCCGCTGATCAAGACGAGAAGCATGCTGAGCCCGAGACAAACCGGGTAGGAGCGGGTTTCGACCACGCGATAGGCGCCGTTGAGCGCGGCCCGCAGCGTTTCGACCGCGCTCGTCGCGAAGAACAGCGCGAGGAAGCCGCCGAAAGTCAGAAGATCGATGCGGGTCTGCCCCATGATGGCGTCGACCTGCGGCGCCAGCGCCTGGGCCACGGCCTGCGGCAGGTTGTGGAACAGCTGCGAGACGGCTTCCGCCGCCAGTTCCCGGCCACCGAACAGGCCCGCCAGTCCGCCTAGGAAGATGCAGAAGGGAAACAGCGACACGACGAACGCGAACGCCACGGCGCTCGCCATGGCGAAGCCCGAGTGCTCGTAGAGCCGGAAAATGGCAGACAGTAAAGTGCGGTAACGCTTCATTGGCGGGCAGTCTGGCGGCAGTTTGTGCGAATGTCGAGGCGGACCGTAGTCGATGGACTATGCCGAGGTCCATGCCTTACGCGCAACGCGCGACACGAAATGCCCCCCCGTGATTAACGATCGGGCCGGGCCGGCGGGAAACGCGCCCGCTCACCCCGCGGCCCCCCGTGCGTTGCTGTCGCTGGGGCGCGAGTTTGTCTTGACGGCAGGGCTCGGAAATTTGCAGATGGCGTCCTGAAATAGCGGGCCCCAAAGGGGGCCAAGGGACGCGGAGCATAATCAGGCTCCGGTGTCCCCATGCGCGGGTCAGGGAGGAGCCGAATTCATGTCGACTGTTGAGCTCAAGTCAGGGAACGACCTTCTCGCGGCAGGCCCGGAGCGCCTGATCGCCAGAACCGCCGAGGTCGTCGAGGCCGCCGATGTCGTGCTCGGCCTCGCCAAGACCGGCGTGCGTGCCCGGATCAAGGAGGTCGGCGGTGTCGACGAAGCCCAGCACGTCGCGCATGGCCTGGCCTGGCTCGCAACCACCGTCGAGGCACTTCGGCAGATGAACCTGTGGGCCGCACGGCTCCAGGCGGAAGGCGCGTTCGGCGAGTTCGAGCAGCTGCTCCTGATCGCGGCTTTCGGCGAATACGGCGCGCAGATCGCCGGCGGCATCCCGATGAGCCAGCTCGAGATCATCCGCCCTGAAGCGCTCGGCGTCTCGAAGGCCGAGATCCGCAAGTACGAGGATGCGGTTGCTGACGTCGTCGCGGCCGGCGGCTCCGAGGGCGTGAAGGCGAAGCTCGCCAAGCTGATCGAGCACGCGCAAGGCGCGACCACGTTCGGCAATTCCGGCCTCGACGAGACGATGGCCGCGATCCACGAGCAGATGCGCAGCTTCTCGGAAGCCGAGGTGGTGCCGCACGCTCATGAATGGCATCTCGCGAACGAATACATTCCGATCGAGATCATCCAGAAGGTCGCAGAGCTCGGCGTATTCGGACTCACGCTACCGGAGGAGTACGGCGGTCTCGGGCTCGGCAAGCTCGCGATGTGCGTCGTCTCGGAAGAGCTGTCGCGCGGATACATCGGCGTCGGATCGCTCGGCACACGCGCCGAGATCGCAGGCGAACTGATCCTGCACAACGGCACGCCCGAGCAGAAGGAAAAGTATCTGCCGAAGATTGCGACCGGCGAGATCCTGCCGACGGCCGTCTTTACCGAGCCGAACACGGGCTCGGATCTTGCCTCGCTCAAGACGCGCGCGGTCCGCGACGGCAACGTCTACAAGATCACCGGTCAGAAGACTTGGATCACGCATCCCGTGCGCGCCGACATCATGACCGTGCTGACGCGCACCAATCCGGACGAGAAGGGCTACAAGGGCCTCTCGATGCTCCTCGCCGAAAAGCCGCGCGGCAACGACGACGAGCCGTTCCCCGCCAAGGGCATGACCGGCGGCGAGATCGAGGTTCTCGGTTATCGCGGCATGAAGGAATACGACATCTCCTTCGACGGCTTCGAAGTGCCGGCCGAAAACCTGCTCGGCGGCGTCGAGGGGCAGGGCTTCAAGCAGCTCATGAACACGTTCGAGGGCGCGCGCATCCAGACGGCTGCCCGCGCCGTCGGCGTCGCGCAGTGCGCGATGGACCTCGCGCTCAAGTACGGCCTCGAGCGCGTGCAGTTCGGCAAGCCGATCTACTCGTTCCCGCGCGTTTACAACAAGGTCGTCATGATGGCGGTCGAGACCATGATCGCGCGCCAACTTTCCTATTTCGCCGCACGCGAAAAAGACGAGGGACATCGCTGCGACCTCGAAGCCGGCATGGCAAAGCTGCTCGGCGCGCGTGTTGCCTGGGCCAACGCCGACAACGCGCTGCAGATCCATGGCGGCAACGGCTTCGCGCTCGAATACCCGGTCTCCCGCGTGCTGTGCGACGCGCGCATCCTGAACATCTTCGAGGGTGCGGCCGAAATCCAGGCGCAGGTCATCGCCCGCCGCCTACTCGAAGAGAAAGCCTGATCCGGCTTATAAGGGCTTCGTTCCATGAGGGGTCGGATCTTTGGATCTGGCCCCTTTTTTCATTGGCGACACGCCTCGCGCCAAGGGCTCCCAAACAGTTGATTTTCTTTTGCCTAAGGGGTGCTTAGTGTCGCGAGCATCGGTTGCACGCCAGCTTTCCGTTCCATCCCGATCAACCAGGAAATTTCCGCCTATGCGTCGCTTTCTCTTCAGTCTCGTGGTCGCCCTGCCGTTTGCCGCTGCCTCTACCTTTGCTCAGGACATTCCCGGCAAGGATGCTTTCGAGGCGGGCTCGGGACGCGTGTGGTTCTCGGGCTGCCAGTTCGAAGCGGATCGCTACGTTACGTGCAAAAACGCAGCGCCGGGCATTCTCGAAGCGATCGCAAATCCTGGCGACGGCACGCCGGGCCTCGCGCTGCAAACCTACGTGAGTGATGTCTTCATCGAGAAGGGATGCGCATTCGAAGCTCCACCCGAGAGCTTCCGGGTCAATGGCGTGTTCCTGTCCTTCGATTCGAAAGCCGCGAGCCAGATCCGCTGCAAGGGCAAGCCGTCGAAGCTCGTCTTCGGGCCGGACGCCATCACGCTCCTCGACACGCTCTACTTCCTTGCCGGCGATCCGCCGCAATGAGAGACAATCGATAGAACGAGAAGCGGCTTCCAATTTTCATGAAGCCGGCTATTGATCGGCCGATGACGCAGAAATCCATTCTCATCACGGGGTGCTCATCCGGCATCGGGCTCGCCTCCGCCCGCCTGCTTCGCGGTCGTGGCTGGCGCGTGCTCGCGACCGCGCGCACCGAGCCGGATGCTGCTCGGCTGGTTCACGAGGTCGGCGTCGAAGCGCTCCATCTCGATCTCGCCGATCCCAAGTCGATCGCTGCCTGCGCCGAGGAAGCGCTGCGGCTGACCAATGGCCGTCTCGACGCCGTTTTCAACAACGGCGCCTACGGGCAGGTGGGCGCGGTAGAGGATCTCTCGCCGGAGGTTCTGCGCCGGCAATTCGAGGTGAACGTGATCGGCACGCACGATCTCACCCGGCGGCTCATTCCCTCGATGCGAGCCAATGGTCACGGGCGCATCGTGCAATGCTCCTCGGTGCTCGGCTTCGTGTCGGTGCCCTATCGCGGCGCTTACTGCGCCTCGAAGTACGCGCTCGAAGCGCTGAGTGATGCGATGCGCCACGAGCTTCGTGGAACCGGCATTCATATCTCGATCATCGAGCCGGGGCCGATCCGGACGCGCTTTGTCGAGCATGCGCTCGCGAACTTCCGCGCGACCATCGACATCGACGGCTCCGCTCACCGCGACACCTATCGCGCGCGCCTCGCGGCGATGGAGCAAGGCGGAAAGTCTACCTTCAAGCTCGAGCCGGAAGCGGTGGGCTGGAAGCTTGTCCATGCCGTCGAGAGCGCGAAACCGAAGCGCCGCTACATGGTGACGGTTCCGACGTATGTGGCCGCTGTCGGGCGGCGCGTGTTGCCGGCCTCGCTTGCAGATTGGCTCGCTCAACGGATCTGAAGGCTAAGCAAGGCCGAAAAGGCTCCGAGTAAGCAGTCGGTAACAACCGGTTCACCATTCTTCAATCTTCGACAGCTATCGTGTGTTCACTGACTTTCACGACGTGCCTATTTGCGAGGCACATTGAGCCATGCCTTGTTATGAGCGACGGGTTGGTTGCCGATGACATTTCTAAGTTCGATCACAAGCAGAATTATGAGCGCCGGGCGCGGTGCCGATAAGAAATTCGAGGATCTCCGCAACTTCGTGCGCGTTCCGCAACGGATGCGCAGCGGCTACCTGTGGCACGACAAGCTGATCTACCCGCGCCCCTGCATGATCAAGGACGTGTCCGTTTCCGGCGCGCGTGTCGAAATCATCGGCGATCCGGTCAAGCTCAGTCTTCTCGCTGACGGCGTGAAGCTTTATCTCGAGACTGAAAAGCACGAGATCATGACCAGCGTGCGGTGGGCCAAGGGAATGCAGCTCGGCCTACGCTTCGAAGGCCGCCCGCGCCCGCCGTCACGGAAGTACAAATAGTCCGAACTTCGAGATCGCGCGTCGTCAGGCCTGCGCTGCGTCGTTTCGGGCCGGAAGGTTTCCGTGCGCTTACATTTCCGTATTGTCTACGGCGCTCACCTTGTCGTGGCGCGGGCAAGCCAACACGTATGCCCGCATCGGCGACGGATAGCGACCCGCCCTCGACATCGGGGAACCCGGGCGCTCTTTCCGTTCAGGCCCTCTCCAAAATCGGCCTTCGCTGCTCACACTCGTCAAGGAGATGCAGCCATGATCCGTTCATTCAAAGCGATTGCCCTCACCGTCTCGTCTGTCGCCCTGCTCATGGGCGCAACTTCGATTTCTGCCAGCGCCACCTATCTCGGCTACGGCAACGGCGATCCAGGAAACTGGGATCTCTGGACCGAGCAAAACAATGGGATCAATCCGGATGACGCGCGGCCGCCACAGGTGCGGCAACCCATGCACCATCGGCATGCGGCAACGATCCACCATCACGTCCATGCGCGTCACCACGGCTATCGCGCACCGCAGCTACCCGGCGACCTGCCGTAACACGGCGGTCCGGATGCTTGGCGGGGCATTCGTTGGCCCCGCCTCGTCTTTCGACTGCGCCTAGTTCGCGAAGCGGAAGTGCATGATGTCGCCGTCCTTGACGACGTACTCCTTGCCTTCGAGACGCATCTTGCCGGCTTCCTTGGCGCCGACCTCGCCGTTACCCGCGACATAATCCTCGTAGGCGATGGTCTCGGCGCGAATGAAGCCCTTCTCGAAATCCGTGTGAATGACGCCCGCCGCCTGCGGAGCCTTGGTGCCGCGCGAAATGGTCCAGGCGCGCGCTTCCTTCGGACCGATGGTGAAGTAGGTCACGAGATCGAGCAGCTGATAGCCGGCGCGGATCAGACGGTTCAGGCCCGGCTCGGCAAGGCCCATTTCGGCCAGGAACTCGGCGCGATCCTCGTCCGGAAGACCAGCGAACTCCGCCTCGATCTTGGCCGAGATGATGACCGAGACCGCGCCTTCCGCCTTGGCGCGCTCTTGCACCTTCGCAGAGTGGGCGTTGCCGTTGGCGGCGGATGATTCCTCGACATTGCAGACGTAAACGACGGGCTTGGCGGTCATCAGCTGGAGTCCGGCGAACAGGGCCCGCTCCTCGGCCGTGACGTCGGCCACGCGGGCGGGCTTGCCTTCGCGCAACGGCGCGAGCGCCTTCTCCATCACCGCGAGCAGCGCCTTGGAGTCCTTGTCGCCGCTCTTTGCCTTCTTCTCGGTCGCGCTGATCCGCTTCTCGAGGCTTTCCATGTCGGCGAGCATCAGCTCGGTCTCGACCACCTCGGCATCCGCAAGCGGATCGATGCGGTTCTCGACATGCGTGATGTCGTCGTCCTCGAAGCAGCGCAGCACGTAGGCCACCGCATCGACCTCACGGATGTGAGAGAGGAACTTGTTGCCCAGGCCTTCGCCCTTCGACGCGCCGCGCACCAAGCCCGCGATATCGACGAAGGTGAGCCGCGTCGGAATGATCTGGCCCGACTTGGCGATGGCGGCGAGCTTATCGAGCCGCTCGTCCGGCACGCCGACCTCGCCCACGTTGGGCTCGATGGTGCAGAACGGGTAATTCGCCGCTTCGGCGGCGGCCGTCTGCGTCAGCGCATTGAAGAGGGTCGACTTGCCGACGTTCGGCAGGCCCACGATGCCGCACTTGAATCCCATGGAGACCTCGAAAGCGATTCAGTTGGCCCGACTTTTCACGCGCGAGGCGGATAGGACCTTGCTTGATCCTGGGCCGATTCTGGTCCGGCGATTCACGCGCGAGGCTGGTAGGGCCTCGCACGATCGTGGACCGTGTTCGAGGCTCGCCCTACACCGCCCGGGGGCGCCGATCAATCCCAAAGGGGCGAAAGGGCAGAGGTGTCGCGGCACCCCTGCCCCAAAAAACCGAGCGTTAACGGCGTTGGACGCTCAAACGGTCGTGGGCAGCAGATGACTACTCGTCGGCCGACATGAACTCTTCCGACGCGGTCAAAAGGCCGACATTGGGATGAGAGCCGCAGTATTCGCCGATCTTCTCCATCGCGGACACGAAGGCTTCGGTATCGAAGATCTTGGATTCCGTGTCGGAGGCGTGCCAGCCGGCGATCCACATTAGGATGAAGCCAAGCCCTTCCTCCTCGTCCTTGCTGGACTTCACGGCGGCTTCGCAGGTCATGGTGGCGAGATCGATCGCCTCACCGCCTTGAGCGGTGGAATTCTCGCCGAGCACCTTTCCGGCGACGGTCAACACTCCCACCTTGGGCTGAGCCTTGCAGCCTTCGAGCACCTTCTCGAAATCCTTGCCGAGCGCGTTGAAATCCACAACCGATCCCTGCTCATCGGTCGTGGAGTAGCCGGCGATCCAGTAGAGGATGCCGCCCATGCCCGACTTGTCGTTTTCGGTGCCGGAATCGATGGCAGAGATAAGCTGTCCGCACGTCACCGTCGAAATGTCGACCTTGTCGGCAAGCGCCGACGTGCTCAGGCCTCCGGCCTGCAAAAGTGCGATGGCAACGATGGAAAATAGGCGCCGCATATCTGATCCCCCCGATTCAACCCCTCTAGGCATGAGCGCGTGATCGCGTGATCGCACGCGCCCGGCCGCTCAGATTTTCCTATGACGGATCGCTTTTCCGAGCCTGACCAGTTCCGAAGGAGTTAGATCAAGTGCTTGGATCGTCAGCGAACTTTTGTCAGTTCGAAGACGGAATAGCTGGCCGGGCTCGGCAGCTTTTCCTTGCCGGTCATCGCATCGGCGAGGGCTTCGCCCAAGTTGGCCTCGGGCTCCAGTTCCTTGACGGCGATGACCATGAAGGGTCGCTGCCAGTTGGTCGCCGAGCCCGCATCCTCGGCCGGGCGCTTGCCGCTGTACTGGCCAAGATTCAAAGTGGAGATGGGGATGGAGGCGCCGATGGCGGCAGAGACGAGCTCGGCCGTGCGTGCAGCGCGCCGCGCCGCGCGAGCCCTCTCCTGGGCCGGATCACCTTCCTGGGAAGCCGTGCCGACGGCGATGATCTCGCGGGCGCTGGCGAGGCCGTCTCGCACCTCCTGATCGAGCACATCGCCGGTCAGCTCCGCGCCCGAAATGATCTTGCCATCCTTTTCCAGCTCTTCGGCGCTGCCGCGCACCCAGAGAAACTGCTTCTTGGCGACGACGACATCGAACGTGCCGCGCCGGCCGGCTTTATCCTGCCCTTCAATCTCGAAAATCAGCGTGCCCTTGGTCTGACGCACGGGCTCCGGCGCCACGAGCGGGGCAACCTCAGTCGGCACGTAGGGCGCGGCATAGGGATCGACGACAGCGTTGTGGACCACCACGGCGGTGGTGGTCAGAACCGCGGTGGTACCGAGGGCAGCCACGGCGCCGGCCTTGGTTTGCAGAAATGCCGAGATCCAGTTGTACCAGTCCTGCCAATTGCGAATGCGATCGAACCACTTGTAGGTGCTCCAGGCACGGCGCGCCTTCTTGGATTTCTGGAACTGCTCCTTGAGCTTGTCGGTTCCGAGCGACATGCGGTGCCTCCCCCATTCTTGTTCTCTCGCGAACGGAGACTAGAGCACGTTCCGATCCTAGGGAATCGGAGCCGCGCTCTAGATTCTTGTTTTGTCGGATTTTCTTGCGACGAACCGGTGTCCATCCCGGATCATGTCCGGGACAGGCTTCGTCGGAAAATCCTCCGGCGCAATTTCCGATCAGAAAAGAGACGAGCTTCAGTGGCGCGAGATCGTGCGCCAGCGCGCGGCGCTCACTCGCTCGGCTTACGGCCGGCGAGCCACTTTTTCAGATTTTCCGCGAGCGCGTTCGCGCTTTTTCCGGCGCGCTCGCCGGCCGGATGGCTCCGCGGTTTGGGCGCCGGGCGTGGCGGCGTTTCGGCGGCCGCTTCCTTCTTTTCCTTAGCGCGATCTTTCCGGGGATCGGGCGCTTCGCCCAAATCCTTGGCGACGTCGGTCAGGAAACGCGACTGGTCGTCCTTCAGGAGGCGCGGGGCGGCCTTTGCGATCGCATCGAGCAACGGCTCAAGCCAAGCCTGATCGGCCTTGGCGAAGTCGCTCAACACCCAGCGCGCAACAAGCTCCTTGGTGCCGGGATGACCGACGCCAATGCGAACGCGCACGTAGTCGTTGCCGAGATGGGCCGAGATCGACCGCAAGCCGTTGTGGCCTGCGTTGCCGCCACCGGTCTTGACCTTGAGCTTGCTGGGACCAAGATCGATCTCGTCGTAGAACACGACGATGTCGGCTTCGGGGATCTTGAGGAAACGCGCGGCCTCGCCCACCGAGCGGCCGCTCTCGTTCATGTAGGTGTCGGGCTTCAGCAGAAGCACCTTCTCGCCGGCGATTTCGCCGTCGGCGGCATGGCCTTGGAACTTGCGCTTCCAGGGACCGAAACGATGCGCGCGCGCGATCTGGTCGACAGCCATGAAACCGACGTTGTGACGGTTTCCAGCATACTCGCTGCCAGGATTTCCAAGGCCGACGAAAAGCTTCATCCGGATACCCGTCTGTCAAAACAAAAAAGGCCGGCACCCGTATAACGGGCCGCCGGCCTTTCCTGCAAATAGGACTTCTTACTTCTTGCCTGCGGGCTTCGCAGCGGGAGCGGCCTTGCCGGCAGCAGCCGGGGCAGCGCCCTTGGCGGGAGCAGCACCCTTGGCAGGAGCAGCGCCCTTGGCGGCGGCAGGAGCCGCAGCCTTGGCGTCGCCGCCAGCGGCATCGGCAGCGCCGGCCGTCGCAGAGGCTTCTTCGTCGTCCTTCTTGGCGCCTGCGATCGTCGCGACGGTGAAGTCGCGGTTGCCGATCACTGGCTTCACGCCTTCCGGCATGGTGACGGCCGAGATGTGGATCGACTTGCCGATCTCGAGGCCTTCAAGGTTGATCTCGAAGGACGCGGGGATGCGGTCGTAGGGGCAGAAGATCTCAACTTCGTGGCGCACGATGTTGAGAACGCCGCCACGCTTCAGACCGGGCGACAGCGCGTGGTTGGTGAACTGGATCGGCACCGAGACGCGGATGATGCCATCCTTGCCGATGCGCAGGAAGTCGACGTGGATCGGGTGATCCTTGACCGGATCGACCTGAACGTCGCGGGGAATGACGCGGATCTTGTTCGAACCGACAGCGATTTCGAACACAGACGAGGTGAAGTGTCCCTTGATGAACTGCTTCCAGAGGTCGTTGCCGTTGATGGCAATGATTTCGGCCGGCTGGCCTTCTCCGTAAATGACAGCGGGAACGTTTCCTTCGCGGCGAGCTTGACGTGCGGCCCCCTTGCCGGCACGACTGCGCGCCGTGGCCTTGATCTCAATGATCTCAGACATGGCATTTCTCCAATGAAAAAAGGGCCTTAGGATAGGCCCGTGGCTGCATCCGGCCTCCAAGGGTGCCGGGCAGGTCTCTCGCTTGTGCTTGAGATCGGCGGGTTATAGCCGCGACGGGCGGGAATGGCAATCGACGTTCGCCCAGCAAATACAGGGCTCAGCGCGGAAAAAGCGCCGAATTAACCCTTGCGGCCGCAAGCCACTCCAGGGCGCCCTGACCTGGGTTTGGGCGGCTGTGATATACTATTTTTAAGTCAGCCGTCCTCGTGGCCTTGGACCAAAGGATTTGGGACCAGAGAATTTGATGACACGCAAAGTGACCAAGCGCCGACCGGCGCAGGAGCAAGACAAGCTCATCTTCACGGCGCTCCGCGAATCAGGACGCCCCGTTTCGGCCTATGAGATCATCGACCAGCTTCGCGATCGGGCGACGCTTGCGCCGCAGACCGTCTATCGAGCCCTCGACCGGCTGATCGCCTCCGGCTCCGCCCACCGGCTGGAATCACTCAACGCGTTCGTCGCGTGCTGCCAAACCGGGCACCAGGGATCGGCCGTGTTCGCGATCTGCGAGGACTGCGGAACAGTGACGGAGTTTGCCGAAGCCCGCGCCGTCGACGCGCTTTCAAGCTGGGCCAAGAAGTCCAAGTTCGCCGTACGCGCGATGACGCTGGAATTGCGCGGGCGCTGTGGGGCCTGCGCGGCGCAGATGGCGTGACGACTAGGCAACTGACAGCAGGCAGGCGGCAGGGACACAGAGCCTAGTCGATAAGAAAATGGGCGCGTATCCGGTTGGGTCGGATACGCGCCCTTGTCTGTCTGCCGACTACCCTAGAGCGCGATTGCGTTGGCAATCCCGCTCTATCTTTGATGGGACCGATGATTCACGCTTCGGGCATTTCCTGCGCTGCCGATTCACGCCGCGCCCAATAGGGGCCGCGACGATCGGAGCGCGTGGGTCCGAAGCGATCATGGTCCGGCACAGCCTGGTTGCGCCGACCCTTTCAGGATCAGCCTGCCAAAGGTGGCGCAAAACCTTTTTCAGGCTGCCTTCGCTTTCCTGACGGCGCGGGGCCGTGCGGACGCAGCAGGCTTGGATGCCTTGCGGATCTGATCGCCGCTCTCCCCTGGCGCCGCGCCGCGATGATGCGTCGTAATCCGCACCTCGCCGCCGAACGCCTCCTGGAGAACAGGGATCGTTCGAGCAGGATCAGCCGTCCCGCTCATGAACACATCGAGCGCGGCGTAGCCGGATTCCGGCCAGCTGTGGATGGAGATGTGACTCTCCGCCAGCACCGCAACTCCCGTCACCCCGCCCGTAGGCTTCAGGGGGTGAAGATGCATGTGCAGCAGCGTCGCGCCTGCAGCTTCGACACACTTTTTCAGAGTCCGTTCCACGTGCTCGATATCATCGAGCTTGCGGGCACCAAACAGATCAACGATCAGGTGCCGGCCGGCATAACTGCCGACGCCGCGGTCCTCGGTCGTGTCCTCAAGAGCAGCGCGCGCACCCTGCGCAGACGCATGCAGATCTTCCTTTTGGGCGGGGCTTGAACGAGTCAAGTCCATCCCCAATTGGAAGAGGGTGTCATTAAAGGCCATATGACCCTCCCCAACCAGCAGACAGATTCAACCCGAACGCTCCTTACCTTGGGGGTGTGGGGATGGAAGTCCTTGACCTTAAGGGCAGGTGGACGAACGGAGATCGCTCATATGATGTAAGTCCCCCCCCTCCGCAAGAGAAAAATGACCCTGAAGGCTCAAAAACTTTCGCCGTAACGTCGCAGCGTTTCGACACCGCAATTCGTGACGGTTTCACGCTCGCGCGCGAGGGGCTCTCACTCCGGTTTCAGGAACTGATCGAGCAGCTTCTTGGCCTTCGCTTTCTTCTTCTCGGCCTTCTCTCCACCACCCAGCAAATCGTTCACGATCTCGTCGGTGTTTTTGCCTTCGAGCTGCTTGCCGACCTGCTTGATGGTGTCGATCGCCTTGGGATCTTTGAGGATGCCGGCGAGATCGGGCGTGTATTTCGGGTTCTCCCAAGGACCATGCACGCGTACCGGCACCTCGATGCCGTTGACATCCTGCGCGCCGCCCTGCCCGGACAGGCTCGCGACCAGCTTCGGACGCAGCATGTAGTCGACTTCACGCGTGGGAAGCGTGACGCGGCCGGAACCCGAGAGGCGCATCAGCGGGCTCAGGAGTTTCAGATCCTGATTTTCGGCGACGCCCTGGTTCACGGTCCAGGTCGAGGTCATCTCGCTGAAGTCGGTCTTGTCGGATGGGGCGGTGCCGAGCCCGCCGAACCTTCCTTTGCTGAGACCGCGCATCATCTCGGCGACGTTGATGCCGATGATGGCGCCGTCGGCGAAGGCAAACTCGAACTTGCCGTTCAACGTTTCTACGAGCTGGCGTTCGGTTGCTCCCTGCCCGGCCAGCGCGAGCGCCAGCCGGCCCTTGCCAGTCAGGCGATCCAGCTCTGCGGCATCTTTCAGGAACGGCTGGGCGGAGATGCCGTCGAGCGCAATGTTCGCGGTCAGGCTCGCGGAGTTGCCGGCGGTGCCGTCGAGCGTGATGGTGCCGTGGCCCTTGCCTTCGTAGAGGCGCACCTCGTCCAGCGTGGTCTTCATCACGCGGTTCTTGAGCGCGATCGTCAGATCGGATTGATCGAGCCGGATCGTGCGCACCGTGAGGCGCCCGACCGAAAGCTTGGCGTTGGCGTCGATGCGGCCGAGGCCATCGATATCGAGCGGCTCCTCGTCCCAGCCGTCGCGCTTGGTGTAGCCCTTCACGCGTGGACCAGCCGGCGCGCTTTCCTCGCCGCGACCCAAGAGGTCCTCGATCGACTGCGCGCCTCCCTGTTGTGCTTTCGGTGCGCCCGACGTCGACGAGGATGGGCTCGCGCTACCATGCGATCGATAGGTGTTGAGATCGAGCTCGGTGAGCCTGAGATTGGCCTTCACATAGGGCCGGGCGCCCCGGGTATCGAGACTGATTTCTCCGCGCGCCGTCGTCTGGTCGAGGACGATCTCGGCGGTCGAAAACATGTATTGATCCGGCTTGCCGCGGAACAACCCCTTGGCGGTCAGTGCGCCGAAGCCGTTAGACGGCGCGATCTCGGTTCCGAGCCAGCCTGCCAGCTCGCGCGCCGACGGCGACTTTGCCGACAGAATGCCTTCGGCGGTGAGATCCTTATCGAAGCTCGCCGAGCCATCGAACGTAGCATCGAGCGCATCGGTGCCAAGCGTCAGCTTGAGCTTGGCGGGGCGGTGATCCATGACCTCGGAGACGGAGGTCAGGGTGCTGTCGAAATTCACCGTCTTGCCCTTCCAGGCCAGATTGCCCTTGGCGAGCAGCGGCTCGGTCAACGCGGCCAGGCCAAGCTCGACATTGATGGCCGAGAACGTCGAACGGCTGCCGGTGCGCGCGTCGCCATAGTTCAACGTGCCGTTATCGATGCGTACGTCTTCGAGCTTTACGTCACCGACGCGCAAGCGCTGCCCGCTCCGGCCAGACGCATCGATCGGCGGCGCATCGGAGGTCGCCCCCCCGGCCTGGGCGAGCCGGATCCGATCGCGGCGTTCGTCCACTTCGGCAAAGTCCCACGAGCGGCGGCCGCTGCCATCCACCTCGAGATTGAAGACGGGGTCGCGCAGGTGCATGGTTTTCACGCGCACCTCACGCTGCAGCAACGGCAGCAGCGCCACGCTGACATCGAGCGATTGCATGGTGACGAGAGGTTTTGCACCTTCGAAACCCGGCGCGCCCGACAGCGAAACGTCGGCCAGGGAAATGCCGACGCCCGGATAGATCGTGAAGGACGAGGGACCGGAGATCACGAGATCGCGGCCGGTTTTTTCCTTGACGGCGGCGATCACGCGGTCGCGCACGAAATTCGCAGGCAGCGCCGTCAGCGCGAACGCCACCGCGCCGGCCGCCATCGCGATGACGCCAAGCGCGCCGTAGAACACCACCGATCCCAACCCGGAGCGCCCGCGCGGCGCTGCGGCGTAGCGGGTTTCGGGATGCTGGGGATATGGCATGGGTCCGCGCGGACCGGCGGCGAGCGGCGGTCCGTACTGATGAGGCACCCGCGCTCTTCCTGGCAGGCCTTGGGCGGGCTCGCCTTGCGGCGACGGCCGCTGGGGCGGCGGGTATCCAAGGTGCGGCTCCGGTCGCTGGTCCGGTCTGTGGCCGGCGCGATAATCGTCCGGTGCCGGCCTCTGCGGCGAACCGGTCCGCTCCTCGGATGGGCGATAGGTTTCCAGCCGGGGCGGCCTCCCCTGCGGCGGGGTTCTGTTCGTCATCGGTCTCCTGACCTCATGGGTCTGGTGGTATGGGGTCTGGTTCTATGGGGCTTCGATCTCAGGACCGGCCACATCTATCGGGGACGCACACATCATCCCGCAGACACAAGATCCCACGGATACGCAAGCTAAAGCTCGTAATCGGTAATTGTGTCAGGGCGCGGCCCAACGTGCGCGCCCGGCCGTACATTTATCCACGCTTTGGGGCGACACGGGCCGGACTGATGCCTCAGGCCCTATTCGCATCGAGATCCGATTCCGGATTCAACCTCAGAGGGTCAATCTCACCCTTCGTTAACGTTGTATTTACCATAATTTATCCTGCCATATTATTAACTTAAGCGGCATTATCGTGCCGTTATTGGGTCTGCATTTCGACACGCGACTCTGTCACTCTTCAACCTATGAGTGAGCATGTTCGTGTCGTCCGTCCGCTGCTTCCGGTGGCGTTTGCGCTGGCCACAGCGGTTTATCTTCTGGTTCCCTCCTCCGGCTCCGCGCGAGCCCCGGGCGGGGATATCCTCAGCGGCTCGGCGACCGTCATCGACGGCGATACGCTCGAGATCGCCGGAGAGCGGATTCGCCTCGAAGGCATCGATGCCCCGGAGACGGATCAAACCTGCGGAGGCGGCTGGTTCGGAAGCTGGAAATGCGGTCGCGCCGCCACGGCGCAACTGCGGTGGATGGTCGGCGGGCGGCGTGTCGATTGCCAATCCGCCGGGCGCGACAAGTACGGGCGTGTACTCGGCTGGTGCTCGGCCGACGGGCGAGACATCAACGCGGAGATGGTTCGCACCGGTCATGCCTGGGCTTTCGTGAAATACTCCACGAAATATCAAACCATTGAAGCCGAAGCCCGCAAGGCGAAGATCGGCATCTGGAAGGGCGAAGCCGAGCCGCCGTGGACATTCCGCGAGCATCGCTGGGACGTTGCGGAAACGGCGGCACCCGAAGGCTGCGCGATCAAGGGCAACATCACCGAGAACGGCCACATCTTTCATATGCCGTGGAGCCCCTGGTACGCGAAGGTGAAGGTGGAGCCTGAGAAAGGCGAGCGCTGGTTCTGCAGCGAGAGCGAGGCGGTCAAGGCCGGCTTCCGGCCGGCGGCGGGACCGTAAAGGGCGGCAGCAGGACGAGATAAAACAACGAAGGCGGGTCGGCGGAAAGCCGGCCCGTTTGATTTTCAATTGCCGGAAACCTTCCCATCGCGGCGCAAGATGGTTGGCAGATTGACTTCCCATAACGGAGGGAAGACATTCCCGAATATCTGCACGCGTCGCGTTTCGCTCCCAGCAGCGCCGGGTCTCAAAGAAGGGAAACGTCCCCCATGGTCCGCCGTCCGAAACACTCGTTCTTCGCTTTCTCGATCGCGACATTGGCCGCAGTTGCCGCCTGCCTGCCGGGCACCGCGCTCGCAAGCGACAGCTGGCCCGGCATCCATGCCGAGGCCTTCGCCGGGCGCGCCATCCAGGACGGCCGCGGGATGGTGAAGCTCACGGCGCCCTATCGACCGGACGACGTACGCAGCGTGCCGATCGAGGCCGACATCACGCTCGGGCACGATGCCTCCGACCAAGGCCGCAGTATCAAATCGGTCTCGTTCGTGGTGGATGAAAATCCTTCGCCGGTCGCCGCCGTGTTCCGGCTGGGCGAGGCGCGCACCCACGCGCATATCATCACCCACATCCGTCTCGATCAGCAGTCCGATGTGCGCGTCATCGTCGAAACCAGCGACGGCAAACTCTACATGGCCGAGCAACTGGTGAAGTTCGCAGGCGGGCAGGCGTCGTGTTCGGCGCCTCCTGTCGGCGATCCGGCCGAAATTGCCGCCAACATGGGTAAGATGGATTTTGCGGCCGTCGGCAATAAACCCAGCGGGTCGCACCAGATCGCGCGCGCACGCTACAGCCTCAACCATCCGAACCACACCGGCATGGTGCTGGATCCGGTGAGCCTGCTCTATATCCCGCTGTTGATGGTGGATCGGATCGAAGCGCGCCAGGGCGACGCGCTGGTGTTCGAAATGACCGGCTCGATCACGCTCGCACAGAACCCGATGGTGGAGTTCGACTACTTGACGAACGGCGCGGCGGAGATGTCCATCACTGCGCATGACACAAACGGGGCCGCCTGGACGCGGCACTTCCCGATCGGCCCCGCCGGCTGAACGTAATCAGCGCGGCACCATCCTGCGTGAACGTCGCTCATTCGCGATGCAACGGCCGCTGGAACCTATTTTCCGACCGAACGTTATGACGAGGTAACGAACTTCGAAACGCTCGGAGAGAATAATGGGCAATTTATTGCACTGGGCCGTTGTTTTCCTCGTGGTTGCACTTGTTGCGGCGTTTCTGGGCTTCGGCGGCGTAGCCGGTACAGCAATGGAAGGAGCTCGTCTCCTGTTCTGGGTGGCGATTGTTTTCCTCGTCATCTCGCTCGTACTCGGCCTCATACGTCGAGCCTAGGTGACGACGCGCGAGCATTGCCGCGAGGCGGTGTCCGTTTTTGATCGACATCCATCTCTAGTCATGACGCGAACGCGCGTGCCGACATAAGCGTCGGCACGACGAAGGAGTTGTGACTTGCGCTACTCACGACACTCTCAACAAACATAGGAGTTTTGCGATGAACTGGGATCGTATCGAAGGTAACTGGAAGCAGTTCTCCGGCCAGGTGAAGGAGAAGTGGGGCAAGCTCACCGACGACGACCTGACCACCATCAACGGCCGCCGCGAGCAGCTCGAAGGCAAGATCCAAGAGCGCTATGGATACGGCAAGGACCAGGTGAAGAAGGAACTCGACGACTGGTCGAACTCGCTCTAAGCGGGACGATCGCTCATTCGAGCAATAAAAAAATCCGTCGGCGAGCGATGCTCGCCGGCGGATTTTTCGTAGGTCGAAAAGAAACTGTGCGCTCAACCGCCCGGGAACGTAATCATGATCTTCATGCGCACGAGCTCCGGGAAATACGCTTCGAGCCCCTTGCCGGCGAAATAGAGAATGGTGCCGAGGAGAATCAGCGCCGGAATGGATGCCAACACCGCCTTCAGGAAAAACGCTACCAGGCGTAGAAACGGAACATCGAAGCGCTGAACGGACGCCGGAACGGGGTCATCGTTGTAGGCGGTCGGCGCCGGCCGGCCACGCGAGAGATAGGACGGGGGGTCTCCGAGAGAGGCGTCCATGCCGGAGCGGCCTTCGCGCTCCCGCTTGTCCCGTTGCTCGCGCTCCCTTGCCTCCCGTGCGCGGGCGTCGCGCTCACGTCGCAGGGTGCGGGGCAGATCGTCAAAATCGCTGTCCGCCGTCAGCGGAAAATTCGCATCCGTCATATCGTCACCATAACTCCACAAAAGGCGTGGTATCGCCCCTTAGACGAGACCGATGATTCACGCTTCGGACGGATAGGGCCCGAAGCGATCATGGTCTCCCGCAGCGTTTGCGCGGGCGCGCGCGCTGCTATCCTCGCGAAAAGGTTATTGCTAAGTTGCGCCACGAATTTGACCGGGAGGTGTTCTTGAACTCACTAAAAGACCTGATCCGTACCATTCCGGACTACCCCAAGCGCGGCATTATGTTCCGCGACGTGACCACCCTCCTCGGAGACGCACAGGGCTTCAAGGCGGCCATCGCGCAGATGGCCGAGCCCTACCGGACGCAGCCGATCGATGCCGTCGCCGGCATCGAGGCGCGCGGGTTCATCCTGGGCGGCGCCATCGCAGACCGCCTCGGCTGCGGCTTCATTCCGATCCGCAAAAAGGGCAAATTGCCCTGGAAAACCATCGGCCAGGAGTATTCGCTCGAATACGGCGTCGATGTCATCGAAATCCACGAGGACGCACTCGCGCCGGGTCAGCGGATCCTGATTGTTGACGACCTGATCGCAACCGGAGGCACGGCGGAAGCAGCCGCCAAGCTGATCAGACGCTCAGGCGGCACCATCGTGGGGGCGACCTTCATCATCGACCTTCCCGATCTCGGGGGCAGCAAGCTTCTGAAAAGCCACGATATCGCGTGTCATTCCCTTGTGGCATTCGAAGGACATTGAATGGGTCTTTCGGCGACGGCACTGGCAACTGCGCTCGAGACCATCCGCCGCTGGCGGGATGATCCCGAGACGCCGGTTGCCTGCCCAAGCTGCGGCAGAAGCGGCCTCGCCATCGCCGATCGCTCCGCCAGGCCTTACGCCGAGTGGTACCAGCTCTCCTGCGGGCTCTCGGACGGGGGATGCGGACTCGACGAAACGATCCATATTCCTTTAGGACCGCCGGTGATGGGCGGGCTCGACTGAGCAACGCACAACGCAAAACCGGGCTGCGGGGCATCCGATGAAGATCAACGGCAAATCCTTTCGCACGATCTGGCCCGAGGACGACGGGGCGTCGTTCGTCGTCATCGATCAGACCCGACTGCCGCACCGGTTCGAGACGGTGTCCATCCGCTCCGCGGAGGAGGCAGCCCGCGCGATCCTCACCATGCAGGTGCGCGGCGCTCCGCTGATCGGCGCGACGGCGGCTTACGGACTCGCACTCGCGCTTCGTCGTGACGCTTCGGACACCGTGCTCGCCGGTGCCATCGATTTGCTTGCGAAGCAGCGGCCCACGGCCGTGAACCTGCGTTGGGCGCTCGAGGAGATGCGCCGTGCCGTTCAGGACCTGCCCGCCAGCGCGCGCGCTGCGGCGGCATTCACGAAAGCGCAAGCCATCGCTGACGACGACGTGGAGACGTGCCGTCTCATCGGCGTGCACGGCCTGGAGCTGATCAAAGCGGCCGCCAAGACAAAGCCCAAGGGTGAACCCGTCAACATCCTGACCCACTGCAACGCGGGGTGGCTCGCCTGCGTCGACTGGGGGACCGCGACCTCGCCGATCTATCAGGCGCACGACGCCGGAATTCCCGTGCACGTATGGGTCGACGAAACACGCCCGCGCAATCAGGGCGCCTCGCTGACGGCGTTCGAGCTCGGCAGCCACGGCGTGCCGCATACCCTTGTCGTCGACAACGCGGGCGGACACCTGATGCAGCATGGCAAGGTGGACCTCTGCATTGTCGGCACGGATCGCGTTGCGGCGAACGGCGATGTCGCAAACAAGATTGGAACCTATCTCAAGGCGCTGGCCGCCCACGACACCAACGTGCCGTTTTATGTGGCGCTCCCCTATTCCACGATCGACTGGACGCTCGGGTCGGGACGCGGAATCCCGATCGAGGAACGCAGCGCCGACGAGGTGCTCAAGATGCAGGGCAGGCTCGAAGACGGCTCGGTCGTGACCGTGGACATCGCCGCACCCGGCTCTCCTGCCGCCAATCCCGCGTTCGACGTGACGCCCGCGCGCCTCGTAACAGGGTTCATCACCGAACGGGGCGTTGCGTCTGCCGACCGCAACGGGCTTCTCTCGCTTTATCCGGAGCGGAGAGAGAGCGCGGCATGACCAAGAGCGGCAAGGACAAGCGCGCCGGAGAGAAGAAGACGCAGAAGCCCAGCGCCTCCGGGGAAAGCCGGCTCAGGAGAGACGTGCTCGACACCGCGCTCGCCATGAGCCGCAGCGGTCTTTCGCCTTGCCGATCCGGAAACGTTTCGTGCCGCTTCGCAGACGGCATGCTGATCACGCCGACGGGCCTTGCCTACGAAGACATTGGCCCCAAAGACATCGTGTTCGTCGCCGCCGACGGAAGCGTGCCGGGCAAACAAAGGAAGCCGTCGTCGGAGTGGCAATTCCATTTCGCGGCCTACCAGGCGCGTCCCGACATGAATGCGGTCGTGCACACGCATTCCCTTCATGCCGTGGTGCTGGCCTCGGCGGGGCGATCGATCCCGGCTTTTCACTACATGGTCGCGGTGGCGGGCGGGGCCGATATTCCGCTCGTGCCGTATGCCCTGTTCGGCAGCGCGGAACTGGCCGAGCACGTCGCGCGCGGCCTTCAGGACCGCAAAGCCTGCCTGATGGCACATCACGGCGCTATTGCCATGGGCGAGACGCTCGCAAGCGCGCTCGAGCTCGCGCATGAGGTCGAGGTGCTCGCCGAGCAATACTACAAGCTCCTGCTGCTCGGCCCTCCGCGCCTGCTGACGGACGCGGAAATGCAGGAGGCGCTCGAACGTTTCAAGAGCTACGGCCAGAACGCGCAGGAGCGCTAGCGCGGCAGTGTCATCATGCTTAGCTCATTCGAGCGGGAGCATCGCATCCAACATGTGATGGACGTTGTCGCGGCCGAAATATCCGCTGATGCGGCCGATTTCGACACCATCGCGGACGAGAACGAGGGTCGGCACCATCGTGACCGGCGCCGAAAGCTGGAAGCTGTCCGCTGCCTCGTCATTCAAGTCGACAAAGCGCAGAGGGGCAGCCTTGCCGGCGCGCGAGGCAGCATAGGACGGCAGCACGTCACGGCGGAAAATCGGACAGTAGATGCAGCCTGGCGCTTCGAACGCAATCAGCTCGACGCCGGTCGGCATTCGGTGTCCGGCTCCAGGCTCCTGACCCGGCGCAGCCGCAACGGCGCCCGGACCGGCAGCCAACAGTCCCATTCCGAGACAACGAAGTAGCAGTTTCGCCGACGATCTCTTGTTCATGACCTGAAACTCTTGTTCATGAACGGCAAGTTGCAGCATCGATGCCAACGATCGTTTGCGGTCCGCCTGTTTCGGCCCTGGCGGCGATAAGGGTAAACGCGGCCGAGAAGGATCCGGGAAACGCACATCGGTCGCATAGGGACGTGGATTGCGTGTCTCATCGGGAGCACGCACGTGCAAGCTGCCTCCACGGCGGGTCACGGCGACGCTCATGATCATACTGCGCGGCGTCAGGCGCGAGATCCGCAATACCGAGATAAAAAAATCGCCGCGGCAGGAGGAAGCGACAGTCTCACCTGCACCCCCGACGCACCTAAGAAAGAACCCGTAAGGGGTTGATTAACTGGAACGCTTGCCTGGCTTCGATGTTACATTCATGACATTCTAAACTTGATCCCTGGCCGAATGTGATCTGGTGTTGATGGTGACAGAAGAGCTTATTGCAGCTGAAGAAACCGCGACCGGGCTGTCGTTGCTTCTCTCCGGTTCGACCCTCCTGATGGCGCTTGCCGCCTTTTACGTCGGGCGCTCGCTCTGGATCGCGCGGCGCGAGTGGCCGCACTGCCGGACTGATACGAAGGTGCTTTATCTTCTGGTCGCACCGGTCCTAACGCTTGCGGTGGACATTCTTTCGTTCACGGACAAGCTGTTCTGGAGCGGCAAGACCGTTCGGCCTCTGGCCAAGGCGAAACTGGTGCAGCTTCGTCCGAAGTCGGTGATGCGCTCAGACGGATAGTCCGTTTCGGCTCGCAAGCCTCTCCACTGCATTGCAGCAATTTTTCCGCGCCGGCCTTGCCTTTAGGCCGGGCGCCGGAGAGTACGTATTCAGACGTAGCTCGCCATCCTCCGACTCAGCGTATAATTTATTCACAGGAAAAGTTTGTTCGTTCATCCGCAACGGACGAAGGAACGCCACATGGCCACTGCTCCATCGCTGTCTCACTCTTTCAGCATCGCGAAAGACGGCAAGCATCACGACGCAACTTTCTGCGTCGAGGGCGATATCGTGTCCGTCATTTACTGGGCGCCTGGCGGCGTTACACTTCGGAGATGCACGGGCGCGGAAGAAACCAAGCCCGAAGTCGCAGCCCGGACGCTGCTCAAGGAAATGATCTGACGCGGATTCGCGGCGATCTCTCCTGAACCCGAAGAGCATTTCGATAACGGGGAACACGCGCCTTCGCTCGCGTATTGAGACGTAAGTGCTCGATAGGCAGCTTTCGAAGGGTCGCCCATGACAGACGTACATGCGAAAGAGCCTACCTCGTTCGAAGAGTTCTGGCCCGACTACATCAACGCCCATTCTGATCGCAGGACGCGACTGATGCATTTGGGCGGAACGGCAGTTGGTCTCGGCTGCGCCACGCTTTTTCTTGCGACATGGAAGCCGCAATGGCTGATCGGCGCGGTCGTATCGGCGTACGGCGCAGCTTGGGCCGGGCATGCCATTTTCGAGCGCAACACGCCCGCGACTTTCTCTCATCCGCTGTGGTCGTTGCGGGGGGACTTGCGGATGCTGCGGCTTGCTGCGACGGGCCGCCTCGATCAGGAAGCCGCCGCCCAGCGACAGGCGGCAAACGAGAAAAATCGCATTCCCGAAGGAACATGACGCCCAATACCGCGTTGTTCCTCCGGTGCGCCACTCAGGCCTTCGGTTTTGCCGTGCTTCCTATGGGATCACACTTTTCCGGAGCACTCAGGATGGCGCTGATTACTAGGGGCACTGGCTGGACTCAAACTCCGGCCGGTGCCCCATTGGCTTTTGCGAACGCGTAGTTTGAGAAGATTGGTTTGAGCGGCTTGCTTCAGAAAGTGCTCTGAGGCGGCGCTCGAGATGCGTTTTCGAGCGCATTCAGTTGGCCGATCACGCGCATGCGGATGACGTCACTATCGCATTCACCGGCGCGCGCGAAATCCATGACCAAGCTCGCGACGCGTTCTCTCAACGGGCCATGGTTGGCGCTGAGGTCGATGCCGAGCTCGCGGCATGCGGCCGCGTAAACGTTCTTGAGCTCAGACAGCTCGTCGTCGGTGAAATAGGAATGTGGATCGGGGAGCATGTGGCAACCTCCGTCGGTCACGACAGGCGGGAGCCCAATTGTGGGTGTCTCTCAGTCGGCAACGCCTAGATTTACTCTCCTGCCGATGCGGTAACCTTATCCGACGTGAGAGGATTTGTCGGTAAGAAAGATTACTCTCGATAGGGTGGCGATTGCTGCAGTGCCGCGTCGTTCTCGCTGCGACATACTTCAGTGTGCAGCGCACCACGCAAGACCTACAGCCTTCTCTTGTGTGGGAGCGAGGCGCGCCGCTTCAAGAACTGACGCGACCCGCAGGCACAGATCCTCCCGCCACGGCTTGGAGATGACCTGTACGCCATACGGCATGCGCCCGGCGTGGCGTACGGGAACCGCGGCCACCGGAAGCCCGATGAACGAGATCGGCTGGGTGAAAATACCGATGTTAGCGCGCAGCGGCACTTCGCGGCCGCCGAGCATCATTGTTTTCTGCCCGAGCAGAGGCGCGCTCATGGGCGTCGAGGGAGCGAGCAGGACATCGCACTCCTCGAAAACCTTGTGCATCGCCTCCTCGAACTGACGGCGAAATCGCTGGGCGGCGATGTACCAACTCGCCGGAAGTAGCGCGCCTGCCAGGAAGCGATCGCGCGTGTCGGGGTCGAAATCCTCTGCCTGACGGCGCAGGCGATCCAGATGAAAGGCGCTGCTCTCGGCATTGGTGATCAGGAAGGCCGATGCGCGCGCTCGCGCGCTATCTGGAATGTCGATTACGCGAGAAGTTCCCAACGCCTCGGCCGCGCGATCGACAGCCGCGAGCGCGTCCGGCTCGGCATCCTTACGAAAATAACCGCCGGCAACCGCGATCCTGAGGCCGTCCGCGCCCTTCGCAAGCTCCGGGACGGTCAGCGCGACTGGCCGCTTCGCGCATACCGGATCGCGGTCGTCGGTTCCCTGGACGGCATCGTAGCAGAGAGCGAGATCGCCCGCGGCGCGTGCGAACGGCCCGAGGTGATCGAGGCTTTCGCAGAACGGGAACGAGCCCGTTCGCGGCAGGCGGCCGTAGGTGGGCTTCAATCCATAGAGACCGCAGAATGCCGACGGAACGCGAATGGAGCCGTTGGTATCGGAGCCGAGCGAGACCGGCACGAAGCCGGCCGCGACCGCGGCGGCGGATCCGCCCGACATGCGGGTGGGATCAAGCGGATTGCGGGCGGGACCGTAGTGGGCGTTCTCACCGGTGAAGTCGTAGGCATATTCGCCCATGTTGAGCGCGCCGAGCAGGACAGCGCCCGCCGCGGTCATACGTTGGATCAGCACGGCATCGGCTGTGGCGGGCGGATGGGCCCGATTGATCTTCGATCCAGCGAGCGTGGGAATTCCTTCGACGTCGTAGAGGTTCTTTACGCCGAACGGTACGCCCGCCAATGGGCCTAGCGGCTCGCCGTTGCGGCGGCGCTTGTCGACGGCTTCAGCTTCCACGAGCGCGCGCTTGGCGGTGACCTCGGTGAAGGCGCCGATATGGGCGTCCTTCTCCGCAATGAGATCCAAGGCCCGGCGCGTGACCTCGACGGCCGAGATGTCTCCGTTGGTGACAGCGGTGGCGATCTCGCGGGCGGTTGTCGGCGGTGTCGTCATTCGGCGTCTCTGGGCTCGAACACCGGGGCCTGCTCGGAGTCCGTCAAGGCGCCGCTCGCGGCGACGAATGCGGCCATGTCCTTTGCGACAGCAAAGAAGCGGGCCACGTTTTCCATCCACTCGGGCTTGATGGTCAGGCCGAGCGTTTCGGCTGTCGCGGAGATGTAGGCCGCGTTTTCATCGGATGTTGGGTCGCCGGATGCCATGGAGCCTCGAACGCGTTTCCGTTTCGGCCGGAGCGTAGCCGCGCCGGATAAGTGGGCCAAGGGGTAACTGGACGCAGTGTCGTCATAGGCGGAGCTCGGACGGGCCCGGTTCGCATGCTCTTTGCTTCGCCGGTGGGCGACCGGGGCTGTGTTGCTGAAGCAAACCGTTTATGGATTATTCCGAGAATTCTCAGGAGGCGCGCGATGGTGGTCACGGAAGACGATTACATCTCCGAAATCAGAAAGGCCGCTGACGGAGAGATCCAAGGCGAGGTGATCTTCAAGGCACTGGCCGAGATCGCGGGCGAGGAACATCGTCACAAGCTCGATCTGCTGGCTGCGCTCGAGGCGCGAACGACTGCGGAACTCGAGGCCTTGATCGCGCGCTATGGAATTGCGCTCAGTGATACCAACGTGGCCGAGGGCGAGGCGTTCGCAAGGAAGTACGCCGGCAAGACGTATCGCGAAATTCTGGAGGACTGGGCGAAATGGATTCCCGATTACGTCGCCCTTTACGATCGCCTCGCCGACGGCGCGCGCCCTTCTGACAAGAAGGCGCTCGATTTCCTGGCTGCCCACGAGCGGGCGATAGATCGGTTCATCGGCCTCGAGCTTGCGGGCAAAACCGATGACGCAGTCGCGGTGCTGTCGTCGCTCCTCGAGAAATAGTATCGCGCCCTTCGATGTAGATTTTTGATCGTGACTTATTGAGCGTGACGGGCCGCGAGCCAAGCCGCGGCCCCGTTACCTCGGGACGGCTTCAGAAGGTCGAAGCGCCACTTCCCAAACGATAGCCCAGCTGTGAGAGCAGCGGGTTGCCGCCGAGAAAATCGATATCGATCTGGTGATCCGTCGGGATGCATTTATCCGCAGGCACGCGGCGGCGCCCGACGATGTCGTCGATCTTCAGCTGGTTCTGAAGGCACAAGGCGACGAGCGCGGCTTGCGTCCGATTGGTGCAGGACAGCGCACTGAGAATCTGGGTCATGTGAGACTTGATCGAGCTCTCGGTCAGGCCGAGAGCGGCGCCGATCACCTTGTTCTGATACCCGAGAGAGAGGAGGAACAAGATGCGCTTCTGCTGTGGGGTCAGGTTGCGCGCGGCGGTGAGAATTTCGCGATTTTGCTCAAGGTATGTCATTCAGTCTTCCTTTGTGGGCAGTGAGATCAACGGCTGCGGCGAACGCATTGCGAACCGCAGCCCAGACGGAGACACTCGGTGTCGGGGCTCATGTCGATGTCTGAAGCTCACGCTCTCGATCGCGTGCTTTCGGGGCCGAAACGGCGAGCAAAACTGCCCGACGGCACGGCGCCGCATTCCAGGAAAAACGGAGGGCAGCGCGATTGGGAAAGCGCTGCCCTTCGGTCGTCGCACCTTGGGTAGAAACGTGTCGGAGAAAAATGTGAGGGAACGTCAGGCTGCCTCTGGAAGAGGTTCATCATGCAGCCAAGCGCTCCCTCACGCTCCCCCAAACCTTAGAAGAACACCGCTGCACCGAGGGCATAGATGTGGAGGTCTTCGAAATCCTCCTTGCCCTTGACGCCATCGGCCGTGAAGTCGACATCCGCGCTGTAGTTCTTGTACTTGAGCCAAATCGCCATCGATGCGGCATCGATTTCCTGGACGACGCCGAAGCCGAACCGGCGGAACGTCGAGCCCGTCGGATCAACGGAAGCGGCGACACCGCAAGCCGTATCGATGTTGCCACCGGTGCCTGCGAAACCATCGCAGATATCGGTGACGCCGCTGAAGACCGCGCCGCCGGTAAGGCCGCTGAACATATCGTCGTCCTGGCCGTACTCACCGTAGAACACGGTCTTGCCGAGGCCGTTCAGCCCGGCGCGGACACCTGCCTTCAGATAGAGCTGGTTGGTCTCCTTGGCGCCCTCAGGGGTCTCGTGTCCCCAGTGGACGCTGCCGAACAGACCCGTGGGCTCATGCAGGAACGCGAAGTTGACCTGGAAAAGCTCGGAGTCCGTGGTCGTGTTGATGCGCTTGGACGTATTGTCCTGATAGGAGATGCCCGTTGCGGTCTTGAAAGAACCGAACTGGCCGGCGTGGCGGAGCGCGACGTCCCAGAAATCGTCCTCGCCCCATGAGGTCGAGAGCACGAACCCGTTCCAGGTCGGCGTATCGTAACGCACGCTGTTGGTGCGATCGCCGCCGCAGTCTGCGAAGATGCCGACGCCGACCGTGTAGCAGGTCGCGACATCACCCCAGCGGGCCTTCGCCCGCGTGCCTGTGCCCTCCGGGACGAGCTGGAAGTTCTGACCGTCGAAGATCACGAGGTTTGCGGCGAAGATGCTGCCGGCGCCGGAAAGATCAACCCAGGTATCGTCTGACGCCTGGCTTTGGCGACCTACCGAGACGCGGCCGAGACGCTCACTCTTCAGCCACCAATACGAGTTGAGGCTGCCCGGCGGGCCGCTTCCTCCGTTGGCGTTGTTGGCATCCTGAACGAAGCCGTTCGCTCCGGTAATGTCGAGACGCACGCTATAGCCAGCAGACCATTCCGCGTCGATCTTCGCGCTGCCGTCGAAATGCAAACGGTCGCCGAGATCGTTCAAGCTGGTGCCGACGTAGGCATCCGACTCGATGCTGTCATCCCATCCCATGACCTGCTGGGTCACCCAACCAGAGATCGTCAACGAGACCTTGCGGTTTCCCTTGCGAGCCGTCGTCGCCTCAAGCTCGGCAACGCGTTCCTCCAGGTCGGCGCAGCAATCTCCGCCGAGATCCGCCGATTTGGCGGTATCGATACCAAAGCACAACCCGGCTGATGCAATCAAAGCGCATAAAACCCGGTTTTTCACTCCCCCGTTCATCGTGTTAGGCCCTTTCCCGTCGTAGTCTTCTAGTTTCCTTATTGTTGTCTTTTCGATCGGACGCCAAAGGTTCAAAAACCCCCGTCTCACGCTTTGGCGCTCCCGCTTCGAAGACCTTTTACGCTTCTGTCCTTGGGCATTGGCTTGGTTGGCCAATTCCAGGTATGCCGGCACCCGATTTCATCCGGTCGCTGATGTTGTGAGCAAGGGCTGTGCCAATCGAGCACACCCCACGGTCCGGCGACCGTTCCGGGAATATCTCCCGCAACGATTCTGCATTCGGTGGCAACAAGAACTTGAGTTAAAACAATGGAGTGCGGCGCAACCCGGTGTCGCACCCGTTTCCGCGACCCGTCGCAAACCGTGGCCATCACGCAACACTGAACGCTGCACTCGACGGTTTACCGGCATGCCGGTAAGGACGTAGATCCCGCCCCGTTCGGACAAGCGAAAACCCCGTGCGACAATTGTCGCGCGACGCTTTCTGGCGTCGGCTCGCCGCCCTGCCCGGGCGGTTTTTTCGGCAGCGCCTAATGCGGCCTAATTAAATGGGCTGGAGTCGCATTTTGAATGGAAATTCCATTTCTTTCTATCAAAGCGCCCGAGCAGAAATTCCGAAGCGGCCGACCTGGCAGTTCGCAGGCTCTTCCGAGTCCCGATCTTTTCAGGAACTTCGTCTTTCTGTTTATTTTCCTCCGCCCGCAGATGTTCCTCACTGCGGACGCGCGCTGTACGCCTTTCGTCGTCGGAGTTCGACGTTCTGGCGGTGATTTCGCTTGAGCATGCGACAATAGTAACGCGTCACATGACGCATCTTCCTTCCCGTGTAGTTATGGAAATACTGTGTGGGAAAAGCAGAAATAAGGGGTAGGACAAACTCCCGGGTCTTGGCACAGAGCCTGCATCGATCGATGCCGTCAAGTCATGGCGAAGTGTTTGCCCGATGGCGGGCGACGGGGAGAGAAACATGCTCAAAAGAATGGAGCCGAAGCGCTCCTGGTCAAGCATCGTGGGCGGGGCAGCACTTGTCTTGCTGAGTGCTGGAGCCGCAAGCGCTGAAGGCAAAGGGCCCGGGTTCGACGATCCGAACAACTGGCCGCAGTATCACCGCAGTCCGAATGCCTGGCGGTTCAGCCCGCTGGACCAGATCAACAAGGACAACGTGAAGAAGCTGCACATCTCGTGGATCCATCAGCCCGGGGTGATCACGCATGGTCTTCAGGCGACGCCGATCGTCATCGACGGCGTGATGTACACGATCGCTGCCGACAACAACGTGTTCGCCTTGGATGCGGCGACCGGAGCGGTCATCTGGCGCTACACGGCGAAGCTCGATCCGATCGTCAAGCAGGTCTTCTACCAGTCCGCCAGCCGCGGCGTAACCGTCGGCAGGGGCAAGGTCTTCATCGGCTCGCTGGACGGCCGCTTCATCGCGCTGGACCAGAAGACCGGCAAGGAGCTTTGGTCGACCCAACTGACAAACATGAAGAACGAGTACGGCGCTCTGTTCTCGTCGCCGCCCCAGCTGGCCGGCGACATCCTGTTCGGAGGCACGACCGGCGGCGATCAGCCGATCATCGGCAAGATCTTTGCGGTCAACGCCGATACCGGCGAGCGAGCCTGGACCTTCGACATCCCGAAGGACGATCCCAAGAGCTGGCCGGGCGATAGCCGCAATGTGGGCGGCGGCTCAGCGTGGCTGCCGGGAACCTACGATCCTTCGACCGATACGATCTACATCGGCACGAGCAATGCTGCTCCCGACTTCAATCGCGAGGGGCGCGAAGGCGACAATCTCTACACGGCAACCGTGCTGGCGCTCGAGCCGAAGACGGGCAAGATCAAATGGCACCGGCAGGAAGTCCCCAACGATACCTGGGACTTCGACTCGGCCTACGAGGCGCTACTCGTACCCGATGGCAAGGGCTCGCAATCCCTCGTTCATCTCAACAAAAACGGCTTTGTCTACGTGATGAACAAGGACAACGGCGACATCAAGAACGTGTGGCAGTACACCGAGAACATGAACTGGGCGAAGGGCGTCGATCCGAAGACTGGTATCCCGATCGAGCCGAACTTCCCCGAGACCGACAAGACCAAGCTGCACTGCCCGAACTTGCTCGGCGCACGCAGCTGGAACCACGGCTCGTATAACCCGGGTACGAAACTCTGGTACTCGCACGGCATGGAGGTCTGCAATCACGTCACCAGCGCCAAGCAGGAAAAGCCTGCCGGCGTGGGATCGCTTTCGCTCGGACTTGCGGACATCAAGCTGACGGACCCGCCGGGTAAGAAGGCCGACGGCTGGCTCGCCGCATTCGATCCGCTGACCGGCAAGGAATCCTGGAAGGTTCGCTTCGACATGCCGCCGCTGAGCTCGGTTCTCTCGACCGCAGGTGGCTTGGTGTTCACGGGCGACATGTACGGCAATCTCTACGCCTACGACGCGGATAACGGCAAGGAGCTGTGGAAGTTCAATGCCGGCTCGGGCGCGCGTGGCGGGCCGGTGAGCTACGCGGTCAATGGCAAGCAGTACATCGCCATTCCGACCGGACTCGGCTCTCACGCACCCGGCTTCCTCAGCGGCGCATTCCCGAAGATCAAGGATCTTCCGGGCGGCGCAGCACTGCTCGTATTCACGGTGGACTAACACCTGCTAGCATCTGACGGCCGCCGAGACATAAGCCTTGGCGGCCGTTTCCATTTCTTAGTCTGGGGATCACGGATAGATGAACCGTCAAGGCCTGCGCTTCGCACTGATCTGCATGATGACCTCGGTGTTTCTGGATCATTCGGCGTTTGCAGATGATGCCGGCGCGATCACCGCTCCTTTCGACCTGTCCGATCCGGCGAGAATTGAAACCGGCAAGAAGCGCTTCGGGGCGAACTGCGCTGCGTACTGCCACGGCTCCGAGGGCGAAGGCGGCAAGACGCCGAGCTTCAAGGGCAACACCCATTTCACTCCGGCGGACGCGCACAAGACAATCACCGAGGGACGTACCGGATCGGATGTGATGCCGCCTTGGGGCGAAACCTTCACACCAGAGCAGATCTGGGAGCTTGTCGCTTATCTGAACTATTTGTCCAAGCAGCCCGCTTCCCACTGAAGCGTTTGCATGCGTCCGTGCCAGGCTCACGTCACAGCCCCGGCCGGACCTGATCTCCGAGCTCCTAAATCTTCTCCGGTGTCCGGCAGGATGCGACAGGTGCCGCATCGGCAGCGCGGATGTCGCGCACCGATGAGATGACGGCGCCCCGAAAACCGGGGTCTTCCGCGGTTTCAGATTTTCTTCCGTTGGCACGCAATTTGCGGAACTTACGTCAGCCGTCACAAGAGCCTCGGTTCAGAGGCCAACAACCGACGGCATCGGGAGGACACTATGTACAATCCACCAATGCAGGTCGGAGCGTCTGCGGCCGCGAGGACTGAAGTCACGCGCCGTCGTCTGCTCCAATCGATGATGCTCGTCACCGCCGCACTAGCCCTTCCGGCGCTTCCGCCGGGCGCTCTCGCGGCTCCGCTGAATGCGGACCAGAAAACAACCTTGCTCCGCGTTGCGCGCGACATCTACCCCCACGATGACCTTCTGGACGATGCACCTTATCAGGCGGTGCTCGACGCCATCCTCGTCGAAGCGGAAAGCTCGCCCGAGGTCGCGGATCTTCTGAGTAAGGGCCTCGCGGATCTCGAGCAGCGCGCGCAGCACATCTACAAAGCCAACTACATCGCGATTTCCAAACCGGAGGAGAGAGAAGGCGTTCTCCGAACCATCGAGCTCACGGACTTCTTCCAGAAGATCAAGGGCGGCCTGCTGATGGGGCTCTACAATAACAAAACCCTGTGGCCGAAGTTCGGATACGACGGGTCGTCCTGGGAGACCGGCGGCTTCATCGACAAGGGCTTCGACAAAATCGACTGGTTCTAACGCCGGCTCAATCTCCTCGGGGGGAAACTCATGACTGCTAAATTCGATCTCAACGACGACAGCCTCGTCGTCATCGTCGGCTCCGGCGCGGGCGGCGGTACGATGGCCAACGAACTTGCCCAGAAGGGCGTGAAATGCGTCGTGCTGGAAGCAGGCAACAAGCTCAGCCTGGACGACATCGAGAACGACGAATGGGCGATGTTCTCCAAGATCTCGTGGCTCGACAAACGCTTCTCCGCCGGCGGCTGGCATGGCGCGCGGAACCATCCCAACCTCCCCGCCTGGATCGTAAAAGGTCTTGGCGGCTCGACAGTGCACTGGGCCGGCGTTTCGATCCGCTTCCAGGAGCACGAGTTCAAGATGAAGACGACCAACGGAGAGGTCGTCGGGGCGAACGTCATCGATTGGCCGATTACGCTGGCGGAACTCTCGCCCTACTACGACAAGGCCGAGCTGAAGATGGGCACCACCGGAGAGGTAACCGGAATGCCCCACCTTCCCTGGAGCGCGGACTTCAAGGTGCTGGCCGAAGGCGCGCGCCGGATCGGCTACTCGAAAATCACCGCGGGCCCGATGTCGATCAACTCGGTTGAGCGAGACGATCGCCCGGCCTGCCAGCAGATCGGGTTCTGCATGCAGGGCTGCAAGCTCGGTGCGAAGTGGTCGACGCTCTACACCGAATTGCCCAAGGCGCAGGCGACCGGCAACTGCGAAGTCCGCACCAACTGCATGGTGCTGATGATCGAGCACGACAAGACCGGCAAGGTGACCGGCGTGGTGTACGCGGACGCCGAGGGCAAAACGCAGAGACAGAAAGCCAGGGTCGTCTGCGTGGCGGGCAACTCCATCGAGTCGCCCCGGCTGCTCCTGAACTCGGCTTCGAACATGTTTCCGAACGGGCTTGCCAACTCGTCGGGGCAAGTGGGCCGGAACTACATGACGCACATGACAGCGGGCGTTTACGCGGTCATGCCCGGCGAAGTTCACATGAACCGCGGCACGGCGGTCGCCGGCATCGTCCGAGATGAAGCGCACAACGATCCGAAGCGAGGTTTCGTTGCCGGCTACACGATCGAGAAGCTGGCTCTCGGGCTCGGGTTCCTCTCGGCGTTTCTGGTCCCTGGCCCGACTGGCTGGGGGCGCAAAGTGTCGGGCGCGCTCGAGAAGTACAAGTACATGTCGGGGGTGTGGATCTGCGGCGAGGACCTGGCGCAGGAGCAGAACCGCATCGAGCTGCATCCGACCGAGAAGGATCAGTACGGATTGCCTGCGCCTGTCGTTTACAAGACCGACCACCCGAACGACACCAACATGCGCAACCACTCCTATCAGCAGATGGAAAAGATCTACAACGCGCTCGGGTCGACGGAGATCTATAACCTGCCTGCCTATCCGGCGAGCCACAACATGGGCACCAATCGCATGAGCGAAAAGCCGCGCGATGGTGTCTTGAACAAGTGGGGCCAATCCCACGACATCAAGAACCTCTTCGTTTCTGACGGTAGCCAGTTCACGGGCAGCGGCTCGCCGAACCCGACGTTGACGATTGTCGCGTTGGCCATCCGTCAGGCCGAGTATCTCGCTGGAGAAATGCAGCGCGGTCACGTCTGATCCCTTCCGCCGTCGATCATCCGCGGTGCCTCCTCGTGGGGCCCGCCATTTCTCCAGAGAGGAGCCTCGCGGCGGCCATTCCGCGAGGCTCGTAATTTCCCACCAAAAAGGACACGATGGACAACGCAGTCTACGATGTAATCGTCATTGGCGCCGGACCTGGAGGCTACGTGACGGCGATACGCGGCGCGCAGCTCGGGCTCAAGTGCGCGATCGTCGAGCGGGAGCACCTCGGCGGCATCTGCCTCAACTGGGGCTGTATTCCGACCAAGGCGTTGCTCCGCACGGCGGAAGTTTTCCATCTCGCCTCCCGCGCCAAGGATTTCGGCCTCAAGGCGGACGGGCTCAGCTACGATCCGGCCGCCGTCATTCAACGCTCGCGATCGATCTCGGCGCAGCTCAACACGGGCGTCGGCTTTCTGCTCAAGAAGAACAAGGTGGATGTCATCTGGGGAGAGGCCTCGGTCACGCGGGCGCCCAGCGCCGTTGCGGGCGAAGTTACAGTCCACCCGACCGCGAAACCGGCCGTTCAGCCGCAACATCCCGCACCCAAGGCCGTCCTCGGGCCCGGCACCTATCAAGCGCGCCACATCATCGTCGCGACCGGCGCACGGCCACGCGTGCTGCCTGGCCTCGAACCGGACGGCGATCGCATCTGGACCTATTTCGAGGCGTTGAACCCACCGTCCATTCCGAAATCCATGATCGTCGTCGGATCGGGCGCGATCGGAATCGAGTTCGCCAGCTTTTATCGGACACTCGGTGTCGACGTCACGGTGGTCGAGGTGCTGCCGCAGATTTTGCCGGCCGAAGACGCGGAGATCGCCGCATTTGCCCGCAAGCAGTTCGAAAAATCCGGGATCAAGATCCTGACCGATGCGCGCGTCGCCTCGGTTGCGAAGGACCCGGACGGGATACGCGCGACGGTGATCAACAAAGATGCCACGCAGGAGCTTTCTGCGGAGCGGCTGCTTTCGGCTGTCGGCGTCGTCGGCAACACGGAGAACCTTGGCCTCGAAGCTCTCGGAATCGAACTCAGGAACGGAACGATCGCCACGCAGGCGCTCGGGCGCACCAATGTTCCCGGTATTTACGCCATCGGTGATGTGGCCGGTCCACCCATGCTCGCTCACAAGGCGGAGCATGAAGGTGTCGCCTGCATCGAGGCGATTGCCGGGCGTCCGGCTCATGCGATTGCGAAGGACAGAATTCCGGGCTGCACCTACTGCCATCCGCAGATCGCCAGTGTCGGCTTGACGGAAGCGCGCGCACGAGAGGCCGGTATCGAGATTCTGGTTGGCCGCTTCCCGTTTCGAGGGAACGGGAAGGCCATCGCGTTGGGCGAGACCGAGGGTCTCGTCAAGACGATCTTCGATGCCGGGAACGGACGTTTGATCGGCGCGCACATGTGCGGCGCGGAGGTGACGGAGCTAATCCAGGGTTTTGTGATCGCCATGCAGTGCGGCGCGACGCAACGCGACCTGGGCTGGACGATCTTTCCGCATCCGACCTTGTCGGAAATGATGCACGAAAGCGCGCTGTCCGCGGCCGGTCAGGCCATCCACATCTAGCCATCCACGGAGAACACCTATGATCAATTTCAAAGCGACAGCGCTGGCGGCGGCGTTCTTGGCAACGAGTGGTTTCATCGCCACCGCTGTCAGCGTGCCACTGGTTGCACCGCCGACCGGCACCGATAAGCCGCTCGCGCTTGACAGCCCGACGTTCAAGGAAGGCGAGCCGATCAGCAACGACCACTTCTGGAACAACTTCGGATGCAGCGGCGGCAACAAGCTGCCGGATCTCGCTTGGGACGCGGGGCCGGAGGGAACGCAAAGCTATGCGATCACCTTCTACGACCATGACGCCCCGACCGGCAGCGGCTTTTGGCATTGGGTCGTCTACAACATTCCATCCGACGTAAGATCGATCAAGGGAGGCGTCTTGCCTGCCGGTACGGTCGAAGGGAATACCGATCTCGGAAAGCCCGGCTTCTTCGGTCCCTGCCCGCCCAAAGGCAGAAAGCACCGCTACACCTTCACCGTGCATGCGCTGAAAACGCCGAAGCTCGATATCGACAAGAGCGCCACAGCCGCGCTGGCCGGCTTCTTCATCTATCAGAACACGCTGGCGACGGGCGAGCTCAACGGCTACGGCGGACCACGAGAGTAGCTTTCACAAAGCTCAGCTCTTTCGAGATCTGTTACGGCCGGCATGATCAAACCCGGACATGCCGGCCGGCTTGCCGTTAACCCAGCCGCGCTTTTTTTCGAGGAGTGGCTGCCCAGTGACGTTGCGTGTCGGCCCGCGATGGTTGCCGCTCTAGCTGTCGCGACGTGCCCTTCTAGAATGGATGCTTGTCATCTCACTCTAGCAAATCGAATTTCCGACAAGCCATTTCGGACTAGGACTGACGATATCCAAGCGACGTCGCGCGCGCCGCTCTGCGGAGGCTGCGAACTGCTTAATCTTGCGCTCGTAATGTCATCGATCTGCGACAAACTCGCCTTGCTTGTCTGCATGACTAATGGCAAGCTCCGTGCCAGGAAACGCTTAAAGAACAACCAATAGAGATATCTGGCGATGTCCCAGAATCCGTCGCGGTTTGCCGGGCAGCCGCCTGGTGGCGAGGTCATCCAAGCTTCCTGGAACCGTTGTGTCCAGGAGTATGGTCTTGACGCGACCATGCGTCGGGATGTCGAGCGCGTCACGGATCAGAATATCCGTGAGCTGCGTTCGCGGATGGAAGAGATCATCTTCGAATCCGATGCAACCGTCGCACACTTGAGGCATGTCGCACGTGACGCCGACTACTGCCTGCTGCTCAGCGACGCGACCGGTATCGTTATCCAAGGCTACGCCGACTCGTCCGCCAGCCGTGAGCTGGTTCATGAGGGCCTCGCGACAGGTTCGCGATGGAACGAGAACATGGTCGGCACCAACGGCATCGGTACGTGCATCGTGTCACGTCGGCCAGTTACTGTCGCTGGTGCGGCTCACTACAATCAGTCCTTGAGAGGGTTCACCTGCACGGCAGCGCCGATCTTCGCGCCCGATGGCCGCGTCGCTGCGGTTCTGGATTTCTCCGGGCGGTCCGTTGCCAATAGTTCGGAGTGCTCGTTCGCGCACCACATCGTGCGCGAGGCCGCCGCGAGCATCAGCACAACGCTCTTCCGGAAGTGCCACCAGAACAGCTGCATCGTTGCGCTTTCGCGCGAGCCGGAGTCGATGCCACTGGCATTGAATGCGCTCATTGCAACCGATGAATCAGGCCGCTTGCTGGGAGCTACGCAAGAGGCGCTTTCCTTTCTAGGCGTGGCCGAGCTTTCCGATTTGGGCGGACTGCACATCCAGGATCTTTGGCGCGTTTCGCTTGACGACCTCAAGCCTCTGGCTTCGCACAACGTCAAGTTCAACGGCACCGACGGCACCGACCTCTACGTGACGACCTTCCTTCCGAAGAAGAAGGCGCTGCGTTCCGGCCCTGCCGTTTCGAGCCAGCAAACGGCGAAGTCGCGCGGCAGCGGAAAATCCGTGCCGCTCGCGCTCGACCGCGTCGCAGGCAGCGATCCGAAGATGCGCCACAACGTGGATCTTTGCAGAAAGCTTCTGGACCGCGACATCTCGCTTCTGCTGCTCGGCGAGACGGGCGTCGGCAAGGACACCTTTGCCAAGGCTATTCACCTCGAGAGCAACCGGGCCGCCAAACCCTACGTTGCCGTCAACTGCGCCGCGATCCCCGAAACGCTGCTCGCGAGCGAGCTGTTCGGCTACGCGCCCGGCACCTTCACCGGAGGCCTGAAGGCGGGCCGCGTCGGAAAGATCGTCGCCAGCAACGGGGGAACGCTGTTCCTGGACGAGATCGGCGACATGCCGACCGACCTACAGGCTCATCTCCTCCGCGTACTCGAGGAGCGTGAGGTTTCCCCGCTCGGCGCGACCGAGCCAATCTCCGTGGATGTGAGAATCATTTGCGCGACCCATCGCGACCTGCCGCACCTCGTCGAGGCCGGGCGGTTTCGGCGAGATCTTTACTACCGCATCAAAGGCGCGCAGATCGTTATCTCTCCGTTGCGGGAGCGGGCCGACATTCTCGAACTGGTGGCGCGGATCCTCGAGGACGAACTTGGCTCCGACGCCGAGAAGATCAACCTATCGGCGGAGGTGCAGGATCTTTTTCGCAAGTACCGCTGGCCGGGCAATCTGCGCGAATTGAAGAACGTGATCCGCTGGATCCTATCGGTTCACAACGATCACGAGATCACAGTCGACCACATTCCTGAAGAGCTGCTGACCTCGACCTCCGCGAAGGCCGACGCCTCGCGTTACATGGGACAGATCGCGAGCGCTCCTCCGAGCGCGACCTTGGAGCTCGCTTACGAACGCGTCGAACAAGAGAAAATCATGGACGCTCTCAAGGCGACCAAATGGTGCATCACTACCGCCGCGCAGGGGCTCGGCATCAGCCGGGCGACCTTGCACCGGAAGATCCGCAAGTACGGGATCGTCTCTCCTAACCAGCAGGACTAAGTGCGGGCGTTGATTGCTGCGCGAGATAATCGCTCAGGCGCTGCGAGAGGCCGTGCGCGCTTGTTTGCGCTGTCTTCAGAAGCATAGCCAACGACGTATGCCGGGCCGTGTCCACCTCGCGGGACTCTCCGCAGAGACGATAGAACAGGTTCGTCGCGGCTATGCTGCGATCGATGTCCGGATCCGCTAGGATTGCCGCATGTGCCAACACGGCAACGGCCGGATCGCCGTCACAGGTGCGCGTGAGCCGCCAACGCTGCGCCGTCCCCGCCAGCTTCCGGCCACCGACCACGATGTTGAAAGCGCCATCACAGAAAGCACCCGGCACGCTCGACAAATAGGCGTCGATGCCGACCGTGCGCAGGAATGCGACGAGCGGCTCGCAGAACTGCTGGTAGGTGGCGCGAATGCTCAGATCGGCCGTGCGAGGGAGCACGAATGCGGCCGACGCGTTGATGATGCCCGGTGATTGGGGTGTCACGTCGCCGCCGGTGTCGCGGACGTAGACCGGCCATCCGCGGGCCAACATCTCACGGGACGCCACATGAAAACCCGCCGCATTCGCGGTTTGCGACGGGACGATGAGCGCCTGATGCGTTCTCCAGACGGCCCAGTCGCAGCCAAATCCGCGCAAGGCCGCCGCGTCGAGCAGCCGCCTTTCGAGGGACTGCGCGGTGGTGAAATCCAGGAGCGGAGCCTCAGGCTCCGCTGCCAACACCGGATCCTCGAAACTGGCTAGCACGGACTACTCGATCTTGAACTGTTCGATGGCCTGGCAAAGATCGGTCAGGAAGTTTGCGGCGGGGGCGCCGTTGACGGCGCGGTGATCGAACGTGAGCGAAAGTCCCATCACCGGACGGGCCTCAATGCGTCCTTCACCGACGACCCAGGGGCGCAATCCTGCCTCGCCGATGCCCAGGATCGCGACCTGCGGCATGTTCAGGATTGGCGTGAAGTAGCGCACACGTGACAGGCCGATATTGGACAGGGTGAAGGTGCCGGCCGTCATCTCCTTCACCGATAGCTTGTTGATACGCGCGCGCTCGACGAGATCGCGGCGGGCGACGATTCTCTCCTCCAACGACATCCGATCCGCATTCAAGATCGTGGGCGCCACAAGGAGATCGCCGGGCAACGCGATCGCGCAAGAGATATTCATCGCGGACTTCACCCGGATGGCGTTCTCTTCGAGCGTCGCATTGAGGCTCGGGTGTTTGCGCAGCGAAGAGACAACGGCGTGAACCAAAAGATCCTCGACGGACGCCTTCAGGCCCCGCTCCGCCAGTTGTGCCTTCGCCGCGTTGAGGGCCGTCGCATCGCATTCGGCGATGTGGGTCAACTGAGCCGAGGTCGAAATGCTTTCCTTCATTTTCGACGCGATCATCCCTCTCATCCCGGTGAGCGGAATGATGCGGTCGGGGATCTCCGCGTCGGCGCGAGGTTGTATTTCAGTCGTCACGGCTCAGTTCCTCGTCGAATTATGAGATTGTTGCGATCGAGCCGCCCTTTGCGACGACGGCTTCCACCGGAAGCCCTATCTTGATGGTGCCGGCGCCCGGAGAACGGATCTCGTACTGGACCTTTTCGACCATGATCTCCGCGATCAACTGGCCCTCCGAGACGTTGGCGCCGTCGGAGACGAGCCAGCTCGTGATGGCAGCCTCTGCGTCCTCTTCCCAAAGATCAGTTGGGATCTTTACATCCACCGCCATCCGCGACGTCCTTTCATTTTTTCGTAGGCTTCGATGATCTTCTCGGGGTTCGGCAGAGCGAACTGCTCCATCGGCCGAGTGAACGGAATTGGAATATCCGGATAGGCGACGCGCTGAGGCGCGGCTTTGAGAACGGAAAGATCGCGTTCGACAATGCTGGCGATGATCTCGCCGGTCATGCCGTAGCTCTGATAGTCCTCGTCGACGACGATCAGCTTGCCGGTCTTGGCGACCGACGCGAACACGGTCTCGCGATCGAGAGGGACGAGCGTCCGCAGGTCCACGACCTCGGCGCTCACGCCCTGGGTCGCCAGCTTCTCGGCAGCCTTGAGCGCATTGTGGACGCCCATCGCCACGCCGACGATGGTGACGTCCTTGCCTTCACGCACGATCGCCGCCTTGCCGAACGGAATCGTGTAGCTTTCTTCCGGAACATTGACCGTGGCCGCGGGCTCGGTGCCGAGCCAGCCCATACCCTGAAGCCCCTTGTGGTACATGTAGATCACGGGGTTTTCGTCGCGGATCGCCGTGGTCATGAGACCCTTGGCGTCGTAGGCGTTGCTCGGGGCTACGACCTTCATTCCGGGAAGATGCGCGAAGGTTCCGTAGAGGCATTGGGAGTGCTGTCCGGCATCCGAATAGCCGCCGCCCGTCGAGGTCATGAGCACCACGGGCACCTTGACCGTGCCACCCGAGAAGTAGGTGTTCTTAGCCATCGAGTTGTAAATCGCGTCGAAGCAGACGCCGAAGAAGTCGACGAACATCAGCTCGACGATGGGGCGCATGCCGTCGGACGCGGCGCCAACGGCTGCGCCCATGAATGCCGTTTCCGAAATCGGCGTATCGCGCACGCGCTCGGCGCCGAACTCATCGAACAGGCCGCGGGTGTTGCCGAACACGCCGCCGAGCGGTCCGACGTCCTCGCCCATTACGAAGACCCGCGGATCGATCCGCATCTCCTGGGCAATCGATTCAGCCATAGCGCGCGCGATCGTCAGCCGGCGCTCGTTGACCGCAGCAGCAGCTACGGAAGACATGGGCGTTCTCCTGTAATTTTTTGGTTACGTCGTTTCTGAACCAGCTGGCGCGCTCGTCAGGCGAACACCTTGTCCAGCGCTTCTTCCGGCGCCGGGTAATCGCTTTCGCGTGCAAACTTGATCGCCTCGTCCACCCTGCCGCGGGCCCTCGCCATGATCGCGCCGTTGTCGTCATCGCTCAGGCCATCCTCGGCTTGCAGACGCCGGGCAAGCGCGGGGATCGGATCCCTGGCTCGCAAGGCGTCGAGCTCGCCTTTCGGACGGTACGCCTCGGCGTCGCCCATGAAGTGCCCGGCGAGACGATCGGTTTCGATATCCAGGAGCGTCGGTCCCCCGCCGCTTCTGGCGCGTGCAATGGCCTCACCCGCGGCGGAGTAGATCGCGATGGGATCGTTTCCGGGGATCAGATGACCGGGCATGCCGTAGGCCTGGGCCCGCATGGCGTTGTTCGGCACCGCGGTGGACGTCGCCTTGGCGACGGAAATGCCCCATGCGTTATCTTCGACGACGAAGATCACCGGGAGCTTCCATACCGCGGCCAGATTGAGCGCTTCGTGGAAAGCGCCCTGATTGGCGGCGCCCTCACCGATATAGGCGACCGCAACGCCTTCCTTGCCTTGCAGCTTGCGCGAGAGCGCGGCGCCGACCGCCGGTCCCATGCCCTGCCCGATGATGCCCGAGCAGCTGAAGTTCACATCGGGATCGAAGATGTGCATGTGGCCGCCGCGGCCACCGCTCAAACCGGTTTTCTTTCCGAAGATCTCCGCCGCCATCCTCTTCAGATCGACGCCCTTGGCGATGGCGACGTGGTGAGGGCGATGGGTGGAGGTGACGACATCCTTCGGTGTCAGGTGCGCGCACACGCCGACGGCACAAGGCTCCTGTCCGTTGGAGAGATGCATCTCTCCCGGAATCGGTCCCTTGGCCATATTGAAAACCGGCTTCTTGCCCTCAAGATAAATCGCTTCAATTGTTTCTTCGAAGTATCGGCTGACGAGCATGGTCTCGTACATCCATACTTTTTGATCGCGTGTCGGAAGCAAGTTTATCCTCCCCGAAAACTATTTTTTATTCGCGCGACAATCGCGGCTTGGATCTCTGTCAGCCTGTCTCTCGCGTGCAGATGTGTAGACGCATTGTTCGTGCCAGAGCATTGCGCGGGGACTAAAGCCTTGACGGACGGCGGGAAACGTCGGCGCCATTGGGCAATCCGGGGCGCGGCACGTCTCGTCCTTGCGACATGCGTCGCATGCGCGGCGCGACAAAGGGGCGACTGAAAATCAGTGAAACGACGCGGCGGGAAATAAGAGACTCCGCGCCGAAAAACTTTCCTGTGCCGCGTTGATTGAGCTCTCTTTCCGGCGCGCGACGCGGTATCTCAATCTCGAAACGACATCTCTCGCGATGGTGCGATGCATCATGCGCGCGGCGTGCGAAATGCGCATCGGAGTGCGTTCGCAACATGTGGAGCAGCACCGCGACAAATGCTTGCTGCGTGATCGCCGGATTCGCACGGAAACGCTCTAGTTCGTGTTTGGCATGAGCCTTGCCCCGATAATCCCGGCAACGAGAGAACGGGCCGCCCTAACAGGCGAGCCTGCATGCTGGAGGAAACGAGATGAGGCACTACGTGCCGCGACTGCTCAGACCCCTGCCTATCGAAGGCAGCGGGGGTTTCGCCGTTGGATGCGATCCGGGCCTGATACGATCTGGCCAAAGGTAATTCGCATGGGGGCGGTTCCACGCTGCTCGCAGGGCCTCGCATATCCTGGCGATCGGATGGAGTGGTCAGGACTCGCGGCTGCGCCAGTAACGAGACCTCCCCAATAAAAAACGGAACGAAAAGTCTTAGGACAGGAAACACCCTGAGGAGGGGACAAGGATGAAGGCGGACAGATTGAGGCGTATTGCCGGTACAGCGATGATGCTGGCCGTGGCCAGTACGTTCTCCGGTTTTTGGAACGACGCTTCGGCCGATACCGTGGTCGATGACGCTGCGCTGGCCGATCCGGCGCAGAAAGACAATTGGCTGGCCTATGGACGCGATCATAGCGAGCAGAGGTTCAGCCCGCTCGACCAGATCAATGCCGAAAACGTCGGAAAGACGGGTCTGGCCTGGTCGCTTCCGCTGCCGGAAGATCGTGCGCTCGTGGGAACTCCTCTCGTCGTCGATGGTGTCCTGTATTTCACCGGTAGCTACAGCGTCGCACGCGCGGTCGACGCGAAGACAGGAAAGCTGATCTGGGAATACGACCCCGAGACGCTGAAGCATGCCGGCGACCGCGCCCGCATGATGTGGGGCTGGAGCCGAGGCCTGACGTTCTATAAAGGCAAGGTGATCATCGCGACGGCCGACGGCCGCCTCATCGCGCTGGACGCGAAAACCGGCTCGCCGGTCTGGACCACGCAGACATTCGATCCGAAGCTGCCGCTTCATATCAGTGGCGCTCCGAAGGCGTTCCGCGATCTGGTGATCATCGGCAACGGCGGTTCCGAGCAAGGTGGCGGGCGCGGCTTCATCACCGCTTATCACGTCGACACCGGCAAGGAGGCCTGGAAGTTCTATGTCGTTCCCGGCAACCCTGCCGACGGCTTCGAGGACAAAGCACAGGAGATGGCGGCCAAGACCTGGACCGGCGAGTGGTGGAAGATCGGCGGCGGCGGCCAGACCTGGAACGCGTTCACCTATGACGCAGAGTACGATCAAATTCTGATCGGAACCGGCAACGGCGGTCCCTGGAACCAGAAACTCCGCAGCCCGCAAGGCGGCGACAACCTCTTCCTCTGCTCGATCGTCGCTCTCGATGCGAAGACCGGATCGTACAAGTGGCACTATCAGACAACGCCGGGAGAGACCTGGGATTATACCTCCACGATGGACATCGTCCTCGCGGACCTCGAGCTGAAGGCCGGCGAGGGCAAAAAGAAAGTGCTGATGCACGCGCCCAAGAACGGCTTCTTCTACGTTCTTGACCGCAAGGACGGAAAGCTGCTCTCGGCGGAGCCTATCGCAAAAGTCACCTGGGCGACCGGCATCGACATGAAAACCGGCCGACCGATCGAGGCGGAAGGCGCACGCTACGAGGGCAAGCCCGTCACGATCTACCCGAGCGTGTTCGGTGCCCATTCGTGGCATGCGATGTCGTACAATCCGAACACCGGGCTGGTCTACATTCCGAAGATGGAATTGGCGACCCGTTGGGACGACTCGACCATCGACTTCAATTCCTGGAAGAAGCCGTCGTTTCAGATCGACGTCGGCGTGGATGTGGGCCTCGGCAACGACATTCCGAAGGACGCCGGCACCAGCTCTTTGCTCGCCTGGGATCCGGTGAAGCAGAAGAAGGCCTGGGAGATCCCGCAACCCAACTACTGGAACGCGGGCACGCTGACCACGGCGGGAAATCTCGTGTTCCAAGGCCAGATCGACGGCAAGTTCGCAGCCTATGACGCGCGTGACGGCAAGGAGCTCTGGGCGGTCAACGCGGGGAGCGGCATCAGCGCGCCTCCGATCACCTATTCCGTCGATGGGACCCAGTACGTTTCGGTCCTGGTCGGGTTCGGCGGTGCTGCTGTCGCGTACGGCGGCGGAAGCTCGATGGCTCAATACGGATGGGGATACCGCGCGCAACAGCGTCAGCTGCTGACGTTTGCCGTCGGTGCCGACAAGCCCATGCCCGTGGTTGGCGAGCGCACCTTCGCGAAGGTTCTGACGCCCACCGACTTCACGCCCGACGACAAGCTGGTCGACAAGGGACAGCATGTCTACAAGGCGTCCTGCGCGTGGTGCCATGGCGCCGGTGCGGTCTCGGGCGGTTACACGCCTGACCTTCGTGCGTCCGAGGCTGTCGTGCATACCGAGCAGTTCAAGACCATCGTCCAGGGCGGTGCTCTCTCGACCAACGGTATGCCGAGGTTCAAGAACCTCTCCGACGACGACCTGACGGCGTTGCAAAACTTCATCAGAAAGCGGGCGCTGGAGGCTGCGCAACAGCCGCCAAGCAACTGATCGCTACGCCCGATCGGCTCAAGACGTTGTGCAAGCGCTGACTAGCGCTTGCACACCTCCGATGGCGAGAAGCAGCGCACATCTTCGCGCCTCCCGGCGTAGAGAATCCGTTTTCGTGAATCGGTTTCGCGATGCGGACGGCAGTCGCGCGCCTCTCGCCACCTCATTCACAGCCCAATTCGAATGGACTGGAACATGCGGATCCAAGCCGGACTTGTCGCCCTCGGGCTCCTGACGTGTGCGCCTTCAACGATCAAAGCCCACGAAGTTTTCGTGAGCAACGAGCAGGACAACACCATCTCCGTTATCAATATCGACAAGATGGAGGTTGTGCATACCTTGCGCGTGGGGCAGCGCCCGCGCGGCCTCAAACTTTCTCCCGACGGGAAAAAGCTCTTTCTTTGCGCGAGCGACAGCAACGCCATTCAGGAGTTCGACGCGCATACCTACGAACACGTCCGCGATTTCGACAACATCGACGATCCGGAGCAACTGGCTGTCGCAAGCGATGGCCTCCGCCTTTACACGGCAAACGAGGACAGTGCGGCCGTGACGGCCATAGACGTGCAAACCCGCGAGGTTCTGGGGCGTGTGGACGTCGGCGTCGAGCCTGAAGGCATTGCCGTATCGCCGGACGGAAAAATTGTTGCGGTGACCTCAGAGACTAGCAACATGGTGCATCTCATCGATGCCGCGACGCTCAAGATCGCCGACAACGTCCTTGTCGGCGCGCGTCCGCGTCATGCAGAATTTTCCGCCGACGGCAAGAAGCTCTGGGTTTCATCCGAGATTGCGGGAACGGTTTCCGTCATCGACGTTGCGACACGCGCGATCGAGAGAACGGTCACCTTCGAGGTGCCCGGCGTCACCAAAAATCTCATAACGCCGGTCGGAATTCGCCTCACGAAGGATGGGAAAAACGCATTCGTCGCATTGGGGTCTGCCAATCGCGTCGCGGTCGTGGATGCACAGTCCGGCGTGGTCAAGAAATATATTTTGGTGGGCATCCGGGTTTGGCATCTCGAACTCACCCGAGACGACAAACTGCTGGTCACGACAAATGGCGGCTCCAACGACGTCACCATGATCGATGTGGCGTCGCTGTCTGCCGTCAAATCCATTCGGGTCGGACGATACCCCTGGGGCGCCGCCGCCCGACCCTAGTCGGCTGCGCTTCCAGCGCGTATGCCGATCAGGGTTTGTCGATGTAGATCTGGTTGCCCAGTTCGCGGAATTTTTCGCTCATCTCACGCATGCCCGCTTCGCGGACGGGGGCGTCCTTGCCGGCTTGCGGGTCGGAATTAGGATCTATCCGCGTCGTCTCCTCGGCGAACTCAACGGCCGCTTCATTCAGCCTCGAGGCGTAGTCGCGGACTTCGCGGGTGATCTCCATCGAGCAGAACTTCGGCCCGCACATCGAGC
>NZ_JAVIFT010000002.1:0-477500 GCF_031157355.1 Hyphomicrobium sp. LHD-15
GGCAAGGTCGGCTCGGGCGCGGCGGCCGGCGCGGCCTGAGACGGCGCGGCGCTTTCGGTGGCGGCGGGCGGGGCGACTTCCTGCGCGGCCATCGGCGCTGCGTGGGCCGAAATCATCGCGGCAACCGTAATGATACGAAGAACAGTACCCGCCCGATTACGGCGCCAGACTGGAACCATTGTAGAATACATCGTCATGATCTCAGGTAACCCGCTTGTTCTCGTTCGTTGTGTCCGCGTGTCGGGCACATAAATAAAACTATACTACTCGCGTCAATATTAAGTCGCAATCTTGCCCACCGACCGGGAACTTCCCGCCTGCGCAATAGTGTCGCGCACGGCCTTATCCGTACTCCGGTCATTTCGCACCTGGCTCGCCGATCCGGCGGAACCTTAACGCCCAGTTGCGTATTCGGCTTCAGGTGCCCTTGAACGACATCGAACCTGAGCCCGAGCTGCCCATACCATGACAGCCCTGCACGATTGGCCCCGCAACAGGCTTCTTCTCGCGTTACCGAGCCGAATCCGTGGGCAGCTTCTTCCCAGTCTCGAACCGATCAAGTGCGAGCGCGAACAAGTGCTGATGGACGCGGATTCGGCCCTCGATCACGTGTACTTCCCGGATAGCGGAGTGATTTCGGTGGTCGCAGTCTATCCTGACGGCGCTATTATAGAAATGGCTACGATCGGACGGGAGGGCGGAACCGGTTTTCAGGCCGTGTTCGGCGCAAAAACCTCGTCCGCCCGGCTCCTTGTGCAGCTTCCCGGCACCGCCGCCAAGATGCCACGTTCAGTTTTCGTGAACGCGATGGATACGATCCCGGCGTTCCGCACGCTGATGTACTGCCATGTTCATGCCTTTCTCGAGCAGGTGATGATTTCGGCGGGTTGTAACGGAGCCCACAATCTCACTCAGCGGCTTGCGCGCTGGCTCCTGATGATGCGCGACCGGGCCGACGACGACACGATGCTGCTTACCCAGGATCTGCTGGCGGAAATGCTCGGCGTGCAGAGGCCTTCGATCACCAACGCCATGCATGGACTGCTGAAAGCCGGACTGATCGACAGCGGGCGCAAGCGGGTGACGATCCTCGATCGCGATGGCCTCATGCGCGTCTCGTGCGAGTGCTATTCGCTGACGCGCACGCGCATTGCTCAACACCTGCCGAAAACTTATCCGGAATGATCCATTCCGTCATATAGATGACCGACAGCGCATTGGTGCTTGCCGCATATCAATCGAGCACTTGATTGATCCCGCCGCGAGAAGTCTTCCCATGCCCGTTCGCAAACTCATCGAAAACGCGTCGTTCGCGCCTGAAGCCCTCGAAGTTCTCTATGCCGCGTTCGATTTGGCGTGGGAGGAAGTCGCGTCTCACGTCGGACCCGATCCGACCGCGATCACGTTCGCGCGTGAGCGGCTCGCCCAGGCCGTGCTGAGTGCTGCCAGGCTCAATGCGACGGACCCGACGCAGATCAAGACAGATGCGGTGGCGGCGTTTCTATCGTCCGATCCGACCGAACGTTAGCTTGGCCAAAGCACGTCGCGATCGATGTCATCGATCGTAGCGCAGCCGGTCATGGCCATCGCGGCCTCGAACTCGGCGCGGAGGATCGTCAGCAGATGCAGGACACCCACCGCGCCTGCGACGGCGAGGGCATGCATGATCGGCTGGCCGATCATGACGGCGCTGGCACCAACGGCGAGCGCCTTCAGAACATCGGTGCCACGCCGCACGCCGCCATCGAGCAGCAACGGGACACGCCCTTCGACACGCGCGGCCACCGCTTCGAGCGCATCGAGGCTCGCGGGCAGCGTGTCGAGCGTGCGGCCGCCGTGGTTCGAAACGATGATGCCGTTCATGCCGGCTGCGATGGCGAGCTCGGCGTCTTTCGGAGACACGACGCCTTTGATCAAGATCGGCAGGTCGGTCTCGCTGCGCAACCAATCGATATCTGCCCAGGTCGGCGCGCTATCGAGCAGGCCCTTGAACACCGGACTTTCGCCTGGCCCCGCGCGCGATACCGGCGCTTTAAATCCCTCGACGTTGACGGGGCGAACGTGCGGGGGCATCCGAAAGCCCGCGCGCTGCTCGTCATTGCGTACGCCATTGATCGACGCATCGACCGTCACGACGAGCGCCTTATATCCGGCTGCCTCGGCGCGCCGAACCAGACCCAGCGTCGCCGCTCTTTCGGCCTGCATGTAAAGCTGAAACCACAGCGTCGTTTGGGACGCCTCCGCGATGTCTTCGATGGTCGCGCTCGCGAGCGTGCTGACGGTCATCCAGGCGGCGCAGGCCGACGCAGCAATGACGGTGGCCAACTCACCGTCGGGATGAGCGAGCTTCTGATGCGCCACCGGCGCCAGAAGAATTGGAAACGGCAGGTGCGCGCCGAGCAGCGTGGTTGCGGTCGAAGCCCCCGACATATCCGCCAGCACGCGACCTGAAAGCCTGCGGCTGTCGAAGGCCTCCCGGTTCCACCGCCTGGTCAGTCCATCGGCGCCTGCTCCCGCAATGTACGCCCACACGTCAGCGGGAAGGCGCTGGCGCGCGTGGCGCTCATAGTCGAGCGCGGCGACGACGTCTTCGGGAACGGGGCTAGCTGCAGGATCGACCCTCACGGCGCCTCGCGCTTCAGCAGGCGAGCGGGGCGTGCGCCGCTCATACCTCGGACCATTGGCGGATCAGGTTGTGATAGTGCGCGGTCAAACCAACGACGGCTGCATCGTCATCCGGCAGCCGCTCGCGGATGCTCATGATCGAGCGGTCGAGATCATAGAGCATGTGACGCTGCCAGTCGTCCTTGATCATCGACTGGGTCCAGAAGAACGAAGCCCATCGGCTGCCACGCGTGACCGGCGTCACGCTGTGCATGCTGGTCGCCGGATAGACGACCATATGGCCAGCGGGCAGCTTCACGGCGTGCGTGCCGTAGGTGTCGTGCACCACGAGTTCGCCGCCGTCGTAATCCTCGGGCGGCGTGAGGAACAGCGTTGAGGACACATCGGTCCGCATCCGCTGGCCGCCCGGCAGCGCGCGGATCGACCCATCGACGTGGGCGCCGAAGGTCATGCCAACATCGTAGCGGTTGAACATCGGCGGCAGCACGCGCAGCGGCAACGCGGCGCTCATGAAGGTTGGATTGCTGCCGAGCGCCTTGAGCACGATCTGGCCAAGCTCCAGCGCGATTTGGCTCTCGATCGGCACCTGCAGGTTGTTCTTGACCTTGATCGCCTGATCGCCCGCGGTGACGCGTCCATCCACCCAGTCGGTGCTTTCGAGCACGCGGCGGATCTCCGCCACCTCCTCCGCATTCAGCACATCGGGGATCGTGACGAGCATTTTCGAGTTCCTCAAAAACGCCAATTGCCGGGGCGAGCCCGGCAACGGCGTGTTTAGGTGATTTACCGGCGGGGCGGAACCCGTCCCGCCGGATTTTCTATGCTTCGCTTGTCAGAAATCAAACTTGGTGCCGAGGCGGAATGTGCGCGGCGCACCAAGCGTTGCACGCGAGCCGTTCCAGTTGGTCGATAGCGCGTATTCCTCGTCGAAAAGGTTGTCGACGTTGAACTGCAAGGCAACGTTGTCGGTCAGATCGTAAGACGCCATAACGTTGACCAGGAAGTAGCTCGGAAGCTCACCCGGTACGCCGTTCTTGATGACGCGGAAGGCATCGTCCGGGCGGCCGAGGAAGGACTCGCCGGTGTACTGCACGCCGCCGCCGATCGTGAACGCGGTCGTCACGTCGTAGGTCATCCACAGCGTCGCCGAGAAGTTCGGCGTAAAGGCCAGTTCGTCGCCGTTGGTCGTAACGCCGGCCGTCGCACACTGGCCCGCCGCCCCTAGACCAAAATCGCCCGGCCGATCGCGGCACTGAAGATAATTGTACTCGGCGCTGTTCTTGCGCTCCGAGTCGAGCAACAGCAATCCGCCGAATACCTTCCAGCGGTCGGTCAGACTGCCTGCGACGCCCAACTCGATGCCCTGCACGACTTGATCTTCATAGAACACTCCGTCTTCAAAGAATGTCGCAGCATTGCTTCGTACCTTGTGCGGCACGTCATTCTTCACGGTGCGGAAAGCGGCAGCCGTCGTGGAGAGCTTGCCACCGAACCAATCCCATTTTACGCCGACCTCGTAGTTGTCGATCATCACAGGATCGGCCTCCGGCGCGAACCCAGGCAGAGCGTCGTCACCAGATCGCGAAATATCCGGGTTGGAAAGGTAGGAGCCAGGAGGCAGAGCCGAAGCGCCGTACGATGCGTAGAGCGTGCCGTTCGGAACCGGCTTGTATACCAGACCGATCTTGCCGCCGAGGGTGGTCTCGCTTCCCTCTACGCCATCGAACGTACCCGGCACCCCGCTCGGAAGCGCTTTGCTCGCGATTTCATATTTGTAATGCTCGACGCGGAGGCCGCCAACCAAGTCGAGTTTTTTCGTCAGTTCGATCGTATCGTAGAAATAGGCTGCGATGGTATCGATCTCGACGTCATTGCGACCGTCCGGGGCCGGCGACGCAGCGTTGTAGCGATCTGGATTGGGATCGAACAAGCTGGTGTTGCCGGGGTTCTGCGCAGCGAACTGATTGGCGCCGGATCTTTCATTGGTGTACTCGATGCCGGTCGAAATCGTGTGCTTGAAGCCGCTCGCGACGAATGTGCCGGCGAGATTGGTTTGGTTGCTCCATAGCTCGTTGACGCGGTCATAGAACTGTCTCTGCGTCGTTGCCTGCACCGGCGGGCCGGCGACGATCCCAGTCGGGACAGTATAGCGCGCGTCGCGATCGACCCGGTCCCAAACGGTCTGGTTGGTCAAAGTGAAATTGCTCGACAGATCGTGTTCGAAGCGAGCCGTCACACGATCACCAACGAGATCATCGTAATCGCTCTTCAAGCCATAGAAGCTATCGCGCGAAGCGCCAGCGGTGACAGGATTGAACGTTTTCAATCCGCTTATCGTTGCTCCCGGCACGCCCCAGTCAGGCAGATCGTTCCGCTGCAGGCGCTCATAGGAGAAGATTGCGCGCGTGTCCGTACCGAGGCCGAACGCGATCGACGGCGCAAGACCGTAGGCTTCTGCCTCGGCGACATCGCGGCCCATCACGCCGCCGTTCTCGTACATGCCGTTCATCCGGACCGCGACCGTGCCGATCCGCTGGTTGACGTCGATGGTGGACCGGAACAAAGGATCGGTTCCGTGCTCGTCGAAGGTGATGCTGGATTCGCTGCGAATGAAGTTTTCAGTGGTTGGCACCTTGGTCACAAGGTTGATGTAGCCGGCAGCAGCGCCACGGCCATTGTCCGCAGCTGCACCTTTGACGACTTCCACCTGCTCGATGTTGAACATGTCTCGCGCAAAACTTCCGGAATTGCGCACGCCGTCGACAAAGATGTTGCCGCTGGTGTCGAAGCCCCGGAGCTTGAAGTTGTTGGTCGACGTCGAGAATCCGTTTTCACCCGCATCGAAGGTGATGCCCGGGGTGTTGCGCAGCGCCTGCGTCAGGTTTGGCGCGCCGCGCTCGCTGAGAATGGTGCCGGGGATCACGGTCACGGTCTGCGGCGTGTTGAGCAGCGGTCCGGTGATCTTTGCCGACGTTACGTAGTCGGCCTTGTATTCGCCCGGTGCGACGGGGCCAGCCTGTCCCGGCAGCGGCGGCGCTTGGGGGCGCTCGGCCACAGGCTCGACAGCCGGCGGAGCAACGGGCGTGGGGCTCGAGGGTGCAGCCTTCTTCTTGGCGACCGCCTGCTTCTTCTTGCCTTTGGTCTCGACGACCAGCGGCGGCAGCTCGGCTGCCGGCGCGGCGGCCTGCTGGGCCAGAGCGGCGCCAGAGAACGGCGCGGAAAACGTCACGAGCGGCAGCAGTCCGAGCGTGGTTGCGATTGCGGCAGACGACCTTGGCTCCGCGCGATCCGGCGGGCACTCCGATGCCCCTACGGCCGACTTCTCGTTCTCACTCGCCCTCATTACGCATTCCCCCATCAGCATCGGCGCTTCGAAAAGCGCGCTCGAAATCCCCGTTCGGACGGCGAAAAACTCGGCGTCCGATCCAACCTTCATCGGGTGAGATGAGAGCAAGTTGCGAAATCTATACGCTGTGCGTCAACTATCGTGGCGCCGCTCGGCGGAGTGTTCCGAAAGGCGCCGTATTTATGACACCTTGAGTATTCTTTTCCCTTGACACACTTTGTTACAAATGGGAGCAATCGCTGTTGTGCCCATTGGCATCAATCCTTTTCAACAATCTGATTTTATTGAATTTTGTCGCTCTCCCCAACGAGAGCTGTGCGGCAGATATCGGCTTATCCGAAACGATCGACGACACCCTTCACGCTGCGGTTTTGCGCGACTGCCATCACGTCCTTCCGAGGCCGTGAAGCGGCTCCGGCCGGCTTGCATGATCATCCCGCGCCGGCGGTCAAGTTGCTGCTCCGATAGTGGTTGTTCCGCACTTGCGAGAAGGCGCGAAGCACTTTTGCATGGGGGTGCACAACAGCACGGAGCCTTCCATGTCCAAGAACACGGGCAGCTTCTATGTGTACGGCGCACCTGTCAGCTTTCTCGTCGCGTGTTACCGGCATCGGCTGAACCAGCGCCTGCTGGTTCTCTCTCTTCCCCAGGGGCACACCGCCGAGATCATCCAACTCGCGGATTGGAAAGCCTCAAGGGCCATGCCGAACTGACGAAGCGGCACCCGGGCAGGCTCAAGCCACCGGGAACGGCATCGACGCAATGGAAAGGCACGCGCTCGCGCGTTCCGGCCTTCGGCTCAATGTTTTTCTGATTTTGGTGGTACCGCCTCCCTGGCTTGAACAGGGGACCTCTAGATCCACAATCTAGCGCTCTAACCAACTGAGCTAAGGCGGCTTACCTGCGTCGACTGGAACGCAAGGTGACGGTTACTCCGTCACGGCGTCCGCTCTGTCAACTGCGAACTCTCGTCCCAGATTCAGCTCGAAACAAAATTAATCTGTTTCATCAACGCTTTAAACGGACCATCGGGTGCCCGAAAAAGCCGACCGATGGATACCGGGACGCGTATCGCTGGAGCTTATAGAAGGGGGGCGAACTTCCCGCAACATCAATGATCAAGGCGGCGATGTCGAATTGGCCGGCGCCGAGCGGCCTCCTGCTGTTCGCCGAACCGGCACCTGCGAGGGCCGTGCCGCGCCAAGGGGTGAGCGATCCCCCCTACGAAATCTTGCTTCTCATCATTACTTTAAGCCATGCTCCTCTGACCGCCTGACAAGACTTCGTACAACAGTGGTCCCGTGCTTCAGCCCATGAACCGCCGCGTGCTCGTGCTGTTCGGAGAAGATCTGCCCGCTGTCGCTCTCGCTCAGCTCGATGCGAGCGGATCGTCGGCGGCCTGGCTGATCGATGTCGACGCGGGACGCATCATCGCCGCCAACGGAAACGGCGCTGCTTTGCTCGGGCTCAACGGCGTCCGTGTGGTCGCCGACGCGGATCTCTCGCCACCTCTGCTCGACGCCTCGATGCCGGCGCTGGTCCGGTTGCGGGCGCTGGCGGCTTCATCAGACCAAGACACCAGCACCGAAGCCTTGGTTTTCTGGACCCGCAACGGCGCCCTGCGATTGCCGTGCCGTATTCATCTCTCACGCGCCCGTCTCCCACGCTCAGGCGCGCGTACGGTCGCAGCCATCATCGTTCAGGATCCGTCGCACGACCTCCACGATGCGTCCGACGCGGCAAATTCTTCCTTTGCCGGGAATGACGCGGCGAAGCTCAAGGAAATCGCGCGGCGCATCCACGAGGGGCAGGCCGCAAGAGGGCTCACTGAGGAGCGGGCCGGGCCGCGAACGCCGTCGGCTGCCGCTCTCTCAGACGGTGGCGCGTCTCCATCAGATCGCGAATTTTCGCCGACGCTTCGCGCGCGCCTTGCGCATGAACTCAAAACGCCGCTCAGCGCCATCGCGGCAGCTGCCGAAATCATGAAGGAACAACGCTTCGGCCCCCTCGGAAGCGCGCGCTATCTCGGATACGCCTCCGATATCTTCGGAAGTGCGCAGCATATGATCGGCGTTATCGAGCGTATGCTGGCGGAGGGGACCGACCACGATCCGCTCTCGCTCGTTGCCGCGCTCGAGTTTGCGGAGATCGACGCGGGCGCGGTGCTCGCGGCTTCTGTTTCGCAGGTGGCACCACTCGCCGAGCGCGCCGGCATCGCGCTTGCGTTCGAGCTTGCCCCTCGCCTTCCGCACATCGTGGCCGATGCCACAAGCCTCCGGCAAATCGTGTTCAACCTCCTGACCAATGCCATCAAGTTCACGGAAAGCGGCGGATCGGTGAGGGCGGTTGCGCACTACGAAGTCGACGGCCCGTTCACGATCGCAATCTCGGATACGGGGTCTGGAATGACGCCGCGCGAACTCAGCAATGTTTCGGATGCAATGAAGGCATCTCGTACGAAGCGCAAAGGCAAGGGGGCGGGACTTGGCCTCGGACTTCCGATGGTGCAAATGCTCGCCGAAGCGAACGGCGCCAGCCTCATCATCGAGAGCGTGCCAGGGCAGGGAACCTCGGCCTCGGTCGTGTTCCGGAAGGAGCGCGTGGTTCCGGTGTGATCCTGGGCTCGGCCTCTATCGTCGCCCTTGGACATTAGACAATTTCTAAACTGTCGGAATCGCCTTTTCTCTATCCTCATCCTCGGACATTGTTGACTTTCTTGACGCACTTCTCGGCCGCTGCTCTATGGTCGACGCGGCTTGCAGGCCCGTCGCGGCGCCATTTTCCATACGTCCGACGGTAAGCCGATAGCGGGACCTTGAACCCCGAATATTGGAGAGTTGACCAATGACGTTTTCACGACCCCATCTTCGTACGGCCGCACGCGCGCTCTCCGCGCCGATCCTCGCGCTGGCCGCACTTGCCGCCTACGGCACCGACGTGCGCGCCGAGGAAGAGGTGAACATCTATTCCTATCGCGAGCCGGGACTGATCGAACCGGTCCTCAAGGAATTCACGAAAGAGACCGGCATCAAGGCCAACGTCGTCTTCTCCAAAGATGGTCTCATCGAGCGCATGACCGCCGAGGGCCGCAACAGCCCGGCCGATGTCCTGCTCGTCAACGAGTCGGGCCTGCTGTTCAAAGCCAAGGAAGCGGGCGTCACGCAGCCACTCGACTCGAAGGTCATCTCAGAGAAGGTCGATGCAAAGCTGCGCGATCCCGAACGCCATTGGTTCGCCGTCACACAGCGCGCCCGCGTCGTCTATGCCTCGAAGGACCGCGTGAAGCAGGACGCGATCAGCTACGAAGAGCTTGCGGACCCGAAGTGGAAGGGCAAGATCTGCACGCGTTCCGGACAGCACACCTACAACATTGCGCTGATCGCTTCGATCATCGCGCACGACGGCGAGGAGAAGGCCGAAGCCTGGCTCACGGGCGTGCGTGACAACCTCGCGCGGAAGCCCGCAGGCGGCGACCGCGAGGGCGTACGCGACGTACAGGCTGGCCTGTGCGATCTCGCGATCGGCAACACCTATTACATGGTGGCGATGCTGAAGAACCCGGAGCAGAAGGCCTGGGCGGACTCGGTCAAGATCCTGTTCCCGAATGCCGCCGATCGCGGCACGCACGTCAACATCTCGGGCGCCGCGCTGGCCGCCAACGCGCCGCACAAGGACAACGCCGCCAAGCTTCTCGAATTCCTGGTTTCGCACAATGCGCAGGAACTCTACGCCGAGCAGACCGGCGAGTACCCGGTGGTCGCGGACGCGCACGCGTCGGATCTCGTGAAGAGCTGGGGTGAACTCAAGGCCGATCCGATCGCGCTTTCCGAGTTGGCGAAGCTGCGCAAGAAGGCATCCGAGCTGGTCGACAAGGTCCGCTTCGACGCCGGCCCGAGCTCCTGACGTCTGACACTTCGTTTGATCGTGCCGCGCGGGAGCTGCCTTTTCAGGGTCGCTCCCGCGCTCACTTTGGTAATCAGCAGGCTTCACGCCTCGCGTACGCAGGCCTTTGCCGATGAGCGTCACTCCATCTTCAGAGACCGAGCCTGGCGGCCCCCTGTCTGTCGCCCGCCGTGTCATTGAAGCGTGGCGCCTACGCTCGGCTTCGGCGCCCGGTTGGACGATGTGTGTGGGCGTGGTGCTGGCCGTAATCGCGCTGCCGGTCGCAGCGGTTCTTTATATCGCCGCGACGCCCGCCGATAACGACTGGCCGCATCTCCTGCAGTCCGTCTTGCCTCATGCGCTGCAGCAGACGCTGCTGCTCGCGTTCGGTACGGGGCTGGTCTCGTTGATCGTCGGCACGAGCACTGCGTGGCTCGTCACCATGTATCGGTTTCCCGGGCGGAGCCTGCTCGATCGCCTGCTGGTGCTGCCGCTCGCCATTCCGACTTACATCGTCGCGTACTGCTATGCGGACCTGCTCGACTATGCCGGGCCGGTTCAAACCGAGCTGCGCTCCCTCTTCGGGTGGGCGACGCCTCGGGACTACTGGTTTCCGCCCGTCCGCTCGCTGGGCGGCGCCGTGTTCGTGATGTCGGCGGTACTCTACCCTTATGTCTACCTTTCGGCGCGGGCGAGCTTCGTCCAGCAATCGGTCTGCGCACTGGAGGTGGCTCGCACGCTCGGGCGATCGCCGATGGGCACGTTCTGGTCGGTTGCATTGCCGCTGTCGCGGCCGGCACTCGCGGCCGGCGTTGCACTGGTGCTGATGGAGACGTTGAGTGACCTCGGCGCCGTGCAACATCTCGGCGTCGAAACGCTTTCGGCCAGCATTTACACGACATGGCTGCAGCGCTCCAACCTCGGCGGGGCGGCGCAGATCGCTACGGTGGCGCTCGGACTCATTCTGCTGCTGCTTGCCGTCGAGCGCATCGCGCGGGGCGATGCCAAAGTCCATCATACGACCGGCCGCTACCGCGCCATTCCGTTCCAGGACATCGAGGGGTGGCGCGGCTATGTCGCCGCCGCGCTCTGCTCGCTGCCGTTCGTGGCGGGTTTCATCGTGCCGTTCCTTCGGCTCGTCGATTTTGCCATCGGACACGCGTCCGTTGCGATCGAAGGCGGTTTTCTCAGCGCGGCATGGAACAGCGTATTCCTCGCGACCACCGCCGCCGCAGCGACCGTCGCGCTCGGTCTTTTGATCAGCTATGCGCCACGCGTCGCCAGAAATCGCTTCACACGGTTTGCGGCTCGCTCAGCGGGACTGGGCTATGCGCTGCCTGGAACGGTGCTCGCGATCGGCGTGCTGATGCCGGTGGCCGCACTCGACAACGGCATCGACGCCCTGTTCCGGAGCACCTTCGGCATCTCGACCGGCCTCATTCTATCCGGCACGGTCGCGGCGCTGGTTTATGCCTATGTCATAAGATTTCTCGCGGTCTCGCTTGGCGGCATCGAGGCCGGTCTCGAACGCATTTCGCCCAATCTCGATGCGGCGGCTCGCGCGCTCGGCGAAACCGCAACCACGGCGCTGTGGCGGATCCATCTTCCGCTGCTGGTGCCCGCGCTTGGCGCCGCAGGGCTTCTGGTATTCGTCGACGCTTTGAAGGAGCTGCCGGCCACGTTGCTCTTGCGACCCTTCAACTTCGAGACTCTGGCGACGCACGTCTATGCGTTTGCAGCGCTCGAGCAGATCGAGAGCGGCGCGCTCGGCGCGTTGACGATCGTGATGGCCGGGCTCGTGCCGCTCGTCGTGCTTCACCATGCGATCGCGGGCGGACGCGCCGGGCGCAGCGGGTCTTGATCTTGCCACGCGCGCATTCGGCTCATCGAAACGCGACGACCCCGGAACGCGCTGTTCCGGGGTCGTTTTGTTTGGCCGGTCTTTCTGTGAAGAACCGAAGCCGAGCCGTTACTGCTTGACGCCTTCGACTTCGAGCGCGAGTTCGACTTCCTTAGAGGCCGGACCGAGGTTGAAGTTGATGCCGTAGTCGGCGAGCGTAATCTTGGTGGTGCCGGTAAAGCCCACGCGCGTGCCGCCCCAGGGATCGGCGCCGCCGCCGACATAGGCCGCGTCGATCTTGACCTCCTTGGTTACGCCGCGAAGCGTCAGATCGCCCGTGATCGTCGCCTTGCCGTCGCCTGCGGGAGTTACGGACTTGCTGACGAAGGTGGCCTTCGGGAACTTCGTGACATCGAGGAAGTCGGCACCGCGCAGATGCTTGTCGCGCTCGGCGTGGTTGGAGTTCACGCTGTTGGTGTCGATCTCGACGTTCACCTTCGAGGCATCGGGTGCCTTATCGTCATAGCTGAAGGTGCCGGAGAACTGGTCGAAGCGCCCGGCGAGCCAGCTGAAGCCCAAATGCTGGATGCGGAAATTGATCGAAGCGTGTGCGCCCTTGGTGTCGATCGCGTAGTCCGCCGCCGAAGCCGCTCCCGGCAACACGAGCGCTGCCATCAGAGCGAGCGAAGTCAAACGAAGTGTCATTGACGTATTCCTTTCGAGGTGAATGAAAACTCAAGTCTTGGGCGGACCGGACCACATGCGGGTCAGCGTGGAATCGCGGTCGACAAAGTGATGCTTCAAAGCGGCGACGGCATGGACGACGGCGAACGCGATCACGACGTAAGCGAGATACGTGTGAACCACACCAGCCGGATCTTCGAGCCCCTTGTTTTCTCCAGGCGAGGGCACGCTGAACCATCCGAAGACATCGACGGCCCGTCCGTCTGCTGTCGAAATCAGATAACCGCTCACGATCAGCGCGAAGATCAGAACATAGAAGCCGGCGTGAGCGATGTGGGAGGACACCCGCTCGAACGGCGTGAAGTGGGCGTCGGACGGCTTCACGTTCGCTACGCGCCAAACGAAACGGGCGGCGAGTGCGATCAGCAGCAAAATGCCGATGGCTTTGTGAACGTAGGGCGCCGAATGGTAGTAGGGGCTGTAATAGTCGAGATCGACCATCCAGAGGCCGAGTCCGAACGTGCCGAATATGGCGAGCGCCATCAGCCAATGAAACAGACGGCTTACGACGCCATAGCCCGCCGTTGTATTTCGGATCAGCATACGAAACGTTCCCCTCCGGACACCCTCACCGCGTAGATAAAGAGCCGACGCGTCAATTCAATGGATGGGGAGACGTGCATGCGTGCTCAGCGGGAAACAATCCGTTGCTCGGCGGGCAACGATCGAGGCCAAACGAAAACGGCCGCGAGCGCTATGCTCGCGGCCGTTACTACCTACGTAAAAATAAATCACTAGAAACCGAAATAGAGCCGGACGCCCGGGCGGCGGTAATAGCGAGGATAATAATAATCCCCGTAGCCGCCGTAGTAGTACGGCCGATAGAAATGCCGATGGTGCCGGTGGCGGTGCCAATGGCGATGATGGCGATGACCGCGCCAATGGCGATGGCGATGACGGCGGCCGACTTCTTCGACGGCGCTATCCACGTTGGCAGCTTGCTTGACCACTCCAGCAGCAGCGTTTCCGGCAGGCATGGCCTGGGCAGGCGCGGTTGCGGAGAAAACGACCGCACCGACGCCGAGCAAGGCCATGGCGATCAGTTTGCGCATGGCAATTTTTTCCTTTCTGCAGTTGATCCCCAGCTACTTGCGGATCTCGAATTCACTAGGACACATCAAATACGCTCGTAGTTTGACAACACGCAACGATCCGACGACGTCCTATTGAACTCGCGTTCCGCATAACAGCACCGGCCCTTGACCGTGCCGGCCCCCTGCAGGCGTGAGTGCAGGATTATTGGCGACAATCTCCAGCCTATATGCCACTTAGTTTAGCCGCCGCTGCTCTTTATGCTTCTTGCTTCGCATCACGATGCAAAAAGGCAATGGCGACCTGCCTATGATGTAGAAATCTTTCGCCAGAGATCAATTCGTCCCGTGCTCACTATGACGTGTCCGCGTACGAATATTCATCCCGCAGTGCCGTTGAGCTACCTTCCGCACGTGGACGGATTACGTGCACTGGCGGTTGTGCTCGTCGTCATTTTTCACGCCTGGCCCGCTGCGGTGCCCGGCGGGTTCATCGGCGTCGACGTCTTTTTCGTCATCTCGGGTTTCATCATCACGCGCCAGCTCGCAGCGGAATTCGAGAGCGGGAGCTTTTCCTACTGGGCGTTTCTCGGCCGAAGAATTCGCAGGCTCGTGCCCGCGGCCTTCGTGTGCTGCCTGTTGGCCACGGTGGTTGCGTCCAAGCTGCTGATGCCGGAAGCGCTCACGGATTTTTCAGAGAGCCTGGCCGCCGTTTGGACGATGACGGCCAACATCTACTTCTATCTCAACACCGGCTACTTCGATGGCGCTTCCGCAGAAGCGCCGCTGCTGCACATGTGGTCTCTCGCCGTCGAGGACCAGTTCTATCTGACCTGGCCGCTTCTGCTCGCGTTGCTGTTCAGCCGACTTGCGACGCGCCGCCGGATCGTGGTGGCCGTGCTCGTGCTTGCCGCGCTCTCACTCGTTCATTCGGACTTCAGCGCCTCGCGTAATCCGAGCCTGGCGTTCTACCTGCCGCTCTCGCGCGCGTTCGAACTCCTGGCTGGATGCGCACTCGCGCTGGCGCTTCCGTTCCTGTCGCTGCCGAAGCGCTCGCTGGCGCCGCTCTCCTTGCTGGGGTTCGCCCTCGTTCTCGGCTCGGCTTTTGTCATCAACGCCGAAACGAAGTTTCCGGGCCTTACGGTCGTGCCGACCGTAGTCGGAACCGTTCTTCTGATAGGCACCGGCTTGTTCGGATCGACGCTCGTGACGCGGCTGTTGTCGCTCACGCCTTCCGTGCTCGTCGGCAAGATGAGCTATTCGATTTATCTCTATCACTGGCCCGTGCTCGCATTCGCCACGTATTGGCTGGGCCGTACGCCGGATGCCGCCGAAGCCGCGTATCTGGTCGCGTTGAGCCTGGCTTTGGCCGTCCTCTCCTGGCTGCTGGTCGAGCAGTGGGCGACGCGACGACTCCAACTCGCCGCACTGCCTGCAGGTACCCTGATGCGCTTGACGGTGGCGGGATCGATTCCGTTCTGCCTGTTCGCCGGCGCCATTGCAGCAACACGCGGCTGGCCACAGCGCCTCGATGCCCCCGCCTACGCGGTCTACAAGGCCGCCTCTTCCGGCAACCCGTTGCGCCCGAGCTGCGACGGCTATGATCTCGCCTTCCGCAACAACGGCACCTGCACATTCGGACGACCGCTCGCCGGACGCTCGTCCTACGACATCGCCATTTTCGGAGATTCCAACGCCGATCAGTTCGTGCCGATGATCGCCAAGCTTTCGCAGTCCGCCGGCCTTTCCGGGCGGCAGATCACGCAGAGTTCGTGCGGGCCGCTGATCGGTGCGTCCCGAGGCGGGGCGGCCTATCTCGAAGAGCAATGCGCGCGCTATCAGGAAACCATCATCAAGTTTCTCGATCGCAATCCCGATCTCAAGATCGCCGTGCTGTCGTCGGTCTGGAGCAACTACTGGACGGCGACACCCAACCGCATCTCGACTGACGCGGAGCCGCCGTCGTTCGGGCACTTTGCGTCCCGGACGATCGAGCTATTCCGCAAGCGCGGCATCAAAGTTCTGGTGATCGGGCAAATTCCGCACTTCACGACGTTCTCGCTGCGTTGCCTCGCGGACGCCCATCGAAAAGACACCGAAGACCGCGACTGCGCGCTCCCGCGTGATGAGGGAATTACGCCGGACATCATCGGCGCCCAGGCCATTCTCGAAGCGATCGACCGCGACGACGCGGGCGTCAGTTTCCTCAGCATGCTCGATCTGTTGTGCACGACGGCCAACTGCAGCGCCTTCAAGGACGATGTGCTGCTTTACCGTGACCGCGGTCATTTGAATGCATTGGGCGCGGAGTATCTGGCGCGCTTTGCGTCGCTGCCGCGGCTGGATCGTTGAGGTTCATGCGGCGGCGAGGCGTACGCATCGCCGCCACATGAATTTGCTAGGCGGCAGCCGCCTGCGGCTTCTTCAGCTCGACGATCAGGTTGTCGTCGAACAGAGACATCCAGTTCATCCAGTGGAACTCGTAGCCGACGCTCTCGGCCAAAGCCTTGAGTGAGCGCGGCGTGAAATAGTTGACATGATCCGGGAAGCGGAAGCCGCACCACTCGGAGCCGCGGATGAAACGGTTCGCCGAGTTGTAGTTCGGCGAGCGCAACAGGATCTTGCCGCCGGGCTTCAGGCGCTTGAAGGCGCGCTCAAGGATGAGGCGCGGCTGCGCTTCGTGCTCGAGGTAGCTGCGCATCAGGATGCTGTCGAAGAAGTTGTCCTCGAAGCGCTCGATGCCGTCGGTCGCCGGCTCGTGATAGACGGCGCCGCCTCGTCCTTCGAAAATCGGTTGCGCCCGCTTGCTCAGGGCCTCGCTGATCTCGATGCCGTAGGGCGTCGGGCCTTCCGGAATGCGCGTCGATGGCCCACAGCCGATTTCAAGCACGCGGCCTGTGGCGGGCACAGCGCGCGTGTGGCGGGCACGGTCGACAAGTTTTCCGAACTTCAGGCGAAAGCGGGTCAGCGCGTCGAAACGCGCAAGCTTGTTCTTCTTACGCCGCTGCTTCTCCTCGGCGGCCTGCTTTTCCCACGCGAGGTTGACGGAGAGATCTTCATAGTCCGGCACGCGGCCCAGATAGACGAACCCGCAGGAATTGCAGGCGACAACCGGCCAGGGGCTACGGGTGTATTTGTCGACGACGGTCGCACCAGTCTTGCTACAGACCTCGCACACCGGCCGCTCATGCGACCTCACTTCGGACATGCGTCCTCCCTCGAAAGAGCGCGCACCGCCCCTTACCGCGGCACACGGCTCTAATGCTCCTGATCGGGCTGAACCTATCGAGGCTCCGGGCTGGCGGCAAGGAGGGGGCTTGGGCAAGAAAGTCGCGCTCGCGGGTAGGCCGATCCCAAAAAGCGGGTAAGCCGAGGGCCTATGATGAGGCCGATGATTCACGCTCCGGGCTTTTCCTGCGCTGCCGATTCACGCCGCGTCCGATAGGGGCCGCGACGATCGGAGCGCGGGGGTCCGAAACGATCATGGCCTAGCCCAACGGGCCACTTCTGAGAGCGGCGATCTCGGCATTCAGCGCATCGCGCAGAAACGTCATGGCGGCCGTGCGCAGGCCATCTTCATCCATCGTTCCCTTAACGGGAATTTCGACGGTGGCTTCCAGCCACTGCCTGGATGCAGACGGATCAGGCTCGTCGCCAATCACCAAATGAACAAGCATGGCACGGCCAACGCCATGCATTTCGAATTGATGCAGCTTCACAGCCCACCCTCCGACAGCCCCGCATGGTCCTTCGCACACGCCCGTCATATGGCGAGGATTGGGCTAACTTGAGGCAAAGCAAAACTTGGCCGCAAATGCGCGGAAGGGGCGAACCGACGGTCCGCCCCCTCCTCATTCCTTTACCCTACAACGCTCAAACGATTTGAGCGGCAACGCCCTTACAGCGGGATGTTGTCGTGCTTCTTCCAGGGGTTCTCGAGGGTCTTGTTGCGCAGCATGTTGAGCGCGCGGCAGATGCGCCGACGCGTGCCATGCGGCAGGATCACCTCGTCGATGTAGCCGCGCTCGGCGGCGACGAACGGGTTGGCGAAGCGGCGCTTATATTCGTCGATGCGCGCCGCGATCTTTTCCGGATCGGCCAACTCGGCGCGGTACAAAATCTCAGCTGCACCCTTAGCACCCATGACGGCGATCTCGGCCGACGGCCAAGCGTAGTTCACGTCGCCGCGAATGTGCTTCGAGCTCATGACGTCGTAAGCGCCGCCGTAGGCCTTGCGCGTGATGAGCGTGACCTTCGGAACGGTCGCCTCGGCATATGCGAAGAGCAGCTTGGCGCCGTGCTTGATCAGGCCGCCGTATTCCTGCGCAGTACCCGGCAGGAAGCCCGGAACGTCGACGAACGTGACGATCGGGATTTCGAAGCAGTCGCAGAAGCGCACGAAGCGCGCTGCCTTGCGCGAGGCATCGCTGTCGAGCACGCCGGCCAGCACCATAGGCTGGTTGGCCACGATGCCGATGGTGCGGCCTTCCATGCGGGCAAAGCCGGTGACGATGTTCTTGGCGTAGGCTTCCTGGATCTCGAAGAAGTCCGCCTCATCGACGACCTTCAGGATCAGCTCCTTGATGTCGTAGGGCTTGTTCGGGTTGTCCGGGATCAGCGTATCGAGCGAATAATCGTGCCGGTCGGGGCTGTCGGACGTCGGCAGGCTGGGAACGCCGGCCTGATTGTTGGAGGGCAGGAAGTCCAACAGGCGGCGCATCTGAAGCAGCGCCTCGACGTCGTTCTCGTAGGCGCGATCGGCGATCGACGACTTGGTGGTGTGAACCTTGGCGCCACCGAGCTCTTCGGCCGTCACGGTTTCGTTGGTCACGGTCTTCACAACGTCCGGGCCGGTCACGAACATGTAGCTCGTGTCCTTCACCATGAAGATGAAGTCGGTCATGGCAGGCGAGTAAACGTCGCCGCCGGCGCAGGGACCCATGATGACGGAGATCTGCGGGATGACGCCAGAAGCCAACACGTTGCGCTGGAACACCTCGCCGTAGCCGCCGAGCGCGTCGACGCCTTCCTGAATGCGGGCGCCGCCAGCGTCGAACACGCCGATGATGGGCGCGCGGTTCTTCAGCGCCATGTCCTGGATCTTGGTAATCTTGCGGGCGTGCGTCTCAGACAGCGAGCCGCCCATTACCGTGAAGTCCTTGGCGAAGACATAGACGACGCGGCCGTTGATGGTGCCCCAGCCGGTGACGACGCCGTCGCCCGGTACCTTGGTCTTCTCCATCCCGAACTCGGTGCAGCGATGCTCGACGAAGGTGTCGAACTCCTCGAACGAGTTCTCGTCCATCAAAAGCTCGATGCGCTCGCGGGCGGTCAGCTTGCCGCGCTTGTGCTGCGCGTCGATGCGGGCAATGCCGCCGCCCAGACGGGCATTATCGCGCCGGCGCTCGAGCTCCTCGATGACTTCCTTCATAAGACCCCATCCCGTATGTAAATGATCGGTGACACAACATGCTCTGCCGTGGGATAGCACAGCCCTCGGCGGCCAGCCAATGGAGCGTGAAGCGGTCGCCATGCGACCTCGCGGCGCCCACGGCCCCAGCGGGGTCATCCCCGTTCACGCCCATACAGTCAACCGAGGAGAGAGACCCCGTGGCAAAGGCAATCCATATGATGGTGCGGGTGCTGGACGAGGCGCGGAGCGTTGCGTTCTATTCCCAGGCCTTCGGGCTCTCGATCGCCGATCGCGTCGATTTCGCCGACTTCACTCTTATTTACCTTCGCAACGCGGAGGCCGATTTCGAGGTGGAACTGACGGTTAACAAGGGCCGCGCCGAGCCCTATGACCTCGGCAACGGGTACGGGCATGTGGCGTTCGTGGTGGACGACCTCGAGGCGGAGCGGGCCAGGATCGCTGCGCTCGGCTATTCCCCTAAAGATATCAAACAGATGACCCACGACGGCAAACCGTTCGGCCGGTTCTTCTTTATCGAGGATCCGGACGGCTACAAGATCGAGGTGCTCGAGAAGGGTGGCCGGTTCAAGTAGCGGCAACAGGTAGGCGGAAGCGGACAGGTGGCGCCTTCCTCTCCCCTTTCGCTTCCATCCCCTGCGTGTCTAGACTCCGACCGTTCATGCGGAGCATGCAGCGGCAGGCTGTGGCCGGGCCCAGATGCGTCTCCGAAGTAAGCCCGCTCTAGGGGGCTCGCAAAGCGCCCTTTCAGAGCGCAAGCTTCGCATCAGCAAATGCCTCTAACCCTTTGACTCTCAGCATCGTTTCATGTCCGGCACTTGCTGATGCAGCTCGCCTGCATCGTCTGGCGCCGAAACCTGGAACGTCTCGTGCCGCGGAAGCGGCTGTCAGAGGGTTCCGTGCATCAAATCGTGCCAAAGGCATCGAACGTTGCAGGCTTGGCGCAGCATCTTGTGCCAGAAGCCGCCGAGGCTCCGCGCGCGGCCGCATCGACGCTCATCTGCGAGCAAACCGGGACACCATGCCCGGCGCTGACCGCCCTTTTCGGCCCGCTCGCGCCGGCCGGAGACCAGGCTCACGCCTGGGTCATGTCGCTGGCGCCCTGCAGCGTGTGCCGCGTCGCCTTCGAAAGTGGGCGCAACAACCTTCGTAAATTGCGCCTCGGGCAGCGGGAGCGGGAAATCCTGATCGCGGCCTCGGCCGCCGGGGTATTCGTCGTGACGGAACCCGGTATGTCGCGGTCTCTCAGCGCGGCCCGGCGGCGGGCGGCGCTTTCGCTCGGCAAGGCCGGGCTCGTCGCCCCGGTCACGATGCCGAAAGGGGAGGGACCGCCCGGCGTCCTGCGTCCGCCGCGGGCGACCATCGCGCTCACCGACCTCGGCCGCTATGTGATGGCGGCCTACGGGCGCTATCTCAAGGCCGGGAAGCCGATCCGCTGGACACGGCCATCACGCGGGATCACGTTTCCGGGACGCGACCCATCGCTACTCCGGGACGAAGCGCTTTGCCGCACGCAATCGGCGCTGCGCGACACGCTTAACGAGCTCAAAGGCGTGCTGGTTGCGGCAATCACCAAGCCCCAGAACGATCCCGGCCGGCTCGATGCCGTCACGCGCCATCTCGAACACAAGGCCACCCTCCTCAAGGCGGTTCTGGATCCTCAGCGCGCCAATCCCACAAGCGCCTGATCCTGCTCGCGGCATTGCCGCCGCACGTATAAGCCCCGCTTGAACGAAAGCGCGATCACCCCATATCTGTTGCATGTCAGAAATCCGGAGCCTGCAAGGGGCCGGAGAGCGGAGATCCAAACGGATGCCGCTGCGTAAAAGAAGTCATGAAGGTCGCTTATCGAAAGGGCTTTCGCGTCCATGAGCAGGTTATCTGTGCTGTCCAATCCGCTACTGCTGGGGTTCGAAGAGATCGAGCGTCTGATCGATCGAACTGGTAAAGGCGGAAATGAGGGCTACCCCCCGTACAACATCGAACGTATCGGCGGCTCGGACGGAGCGCGTGAGAAGCTCCGCATCACGATCGCGCTCGCCGGTTTTACGCGTGATCAGCTCGAAATCCTCGTTGAGGATAATCAGCTAACCGTGCGCGGCCGCCAACAAGATGACAAATCCCGGGAGTATCTCTATCGCGGGATCGCGACGCGGCAGTTTACGCGAACGTTTGTGCTGGCCGACGGCATCGAAGTGCAGTCGGCTGACCTTTCGAACGGGCTTTTGGCGATCGACCTCGTGCGACATGAGCCGCATCGGCTCGTACGAAAAATCGAGATCGGGTCGGCTGCGAAATAGTGCGTCGTTTGGACGCGAAGCCGATGCCGCGGCGAAATGATTCGCTTCGGCCAGGTGACCCATCCGCTACAGCCAAACGTATCGAATCGTAGGAAAGTGGTGAGAGGTGGCGAAGGAAATTTAGCGCCTGCCTCGTTACCATGACGTTGGAATACCTCGAGAGAGGAGGAGTTGCGTCATGAAGGAGAATACCTCTAAGCGGCGCCGCAATCCGCGGCCTGCAGTTGCCCCGGTGATGAGCGAGATCGAGCTGGCTAGGCTCGGTGGCGGGCAAGTGGCTTACATCAAAACCTTGTCCTCCGACGAAGCGCTTCGGATGTTTCCGGCGATCGAAGATCTGCCGCGCGGCATCAATCTCTTTGCGCTACACGCCGCGGACGGAACTCCGATCGCACTGACCGATACGCGTCAGGCGGCGCTCAGCCACGCCATGGATGGCGAGCTCGAGATCGCGAGCGTGCATTGACGCACCAGAATCGGCGCGTCGGGTCGTAGCCGGCCCGGCGCGCTTAGAACGCTGCAATGCTTGAATGTTCGGCGCGCGCTACAGATTTTCTTCGGCACAAATTTCGTCTGCTCGCCTCGCTTAGCAGTGAGGGCAGGTCGTTCAAAACAATCAGGGCGGTTCCTGGATTAGGAGCCGCCCTTTTCATTTTCAGATTTGGTTCGGGTGCTATTTCGCCTTGCAGGCGTCGAGCTGCTGCTTGCGCGTCTGCAGCTGAACCTTCCACTGATCAGGGCCGACGGTGCCGCACCAGGCGACATGCGCTTTGAGATCGGGGCTCCATTCCGGCCCCGTGAAACCGCATTTCGCCGTCACGTTCTCCTGCTGCTGCTGCAAAGCGAGCTTGCCGTAGGTGTCGCAGTTGGCCTGGGCGTTCGCCCCGGATGCGAGCCCTGCCGCGCCCACGAGCGCCGTAAGGCAACCTGCAGCGTACAAACGCCATGGCGGGGTTTGGCGCGGTGTCAGCATCTTCCTACCTCAATCCCTTCTTGCCGATCCTCGGCCTGAGGATCCGGTCTTATTGGGGCGCCAAGACGGCTCCCTCGATCCATGCCCCCAATCTAGAGGCAGCCGCATGAACCGCCTGTGAATGTGGACCAAGGCCGGCCGGCAATTCAACTGGTTTGGGACGTTGACAGAGCAACAGGCGGGCGGCGCTTAGCGGGCCGCCGTCATGCGGGCGGTGATCTCGGCCATGATCTCGCGGTTTGCCGGCGACCAGTCGGCGGCGTTGGACGAGATCAAATTGGCTTCCGAGCGCAGTACGACGCCGTCATCCAAGACGCGCAGGCCGTTCGCGGCGAGCGTGGTGCCGGTGGTGGTGATGTCGACGATCAGCTCGGCCGTACCGGCCGCGGGCGTGCCTTCGGTCGCGCCCAAGCTCTCGACGATCCGATAGTCGGTGAGCCCCTTGGCGGCGAAGAAGCGCCGCGTGATGTTGAGATACTTGGTCGCGACGCGATACCAGCGGCCGTGCGCGCGCCGGAACGGAAGCGCGATTTCGGCAAGCTCTGCCATCGTGCGCACGTCGATCCAGCAGTCCGGCACCGCGACGACCACGTCGGCGCGGCCGAAGCCGAGCTTCTTCAGGAACGTGACGCGGGACGCCGCGTCCGACATCTGCTCGCTGACCAGATCCTCGCCGGTGACGCCAACGTGCACGCGTCCGGTTTTCAGATACCAGGCGATCTCGGACGCGGAAATGAACGCGACGTCGATATCGGGATAGCCCACGACCTCGCCGCGATAGCCGCGCTCGTTGCCGGTTTTGCGCAGCGTGAGACCGGCGGCGGCAAAGGCTTCCGCCGTCTGCTCCATGAGCCGGCCTTTCGAGGGAACGCCGAGGATCATCTTGTCAGACATTGGCGCTGCCCCCGTTCCCGTTGTTGACGGCCGCGAGAAGACGATCGGTGTGCACGGCGGCACCGACCGCTGGGACATCCTGCTCGGCACCAACCGCCTTCAACAGATGATCGTAACGGCCGCCGCCCGCGACGGGGCTCTTGCGACCGAGGCCCGGGTTTATGACCTCGAACACGAAGCCGGTGTAGTATTCGAGAGCGCGGCCGAACTCGGCCGAGAATTCCGCGCGTTCGAGATCGATGCCGGCGCGTGCGAGCAATTCGAGGCGCCATTCGTGTGCGCCGACGGCCGACTCGATGTTGACGCCCATCAGCGTGGCGAGTTCGCGGATGCGCCGGGCCGACGCGCGGGCGGGCGAGACGATCGCAAGGTAGCTCGCGATCAATTGCGCGGTTTTCTCCGACAGCGGTTCCGAGCGTGCATCTTCCACACGACCGAGCAGGTTCTCGGCGATCTCGGCCGTCGAGCGCAGGCCGACCGCCTCGATGCCGTTGCGTTCGAGATAGTTGGCGACGGCTGCTTCGGCGGCCGCGGGATCGTTGGGATCGAGGGCTTCGCGAAGCGCCTTCGGAATCTGCGCGTAGGCCGAGCCCGGCTCCAGCGTGAGGCGACGCAGCTCAGCCTTGAAGGCTGCCGGATGCCAGAAAAGATGCATCAGGCGCTGGCGCCAATGCGACGGCATCTCGGCGGCACGCAGGATCGCGCGCAACAGGCCGAGGTCGCCGAAGCGAAGCGTATAGGACGAGAGCCCGGCCGCTTCGATCCCCGCGACGATGGTCGCTACGATCTCGACTTCCGCACGCTCGCGGTTGGCCTCGCCAAAGGCTTCGATGCCGGTCTGGCGGAATTCGCGCGTGTGGGCGAGGTCGCTGCCCTGGGGTTGAAAGCGGAAAGCGGGTCCGTTGTAGCTGTACTTGGCGGTGACGTTGGCGGGCGAATGGCGCTCGATGTGGAGGCGGCAGGTCGGCACCGTGAGGTCCGGGCGCATGCACAGCTCGTCGCCGTCGGGATCGGTGAACACGTAGGTCCGGGCGCGCAGCGTCTCTCCGACCACATCGAGAAACACGCCCGCCGGCTGGATGATGGCCGGAGACACGGCTTCGTAACCCGCCCGCGTGAACACGGAGAGCAGCGTTTGCGCGTTCGCTTCCAGCGCCTCGAAATGTTTCGCCGTCTCAGCGGGCATCGGATCCTCGGTAGCACCCTCCCTCCAGGATGAGACGCGAGGAGAGGGGTCGGGGGAAAGGGTACGTTTACGCTATGGCCTGGGTTCTGGCTCTCAGCTTAACCTCTCCCCTCGGTACGGGGGAGGAAGCCGTTCATAGGGGTGAAGGCGCGGGAGAGCAAGGACATGGGCTACGCTTGGTTCATGGCCTTCCCGTAAGCGCGGAAAGCTCCGCCTCAGGAATGGCGGGCCAGGATCTCGCGGACGGCCGAAACCAGCTCGGCCTCAGGAACTGTTACCTGGGCGGCGCGGGTTTCTTTCCATTCCTTGTTGTCCTTGATGGCGGCGGCGGCTTGGGCGCCCTCGACCAGGTCTTTCAGGATGACCTGGCCTGCTTCGCGCTCGTTCGAGCCCTGGATCACGACCACGGGCGAGCCGCGCTTGTCGGCGTATTCGAGCTGGCGGCCAAACTTCTTGGGGTTGCCGAGATAGAGTTCAGCGCGGATGCCGGCTTCGCGCAGCGTTTGCACGAACTTCTGGTAGGATGCGATCTGGTCCTTATCCATGACGGTCACGACGACGGGGCCGAGTGTCGGCGCAGGCGCGCGGCCGATTAAGTTCAACGCGGCCTGCAGACGCGAGACGCCGATCGAGAAACCTGTGGCCGGCACCTTCTGGCCGGTGAAGCGGGCGACGAGATCGTCGTAGCGTCCGCCGCCGCCGACCGAGCCGAAGCGGACGGGATTGCCTTTCTCGTCGGTCGCGGGGATTAGCAGCTCGGCCTCGAAGACGGGGCCGGTGTAGTATTCGAGGCCACGGACGACGGAGGGATCGATGCGAATGCGATCCTGTCCGTATCCAGCTTTTCGTATCAGCTCCTCCAAAAATCCGAGTTCATTCCATCCATCTATCGAAGCGTCACCGTAGAAAGATCCTTTCGAAGGGATCAAAAAAGCTTCGTTCACGCCACCTGAAGACCCTACAGCCATCTCTAAAAACTCGGCCAGCCGCGTAATTTGCTCTGTCGAGAGATCTGCTCCTTTAGTGACGTCGCCGCTCTCGTCCTTACGCCCTGGGCCTAGTAGAGCTTTGACTCCGTCAAGCCCCAAGCGATCGAATTTATCGAGCGCTCTGAGCACAGTGGTTCGTTTCGAAGCGTTTTCTTCACCTCCGAGTTCAACTGCCTCCATTATGCCATCAAGCACTTTGCGGTTGTTGACCTTGATGACGTACTGGCCGCGCGGGATGCCGAGGGCTTCCAGCGTATCGGCCGCGAGCATGCACATCTCGGCGTCCGCCGCGACGCTCTCGGCGCCGACTGTATCGGCATCGAACTGCGTGAACTGGCGGAAGCGGCCGGGGCCGGGCTTCTCATTGCGGAACACCGAGCCCGTCGCATAGCGGCGGAACGGCTTCGGCATGTCCTGGAAATTCTCCGCCACGTAGCGGGCGAGCGGTGCAGTCAGATCATAGCGCAGAGAGAGCCACTGTTCGTCTTCGTCTTGAAAACTGAACACGCCCTCGTTCGGGCGGTCGCTATCGGGGAGAAACTTGCCCAGCGCATCGGTGTACTCGAAGGCCGGCGTTTCCAGCGGCTCGAAGCCGTAGCGCTCGTAGACGGCGCGGATCTTGTCGAGCATGGCCTGGGTCTGGCGCAACTCGTCCGGGCCGATGTCGCGCATGCCCTTCGGGAGGCGCGCATCTGGGCGCCTGGGAGCGTTCTTGTCGGGCTTGGCCATGAGAGACGGATCTTCCGGTGAGAAGTTGCTGATGCGGCTAAAATCGCTCGAAAATCGTGCCGCCTTATAGCTGATGACGCCGATGGGTAAAAGATTACCACTTTGCCGCTTAGGCACGGCCTTTCGCGAGGGGCCGGAAATCGTTAGAAGATGCCAGAATGACAGTGGTACTCGATCAGACGCAGCCTCGACCAGCTGCCCCGGCGAACGCAGCCCCAGCCTTCAAGCCGACGCTTGCGGGTATGAGCCGCGATCGCCTGCGCGAAGCGATGGCCGCCGCCGGAGTTCCCGAAAAGCAGCTCCGCATGCGCGTGATCCAGCTGTGGCGCTGGCTCTATATCACCGGCGCGACGTCATTCGACCAGATGACGGACGTCTCGAAGGAGCTGCGCACGGAACTCGAAGCCCGCTACACGCTCGACCGGCCCGAGATCGTGGCCGAGCAGGTGTCGGTGGACGGAACGCGCAAATGGTTGCTGAGGCTGCCGAAGCGCGGCCACGAGGCACGAGCACCCGAGGTCGAGGCCGTCTACATCCCGGAAGCCGATCGCGGCACGCTGTGCATTTCCTCGCAGGTCGGCTGCACGCTCAATTGCAGCTTCTGCCACACCGGCACCCAGCGCCTCGTGCGCAACCTCGAAGCGTCCGAGATCGTCGGGCAGATTCTGCTGGCGCGCGATCGCATCGGCGATTGGCCGGGCGCGAAGCGGCCGGACGACACCGGTCTGCTGCCCTCCGGTGAGCGTAAGATCACCAACGTCGTGCTGATGGGCATGGGCGAGCCGCTCTACAATTTCGACAACGTGCGCGAGGCGATGGACATCGCCTCCGACGGCGAGGGCATCTCGCTTTCGAAGCGCCGCATCACGCTCTCGACCTCGGGCGTGGTGCCGGAGATCGCCCGCTGGGGCGAGCTTTCGGGAACCATGCTCGCGATCTCGCTGCACGCAACCAACGATGCGCTGCGCGACGAGCTGGTTCCGATCAACAAGAAGTATCCGATCAAGGAGCTGCTGGACGCGTGCCGCAGCTATCCCGGCGCGTCCAACGCGAAGCGGATCACCTTCGAATACGTGATGCTCAAGGGCGTCAACGACAGCCCGGCCGACGCCAAGGCGCTGGTTCGTCTGCTCGCCGGAATTCCCGCCAAAATCAATCTCATTCCGTTCAATCCGTGGCCGGGCTCCAAGTACGAGTGCTCGGACTGGGAGACCATCGAAAAGTTCGCGGATGTCGTGAACAAGGCGGGCTACGCGAGCCCGGTGCGCACGCCGCGCGGACGCGACATTCTCGCGGCCTGCGGGCAGCTCAAGAGCGAGAGCGTCAAGCTGCGCGCACGCGAGCGGCAGAGCACAGACGGCGCTTCCGATCCGGCCCCTGCCGCTGAGACGGGAGCCTAGCCGTATGGTTCTCCGCACGCTCGGGCGCCTGATCTGGATTCCGATCGCGTTTCTCTTTGCCGCGGCTGCCGCGATGTTCGTGCTGGTTACTCTTGGGCTCGAGACGGTGACGCATGCGGTTCACAACCTCGACGAAGCCGATACCATCTCGGCCGCCTATGACGTCATCTGGCAGGGCACGATCATCGCCTCGGGTGCGACGCTGATCCCGGCGCTGCTGGTCGTCATCGTGGGGGAAGTCGCGCGGATCAGATCCTGGCTCTACTATCTGATCGGCGGCGGCATCGCGCTCGCCGTCATTCCGCTGCTCGCGAGGATCGACGCCAGTACGATGACCTATTCGCTGCCCGCTCTCTGGCACGTGTTCGCGACGGCGGGTTTCGCCGGCGGCTTCGTGTATTGGCTGCTTGCCGGCCGGAACGCTTGAGCGCGCGCTCAGCCTAGCCTAATTTATCAATCCGTTCCGGGGGCAAGCGTCGGGGAGTGGCCGGATGTTGGTCGCGATCGTCAGGGTCATCTTCGGCTTCATCGCCGCCGTGCTGGTCGCTGGCGCCGTGCAGGTCCTGTTCGTCGCCGGTGCGGGCGATATCCTCTCCGGGATCAACGCGTCCCGCCTCCAGGATCTCGGGTTGCTGACGCTTCTGGCCGCGACGCAATCGGCGGTGTTTTCCGCTCCTTTCGTGTTCCTTGCAGCAGCCGTCGCAGCGTGGCTGCCGATCCGGTCGGGGCTGTTTTTCGTGCTGGTCGGGATCGTGGTCGCGCTTGCCGGATTTTTCGCGCAGTACGTCGGGGAAGGCGGCACCCAGACCATCCTCAACCGCTACGCGCTTGCCGCCTATGTAGCCTCGGGCTTGGCGGCAGGCCTCGTCTATTGGATCGTGGCGGTGCCAAAACCCAAGCTTTCTCAAGCCGGAACACAGGTCTGATCGGGGGCCTGATCGGGTCCGGACCGCTCGTCCTTTAGGTTAATGGCGGCGAATTCGATTGCCAGCCGCAGCCCCTAGGGGTATCTTGCTGCGATGCACAATCGCACATGCGAGATCCGGGAGCGCTTTCCGATTCGATTGCATCGGGTCGACGCTCCAGATTTTTGTTTTCTCGCATTTTCTTGCGACGAACCGGTCTCCACTTCGTCGGAAAATGCTCCAGAGGAGGGCCGGCAATGACCCCCGTCGACACCGAACTCACCACGCGCTTCGCCAAGAGCTACACCACGGCGGCTTTCGGCTATGCGCGCGCGGCCTCGGCCGCCTATGCCGCGTTGGCCGATCAGACGTTGGATTTCTGGGCTCAGGCTACGAAAACGCCGAATCGCCCGAACGACGATTTCCGGCCGTCCAAGCCTTACCTCGTCACCGGACCGCGCCCTTACCGCTCGGCCTATGCGCCGACGCCCGCACCGGTCTCGACACCGCTCGACCTGTTCCGGGTCTCCAACGCGTGGGCGTCGTCGCCGATGTTCGCACCGATGCGCGCGTGGTGGGGGCTTTTTCCGCTGGAAGGAAATCCTTCCAGCTGGCCAATGGCTTACGCGATGATGACCGCGGGAGTTCCGCGCGCCGTTGCGCTTCCGGCCGCAGAAGCCAACCTTGCCGCCATCGATGCAGCCGAAGCGGCTTCCGCCTCCATCGACCGGGCGTTCTCGACCTATCGCTCGGAAAGCGGGTTCGCGGTGGCGCAGATCGTGTCGCCCAAGGCCCTCTACAGCGCTTTGATGCTGGCGCCGTTCACGACCTCGTTCAAACTGCCCTGGGCGTAGGCGCTGGCTTCTATTCCGACGAGCCCGACGGCGGGACCGTAACAACTACGGCGCTGCCACCACCCGGCATGATCGGGGAAACCGAGCCGAACGACGGCATCGGCGCATGGGTGGGCTGCTGCGGCGGCTTGACGACGATCGGAGCCTGGGCGGCTTCCTTTGCCGGCTTTTCTTCCTCGGCAGCCGCTTCTTCCTGTTTCGGGGCTTCTGCGACAGGCGCCTCGACGGGCGCGGCCTTGGCTTCGACGTTCTGAGCCGGAGCCTTCTTCTTGGCCGGCTTTTCCGCCTCTTCGTCCCCAACTCGCGTCACGGAGGCCTTCACGGCCGGAGCAGCGGGGGCTTGCGGCGCGGCGGCGGTGGTCTTTTTCGGCTTGTTCGCGGCAGGCGCCTTGTTAGCGGCTTTCGGAGGCGCTGGCGGGCGGACGGCGCAGCGGGCCGGAACCAACGTTCCATCCTGAAGCGCGATATCGCCAACCCAGGCACAGGTCTTGAGATCCCGGCAAGCAGCTTCGAATAGGCCCGAGCATTGGGCCGCAGCCGCTTGCGCAGCGGCCGGATCTCCGCCGACGGGGGCTTCGGCTATGGGCGCGTTGGGTCTGTTGGTCCAGGGCAGGACTTCTGTCGTCGCCTTTTTGGCACCCGCGGATGGCGTTGCCGGCGCTGCGGCCGCAGGCGGCGGGCTCTGAGCCGGAACCACGACGATCGGCGGCACGGCGCTCTTCGGGCCGCCCCACTCCTCGGACTGTGCAGCGGTCGGGCCAGCTCCGGCGGCGAACCCCGCCAGGGTGAAACCGGCGATCAGCAGCGAGGCCGTTGTTCGTTTCAAGCTCATTCCCCCCGAATGGCGGCTTCTGGATGGCACTTTTCGTTGAGACTAGAGCGTTTGGGGCAAAAAAACACGGCGAGATGATGGAGATTTCCTCAGCTCTGCCCTAAAGCATCGGCGCGGCCGGGCGCGATTGCGCCCTAGCCATTTGATCGGCCGATGTTTCACGCGTTGGGCTTACGGGATCCGACGCGATCACGGTCCGGTTGATTAACTGTGGGAACGTGAGACGGAGTGCGCCTTGCGGAGCCGGTTGCGGCCCCTATAGTGCCGCGCGACTCAACAGCTAAAGCAGAAAAAGGTCGGGCCATGAGCACGAAAGACGGAAAGCCGAACATCAAGAAAGTGGTGCTCGCCTACTCGGGTGGCCTCGATACCTCGATCATTCTCAAGTGGTTGCAGGAAACCTACGGCTGCGAGGTGGTGACCTTCACCGCCGACCTCGGACAGGGCGAGGAGCTCGAGCCTGCGCGCAAGAAGGCCGAGATGCTCGGCATCAAGAAAGAAAACATCTTCATCGAAGACCTGCGCGAGGAGTTCGTCTCCGAGTACGTGTTCCCGATGTTCCGCGCCAACGCACTCTACGAAGGCATCTATCTGCTCGGCACCTCGATCGCGCGACCGCTGATCGGCAAGAAGCAGATCGAGATCGCGCGCAAGACCGGCGCCGACGCCGTCTGCCATGGCGCCACCGGCAAGGGCAACGACCAAGTGCGCTTCGAGCTCACCTATTACGCGCTCGAACCCTCCATCAAGATCATCGCGCCGTGGCGCGAGTGGGCGTTCAAGGGTCGCGAAGACCTGATCGAATTCGCGCGCAAGAACCAGATCCCGGTCGCCAAGGACAAAGAGGGCGAGTCGCCGTTCTCGGTCGACGCCAACCTGCTGCACTCGTCCTCCGAGGGCAAGGTGCTGGAAGATCCGGCGATCAAGGCGCCGGAGATCGTCTACCAGCGCACGATCTCGCCGATGGATGCGCCCGACAAGGTCACAACGATCAAGATCGGCTTCGAGAAGGGCGATGCCGTTTCGCTCAACGGCAAGCGGCTTTCGCCGGCAACGCTGCTCAAGGCCTTGAACGACCTCGGCCGCGACAACGGCATCGGACGCCTCGACCTCGTCGAGAACCGCTTCGTCGGCATGAAGAGCCGCGGCGTGTACGAGACCCCGGGTGGCACCATTCTGCTGCAGGCGCATCGCGCTATCGAGAGCCTGACGCTCGACCGCGGAGCCGCTCACCTCAAGGACGAGCTGATGCCGCGTTATGCGGAACTCGTCTACTTCGGCTTCTGGTTCAGCCCCGAGCGCGAGATGCTGCAGGCGGCGATCGACAAGAGCCAGGAGCACGTGGAAGGCGAAGTGACGCTCGAACTCTACAAGGGTAACGTCATCGTCGTCGGCCGCGAGAGCCCGAAATCTCTCTATGCCCCCAATCTCGTCACCTTCGAAGACGACAAGGGCGCCTACGACCAGAAGGACGCGGCTGGCTTCATCAAGCTCAACGCGCTCAGGCTTCGTACGCTCGGAGCACGGAACAAGGGCAAGTAGTCAACAGTTAGCGGACAGCACGCCGTAACAGGAGTAGACCGGTCATGGACAAGACGAAAATCATCGCAGCGATTGCCATCGGTTTCGGCGTGCTCGCGGCCTCTGGCGCCGCCAACGCCTACAGCGGCCGCGTTAAGTCGGCGTGCAAGACCGATTTCTACAAATTCTGTCCGTCCTACAAGCCGGAAACCCCCGAGCTTCGCGCCTGCATGCGAGCCGTGGGCGGCAACATCTCTCAGCGCTGCCTCGACGCGTTGGCCGATTCAGGAGAAATTCCGCGCAAGTATCACAGCAGCCAGCGCAAGCGGTAAGGCGTCTGAGACATCGTTTCGCGCAAGATCGGGAGCCGGGGCTCGATAGCCTCGGCTTCTTTTTTGCGCGCATCGCTAAGTGCGGTTAGCTTTTCTGGACCGCGGCCGGGTCCATCCAGAAAACCTCCCAGACGTGACCATCTAGGTCCTGGAAGCTTTCGAGATACATGAAGCCGTGATCCTGGGCCGGCATCCATGGCGTGGCGCCGGCCGCCTTCGCCTTGGCCGCGATCTCCTCCACCTCGGCGCGGCTCGCGGCTGACAGCGCGTTCAGCACCTGGGTGGCCTTGAACGCGTCGCCGATCTCTCCGGTGATGAAATCCTTGAAGCGCGCGTGGGTGTGGAGCTGGAAAAAGATCGTCTCATCCACGACGATGCTCGCGGAGGTTTCGTTCGAGAATTGCGGATTGATGCTGAAGCCAAGCGCGGTGAAGAAAGCCTTCGATCTTTCGAGATCTCTGACCGGCAGGTTGACGAAGATCATACGCATAGGCGGCTCCTGTTTTTTATCCTGTGATCAAAGGACGAACCAGGTGCGGTTCCGACAGCGGTGTCGGGAGCCCGCCAGGACGGGCATCGCGCGGAACGCACCGAACATTTTCGGCAAGGCGGCATTAAGACCGATGGGCGTTGTGCGCATTGGCGTTGTTGATATGGATTTCGGATTTGGCTATCGAGCGTAGTATCCAAATCGATAGTCGATGTATGCGGATTACCCGTCGATGCTTTCAGAAGATGATGCACGAGGACTTATAGATCGAGCACACGCGACGTGGTCATCCAGAAATGTAGATAAACTTCTTACCCTTTACGATGACGACTTAACCTATTGGTGCAACGTAGGTGGACCCGGCGGCGGGCCCCATATCCTGCGAGGCAAGGCGGAGTTCAAAGCCGCACTGGACGCTTTTCTTGTCAGCACGGAAAGTGTCTCGAAGGTACAATCGTTCGCCTTGCACGACCCCTTCAGCATCGATCCGGTCGGAAAAGGCACCGTATTCTTCCGCGTGGTGCACCTTCCGACCAAGAATGTCCTAGAGGGGACTTTCCGGCAGATCGTTACGTTTCGGCGCGGCAAAATCCTGCGCCTCGACGAATTCCACGACGAGGCGCGGATGAAGGCATTTTGGCAGCTGGTGGCAGACGCGAACCCGCCGCAGCAGGATCTTTGGAATTTTCCTGCCGGTGCCAAGCGCCCCCGCAACGTGAAATGATTTTGCGGGCGCATCGGGGGCAATTCCCATGCATCGGATAGCCGTAAATCGCCGATCAAGTATTTTCGTGTCCCCGGGACTATCCCGCGATAGCCTGGTGGCGGGTGACATCCTGGTCGTGGGCACCGCAGTCTTCGGCCGCTGCGACAAGCCCGGCGACCGAAGCCGAGGATGAATTTAGCACCTGGACGGTGCAAGACATTCGGTCAGCGGCTTTCTCTTCCGTGGACGCTTGCTCGACGTCACTCGGAAAATATCCGCGCAGCTCGGACGCCGGTTTTGGTTTGCTGAAAAGGAAGCCCTGCATCTCGGTGCAGCCCTCCTTGCGGATGACGTCGAGCTGCTCCTGGGTTTCAACCCCTTCCGCGGTAATGGAGAGATCCAATGCGCGGCCGAGACCACTGATGGCGCGCACGATGGCCAAGCTGCTGTCGCCATCGAACAGGCCAGAGATGAAGCTTTTGTCGATCTTGATTTTGTCGAATGGAAAGCTTCGTAGGTACCTCAGTGAAGAGTAGCCCGTACCGAAATCATCCATCGCAATTCGAACGCCGAAGTCGCTGAGCTTCCGCAATATCGCGAGCGTGTCCTCGCTATCGCTCAACAAAGCAGACTCGGTGATTTCCAACTCCAGCCGGTTCGGGGAAATCCCCGCCGCCGCGACCGCGCTGAAGACAGATTGTACAAGGGTTCGCCCATTAAACTGTACAGGCGAGAGATTGACGGCGACCTTGATGTGATCAGGCCAGGCCGCCGCATCGGAACAGGCTTGCCGCAGGACCCACTCGCCGATGGGAATGATCAGACCGCATTCTTCGGCGACCGGAATGAAATCTGCCGGCGAAACCAAGCCACGCTCGCTATGGCGCCAGCGCAAAAGAGCTTCGAAGCCTGCTATCTCATCTCGCTCGAGGTTCACGAGGGGCTGATAATTGATTTCGAATTCGCCGTTGAGCAGAGCAGACCGCAAGTCTTGCTCCATGCCGCGCCGGCGCCGCGCACTGGTGTCCATTTCCTCTTCGAAAAAGCGATAGGTTCCACGTCCATCGCTCTTGGAGCGGTACAACGCCAGATCAGCCTGAACCACGAGCGCATCGTTGTCGATCTCGCCATTGGAGATCGCGATGCCGACGCTTGTGCCGATCGAACACTTCTGCCCTTCGATTTCGTAGGGTTCGCTCACGGCCTCGATGATGCGCGCCGCAAGGTTTGCGGGCTCGGCTTCCGGATCGGCGGCGCTCAACATCACCACGAATTCGTCGCCGCCCACACGCGCCACCGTGTCTGATTTCCGGACGCAGTTACGCAACCGCTGCGCAACCTCCTTGAGCAAGGCGTCGCCGACGCTATGCCCGAGGGTGTCGTTCACTTCCTTGAACCGGTCGAGATCAAGAAACAGCAGCGCTGTTTTTTCCGTCTCGTTCTCGCATTGGAGAGCCTGCGCAAGCCGCTCGTGCAAAAAGGTTCGGTTGGGCAAACCAGTCAGCATATCGTGCCGCGCCATATGGGCGATCTTGGCGTCCTGCCTGCTTCGCTCGGTGATGTCTTCGTGGACGTCGACCCAGCCGCCGCCCGCGACCGGACCGACGCGTACGAAAATCGTTCTCCCGTCGCTGAGCTGAATCGGATCCGTAAACGCCTTCCCATCGCTCAAGCGGCCCCTAAGCCCCTCGATCCAATCGCTAACGCCTTCCTGGGCATTCTCGACAACAGAATTGGAATCGTTTGCCGCATGATTGCGCATAATACTGTCGAATGACGTGCCAGGACGGGTGGCTTCTTCCGTCAGGCCATACATGGACCTGTAGGAGTCGTTGCACATGATCAGGCGATGTCCGGCGTCGAACATGGACAGCCCGACCGGCAGGTAGTGCACGGCCGCTTCAAAACGGCTGTTCTGTTCACGCAATGCTTTCTCGCAGCGCATATTCGTCCGTTGGATTACGGCTGCCGAGATGGCGGAGAGCAACACCACAAACGTGACGCCCGCCGTCGCCATGGCCAGCAGCGGCCGATCCAACGCGGAAGCCTGAAAGGCAACTGCCGGATCTGGAAGGATGCTCACTGCCCCCATGGACGTGAAATGCATGCCGCAGATCGCGAGGGTCAGAAGCGCGGAGGCCGATACGATCCCAGCTACGCCACGCTGACGATGGAAGGCGTGCAACGACGCGAACCCGGCCGCGATGCCAAGCATCCATGACACGGCGACGAGTGGAGCATCCCAGCCAAGGGTTCCGGGAACCATGAGAGCGCCCATGCCGACGTAGTGCATGCACCCGATCGCGGCGCCAAGCACGGCACCGCCGGCTGCAACCATCCACCGTTCACCTTGCGCAGCCAGCGCAACGCCTGTCGTGGAAAGGACGATCGCAACGAGAAGCGACGCCAGCGTCGCTGCTGGATCGTAAGCCGTGGGAAAGCCGCCGTCGTAGGCGAGCATGGCGACAAAATGGGTCGACCAGATCCCTGTACCGGCGCACACGCCGGTGAGGATCGACCAGCCGACCTTGCGAAGGTCCCTGCTGGCGACCGCCAAAGAATAGGCCACGAATGTCGTCAGCGTCGTGCTGACGCAAACCACCGCTGCGAGGGCGACAAGCCAAAGATCATGTTCCGTCGCAAGGCAGGAGAGAACACGATACATGTTTCTCGCTCCGATATCGGACTAACATAAAAATACGCGTATTTTCCAAAGGAACCATTAAGCCATCAGCTGACGGATCGTTAGTAATCATCGTTTATTTTCAGACGGCTGGCCGGCATTGCTGATGCGAAAATTTCAACGCGCGGCGCTTGGGCCTTTGACGCGGGAGAGTCAATTGGCGGGTGCCGAAGGTGCTGCCAGTCGGCTGCTCGCACTGCGGCGAATACCTCGCCTTTCAGGTCGCGGTTCTACAGGACGGAGCGCCCGAGCAGGCTCGCGATCCTCCGCGCTTGATCACGGTCTCGATAGTTGCCAATGCTAGCGCGGTCTCAAGCAGCTTGTTGAGAGACGGGCTGCGGACGCCTCGATCGACCTGATCAATCAGCCATGGAACTCGCAGACCATATCGTCGATGCCTTCCGGGCCTTCGGTCCGATCCAACTGAAACGCATGTTTTCCGGCTACGGGTTGTTTCGGGGCGGCGTGATGTTCGGCTTGCTCCATGACGACGTTCTGTATCTCAAGGCCGATCTCGATAACGTCGCCGACTTCGTAAGCTTGGGGCTCGCGCAATTCACCTATGTCCGCAACGGAAAAACCGTCGGTCTGTCCTACTATCAAGCCCCGGACTCTGTGATGGACGACGGCGCGGAAGCGGCCAAATGGGCGCAGCGTTCTTTCGAAGCGGCCCTGCGCGGGGGCGCATCCAAAGCGAAGGCCGTCAGGAAACGCACGGCTAAGAGCCGAGACGTCATGCGAAACCGGAAACGCGCGCCTTAACTCCCAAGGAGCGACGCCAGACACTGACGCCAGACACTCCGGCAGATTCCGAAGGAATCTACGCCATCTCTGGGAACCCAGCTTGGCTCATTGCCGTTTCTCCCGAAAACAGGAGGAGAAAACGCCCATGAAACGCGCAATCGGATCTTTGCTGCTTCTGTCGCTGGCGACAGCCGGCGCCATCGCTCAAGACAAAGGCTCGGTCACGGTCGGCAAGCACCCCGGCATGAAGCTGGCGCAGGCCGAGTGCCAGGCGGCTTGGGCTAAGCTGAACCCGACCAAGAAAGAAAAAATCAGTCTCGGGCAGGCGGGGCCTTTCCTTGCCGATGCTAAAGCTGCCAATAGCAACAGCGACGGCTACATCGATCAGGCGGAATTCACCGCAGCCTGCGACAAGGGCCTGATGAAGGACATGTCGGGCGCGAGCACGGGCAGCAGCACGGGTGCCGGTGGCGCCGCTGGCACCGACGGCGCCGGGGCACCTCACCCCGCGGCCCCATAAAAAAGTAAATTAGTGGGCGCGTTCCGCCGCGCTGGTCTTCTGCAGGCCAGCGCGGCGCTTTCGCGCGCGAATTGTCGTCCGTTTGGCAGACGCTGCTCAGCGCCGATACTGCTCGTCGCTGACGTGCTCAAGCCAATCGACGGTTTTGCCGCCGTCGGCTTCCTGGATCGCGATGTGCGTCATGGCGGTCGTCGGTGTGGCGCCGTGCCAATGCCTTTCACCCGGCGGAAACCAGACGACGTCGCCGGGTCGGATCTCCTCGACGGGACCGCCCTCACGCTGGGCCCAGCCGCAGCCGGCGATGACGATCAAAGTCTGTCCCAGCGGATGCGTGTGCCAGGCGGTGCGGGCGCCCGGCTCGAACGTTACGCTGGCGCCGACCGCGCGTGCGGGACCCGGCGCCTGGAACAGAGGATCGATACGCACGGCACCAGAGAAATAGTCCGGAGAGCCTTTGCCAGAAGGCTGCGAGCCGCCTCGCTTGATGTCCATCGTGTTCTCCTTCGTGTTTGCGGGTAGCTCGTTCGCCAAGGCTCGAGGCGGCGCGCGCCCGTCGACTCAGGATCTGAATCAGAGCCGCATCCTCCGCGCGAAAATTTCGGAATTACTCAGATGTGAGAGCAAAAATTGTCTGCGCACGGATTGATCGCACGCAAGGCGAGGTTGACGAAGTCACCCCCAAATCGGATCGGGCCAATTCAAACATTACATTACGAATAGCTCCATCCACGAGCGACGGAAAACGATGCGAGCCACGTTCTCATCATATCAGGGCTGGAACTCCGGCCCTCCGTAAATCGTTCAAGACGCCCGATACTCATAAAGGAGACTCGCTTTGAAAATTGCTGCGTTCGCATGTTCCGCCGCTTTGCTCGGACTTATGAGCATCACGCCGGCCAATGCATTGCCGGCCTCTGCCGCAAACCAGGCGACTGCTACTGCGCCGCAGAGCATTCAGCTCGTCAACCACAAGCCCGGCCATAAAAAGTATGGCAACAAGTACGGGAAGAAGAACTATTTCGGTCCCAAGCCCCATTATCGTTCGGGCGGACGCTACTCGCATGCGCCCAAGGGCTGGCACCGCCATTCCAAGCGTCCGGCTTATTGGCAGACGCGCGGCTGTATCGCAGTCGGCCCGGTCTGGTTCTGCCCGTAACAGATCCAGCGCTTACGCGGGACATTTCGACGTGCCGGAGACACGCTCTCCGGCACGTTTGTTTTGGGCGCCATCTTTGCCCTTGAAATGCCGCGGTCTGCCGATCACGGTTGGGGCCCAGTCGCTCATAGTTGCAGTGCTTGCCCCATGACCCGCGCTTCCCTCAACCGTACGCTCCGCCATGCCTACTTCTGGCTGGGCTTCGTATTGGTGCTTTCGCTCGCCTCGAAGTTTGCCGATCGTATCCCGGGAATTGCCGGAACGGCGATCGAAACCGCGGCGGCGGACCTCTACGAATACTTGAAGGACATGACGCTGGTGTTCGTGACGGTGGTGGCCGCCTATCTCGCCAACGTGTTCCAGAAGCGCTCCAAGTTCGTCGAGAGCCTTGAAGAGGAATGGCGCGGCATCGTGCGCACGAAGTCTGCGCTCTATACCTATTGCGAGAAGCCCTACGTCTCGACCGACGACTACCTCGCCGCGTTCGGGCGCATTTCCGAGACGATCGACAATATGCGGATCGTCTATGCGAACGCCGGCGAAACCGAAAGTCTGGTGGGGCTCTACCCATATGCGCCGCTGCACGACATGCGCCGCGCGCTGCAATCGCTCGATCCCCGAAAGCGGCCGGACATTCCGCCCGAGGACAAGAAGCTCGCGTGCGAGGCGATCCTGCAATCGTTCTTCGCGCTGCGCGAAACCATGCTCGAGGAATTGGACCTCGACGAGCCGACACACCCGCTCCTGATCTCTGGCGGGCGACGGCTCAAGGAGCCAGGCGCCACTTGGCGGGCGCGGTCCCGGCAGGAGCGCCAGCGGAAACGGCAAGATCAGCTGACGGCCACAAAGCCGGAGGTCGATGCGTTTTTGGCCCAGCTCTATGCGGCGGAGCAGACGAGCCCCGGCCCTGGAAGCAACGGGACCAGCCCCCCGCGCGTTTAACCATCCTGGCGCCTGGAAAACAGGCATTTGCGATCGATCCAGCCCTGGGGCGCCGCGGCCGCTGGCGATCAGGCTCGGGGTGTGCTACCTCCGCGCCAGAATTATTGCGGCGCACACGCTCCACAATCTCAGGTTGCGCCCACACCCTTCAGGACACCCATGGACATTCGCAATATCGCGATCATCGCGCACGTCGACCACGGCAAAACGACCCTCGTCGACGAACTTCTGAAACAATCGGGCTCTTTCCGCGAAAACCAAAAGGTTGCGGAACGGGCGATGGACTCGAACGACCTCGAGCGCGAGCGCGGCATCACCATTCTGGCGAAGTGCACCAGCGTCGTCTGGAAAGACACGCGCATCAACATCATCGATACGCCGGGCCACGCCGACTTCGGCGGCGAGGTGGAGCGCATCCTGAACATGGTCGATGGCGTCGTGGTGCTGGTCGACGCTTCGGAAGGTCCGCTGCCGCAGACCAAGTTCGTGGTGTCGAAGGCGCTGAAGCGTGGCATCCGCCCGATCGTCGCCATCAACAAGATCGACCGCCCCGACGAGCGGCATCTCGACGTCCTGAATGAGATCTTCGATCTCTTCGCCAATCTCGACGCAACCGACGAGCAGCTCGATTTCCCGGTTCTCTACGGTTCCGGCCGCAACGGCTGGATGGCGCTCGATCCGGCAGGTCCGCAGGAAAACCTGGCGCCGATGTTCGATCTCATCGTGCGCCACGTGCCGCCGCCGACCGTCGAGCCGGGACCGGTGCGTCTGCTTGCGACCACGCTCGAAGCCGATAACTTCCTGGGCCGCATTCTTACGGGCCGCATCTCATCCGGCACGCTGAAATCAAACCAGCAGCTCAAGGCGCTGGACCGCAACGGCAAGCTGGTCGAAACGTTCCGTGTCACCAAAGTGCTGGCATTCCGCGGGCTCGAACGCGTGCCGGTCGAGGAAGCGCACGCGGGCGAGATCGTGGCGCTTGCCGGCATGAGCGAGGCAACGGTGGCCGATACGCTTTGCGATCCCGCCGTCGAGAAGCCGATCGAAGCGCAGCCCGTCGATCCGCCGACGCTGTCGATGACGTTCCGCATCAACGACGGACCGTTCGCCGGGCAGGAAGGCGACAAAGTTCAGAGCCGCGTCATTCGCGACCGGTTGTTCAAGGAAGCGGAACGCAACATCGCGATCAAAGTGACGCCGTCGCTCGAAGGCGGCGACTCCTTCGACGTCGCAGGCCGCGGCGAGTTGCAGCTCGCCATTCTCCTCGAAAACATGCGCCGCGAAGGATTCGAGCTGACCGTCTCGCGCCCGAAGGTCGTGTTCAAGGCCGACGAGGCGTCCGGCGCCAAGCTCGAACCGATCGAGGAAGTCATCATCGACGTCGACGACGGCCACACCGGTATCATCGTGCAGAAGCTCTCGGAACGTAAAGGCGAGCTGCGGGAAATGCGCCCCTCGGGCGGCGGACGTACGCGCATGGTGTTCTATGTTCCGACCCGCAGCCTGCTCGGCTATCAGGCGGAACTGCTTTCGGACACGCGCGGCACGGCCGTCATGAACAAGCTGTTCCATGCCTACGAGCCATTCCGCGGTGAAATCGCCGGGCGCCACACCGGCGTTCTGATCTCGAACTCCGACGGCGAAGCGGCGGCCTACGCGATCTTCAACCTGCAGGATCGCGGACCCTTCTTCATCGGCGCGCAGACCCGCGTCTACGTCGGCATGATCGTCGGCGAACACACGCGCGACAACGATCTCGAGGTCAACGTCGTCAAGGGCAAAAAGCTCACCAACGTGCGCGCCTCGGGCAAGGACGACGCGGTGCTGCTGACGCCGCCGATCAAGCTCACGCTCGAACGCGCGATGAGCTACATCACCGACGAAGAGCTTGTCGAGGTCACACCAAAGACGATCAGGCTCCGCAAGCGCTGGCTCGATCCGAACGAGCGCAAGAAGCAGGAGCGCAAGCGTGAGGCGGACAGCGAGGCCGTCGCTTAAATAGAGAACAGCGTTCGATTCCTCGCTTTCAGGTGGTGGTCGCTCGCTTTTCTCGCTTCTAATTGTGTTTCACGCGCTTTACAGTGGTCGCAAGGATGCGTTGGTGTCCGTGTGTAAGCTTTTATGAATTTTATCTGATATTTCATTGCAGACGAATGCCCGTCGAAAGGGGGGTTTGCAGTTGAAGAAATTTGACTCGTACATGGCACGTGAAGTGCTCGACTCTCTGCACAATGCTTGGTCGCAGGGCGAGATCGAGCTGATGCTCAGCTATTATGCCGACGACGTGATCTATTGGTGCAATGCGGGCTTGGACGGTGCGCCCTACACGATCGAGGGGAAGCCGGGCCTCCGGACATTCCTCCGATCTATCGTTTCCGTCGCAGAAAGCGCGACCGCAACCGAGTATTTCCAGTTCGAAGATGGAGTCGGGCGCGCCAAAGTCGAGGCGTATGTCCGGCATCGCCGCACCGGGCATGTGCTGTCCGGCTCATTCCGGCAGATCGTGACCTATCGAGGCCGGAAGATCGCCAAAGTCGAGGAGTTTCACGACGCGGCCAAGATGGCGGCGTTCTGGCGTCTCGTCACGTGCGACGAGACCATCGAGGACGCGAAGTAGCTCACACACAGCGAAGCGCGAATTCATCCCGAAGCGGCAGGCGTCCCGACGCGACAGGTTTCGCGAGGTGATAGGCCGCTTCGGTCAGCGGCCACGTGAGCGCATCTTCAGAACGGCCGGCGCACCTTCGAGAAACTTGGCCACCGTCAGCGCGACAAAGCCCTCGACATCGGTCGTCACCTTCACCCCGTACACCCAGCGCCGAATGGCGAGATAGAAAACCTCGCCATGTAACCCCCACGACAGCTCCAGCGCCTCTTCGCTCGGAACCGCGCCGCCGTGGCCAGTTCCGCCAAGCTTTCCGAGCTCGACAGCGACCGGCGCAATCACCTTGCGTTTGATCAGGCTCAGATAGCGCTGATTGATATTGATGCCGGCAAGGCCGCCGTAGATGAACGTTCTCACCCACTCCGGGCGATCGATGGCGCGCAGGTAGCCGGAATAGAAGCGCTTCAGCCGCTCGGCGAGCGGCAAAGTTCCGTCGTCCAGCAAGCCGTCCCAAGTCGGATCCCAACGAGACAGAAAGATGCGGTCGTAGACGCGATCGATCAGCGCGTCCTTGGTCGGGAAATAGCGAAACAGCAGCGCGTGGGAAATACCGAGGCGCGCCGCCAGATCTCTCATGCTGCCGTCGAAACCGACCTCCGCGAAGTAGAGGCTCGCCCCTTCGACGATCTCCTCCTCGCGCGTCTGGGGATCGAGGCGCTTCCGTTTCGGCTTCCGGGAACCGGCGCTTTCATCTGACATCGGCGCGTCCCTCCGGGTCATTCCGGTGCGACCTGTTGACCACTTGGTTATCAGCCAGGGAGCGTGCGATTACACGCACGCGATATTGACCACTTGGTCATTATAAGACTTTGCGCCTGCAAACAAGGAGGCATTCATGTCCAACGACCCGATCGTCGTCACGCTTCGTTTGACGCCCACAGACGCGAACGCGTTTCAGGCCTTTCTCGCCGAGATTTTGCCCGACACACGCAAAGCCAAGGGCTGCCGATTCTGCAAGACGTACGTCGGCCGCGACAACGCGGGAGATTTCCTGCTGCTTCAGGAGTGGGATTCTCCCGCCGATCAACAAGCGTACATGGCCTGGCGCGAGTCCACCGGCGTGCTTCAGAAGTTTCTCGGCCATCTGGCGAAGCCGGCCGACGTTTCAATCTGGACGCTCGACCCGGCCTAGTTCGCCGGTCGCTCAAAGGCGGCGGAGACAGTCTCTCTCCGCCGCCTCCAACGCGTCTATTCGATCACGATCGTCGCCACGTAGTCCATGGTCCGGTTGACGTTGTTGGCCGGCAGCAGCGTGTTCAACAGATACGATGTCGGCGAATAGTTCTCCGGCACGGCGCGGTTGAAGGCACTCCGGATCAGCCGCGCCCTCAGGCGCTGCACAACGGTGCCGCCGCTGACACCCAGATAGTAATCCTTCAGGGTCTCGAATTTCGGCTGCATGGTCTCCGCGACCTTGCGGTGGCCTTCCGACATCTTCGAGAGCTTGCTCGGATTCTCGACGAACACGGATTGCAGCAACGTATCGCGCTCCGACTTCGGGATCTTCAATCCGTCGATCACCGTAAGAGGACCATCCGCAAGCCCGACGCGGGACGTGCGCCCCGCGCTCGTAATCGTGTTGCCGGCCGCATCCAACGGCGTCATCGGCGGCTTCACGCACGAAGGAACGCGGCTCCCCTTGAAATCATCGGCGGTCTTGGCCGGATCACACCCCTTCAGCGCGAGCAGGGACCACGCGAACTCGGAACAATAGAGATCCAGCGTACCCGGCGGGTTCTGGCCGAGTGCGATCTGCCCCAGGTGCTTCACGAACTCCACCGGCTTGCCGGGCTTGTACTTCGGCGCGTTATAGTCGTCGTTGAATTTGATCTGGCTCGGATAGATGCGCTTGGCGTTGCTGTTCAAGCGCGACGCCCACGCGACGATGTTGGCCCGATCGGCGTCGCTGAGATCGCGCGGCCGCACGACATGGATGAAGTTCAGCGTCTTGTAGTGCTCGCTCGTCAACTCCGCGGTCATGCCCTTGCCGAGGTATTCCTCGTTCAACGGGTTGTCGACATTCCGCAGCTTGCCGTCCTTGATGTAGGCGATGCCGGTATGGCTGATGCCCATCTGCACATTCGGATAAGCGCCGGCTCCTCCCCATTCTGCCCGGAACGTCAGCAGAAGATCTCCGGTTTGAAAGATGCCGCTCTTGGCCAGGCGCGCGGCCATTCCGGAGCGCGGCGTGACGACGAGGCGAAGACCTGCGTCGCTGCGCGTCTTTAGAGCGTCCGGATGCTTGAAATCGACCAGGACGTCGGTCGTGTTGAATGGACCCTTCAAGGGCGCCCATGTGCTGGCAGGAAGCGTGAAGTAGATCGGAATGTTCAGCTTCTTCGCGAGGCGCTCGTTCGCTTTCTCGCTAAACGTGAAATCCTTCGCCGCCATGGCCGGTGAGGCGGCGAGCACCAACGCGGCCGAAGCGGCAAGCGATATGGCTACGGAAAGTGTCTTTGATCTCGACATTCGCATTGCGTTCCACTCTGGTAGCCGAACAAGTCCCCTCAGTATTGTCTCCCGGCAGACAGGGACTAGGCAAGAGATTGCTCGTTCGCTCTCATACTCCGCCTCCGCACAAAACGCTTCGGTGACGGCAAAATGATGCCCGGAGACCTGATTTTGATTGCCCAACGGCGGCAACCCCCGATACTTTCGGGAACGATCCGCTATCGGCATGCAAGGGATGCTGCTCGCGCCAGACTGAAATGAGACCCGACAACGGCCGGGCTCAGCGGTTGGTCATGCGTATAAAGAAAATACATCCCTGCACCGAGAGGCCCAATGCCCCGACATTTCGAGATCGAGAGAGCTGCCCGTGCGCGGCGTTTGTCGAATAGGGCCATCACTGCAGAAGCCCAAGACGCCCTGATGCGCGAAGCCTGAGGCTCGCGAATTCTACGGCTGGCGGTGCGCAACCCTGTCGAATTTTTCCGTGCCCTACGCGAAATTCGTTCTGCCGGCGTCACGTCGGACGGTTAACACGGCGACGAAGAGACCCCATATTTGTACTCGTTGCGTCTCCCGCCTCCGATCCCGCGTCTCGCTGACGATCCATCCGAAAACCTCTTGTCCGAACAGATTGGGCGAAACAGACCTGGAGCCTTATGGAACACGACATCTCGCTGATTGCCACGATCTCGATGGGCCTCGTGCTCGCTTTCATTGGCGGGCTCATTGCCCAAAAGGTGAGCCTCCCTCCGCTCGTGGGCTATCTCCTTGCGGGTGTCGCGCTCGGTCCCTACACGCCCGGCTTCGTCGGAGACGCGCACATCGCGGGGCAGCTCGCCGAGATCGGCGTTATGCTCTTGATGTTCGGCGTCGGCCTCCACTTTTCCATTAACGACCTGCTCGAGGTGCGGGGTATCGCGCTTCCCGGCGCCATCGTGCAAATCGCGGTCGCGACCGGTGCCGGTCTCGGGCTTGCGCTGCTGTGGGGATGGACCGTAGGTGCGGGCTTGGTGTTCGGGCTTGCGCTTTCGGTCGCGAGCACCGTGGTGCTTTTGCGGGCGCTCGAACAACGCAATGCACTCGATTCTCTCAACGGGCAGATCGCGGTCGGCTGGCTGATCGTCGAGGATTTGGCGATGGTGCTTGCGCTCGTGCTGCTGCCGGCGCTCGCCGGCGCGCTTGGAGGCGAGGGTGAAGCGCGCGGCGTCGCGAGCCAGCTCTCCGGCGGCAGCGTGGTCGTCACACTTCTTCTCACGCTCGGCAAGGTCGCGATCTTTACGGCTCTGGTGTTCGTGGTCGGAACGCGGGCGGTGCCGTGGTTGCTGCAGCTCGTTGCACGAACCGGGTCGCGCGAGTTGTTCACGCTCGCGGTGCTCGCGATCGCGCTCGGCATCGCCTACGGCTCGGCGGAGCTGTTCGGCGTCTCGTTCGCGCTCGGCGCCTTCTTCGCCGGCGTGGTGCTCAGCGAATCCGATTTCAGCCACAAGGCGGCCGCCGACTCGCTGCCGCTGCAAGACGCATTCGCCGTGCTGTTCTTCGTTTCGGTCGGCATGCTGTTCGACCCGAGTATCCTGGTGCGCGAGCCGCTCGCGGTGATCGCGACCGTGCTCCTGATCGTGTTCGGAAAGTCGATCGCGGCGTTCGCGATCGTGCTCGCACGCGGCTATCCGATCGTGACGGCGCTCACGGTGTCGGCGAGCCTCGCGCAGATCGGCGAATTCTCGTTCATCCTGGCCGCGCTCGGCGTGTCGCTCGGACTTCTGCCGCCGGAAGGGCGCGACCTCATTCTGGCGGGCGCCATTCTGTCGATCACGCTCAACCCGCTGGTGTTCGCCGGAATCGATCCGGCGGCGAACTGGATCAAGGCACGGCCGAAACTGCTTTCCTGGCTCGAACGGCCGACCGGCTTCGAGACGCTGCCCGACCGCGACAAGAGCCCTTCCCTCAAGGACCACGCGATCATCGTCGGCTACGGGCGCGTCGGTAGCGACATCGTCGATGTGCTCAAGGAGCAGGGGCTTGCGTTCGTCGTCATCGACCAGGATCGGCGGCGGGTGGAAGATCTGCGCAAACGGGGGATTTCGGCGGTCTACGGAGACGCGACGGCCCCAGGCGTGCTGGAAGCGGCCGGAGTCGCCTCCGCGCGCCTGCTCATTCTCGCGCTGCCGCCCAGTTATCAGAAGCGCCAGATCCTGACCCTGGCGCGGGATCTCAATCCCCGCATCGACACCGCCGTACGTACGCACCGCGCTTCCGAGCTCGCCTACCTCAAGACGCAAGGCATCGGGTTCGCGATCATGGGCACGCGCGAGGTGTCACTCGGGCTGCTCGGCTACACGCTGACCAGTCTCGGGCTCACGCCGGAGCGGGCCGAAGCCATCGTGAAGACGGCGCGGCTCTCCGGCGACGGCGCGGCGTTCGAGCCATCAGAAGATGCGGACTTGCCGGAAGCCCCCGAGCTGCGGGAACACCGGGAGAGCGAGGGCTCGTCCTAGACCGCGTTCACAGGCCGGCCTGGCGCGGGCGGGGTGACCTCCGCGCCACACCTGGCCCTCTCGTGCCAAGCTTGCGCCCCCGTGACTCGACCGGGTGGACCGGGATAGGATACGAGGAGAGCAGACGGACGGGTCGGGGAGTAGAGCATGGCTGAGGCAGCGGCTGGCGGGGCAGCGATCCCGGAGGTCAAGCACGAGCGAACCGTCTATGCCGCTAGTGGCGGCCGCAAGACGTTCTTCTCGTTCGTCTTTCTCATCCTTCTCCCGTTTTTCGCCAGCTTGCCCGCCATGATCTACATGCGGCTCAAGCATGGGCTGTTCTTCGACGCGGTCGGCCTCGGCATCATGGCGACGGCGTTCGCGATTCTGATGTTCCTGATCGTCATCGAGCTCCTGTTCTCGCTCCGTGCGCGCGTCGAACTCGGCGAAACGTCGGTCAAGATGACGTTGCCATCGGGCCGCGGTCCGACGCCGATGCTGCGCTATAAAACCTATGAGGTTCCCTACGATCAGGTGCAGACGGTCGAGACGCGGCGCGAGATCTATGGCGGTTCGCTGGTGCCGGTGCTGCTCAAGGGCGCCCGCCTGATCACCAAGGACGAGAAATCCGTGCCGATCGGCTACGTCAGCGAAGCCAACGTCGATCCGTGCTTTCCCTATACGGAGATCGCCAAGAAAATCGCGGAGCGGGCTAGGCTTCCATTGATCGACCGGGGCAATGTGCGCCGCTCGTTCCGCCGCAAATTCTTCGGCATCAAAGGTAGCCGGGTGAACGAGGTGGACGCCGTCGATGAGGCGCAGATCACCGATCTCAACAGGTCTCACCACAACGTGGTGATGGGGCTGGTGGGCGCGCTCGTGGTTCTGATCGTGATTGGTATCGTCGATGATTTTGCGAGTGAGACGCCAATCGGCCAGACAGCTTCGGCCGCGGTTTCGGGCCAGCTTGCTCCGACCGCCACGCTGCCAGCCAAAGCGCAAAAGAAGTAGCAACGCCGGGGCGACCAGAGCCCGCCTCTGCTAGCAGGGAGGGGTAAGCGCGCCTTCAGTTGCGCGCTTGGCCGCTCGCAGGTCAGTTGGAGAAGCCGGTCAGTTGGCGAAAATGCGCACGGTCTTTCGCCGCCGACCCGCGTAACCAGCGAGAAGGGCGAGCCCGCCGAACGCCACGAACGTCGGGATGGTGAGGATCGGCGCGATCACATCCCCCCATAGCCACGGTGCGAGGCCCGAGACCGCGCTTCTGGCTGCGTCGTATGATTTCGGGGCCAGCTCCATCCAGTCGTTGCTCAAGGCCGAGGGCTTGAAGCTTCCGGCGCCGTAGACCGTGGGAGTGGCGTCTACGACCAGGGCGACGGTAGCGACCAGCAGGAACACTGCGGCAAGGAAGCGGAAGACGGCCATTTTAAGCTCTCGTGTGTCCTAAGCTCTTGGTCAGGGCCAGAAATTACGACGCGACAGGCCTCGCGCGGACAGGCCTAGGGAGAGGGAGCACCCATCCCTTTCGTGCCCCAGAAGGCGGTGCCAGGGCTCTTCGCCACCTGCTGCCGAACCGCTCGGCTCTTACTCTAACATGTTGGGGCAAAAAAGAAGATGCATCGCGCCGGTTCGCGTGTTGCCTCGAAGACGGTTCTGGGTATAGTGCGCCGCTTCGGGTCGGTTCTCAGCGGAATCCTGCGGTTTCGGACGAACGAAAACCTGATGCCCCCTGTCCTTTCCACACAGGGCGGACATGCGCTTATGCGCGTCGGAGAGATGGCCGAGTGGTTGAAGGCGCACGCCTGGAACGCGTGTAGGCGGGCAACCGTCTCGTGGGTTCGAATCCCACTCTCTCCGCCACTATATCGCTCACGCGCCAGTGGGCGCTCCGCGGGGGCGGGCCACTTGGCCCGGGTCGCCTTGCTCCCGAGCCCTTCGGGCTGGAACGAGAATTCGAACTCAGTCCCTCCAGGCCCGCCACTATATCGCTCACGCGCCCGTGGGCGCTCCGCTTTGCTCCCTGCCACCGCGACCAGCAGTCGGGCTGCACCTCTCGACGATGCACAGCCCGACCCTCTGTCACTCCCGCTGGTTCAGACCGAACGCCGGATGATGAATCAGTTCCCCGCGCGGCTCTATTCCGTCGAACGGCAAGGCCTGAACCACCTCGGGGGGACAGCCAGCTACGCCTAGGCCGGGGAAGGACCGGAAGCCGAACCGGCCGTAGTAGGTGGGGTCGCCCACCAACGCCGCACCCCGGCTTGTCGCCTGCAGTCGGCTGAGGGCTTCTTCCATCAGAGCCGTGCCGATACCCTGGCGATGCCTTGACGGCAAAACCACAAGCGGACCGATCAGACCCCAGCCACCCTCACTGCCGATCCGTGCCGCCGAAGCGGCCAGATAACCGATCACCTCGCCCTCCTCTTCTGCCACAAGGGAGAGAGCAAGGGCGCCCTCTGCCCGCAGCCTCTCAACGATGCTCGCTTCTGTTCCACTTGATTGCGCAAGCATCAGGAGAGCTTCCGTGACAAGACGGCTGATCGCCGGGATGTCACCCATCGTTTCGTTGCGGATCAGCATGTCATGCCCCCCGATTGTCGAGTTGAGCGCGAACGAAAGTGCGGCCGCGTTTCGAAATCCGATATGGGCTCCCCGACCGGGATTCGATAAGCCGTTTCTGCCGCAACCGGTTGAAGACAGTCAGGTCGAAGTCAGCGAGGGCCATCCCGTCGCGGGTGACGCATGTCACGGCCGTGATTTTTGGACCGTCGACCCGCTCGTGGAGGATTCGGCCACCAAGGGCCAGCACGTGCAGGGCACGTTGCTCATTTCGTGAGATGTTCATGGAAGTCTCGTGTGATAGGCGCGAAAAGACGCCCCGCGTGCGCGTGCACGCGGCGGCTATGAATTCACGAGGCTCTCTGAGGTTCAGAGAGCCTTCTCACACAAGCTCTGACATCCAGTCTCCAGCTATCGCGAAGCGAACAGTGTCGCCGCGCGCTTTGCCAATATAGGGGGCGCGTGCTCCTGACAAATGGAAAAGCGGCTGGCCGACGAAACGGAGACCTATGTCTTACGCAATCGCGCTCCATAACCCTCACAAGACGACGCTGACGCCATCACGATACCGGCTTATGGAGCGCCAAATTTCGCGTCTGAGATTGGCAAGCAGACGTTGGTCGTAGGTCCCTTTACAGAGCGTTCTTGAAGACCTTGCCGTCCTTCATGATGACGACGAGGTTCTTGGCCGGATCCTGGAGCAACTTGATGTCGGCGATGGGATCACCGTCGACCAGCAGAAGATCCGCGAAAGCGCCTTCCTCGACGACACCGAGCTTGCCGGGATATGGATTGCGCTCCCCAGACATCGCCAAGAGTTCGGCGTTGGTTCCGGTTGCCATGACGAGCGTTTCAGCCGGGGTGTACCACCGCGTAAACTTGACCAGCAATTCGCCCTGACGCTGGGCCAGCCGCTGCGAAAACAGGACGTCGGTGCCCCAAGCCGTCTTGAGCTTATATTTTTTGGCCAGTTCGATGGTCTTGTTCGTCCCCGCGAACACCGTGAACGCCTTGGCGCGCTCTTTCGAGCCCGGTGGAAACGCGTCGGCCATCTCGTCCGGAAACGCCTGGGTGCTAAGCCAAACGCCTCGCTCGGCGATCAACTTCGCTGTCGCCTCATCCATAAGGTGGCCGTGCTCGATGCACTTTACGCCGGCGGCGATTGCGCGCTGGATAGAAACCGGCGTGTAGGCGTGCACCGTCACGTAGGTGCCCCAGTTTTCCGCCGCTTCGACAGCGGCGCGCAACTCAGCTTCGGTGAACGTGGAAGCATCAAGGGGGCTGTTCGGCGACGCCACGCCACCGCCTGCCGTGAGCTTGATTTGCGACGCCCCCTTCAGAAGCTGTTCGCGCACGCGCACGCGGACTTCATCCGGACTGTCGGCGACCATCGAGGCTCCAGTCCGCTCCTGGCGCGACAAGGGGGCGCCGACGACGCGGGGCAGCTCATTGGCATTGCGGAAGTCGCCGTGGCCGCTCGTGACTGTGATGATGGCGCCGGAAGGAAAGATGCGTGGCCCCACGACGATACCCTCGTCGATCGCGCGCTTGAGGCCGAACGATGGCCCACCGACGTCGCGAACGGTGGTGAACCCACGCATCAGCGTATCCGTCGCCTCGGCTCCGGCGACCAAATTCAGATAGCCAAGGTCGTCCGTGAGCAACGCTGCCGGCGTGGGCCGAACAAGCATCGCGTGCCAATGCGCATCGATGAGGCCCGGCATGAGCGTGCGCCCACCCCCAGCTATGATCTTTGCCGAGGGGCTGCCATCGACCGGAATAGGATCTTTTGAGATTTTTTCGATCGCGTTGCCGCGGATCAGGACATTCATGTTCCCGCTGAGCGTATCGCTCTTGCCGTCGAAGATGCGGACGTTCTCAAACAGCGTGAGCGCGGGTGGCTCGGCGGCATGCGCGGCCTGTGCGAAGCAAAGCACAGCGGCGGCGATAGAAGTCCGGCAAAGCATTGGAACCTCCTGTGAAGTTCCCCCCGTTGCGCCCAACTTTCTAGAAGCTTGCCATCCTAACTGAGAGTCCGCTGTCCGCCCACCGCCTCGTGGTTAAGATTTACCTCGGTCGTGCGATTTTGACTCGCAACGGCGCGGAAATGTCCGGCCGATGTCATTGGTTCAGCCTGGAAGCTCGTCGATCTTGGAAATGTCTTCGATCTGCCGGTCCCACGTTGCCCGGCTCGCGAAACAGATGTGCGCATTGGGCCGGATGTCCACCGCGCTGTCGAGGCTTCCAGCGGGCACGACGAGCAAGGCGCCTCCCAACTGGAGGCTCGGGACTGCCGAACCACAGCTGCTGCAGAAGCTCCTCTGATGGCGCGTAGATGGCAGTTGGAACGTCCTCACGAGGTCTTGCCCGGAGCGCCACGTGATCGTGGCCGTCGTCGAGAACAGGTTCGCCGCGTAAGCCGATCCCGTATCCTTGCGGCAGCGCGAGCAATGGCAAAGGAAGAAGCTCTCGAACGGTCCAGACACTTCGAAGGTGATGCTTCCGCATAGGCAAGAGCCGACGGTCTTGTTATCCATTTTGTCCCTCATTCCGGCCTGCGATTGTCCACCCTTAACAGGCAGCGCCGGTTCGGGCCAAAGGTGGAACTCCCGGCGACGGGTCGCTCGCCCGAGCTTTGCGGTGGCCTTCGTGACCGAGAAGCAACAGAGACTGCGCTTTCGGCTGGGCCACAGAAAGCCAGAGTTGCTATCGCAGGCTGCTCATTCCAACTTCCCAACGAGTTATTGCCTCGGGCAAGGATGCCGTGATCCTAAAGCGTGTGCTCCATCTCCTGTGTTTGGCGGCGTTTGCCATCCATTCCCTGCTGCCGGCCGGATTCATGCTTGCGCCCTCAGTTGAGACGGGCTCCGCCACGGTCGTCATCTGCACAGGCTACGGCCCTCGCACAATTGCCCTTGAAACCGGCGACGAGCAGTCTCCCCTCCATAAACAGCAGCGCACCGCGAAAGCCTGCGATTTTGCTACGATGGGAACCGTTGCTCTGCTGTCTGACGCGCCGTTTCAAGTTGCATCCGAGGCGGAATTCTCAGCCGTCACTTATCGGATCGTCCGTGATCGTTTCTGGGCGACGCCTAAGGCCGGCGCCGTTTCGGCGCGAGGTCCGCCAGCTGCGGCTTTCCTGACCGCGTAAGCCGGTCCCCGCCTTTCCATCACATGATAGCTGACATTTCGGCTGCAGTTGCAGTGCGCGCTCTCGCGCACGCAGCGCTGACCGAACTCCTATGAGTTCCTGCAATGAACAAACACTTTCACCGCCTCGCAAAGAAGAGCCACGCGGTCGGGCTCTTCTCCTTTTCCTGCCTGTTGACGGCGATGCCGTTCTCCTCCGCCCGTGCGCAAGAGGCGAACAGCCAGCCCGTAGCCCTTCCGCCGCTGGTCGTAGAGACCCCAAAAGCGGCGAAGGCCAAGAAAGCGACTGCAGGCAAGAAGGCGCCGACCACAGTTTCGGCTCAACCGCAGCAGCCAGTCGCTCCGGAAAAGTCTCCCGAACAGATTGCCAATGATCCGACGGCGGGCGCCGCCGATGCAGCCGCTGCGAAACTCCAGATCAAAAACAACACGGGAAGTGCTCTCGGACTGACACCTGAGGAGACGCCGGCCACCGTCAACATCGTCACGCAGCGGGACATCGAGGAGAAAGGCGCGCGTGGCCTCGTTGAAACGTTCCGGACAATTCCTGGCGTCGTCGTCGGCAACAATCCGGGCGAGCCGGGCACCACGGTGACCCGCGGCTTCTACAAGGCCACCGGATTTTCCATCGACGGTTCACGCACCGCCGATCCGGTGTTCCTGCCCCGCGACTACAGCTCATTTCATTTCGACCGCGTCGAAGTTCTCAAAGGCCCTGCGTCGGTCGTGTCCGGCACCAGTGGCCTGGCAGGCTCGTTCAACATCGTGACCAAGCAGGCGACCACCGACCGGAATTTCTCCGAAGCCATGGTGAGCTATGGAAGTTTCGACACGGTCCAAACGGGCGTTGGCACGAACATCGTGCTCAGCCCGGATGCCGCCTTGAGGTCGACATTCAGTTTTTCGGGTTCCAACGGGTTCATCGACGATACCGAGTCCGAAAAATTCGGATTCACGAACAACCTTCTCCTGAAGCCGACCGACCGGCTGAAAATCACTGCGTCAGTGGACTACTTCAAGGACGATTTCTCGACCGCCTACTACGGCACGCCGCTCATCGACCGCAGCGTGGCGCGGAATCCGACGGGGGTGGTCTCGAGCTCAAACGGGCTCGTGCTCGATAAGAGCATCCGCGACAAGAACTATGATTTCGAAGACGGCAAGATGGAATCGGAGAGCGTCTGGATGCGCGGCGCCGCCGATTACAAGCTCTCAGAGAATTGGACGCTGAGAAACGAGCTCAACTACTACAGTGCGGATCGTCTCTGGCGCGATGCGGACTACTATTCCTATTCGGCGGGGCTGATCACGCGCGGTACCACGTTGATCTCGCATGATCATGAGTTCTGGTCGGATCGGATGGTGCTGAGCTTTGACGGACTCGTCGGTGGGGTTCGCAATCGCTTTGCAGCCGGCGCCGAGTATATGGAAACCTCTTTCGGCACCACGCGGCGATTTGGTAGCACACCCGGCGTCGACATCTTCGACCCTGATCGCGGGACTTATCCCTTTGGTACATTGGGGACGCAGCAGTCTGCTGACCACGTGACCAAGGCAGTGTTTGCGGAGAACGCCGTAAACCTGACCCCGTCCTGGCTTGTCTCGGCCGGTATCCGCTATGAGACGATCGATCTGGATCGCACGATCGTAAACGAGATGTCGGGTGCCGCGGTGAGCTTCGGAAACGAGTTCGAAAGCACGACCTGGCGGATCGGAACAACGTACGAAATTCTCAAGGGCACTTCGGTTTTTGCTCAGTACGCCGAGGCGGTCGTCCCCATCACCGCCTTGATGACCTCGAGCTTGAGCAACGCCCAATTCGAGCTCTCGACCGGCAACTCCGTGGAGCTTGGTATCAAGTCGACGCTCTTCGGGGGGCGCGTGACGACGACCACCTCGATCTACGAAATCAATCAGGACGACATCATCACGCGCACTTCCGCCTCCGTTTCCATTCAGGGCGGAAGCCAACGGAGCCGCGGCATCGAAGCCGAGGCGGCGATCGATCTCACGAGTCGATGGAACCTCAGCCTCTCCGGTACGCTCATCGACGCGGAATTCACCGAGCTGCGCGCAGCTTCCGGTACGGATCTGACAGGCAATCGTCCAGTGAACTCGGTGCCGTGGGCTTGGTCGGCGCTGACGACCTATCGGCTCGAGAGCGTTCCGGCCACCCTTGGTGCACAACTGACGGGCGTCGGCCCATTCTACACCAGCAATGCCAATCTCTATGAGGCGCAGGACCGTACGGTGCTGGATGCTTGGATCGCCTTCGATGTCGGCCAAGGCACGCTGACGCTGCGTGGTCGGAATCTTACCGACGAATTCTATGCGGAATGGGCGGATTACAACGAGACATCCCTTTACGTCGGTGCTCCCCGGAGCTTCGACGTGACCTACAGCGTCAAATGGTGATCACGTGCCGGCAGCTCCTCGCCGTGGTGACGAGCTGCCGGCCGCATCCCCCGAGTAACGGACGCTACTCGCTCACCAGGCGAAGCGAACGGCGCCCTTGCCGGCATAACCCGACGTGTTCTCTGAGAACTCGCCCTCGAAGGTGCCGAAAACGGAGAGGTTATTCTGCCATTTCACCTCGGCGCCGGCAGAGACGAGTGCGAGATCCTTCGACGGAACCGCGCCGTTCACCGTGAATGCGGAACCAGGGAGGGAGAGGAAACTCGCCGACACTAAACTGTCGTTGCCTTCGTCATGCGCCCAGGCGATGCGACTGCGCAGAGTCAGCAGGGCGTCGTCGAGCTTGAATTCGCGATCGAAGCGCGCGCCGAGTTCGGTGCGCGTGATGGTCGTGTGATTGGACTCGTAGTCGAGCGAAAATGCATCCGAGCCGGAGCCCGCGCTTTCCTCGTAGCCGGGCAGGTTGATCTGCGTGACCTGCAACGCCGCGTAGGGCGTGATGCCGACGAACGGAGTGGCATAGCGATAGCCGCCTTCGACGCGTCCGCCGAATGTGTTGGCATCGAACTTTGCTTTGAGGTCATCGACTCCCGACACCGTCACGGTGCGGTTGGTGGTGACATCCTGGAAGGTGTAGGCGAGGCCGGCGAAAACATAACCAGCGCCCATCGTTTGCTTGCCGAATACGCCGGTCTGGAGCATGTCGGCCTCGCCGCTGCCGAGCCCGCTCGACACCCCGAACGATGACTGACCGCCGCCGAGTGCGAAGCCGAACAGCGTATCGCGGGAGAGCGCGTAGTCGGCGCCCGCAACAATGCCGTAGGTGCGGCTCGACGTGTCGCCTGCTCCGCCGCTGCCGTTCGTGTCGCTGTTGCCGCCGTAGACCGTACCCCAGTAGTGCCGCTTCGGATCGGAGAAGGCGGCGCGCGACGCCTCGTGGGAAACTGCGCCGAGCGAACTGCGGCCGGCAGGTGCGGGCTTCGGCGCGTCTGCCGTTGCGGAACTTCCGGCAAGGCCGCGTCCGTAGGCGAACGGATCGAACACCGCGTTCATGAACTGGTTACTGGCGTCGTAGGCTGCCTGCTTTCCGGCAGCTGAAAGCTGGCCCGAGACCTGGGTCGTCGCATCCGTGAGCGCGGCGCCGCTGAGACTCATGAGGCCAACCATCTGCGAACTCGGCGTGGCGCCGGCCGAGAGGCTATTGTCGATCGCATCCACGATGGTTTTCGCGCTGCGCGAGGCGTTTTCCGGCAGTGCATTTGCTAGGTAGCCGCGATCGAGTGTCACGATCACGTCGTTGCCGACGATATCCCAGCCCGTCAGCGTCGCCAGACCCAACCGGGTGACAGAGGCAGTATCGAAATCACCGGTCGTGCCGCCAACGGCGGTCAGAACTGTGTATGTCGACGTCGCGCCTATCCAGGTCGTGGGGGTAATGCTCAACGCGCCGCCGAGATTAGCAACGCCGGTCACGACGGTACTGTCGGATATGCCTGCACTGCCGGTCTTTACGGCATAGGTGCTGCAATTGCACAGCATGAGAACGCCATCGATCGTCAACGTGCCGATGCTGTCCGGTGTGCCGGGCGCCAGTGTCGCGCCATCGTCGACGAACACAGAGCCGACCGTGCCTGTGCCACCGAGCGTTCCACCCGGATTGACGAACACGATGCCGGACGAATTCGTCGAGCCGTTCACCAGCAGCGTGCCGCCGTTGATGATCGTGTCGCCCGTGTACGTGTTTGCGGCGGAAAGGACTGTCGTGCCGGCCTCGACGGTCATGTCACCATCGCCGAGGATCTGCGTGCCAAAGGTGTAGTTGATGCTGGTGTGATTGAACACGAGCTCGCCGTCACCGGACCCGAACTGCAAAGTGGTGGCATTGATTCCGCCTGGCGCGACAGCGGCGCTGCCCGACGCGGCGCCGATATTCACTGTACCGCGAGAGCCGATTTGATCCGCGACTGTAATGCCACCTGCCTGGGCTGTTCCGCCGTTCGAGAGAGTCAAGGTACCGGTGCCGTCTTGACCGACAACCACCTGCTCGGCACGCAGCAAAGAGCCCGCGCCGTCGACCGTGACAGTGCCGGAGCTACCCGCGACCTGACCGATTGTAATGTACCCCGGATGGCCGCCCAGCACCACGCTGCGAACCTCACCGCCATTGGTGACGTTCAGAACACCAGTACCGGAAAAGCCGATGGACAGGCTGCTCGTCTCGAAAAGAGATCCCGCTCCACTCACATTGAGGGTGCCGATCCCGGTCGCGTCCTGACCGACATATGCGCCACCGCCATTGATACCGTAATAGCCGCCAAAGAGCTCACCGCCGTTGATGACGTTGAGAGTGCCCGTGCCGTTAACACCGACGCCGATGTAATAAGTTGCCGTCCACTTCGATCCCGCACCGTCGATGGTCGCTGTGCCGACCGCGCCAGCTGCGGTACCGAGAACGGCGTGGCTTGTCCTCGCTTCTGCGCCATTGGTGATCGAAAGGGTCCCTGTTCCTTGCGTGCCAACGTGCAGCTGGCTGTACAGATAGAAGTATGTACCGGGGCCATCGAGCCTGAGCGTGCCCTCCGACCCCACGCTGTTGGCGCCGAGCATCGCGAAACTGCCCCAAAATTCGGCGCCACCTCGGAGGGAGACCGTTCCAGTCCCATCATAGCCGACGTAAAGATTGCCCCCGGCGTAAACACTCGAATTCGCGCCCGTCGCGCTAAACGTGCCAGAGGCGCCTGCGCCGTATCCTAGCCATATGGGACCCGTCCAGAGCGTCCCGTCGGAAATGGTGAGCGCGCCTGTCGAAGATTGGCCGATGACCAGTTGCGGGGTCTCATGGATGCCGCCGACGATGCGCGGAGCATTCGGCGACGTGGCATCGATAACGGCGTTCACGCTCGACCCGGGCGCGCCGCCGCTCCAGTTGGCTGCGTTCGACCAGTCGCTCGATACGTTGCCGGTCCAGTCGGTAGCGAGACCTGGCGAACCCACACCGAGCGCCGCAAGCCCAGCCGATGCGAGAAGCGTTGTTTTAAGTCTGGATGCGGACTTCGCTTTGGCCACTCGCCCCCCGGCAGATGAACGGCCTGCCGTCGCAGACCGGCAGGCCGAATCACATTTATTATTGTGTGCTGACAAACAGATGTCGTTCTATTTTTCGTAGAGCGAAATTCGACCGGGCTATTTGCCCTTCCAGCCCGATTCCTTGCTGCACTGTTCCATCACCTTGGGATTGGCCTTCTCCCACTCGGTGATCGAGCGCGACTCGTCGTCTGACATCTGGTTGTTCATACAGGTGCAGTACTTGGTGACCACATCGGCGGCTTGTTTCTCGTCCTTGTTCTCGATCACGCAGTCGCCGATCCATTTGGCATCGTCGGAATTTTTGTCGGCAAGGGCAGGCGTTGCGAGGCAAGCAAGCATCGCGATGAGGGCAGCGTGACGTTTCATTTTTTTCCTCCATCCAAAGCGGATGAAGCTCTATGCCCAGGCGAATCAGGCGGTGTCATCTCATTCCGCGCAAAGTGTTGCGGCTAGAGAAGAGAGTGGCACGAATACATCAGCATCCTGAGGGATCTTGTTTGGGAGACTGCAAGGGCGGGTGCCTGACGGGAGCGGCCTCACTCTCGGGGGCGCAGCAACTCCAAGCTATCGAAGCTTCTAGGCGTGCTCTCGATCATGCACGAGCGATCGTCGAACGTGTCCGTGCAAACAACGACAACACCATCCGGATAGGCGTTTACGTCCCGGCAGACAGCCTTGAAGCGCCGCTCGGCTTTGCCGCTCTCAAGGCGGGTCAGATGCTGGACGCCGCAGGACGTTTTCAGATGCAGCAGGCGCCGGATCATGTAGTCGTGGATTTCCGCCGCTGCCTGGACGGCGCCGCCGATTTGTACGCCAAACAGCGCGAGCACGAAAAGCAGAGGCTTCCGGCTCATTGCTCGGACTGTGCCCGGAACAGCTTGCCGTCCGTATCGCGCGCCACAACCGTCAGCGGGACTGGATCGTTGCGGGCGAACGTGAAGCGGAAGTTCGGGTCCTCGGAGATCGCGATCCCGCTTTCAATCGTAAGCAGGCGCATCGCGCCGGCATCGACATCGATGCGATCCACGACCCGGACCGGCGTGTAGGTATTGGTGCGCGTATCGATCTGCATGCCGGAAAAATTTGGATGCCGGATCATGAGCTGCACCTCATTCCATGCCTGCCCTCTGGTCGGCTCGCGCGCAATCTTGAGTTTGATCTTGCCGATGCCGGCAAGCGCCTCGTCCATATCCTTCAGCGACGTCGACGTGCAGCCCCCGGCCCCGCTCACGAACTGGCTCGCCTCATAAAGCGCGCCATCGTCTGACTCGAGGATCGCGCGGACCCGGCTCATGGACTCGAGCCGAACGCGCACCTCGATAGTGCGGTCTCCGATCTCGCCGCCCGACCGATAGGCTTCACCGAATATGAAAACCGCCGCGACGGGCGCCGGGTTCTGATCCACCACCAGCGTCAACTGCTTGGCGCGGGCGACGCGATCGGCTGCGATGTATATCGTCAGCGGAACCAGCGCGGCGTCTTCTGCTCGCTTCGGCGCGAAGAGCTTGACCGATTGGCCGTCGCTCGCGATCGGGCGCTCCTCGAACAGGCTCGCCTTGATCTGCGTCCACGCTTCATCGTCCGCCTGCGCGGACTGTGCCGAAAGTGCCAGCGCCGCGGCCGCGATCCACCTTAGCCACACCTGCCCGTGTCTTGTCCGCTTACGTCGCATGGTGAAGCCTACTCGGGCTGGGAATCGATGTAGGTGCGGATGGCCCAGATGGCTTCCTGGTTCAACAACCCGTCGAACGGCGGCATCTTCTGGCGACCACCGACCGTCGCACCATTGAGAACGCGGGAGATGAACCATGCGTCCTCGGTCTCGCCCTCGCCGAGCTCGCGCAGGTCCGGCGCCATACCACCCGATTTGGCTTCGAGCCCGTGGCAGCGGGCGCAGTTCGAGTTATAGCCGCGCGAGCCGATCTCGATAGCGGCGGCGCGCTGTTTTTCGTCGGTGCGATAAGGATTGATTGCAAGCCATTCGTCACCGAGGGGCGCGAGGCCGGTGGTGTCGACGGGCTGGGGGGCGCCGTCACCATGGGCAAGAGCCGCGGTCGCGGGCATTGCGAAGAAGAGAACGAGGGCCAGAGCGGCCGATCGCGGAATCATTCGTGCTACCTCGTTGCTAGTTGGTTTTCTGATCCGAATGGGGCTCTAGCCATATGCGCCAGGACTCGCTGCCGTTGATGTCGAGGAAGTAAATGCCTGACCGGTCGATCACGTAGCTCGCCTCGCCGCCTCCCCCGAGGTGCAAGTTCTGGATGACCTCGTTGGCGTCTGACTTGAGGTAGAGGACAAAAATCGCGCCATCGCTCTGGAAGCGCAGAGTGGTCGGCGCTTCGATGTGGAAGCGTTCCGTTGTTTTGTTGAGGCGTCCGGAAAAGCTCGGCGTAACGCGCTTTCTCACCTCGCGGTCGTAGCAGGCAAGGCGCGGGGCATCGTCGGCAATAGCGAGGCATTGGAGCGCGCCGTCGCGGCTCTCTGCAGCGCGCGCAGGTTGCGCCCATGCTGCGGCGAGAACCATGCTGGCTCCGAGCCACCAGACCGTTGCGGGACAGCCTCTCATTGGCCCGACGCCGGCTCCCACTTCGTTTTGTCCTGCTCCCAGACCTTTCCGCCCGTCTGCCAATCGTGCGGACAACCGGTGCATCCCTCCATGAACGCATCCTGGAAGATCGCGAAGCGAATCTTCACTCCGTCAAAGACGGCATTGGAGAGGTCTGCTTCGTAGAACTTGGTCTCCTGCAGATCCGTATTGATGAATTTAGCGCCGTTGAAGCGAACGCCTTTCGCCCAAGCGCTTTCGAGCGTCGCGGCGGTGAGATCGGCCTCCGAAAAATCGGCTCGCGCCATGCGTGCGAACGAGAGATCCGCCCCTCGCAGCGTGGCGCGCGAAAGCTTGGCGCCTTGCATAAAGGCGATCTCAAGACGCGCGCCGTCGAGATTGGCTTCGGTCAGGTCGGCACCCTGTAAATTGGCGTGGCGCAGATCGGCACGTGCGAGGCGCGCACCCTTGAGATTTGCGCCTTGCAGATTTGCGTCCTTGAGATCCGCGTGGCGCAGGTCGGCGCCTTCACAGGAGGCGTTCGGCGCGATGGTGCAGCCATTAACGACCCAAGGGCTTGGCCGCTCCTCGACATTCCGTATGACCGGATAGTCCTGGGCCTGTGCGGAGTGGGAAACCGCACCAACGGCGCCAACAGAAACGATCGCAAGCGCAATCGCCTCCGTAGCTCTACGAAAGAATGGGATCATCAGCTTGTTCCCGAGCGGCCACGCTTGCGGGTAAAAGGGCAGTCGGCCTCGCGTGGCTGAGGTCGACTGCCCGGAGGGCTCAAGCGGGGAGAGAGGAACGATCGCCCGCTCGAGTGGGATCACTCGGCCGAAGCCGTGGTGCGCGGAACCTCAAAGACCCAGAACGAACCGCCTTGGCTCACCTGCTTGGTCTGATCGGCCATGTCACCGCCCCACAGCGGCACGGCGCCGCCGTAGCCCGATGCGATGCCGATGTACTGCTTGCCATCTAGCTCCCAGGTGACGGGCTGAGACACGACGCCGGAGCCGGTCTGGAACTTCCACAGCTCCTTGCCGGACTTGGCGTCGAGAGCCTTCACGAAGCCGTCGCTGGTGCCGGTCAGGACCCAGCCACCCTTGGTCGTGAGCGTGCCGGCCCAGAGCGGCATCTCTTCCTTGTGCTCCCAGACGATCTTGCCGTTGGTCGGATCGAGTGCGCGAAGCACGCCGACGTGGGTGTCGAACTGGCGCTTGATGCGGAAGCCTTGACCGAGATAGGCAGCACCCTTCTTGTAGGCGATGTTCTCGGTCCAATAGTCTTCCGACCAGTCGTTCGACGGGATGTAGAAGAGCTTGGTTTCCTGGTTATAGGACATCGGCATCCAGTTGGTGCCGCCGAGGAAGTTCGGCGTCACCTTGATCGCCTGGCCCTTGGTCTCGCCTGCTGCGGGAGCCGGCGGACGCTGGCCTTCAACCTCGTTCGGGCGGCCCGTCGCGAGATCCCAACCCGTTGCCCAGCTGATGTTCGGGACGAACGGATAGATGCCAAGCGCGGTGCCGGCCTGCTTCGAGATCTTGCCGTCGCGGGCCGTCAGCTTGTCGATGTCGGTGATGAACAAGAAGCCGTTGCGATCGGCGTGGGCGCCGGCGCGGATGGTCTTGCCGTCCTTCTCCATCTCGAACAGCGTGATCGGGTTGTTACCCGAATAGTCCCACGCATCGTTCGGCGTGTGCTGGAAGAAGCCAACCGGCTCGCCCGTCGACGGCTCGATGTAGACTTGACCCGACGTGTAGAGGCTGTCGTACGGCTTCCAGTCTCCGTTCGGACCCGAACGGTAGTGGTGGTTCCATGGAGCCGGATTGCCGGTGCCGATGACGATGGTGTTGGTCTTTTCGTCATAGGTTGCCGACTGCCAGGGCGCGCCGCCGCCGTGGTTCCAGGCCTCGACCTTGCCGCCATCCTTGTTGTTCGGCCACGACGGGGCCTTGGGATCGCCGGTGGGCGTCGAGTCCTTGCCGTTCAGGCGACCCTTGTGGCCTTCGACGAGGGGACGCATCCAGATTTCCTCGCCGGTGTCCGGATCGCGCGCATAGAGGCGACCGACGACACCGAACTCGTCGCCCGACGAGCCGTGGATCAGGAGCACCTTGCCGGTCTTCTTGTCCTTGATGATGTTCGGCGCGCCGGTCATCGTGTAGCCGGCAGTGTGGTCCTCGAACTTCTTGCTCCAGACGACCTTACCGGTCTTGCGATCCAGAGCGACAATGCCCGCATCGAGCGTGCCCATGTAGAACTTGTCGCCGTAAAGCGCGCCGCCACGATTGACGACGTCGCAGCAGGGGCGGATGTCGTCGGGCAAGCGGTGCGAATAGGACCAGAGGCGCTTACCGGTCTTGGCATCGAGCGCGAACGCACGCGAATAGGAGGCGGTGACGTAGATCACGCCGTCGTGCACGAGCGCTTGCGTCTCCTGGCCACGCTGCTTCTCGTCGCCGAACGAGAACGACCAGGACGGCTTCATCTGGCCGATGTTGTCGACGTTGATCTGATCGAGCGTGCTGTAGCGATGGTTGCGAACACCCATGCCCCAGCTCACCACATCGCCCGTGGTGCTCTCGTCGTTGAGGATGTCCTCCCACGTCACCGGCTTGCTGCCGGCGGTTTCCGCAGAGCTCGGAATGCTCGAAGTGAAAACGGCAATTGCAAGGGTGGATGCGGCCGCAAAAAGGCTCGCGTTGACGCCCCGAAGGGGGTGTCTACGTTGCATGGCGTTTCTCCCAAATAAGTTTTTCAAAGGCGAACTATTTCGTCGCCGGTTTGCAAAAATCAGAAATGCCAGACAAACGTCTATTCGCCTTTTGGCGAAACCGGCTCAATTGTCGGCCATTCCTAGACGAATGTATAAGAGGCCTGTTCCTATTACTCCCTGCTAGACAGGGAGTAACTCCCAGTTACAATCATACTATTGCAACGCGCCCGTAAAAATGCCCCGATCCCTAGCTAGGTCGCGGGCAGCCCGGCTGGTGTCGAGCCCTTTCCGCTGGCCGATTTCATCGCTCAGGGCTGGGTAGGAATTGGTCTCAGCCTCGTCGCTTCGGGCCGGGGAGATGTGCTAAACACAATAATCCTACGTCGGACGGTCAATCCCAAAGAACACGCCCGAACCCCAAGCCACTTTTCAAACGACCCATGTTTTAAGACGCTCATGGGTCGAACTTCGCTGGAGATCCCACGAATTACAGGCCTGATTGATGAGTAACGGTTTGCGTATTGCAATCACTGTCTGCACACGTGACAGGCGGGAACTTTTACAACTCTGCCTGGAATCGATCCTCCGGCTTGAGGTTCCTCAAAACATTCAGCCTGTTGTCGTTGTCGTTGAGAACAACGCTTCGCCCGCCTCCCAAGTGTTCGTTGAAGATCTTGCACGGGGCGCAGCTGCGCCGTGGAAGATCATTTACGGCCATGAACCCACGCTCGGCATTCCCATTGCGCGGAACCGGTCGCTCGACATCGCGCTCCGTGAAAAACCGGATTGGATTGCGTTCGTCGACGACGATGAGACCGTCGATCCAAAGTGGCTCGAACGGATGCTTGTTGCCGCCGAGGAGTTTCGCTGTGACGTCCTGCACGGCCCGGTTGAATTCTTGTATCCGGACGCGCTTCCGGACTGGTTCGATGCCAAGCAGACCCGGCTCAGACCGCGCGGGCTGAAGCGTGCGGCAGCGGCCACCAACAATACTTTCGTGGCACAGCGGCTCGTATCCGCCGATGGGCTGGCGTTGAGATTTGACGAGACGATGCGGTTCACGGGAGGAAGCGACACCGAATTCTTCCTGCGCGCGGCCGGCTACGGGGCCACGATCCGTTGGGTCGATGATGCCTGGGTTCGAGAAACCGTCGGCCCGTCGCGGCTCACGATGAAATGGCAATGGATGCGCGCGCTCAGAGGCGCGGTCACCGCGTCCCGGGTTCATCGCAAACAGAACGGCCTTGGTGCGACCTGTATCCGATATCTGCCGAAGGCTCTGACGCGTCTGGTTTCCGGCCTCGCGATTGCCGCCGGCGGATCGATGGTCTTTTTGTTAGCGCCCAAGCCGGGACGAAAGATCATTTTTCTGGGTGGTAAGGATTTGGCATCGGGGCTTGGAACCGTCATGGGGCTCATGAACGTCGTGCCGGAACCCTACAAGACTGTGATGGCTATCAACGCGGCTGCTATTGTGTCCGGTGGATGAAAAAAATATCGGGCCGAGCACTCCTCGCGGCGTGACTTTCATCGAACTATCATAGAAGTGGTGAACATAGCGCCCATGGCTATTGCATGGGCAGTCCCTTCTGAAGACGACGCCGAAACGGCGGTCAACGCAGTGATCGCGGCCGGCCGCGCCGCGGCTGCGCGCCATTGGGTTCCGGCCACGTCGGGAAACTTCTCGGTCCGGATCGACGAGACGCGCGTCGCCATTACGCGCAGCGGTGTCGACAAGGGCGCGCTCATTCCGGCGGATGTGCTGATCCAATCCATCGACCGCCCGCTGTTGCCCGGCTCTTCCGCCGAAGCCGCGCTTCATCTGCGGCTCTATGCCGATAGCCCCGAAATCGGTGCGATATTCCATACGCACGGACTCAACGCGACCGTGATCGGGCGCGCTCACGTTGCAGACGGGGCCGTGACACTCCACGGCTGGGAGCTGCAGAAAGCGCTCGCGGGGATAACCAGCCACGAGACGCACATTGAGGTTCCTATTTTCGCCAACGACCAGGATGTCGCCGCGTTGTCGCTTCGCGTGGCAGACCGATTGGCCGAACCACCTTCAGCCGGCCATATCCGGGCGCCTGGCTATCTGCTTGCCGGGCACGGACTCTACGCCTGGGGGCGGAGCGCTGCCGATGCCGCCCGACACCTCGAAGCGTTCGAAGTCCTCTTCAGCCAGATCCTCTTGCTCAGGACCTATCAGCCATGACCCAACTCGTCGTCTACTCTGCGGCAGATGCCGCCCGCGTGCTCCTGGATACCACCGACTTCGAAGCGATCCGCGCCGAATTGGAGCCGACGGGCGCGCAAATCGAGCGCTGGACTGCCGCGACACCGCTGTCGCCCGAGGCAACCTCGGACGAAATCCTCACCGCCTACAAGCCGCAGATCGACCAGCTGAAGGCGGAGCGGGGTTATGTAAACGCCGACGTGATCCACGTGCGTCCCGGCAATCCGAACTGGCCAGCGCTGCGCCAGAAGTTTCTCAGCGAGCACACGCACGACGAGGACGAGGTGCGCTTCTTCGTGGAAGGCAGCGGCGCCTTCTACCTGCATATCGGCGACAAGGTCTATCAGGTGGTCGGAACGGCAGATGACCTGCTTTCGGTTCCGCTGGGCACCAAGCACTGGTTCGATGGCGGCTCCGAGGGCAACTTCACCGTAATCCGTCTGTTCAACGACCCGAAAGGCTGGGTCGCGCACTACACCGGCGACGAGATTGCCGCGTCGGTTCCCAACTTCGAAGCCGCGTGACGCGATGGACGGTGTCATCGACCAGGGGGCGCATCCCGTCGACGCGCCCTTGCACACGTTCGAGGCGCGCGCCGTACTGCTCGATATCGAAGGTACGATCAGCCCGATCCGCTTCGTGCGTGATGTTCTCTTCGGCTATTCGCGGACGCATCTCGCGCGCTTCATCGCGGCGCGGCGCGGCGATCCCGTCGTTGCAGCGATCCTCGAACAGGTCTCTCTTCTTGCCGGCGGCGGCGATCCCGTCGCAGCACTCGAGGCTTGGCAGGCTCGCGACGAGAAGGCTCCGCCGCTCAAGAAGATACAAGGCCTGATCTGGAACGAGGGCTATCGAAGCGGCGCGTTCCGCAGCCCGATCTTTGCCGATGCGCTGGCTGCACTCCGACGCTGGAAGGCGGCCGGCCTCCCGCTCTACATCTACTCGTCAGGCTCGGTTCAGGCGCAGCTGCAGTTTTTCGAGTTCAACGAGGCGGGCGATCTCAGGGCGCTGTTTTCCGGGCACTACGACACCGATATTGGTCCGAAGATCGAGGCGGCTTCCTACATGCGCATCGCGTCGCAAATCGGCGTGCCTTCGCAAAGCGTCGTGTTCCTGTCCGACAACCCCGCCGAACTCGAAGCCGCCAGCGCCGTTGGTTTCAAGGTGGTGCACGTCGTCAAGGACGCAGCAGCGCCTGCACCTCAATTTCCCGAAATCACCGATTTCGAGCAGGTCGACGTTTCGCTCGGCTAGCCAGTTCGGACTGGTTGCACGGTCTCCAGCGATCCTGGTTTACCGCCAGTGCTCCGCGATCCAGGGCGTGGGACGCACATGCTTGTAAGTTTTCTTATACCACGGTGCTGGCCAGCGGCCGTCGCGCGCTTCGTCCGGATCGGGCTTGCCGGTAAAGCAGACGACCTTCGTGCCGGGCGGAAGCGGCGTGGTCTTGAAGAAGTTCATCGGCCAGCGCGGCATCAGGGAATGCTTGAAGCTGACGCACCACGGCGCGGGCCAGTACGTCATGCTCCGGATCGAGCGAGAGATGTAGGTTTGAGAGTTCGGGAACTTCGCGAGGATCGATTCCGGATCGCGCTCGAGATCCTCATAGAGATAGGGATGCGCGCCAACCCTGAACCTATAGACCGACGTGTTGCCGATTTTTGAGCCGGGCTGGGTCCAGTTCTCGATTACGCAGAAGGTCGATTCCGGCGAGTGATCGAAAAACTCGTCGATGGACCCGGTAATCACCACGTCGAGGTCCATGAACAGAACGTCTCCCGAAATGCCGGGCACCTCGTGGTTCCAGAGGCTGATCTTGCGCCACGGCTTGTTCTTGATCCGGTCGGGAAGCGCGATCTTGGGAAGGGGATGGGTTTCGATGGCCGGATCGATCCCGTTCGGATCGTCGGTGTAGCAAACCAGGCGCGTGTCGCGCTTCGTGTTGCGGCGGATCATCGACCAAAGGCAGTTCGCATAGTCCGCGGAATAGCGCTCGCCCCACTTCATGCACACGATCGTCTGCTTCATCGCGCTCAGTTCCGACCTCTGCTAGAGCTGGATTTCTTTTGAGGGACAATGCCCGGGCCTCACCGTCCCGGCGCTCGCCTATCTGAAGCCTCCGACGCGCGCTCCTTTCGGAGGCGTCGGGCGCGGCTTTTCGAGTCAAGGCGCCGAAACGACAGGTTTTTCCTTAACGCTTCTGGTTCCCAGCGCGAGGCAAAACCACGTCAGGATGTAGAGCATGAAAAACCACCGCTGCCAAATCTCCCAGCTCGTGGCCAGCTCGGCCGCGCAAACGGCAAAAGTCGCCAGGGCGAAGGGGTAGACGGCGTCAGGCAAGGTCGATAGGGCGCGCAGGAGCAGAAGCCCCGCGACCAGAAACAGGACCGCGCCCACGAGCCCGAGTTCGTACCAGGTCTGGAGGTAAACGTTGTGGGCATGGCGCGGGACCTTGGCAAGCTCAGTGCCCTTGACGTCCCGCTCGTTCAGCACATAGCCGGTACGCGCGCCCACTCCCAGGAGCGGCGCCTGCATGACGTCGTCGGCGACTTCATGCCAGATGACGACACGTGCGCGGGCCGACTCCTGCAGCCAGCGCGCATCCTGAAGATGCAAATAGTCATGCGCCGCGATCGTCAACGGCACCACGCCGAGCACGACGAGTGACCACGCCGCCATTGCGCCAGCCGCTGCAGCGCGCCGGAAAAAGTAAGCACCCGCGAAAGCGACGAGGCCGCAGATCAAGGCCATCTTCGACGTTTCGTGCGTCGAGGCGGCGGTGGCCAACACGACGCCGCCAACCAAGGCCAAGGCCATGAGCGCGAGCTTCCTGCCGCCCCAATAAGACGCCGCGCACAGCACGACGGGCCACAGCAGCATGTTTACCGCTGCGATCGAGCGATTAAGCTCGAATTGGGCAATGCGAACCGTACCGTCCGCCAAGATGTCGTAGTGCTTGCCGAGTGTCGGCGGGTTGAAGATGGAGGAATACTCCATGAGCATTCGCCGGAGGCCCTGACGCGAGAGCACCTCGATCGTCAACACCGCAAGCCCGATCAGAACCGCGATCGCAAGCCAATAGGCAAGGTGGCGAACCCGACGCGCCGGCTGCACCGAAACCCAGTAGGCAAGAAGTTGTCCGAGCAGGAGAACGGTCAGAAACTGGGCCGAATGCGCAAGCGTGACCGACCAATCAGCGGACCACAACGCACTGGTCCCGGCAAAGATCAACAACGCGGCCAAAGCCAGAACGGGGGCGGAGATCGCCGTGATCCCATTCAAAGGCGCGCGCTCCAGCAACATGCCAATCGCCGCCGCCAACGCCAGGATCGGGAGCATTACGGCGATCGAGCGTGTGAACACAGCCGCGGAGATGCCCAAGACGAGAATCAGGACACCGAATATCCGATCCGTGAATTGAATCTGCCCCAGCTCTACAGCTGCTGAGCTTCTGCTCATCGCTCCCCCCAACTTGCAGATCAAGAACAGAAAAGTCGGAGTTAAATTCCGGCATGACGCCGTATGCCGCACCCATCCCGCGGATGGGGGAACATCATCGGCCAACCTCGGCTGAATGATGCCGGTAGTGTTAATTCAGGGCTTCCCGTTCGGCTAGCTTTTTGTCGACCCGTCCCTCCCAATTTGCTCGCTTTTTGTAACCAGCCGTAACGATCGCCTCTGCCTATCATTCGAGCCGCTGCGGGGCCGTGCGGCTGACGATCAAAAAATTCGTTGAATATGCGCCGTCCTGAGGTAGAGCTTGGCGGCCGCACCAACAATGAGGACCGGGAATGCTTGGGGACATCGTAAACACCGCGGATGTGACCCCTTTGCCCTATGTCGTCGTTGGATTTTTCACGCCGAACTATCGGCCGCTCGCAGATCGCCTGTCGGCCGAGCTGACAAAAACCCAGAACCCGCATCATCTCATCGCGCGCGAGAAGGGCTCCTCCACGTGGCGCGATATCGTCCACATGAAGCCGGGCGTCGTGCTGGAGGCGATGGACCGCTATCCGACGTCCAGCATCATCCTGCTCGATGCGGATTCTTCCGTTCGCGGGTCTCTTGCGCCAATGCTGGATTTTGTCGGCGATATCTCAGCTCGATCGAAGCTGCGGCTGACCAATCACGTCTGGCCGTTCCGTCAGAAAACCGTGCTTCACATTTCGTCGCGCAGCATGGTGTTCAAACCCAACGCGCGCGTCCGGAAATTCCTGGAAGACTGGCAGACCGAGCTCAGGACAGCCAGCTACCACCAGGGCGGCTGTGAAATGGCCATGCGCTTCGTAATCATGCGCTCGACGGGCCTCGCTTTCTGCCCGATGAACCCGGATTACTCGGGCATGGAAGTGGACCAGGCGAGCGACAGCGCCATCGTCGTTCATAGCAGCGAAAGCCGCGTGGCAGGCCGCAAGTAGCAGATCCGCTGCTTCGTGCCCCGCCGTTAACTCAATTCGGACGGGGCGGCTCGGGCCATGCCCATCAACGTCTGATCTTAGCCGTTGCCGGGAAGCTCTAGGCTTACCCCCTCGGCTTCAGCATACTGGCCCGGTCCATTGGCGGCCAAAGTGAAAATCCAGGCAGGACCGATTTCATGTCTCTCGGTGCGCGCGCGTTCGTGTTCGTCGTCTTTTTCTTGCTGGGCCTTTCGTTCGTCGCCCAAACGGCGCTGTTGTTCTGGGAATTCGGCCCGGAGAAGGCGCTGGTGTTCGCAACCTTCGACAGCCACCTTTTCCTGTTTTTCCCGACGCTCGGGCTGGTGGCGCTGGCCGCCTTCTATCTGCCGTCGTGCGCCTTCGTCGACATGTACTGGCGCTATGTCTCGTTCGGGCCGCTCAGATTTCTGATCGGGCTCATCGTGCTCGGCGGGGCGGCCTACTACATCGCGTCCGGGCTTTCCTCGAACCCGCATCGCTCGGTCTGGGATCTCAAGCCAGAAACGCTCGCCCGCGATAAAAGCGAGCCGGCAGGTTGCGGCGATGCCGGGCGCCCGTGCGAACGGATCGCGCTCATCGACGGCGTCTCCAACCTTTCGCAAGTCAGCCGGCGGCGGATCGGCGTTCGGGAATTCTACAGATCGTGCGAAGCCGAGCCGCTGATCGAGCCCGGTACCACGGAAGAGGCCAAACGGTTCTGCTTTGCCTCGACGCCGCTGTCGGAGGCCCCGCGCCTCAGCACGGATGCCGAATGCTGCCAGGCGCAGCGGCGCTACCAATCCGCGATCGACCGCCTCTACGTGGATCCCAGGCAGCAATCGATCACCGGGCGCATCCATAAGCTCTTGATGCCTGCGAAGGTATTCTTCCTGTTCATCCTGCTCGGCATCAGCGCGTTGCTCACGCTGCGGCATGCAGGCGTGAAGCGACACTACCCCGACCGCATTAGCCATATCGAGATCTCGGTGCTGGTCGGCGCGGTCGCGATGATCTTCTTCCCGTTGATGAGCCAGGCGTACGTTCAATCGGCTGATGCGCTGTTCGGCGTGCAGCAGCGCGGCGGGTTCCGATCGATCGTGACGCTGATGAGCTTCCTGTTCGGGGCGTGGGCGGTTCTTCTGCTGCTGTTCTCGTTCCGGCAGCATGACCAGGATCTCGAGCTTGCGGCCAAACTCACCGGCGTCGCGGCAAGTACGATCGCGGTCTTCAAATACGATCTCCTGGTTTCGATCGTGGTGCGCGTGCTCGGCTCGGGTGCGGATGAGAAGTCCGTCGCGATGCTGATCGGCCTCGCGGTGCTGGCTGTACTCGTGCTGCTGTCGCCCTTCGTCCGGCGAATCTTCGTCGGTACGGACAGAACGGTTCCGGAGTGAGGGATTTGCGCGCAACCGAAACTCTTCCGACACGCGGGCGCATGTCAGGTTCGGTAGACGGGTGCATTGAGCGCGTGGTGCACGCCACACAGGATGCGTGACGCGACCGCGATCTGGTGGCGCTCGGCTTAGTGGCGAATGTCAGCCTCGGCTTCATCCATGTGCGACTGGATCACGCTCGCGGTTTCGTCGGCGAGTTTTTGATTGAGCCGCGCGAAGTACTGGAACTCGGCCTGATACTGCTGCTGGGCGCGTTGGAAGAACTCCGAATACGCGGCAAACAGATCCTGGACCGTCTTGCACTCCATGAAGCGCTGAGAGGCGGCCATGTCCTCGTTGACGCGCCGGTTCACGAAACCCAGCCACTCGTTGTTGGCCCGGGACATCTGCTCCAGGAAGCGGCCGTTCAACTCCGTCATGGCCGCGAACATCGGACGATTTATTGTCAGCCAAGCCTCGAAAGAGGCAAGGCCCGGATTTTTATCCAAGCCCTGGTCGGCTAGCGATCTTGACGCATTCGCATTCATTGTACGCTCCTCCACCAGTATGCGACTTCAATGATCAACGTCGCGCCACCGTCTTTCGACGCGCGGTGGCTCTCTCGTGAAATGCAGCACAGTCTCGTCAGTCGCATTTCAACATCGACGGGCCGGATCGGTCATGGACCGCAATCAGCAATCGAGATCCGCCGGACCGCAGCGGGCGCGCCAGCGAGCCAAACGCAAGGCCCTGTGACGCTCACCCTTCCGACGTCGGAAGGGCCCTATAATGTGCGCGCCGCGTGCGTGACGGCGCTTTCAACTTTCATAGTTATCCACAACATCCCGACGCTTTTGCGACGCCACGTTTTCTCTGAGATGCGTTCAGAGAAAGCCGGTCTCGCGTCGAAGACTTCGTTTGCTCTTCAAATTCAAAGAAGTCCGTGCCGTAGTGCCGTTCAATTCATTCTCCGCCTCGAAATTTATATCGAGAGGGCGGCGCAGCTCGGAGCGGGCACATGTCGGATCTCCTCGTCTCTCTGATCGATCGCTGGATCGGCCGGCGCGCCGTGGTGGATCCTCAAGCGCTTGCAGCCGTGCGTGGGTTGAGGCCCGTCGTCGTCGTTAGCGGAGCCTCGCGCGGGATCGGGCGGGCGCTTGCGGCGCGCTTCGCGCAAGCGGGGCGCGACCTGATGCTGATCGCGCGCGATGCGGCCGCCGTCGAAGCTGCGGCGCAGGAGATTTCCAATTCGACAAGCGTTCGCGTGGATGCGCTCGCGCTCGACATCACGAACCCGGATGCGCCGCGCCTGCTCGATCAGGCGCTGCAAGCCAACGGAAGCTATGCCGATGTGCTCATCAACAACGCGGGCATCGGATTTGCCGGGCTGTTCGCGGATCAATCCGCGCCGGAGCTGGATCGGCTGCTCGCGCTCAATGTCACGGCCGCAAGCCGCCTCATGCATCACGTGTTGCCACCGATGATTGCACGCGGGCGCGGCGGCATTCTCAACGTGGCTTCGCTCGGCGGGCTGGTGCCTGGTCCGTATCAAGCGGCCTACTATGCAAGCAAAGCCTATCTCATCTCGCTGACGGAAGCCGTTGCGCACGAAGCACGCGGCCGCGGCGTGCGCATCGCAGTCGTCGCGCCGGGCCCGGTCGACACGACGTTTCACAAATCGATGGACGCGGACGGCGCGCTCTACCGCAGCGTGTTCCCCGCGATCTCGACGAACGCCGTGGCGGCGAGCGCCTATCGCGGTTTCCTCATGGGGCGGACGGTGATGGTGCCGGGCGTGCTGCCGACGGCGAGTGCGCTGGCGCTCAAGTTTCTGCCGCACGCTCTGAGCGTGCCGATGGTCGCCGGGCTACTTTCGGTGAAGCCGGCTCGACGCAGCTAGTTATCTCACCTGCGACCAAATCGAACGAACGATGTTTTCGTGTCCGATGTCCGCCAACGTTTGGAGAGTTGAAACGATTTGGGTGTCTAATCGTCATCAAGCGCCAGGGATTTGGTCCCGCGTACCTTGGTGCGCATATAGCGGCGGCCTGGAGAGCATGCTCGATAGGCCGCCGTAAGTGTTTTCAGGCTCCGTCGGAAAATGCTCAAGGTCCTGTTAGGGGATCTTAATCAGCTCTTACCATTTTGGCCCGCCGCCGCCCGCGTTCGCAAGATCGCGGGGCTATGCCTACGCCGCGCCTTTGTGCTTGGCGGCGACCTGCTTTGCCAACTTCTCGACGAGGGCCTTATCGATCTTGGCCGTTTGTCGGGTCGCGGGGCGCTCAGGGCTGTCGGATGTCACGTCTCCGACCGACACGGGATCGCTCGCGGGAAACGTATTTTCGAGCGCATTGTCGAGCTGCTTTTCGAGCTCCGCTTTCGGAAGCTTGTTTTTTGTGGTCATGGTTTCCTCCCGAGAGCCCGCACCGCTCACGCGGCCGGGCTCTCAAATTCGAACTCGCCTCTCAAGTAGAGTCGCTTTAGATGCGCCGCTTCAATGCGCGGTAACCGGGCTCGACATAGTCCGAGAGGCGCTGAAGCAAATCCTCGTTGTTGCGGCGGGCCGGCGCCATCTTCCACAGCGCGCCGACGGCACAAGCGAATGCCGCTACCGCCCCGAGCGCGAGCAAAGGCTGCTCCTGCACGAAGCGCTTGGTGGCGGAAACAGCGCTATCGACGCTTTCGCCCGCGCTCTTCAACGCCTTGGCGCCTTCGGCCGAGACTTTGTCAGCCACATCCTCAGCCTTCTGTTTCAGCTTGCGAACCGTTTCTTCGGATTCGCTTGCGCCAGTCGCTCGAGAAGCGGACGTGCTCTGATAGGGCTCATAGGCCTGTCCCATGTGCGGCTCCCTTGTTTGAAGTTGAGTGGGCTTCGAAGTGGATCGAGGTCGCCTCCTCAACGCGAGCAGCGGAGGATTCGTTCCGGGGCCTAAAATTCCCAGAGATGCACGCAAGTCGCGCCGGGAACTTTACGTTTCCTAAAGGCGTTCAGTAGACACGATACAATCGCAAATTCCCGCAAACGAGCACGCCCATGAACGTCTCCGGCTACAGCGCAAACGACATCAAGCTGTTCAGAGCCATTCTCGATGCCTCGATGGCCGAGAGCCTGGCGTGCGGGGCGGACATTCCGCTCGACCTGATGACGATGCGCTTGTTCAAGGCCGCGGGGAAAGGCGAACGCGATCCGCGCCGGCTGGTGGCCGCCGTACTCGGGCTCGACGAGAAGCCAGCGGAGCGCTCATATACATTTAGTGCCGGCACGTTCAGCGCTGGCGCCTGAAACGGCTTCTGTTGTTTCCGCGGATTGTCTCTAGGCAGGCCGCATTGCCTGCCATCGGCCGTGCGCAGCCTTCCTGTTCAGCATGCGTCTTTCGGTTTGCGGGTGTCGGGGATGCCTTTGTCCTCCCGCTCGCCGCCGGCAAAGCCGTGCTCGTTGATCTCGTCGGCGGCCTTGGTTTTCTCCTCCGGCCGATAGGACGTTCCTTCGCCGTACTGCTCGCGTTGTCCCTCTCCGTATTTCAGGCGCGGATTTTTCGTGGCCGGCATGGCGTCTCCCTTCGTGCGCGTCGAACAGTTCTGCCGACTAACAATCGGCCGCTGCCGCCGGTTCCTCCGGGTTGCCGATGAATCCCAAAAAGCCGTGCTGGAGCTTTGTTTGCGACGCGCTGTGGTGCGAGCGCACTAGAGCCCTCAGGCGGGGCTCGCAATGATGGTGGGGAGCTGATTCGTTTCGGGGGACTTATGAAGGAAACGCAAAAGCGGACGCTCTGCTACCTGGTGCTTGGGGCGAGCCTGACCGTACTCCTGCAGAACCTAGCCCGGCGCCGGTACGTGGAGACGGCCGCGCGGCCGATCACGCGCAAGCCCGGTGGCGGGGAGGTCATCGACCTCGCGGCCTGGAGAGAATCGAAGGCCCGTACTCAGGCCCTGATGTAAGCGCGCTCGCGCAATCCAATGGGAATTCGTCGGCAGGCGTTGAGACCTGCCGACGCCGTGCCAGCCGTCCCTCGAGCCAGCTGGCACCGTCCTGCTTACCCCTTCAGGACATCCGGTTCATACCGCAGCCTCGCTCCGCCCACGTCTGATCTAGATCAAACCGAAAGGTTGAACGGTGGATAGCGCGTGCGGCTAAGCCTTTGCTGCGCGCAGAGTCGCGCGATCGCCCGACAGCATCACGGCCCCACGCTCATTCAGTTACGAAATTTTTCGGGCTTGGGCTGGTGCCGCAAACAGGACTCGAACCTGTGACCCCGTCATTACGAATGACGTGCTCTACCAACTGAGCTATTGCGGCTTGTGCCACCGTCTCCACGCCGGAAGCATCGCCCCGGCCAAAGCAGCGCGCCTTGATAGGCCGAAACGGCCGGCTGTTCAAGGCCCAGGTTGCGGCAAATTCTACCCCATCACGACCCCGATCCCGCCAATTCAGGGCCTAGCGCAGGCGCTCCACGCCGATCCACGGCTTTTGGGGAACCCTCCTTGGGTGTCAGAGCGTTGGGTAAGATCAAACCCCCGCCATGCGTACCCAACGGAGGGGAGCATCCATGCCAGCGCGGAACCCCGTACTGGACGATCTGATTGCGCGCATGCGCCAGCCCATCAACGTGCGGGACCTCGCCAACGAAGAGGCGCTGCGCATCATGGTGCGCCTCGGCCTTGCCCATCCCATGACGCTTGCGGCCGCGCTCAAGGTCGTCGCGTCGGAGATGCCGCACGGGCGCATGTCGGAAATCGAGGCGACAGCGCGCGCGCTGCACGCGAAGCTGCTGCGCCGGCATGACGAGCCGGAAACGCCTCAGTGATCCGGGGCTTGGTTAGAGCTGCCAGACGGAGGTGCGCTTGATCTCGGCGTCCTCCAGCTCGCGCGTGACGGGTACCTGATATTCCGCCGCGCGCGTGAAAATCCCGTTCGGAAAATAGCTGCGTTTGGGATCGCCGATCAGTACGCGTGCGCCATTGGCTGCGGCCTTCTCAAGGTAAGACGTGACACGCGCGGCAAGCTCGCGCTCATAGAAAAGGTCGCCGACCAGCACGATATCGGAAGGATCGGGATCGCGAGCCAATAGGTCTTCCTGCGTAACGCTCACCTCGACACCATTCAGCGCCGCGTTGAGGCGGACGGCGGCGAGAGAAAACGTGTCGATGTCGGCCGCGAGAACGCGTCCCGCGCCCGCGAGCTTCGCGGCGATCGCGGTGAGACCGGAGCCCGAGCCCAGATCGATGACCGAACCACCGGCCACAAGCGCGGCGTTGTCGAGCAGATAGCGCGCGAGCGCCTGCCCACCGGCCCAGGCGAAGGCCCAGAATGGCGGCGGCACGTTCATCTCACCCAGCTCTTCCTCGGTCTTCTGCCAGATCGGCAGGCTTTCCTCGGCGAGATGCAGGCGGATCTCCGGTACCAACGGCGGGCTCAGGATACGGGTGTTGGCGGCAATGAAGGCCTCGGGGGATCCGCTCATCCCTTGGCTTTTTTGGATTTCTTGGCGGCGGACGGCTTTGGCGGCGCAAGGCCGGCCATGTGGCAGACCTCCGCCCATTCCGCGTCCGTCACCGGCTGCACCGAAAGGCGCGCGGTGGTGACGAGCTTCATTTCGGCGAGCTTCGGATTTGCCTTGATGTCGGCCAGCGAAACCGGCTTCGGCAGCGGCTCGACGGCGCGAACGTCGACGCATTGCCAGGCGCCGGTGTCGTCGGTCTGATCGGGATGGGCGAGGGCGATCACCTCGAGGATACCGACGGCCTCCTTGCCGATGTTCGAATGATAGAAGAAGCCGAGATCACCGATCTGCATGGCGCGCATGTTGTTGCGAGCCTGGAAGTTGCGCACGCCGGTCCACGGCTCGCCCTTGGCCCCCTTGGCGACGAGTTGGTCCCAGGAGAAGGCGTCGGGTTCGGATTTCAGAAGCCAGTAGGCCATCGGCGGTGCCTCGTATTTGTCGTGGCCGGCACCTTACGCGATCCGGCCGGCACCTCAACCCCGAGGCTTTTCAATCCTCGGCTTTGAACGGACGGCGCATGAGGCCGGAGATCGCATCATCCACCGAAAGGCGGCCTTCAAGCACCGCGTGCACGGCCTCGGTGATCGGCATCTCGACGCGCTTCTCGTCGGCGAGGCGCACGACCGCCGCCGCCGTGAACACGCCTTCGGTCACGGCAACGCGCGCGCCGAGGACCGCGTTCAAGCTTTCACCCTGGCCCAGCGCGCGGCCGAGGCTCATGTTGCGGGATTGCGGGCTCCCGCACGTCAACACGAGATCGCCCAGGCCGGAGAGGCCCATCATCGTTTCGGGCTTGGCGCCCAGAGCGCGGCCGAGCCTTCGCATTTCGGCAAAGCCGCGCGTCACGATGGCGGCGTGCGCACTGGCGCCAAGTCCCTTGCCGTGGACGATGCCGGCGGCAATCGCCAGCACGTTCTTCAGCGCACCGCCAAGCTCGACGCCGACGACATCCTCCGACCAGTAGAGCCGGATCTGGCGATCGCCGAGGCGTTCCGCGAGCAGGCGCCCGAGAACCTCATTGCGGCAAGCGATGGTCAGCGCCGCAGGCAGTCCGCGCGCCACGTCGGCAGCGAAGCTCGGACCCGAAAGCACGGCGGTCGTCATGTCGGGGAGCGTTTCGGCGACCACCTCGCCCATCAGCTTGCCGGTCGCCTGCTCGACGCCTTTGGCGCAGACGATCAACGGCTGTCCCGGGCGGACGAGGCGCGCGAGCGTCGCCGTCACCGAGCGCACATGCTGGGCGGGACACACGAGCAGGATTGCGTCGGAAGCCGCGCAGTCCTCTAGCTTCGATGTCGCCCTAAGACGTGGATCGAGCGCAATGCCCGGCAGAAACGCGCGATTGACGAGACGCTCGTTGATGTCGCTCACCGTCTCGGCTTCGCGCGCCCACAAGATCACGTCGCGACCGGCGAGTGTCAGCGTTTGCGCCAGCGCCGTGCCCCAGGCGCCGCCGCCGATCACGGCGATGCGGTTTATCGTCATGGCTTCGCGCTCTCCTCTCGCGTCGCTCCGACTTCGGATCGACCCCCAACCTTCTTATGTTCTACCGTATCTTTATCACGCCTTGACGCCGGCCCCGATGGCGGCCGGCGCATCGGGATCGAGCGGCCAGCGCGGCTTGGCCGCAAAATCGAGCCCGTCGACGAGGCCCAGTGCCAGGCGCTCGGCGCCGGCCCAGGCGATCATGGCCCCGTTATCGGTACAAAGAGATGGCGGCGGAACGGCGAGGCGATAACCCCGCGCCTCGGCCAACGTCGACAGGGCGACGGCGATCTTGCGATTGGCGGCAACGCCGCCCGCGATCGTGAGCCATTTTTGCTGGCCGGGCGTGAAGGCCCCTGCCGCCATTTCCATCGCACGGCCGACGCGATCGGATACGACGTCGCAAACAGCCGCTTCGAAGGCCGCGCAAAGATCGGCGATATCCTGATCCGACAGTGGGGCGGCGGCCTCGGCGCGCTGGCGCAGCGCAGTCTTGAGGCCGGCCAGCGAAAAATGCGGCTCGGCGCGCCCGAGCATGGGGCGCGGCAGCGGAAAGCGAGACGGGTCTCCGGCGCGGGCGGCCTTCTCGACCTCGGGGCCGCCGGGATAGCCGAGCCCCAGGAGCTTGGCGGTTTTGTCAAAGGCTTCGCCAATGGCGTCGTCGATGGTGGTTCCAAGACGGCGATAGCGGCCGACGCCTTCGACCAGCAGGGTCTGGGTGTGGCCGCCAGATACGAGCAGCATCAGGTAAGGCGGGGCGATGCCGTCGGTCAGCCCGACCGTCAGCGCATGGGCTTCGAGATGATTGATGGCGAGGAAGGGCTTATCGGCAGCCAATGCCAGAGTCTTGCCGGTGACGAGCCCGACGACGAGGCCGCCATTGAGGCCAGGGCCAGCAGTCGCGGCAATGCCGGAAAGATCGGCCAAGCCGACGTTGGCCTCGGCGAGGGCGGCCTTGATGATGGCATCCAGACATTCGACATGGGCGCGAGCCGCAATCTCGGGCACCACGCCGCCGTAAGGGCGGTGCTCGTCGAACTGGGAGCGCACGACATTGGACAGCACGCGGCCACGGCCGTCTGCCTCGCGAAGCACGATGGCGGCAGCGGTCTCGTCGCAGCTCGTCTCGATGCCGAGGACGACGAGAGGCTGCCCAGAATGGCCCGATTTACTGTCTTCGTCCGGCACGCGACTGTCCTGTTTGCGTTCAAGTGCCGAGAGGGGCATTAATGGCGCCGCCCGGTCCGTGGCCCTAACATTTGGAGCCTAAGTTTTGCAAGCTCGCACCCTTCGTATCGGAACCCGCGGATCGCCGCTCGCCCTCGCCCAGGCGTATGAAACGCGTGGGCGGCTGATGGCCGCGCACCGCCTGCCGGAGGAGGCCTTCGAAATCCGGACCTACAAGACGACCGGCGATGTCATCCAGGACCGGCCGCTGGCGGAAGTGGGCGGAAAAGGCCTTTTTACCAAGGAGCTCGAGGACGCGCTGCTCAAGCGTGAGATCGACCTGGCCGTGCACTCCATGAAGGACATGCAGACGCAGCTGCCGGAGGGGCTCGGGATCGGCGCCGTGCTGCCGCGCGAGGACGTGCGCGACGCGTTCATTTCGCTCAAGTATCCCTCCCTCGATGCGCTTCCCCAGGGAGCCGTGGTCGGAACATCGAGCCTCAGGCGGCAAGCCCAGGTGAAGCGGGTGCGGCCGGATCTCGAAGTCGTGGGCTTTCGCGGCAACGTCCAGACGCGCCTGCGCAAGCTTTCGGACGGCGTGGCGGATGCGACGCTGCTCGCGTGCGCCGGCCTGAAGCGGCTCGGGATGGCCGACCGCATCACGTCCGAAATCGAGACCGATCAGATGCTGCCGGCTGTCGCGCAGGGCGCCATCGCGATCGAAATCCAACTCGACGACGAAGAGACGGCGCGGCTCCTGGCGCCGCTCAATCACGAGGAAACCGCGCTCTGCGTCACGGCCGAGCGGGCCTTTCTCACGCGGCTCGAAGGCTCGTGCCGGACGCCGATCGCGGGACTTGCCACGCTTCACGGGGACACCCTACATTTCCGCGGCATGACGTTCTCGATCGACGGGGCGGAGTGCTTTGAAATCAAGCTCGAAGCGCCGGCCGGCGACGCCGAGACGCTCGGTCTTTCCGCGGCGGATGCGCTGCTTCAGCGCGGCGCGCACGCGCATCTCGGCCGGGCCTCCTGATGCATCTCCTGATGACGAGACCGGAGACGGAGGGCGAAGCCGATCCGCTCGAAACCTCGCTCATCGCCAGCGGGCACCGGGTCACCCGCGCGCCTCTGCTGGCCGTCACCTATTCCGGAACGATGCCGTCGCTCGATGGCGTGCAGGCGCTGATCGCCACCAGCCGCAACGGGCTCAAGGCCATTGCGAGCTCATTGCCCCCGTCAGCGCTTGCGCTTCCATTGTTTGCCGTCGGCCCGGCCACCGGCAAGCTCGGCCGAAGCCTCGGGTTCCAGCGGGTAATCAAGGGCGCGGGAACAGGACGGGCGCTTCATGAGCTGATCGCAGCCACGGTGCGCCCCGAGGCGGGTTCCCTGGTGCACCTCGCCGGAGATACGCTGGCCTACGACCTCAAAGGCGCCTTGGGAGCCGAGCGCTTCTCCGTCCGGACCGAAGTTGTTTACCAAACCCGTGAGGCGGGTGAATTTCCCGCTTCGGTCGTCGATACATTTCGGGCGGGCGGGTTCGACGGGGTCATCCTGATGTCACCTCGAACCGCCAGAGTTTACGCGCGTTTGACCCATGCGTCCGGGCTCTCCGACGCGGCTGGCGCGGCCGTTCACTTCTGCCTTTCGGAGGCGGTCGGGCAGGAACTCGCCGGGCTGGCACCAGTTAGAATTGAAGTCGCTCGCTTGCCTAATTCGCAAGAAATGCTTGCTCTCATTGCCCACGAGGCGTCAGACTCTTCCTAGGTCCCGCCTCTCCCCCCGAGGCCCGACCGCAGCTCTTGTTTGGTCGTACCTCTCGTCGGAAAACTGCTCGGCGTCCCGGATCAGGTTCGGGACAGGCTTTTTCCCGAAGCGCGACTTAAGCCCCCTGGAGACCCTGCTCCCATGACCGACAAGCCCGATCCCGCGAAGGATGCTGGCCGGACCGACAGTTCTGGCGCAAAGCGTCCGCACGCGACGCTCGATCTCAAGGCGACGGAGGTGAAGTCGCCGCCGACCTCGCAGCCACCCGCTGCAGGGACCAGCGCAAACGCAAGCGCGACATCCGCTGCGTCCTCGACATCATCGGGCACGCCGTCCGCGGCTGCGTCTTCCAGTAGCGCGCCAACGGGCGGCGCTGGCTCGGGCAGTGCCTCGCCGTCGGCGGCAAAGCCGGCCTCGTCCACAGCGAGTGCGCCGGGTTCGGCCGCGAAGCCCACCGCCACTGCCGCCAAGGATGCGCCGCCAAAAGCCGCCGCGACGTCCGCAACCACGAAGCCGGCAAAATCGGGCGGCGGGTTCTTCTCGCATCTCGCAGCCGGTTTGATCGGCGGCGGGCTCGTCTATGCGGGCACGGCGTATCTCGACCCGTCCTGGCTTCCCAAAGGCGGCGCAGGCCAATCGCAGCTCGCGGAGCGGATCGCGGCGCTCGAGGCCGCAGCCAAGGGTAGCGGCGGCGTCAATGCGCTCAACAGCAAGATTGCCGACGCGGAAGCCCGCCTCGCGAAACTCGACCAGCTCGAACAGAGCCTGGCCGCGCTCAATAGCGCGCAGGGCACGCTTCAGGCCGAGACAAAATCTCTGACGGAGGCCGCGCAGCGCGGCGACAACGCTGCGGCAACCGAACGCCTCTCAAAGCTCGAAGAGCAGCTATCGATCATCGCTTCGACGGCTCCGGCTTCGGACGGACGCGTCCCGCAAGTCGCCGCGCTCGCCGGAAAGATCTCGGATCTCGAATCTTCCCTTTCGGCGCAGATCGCGGCTCTGCGCAAGAGCCTGCCCACGGAAGTCGACGAGCGGATCGCAACGACGCAAGAGGCCAGCGAAGCCGCCAAGTCGGCAACGACGCGGCTCGATCGCGAGTTGGCGCAGATCCGAACCGAGCAGGCCCGCGGCGCCCAGAAGATCGAAACCGCAAAGGCCGACACGGATCGTCTTTCCGCAGCGGTCGACGCCGTCAAGGAAGAGACCGGCAAGCTTTCGAGCGCGTTCGGTGAGCTGCGCGGCGCAGTCGAAGGCCAGCTCAAGTCAGCCGCCAAGCCGGCCGACGTGGCCGCCGCCGTAGCGCCGGTCGCGGGCAAGCTTTCTGAACTCGAAAAGAATGTGCAGAGCGTCGTCAAGAGCGAGGAAAGCCGGAAGCAGAACGCCGAGCGGATCGTGCTCTCGCTCGAGCTCTCGAACCTCAAGCGCGCGCTCGATCGCGGCCAGGGGCAGGGCTATGCGGCCGAACTCGCCGAGGTCCAGAAGGTGTCCGGCGGGCAGATCGATCTCAGCGTGCTCGAACGCTTCAAGGACAACGGCGTCGCGACGCTCGCCGAACTCAAGGCCGGGTTCCGCCCGGTCATGAATGCCGTAATCGACGCCGACCTCGAGCCCGCGGACGGCTCCGTATTCGACCGCCTGCTGGCGGGCGCCAAATCCGTCGTGCGGGTTCGCAAGATCAGCCACGATGCGGAAGACAATAGCGCCGAAGCCGTGGTCGCCCGCATCGAGACGGCGCTCAACGACGGACGGCTCGGCGACGTGCTCACGCTCGCCAAGACGCTGCCTCAAAAGGCCCAAGCGCCGCTCGACGACTGGCTGATCAAGGTCACCGCCCGCCAATCCGTCGACCAGGCCATCGCCAAAGTCGAGGACCGGCTCAAGGCGTCGCTGTCGGGCGCTGAAGCCGCGCCGGCTGCTCCCGCTCCCGTGCAGAACTGAGAGGATCGCGGCCGATGACACGTCTCGTCCTTTTCCTCCTCGGTGTGATCGCGTTGGCGACAGGCCTCGCGTGGCTCGCCGATCGCCCGGGATCCTTGCTCGTCACCTGGCAGGGCTATGAAATCGAAACCAGCGTGTTCCGCGCGGTTGTGATCTTCGCGGCGCTCATCGGCTTCGCGCTTCTGGTCTGGACAATCTTGTCCCAGATCTGGTCGAGCCCGGCGGCTGTCAGCCACTTCCTCACGCGGCGGCGCCAGAGGCGCGGCCTCGACGCGCTGTCGAGTGGCATGATCGCGATCGGCGCGGGCGACCGCTCGATGGCCACGCGCTATGCCCTACAGGCGCGGAAATCGCTGCCGAACGAACCCCTGACGCATCTTCTGCGCGCGCAGGCGGCGCAGCTTTCCGGAGATAAGACGACGGCGCGGCGCATCTTCGAAGCCATGCTGGCCTCTCCCGATACCGAACAACTTGGCTTGCGCGGTCTGTTCCTGGAAGCCGGGCGCGAAGGCGAGCGGGAAGCGCAGCGGCAGTTCGCGGAGCGGGCGCTCAAGCTCAATCCGAAGCTGTCGTGGCCGGTTGAGGCGCTGTTCGATCTCCAGTGCAAGGCCGGAGACTGGGCGGGAGCGTTGCAAACCCTCGCGCTGGCCAAGCGGCATCACCACCTGGAGCGGCCGGATTCGGATCGACGCCGCGCGGTGCTGCTGACGGCGCAGGCACAGGCGCTCGAAGAGGACGATCCCGACAAGGCGCTGACGCTAGCACTCGAAGCGCACGGGCTCGCGCCTTCGCTGATCCCAGCCGCCGGCATCGCCGGACGCCTGCTCGCGGCGCGCGGAAACACGCCCCGCGCGGCCAAGGTGATCCAAAAGACCTGGGCCAAGTCCCCGCATCCCGAGCTTGCAACCGCCTATGCCTACGCCCGCATCGGCGACAGCCCGCGCGATCGTCTCGACCGCGTGAAGCAGCTATTCGCGCTCAACCCGCATTCGATCGAAAGCTCGATTGCGGTGGCGCTGGCCGCGATCGAAGCGCACGACTACGCCGAGGCGCGGCGCATCCTGCAGCCGTTCACCGAAACCGGGCTGACGCGCCGGGTGGCCGCACTGCTCGCCCGTACCGAAGCCGAGGAGAGTGGCGACAAAGGGCGCGCGCGCGAATGGCTGGCCCGCGCCGCAACAGCCCCGCGCGATGCCGCCTGGATGGCCGACGGCGTCGTTTCCGACCGCTGGGCGGCGATCTCGCCGGTGACGGGCGCGCTCGACGCGTTCGAATGGCGGGTTCCGGTCGAGGATGTCGAGGGCGGCGAAGATCGCATTCTCGGCAGCGACCTCACCGAGTTCATCGCCTCCGGCGAGCCGGATACCGTGATTGCCAAGGCGGAAGCAATTTCGATCGAGCCGGAACCGAAGGCCGCACGCGCTGCCGATGCTCCGGAGCCCAAAACCGCGCCGCCCGTCAAGACGGCGCCGCCGGCTAAGAACGACGCGGCACCCGCCGCGGCCTCGGCACCCGAAAAGACCGCGCAGCGCCGGTCCGACGGGGGCGAGGAGCCCACTCAGGCACGCGGCGAACGAACGCGTATCTTCACGCCCTCGCACGCTCCGGACGATCCGGGGCTCGATCCGGACGACGAGGACAGCCCTTCCATGCGAGCCACCACCGGCTCGTTCAAGCCGGTCTGACCGAATGATGCCTCGCGATCTTGCGCGGGGCCCTGATGCACGGGCGGGGGCACATCGACGCGGTGCCCGCCCGTTGAGCAGTTTTGACCACTCTGATCCAAATCAATGTGAGCCGGCAGCCCCGGATCCACTCATTCTTCGATATGCATTCGACCAAGGGGGAAGTTGTCGCTCGCTCCCCCTTTGCCCATAATGACGCCAACAATAACCGGTTCCGGGAGGAATTAACGATGTCGGACAAGGCGTATCCTGTTACGCCCGAATGGGCGAGCCGTGCGTGGCTTGACGATGCCAAGTACAAGGCGCTCTACGAGCGCTCAGTGAAGGATCCCGACGGCTTCTGGGGCGAGCAAGGCCGCCGCCTCGACTGGATCAAGCCTTACACCAAGGTCAAGAACACGAGCTACGCGCCGGATAACGTCTCGATCAAGTGGTTCGAGGACGGCACGCTCAACGTTTCCGCTAACTGCATCGACCGGCATCTCGCGACGCGCGGCGACCAAGTCGCGATCATCTGGGAAGGCGACGACCCTACCCAGGGCGAGACGATCACCTATCGCCAGCTGCACGAGCGGGTTTCGAAGTTCGCCAACGTGCTCAAGGCGCATGGCGTCAAGCAGGGCGATCGCGTCACCATCTACCTGCCGATGATCCCGGAAGCGGCCTACGCCATGCTCGCGTCGGCGCGGATCGGCGCCATCCACTCAATCGTTTTCGCGGGCTTCTCACCCGACAGCCTCGCGGGCCGCATCGAGGACGCGGGCTCGAAGTTCATCATCACGGCCGACGAAGGCCTGCGCGGCGGCAAGCCGGTTCCGCTGAAAAAGAACACCGACGAAGCGCTCAAGAAGTGCGCCAAAGGCGACGAGAAGGTGCTCGTCGTGCGCCGGACCGGCAACCCGGTCGCCTGGACGGGCGGACGGGACCTCTGGCTCCACGAAGAGCTTGAGAAGGTGTCGGCCGATTGCCCGCCAGTGGAAGTGAACGCGGAAGATCCGCTGTTCATCCTCTACACCTCGGGCTCGACCGGGAAGCCCAAGGGCGTCGTGCACACGACCGGCGGCTACCTGACCTTCGCGGCGATAACCCACCAGTACGTGTTCGACTATCACGACGGCGACATCTACTGGTGCACCGCGGACGTCGGCTGGGTGACCGGCCACAGCTACATCGTGTACGGGCCGCTCGCGAACGGCGCCACGACGCTGATGTTCGAAGGCATCCCGACCTATCCGACGGCCTCGCGCTTCTGGCACGTGGTCGACAAGTGGAAGGTCAACATCTTCTACACCGCGCCGACCGCGATCCGCTCGCTGATGGGGGCGGGCGACGATCTCGTAACGCGCACCGATCGCTCGTCGCTACGCCTGCTCGGCAGCGTCGGCGAACCTATCAACCCGGAAGCGTGGGAATGGTATCACCGCGTCGTCGGCGAACACCGCTGTCCGATCGTCGATACCTGGTGGCAGACGGAAACCGGCGGCATCCTCATTACGCCGCTGCCCGGTGCAACGACGCTCAAGCCCGGCTCGGCGACGCGACCGTTCTTCGGCGTGCAGCCGGCGCTCGTCGATGAGAAGGGCGGCCTGCTCGAAGGCGCGGCGCAGGGCAACCTCGTTATCCTCGACAGCTGGCCCGGCCAGGCGCGCACGCTCTACGGCGATCACGATCGCTTCGTGCAAACCTACTTCAGCACCTATCCCGGCACGTATTTCACCGGCGATGGCTGCCGGCGCGACGAGGACGGCTATTACTGGATCACCGGCCGCGTCGACGACGTCATCAACGTCTCGGGCCATCGTATGGGCACGGCTGAGGTCGAGAGCGCGCTTGTCGGTCATCCGAAGGTGGCGGAAGCGGCCGTCGTCGGCTATCCGCACGATCTCAAGGGGCAAGGCATCTATTGCTATGTGACCCTGAACGCCGGCGAGAACCCAACCGAGGAATTGCGCAAAGAACTGGTGCAGCACGTGCGTCGCGAGATCGGCCCGATTGCTTCGCCGGACGTCGTGCAGTTCGCGCCGGGTCTTCCCAAGACGCGCTCGGGCAAGATCATGCGCCGCATCCTGCGCAAGATCGCCGAGGACGAGTTCGGCAGCCTGGGCGACACCTCGACGCTCGCCGATCCGTCGGTCGTCGATGACCTGATCACCAACCGCCAGAACAAGAAGGCGAGCTAAGCCTCGCCGTCGCTTGAATTGAAAAAGGCCGCTCGGTTCGAGCGGCCTTTTTTAGTTTTCAGGCGAGGCCGCGCTTCTTGAGCAGGCCTTCGATCTCGGGCGGGCGGCCACGGAAGGCCACGTACGCGTCGAGCGCGTCCTGCCGATTTCCGGCGGCGTAGATGTTGGCCTTGAGCTTGTTTGCGGTCTTGCGGTCGAAGATGTTGCCGCTTTCCTTGAAGGCCGCGAACGCGTCGGCGTCCATCACCTCAGACCACAGGTAGCTGTAGTAGCCGGCCGCATAGCCTCCGATGATGTGCTGGAAATGCGGGATGCGATGGCGCGGCACGATCTCGGCCGGCATCCCGATCTGCGCGAGGATCTCGCTCTCGAAGGCATCGACGTCGAGCCCCTTGGTGTCGGTGAGCGTATGCAGCTCCAGATCGAGCAGGGTGGAAGCGGTGTATTCGACCGTCTGGAAGCCCTGATTGAAGGTGCGCGCGGCCCCGAGCTGCTTCAGCAGGCGTTCCGGGATGGGCTTGCCGGTTTTGGCATTGAGGGCGAAGCGCTTCAGAACCTCCGGCTCCGACAGCCAGTGCTCGTAGAGCTGCGACGGCAACTCGACGAAGTCGTGCAGCACGTTGGTCATGGCGAGAGACGGGTAAGTCACATCGGACAAGAGCCCGTGCAGCCCGTGGCCCAGCTCGTGGAACAGCGTCCGCGCGTCATCGAACGACAGCAGCGTCGGGGTTCCGGGCGCGCCGCGCGCAATGCTCATCACGTTGACGACGATGGGGCGGATGTTGCCGCCGAGCTTGTGCTGGCCGCGATAGGACGACATCCAGGCGCCGGAACGCTTCGAGGGGCGCGCGTAGTAATCGCCGTAGAACACGCCGACGTGCTCGCCGGATTTGGTCTTCACCTCCCAGGCGCGCACATCCTCATGGTAGACGGGGATGTCGGCGCGCTCTTCGAACACGATGCCGAACAGCTTGCCGGCGGTGTCGAAGGCGGCTTCGAGAACGTTGTCGAGCACGAGATAGGAGCGAACCTCGGCCTCGTCCAGGTCGTAGCGAGCCTTGCGCTCCTTCTCGGAATAGTAGCGCCAGTCCCAAGCCGCGATCTTGAAGTTGCCGCCCTCGGCGCGAGCACGCTTTTCGAGGGCGTCGCGCTCCTCGCGGGCGCGCCGGAGCGCGGGGGGCCAGACCTTGTCGAGCAGGCCGCGCACCTCGGCCGGCGTCTTGGCCATCGTATCCTCGAGCACGTAGGCCGCGAAGGTATCGAAGCCGAGCAGGCGCGCCAGCTCGCTGCGCAACGTCATCATCTCGACGACGATCTTGCGGTTATCGGTCTTGCCGCCCAACTCGCCGCGCTTGATCCAGGCTTTCCAGGCTTCCTCACGCAGGTCGCGGCGGGCAGAGAACTGCAGGAACGGCTCAACGCTGGAACGGGCCAGTGTGATGGCGTGCCGGCCGGGCTTGCCGAGGTCGGTGGCGGTCTGAGCGGCGGCATCCCGAACGGAGTCCGGCAGGCCGGCAAGATCGCGCTCACCATCCAGGATCAGGTGCCAGGCCTGCTCGTCGGCGAGCACGTTCTGGGTGAAGGCGGTGCCGAGGGTGGCGAGCTCGGTGTTGATCTCGGCAACGCGCTTCCTGGTCTTGGCGTCAAGCTTGGCGCCGGCGCGCACGAAACCTTTGTAGGTGCGCTCGAGTACGCGCAATCCCTCGGCATCGAGGTCGAGATCGGCGCGGCGCTCGTGGAGATCGGCGATGCGAAGGAACAGGCGGCGATTGAGCAGAACCGCGCTTTGATGTGCTGCGAGGCGGGGAGAGATGTCGCGTTCGATTTCCTGCAGCGCCTCGTTGGTGTCGGCGCTTGCAAGATTGAAGAAGACCTCCGCGACCTTGCTCAGCAGAACGCCGCTCTTCTCCAGCGCAACGATGGTGTTGGCAAACGAGGGCTTGGCGGCGCGGCCGGCGATTTCAGCGATCTCCGCCTTATGGGCTTTCAGCGCGGCATTGAACGCGGGCGGAAAATGGCGCGGCTCGATCGACGCGAAGGGTGGCACCTTGAACGGCGTGCGCCAGGAGGCGAGAAGCGGATTTTGCTGCTTTGCGCCGGACTTCGCGGTTTTGCCGGGTGCTTTCGCCATATCGATCCTCTTTCTCAACCAAGCCAGCGATCGATAGCGGATCACCGGGCTTCCCGCAAAGGCCTTCGCGGCCGTTCAAGATCCCAAAACGACAAAGAGCCGGTGGGGGACCAGCTCTTTGCACAGGGCAGGAGAGGGATTGGAGGCTGACCCGCCCGGCTTCCATGTTCCGACCGGAATGGGGGCTCAAGTTTCCTGACCGGAGATAGCCGCCGGGCGGGGGGTCAACGCTTCAGAGACTGGACTCGATTCTGGGCGGGCTCGCGGCGGCATCGCGACGCCAATCCGGCGTCACAGAGAATTTTCTGTGCCGGTCAGCATTCTCCTGGAGAGGAAAACGGGAGTCTGCGGATTGGAAGGAGAGGGAGATGGCCCGGTCCAGGGAGATTCGCCACGGATTGGGGGCTTGGGGGCGTTAAATCCGAGGCGGTGATGGACCGGGCCGGGGCGCTGATGTTGTCATCGTTGCGCATCAATGCGGCCCGCCAAAGGACGCTTTGTGGCATCGATGTGAAATGTTGGCGCTTGAAAAATCTCGGACCTGGCGCGATCATGACTCACGGCTGAAGGGAGGCGCGCTTGAGCGAATCCGATCCCATACGTTTCCGCCCGCGCGAAACGGGCGTTCGTTTGCGTTCCCAAGGTCCCGCCAGTTCATCCTCCGCCGCTGCCTCCCGCAACAGTGCGCCGGTCGTGGCATTCAACCGTTCCGAGCTCGATGCCATTCTGGCCGTCTACGCCCGCAAGGTGGCGGCCGGCGAATGGCGCGACTATGCGCTCGAGATGGGGCGCGAGAAGGCGGTGTTCGCCATCTTCCAGCGCACGTCGGAGTATCCACTGTTCCGGGTGGAGAAATGCCCACGCCTCGCGCGGCGGCAGGGGGCTTACAGCGTGGTGCTCAGAAGCGGCGCCATCCTGAAGCGCGGGCACGATCTCGCGCGCGTGCTGCTCGCCTGCGAGAGCGTGAAGCTCAGCCATTAGCGGGCAGCTTCGTCCAATATCCTGCCGTCAACCGCACAATGAAAAAGGCCCCGCCGCGAGGCGAGGCCTTTTCCGATTGCAGGGTGTTGGCCCGAACTTTACTCGCGGTCGCCCATCAGCGACAGCAGGTTTACGAAGAGGCCAATGAAGTCCTGGTAGAGCGACAGAGCGCCGAAGATCGAAGCCTTGGCAGCAGCTTCCGCGTTGCCGGCAACCTCGAAGTAGGTGTCCTTGATGCGCTGCGTGTCGTAGGCGGTGAAGCCGGCGAACACGAGCACGCCAATCACCGAGATTGCGAAGCTCATGGCGCTCGACTGCGTGAAGATGTTCACGAGGCTCGCGATGATGACGCCGATGAGGCCCATGAACAGGAACGAGCCCCAGCCCGAAATGTCCTTCTTCGTCGTGTAGCCCCAGATGCTAAGCCCAGCAAACGTGGCGGCCGAGATGAAGAACACGTTGGCGATCGACGAGCCGGTGAAGACCAGCAGGATCGACGAAAGCGACGCGCCGACGAGTGCGGCGTAGATCCAGAACGAAGTCTGGGCGGCGCCGACGCTCATGGTGTTCGCCTTGAAGGCGAAGAAGAACACGAATGCGAGAGGCGCGAAGAACAGAACCCACTTCAAGGGCGTCGTGTAGATCGCCTGGCCGAACGCCGTCAGCGCCTTGGCGCCGGTCGTCGGATCCACGGTTACAGCGAGCGAGAAGATGAGATAGGCGATGATGCCGGTCAGCGCGACGCCGCCCGCCATGTAGTTGTAGACGCCCAGCATGTATGAACGCAGACCCTCGTCGACGTCGGCCCGGCCGACGGTCGTCGGATGCGTATATCTGCTGTCAAACTGTGCCATCGTGTTGCAAGCCCCTTAAAGACCTCTAGCGCAAATTCAATTTGCCCTTGGGATATTGGAACAAGGCCAACCGCTTTCAAGACTTGAAAGCGGAAACCCATCCTGCCGGGCAATTGCGATCATTCATAAGGCATTTCGCCCGGATTGTTAATCTTGAGTGATCAAGAAAATACCTAGGTAGTGCGCCATCCGGCCTGATGAAAGCTTGGTTTTATTGGGATCTTAGGGTCGCGGCAGGCTTCGCCCGCAGTACCGCCCAAGTGCCCAAAGAGCCGAACAGCAGAACCAGGCCGATGGAAACGGCCAGCGCTTTCAAAACGGCATCCACGCTGAAGGTGAAGGGGATCTTCATGACCTCGCCGACCGCGATCCAGGCCGCGAACGCACCAAGTCCGATCGCAAATACACCGGCAATCGTCGCGAGCAGCAGATACTCGGCCACGTGGGATAGCAGCACACGCCGGCGCGTGGCGCCGAGCACTTTCAACACCACGGCCTCCAGCACACGCCGCCGCTGGGCGGTGGCGAGCGCGCCGGCCAGCACCAGCGCACCGGCAATCAAGGTCACGCCTCCCGCAACCCGCACCGCCACCATGACCTTCTCCAGGATGGCCGTCGCGGCGTTCAGCGCATCCTTGACGCGTATGACGGTAACGGTCGGAAACGCCTTGCCGACCGCGCGGCCGAGGTTGGCTTCGGTTTCGAGCGGCACGCCTTCGGGCAAGCGCACTGTCGCCAGGAGGTTGTGCGGCGCGCCCTTGAGGGCATTCGCCGAGAACACCATGACGAAGTTGAGCGTCAGGCTTTCCCACTTCACCTCGCGCAGATTAGCAATGCGCGCGGTGAGATCGCGGCCTAGCACGTTGACCTTCACCTCGTCGCCGATACCGATACCGAGATGGCGCGCGAGCTCACGCTCGAACGAGACCAGAGGCTCGCCGTCGTAGCCCTCCGCCCACCATTCGCCGGCGACGAGGTTCGATCCTTCGGGCAGGGTATCGGAATAGGTGAGGCCACGGTCTCCGTTCAGCACCCATTGCGCTTCCGGCGGCGGCTTGAACTCCTCGACCTTGCGGCCCTTGAGCTCGACCAGGCGCCCCCGCAGCATCGGGGCCTCGGTCACGTGGGCGCCCGGCGCCTCGCGCACGACGACGCGAGACAGCTCCTCTGCATCCGACTTCGGAATGTCGAGCAGGAAGTAGCTCGGCGCTTTCTTCGGCAATCGGCCCGTCAGCTCCTCGACGAGGGAGGCATCGGCGAGTGCGACGGCAACCAACAGCGACAGCCCGGAGCCGAGCGACACCACGACCGAGCGCGTGAGACCACCCGGTGCGCCGAGATTTCCGATGGCCAGCGCCAGCTCGGGCCATTTCGGCCGTGGGATACGTCGCGCAAGCCGCGTGACCAGACCGCCGAGGCCGGTGAAGACCGCGAACACCAGCACGACTGCGCCGCATAGATAGAGCGCGATGCGGGTCGATTCCGCCATCATCAGCACGAAGCCGAGCAGGGTTGCAGCGATAACGGCCGTCAGCGCAATGATGCCGCGGCGCGGCCAGACGGTTTCGGGCGCGACCTCATCGCGGAACAGCACGGACGGCTTGATCAGCTCCGCACGGCCCAGCGGCCACAGCGTGAAAAGCAACGCGACGAGAAGGCCGTAAACCGCGCTCGCAACGATGCTCGTCGCAGAATAGGCGATGTCGGCCTTGATCGGGAGCTGATCGCCGTAAGCCGAGATCAGGAAGTAGGGAGCCGTCACGCCGACGACGAGCCCGATCGCGATGCCGATCAGCGCGATCACCATCACCTGAAGCAGAAAGATCGTGAGCACCAAGCGGCTCGTGGCGCCGATCGTCTTCATGGTGGCGATGACGTTGCGGCGCCGCTCGATGAAGGTTGCGACAGCGCTTGCGATGCCGACGCCGCCGACGAGAAGTGCGGCAAGGCCGAGGAAGGTCAGGAACTGGCGAAGGCGATCGAGCGTGCGCGTCACCTGCGGAGAAGGATCGCGCCGATCCCCGATAACGAAGCCGGATTGGGAAAGCTCCGTTTTTGCGCTTTCGCGAAACGCCGCGACGTCGCTTGCGGTTTCCGCCTTGCCTTCCGGAAGCTTCAAGGCATATCGCCAGCGCACGAGCGTGCCCGGCTGCACGAGGCCCGTCTTGATCAGCGTCGCGTGGGAGGCGAACACACGCGGGCCGTAGGTCAGCCGGTCGGCAACGGCATCGGGCTCGTTCTTGAGCGTGGCGCGAACGACCACTTCGGTTTCGCCAATGCGGAGCTTGTCTCCGATCGCCAACCCGAGCTGGCTCAGTAGCACGGGATCGACGACGGCCCCATCCGCCGCGATGGCCTCGGCGAACGGCGCGCCTTCAACCTCCACCTCGCCGACCAGCGGATAGGCATTGTCCACTGCCTTCAACTCGACGAGCGCCTGCTGTTCTCCGTCGAGACGGCGGGCCATGGTGCGGAGCGTCGCGACCTCACTCAGACGCCCGCGTGCTTCCATCCAGCCGCGTTCGGCGTCGGTGGCGCGGGCGTGCATGCGGGCGAACGTGACGTCGCCGCCAAGAATGACCGCACCCTGGGTTTCAAAGCCGGACCGGAGTGCGTCGGACAGCGTGCTGACCGTGGCGATCACCGCGACGCCGAGCGCAACGCAAGCCATGAAGATGTAGAAGCCGCTGAGGCCAGCGCGCAGCTCGCGCAACGCAATCCCAACGAGGCGAGAGAGAGGCAGACCCGAACGCGTACGCGGCGGCGCGGCAATCACTGTGGTTGCGGTCATGCGGCCACCACGGCCTGCTCGTCGGACACAATACGGCCATCGGCCATGCGGATCGTGCGCTCGCATTCCTTGGCAAGGCGCTCGTCGTGCGTGATCAGAACGAGCGTAGCGCCGCTCTTGCGCTTCAGCCCGAACAGGAGATCGACAACGGCGCGTCCGGTCTTGCCATCGAGATTGCCGGTCGGCTCGTCGGCCAGCAAAAGCTTCGGACGCGGGGCGAGCGCACGGGCCAGTGCCACACGCTGCTGCTCGCCACCCGAGAGCTGGGCCGGGAAATGATCGACACGCGCGCCGAGGCCGACATCATCGAGCAGGGACGACGCCCGCTCGCGCGCGCCTGTCACGCCCGCGAACTCCAGCGGAAGCGCCACGTTTTCAAGCGCCGTCATGGTCGGGATCAGGTGGAACGATTGGAACACGATGCCGACATCCTCGCCCCGGGCGAGCGCCAGGCTGTCCTCGTCGAGGGCATTGAAATCCCGATCGACAACGTGCACATCCCCTGCTGTGGCTTTCTCAAGCCCGGCCAGGATCATGAGCAACGACGTCTTTCCCGACCCAGACGGCCCGACGATGGCCACCGATTGGCCGCGCGCAATGTCGAGCGTGATTCCCTTCAGGATCTCGACAACGCCGGCGCGGCTTTCGAGGCTGAGCCGAACGTCGGCAAGGCGGATGATCGGCTGGGGCACTGTTGCGAGGCTCCGTCAAAAAAGGCGGTTGGGTTCGATAAAGAGCGGGAACGACCAGACACGACGTTTTCCGTCTCATGAGTTGTCGGGTGGTGGTGAGGCAAAAAAATGAAGGCAAAGCAAAGTGCTTCGAGCTTCGTCGGTCAGATGGTGCGGCTCGCCGTGATCGTCAACCTCTGGATTGCCACGGGAATGGGCGGTGCCATGGCTGAAGATAAGGCAGCGCCAATCCGCATCGTCGCGTTTGGCGACAGCCTGACGGCAGGCTATGGCCTCCAGCCCAGCGAGGCATTCCCGGTGCAACTCGCCGCGGCGCTGAAGGCCAAGGGATACGCCGTCGACGTCGCCAATGCGGGCGTCTCGGGCGACACGACGTCGGGCGGCCTGGAACGGTTCGACTGGGCCATTCCCGAAGGCACCGAAGCCGTCATTCTCGAGCTCGGAGCCAACGACGCGCTGCGGGGTATCGACCCGGATCGCGCGCGCGAAAACCTCGACAAGATCCTGACGAAGCTTCGCGCCCGGAACATCGAGGTTCTGGTGGCGGGCATGATGGCGCCGAAGAACTGGGGCAAGGAGTATGAAGCACGCTTCGCACCGATCTTCAGCGATCTCGCGACGAAGCACGGCGCATCGCTCTATCCGTTCTTTCTCGATGGCGTCGCGCTCGATGCCAAGCTCAACCTTCCAGACGGGCTACACCCGACCGGCCCCGGTGTCGGCGTCATCGTCGAGCGCATTCTGCCGAAGGTCGAGGAGCTGATCGGCCGCGTGCGGGAGCGGCGCGTGGCGGTTTCGAAATCTTGATCTCGAGGCAATAGTCCCATGCCGCGCTTGTTTACGGGTATCGAGTTGCCGTCCGCACTTGCGGACGCGCTTTCGGATCTCGCGATGCCGCTCGCGGGCGCGAAGTGGGTCGAGCCCGAGGACATGCACATCACGTTGCGGTTCGCCGGCGACATCGACAATCCCACGGCCAACGACTTTCATGCCGCGCTGTCCGGTATCGACGAACCGGCATTCCAGATCTCCCTTTCGGGCTTCGGCGCATTCGGCGGCCAGCAGCCGCGCGCGTTATGGGCGGGCGTCGAGCAGAGCCCCTGGCTCGACGCGTTGTGGCGAGCCAACGAGCGCGCGGCCCGAAGCGCGGGCCTGACCTCCGAAAAGCATAGCTTCAAACCGCATGTGACACTCGCCCGTCTCAAGGGGACCAGGCCGGAAGCCGTCGCGCGCGTGCTGGAGCAGCTTGGCAGCTTCCGCACCGAGCCGTTCCAGGTCGAACGGTTCGTGCTGTTCTCGTCGCGACCGAAGGTCGGCGGCGGGCCATACGTTGTCGAGGACGCATTCGACCTGCGCGGGGCGGAGTACGCCCGGCAATGGAACGATATCTGAACGCTTTCAATGCCGCCCTGTTTCACCCCCTCAAACAGGACGCGCGAAAGCGATCAAGGTAGGCTATAGCGGAGTGAGAACCGGGGGGACACACCGTGCAGGACGCAGCCACGATCAGCCAGGGAACGGGCCCGGAGAGCCAGCCGATCAAAGCGGCGCCGCGGCGTGCGCTGGTGTCCTGGGTGCTGTTCGATTGGGCGGCGCAGCCCTATTACACGCTTGTTCTTACGTTCCTGTTCGCTCCCTATTTCGCGAACGTCGTCGCGCCAAACCCCGCCGAGGGGCAGGCGCTGTGGGGCTATGCCGCTGCCGCCGCAGGTATCCTGATTGCGCTCGGCAGTCCGTTTCTCGGCGCGGTGGCCGATGGCGGCGGACGGCGCAAACCGTGGATCGCCGCGTTCTCCGTCGTCCTCGTCGTGAGCCTCGCGACGCTTTGGCTAGCGGTGCCGGCGGCCGATACGACGACGCTCGCTGTCGTTCTGGTGGCGTTCGTCGCAGCCACGGCAATGGCGGAGTTCACGACGGTCTTCACCAATTCGATCATGCCGAGCCTGGTGCCGCATAGTCAGCTCGGTCGACTGTCCGGCACGGGCTGGGCCGTGGGCTACGCCGGCGGGCTTTTGAGCCTCGCGATCATGGCCGGGCTGGTGGTGGCCGATCCCACGAGCGGGCGCACGCTGCTCGGGCTCGAGCCGGTCCTGGCGCTCGATGCGGCCACCCGCGAAGGCGACCGACTGGTCGGGCCGTTCTCCGCCATTTGGTACGTGCTGTTCATGATCCCGTTCTTCCTGTTCGTGCCGGATCGCAAACGGCCGCCCGGCGCACGCGGCGACAAGCCCGCGCTGGCCGAGCTTTGGCAAACGCTCCGCTCGTTGCCTTCGAACCGCGACATGCTGCTGTTTCTCGTCGCGCGCATGCTCTACTCGGACGGCCTTGCGGCGATCTTCGCGTTCGGCGGCATCTACGGCGCGTCGGTGTTCGGATGGGGCGCGATGGAGCTGGGATTGTTCGGCATCGTGCTCACGATCGCAGGCGTGTTCGGCGCGCTGATCGGCGGCGTGCTCGACGATCGCGTCGGCTCCAAGACGGTGATCGTGGTTTCGCTGCTGCTGCTGCTCGTGGGCGCGCTCGGCATTCTCTCGGTCGATCAGAACCACGTTCTCTATTTCACGGAGGTAGATCCGAAGGCGGCCGGCTCGAAGCCGTTCTCATCGCACGGCGAGCTGGTGTTCCTCGCTTTCGCGGTGGTCGTCGGCCTCGTCGCTGCGCCCGTGCAGGCGGCCAGCCGCGCGCTGCTCGCACGCCTCGCGCCGCCCGACAAGATCACGCAGTATTTTGGACTGTTCGCATTCTCCGGAAAGGTAACGGCGTTCATGGCGCCGCTACTGGTCGCGGCCGTCACGCAAGCGACTGGAGACCAGCGCATCGGCATGGCGTCGATCGCGGTGTTCCTGATCGCCGGCTTTCTGCTGATGCTGCCCGTGCGCTCACGCGCGTAGCCCCGGGCGGCTCCCTATTCGGCAGCCGCAATCGATGAAATCGGGATGACCTGATCTGCGGGCGAGAAGCTGTCGGCGCGTGCCAGATCCCATGCGTGCCTCAACCTCGGATCGGCAACGCCCGTGAGCAACTCGCCGGGCCTCAGCATGTGATAGAGCTCGGCGAAGGTCACGACGCGATCCGGCGCGGCCCGATGCATGAAATGATAGGGCTTCAAGTCACCGGGACGATCGAGGCCGGCGGCCGCGATCAGCTCGGCCAACGCTTTGACGGTTTCCTTGTGGAACTGCGCAACACGCTCGGCCTTGCTCGGAACGTCGATCGCACGCTGGCGCGTAGGGTCCTGGGTGGTGACGCCGGTCGGGCAGCGGCCGGTGTGGCACTGCTGGGCTTGAATGCACCCGACCGCAAACATGAACCCGCGCGCGGCGTTGCACCAGTCCGCACCAAGCGCCATCACGCGCGCCATGTCGAACGCCGTCGTGATTTTGCCTGACGCGCCGATCTTGATGCGATCGCGCAGGTTGGTGCCGACGAGCGCCGCTTCAACGAAGCTCAGGCCATCGCGCAAAGGCATTCCCATATGATCCATGAATTCGAGGGGCGCTGCGCCGGTGCCGCCTTCCTTCCCGTCGACGACGATGAAATCCGGCGTGATCCCGGTTTGCAGCATCGCCTTGACGAGGGCGAGAAACTCCCAAGGATGGCCGATGCAGAGCTTGAAGCCGATCGGCTTGCCGCCCGAAAGGCGGCGCAACTCGGCAATGAAGTCCATCAGCTCGATCGGCGTCGAGAAGGCCGGATGGCAAGCCGGCGAAATGCAATCGCGACCGACGGGAATGCCGCGGATCTGGGCGATCTCCTCCGTGACCTTTGCGGCCGGCAGCACGCCGCCGTGGCCGGGCTTGGCGCCTTGAGACAGCTTGATCTCCACCATCTTAACCTGCGGGTCGGCGGAAATCTCGGCGAATTTCTCAGGCGAGAATGAGCCGTCCGGGTTGCGGCAGGCGAAGTAGCCCGAGCCGATCTGCAGGATGATGTCGCCGCCATTTTCGCGGTGATAGGGCGTGAAGCCGCCCTCGCCGGTATCGTGGGCGAAGCCGCCAATCCTGGCGCCCTTGTTCAGCGAACGAATGGCGTTGGCCGACAGCGAGCCATAGCTCATGGCCGATATGTTCAGAACGGATGCCGAATAGGGCTTCTTGCAATCCGGGCCGCCGACGAGCACGCGGAACGGCTCGCGAGGCAACGGTCTCGGCGCCATCGAATGGTGCAGCCATTCGTAGCGGCTCTCGTAGACGTCGTACTGGGTGCCGAAGGGGCGCTTATCGAGTTCCTTCTTGGCGCGCTGATAGACGATGGCGCGCTTGTCGCGCGGGAACGGCGAGCCGTCCTTGTCCGCCTCGAAAAAATACTGCCGCATCTCGGGGCGGATGTTCTCGAGCAGGAAGCGCAGGTGCGCCGTGATCGGGTAGTTGCGCAGGATGGCGTGTTTGGTCTGCAGCACGTCGCGGATACCAAGCACCGCGAAGAACAGGAAGAAGATCAGCAGCGGGCCGGTGATGTAGGCGGCCGCGGGCGCGCTCTGCCAGAAGGCGACAGCCAGCACGAGGCTGGCAACGACGGAAAACGACAGAAGAACATAGCGCGGGTAAAATGGCACAAGCAAAAGGCGCATGAGGATACCTTTGCCGATGAGTGCTGCTTCGCAGCCGTTTCAATTCCCGAATTCTACAAATGTCTCACGCAAGATGTATGTCATCGGTTTTGCGAGCCTGACGTCGGCCTATGCTGCGGTCATCCAAGGGTTTTTTGGCCGCCTCGGGTGGCGACCATGAACCAGGACGGCCCCATCTGGGGGTCGTTCCAGACGCGTTGCCAGCGGAAACCGGCCTTTTCGTAGGCGCGGACAGCGCGCTCGTTCTTCACCGATGGGAACACGCAGACCGCAACCGCTAACGTCGTCGCGAACACCTCGTCACGCAACAGGCCGAGCGCCACCTGCCCGACACCCTTGCCCCGATGCTCTTCGGCCGCAACGAAGAGATCGAGGTCCCATGTCCCGGGTTCCAGATCTTCCGGCAGGTTGTCACCCCACAGGGTGGCGTCGACTGCGTGCGCATAGCCGACAGGCACGCCATCCGCCTCGATCACGCGGCAGATCGCGTGCTCTGAAGCGAGTGCCATGTTGACTTCGGCTTCCGTCGCCGAAACCGGCCCCCACCAGTCCTGGATGTCGGGCCACGCCAGCCAGCGGCGAATGAGATCGAAATCCGCCCGTGTGGCTCGCCTCAGGCTTATGCGGGGCGCATCCGTCATTAATGCCGGAAGTGGCGCATGCCGGTCAGCACCATGGTCAGGCCCTTCTCGTCGGCCGTCTTGATGACCTCCTCGTCGCGCATCGAGCCACCCGGTTGGATGACCGCGGTCGCGCCTGCCTCGGCCGCGGCCAGCAAGCCATCGGCGAACGGGAAGAACGCATCCGACGCGACGGCTGAGCCCTTGACGTCGAGACCCGCCATCTCGGCCTTTATGGCCGCGATGCGCGAGGAATTCACGCGGCTCATCTGGCCAGCACCGATCCCGACAGTCGCGCCGCCCTTGGCGTAGACGATGGCATTCGATTTCACGAACTTCGCGACCTTCCAGGCGAACAGGAGATCGGCCATCTCAGCCGGCGTCGGTTGGCGCTTGGTCACGACCTGCAAGCGATCATAGACGGCGAGGTCGCTGTCCTGCACCAGAAGGCCGCCGGCGACCGTGCGGGTCTCGAAGCGCTGCGCAGCAACCAGCGGCCATTCGCCGGTGACCATGAGGCGAACATTCTTCTTCGCGGCGACGGCTTCCTTGGCTTCCTCCGTGACGGAAGGAGCCAGGATCACCTCGACGAACTGCCGCTCGACGATCTTCGCGGCGGTCGCACCATCGAGTTCGCGGTTGAACGCGATGATGCCGCCGAACGCCGATTCCGGATCGGTTTGATAGGCGCGGTCGTAGGCGGCTTCCAGCGTTTCGGCCTCGGCCACGCCGCACGGGTTCGCGTGTTTGACGATCACGCACGCCGGGTGGTCAGAGAACGATTTCACGCATTCGAGCGCGGCATCGCTGTCGGCGACATTGTTGTAGGAGAGTTCCTTGCCGAGAAGCTGGCACGCGCTGGAGACGGTGCCACTTTCCGGCTTGCTCGACACGTAGAATGCGCCACGCTGGTGCGGGTTCTCGCCGTAGCGCATGTCGATGGCCTTCTTGTATTGCGTCGTAAACGTCGGCGGGAAGCCGAGTGCAGTGCCATCTGCATTCGCGGCCACGGCGCCGAGCCAGTTGCTGATCGCGCCGTCGTAGGCTGCGGTGCGAGCGTAGGCCTTGGCTGCCATGCGCTTGCGGAAGGCGGGTGTGGTGCGGCCGCCGTTGGCGGACATTTCTTCGAGAAGCTCGGGATAATCCGCGCTGTCGACGATCACTGTGACGGACGCGTGGTTCTTCGCGGCGGCGCGGATCATGGCGGGGCCGCCGATGTCGATGTTTTCCACGCAGTCGTCGAACGAGGCGCCGCTCGCGAGCGTCGCTTCGAACGGATAGAGGTTCACGATCAGAAGATCGATGGCGGTGATCTTGTGCTTCTCGGCGGCGCGGATGTGCTCCTCGTTGCCGCGCACCGCCAACAAACCGCCGTGGATCGTCGGATGCAGCGTCTTTACGCGACCGTCGAGAATTTCCGGGAAGCCCGTGACGTCGGCGACGTCGGCGACCGAGAAGCCCGCGCCCTTGAGCTTGGACGATGTGCCGCCGGTCGAGATCAGCTCGATGTTCCGCTCCGAGAGCGCGTAAGCGAGCTGCTCGAGGCCCGTCTTGTCCGAGAGAGAAATCAGGGCCCGGCGGATTTTAGGATTGGAATCTTTCATCGGTCGCAATTCGTCCTTTGTGACATCGGTCTTGGCGTTGCCGTGCCGCGCGCGGCCGGCACGCCGTCGTTCTATTCGTCTATTCGCCCAACGTGTCCTGGCCTTCGAACACCCAGCGAACCTCGGTTTCTCCGAAAGTGGCGCCGCGCGCAACAATCTGCAGCGCCCTTCTGGGACCGGAGGAGTCCGAAAAATACGTGCTTTCCTCGATTGCGAGGCGGGCGCCCTCAAGGCTGAACCACCAGGTGTCGCCGCTCGGCAGCGTAATGATCGCAATGTTCGGGTTGTCGTCGCGGCGGCAGCGAACACTCGGATGCAAATGGAAATGGACGGCGAACGGGACGTCCTTGCGCAGCCGCATGGTGCCGGCCCGGCCGGTCAGGCGGTCGATGCCGAGCAGGCGGCGGCCGGATCCCGTCAGCGCCAGCGTGCGATGATGCATGAGGTCGAACCGGCGAATGTAGCCGTCGTGACTCGCGGCGATTTCAAGCGAGCCGTCGTGCTCCTCGACCTTGGAGCGCACGTCATCCGGAAACCGGATCGGAGGTCCGCCGACCAACTCTTCGAGTGTCTTGTGGCGGATCAGCTTCGAAGAGGATTTCTCGCCAAGGCAAAGCGTGTTGTGGCTCGCAGTCGCGCGTGAGGCCGCGCGCCATTCGGTGTTCGCCGAGCTTGGCGCTCCGCCGTTGACCAGCATCAGTTCGGTGCCGACGCTGAACTCGAACGACAGGCAGGCGGCGTGGGCTTCGGCGGCGGCTTCGAGCGGCGGCGGCGAACCGGTGTCCATGATCAGGATCGAGCGGCCGCGCTCGAGCCGGCGATAGTACGAGTGGGGTGCATTGTCGGGAATGGCGCCGGGGTTGTCGTCATAGACGAGCACCGTCGCGAGGCCTGCGGGGGAGGCGACGCCCATGCCGTTGAAGCGGGCCAGCATGCCGTCACCGAGGCGCATGTATTTCAGCGCGGCCAGCATCGTTTTCATGATCGCGGTCAGTTCAGGCGGCGCGGCGCGGCTGCGCGCGGCGAAGCACTGATGCAGCGGCAGGAGATCGAGCATCAGCTCGACAAGCACGCCGGGGTTTCGGCTGATGTGACCGCCATCCGGCAGGATCTGCCGTTCAAGCTCCTGGACGAACAGGCGCTCGGTTTCCGGCACCTGGCCCTCGTGCCCCGAAATGCAAAGCTGCGCGAGAAGCAGAGACAGCAGCGACAACAGACGCGGATAGCCGCTGGGGCTCGAGCGCCAGCCGGCTGCAAGGCGCACAAGCTGTATGCCCAGGCTCTCGGTCAGGATCTCGTAGGTTTCCGCGTCGGCATCTTCCAGCAGCAGCCCCGAATGCGACATCCACGAGATGAGCCGCCGCCCGGTGACGTGCGGCTCGGCCGCCAAGCCGCTGCCGCCCCCGCGATGGCGTAACGCCCATTCGGTGGCCAGAAGGCGCGCCGTCTCGCGCGCTTCCGTTCGCTCCTCAGCGCGCGCGGCGGCCGCAAGGTGGCGAAGCCATCCGAAGCCATGCAACGCGCGCGCCCAGGCTTCGTTGGGCGGAACGATATCGAAGGGTGAAACCTCGTCGGCGAGCGCGACCGTACCGGCGAGCCCGAATTGGCCGATCTCGACTTCGTCCCAGAAGCTCGGGTCGGCGGTTCTCAGATCCTGGGGAACGATGAGCAATTGCTCGGCGGCCGAGGCGCCGAACTGCCAGCGAAACGGCGGCGAATAGAGAACGGACGAGATCGCGCCACGGCGCAGGCGGTCCGCGGCCAAGTGCGTGATCCTGATACGCTCCGATAACTTGAGCCGCGACGCCATTTTATTCCTCAGACCGTCCGCTGCGACGGCCACACTAACCGGCCGCTGACGGCAGCCTGCCTCGTTGCTCGGATGGTAGCATGCCGCACCGCCTGCTCAATCGGCATGCTCGACTTATGGACGGTCAAGCGACCTCAGACGCGGACTTACGTACAAGGCGAGCCGCATAGAACCCGTCGAGACCCGCAAGCGCGGGATCGGGGTTTGGGAGATGACACGGAAGCGTGCGCAGATCGCCTTCGGACGTCAGCCAGTCCGCCACGATACCGGCTTCGCCGGCAGTAACCGGCACCCGCGTGAAATCTTCGTTCGCCGCAATAAAGCGCGTGATCTGGGCGGGCCCTTCCTCGGGCTCCAACGAACACGTGCAATAGACCAACGTCCCGCCGGGTTTCACCAGCCGAGCGGCCTGGGCCAGAAGCTGCTCCTGAAGCGCGACGCGCTCGGAGGTGTCGTCCTTGCGTTTCAGATGCAGGATGTCGGGATGGCGCCGGATGGTGCCCGTCGCACTGCACGGCGCATCGAGGAGCACCGCATCGAACTCGCGCCCCGGCGCCCAGGTTGCGACGTCGGCTTCGACGATGTCGGCGCTGAGCGCGAGCCGCGCGAGGTTTTCCTTGAGACGCAGAAGGCGCTGCGCCGACTGGTCGACGGCCGTCACGTTGGCGCCGGCCACCGCAAGCTCGGCGGTCTTGCCGCCCGGTGCGGCGCAGAGATCCGCCACGTCACGTCCTGCGACCGAACCGAGAAGGCGCGCAGGCAATGACGCGGCCGCATCCTGCACCCACCACGCGCCGTCATTGAAACCTGCAAGATCTTCCACATGCCCGACGCGCGGCAGTCGCACGGAGCCATTCACGAGCACGGTGCCGCCGAGGCGCTCGGCCCAGCCCTCGGGATCGGCTTTGACTGATAGATCGAGGGCCGCTTCGCGAAGCGAGGCCGTCGCGATATCGCGTGCAAGCGCTTCGCCATAAGCCTCGCCCCAGCGGGCGAGCAACGAGACGGGAACGTTCGCGACAACCGGATCGATACCCGCCATCACTTCTTTGCCGGACGTCGCGACGCGGCGGAGCACAGCATTGGTGAGGCGGTCGAAACGATAGGCCTTGCGATCGTCGCGGCATTGATCAACCGCGAGGCTGATGGCGGCGTGAGGCGGCGTGTCGAGCAACAGAAGCTGTGCGGCGGCGGACAGCAAGATCGACCACAGGCGCCCGCTGTCGGCCGGCAGCGGCTTTTCGAGAAACGACGAGACGACGGCCTGCAGCTCGCCTTTGTGGCGCAACACCGTCAGCACGATCAGACGAGCCAGCCCACGGTCGCGCGGATCGAGCGCGCCTGCTTTGTCGGACGCCCAGTCGAAGGCCTCATCGAGCGCATGGCCGCGATCGAAGATCGCGGATAGGCAATGTACCGCCACTTGGCGCGCGCCGTAGCCCGAGGGACGAGGACGGGCGGGAGCCGATGCGCGTTTGTCCGTAGCGTCGCCCTCGGCGTGCCTCCGAGGCCGCGGCTTCTTGGTGTCTGGTCGGCGCGGAGGAGGCATCGGGGTTTTTACCGGGAGCTGAGGCGGTCATCGGGGATCTGAGGAGGCCGCGCCAGGCAAGAATACCGCAGACCTAGAGCGCGGCAGGCAAAATAGGCGACCGCTCCAGCTTCCTTGGCCGGAGCGGCACGGCACGTCAAGCGGCGGAGTATCGCGCCGTTAAGGCCGCGTGACGGCACGTTCCGTGGCTTATCCCCAGGGACCTCGGCTATCCCCACGATCCGACGGGCCTGCCCACGGACCGGAATCGCGCTGGCTTTCTTCATTCGAAGGAAGATCAGGCCCCAGATCCACGCCGTTGCGAGCCAGCTCCTGGGCCAGCGCTTCGAGCGCCGCAATGCGGTTCTCGGTGTTGGGATGGGTCGAGAACAGGTTGTCCATACCCTGGCCGGTCAGGGGATTGATGATGAACATGTGCGCGGCAGCCGGCACCTGCTCGGCTTCCTCGTTCGGGATCCGCTGGGCGGCGTTGTGAATCTTGACCAGCGCCGACGACAACCACCGCGGGTTGCCGGCGATCAGCGCGCCCATGCGGTCGGCCTGATACTCGCGCGAGCGGCTGATGGCCATCTGCACCAGCATGGCCGCAAACGGCGCGACCAGCATCGCCAGGACGGCGCCGATCATACCGAGACCGCCGCCGCCGCGCTCGTCGCGGTGGCCACCGAACAGCATGCCGAACTGGAGATACTGCGCGAGCATCGAGATCGCGCCGCCGATGGTGGCGGCGACCGTCATGGTCAGCGTGTCGCGGTTCTTGATGTGAGCAAGCTCGTGGGCGATGACGCCCGCAATCTCCTGGCGGTTCAGCGATTCGAGCAAGCCGGTGGAGGCCGCGACAGCTGCGCGCGTCGGGCTGCGACCGGTCGCGAAGGCGTTCGGCTGCGCGTTGTGCATGACATAGACGCGCGGCATCGGAAGCTCTGCACGGCGCGCGAGATCGCGCACCAACCCGTAGTATTCGGGGGCGCTCCGCTCATCCACCTCCTCGGCCCCGAACATCTTCAGGACCATGGTGTCCGAGTTCCAGAGGCTGAATGCGTTCATGGCCAACGCCACGACAAAGGCGATGACCATGCCCTGCTGTCCGCCCACCGCCGCGCCCATGGCGACGAAGATGGCTGTCAGAGCAGCCAGTAGGAAAGCGGTCTTGGCGTAGTTCATCGGCATTTCGTCACTCCAACCTGCGTCGTGCAGATCCCAAATTCAGATGGTTGGCGAAGGGCTTGAGGCGCTGTAACGCGCTTTCCGCCCTCTCGCGTTCGTGTTCGGGAATGCTATATAGGAATGAGGCTGGCCAACGACCAGCATCCTTCGGTTTTCACAGGCGGATTGAGGCCGCGGCGCGATCATGACCACCTCCTCGGATACTCCCCCGGCCAAACCCCAGAACGCGACTGCGGCCGAAACGCCGAAACCGGCACTCTCGCCCGAGGCGCAGCGCGCGCTCAAAGAGGCCGAGGAACGCCGTGCCAAAGCCGCTGCTGACGCTGCCCAGCGGCAGCCTGAGCTCGGCGGCTCCACAGGACCGGAGCCCACGCGCTACGGCGATTGGGAAAAAGGCGGGCTCATCAGCGACTTTTGATAATCGCTCCGCCGGCTGACGCCTTTCATCCCTCAGTATTTCCGATACCCGCCGATCTCATAGGGTCGTGCGTCGCTCTGCAAAACCGGTTCCCACTTTTCCGGAAGCACTCTAGGTTATCGGCGGGGACGGTTTAGCCCGCGCGCGCACGGAACAAGCGGAGACATGCGCGCTTGCGGGTACGAGGGGGGCTAATGCGACAGAAGAAGCCACGGCGCATTTTTTCAAAGCTTCTCCTCGCCCTTTTCGCGTTTCTGGCATTCGCTGGCGCCTTCTGGTTCGGTCTCGTGCCGCAGCGCCTGAGCCCGTTTCCACCGATCTCACTCGAGAAGCCGCCATCGTTCTTCGTCGATGCCCGGCTTTCTTCCTTGCGGTTCGATTCCGCGCTCTGCCAATCGGTTCTGAAGCAACCCCACATCGATGCCACCGCCATTCCAGACCGCAACCTGGAAAGCGGCTGCGGATGGACGAACGCGGTCAAGTTCACCAGCACGGGAGGGGCCAAGATCGGTGTCGAGCCGTTGACGTGCGAGATGGCCGCGGCGCTGACGCTATGGGTCGAGCACGAGGTACAGCCGCTGGCCAAGGAGATGTTCGGACAGGAAGTGGTCCGCCTCGGCGACATGGGCACCTATGGCTGCCGCAACATCGTCGGCAATCCGTTCTGGAAGGGCGTCCGCAGCCAGCACGCCACCGCCAATGCGATCGACATCTCCGGCTTCACGTTCGCAGACGGCCGTTCGATCTCACTGCTCAAGGATTGGAAGGGATCGGACAAAGAGAGCGAGTTCCTGCACAAGGTGCATCGGAGCGCGTGCCGCTACTTCCGTGTCGCGCTCGGGCCCGACTTCAACGCCGCCCACGCCAACCACTTCCATTTCGATCGCGGCCTGATGTGGACCTGCAAGTGAGCTTTGCGTTCCGTCAATCGCCGAGGCGGGCCGCGCCGATGATCGGCCCGGCGTTGGCTTCCTGGATGAGCACGACGAGATCTTCCGTTTCGGGGCGCATCACGGCGGCGCGCGCGAGCCGGATCGTTGCCGGGCGCCCGTTCCAGAGGCCGACGGGCGTCAGTTCGCGAACCACGTTGTAGTAGGTGAGGGTCTTGCCGTTGTTCTCGCCGCCCTTGACCGGGACTTCCACCGACTTCTGAACGACCGCTAGCCAGATCGTCGCCTCCTTGGGCTCCGTGCCGGGTGGTGCACCGCCGGTTTCGATGATGATGCTCGCACCGTAGTGCCAGAAATGTACGGGAACCCGGCTGCTGCCGAGTGCCGTCTCCGTCGCGCGGAGTGCGCGGTCGATCTCGGATTGGCTGGAGCCCAGCACCTCGGCCGCGCCATTCACGACGGCTTGGGGCGTGTAAACCGTGCCGGTATCGAAGCGCTTCGCATATTCGCGCTGGCGCTCGGCATTACGCGGCCCCGCCAGCGTATCCTTCCATCCGAGATAGTCCCAGTAGTCGACCGGGAGCGACAGGCCGATCACATTCGATTGATCGAGATACTGCTTGAGCAGAACGTCGGCTGCCGGGCAATCCGAGCAGCCCTGGCTCGTGAACATCTCGATGACCGCTCGTGGCGTGCTCGAGGGTTGCGGAGCGGGAAGCCCCTCCGTCATCTCGGGCCGCGCCAAGGTCGGCGTCAGGGCCGTGGCCGCGACGATCAGGTAACGCAGGGCTCGGGGGAGGGCTCTCGGCATCCTATTCTTCTTGCATGGCTCTTCTGACATGGCCCTGACATGGCCCGAGCGTCCGGCCAGCAGCCGGCGCACTCGTCATCGAACGCCCACCGTCCTCCCGACCGGCAAGCCGCGGGATCCTGCGTCAGGATCCCGCAAAAGTCCCATTAAAAATAGGATTGGAAACGCGTGTGGTCCAGGGCTGCCCGCTACGGACGCATCCGCAGCCAAGCCCTCGAGCTCCCGCCTGCCGCCATGGCCTCATTGGTGAGAGCGGCGATTCACGTTTCAGGCTTTTCCTGCGCCGCCGATTCACGCCGCGTCCAATGGGGCCGCGACGATCGGAGCGGCTTTTCCTGCGCTGCCGATTCACGCCGTGCCTGGTAGGTGGCACGGCGATCGGAGCGCGTGGGCCCGAAGCGATCATGGTGGTTTTTAGTAAGATCGATGATTCACGCTTCAGGCTGGTAAGGCCTGAAGCGATCATGATCTAGGCCGCAAGGTTGCGGAGCACGTACTGAAGGATGCCGCCGTTCTTGAAGTATTCGATCTCGTCCAGCGTATCGATCCGACAGATCAGGGGCACGGCCAGCGTCGTGCCGTCGGACTTGGTGATCTCGGCCTCGACGATCTGGCGCGGCTTGACCGTGGCCAGTCCCTTGAGCGTCACCTTCTCGCTACCGTCGAGCCCCAGCGATTCCCACGTCGTGCCGGCTTCGAATACGAACGGGACGATGCCCATGCCGACCAGATTGGAGCGGTGGATGCGCTCGAACGACTGCGCGACAACAGCTTTTACGCCGAGCAGATTGGTGCCCTTCGCCGCCCAATCGCGCGACGAGCCGTTGCCGTATTCGACGCCCGCGAACACGACCAGCGGCACGCCTTCCTCGGCATAGCGCTGCGCCGCATCATAGATCGCGAGTTTCTCGCCCGATGGATGGTGAATGGTGTAGCCGCCCTCGACGACGTTGCCGGATGCGTCCTTCACCATGAAGTTCTTGATGCGGATATTGGCGAAGGTGCCGCGCATCATCACTTCGTGGTTGCCGCGGCGCGTGCCGTACTGGTTGAAGTCGGCCGGCTGCACGCCCTCGTCGAGCAGATACTTGCCGGCCGGTGACGCGGCCTTGATGGACCCTGCCGGCGAGATGTGGTCGGTGGTGATCTTGTCGCCGAACAACGCAAGCACCCGTGCACCCTCGATATCGGTGATCGGACGCGCGGTCTTGGTGATGCCTTCGAAGTACGGCGGGTTCTGCACGTAGGTGGATTTGTCGTCCCAGCCGTAGGTGAGCCCGGTGCCGGCCTTGATGGTGCGCCAGCGATCGTCGCCGTGGAACACATCCGCGTACTTCGACTTGAAGAGATCGCGGGTGACGTTCTCGATCATGAACTTCTGGATCTCCTGGCTCGAAGGCCAGATGTCCTTCAGATAGACCGGCTTGCCGTCGCTGCCGGTGCCCAACGGCTCGGTCGAGAGATCGCGGACGACGGTGCCAGCCAGCGCGAAGGCAACGACCAGCGGCGGAGATGCCAGATAGTTGGCCTGGACGTCGGGGCTGACGCGGCCTTCGAAGTTGCGGTTACCCGAAAGAACGGCAGCGGCGACGAGACCGTTGTCGTTGATGGTTTTCGAAATCTCGGCCGGAAGCGGGCCGGAGTTTCCGATGCAGGTGGTGCACCCGAAGCCGACGAGATTGAAGCCGATCTGGTCGAGGTAGGTCTGCAGGCCCGCCTTCTCGAGATAGGCGGCGACGACCTGGCTTCCCGGCGCGAGCGACGTCTTCACCCACGGCTTCGACGTCAGCCCCTTGGCGACCGCGTTGCGTGCGAGAAGGCCGGCTGCGATCAGCACCGAAGGATTGGACGTGTTGGTGCAGCTCGTGATCGCGGCAATCGCAACGTCACCATGGCCGAGATCAAAATCGCGTCCCTCGACCGGAGCGCGCTTATCTGCTTCGCCCGGCTTCTTGTATTCGGTTGCGAGCGCGGTCAGGAAACCGGCCTTCACATCCTGAAGCGCGATGCGTCCCTCGGGCCGCTTGGGTCCGGCGAGCGACGGCACAACGGTGGCAAGGTCGAGCTCGAGCGTATCCGTAAACACGGGATCGCCGGCATCCTTGACGCGGAACAGGCCTTGCGCCTTCGCATAGGCATCGACCAGCGCAATGCGGGACGATTCGCGGCCCGAAATGGTGAGATAGTTCAGCGTTTCATCGTCCACCGGGAAGAAGCCGCAGGTGGCGCCGTATTCGGGCGCCATGTTGGCGATGGTGGCGCGATCGGCCAGCGTCAGGTGATCGAGACCCGTTCCATAGAACTCGACGAACTTGTTGACCACGCCCTTCTTGCGCAGCATCTGCGTGACGGTCAGCACGAGATCTGTCGCGGTCACGCCTTCCTTGAGCGAACCGAACAGCTTGAACCCGATGACCTCGGGAATCAGCATCGACTGAGGCTGGCCGAGCATGGCCGCCTCGGCCTCGATGCCGCCCACGCCCCAGCCGAGAACCGCGAGGCCGTTCACCATCGTGGTGTGGCTGTCGGTGCCGACAAGGGTATCGGGATAAGCGATGGTTTCGCCGTTGGACGTGGTTGCTGTCCAAACGGTTTGGGCGAGATATTCCAGATTGACCTGATGGCAGATGCCAGTGCCCGGCGGCACAACGCGGAAGTTCGCGAAGGCGTCCTGGCCCCATTTCAGAAACACGTAGCGCTCGCCGTTGCGGTCGTATTCGAGCTCAACGTTCCGATTCAGAGAGTCGGCATTGCCGAATGCATCGACGATGACGGAGTGATCGATGACCAGATCGACGGGAACGAGCGGGTTGATCTTCTTGGCGTCGCCGCCCAGCGTCAGCATGCCGTCGCGCATCGCCGCGAGATCGACGACCGCGGGCACGCCGGTGAAATCCTGCATCAGAACGCGCGCGGGCCGGAAGCCGATTTCTTTCTCGGCCTTGCCCTTGTTCACGAGCCACTCGGACATCGCCACGATGTCAGCCTTGGTGACGGAGCGGCCATCCTCGTTGCGCAGCAGGTTCTCAAGAAGAACCTTCATCGAGTAGGGAAGCTTCGAAATCCCCGCGAGCCCGTTCTTCTCGGCGTCGGGCAGCGAGTAATAGACGAAAGCCTGACCGTCTACGGTGAGTGTCTTGCGGCAATTGAAGCTGTCTAGGGAGGCCGGCGCGGAAATGGCGTTCGTCGAAGCGCTCACGTTTCTTCTCCTCAAGGCGCGAATTATCTGGTGGTCGCAGACGCGATATCGCCTCGCCACCCTTACGCTTGGCGTTATGTAGCCCAGCATGACGCGGGCCAATTACATTTTTGCAGTAGCGAAGCTGGAAGCAAGCCAATTATATAGGCGACCAAAGTACAGAACTAGCACACTTGTGCTTGTTAATTTTGCAATCCCCTCTATGTCGCAGGCCTTTGCGCGCGAGCGCAAGATCGGGTCGATCACTTGTTTCTTCATGCTGACAATCTAACCGTCGAGCGCGGATCGAGAACCGTACTTTCAGCCGTGTCTTTCACGGCGAAAGCGGGCGAAGCGCTGCTGCTCGTCGGGCCCAACGGCGCGGGCAAAACAACGCTCATTCGCACTATCGCCGGGTTCATCGCTCCCTCGGCCGGGACGATCTCCCTCACTGACGACGCCGACACTAAAGCCGAGTCCAGCGATCGGAATCTGTCGGAGCAGTGCCACTACGTCGGGCATCTCACGGGCGTGAAAGCGAACCTCACCGCCGAGCAGAATCTCACGTTCTGGGGCGAGTATCTTGGCGGCGATGAAACCGAGCCGATCGCCGATCGCGTTGTCGACGCCCTTTCCGATTTCGGTCTGTCGCGGCTCGCCGACTATCCGGCAGGATTGCTCTCAGCGGGACAGAAGCGGCGCCTCGGTCTCGCACGCCTCCGCGTTGCAACGCGTCCTATTTGGTTGCTCGACGAGCCGACCGTCTCGCTCGACGCGGCCTCGACCGAGCTTTTGGCGCGTCTCATCCAACGCCACCTTGCAAACAATGGACTGGTCATCGCGGCGACGCATCTGCCGCTCGGGCTCGAGCAGCCCGCCTACCTGCGGCTCGGCTCCGCGCCGGAAACCGCGTCATCCGCAAACGACGGTGGCCCATGAGCGGTTTTCTCGCGCTGCTCAAACGGGATCTGACGCTTGCGCTCCGGGAAGGATCGGCGCTCGGGACAGCGCTCGGCTTCTTCCTCGTGGTGGTGGCAATGCTGCCGCTCGGGCTCGGTCCCGATCTCAAACTGCTTTCACGGATCGCGCCGGGCGTCTTGTGGATCGCGCTGCTGCTCGCGGCGCTGCTGTCTCTGCCGCGCCTGTTCGAGGCCGATCACGAGGACGGATCGCTCGAAGTGATGGCAACCGCACCGCTGCCGCTCGAGCTGGCGGTGGCCGCCAAGGCGCTCGCCCATTGGATCTCGACCGGCATTCCGCTCGCGCTGATGGCGCCGGTGCTCGGGATCATGCTCAACCTCGATATTACGCTCACGCCCGCGCTGGTCGCCACCATGCTGGCCGGAACCCCGGCCATCAGCTTTCTCGGCAGTGTCGGCGCCGCATTGACGCTGAAGGCCCGCCGCGGGGGCCTGCTGTTGGCCCTGCTGGTGCTGCCGCTCTACATTCCGACCCTGATTTTCGGCATTTCGGCCATAGGCTTCGCAAATCTCGGGCAGGACGGCTTCGGCGCTTCGCTGATGATCCTTGGCGCGATTTCTCTGGCCTCGATCGCTGCCGCCCCGGTTGCAGCGGCGGCCGCGCTGCGGCTTCAGATGTCGTAACGATGCCGAGAGCCTGAAATTGCCGCGTTCGTCAGCGACCGTTACGGTTGTTTAACGCGGCGGCACTGGGAAAAACGGTTTCCACAGGCCGACAACCCCACTAAATGACACCCATGCAAACGCTGACCCAACGCCTCGCCAATCCGACCCGGTTCATGGAACTGTCTCGCGCGCTCCTGCCGTGGGTTTCCGCGGGCGCCGCGCTGTTCATCCTCTATGCGATGTACCTCGTGTTCTTCGTAGCGCCGCCCGACTATCAGCAGGGCGAGACCGTCAAGATCATGTACATCCACGTGCCGTCGGCGTGGCTCGCGCTGATGAGCTATTCGCTGATCGCGCTGTCGAGCTTCGGACTTCTGGTTTTCCGCCATCCACTGGCCGACGTGTCAGCCAAAGCCGCCGCGCCGCTCGGCGCCGCGTTCACGCTTTGCGCGCTGATTACGGGATCGCTGTGGGGCAAGCCGATGTGGGGCACCTATTGGGTGTGGGACGCGCGTCTCACCTCGGTGCTGATCCTGTTTTTCCTCTATCTCGGGCTGATCGCGCTGCGTTCGTCGCTCGAGGACGAGGCGCTCGCCGGCAAGCTCACCGCCGTGCTCGCGCTGGTCGGCGTCGCGATCCTTCCCATCATCAAATTCTCGGTCGACTGGTGGAACACGCTGCACCAGCCTTCGACCGGCTTTACATCCTCGGTCGACCCGAGCATGCGCACGCCACTCCTGCTTTCCGCGATCGGCTTCACGCTGTTGTTCTTCGCGCTGCATCTCAAGGCGATGCAGAACGAGATTCTGAGACGGCGGGTCAAGTCGCTGCGCCTTGCCGAGGTCGAGCGCGGCGAGCGGACCTTCGCCGAGCGGGCGGGGGGCTAGCGCCATGGATCTCGGACCGCACGCGGCTTTCATCTGGGCGTCTTACGGGACGTTTGCTCTCATCATCGGCGCGATCATCGGCTGGACCCTGTTCGATGGCTGGCGGCAAACCAAGGCCTTGTCGGATGCCGACAGGCGCGGCCTCAAGCGGCGTTCCGCCAGCGCCGATACCAGAGACTGAGCAGCTATGACCCTTGATCCGAATGCCAGCGGTGCCGCAACCGCTTCTGCCAGCAAGCGACGGGGCTGGGTCGCGGTTCCGCTCGCTCTCTTTCTTCTCATGGTCGGACTTTTCGCGTTCGGGCTGACCGGCGATCCCACGAAATTGCCTTCCGCGCTGATCGGGCGGGCGGTGCCGCAGACGGATTTTCCCGCGCTCGAAGGGCTCATCTCGAACGGCCAGCCGGCACCCGGTTTCCATGCCGCCGATCTCGCCAAGGGCCGCGTTTCCGTCGTCAATTTCTGGGCGTCGTGGTGCGCACCGTGCATCGAGGAGCATCCGCTGCTCATCGCCCTCAAGGAACGTACGGGCGTCGATATCTACGGCGTCAACTACAAGGATCAGGCAGAAGCGGGCCGCCGCTTCCTCGGCCGCTACGGCAATCCGTTCACGGCGGTCGGAACCGACCAGGCCGGCCGCAACGCCATCGAGTGGGGCGTTTACGGAATGCCGGAAACCTTCGTGATCAACGGCGAAGGCAAGATCGCCTACAAGCACGTCGGCCCGATCTCGGAGGAGAGCCTCGAGCGGCAGCTTATGCCGGCGATCGAGAAGGCGCGGGGCGGAAGCAAGCCCTAGAGCTTGCCCCCTCTAGCTCGTCCGTTCAGAGCGGGAAGAACTCGCCGCGCGAATGGTTCAGAACGCTCAGCGTGCCCGAAGCGATTTCGAAATAGGCGCCGTGCAGCGACAGGCGGCCCTTGTCTTCCTCGTTCTTCACGAAGGGGAAGGTCCGAAGGTTCCTGATGGAGTTCTTGATGCCCTCCAGCTCGAGCATCTTCAGCTTCTCGGCCTGAGGCGCCATCTGGTGAGCCGACAGCACGCGCAGGCGCGCGTCGTCCAGCATCGACATCCAGCGCGAGATGAACATGGCCTCGGTCTGGATGGCAGCGCTCTGGTCGAGAGCCGCCTTGACGCCGCCGCAGCTGGAATGACCCATGATGATGATGTGCTTCACGCGCAGGTTCATGACGGCGAACTCGATCGCCGTCGACACGCCGTGATACTTGCCGCCCGTCTCATAGGGCGGAACGAGATTGGCGACGTTGCGGACCACGAACATCTCGCCCGGCATGGCGGTGAAGATCGTTTCTGGATCGACGCGGCTGTCGCAGCACGAGATGAGCATCACCTCCGGGCTCTGCCCGTAGGTGGCTAGCTCTTCATACTGATCGGCATTGGGAACGAAATGGCGATGCTTGAAGCGGCGGAAGCGATCGACGAGTTTTTCCGGGAAGCTTGACATGCGGTTTCGCCCAAAAAGGATGGTCTGAAAATCTGAAGCGGCCGACCACGAAGCAGGCCGCCAGCCCCGTGTTTTATCCTAAGCGCGATCCGGCGCGAGTATGCAATCGTCGCACCCTCACCTCACAAAAAAGACAGCAACCTCTGACCACCCGCAGTGGTTACATGGAAGCATTATAGATTTCTTCCAGTTGCGAGCAGGCAAACCAAAAGATATCGTCGCCGCACTAAGAAATCAGGGCCCAGTAGAATAACAATCGGCCCAAGATGGGGGGACGCCGGCCGGAACCCCGGTCTGGCGCATAATCTATATGGAAACCAAGGTTTCGACTTCGTCGTACGGACGCGACTTGCTCGCCTCCGTCGTGGTGTTTCTGGTGGCTTTGCCGTTGTGCATGGGCATTGCCATCGCATCCGGCCTGCCGCCTACGGCGGGCATCATCACCGGAATCATCGGCGGCATCGTCGTCGGTTTTCTGGCCGGCTCGCCTCTCCAGGTCAGCGGCCCCGCCGCCGGTCTTACCGTCTTGGTGCTTCAACTCGTACAGCAGCACGGACCCGAGATGCTGGGCGTGATCGTGCTGTTCGCCGGCCTCCTGCAGCTGGCCGCCGGCGTCTTCAAGCTTGGCCAATGGTTTCGCGCCGTCTCGCCGGCAGTGATCCACGGAATGCTGGTCGGCATCGGCGTGCTCATTCTCGCCTCCCAGTTCCACGTGATGCTCGACCAGAAGCCGATCGGAACCGGCATCGAGAACCTCGCCGGAATCCCCGGGGCGATCTGGAGCGCGATCAGCACTGGCGACAAGCATTTTACGGCGGGGCTGGTCGGAGTGCTGACGGTCGCGACCATCTTCGGCTGGGGAAGCTACGCGCCGAAATCCATCAAGATCATTCCCGCGCCCCTCGTCGGCGTCCTCGTCGGCATGATCGCCGCGGCCGTTCTGCATCTCGACATCAACTACGTGAACGTGCCGGACAACATCTGGTCCGTCACGATCTTCCCGACGCCGGAACGCCTCTTGCGGATCTTCGAGCCCGCCATCCTGATCGGCGCGATTTCGATCGCGTTCATCGCGAGTGCCGAAACGCTGCTCTGTGCGACGGCCGTCGACCAGATGCATAGCGGCCCGCGCACCAAATACGACAGGGAGCTTTCGGCCCAAGGCGTCGGCAACGCGATCTGCGGCGTGCTCGGCGTGCTGCCGATGACCGGCGTCATCGTGCGTTCGAGCGCCAACGTCGAAGCCGGCGCCGTCAGCCGCAACTCCGCGATCTTCCACGGCGTCTGGCTGCTCGTGTTTGCCAGCCTCTTGCCGTTCACCCTGCGCTACGTGCCGGTCTCGGCGCTGGCCGGCGTGCTGGTCTTCACCGGCTACAAGCTCGCCTATCCGAAGATCGTGCCCGCGCTTTTGAAGTTCGGCCAGGGCGAGGTGATCATCTTCGCCGTCACGGTGGCGACGATCGTGCTCACCGATCTCCTGAAGGGCGTCGTGCTCGGCCTCGTGCTGTCGCTGTTCAAGCTGCTTTATGCATTCTCGCACCTGGTGATCCGCAAGGTCGAGAACACGCAGGACAACCGCGTGGATCTGCATCTCACCGGCTCGGCAACCTTCATCCGGCTGCCGACGCTGGCTTCCACGCTCGAAGGGCTGAAGCCCAACGCGCATGTCCACGTGCATGTCGACGAGCTCGACTACATCGATCACGCCTGCATCGATCTTTTGACGAGCTGGGATCGGCAACACAAGGCCAGCGGAGGATCGCTCGAGATCGAGTGGGAGAACCTCACCCAGAAATACAAGAACCGCACGGCGGCGACCTTCCGCGCGGCTCACGAAGCCGCCCGCAACGGATCCTGACGAAACACGAAGCAGACGTAAAACGCGCGCCGGACCCATCCGGCGCGCGTTTTTTTGTTCCAAATTCGTTAGCTCAGCGCCCCGACAGGAAGGGCGCGGGCCGGGCGTATTTCAGGATCAGATATCCGACGAGCGCTGCCACGACCGAGCCCGAGAGCACGCCGATGCGGATGTCGGCCGCTTTCTCCGGCCCCGGGAAGGCGAGCATTCCGATAAACAGGCTCATGGTGAAGCCGATACCCGCCAGGACGGCGACGCCGAATACCTGCGTCCATGAACTCCCCTCGGGCCGCGACCCTGCGCCTAAAGCGATCGCAAGCCAGGTGAAGGAAAAGACACCGACGGTTTTGCCGACGAGCAAGCCCAGAGCGATGCCGAGCGGAATCGGGCTCATCAGCTTGTCGAGCGTCAGGCCTGCAAGCGAAACGCCGGCGTTGGCGAACGCGAACGCGGGCAGGACGCCGAAGTTGACCCAGGGATGCAGGCTCTCCTGAAGCTTCGACGCAAGCGACTCGGACTTCGACAGCCGCCCTTCGCCGGCGAGCGGCGTCAACGGAATGGCAAACGCCGTGACCACGCCCGCGAGCGTGGCGTGTACGCCCGACTTCAGCACGCAGAGCCATACGAAAATACCGACCAGCACATAGGCGGCGGTGCGCGTCACGCCACGGCTATTCAGAACGGCGAGCGCCAAAACACCGACGGCGGCGAGCGAGAGCGCCGTCAACGACAGGCCCGAGGTGTAGAAGATCGCGATGATCAGGATCGCGCCGAGGTCGTCGATGATAGCAAGCGCTAAAAGGAAGATCTTGAGCGAGGGCGGAATGCGGGAGCCGACCAGCGCCAGCACGCCGACGGCAAAGGCGATATCGGTCGCCGTCGGAATCGCCCAGCCGGCAAGGGCTGACGGGTCCTCGCGGTTGATGGCGTAATAAATGAGCGCCGGCACGATCATGCCGCCCAGCGCCCCGATCGCGGGCAACGCCGCCTGCTTCAGCGTCGAAAGCTCGCCTTCGATCAACTCGCGCTTGATCTCGAGACCAACGTGGAAAAAGAAGATGGCCATCAGGCCGTCGTTGATCCAGTGCAGGAGGTTCTTGTCGATCTCCAGCGCGCCGACGCGGATCGTCACCGGGGTATCGAGGAGCGCGCCGTAAAGTGTGGCCAACGCCGAATTGGCGAGCACGAGAGCCAGCACCGCCGCGAACAACAGCATGATGCCGCCGGACGCTTCGTGATGAACGAATTCCAGCGCGCCGCGCAGTTTTCTGACCATCTCGACCCCTTCGTCTTTCCGGTGCCTGCTTCTGTGGCGCATCCCGGATGGACGGTCAACTTAGCCCAGCGGCGAGATTTTCGACGTTCAACGGCGGCGCCCCGTGCCACGGTGAAAGGCCAGAGAGATCCAGCTCGTCCGAGCCGCGACTTCGTTCGATCACAGCCTTGACGCCTGCTGCCGCCGAAGCCGCGCAGGCCAGCGGACCAGAGGACGCCTTCAACGTCTCAGCGACGAACAAGGCCGTCAGGAGATCGCCGGTGCCATGGGGCACGTCGGTTTCGACCGGCACGGCGCAGACGCCGGCCTCATCGGGCGTAACAACGACGTTGCCCAGGCGGTTGCCCCGAAGCGGCACCGAGCTCGTCAGGACGACGGGCACGGGAAGCGCCCGCGCGGCAGAGGCCACATCGTCTAGCGTCTCGACGGTACGGCCCGATAGAAAGCCCAATTCGAACAGGTTCGGCTTGATGTGGGTGGCCTTGGGCATCAGACGATCGCGAACCGCTTCGGCGACGGCCTTCGGGACGTAAAGCCCTTCCAAGCGATCTCCCAGCACGGGGTCGCAGACGATCAGCGCGTCGGAGCGAAGCGTGCGCACGCGGTCGATCAGCGCTTCCGTCAGCCCCACGTGCTCGGGGCTTGGAAAGAAGCCTGTCAGCACGGCGCTCACCTGGCTCAGCCAGCCGTTTTTGTCCAAGGCATCGAACATGGCAGAGAAGGTGTCGACGGACACCGGTCCGCCGCCCGTGTGGCGATGGCCGAGATGGTTGGAGAGCAGGACGGTCGGGCAGGCGATCACCTCGTGCCCCATCCTTTCCAAGGCCGGCACCACCGCCCGCAGACCGACCGAGCCGCGCGCAACGAACGACGAAATTGCAATGATGGTTGCCATCTCTCTCCTCGCGCGCCCTCGCTGCAGCGGCATCCACTTCGGGTTGTTGTGATAGCCGGGATCGGCGCCTTAACCAGAGAAATCCTACCAACTGAACGTTAGTCGCGCTTGTCGGGTCGTTGCTTTGCATTACTGTTGCAATGCAGCATAATCAAAATTCATAAAGGCTCGCCCCATGGCTTTGATCCGACCCCGACGCAGCGTCCTCTATATGCCCGGCGCCAACGAGCGCGCGCTGGAGAAAGCCAGGTCGCTGCCTGCGGATTCGCTCATCCTGGACCTCGAGGATTCGGTCGCGCCCGACGCCAAGGCGGACGCGCGCCAGAAAGTGGTCGAGGCGGTCAGGGAAGGCGGCTACGGCCGGCGCGAGATCGTCATTCGCCCGAACGCGCTCGAAACGGCTTGGGGCACCGCCGACATCCTGGCCGCGGCCTCGGCAGCGCCGGACGCGATCCTGGTGCCCAAGGTCCAGCATCCGGGCGACATCATCAGCGCCGCCAAAATCCTGAAATCCGTCAACGCGCCGGAAAAGACCAAGCTCTGGGCGATGATGGAGACGCCGCACGCGATCCTTCACGCCGCCGACATCGCCGCGGTCGGCGCGGACCCTGAAAACCGGCTCGTCTGCCTCGTGATGGGCACCAACGACCTTCTGAAGGAGAGCCGGGCGCGCGCGCTCCACGACCGGTTCGCGGTGGTGCCGTGGCTCGCGCTCGCCGTCGTCGCGGCGCGCGGATACGGGCTCGACATCATCGACGGCGTCTACAACGATTTCCGGGACGAACCTGGGTTTCGCAACGAGTGCGAGCAGGGGCGCACGCTCGGCATGGACGGCAAGACGCTGATCCACCCGTCCCAGGTCGCACCCTGCAACGAGATTTTCTCGCCGTCCGACGAAGAGGTTGCGTGGTCGAAGACGATCATCCGGGCCTTCGACGAGCCGGAGAACGCCAACAAGGGCGTCATCACGGTAAACGGCAAGATGGTCGAGCGCCTTCACCTTGTACAAGCCAAGCGGACGGTGGCGATCGCCAACTCGGTGAAGGAGATCGAGGACTGGTTCTAGGGCAAGGCTTCGGCTTCCCGCCCGCAGCCCGGCGCGAAATGGCGCACTCGCGCTAAGCCGCCAAAAATGGCATAGGACGGCCCTGGGCTGAACTGGGAGACCGACGAGACCGATGACCAAGACCAATCCCGGCAATTTCTTCGAAGACTATCGCGTCGGACAAATCCTGAACCACGCCACGCCGCGCACACTGAACGAAGGCGACGTCGGGATCTATCAGAGCCTCTACGGCCCGCGCTTTGCGGTTCAATCATCGGATGAATTCGCCCGCGCGATCGGCTACCCGCGCTCTCCGGTCGATGACCTGCTGCTGTTCCACGTGGTGTTCGGCAAGACCGTGCCCGACATCTCGCTCAACGCCATTGCCAACCTCGGCTATGCAGACGGGCGCTTCCTGAAGCCCGCCTATCCCGGCGATACGCTCACCACCGTCTCGGAGGTCATCGGCCTCAAGGAGAATTCCAACCGCGAGACCGGCACCGTCTACGTCCGCTCGACGGGCCGCAATCAGCGCGGCGAGGTCGTGCTCGAATACATTCGCTGGGTCATGGTGCGGAAGCGCGACAAGAACGCGCCGGCGCCGGAAGCCGTCGTGCCGAAGCTGCCCGACCGCGTCGATCCCAAGGACATCGGTGGCGCAGTGCCGCCGCTCGACACCAAGGCCTACAACTTCGACCTCGCCGGTGCGCCCTATCGCTGGGGTGATTACGAGGTTGGCGAGCGGATCGACCACGTCGACGGCATGACACTGGAAGAAGCCGAGCACCAGATCGCGACCCGCCTCTACCAGAACACGGCCAAGGTTCATTTCAACCAACACACGGAATCGAAAGGCCGTTTCGGCAAGCGCATCGTCTATGGCGGCGTCACCATCTCGCTCGCCCGCGCGCTGTCGTTCAACGGCATGAACAACGCTTTCCATATCGCCGCGATCAACGGCGGGCGGCATGTGGCCCCCCTGTTCGCGGGCGACACCGTCTATTCTTGGTCGGAAGTTCTGGAAAAGGCAGAGCTTCCGGGCCGCACGGACGTCGGCGCGCTCAGGACACGGCTCATCGCCGTCAAGAACCAGGATGCGAGCAGCTTCCCGTTCAAGAAAGAAAGCGGCGAGTATGCCGATGGCGTGATCCTCGATCTCGACATCTGGGTGCTCCTGCCGCGCTGATCTGCTTCTGTGTCGCCCCCGACCTTCGTCGGGGGCGGTTTTCTTGCGAGGCCCTGCGCAAGAGTGCGGAAACTCCAGGTAACCGGTGCGCAGGCCAGAAAGACTGAGCCGAAGGCTCTTACCTGAGTCTGCAAATCATGATTGGAGTCCGCCGCTTGCGACGGCGACACGCACCATTTGGCGAATTGCCCCGTCTGTTGCAGCGCGCTAATAATCATTTCAGGCCATCATTTCGTCAGAGTTTCCAATCCTGGCGGATGAGATCGGCTCTCGAGCTGAACTTTCGCGTTTTGTGTCCGCAAGGGGCCGCCTCGGCCTTCATGCACCCGGCCCCCGCGAGGGCCGTTCCATTGTGCAGCTAGGAATTTCGTTGGCGCATTTTCTTCGAAGACCCGGTCTTCAGCCCGGCCTGCTCCGGAGATTGGCCGCGTCGGAAAATGCTCTCGGGGGAATGAGAAAGAATGGCTGACGCCAAAGCCAAGCGGGGAGGTGAAGCGGCTCGTCCGCTGTCGCCGCACCTGCAGATCTACAGCCCGTTGATCAACATGGTGATGTCGATCCTGCATCGCATCACCGGGGCCGCGCTTTACTTCGGCACGCTGATCGTGGCGTGGGTGCTGGTCGCCGCGGCCAGCGGGCCGGCTCATTTCGACTTCGCCACCCAAGTGCTCGCGAGCTGGCCGGGCCAGATCGTTCTGTTCGGATACACCTGGGCACTGCTGCACCATCTCGTCGGCGGCATCCGCCATTTCATCTGGGATACGGGCCGCGGGTTCGATCTCGCCACCATCGACCTCCTGTCGTGGGGTTCGGCGGCGGTTTCTGCGGCCGCGACCATCCTGATCTGGGGCTATGTGCTTCTCTGCACCGGGAGCGTCGCGCCATGAGCATGCGTACCCCCCTCAAGGACGTGCGTCGGCTCGGCTCTGCCAAGGAAGGCGCAGATCATTTCTGGACCCAGCGCACGACAGGCGCCGCCAATCTGGTGCTCTCGATTTTCGCGATCGCGCTCGCCGTCAACCTGATCGGCGCCGATCACGCCACGTTCAAGGCGACCATCGCCAATCCGCTGGTCGGGCTGCCGCTGCTGCTGTTCATCGTTTCGGCCGCGATCCATATGCGGCTCGGCATGCAAGTCATCATCGAAGACTACGTGCACGGCGAGGGCGCAAAAATCGTTCTCCTGATGCTCAATACGTTCTTCGCAATCGCCATCGCGGCGGCGAGCGCGTTCTCCATTCTCAAGCTCTCCCTCGGAGGCTAACGACACGATGGCTGCCAAGACCAACGGGAAAGATCCGGCCTCTTCGCTCGGCGCGCCTGCCATCAACGGTCGCGCCTATCCGACGCAAGATCACACCTACGACGTCATCGTCGTAGGCGCGGGCGGCGCCGGATTGCGGGCAACGCTCGGAGCCGCCGAAGCCGGTCTCAAGACCGCCTGCATCACCAAGGTATTTCCCACGCGTTCGCATACGGTCGCGGCGCAAGGTGGCGTCGCCGCCTCGCTCGGCAACATGGGCCCCGACAATTGGCGCTGGCACATGTACGACACCGTCAAGGGCTCCGACTGGCTCGGCGACCAGGACGCCATCGAATATCTCTGCCGGCATGCGCCGGACGCGGTGTACGAACTCGAGCACTACGGCGTACCGTTCTCGCGCACCGAAGACGGCAAGATCTACCAGCGTCCGTTCGGCGGCATGACCACCGAGTTCGGCGAAGGCCCACCGGCGCAGCGCACGTGCGCGGCCGCCGACCGCACGGGCCACGCGATGCTGCATACGCTCTACGGCCAGTCGCTCCGCCACTCGGCCGAGTTCTTCGTCGAATATTTCGCGCTCGACCTGCTGATGGACGAAGAGGGCGCTTGCCGCGGCGTGATCGCGCTCTCGATGGAAGACGGCAAGATCCACCGCTTCCGCGCCAAGCGCACGATCCTCGCGACCGGCGGCTATGGCCGCGCCTATTTCTCCTGCACGTCCGCACACACCTGCACCGGCGACGGCAATGCCATGGTGCTGCGCGCAGGTCTTCCGCTGCAGGACATGGAGTTCGTGCAGTTCCACCCGACCGGCATCTACGGCGCGGGCGTTCTGATCACCGAAGGCGCGCGCGGCGAGGGCGGTTATCTCACCAACAGCCAGGGCGAGCGCTTCATGGAGCGCTATGCGCCCCATGCCAAGGATCTCGCTTCACGTGACGTGGTCTCGCGCTCGATGACGATCGAGATTCGTGAAGGGCGCGGCGTCGGCTCCGAGAAGGATCACATCTTCCTTCACCTCGACCATCTCGATCCCAAGATCCTGGCCGAGCGCCTGCCCGGCATCACGGAAAGCGCAAAGGTGTTCGCAGGCGTGGATCTCACGCGCCAGCCGATCCCGGTGATTCCGACCGTGCACTACAACATGGGCGGCATCCCGACCAACTATCACGGCGAGGTGCTGACGCTTCGCGGCGGCAACCCGGACACGATCGTTCCGGGCCTGATGGCGATCGGCGAAGCGGCCTGCGTCTCGGTGCATGGCGCGAACCGTCTCGGTTCCAACTCGCTGATTGATCTCGTGGTGTTCGGACGCGCCGCAGCGTTGCGTTGTGCTGCTTCGATCGAAAAGGGCGCCTCGCAACCTGATTTCGTCAAGGGCGCCACCGAAGCCGCACTCGCTCGTCTCGATCGCTATCGTTACGCCAAGGGCAGCCAGCCGACGTCCGCGCTGCGCCTTCGCATGCAGAAGGTCATGCAGGCCAACTGCGCCGTGTTCCGCGACGGCCCGGTGCTCAAGGAGGGCGTGCAGAAGATCTTCGAAATCTGGAAGTCCACGCAGGACATCGGCGTGACCGACCGCTCGCTGATCTGGAACTCGGACCTCATCGAAACGCTCGAATACGATAACCTGATCGCGCAGGCTGCGGTGACGGTGGTCGGGGCCGAGAACCGCAAGGAAAGCCGCGGTGCACACGCACGCGAGGATTACCCGAACCGCGACGACGCGAACTGGATGCAGCATACGCTCGCGTTCGCCGACTACGCAAAGCAGTCCGTCAAGCTTGATTTCCGGCCGGTGCATACGCACACGCTGACAAACGAGATCAAGTACATCGAGCCCAAGGCGCGCGTTTACTGAGGCTCGCGCGAGCCGTTATTGCGGGCACACAAGACTTGCGGCACGCGTTTCTGCGCCTCACCCTCTCCCTACTTGGGGGAGAGGGAAAACGCCGCCCCGTTCTCGCCAGACTGGCGTGCTCAAAAGCCTTCGCGCACAGAAATTCAGCACTTGCCATAGGCCGGCCTCGCGTAAATGGTACGGCCTAACCGGCGGCGCATCGCCAAAACAGGGCACGCAGAGCATTGGCTAAACCTCCCGTCCAAACAGCGCCAGAAGACGTCGACTCGCGGATCGCGCCGGATCCGTTTGCCGCTGTCCTGCCCGCCATTGCCGCGCTCGGCACGATCGCCTCGATCGCCACCATCAATTGGGCCGCTCGGGAGCGGACGGCCGACAGGATGCGTCCCAAGCGCAAGGCGGTGACAGCGCTGCGCGAGCTCGAAACCTGCTGCCTTCACCTCACCGAGATCTTCCGCCGCTTTCAGCGCAATCCGAAGCTTTTCTCAGGCGAAGGCGCACAGGGAGCTTCGCCACTGAAGTTCGGCGTGCATGGGCCGCGCGTCTCTCCGGATTCGGCGAAGCTCTACCAGCAGGCGATCAACGACGTGGCGTCGATGCTGGTGCTCGCCTCGCAGAGCGCTTTCGAGGTGATGTGCGCCATCGAGGATGGGACGGTGGAGGCGCCCGAGACTATCTTCTTCGGCTTCGGCGAATGCCAGGATCTGCTCAACAAGCTGATCCAGAACCGGGCGACGCTGAAGGCTTCGGTCGATACCGGCACAGACGTGGCCGAGCGGCTCACCTCGCTCGTGCGCGAACTCAAGAAATACCGGACCGACTAGGGGTCGATGGGTGTCTGAATGCCGGCCTCCGCCGGTATGACGAAGCCCCGCGCAGCGATTGCCGAAATCAAGTGCGGGCGCTGCCGAGTTCGTCGAACAGGATCGAGAACGTCGAGCCCTTGCCGACCACGCTCGAAATCCGAAGCTCGCCGCGGTGGCGGATCACGATGTGCTTTACGATCGCAAGTCCCAAGCCGGTGCCGCCCTTATCGCGGCTGGCGGACGCGTTGGCGCGATAGAACCGCTCGGTCAGGCGCGGCAAATGCTCGGGCGCAATACCGGGACCATCGTCGGCAACCGCGACGAGCACACGCGGGGACGGCGGTGAGCCGTCGAGCACGCGCGAGACGGCGATCTCGACGCGCCCTCCTTCGCGACCATACTTGATGGCGTTGTGGACGAGGTTCTGCAGAACCTGCACGATCTCGTCGCGGTCGGCGCGAATACGCACCGGTCCGTCGCTTTTGGTGACGATGACTTTGACCTTCGACGCGGCCGCGAGCGGCTCGAGCGCCTGGGCCACGTAGGCCGCAACCTCGTTGAGATCGAGGATGCCCCGCGGCGGCAAGTGCACGCGCATTTCAACCCGGCTCAACGACAGGAGATCGTCGATGAGGCGCGTCATGCGATTGGCCTGGCTCGACATGATGCCGAGGAAACGCGCGCGCGCCTCGGGATCATCACGGGCCGGGCCCTGCAACGTTTCGACAAAGCCGCGGAGAGACGCCAGCGGCGTGCGCAGCTCATGGCTGGCGTTAGCGATGAAGTCTGCGCGCATCTGAGCGAGCTTGTCCTGCTCGCTCAAATCGCGGAACGAAATCAAAAGCAGCGGCAGGTTCCGCCGGCCTTCGCGCCCGCCGAGACGGGAAACGGTCGCGGAGATGCGCCGCTCGACGGGGACGCGCTCGAACAGATCGACGACGACGGGCTCGTTCGAGAGCGCACCCCTCTCGGCCGCTTCGTTCAGCTCCGGGTTGCGCGAGACGTGGCTCAACGGTTGGCCGGGACGGACCTTCGGGAAAAGCTCCTGGAACAGCGCGTTGAAATGCATGACATTCAAATTCTGGTCGAGTGCGACAACCGCATCGGGTATGGCATCGAGAAGCGGCCGCCAGCTCGCCGCAGCCTCCTTGTCGAGGTTGCCGGGACCGGTGAAGCGCCCTTGGGACTTCGACGACGTGAAATCATCATCGCTCTCGGAATCGGACGGCTCCTGCCCCATGATGACCATCGCCATCGCGACAAGCGCCACGGACGCAAGCGTCCAAGACAACCCGCCGAACACGGCCAGGGCCCAAAAGATCAGTGCCACCAGCACAAGAGGACGCGCGCGGCGACGCAGGCGGTGCAACACCGCGCGTGCCTCCGCGCCGACTTGGGTAAGCCCATATCTCACTGCTGACAAAGATCGGGCCAGCATCCGGGTATCCGTCATAGGATCCCATAATGCCTCGATCCGCGTCGTGCTCTCAACCCTCACGGCGCACCGCGCATGCTGGTTCGATCGGCATGGTTGTCAAAATGGGGGCTCCTCAGGGTCGGCGATCCTCAACTCGCCCGCCTGATAAACAACACTTGTGTGACAGTTCATCCGGGCCCCAAGACCCGAAACCACAACGCAAAGGCGAAACATGGCTAAAGGGAAAAACGGAAAGAGCGAAAAAGCCGCTCAGAAGGCCGGCCCCGGCACGGGGTTCGATCTCGACGACCCCACGTTTCCCGCCGAACTCGAGGAGCGTGCGCTGAAATCGGGCGGCTATCCCTACGACGACAAGCTGAAGCGCAAGGTCTACGAGGAGCAGCTGCAGGTGCTGCAACTCGAGCTCATCAAGTTGCAGGCTCATATCGAACAGGCCGGGGAGCGGCTGGTCGTCGTATTCGAAGGCCGGGATACCTCCGGTAAGGGCGGCTGCATCGCGCGAATTCTCGAGCGCATCAATCCACGCCACTCGCGTTCGGTGGCGCTTTCGAAGCCTACCGACGCCGAGCGCGGCCAGTGGTATTTTCAGCGTTACATCAGCCACTTGCCAACCAAGGGCGACATCGTTCTGTTCGACCGCTCGTGGTACAATCGGGCTGGTGTCGAGAGGGTGATGGGGTTCTGCAGCGAGGACGAGGTGGCGCGCTTTCTGCGCGACGCGCCGGAGTTCGAGGCGCTGCTCGTGCGCGACAACATCCGCTTCTTCAAGATCTACCTGACGGTGGGGCGTGAAATGCAGCTCAAGCGCTTCCATGAGCGTCGGCACGATCCCTTCAAACAGTGGAAGGTCACCGAGATCGACATCGCGGCCATCGGCAAATACGACGACTACTCGCGCGCAGAAGCAGACATGCTGCGATTCACGCATACCGCCGTCAGCCCGTGGACCGTGATCAACGCCAACGACCAGCGGCGCGCCCGGCTGGAAGCCATGCGGGTGATCCTCGGCGCCCTCGACTACGAGGGCAAGGATCGCGCGGCGATCGGCGAACCCGATCCCAAAATCACGCAGACAGGCGCGGATTACCTCGCCGCGCTCAACGGCAAGTCCTGAACATCCAGGGGTCCTGCGCCGGAGATCCGACGCAGGATCCACTCTGGATTCACGTGAAAACCTGCCGTCTTTACGGCAGTCGGCAGCCCGACGTCAGGAAGCCGTACAACCAAGCCGTCACCGCGCCAAAGCCGATGGCCGGCAAAGCAATCTGGCGGATCTGTTCGATGTCGTTGCCGTAGAATGGCTGCTGGCCGTTGAGGAGCGGAACGATGAGAAGCCCGCCCAGGATCGCCGGTCCGAACAGGCCCAGAATCGCGCCGCGCACCGTCATCGAGCCTTCCGGCACGCCGCCCAGGATGATTGCGAAAATCGCACCCCAAAGACCACCCCAGGCCGCGTCGACGGCAATCTGCGGCAGGCCGCTGTAAGCCGACGGCTCCATCGACCACGGAATGCGCGTCGTAAGTCCCGAATTGTTGAGCCAAAGAACGATCAGCTCGTGCACGGTGACGACGGCAATCGCGCCGGCAATGATACCAAGCACCAGAGTTTTGACCGAAGTTCCCTTCATGGTGTTGCTCCCCTTTCCCAATTTTGTGGGTTTTCCGCCCGTTTTTTAGTCAGTATTGATCGGAACGAGGGGGTTGCCAAGGATTTCGCGCGCTTCACTCCTCTATCCTTCTGCGAGCTGTTGTCTAGTTATTCAACTTTTGGTTGCATAACGGATAGCGGTATTGGAATGCCGTGGAGGGGGGATGCCGTATATCCGTGTCGAAAGACTGCCGGTGCAGGTGCTCGGGCTCGGGCTTCTCGGCTTCGACCATCTGCAAATCGTCTTCCGGAGCGATTTCGGGACCGGCAGCACGACCCGCCAGGACGACTGGTTCGTGATCGAGGGAATTCGCGAGCCGAGCGAGATGGGCACCCGACTGGCGGTGGAAGGCTGGCACGGTGGCACGACGCTGTCAGATGCCAACGGCGGCCTGATGGGGCAAGCCCTCACCGCCCGGATCGGCGCTGCGGAGAGCCGAGGCGACCGGGACATCGCGGACGGAGGCGAGGCGGTGATGCTTTGGGCGACGCTCGCTTCCTATGCAGCCGACATCGAGGCGCAGAAGTTTCCGTACATTGCCGCCGCACTTCCCGGATCGACGTTGCCCACGCTCAATTCGTCGTCGCTCGTGGCGTCGCTGTTGCATCACGCGGGCGTCGACATCGATGCGGCAATGCCCTCCGGCTTGCGCTTCTCGCCGGGCACCACAACACTGCTAGGCACGTCGCAGGACGACGATCTCCGCACGGGTAATGGCTTCGTCTCGCTTCTCGCAGGGGATGGCGACGACGTGCTTTCCGGCAGCGACAATCGCATTGAAAAGCTCTACGGCGGGCGCGGCAACGACACCTTTCGGTGGTCGGGTGGGGACAATATTCTACACGGCGGGCAGCCAGGACTCGCCTACGCCGACGACGGTATTGATACGGTCGACTACACCGGCGCGGGAGCGATCGCGATCGAAGCGCTGCCAGCCGGCGAGCCCCACGTACATGCTGACTTCATCGTCACCCATCGTTTCGGGCGGGATCGCCTGTTCTCGATCGAGGAAATCATCTGGGACGCAACCAGCGATCGCGTGGTTTTGGGTGAGGGCGTCGGCCTTGCGTCGCCGCCCCGCGTCAACTCCCGGAGCGGAGATGCGGCAGAGCGCGGCGGCGAGCAGGCGGGTGGCCTCGAGATTTTGTCCGATCCGGTTCTCGAGCAACACGACGCGGTGCAGGGTTATGAAAACGCGGAGGATGCATTCGCCCTCGACATGATCGACGCGGCGCTGCTTTCACTCGATCCGCTCGACGATCCGCTTTCGGCTTTCGACGGCGCGCTTCTGTTTACAGTTCCGGAGCTGCATACTGCCGGGTAGTGCGGGATTTCTTCTGCGATGAGACCAAGGCGTCATGCTTCAGAGACAGCTCCCCCGATGACGCGCCTGCGATGCGCGCTGTTTTTTCTTGTTGTGTGCCTGGGCCTGTCATCGACGGCAGCGGATGCGTCCGAGACCTGCGCGCCGGAAAGCGGAAACGCCTATGAAGTGGTTCGCGTGCTCGATAGCGAGACGCTGCTTCTCGACAGTGGACGCGAGGTTCGCCTGATCGGCGCGCTGGCACCCAAACCCGACACGCTGCTCACCGCGGCCGAGGACTGGCCGCCTGCGCGCGAAGCGGCTCAGGCGCTCGAAGCTCTCGTGCTCCATCGCACGGTTTCATTGCGCTACGACGGGCGGCGGCGCGACCGCTATGGACGCGAGCTTGCCCAGCTCTATGTCGCGGGTCCGAACGGGACGGAGTGGGTGCAGCGGGCGCTCGTCAGTGCCGGTCACGCACGCGCCTATGCGCTGGCGGGAAACACGTCGTGCCTCAAGGAGCTGGTTGCGGCCGAGGCAGACGCGCGAGTTGCGCGTCGTGGGATTTGGAGCCGGGAGAGCTTTCGCGTGCGCGAGGCCGCGGACCCGAAAGCGTTGTTGCAGCTCACCGGCCGGTTCGTTCTCGTCGAAGGACGCGTTACGAGCGTCGCACGCGTGCAGAAGACCACGTACCTCAATTTCGGGACCGACTGGCGCAGCGACTTCACGGCCAGCATTGCGAATACGATCGCCGATCGCGGCAAAGGCGGCGCGGTGCAGCTCAGCGCACTTGCCGGGCAGGAGATCCGCGTGCGCGGATGGATCGAACGGCGCAACGGTCCGATGATCGTGCTCACGTCCCTCGACGAGATCGAGGTGATCGGACCTCGTGCCGAGGTGCCCAGCGTTTCCAACTCCTCGTCGCAGCCGGATACGAAAACGCCCCGCTGAAGGTCAGCGGGGCGTTGAGATTTTTCGAGGGTTCGAACGCCCAATCGCTTAGGCGGCCTTCACCTCGGCGTCGGCGCCTTCGGCCAGGCGGCGGCCACGCGCGCTCTTCGAGAGCACGTCGGTGATGCGCTGAACGGCGCCACGCTCGTCGAGCTTTTCGACGGCCGCGATCTCGCGAGCCATACGATCGAGCGCGTCCTCGTAGAGCTGACGCTCGGAGTAGGACTGCTCGGGCTGAGCCTCGGAGCGATAAAGATCGCGCACGACCTCGGCGATGGAAATCAGATCACCGGAGTTGATCTTGGCGACGTACTCCTGCGCGCGGCGGCTCCACATGGTGCGCTTCACGCGGGCGCGGCCCTTCAGCGTCTCCATGGCCTTCTTGACGATGGCGTCATCGGCGAGCTTGCGCATGCCGACGCTCTCGAGCTTGCCGGTGGGAACGCGCAGCGTCAGCTTCTCCTTGTCGAAGGTGATGACGAAGAGCTCGAGCGACATGCCGGCGATTTCCTGCTCCTCGATGCCGACGATGCGGCCGACGCCGTGAGCGGGGTAAACGATGAACTCGTTGGTCTTGAAGCCGTGGCGCTGGCTAACCGACTTCTTCTGGGCCGCAAGGATCTGCTGAGCAGCGGCAGCCTTCTGGGCGATGTCCTTAGGCGAGACGGGGGGCTGAACCGGAGCGGTGAGCTTCTGGCCACCAGTCTTGGCGAGCGCGGCAGCGGCGCGGGCCGGCGTGACAGCAGCCTGAACCGGGCGAGCGGCGACAGCGGCCGGAGCGGCAGCCTTGGCAGCCACGACACCCTTGGCCGGAGCCGGTGCGGGAGCAGCCTGAGACGGAGCGACGGCTGCAGCCTTCAATGCGGGTTTCTTACCTGCGTTGGCTGCGACTGCCGCTTTCTTCATCTCGGGTCCTTTCACAATCGTTTTCGTTACAGGGGACTTGGTGACAGCAGTCTTGACAGCGGCCGGCTTCTTGGCATGAGTTGACGCAGCAGCGTTCGCGGACTTCTTCGCGCCAGCTTTGACGGTAGCGGACTTGGTCTGGGAGGGCCGAGCAGCGGTCTTGGACACAGAAGGCTTGGATGTCCGAGCCTTCGCGTGTGCTTTGTTCTTCTGAGCCATAGGCTTCGTCTCACTCTCTCGTAATCACAATCCTCGGCCCCGGGTGGGTCGAGGTATAACTCTCGCAGTGGGCCTTTCGGACTCGCTGGCCGGGGGCGTAGGCCAGTTTGTCGCGTAGTCACACACAATCCCGGCCCGCCGGCACGTCACCTTTGCCGCCGCTCCAGGACCTCCCCACAATGTCGGGTTGCCAAACCGATATAGCTACCCCGTCTCCTGTTTTCGGACCTTAAGTCACAGTAATCAGGAGCCTTTCGACGACATGTGCGCAACAATCCATCACGAAGAGCGTACGCTTCCGTGACAAGTGCTGCGTTGAGCCGTTTATGTTCCTGTTCGGTTCTGTTTTGTCCGAGGATATACTTGTAACACAAATTTCACGAAAATTGAAGCGCGATAAGGAATATAGGTGATCCCGGGCTTAAAGAACTTGCTTAAGTTTCCAAATTGGTGCAACGCACGCGTTTGCACGCCAACCTGAACTGACACAGTCTAAGGGTCAGTCGCCCGATCCAGGTTCGGAAGAAAAATATTTCTCAAACTTGTCTTTTTCATCCCGATACTGCTCGGCCTCAGACATCGGGGGCTTTTTCGAAGTAATATTGGGCCATTTGTCTGCGAAATCGCGATTGACCTCGAGCCACCGCTCCAGGCCGGGCTCGGTGTCAGGTTTGATGGCATCCACCGGGCATTCGGGCTCGCAGACGCCGCAATCGATGCACTCGTCGGGGTGGATCACCAACATATTCTCACCCTCGTAGAAGCAATCGACGGGGCAAACCTCAACGCAATCCGTGTATTTGCATTTGATGCACTTGTCGTTGACGACGTAGGTCATATCGGCGTTGCCTGGATTTTCGCGGTGAGGGTTGAGGGTTTGCCAAATGCGCGCCTGCATAGCAAGCCCCGCAACGTCACAGTACTTAAGCCGAGGGACTGCCCTCAGCTCCGCCCCTTGAGGTCGTCGATCCGGCGGCGGTCCCGCTTGGTCGGCCGCCCGGAACCTGGAATACGTCCGGCCCAGGCTGCCGGATCTGTGGGGCTACCCACCGTCTCGCCGCCAGGAGACGACGGCGCCGATCGCGGCGTCAGATCCTCATAGAGCCGCTGAGCCTCGCTGGCCGGCCCGCGACGCTCGCCCAGCTCCACCACCTTGAGCACCCGGACGGTACGGTTCAACCGGGAGGTGATGACGTCGCCGACCTTCAAGGCGTGGCTCGGCTTGTCGGCCTTCACGCTGTTGACCCTGATCTTGCCGTCCGTCACCGCGGTCGCGGCCAGGGTGCGGGATTTGGCGACGCGCGCGAACCATAGCCACTTGTCGAGCCGCTGAGACGACGCGGCCGACGCTTCGGACGCGGCCTCCTTCGTCATGTGGAGTTCTTTTCTCGGGCCTGCTTTGCCAACACGTCACGCAAGGCACCGAGAGACGCGAACGGAGAATCCGGATCGACCGCGCCCTTCTTGCCCGGCGGCGGACTTGCCGAGCGCATGGCGGGCGCCTGGCGCTCCTCGTGGCGTCGGCGGTGGTCGTCGCCTCCGCGCCGCTCATCGCGACGGCGTTCCCCGCCGCCGCCACCACCTTCGCGGTGACGTTGCTGCGGCCTCTGACGATTGCGGTCCTGCTCGCGCGGCGGACGATCGCCGCGACCCCGTTCGTGATCGCGATGGTGGCGCTGCTGAGGCTGTGCGTTTGCCGCTGCGGCCTCTGCGGGTGCCTCGGCAGTGGTCACGCTGCCATCGGCCGTAACGGATGCGGGCGCGGTGGGAGCGGATCCCTGGGCGCCGCCATGATGGGGTGCACCGCCGCGGCGACGCCGTCCCTGATTTCGATTGTCCTCGCGGCCTTGCCCATCGCGGCGGTTTTCGTCGCGTCGTGCGGGGCGGTGATCCTCGTGGCGATGACGACGCGGGCGCCAGATGTCGATCACGATAGTCTCGACGGTCGCAGCAGCGACGGCTTGGTCCGGCTCGGGCGTGGGCTCAGAGACCGCTTCAGCCGACGGTGTCGCTTCAGCGACGGGTGCGGGCTCAGCAGATGCGGCTGTCTCGGCCGTAGCAGCCGGTTCGATCGCTTCGCTGCTCTCCGGTGCCGCGGCCTCAGCCGCTGTCTCAGTGGCGGTGGCCGGTTCGTCGGACGGCGCGGTCGCGACCTTGGCCGGCTCTGCGGGCTTCGGAACGGTCTTGCGGTCGAGACGGAAGCCGAGCGCCTTCAGCACGTTCGACAGCTCGTCCGGCGAGCATCCGAGGATCGACATCATCTCCGGCGTGACAACGAATCCGCCGTCGCCCGTCGAGCCCTTCGGCGGAGTCGTCGCGTTATCAGGTGAAGCGCGGTAGGCGAGCAGCGGGCGGATCAGATCGGCAAGCCGCTCCAGGATATCGAGGCGCACGGCGCGCGGGCCGCAGACGTGAAAACCGTAGGCTCGATACAGCGCCTCCGGCGTCGTCTCCTGCACCGCGGCCGACGTCAGCCCAGCGCGCGGCAACTCCGGGAGGTTGTCGATGCTGGTTCCGTGGGCCGACGCATGCTTCAGCGCCCAAAGCGTCACCGCAAGCTCGGCTGGAGCCGGCTTCAGGAGCGCGGGGAAGTAGATGTTGAAGGCGCCGAAGCGGACGCCGTACTTGCGAAGCTGCGAGCGCGCTTCCTGATCGAGGTGCTTCATATCCTCGGCGATCAGCTCGCGCTTCAGCATGCCGAAGCTTTCGGTCAGGCGGAAAGCGATGCCACGCGCCAGACCGGTCAGATCCTCGGCCTTCGCAATATCGACCAGCGGCTTCAAGCGCTCGGCAATCAGCTCGTCGCGCCAGGCTTCGAGACGTGCCTGCACCTTTTCGCGATCGGGACCGGCGAGATGCTCGTCGGCGAGCAGGCTCACTTGCGGCTTGAGCGGATCTTCAGCCGGCTCGAGCGCCGCGATCTCCTCGTCGCGCCATAGCACGCGACCGTTGCGGCTGACCTTGAAGGCATCGGCCTTGGCCGCCGCGACACGGCGTGCGCGCATGCCAAGCTCACGCGAGAGTACCTGGGCGGCGGCGCTGCGCGCAGCCTTGCCGTGAATGCCCTCGGCTTGCGTCTCGGGCGAAAAGCGGAAGCCCTTGAGGCTGCCAACGTAATGGTTTTCCACGCGGATCGCGCCGTCCTCTCCAATCTCAGCCGTCAATTCCTCCTTGTCGCGGAGGCCCTTCATCAGTGCACTGGTGCGGCGATCCACGAAACGCTGCGTCAGACATTCGTGCAGCGCGTCGGAAAGGCTGTCCTCGATGGCGCGGGTGCGGCCCTGCCAATGGGCGGGATCCTTGAGCCAGTCCGCGCGGTTGGCGACGAAGGTCCAGGTGCGGATGTGCGCGATGCGGTTCGCGAGAGTATCGATGTCGCCGTCAGTACGATCGGCGAAGGCAACCTGCTTGGCGAACCAGTCCTCCGGCACACGGCCTTCGGGGCTCATCAAGTATCCGTAGAGGGTGCCGATCAGCTCGGCGTGGTTCTGCGAGGAGATCTTGCGATAGTCGGGAACCTGGCAGACTTCCCAGAGACGCTGAACCGCAGCCGGGCTCGAGGCAAACGCTGCAATCTCGCGATCATTTGCCAGCGACTCGAGTGCGAGAACGTCATCGGCCATGCGCGCACGCGCCAAGCGCTGCTCGTTCGGCAACTCGCGCAGGCTATCGCGCAGCCGATCGAGAGACGCGAAATCGAGGCGACGGTTGCGCCACTGAAGCACGCGCACGTTGTCGAAGTTGTGGGTTTCGAGACGCTCGATCAGATCGGCGTCGAACGGCTCGCAGTTTCCGGTGACACCGAAGGTGCCGTCGTTCATGTGGCGACCGGCGCGGCCGGCGATCTGACCGATCTCGCCCGCCGTCAGGTTGCGAAAGTTCTGGCCGTCGAACTTGCGATTGGCGGAAAACGCAACGTGATCGACGTCGAGATTGAGACCCATGCCAACGGCATCGGTGGCGACGAGAAAATCAACGTCGCCTGATTGATAGAGCGCGACCTGCGCGTTGCGCGTGCGCGGAGAGAGTGCGCCGAGCACGACGGCGGTGCCGCCGCGCTGGCGACGGATCAACTCGGCAATCGCATAGACCTCGTTGGCCGAGAATGCGACGACGGCCGAGCGGCCGGGCAGGCGCGTGATCTTCTTCTCGCCGGCATAGGTGAGGCGCGAGAGGCGGGGACGCGAAATGAAGTTTGCGCCGGGGATCAGATCCTGGATCGCCTCGCGCATGGTCTGGGCGCCGAGCAGCAATGTTTCCTTGCGGCCGCGTGCATGCAGCAGGCGATCGGTGAAGACATGACCGCGCTCGGGATCGCCCGCGAGCTGGATCTCATCGATGGCGAGAAAATCCACATCGACGTCGCGCGGCATGGCCTCGACGGTCGAGACCCAGAAGCGCGCGCGCTCGGGCCGGATTTTTTCCTCGCCGGTAATCAGCGCGACCTTGTCGGCGCCGATGCGGGCCGCGATCTTGTCATAGACCTCGCGTGCCAGAAGCCGCAGCGGCAAGCCGATCATACCGCTCTCGTGACCGAGCATGCGCTCGATCGCGAGATGCGTTTTACCGGTGTTGGTGGGGCCAAGAACCGCGGTTACATTTCGTATGCGCGTTTCCAGTTCGCTGGCCATACGCGAGATCTCCTTTGGAAGAGCCCCTTGGCATTGCATTGGAGGGGTTTGAGATCAAGCTTTTCGTTTCGGCGACCAAGCACCGCAGCCTTGCGAAAATTTCAGACCGGCCGGGAGACCTTCGCGCTTGCCCCTGGGCCAGTCTTGCCCAATCGAGGCGGCCAAAATTTGATCAGGGCTCCCGGCGATGTGCCGGAAGCCCTGATCGATCGTTCCTGACGGATAGTTTGGAGACGTTCTGAATCAGTCGGCGGAAGCGACCTGGCCGCGATCCGGAAGCTCGATGTTTACGCGCTCGAGGTTGATGCGGGCTTGGCCGGCCGCGGTCGGGACGGTGACCGACTGGGGCAGCATCAGCTTGGCCTGGGGCACGAGGCGGAACATGATTTCAATGTCGTTCGTGCTGGCAAGGTCGCGGGTTTCCGGGGTCGGGCGATAGCCGGCGATCGGCGTATATTTAACGCGGCAGACAACCGCGATTTCGCCGCGCATACCCTCGACGGGTTCCTTGCGCGCAAAGCGCAAGTCGATGTCGAACCTCTGCTTGCCGTCGAAAATCGAAACCTTGCGGCCGCAGGGGGTCGGCGCGTCGCTATGAGTCAACATAAGGATGGCGCTCAGGGGATCGAGGGCATCCTTCAGGTGGGCGCGCGTCAGCGGCACCGTATCGGCGGCATCGGCCATCACGGGCATCACCGTCAGGCGATCGACACCTTCCTTACCGAAGCCCATGGCGACCGAGCCGTTGCGAACCGTGCTTTCGTAATCAAAGCGGAAGTCGCCGGGCTGGGGGTTCTTGGCCTTTACCGTGCCTGACGAGTGCGTGACGCCACGCCAGCGGAAGACGCCGAGAAGGGCCGAAATCTGGACATCGGTATCGAGCGTGTAGGTCGTGCGCCCGACATTGGATTTGAAGCTGAATGTGCCGAGATCGAACCCGTTGAGGGTGATCTTGTAGCTGGCGTCGACCTTAAGAGGTGACACGCCGGCCGGCGTAGGGGCGGCGGTTGCCAATGGCGACACCCATGGCGACAGGGACGCAAAGGCGGCAAGAGCTGCCAAACCAAGACCCAAAACGCATGCACGCACACGACGAGACTGTACCTGGTACATGATCACACTCACCACCCGCGTCCCGCCCGAACTCGCGGCGAAATTGGGGTACTATGGGGTTACAACGACACTTCCTAGCGACAGATTGTGCTCCCTAAGCCTTAACAATTCGCTCAAGCTTGCGCCGGTCTGAGACGGGTTCTGCCCACATAATCCCCAGGCCTTCTCTTCCGTTCCCGTCGCATTTGCGGCCGAGTGTGGTTTGTTCTACCTCCTCCGGTCAGACCCTCCCTCAGACGGCCCCGCTTGACGCGCGGAAGGCGGCTCGCGTATAGAAGGCGCCAACTGTCCCGCCGATAGAGATCTGCGGGGCTATTTTCATTGATTTTCCCCGTGATTTCGGGTCCGCCAATGGGGCGGGCGGTCGAACGTGGGGCTCGAAGGACGCAAGGAATTCAAAATGACCAGGCGCTGTGAGTTGACGGGCAAGCTTCCGCTTTCGGGCAATAACAGAAGCCACGCCGAGAACGCGACGCGTCGCAAGTTCCGCCCGAACCTCGTGAACGTCTCGCTGATCAGCGAGACGCTGGGCCGCCAGTTCAAGCTGCGTATCACTGCGCATGCGCTGAAGACGGTCGAGCATCGCGGCGGCCTCGACGCTTTCCTCGCCAAGGCCAAGACCGACGAGCTTTCGGCCGAGTGCCAGAAGCTCAAGCGCGAGATCGCGAAGGCCAAGGCCGAGAAGGCTGCTACCGCGGCCGCTTAAGCTGATCCGCACCTCAGGGTGCGACGCTTTTCAGATTTCATGCGCCCGCCGGGAGACCGGCGCGGCGCATATTTCGTTTGAAGTCGCGGATATGTCCTCAAAACCGAGGGGGCGCTCCAATGCGTACGCTGGCGATCCTGCTCTCGACCCTGTTGGCCGCGGCGGCCGGATGCTGGATTCTGCTGCCGGGTCACCTCACGATCGACATCCCCGTCGCGAAGCATAAAGGCGGCGGCGACTTCTGGTGGGAAACGCACGAGACCACGCTCACCTATGCCGACGAAGCCGGCGCGAAGTTCGTGCGGCGGCAAGTCGGCACGGCGTATCCGGACACGCAGGGCTGGGCGACGGCAGACGAGGCCATGACCTATTTCTCAGATTGGCTCACGAAAGCCGGATGGGATGTATTCGGCCCAGCTCAAGATCTGCCGATCCTGCCTGAAAGCCGGCTGCTCCCGCGCGAGCAAGTCCGCTGCTTCCATCGTTCCGACGATCGCGGGCCGCGCGCCGACGCGGTGTGCGTCGCGATCTGGCCGATCGCGAGCGCCAGCGTGCGCGGGTTTCATGTGGTGCTGACGACGGCGCGGTCGTCGCTCATCCAGAAGCTGCTTGCCGATTGACCAACAGTGGCCGTCAGGCCGTTGCCAATAGGTCCTGGAGATCGAGCGCGCCCGTCGTCATGTTGAGCGCACCATCGGGCCTGCGCGGCCATTCCTGCTGCGGCCGATCCCAGTAAAGCTCGATGCCGTTGCCATCCGGATCATTGAGGTAGATCGCCTGGCTGACGCCATGATCGCTGGCGCCATCGAGATCGATACCCGCGGCCAGCACGCGTCGCAGCGCATCGGCCAACGCGGCGCGCGTCGGGTAAAGGATCGCGACGTGGTAGAGACCGGTCGAGCCACGGGGCGGCGGTTGTCCGCCCCGGCTCTCCCAGGTATTGAGGCCGATGTGATGGTGATAGCCGCCGGCCGAAACGAACGCGGCCTGCGATCCGTATCGCTGCGTCACCTCGAAGCCCAGAACGTCGCGATAGAAGCCGAGCGCGCGGTCGAGATCGGCGACTTTCAGATGGACGTGCCCGATGCGCGTATCGGGATCGATCGGCGTCGTGGTGGTCGTCATCAGTGTGCTCCTGCAAGGGCCGCCGACAAAAGGCTGTCTTTGTTGGCGACCAGAAACTGCTGCAGCGTTTCGGGCTTCTGTCCGGTGAGTTTTTCGACCGCGTCCGACACTCCTGCGAACAACCCGAGCCTGGTGGTCGTATCGAACGACACAAAGGCGAGCGCCAGGAACTCTGGAAGCCCGGCAGCGACCAGGCCCTTGGTCAGATCCGCATCGGAGAGCTGGACCAGCTCGATCGGCTTGCCAAGCCCCTCGCTCACGGTCGCTGCAATCTCGGCCGTCGTCAACGCGGCCGGGCCGGTGATGTCGTAGGTGGCGTTGGCATTCGACGCTGCGGCGAGCGCATAAGCCGCGGCGCGGGCGCAGTCTTCGCGCGAGACGTTGGCGATGCGGCCGTCCCCGGCCGAGGTGAACCACTTCCCGGTCGCCAGCACCGAAGGAAGCGAGAAGGCCAGGTTGTCGAAGTAAAGGGCGTTTCTCAGGATCGTCCAGCCGAGGCCGCTCGCGGCAAGGGCCTCTTCGGTGCCGGCGTGATCCGGCGCAAAAGGAACCGGAATCTCATCGGCCTTCGGGATCGACGTGTAGACGACGTGCCGAACACCAGCCGACTTTGCCGCCGCGATCGCAGCACGGTGCTGGGCGAGGCGGGCACCCGGGCGGTCCAGCGTGTCCGTCGAGATCAGCAGTAGCCGCTGGACCCCTTTGAACGCAGCTCCGAGCGAGGCCGGATCGTCGAAATCTCCCTGCCGCACGTCCACGCCTCGCGCGGTAAGATCCGCAAGCTTTGCGGGGGTTCGGGTCACGGCGACGATACGCGAAGGCGCGACGCGCACGGTGTCGAGCAAGTGGGCGAGCACGCGACGCCCGAGCTGGCCGGATGCTCCGGTGACAAGCAAAAGGCCGGCGTCCTGAGTTTCGTTTGACATGTTGTTCTCCTAAGAGAGGTTGTCTCTAAATGAGACCACGTCTAGGATAGAGCCTGCATCTCCGTAAAGACGGCAGTATTTTGGGAGATAGGCACGGCGAAGGAACCACCCATGGGCGACGACAACCAGAACCCCGCTTCAGAGGTCATGGCGCAGATCCGGGCTAACGACGGCGCGGGGCTGGCCAATTGCCCGGTGCGCGGCGTGCTCGATCGCATCGGCGACAAGTGGAGCACGCTGATCATCATGGTGCTCGGCGAACGGCCTTACCGGTTCGGTGAGCTGCGACGCGCCATTCCCGACATTTCGCAAAGGATGCTGACGCAGACGCTGCGCGATCTGCAACGCGACGGCATCCTCAGCCGTCATGTTTTCCCGACGAACCCGCCGAGCGTCGAATACCGCGTCACGCCGCTCGGCAGCTCGCTGATCGGCCCGCTCGCAGAGCTGATGACATGGGCGGAGACGCATTTCGCGGAGATCCGCGCGGCACGCGAGACATTCGATCGCGACGGAGTAGCGCCTGCGGACGCGGCCGAGGTGGCCAAGCCGGGAGCCGCGACGGCCTAGGTCATGACCTAGGCTGCTCTCGTCAGATCACGATCGTGGTTCTCAACTGACCAAGCTCCGTCGTCATGCGGGTGGTCACGGCCTCGCCCCTGTCGGCCAGGCTGGTCATTTCCTGCGCAACCACGCCGAAGCCGGCGCCGTGCTCCATTGCACGGGCGGCTTCGATCCGCGCGTTGAGGGCGAGGAGACGCAATGTCTTCAACGTGGTGCGAATGTCGTCGGCGGCGATGTCGACCTTGTTGAGCGCGATCGCGCCGCCCGCAAGGCGCTCGGCGAGGCGAGACAAGGCACCGGCCTCGAGAATGATGCCGTCGAGAAAGGCAGGGGCGTTGGTCTCGGGATCGATCGCAGACGAAGCGCCGCCGGTCTCGTGAACGTAGAGCACGCGGCCATCGCGGTGATGAATACGGTAGCTCACCTGCCAGTTTCCGCCGCGTGCCAGCGCTTCCCCGACCGCGGTATCAACCTTCGGCAGATCCTCCTTGAGGATCAACGACGCAAAGCCGGTGCGATCCCGGATGAAGGAGTCGCGATCGTAGCCGGTCAAACGCGAAAAGCCTTCCGACAGCCACAGCATCGCGTAGTCGTTACTGTTCTGACCGCGATACATGAACCCATCGATGCGCACACCGATGCTCTTCAGAAAGTCGTCGGCGGAAAATGCCCCTGCGTGTTCCGTCATCTCTCAGCCCGCTCCGAAATCGTCCGGGACCGCACTACGGTCCGGATTGAAAAGGGTTCTCTTATTTGAGCCGATTCGTGAACGGAAAGCGCGGGGCGGATTGCTCCCGAGCCATCATTTTCATGCCCGGGGTTTCATCAGCTGGACAGCTTTTGAGCAGGCGGGAACGTGAGAACCTGTTCGATGCAGCGATCAAAACCCACTGCGAGGCAGCGGCTCCGGGCCCGACAATTTGGGCATGGCGAGATGGGCCGCGCCATGCCCGTGCTTTACTGCTTCCGCGTCAGCGCGAAAGGAGCCTGACCACGAAGATCACAATGATGGCGCCGATGGTCGCGTTGATAATGTCGCCCAATATTCCGCCGCCGATATAGATGCCGATCCTTGGCAGCAGCCAACCCGCAACGACGGCACCGACGATACCGAGAACGATATCCCCGATCAGGCCGTAACCGCTGCCGCCTTTCATGATCTGGCCAGCCAGCCAGCCCGCGATGGCTCCGATAATGAGCCAAATGATGATGCCTTCCAAAGCCATATGTGTCCCCTCTGGTTTTTGCGGACGCAAGACAGGCGCTTTAGTCGCTCAATCATCTCTGCCTGCCTGAGCATTGAAGCGCGCAGTGCAGACCCAACGAACGTACTTGAGTTCGCAAACTCCCGAAACACCACTGCTGTGCGGTTGCACAATAGGAGAGCGGCGCGCTGTTTCGGCCGGTTGTAGAGGCGGCCCCGTCCTGGTGACGAGTTGTCTATTCCCATTGAAAAGGCGCATGAGCGGAACCGGAAAAGGGATTCCCCCATCGGGATTTTCCGTATTCGGACGACACACGCTCTGCACAAGGCTGATGGACGATTCTCGCCGCCATTCAAGCTCGAATGACGGGGCAACGCTCAATGATGATCACTCCGAGATACATCGCAAACATACACCGCACGCGACTGTTGATGTCGCTCTCCGCGGCGGCTCTCGCTGCGGGGTCCCTGGTTTTCATGGCGCCCGACGGCGCCGCGCAGGGGGCAGGAGGCCCACCCGCACCATCGGTGGTCGTCGAGACGGTGCAGTTCACCGACCTCAAAGGTGCGACGACTTTCTCCGGGCGGATCGAGGCAGTCGACAAGATCGAGCTTCGTACGCGCGTCTCGGGCCTGATCACCAAGCGCGACTTCCGCGAGGGCGGCGAGGTGACAAAGGGGCAGTTGCTGTTCGAGATCGATCGCCGGCCGTACGAGATCGCGCTGGCGCAGGCCGAAGCCAATCTCGCAAGCTCGCAGGCCGCATTGGAAGATGCGACGGACGCCTACAAGCGTACACAAGAGCTGGTGACCCGGCAGGTTTCGTCCGGCGCCTCGCTGAGCTCGGTCAAATCGCAGCTTGCACAAGCAAATGCCAAGGTCGCCTACGACCAGGCGCAAGTGCAGCAGGCCAAACTCAATCTCGAATACACGCAGATCCGGGCTGAGATCTCGGGGCGCATCGGACGCGCGGCTCATGCGGTTGGCGACTACGTGAATGAAGCGAGCACGCCGCTCGCCACGCTGATCTCGCAGGAAACCGTCTACGCGACCTTCTCGGTGCCCCGTCCCGATCTCGCCAATCTCGTGAAGGGCAAGGACGGCGCTTACCAGGCCGACGTGGAACTGCGCTTCGGAGACGGAGAACTCTATTCGCACGCCGGCAAGATCGCGTTCGTCGACGTCGAGGCGAACTCCGCCACCAACACCGTCATCGTGCGGGCGGAGGTTCCCAATCCCGATCGGGCGTTGCTGCCGCAAGAACTCATCGACGCCACGATCGTCGATTCCCACGCGACGAAGACGCTGGTGGTTTCTCAATCCGCACTGCTGCTCGATCAGCTCGGAAGCTATGTGCTGACCGTGGACGATAGCAACAAGGTCGCGATCCGCCGGTTCGAGACGGGCAGCTATCGCGGCTCGTTCGTCACCGTGAAATCCGGTCTTGCCGAAGGCGACCGCGTCATCATCAGCGGCCATCTCAAGGCACAGCCGGGCATGGTCGTCGATCCGCAGTCCGCTCCGATCGAAGTCAGCAACTCTTCGGGTAACCCCACGCCATGATCTTCAACGTCTTCATCGATCGGCCGCGGCTTGCGATGGTGATCTCGATCATCATCACGCTCGCAGGCCTCATGTCGGCGGTCGGCATTCCGGTCGCCCAGTATCCGAACATCGCCGCGCCGACCGTGCATGTCGGCGCGACGTATCCCGGCGCCGACGCGGCCACGATCAGCACGGCCATCGCGCAGCCGATCGAGAACGCCGTCAACGGCGTGCCGGGCATGCGCTACATGCAGTCGACGTCGACCAACGACGGCGGCTATTCGCTCACGATCACGTTCGATCAGGGCATCGATGCCGACACTGCCTCGATGAACGTGTCGAACCGCGTCAACATGGTGCTGGGACGGCTGCCGCAGGAGGTCCGCAACACCGGCCTCACGGTGGGAGCCGGTTCCTCCGATCTGCTTCAGATCATGTCGTTCTACTCCGACAATCCCGAGCACGATCAGCTGTTCCTCAGCACCTTCGTCACGCTCAACATCCTCGACGACTTGAAGCGCGTTCCCGGCGTCGGCGAGGCCGCCGTGATGGGCTCGCAGGACTATGCCATGAGGATCTGGCTCGATCCTCAAAAGCTGATCAACTATGGCCTCTCGGCCAATGACGTCGCCCAGGCGGTGCAGGCGCAGAACGTGCAGGCTCCGGCCGGTCGCATCGGCGCGGCGCCCATCGTGTCGGACGATCAGCGTCTCGAACTTGCGATTTCCTCCACGGGCCTTCTGTCGACGCCCGAGGAATTCGGCAACATCGTGTTGCGCAGCCACGAGAATGGTTCGACGACACGGCTCCGGGATGTCGCGCGGGTCGAGGTCAGGGCGTCCTCCTACAGCGCGAGCTCGCAGTTCGACGGAAAGCCTGCTGCTCCCGTTGCCATCAATCTCGCATCCGGCGCCAATGCGGTCAGTGTCGCGGACGCGGTTGCGCAGAAGCTCGAGGACTTGAAACCCCGCCTTCCCGAAGGCGTGAAATTCGCGTTCATCTACGATACGTCGGACTTCGTCTCGGCGATGATCGACCGGGCTATTGAAACGCTGTTCGAAGCGTTCGTACTCGTCGCGATCGTCGTCTACGTGTTTCTCGGTCGGCTCAGGCCGTCGCTGATTCCGCTGATCGCCGTTCCCGTTTCGATCATCGGCGCGTTCCTCATACTGGTGCCGCTCGGCTACTCGGCGAACACGATCTCGCTGCTCGCTCTCGTCCTTGCCATCGGCATCGTCGTCGACGACTCGATCATCGTGGTCGAGAACGTCGAGCGCGAGATGGAGGAGAACCCGGGCCTTTCCGCAGCAGATGCCACGCGCAAAGCCATGGGCCAGATCATCGGGCCGATCGTGGCCGTGACGCTGGTTCTGCTGTCCGTGTTCGTGCCCGTCGCGTTCCTGCCCGGCAGCACCGGCATCCTGTTCCAGCAGTTCGCCGCGACGATCTCGGCCGCGATGGTGTTCTCGGCCATCAACGCCTTGACACTGACACCGGCGCTCTGCGCGCTTCTGCTCAAGCCGCGCAGCGAGGACCACAAGCCCAACGCGGTCCAGGCATTCATCGAGAAATCGGTCGATCGCTATGCGGGCGTCATCGAAAAGATCGCAGGCCGGTCGGTCGCGGGTCTCGTTTCGGTGGCGATCCTCGGCTTGTTTGCCGGATACATCTTCTGGGACACGCCGAAGGGCTTCCTGCCGCAAGAAGACAAGGGCTACCTGCTCGTCGTTTCGACGCTTCCGCCGGCCGCTTCTCTCAACCGCACGGAAGCGGCGGTGGCGAAGGTCATCGAGATCGTGAAGAAGGATCCGGCCGTCGAAAGCACGCTGTCGATCAACGGTCTCGACTTTCTGACCGGCGGTTCGGCATCGAATTCCGGCATCATGTTCGTGCGGCTCAAGCCCTACGAGGAGCGCCGAGATCCATCGCTACAAGCCGACGATACGGCGATGCGGCTGTTCATGGCTCTGTCGACGCTTTCGGAGGGAACCTTCGTCGCGCTCAACCCGCCTTCGCTTCCGGGCGCAGGCTCGGTCGGCGGCTTCGAGTACATCCTCGAAGGCCTCGAAGGGAAAACCCCTGCAGATCTTGCCGCTGCTGCACGCGCACTCAGCGTTGCCGCTCTACAGAAGCCGGAGTTGACGCAGGTGTTCTCGGCCGCTGAAGCGCAGGTGCCGCAGATCAAGCTCGAGATCGATCGCGAACGGGCGCGTCTGCTCGGGCTCGAAGTCGGCGACATCTATAGCGAGCTGCAGTCGACGCTCGGCGGCCGCTACATCGCCGACTTCAGCAAGTTCGGCCGGACGTGGACCGTGCAGTTGCAGGCCGATGCACCGCACCGCTCGAACCTCGACGATCTCTCGCGTATCAGCGTAAAGAACCGCGAGGGCAAGATGGTGCCGCTGTCGTTGGTTGCGAAGGCGACATTGGGCGTCGGACCAAGTTCGCTCTCGCGCTACAACAACTATCCGTCGGTGACGGTGCGCGGATCGGCGGCTCCGAACATCGGTGACAGCCGCGCGCTCGAAGCGATGGAAGAGCTTTCGGCCGAAACGCTCCCGCCTGGCTTCAAGTTCGAGTGGACCGGGCAGGCGCTGGAGGAAAAACTGTCTGCCGCACAGACACCCTTGGTCATTACGCTCGCGCTTCTGTTCGCGTTCTTCCTGCTGGTCGGTCTTTACGAGAGCTGGTCGATGCCGCTGGTGGCGCTGCTGCCTGTCGTCGTCGCGGTGCTTGGTGCCATGCTCGGGCTGTTCGTTACGCAATCGAGCCTGCTGATCTATAGCGAGATCGGCATCATCGTGCTGATCGCGCTCGCGGCGAAGAACTCGATCCTGATGACGCAGTTCTTCATCGACCAGCGGCAAGCCGGGAAGTCCATCGTCGAGGCCGCAGTCGCAGGTGCGCGGCAGCGCATCCGCCCCGTCATGATGACGAGCGTCGCGTTCATCGCGGCGCTGGTGCCGCTCCTCGTTGCCAAGGGGCCGGGAGAGGCCAGCATGTATGCGGTGGCGCTGCCGGTGTTCGCGGGCATGCTGCTCGCGTCCATCGTCGGGGTGTTCTTCATTCCGGTGATGTACGTCGCGGTCCAGCGGGTGAGGGAGCGCTTCCGGCCAGCCGCCGGCAAGGCGGAGCAGCCGCCCGATGAGGCGCTGATCGCCGGCGAATGAAAAAAGGGGCGCCCAATCGAACGGGCGCCCTTGCTTTTCACGCTTTATAAATTGCATCAGCATTCGTCTTTATTTTATTGAATCTCCATGGAAATTAATTTCCCATAAACCGAATAAGATTGGAATTCCCCCATATGCAGGTGAATCGCGCGCGGCTGCGTGCGCGCCCTTGGGGAAGACAATGGAAAACAACAAATCGACGGCCTATGCGTTCATGATCATGCTCGCCGGCCTTGCCGTGATCGGCCACTACGGCCGCGCGTCCGCCGAGGTCGCCCCGCCGAGCGCGTACGAAAGCGTTATGCCGGGCCAAGCGCCGATGCAGCGCGCACCTGGATACGGCCCGCAATACGGCCTGATCCAGACCGCCGTCGTCGGCGTTGCGCAGATGGACGGCAACGGTGGTTTCGGTCGCCCAGCCGCAATGCCGGTGTTCCAGATCATCCAGCTGCAGCCCGCCACTGCGCCGGCCCAGGCAAGCTACGAAGCTCCGCACGGCGCCCCGCAGGCTCCCGTTGCATCTGCCGAGCCTTCCGTCCCGCAGGGCATGACCGTCACGCCTCCGGCCGCTCAGATGGCTGGCGCGCTGTGCGACATCAAAGGTATCCGCGTGCTGACCCAAAACGCTGAGTCCTGCGCGATGGCAGGCGGTCAGACCGCAGCGCAGTGACCTCTGCTTTCGCGCTCTGATTGTCTCTATTAGGATGATTTTCACTACTCCGCGGCACAACTCGTTGCGGAGCCAAGGGTGAGGGGTTGGTCGCGTCCCTAGGTTCCATCGTCATGGCCCGTGTCGTGGACGCGGTGCTTGTTCTGGAACGAGGGGATAGACCCGTGACATTTGTAAAGCTCACCATCCGATCGACGGCTGCAGCTCTCGCGCTGGCCGGCGCGGCTCTCGCTACTCCTGCCGCTGCCACCATTTCGACGCCGTTCGGCGGCGTCAGCGTCGGCGGCTTCGGAATCTCGACGCCCTTCGGCGGCGTCTCCACGCCGTTCTTCGGAATTGGCAACGGCGGCCCTGGCGCCGGCGGTTACTACACCGGCTTCGGCATTGGCGGCCCTGGCTACTTCGGGATTGACGGCGGCGCGCCCAAGTATTCCGACGTCAACCGCGCCGGCTTTGGGCTGCCTTGCGGCTTCATCGGTCCTTGCGCTCCCAGCCCGTTCGGATTCGGCCTCAACAGCGCGCAGAACGTCGGCATCTCGACACCGTTCGGTGGTGTCAACGTGGGCGGCTTCGGCTTCGGGGCTATGCCGGCCTGGGGACTCAGTGAGGAGCAGGCGCTGCGCATCTCGACGCCGTGGGGTGGCGCGTATGGCCCGGGCTTCGGTTTTAATGCCGGGCCGTTTAGCGGCAACTTCGGCGGCTGGGGTCTCAACAGCGCGCAGAACGTCGGCATCTCTACGCCGTTCGGCGGCTTCTACGGCCCCGGCTTCGGTTTTAATGCCGGGCCGTTCAGCGGCAACTTCGGCGGCTGGGGTCTCAACAGTGCGCAGAACGTCGGCCTGACGACAGGCCAGTGGGGACCGAGCTACGGCATCTCGACGCCGTTCGGCGGCATCAACGCCGGTGGCTTCGGTTTCGGCGGACAGCCGCAGATCATGCCGATCTACATGCCTTATCCGTACTGAGGATCGCTCTCGGCCAAAGGCCGAAAGCAAGTGCTCATAGGAGGGCCGTGCGCATCCGCGCGCGGCCTTTTTCGTTTCTCACGCTGCGTTATCCGAGGCGCAACTCATGCAGGCGCCAACGCCCACCGGAACGAGTCCGTATTGATACGTACAATTCGAGATTGTCAGCGTTAGGAGGATATTTACCAGTCCCCGGCACAAAGTGTTGCGGAGCCGAGGAAGAGTTCGTGGTCGCGTACCTGGGTTCGTTAAGTCATAGCTCGCGTCATCGACGCGGAGCGCTCTGGAACGAGGGATAGACCAGTGACATCCGTTAAGATCTACGTGCAGTCGGCAGCAGCAGCTCTCGCGCTCGCCGGCGCCGCTCTCATCACGCCCGCCTCTGCCACCATCCGCACGCCCGCTGGCACCATCTCGACGCCGCTCTTCGGCATCAGCGGCCAGCAGGACTTCAGCGTCCGGACGCCATGGGGTGGCGTTTCACTTCCCGGCTTCGGCATCTCGACCCCGTTCGGTGGCGTTTCGACCCCCTTCTTCGGTCTCGGTAACGGCGGCCCCGGCGCCGGCGGTTACTACACCGGCCTGGGCCTGGGCGATCAGCAGGCTCTTTCGATCAGCACGCCGTTCGGCGGCTTCTCGGGTCCTGGCTTCGGCTTCGGCGCATCCGTCAATTTCGGCCTCGGCGGCCCCGGCTTCCCGCCGGGCGTGGTTCCCTTCTTCGGCCTCAATGGCCATCAGAACCTCGGCATCTCCACCCCGTGGGGCGGTATCTCCGGTCCCGGCTTCGGCATCTCGACGCCGTGGGGCGGCTTCTCCGGTCCCGGTTTCGGTTTTAATGCCGGGCCGTTCAGCGGCAACTTCGGCGGCTGGGGTCTCAACGGCGCACAGAACGTCGGCATCTCGACGCCGTGGGGCGGCATCTCCGGTCCCGGCTTCGGAATTTCGTCCCCGTGGGGCGGCGTCTCGACTCCGTTCTTCGGCTTGAACGGACAGCCTGGTCAGCCGCAGATCATCCCCGTCATGGTTCCGGTTCCGGTTCCGATGCAGGGTGGCCCGGCCCAGGGCGGCGCTCAGCCGGTCCAGTGCATGATCAACGCCGTGCCGGCGCTGACCAAGAGCGTGGATGATTGCGAGAAGGCCGGCGGCGACGTTCCGGCGACCCGCACCTCCGCCGTCCAGGAAGCCAAGAAGTAAGATCTACGTGAGGTGCCGGTTCGAACGAGCCGGCACCTCTCTCTTCCGCCCCATCGCACCCAATCACATTCCCAAAGCATCTCTCCTCGTTCATGGCGCGCATGCCGCACGCCCTGAGCCCAGCCAGCGATTCCGACGTTCGATGCGCTCGATATCGAGCAAGCGCAGGCGCCGTAGGTTCCAGGAATAGGAAAATGAGCATGTCTGTCATTCGTTCTGTCGTCACAGCGCTTGGCGCCGCGTGCGTCATTGCGCTCGCCATGGCCCCTGCCGTGCTCGCCGCGCCCAAGAAAACGCATCTCCTGGCCATGGGCGGTTGCCCGCCCTGGAAAGTCATCGAAGGCGATCCGGAGGCAACCCGCCAAATGAAGGAATCCTGCCAGAACGACGTCAATGCGATCGTGGCAGGGTTCAAGAAGGCGCTCGCGCTGGACGACGCAAACATCATGACGCGTGTCGACGAACAGGCGACGGCTCAAGGCGTTCGGAAAGCGTTTGTGGAGCTGGATGAACGCGAGAAGAGCGGCGACCGCGTCATCATCTACATGAACTTCCACGGCGGAAACATCGACGCAAACTACAACGGCTACGACATCGAAGACGAAGTGCTTGCGATGTACACGGCGGTGGAGCCGAAAGACTTCCGGCAAGCTACCATCAACGGCGACTGGCTGACGATGAAAGCCGTGCGCGATCTCACCAACGAGATCGAAGCCGAAGAAATCGTGCTCATCTTCGAGGTTTGCGAAGTTGCGGCCGGTTACAAGAACTTCCGGTACAATTTCAGCCGGCGCAATCAGCGCGACTGGAAGGGCCGCGAAGCCGTCATCTTCACCTCGCGCGGCGATCAGGCTGCGACCTTCAACGAGGACGGCACGCTGGCGCTGTTCACCGAACTCTTTTCAAAAGGGCTTGAGACGGCAAAGAGCGGCAACTTGCGCGACATCTTCGAGCAGGCCGCAATCGACACGCATCGCTCGCGGCGCGCAACCTGCATGAAGGAAGAAAACCTCGAGAACCTGTTCGACAATCGCTGGGTCTACCTCGACGCCTGCACGCAGCTTCCCTCGGCGTTCGATCCCTATGGTCTGCTCGACGACATCCATGTGGGCGGCGACACCATCGCCTCGCGCTGGCACGACCTCAAGGATCGCAAGCCGCCGCAGAAAACTCCGGCGCGCGAAGAAGATCCGTTCGCTTGGGCAAAGGACTACATGGGCGGGCAGACGAGCGGAGCCGTCAACGCCGCTCCCCCGATGCAGATGCCGACCATGCAGCCCGCGGGCCCGTACTACCCCTACTGAGGTTCGGAAACGAACGAAACGAAAGGGGCCGCGCGCAACTGCTCGCGGCCCTCATGCTTTCCGCTCAATCTTTCAGCATTGGTGCAGCTTGCGGGTGCGCGCGGCACGATGCGCAGCTCAAGGGATGGGTTTCACGACGCAATCGTAGCGGGCCTGCAACAGGCGGCGTTCTGTTTTCGCGCTTCGCCGCCGCTTGCCAAGGTCTCGCCCGAATGTACTCGTGTGGTCGGAGTGGGGCCGGTCTTCGCGCGAACAACTGCCACGTATGTGGGAGTCTCCTTTTTGCGGGGTAGGGAGACTGCAAGTATCAATGTGCGGAGAGGCGCTTCCTCTTCCACACGCGCGTTTTCCGGCCCCATCTTCTTATCCGAGCCGATGTCTCTCAAACCGCACGGCTCGTGTGCTCGCATCCTGGAAACAAACCCACGCTGGAAAACAGCCGCGTATCGATCGTCGTTGCTTTATCTATGCCGGAGTAGGCGCCCACTTCGCTGCCGGGACACTTACTGCTCTGCGCGTTGTCGAGATCCATCGCGCGATCGGTCGTTCCATGTACCGATACGAGAGCCACCCTATAACGGGCATAGCTATCAGCATTGCGGCGACCGTTGCCAATCCCGGTACTGGGATCTCGGCCATGATGAGACCGTAAACAATCGGCCAGTGCCACAGATACGTAGAATAGCTTGCGTCGCCCATCGCTACGAGCGGCCGCGGCGCTTTCCACTTCGGCTCAAGCGAAATCATACCGGCGACGAGTATAGCGGCAGGGAAGCCCAGGTAGTAAGGGCGCAGCCCCGCCTTAGCCCATGTATCGCCCATCATCAGGTATGTACCGATGAGCAGCCCTGCAACGCCAATCGCAACGGTCGCGCCCGCCGGCACTTTCCATCCTCTATCGAAGTAGAGGTAAACGACAATCCCAAACAGGAAGTCGAGTACTACGGGGAACAGGATTATGCCGTAGTTGAAGCCTGTCAGTTGGGCCCACACGAGGATGATGCCGTATGTGAGCGCGAAACTGCCGAGTGCCAAGCGAAGAAACTTCGGTGGAGTGATCAAGATAAGGGCTGCGATGAGAGCATAGAACCAAACTTCAAACCGCAACGTCCATGCGACCGAGACAATCGGGTTGTCGCCGGACAGCGTTATGACTTCCCAAAGAGAGAACGGCTTTCCCCAGGAGATCGAGCCGGTGATGTAGAAGGCCAACGGTATCGATGCCGCGAGCACGATCCAGTACAGGGGGAATATTCTGGCCACACGGTTGAATCCGAAGTCTGCTGCACCGAGCAGTCTACCGTTGCGCCCGGATGCTGCGACAGCCGACTTTGAAATGACGTAGCCCGAGATCACGAAAAACAGATCTACTCCGGTAAATCCGGCCGCGAAGGCATACTGGCTTATTTCTGGAAGCCACATGCCCCATTGCGTCGTCGCGTGACACAGCACCACGAGCATGGCTGCTATGCCACGGAGCATCTGAATGTTTTTTGACATCGCTGGCCCCCTCAACAGGGGTAGGTGAGTCGGCCGCGATCACGCAAAACAATCCTTGGTCTGACTATTGTTCAGGATGTGGAAAAGCACATCTCTGAATTTAGACCTTCGAGAGCTCCGCGAGTTGCGCACGCGCTCAGCGGACGTCACGCATCGTCACGACCACGCTGCCGACCTTGCGTTCTGAATCGACGCGGGCATGGGCCTCCGAGATCCGGTCGAACGCAAAGCGGCTGTCGATGACGGGTTTGTAAGCGCCTGTCTCGCACAGTCTCTTTAGCTCGATGATATCCTCGGCCCGCTCCGGCGCAGGACCGCCGGCCACCTTTAATCCGCTCGTCATGGATTGGAACGGCGCCTTGAGCAGGTCGCCAAGCTCGCCGACCGCCAACAACAACCGGCCATTCTTGTTGAGTGCATTTCGGCAGCGCACGAAGGACACGTTCCCGACCGTGTCGAGAATGATGTCCCAACGCGTGCCACTTCTCGCAAAGTCCGCCGCCTTGTAGTCGATCACCGCATCCGCGCCGAGCGCGCGGGCGAGATTTGCATTGGCGGCCGAGCAAACGCCGGTGACATGCGCCCCGAAATGCCGGGCCAACTGCACGGCCGCCGAGCCGACCGCGCCGGACGCACCGTTGACCAGAACGCGTTCGCCCCGCTGCACCTTGCCGACGTCGCGCAGAAAATGAAGCGCCGTTGTGGCGCCGAACGAGATCGCGGCTGCCTCCTCGAACGTGACACCGACTGGTACCAACGCCATTACGCCGTCCTCGGGCATGGCCTTGAGTTCCGCATGGCATCCCATCCCCGCGCCGCTGAATGCGAACACCTGATCGCCCGGGCGATATCGCGTGACATTGGCGCCAACCGCCTCGACGACGCCTGAGAGCTCCGTGCCGAGGATCTGATTGCGCGGCCCGGTCAAGCCAAGGAACACGCGTGCCAACAGCGAGAACCCTGAGGGGAACCTCGCACCGCGCACGCGCGCATCGCCCGAAGAAACGGTGGTCGCGACGACACGGATGAGCACTTCGTCCGGTTTCGCGACGGGATCAGGAACGTCGAGAAGTTGCACCACATCCGGCCCGCCGTAGGCCTTGCAGACGGCTGCTTTCATGCTGCGTCCTCGCGATCATCCATCGTCGAGCGCCTGTCTGATCGAGCATCAGGGCGGCAGTTAGGCTGGTGGGAATTGGGAGCAGCGGCCAAGCACCCGCACGCCGATGTGTTGGTCTGGTTGTGGCCCTAAGCTGACCGACGACGAATTTCGCGCGCGCCGCCGCTATTGGTCGAACAGCAGACTTTGATCTCAACTTTCGCTCAGAACAAAATTTTCATGATGATACTGCGGCCCAAAGGGCCGATTGGCGCACCCGACAGGATTCGAACCTGTGACCTCTGCCTTCGGAGGGCAGCACTCTATCCAGCTGAGCTACGGGTGCAGTCCAAAATCCGGCGCCGCGGGGGCCGGGACGCACCTGATAGCGCATTCCGCGACCAGGGGCAAACGGCCTTCTCGGCCGTCCGTCATGAATTGACGGGGTACGGCCGCAAGCAGGGGCTGACCACGCTGCTTCATCCCCCTATATTGCCGGCCCATGAGCGAAAATTCCTCCAAATCCCCGCGCACCGCCCAGTGTTCCGTCCCTGACGGCGACCCGGTTCCGATCGTCAAGGGCAGCCACGTCTATCTCGTGGACGGCTCCGGCTACATTTTCCGGGCGTTTCACGCGCTTCCGCCCCTGACTCGCCCCTCGGACGGGCTGCCGGTTGGCGCCGTGCACGGCTTCGCAGCCATGCTCTGGAAGCTGCTGGTCGAGACCAAGGCGGCCGATGCACCGACGCACCTCGCGGTCATCTTCGATGCCTCGGAGAAGACCTTCCGCAACGAAATCTACAAGGACTACAAGGCTCATCGCCCGCCCGCGCCGGAGGAGCTGGTGCCGCAGTTCCCGCTGATCCGGGACGCCGTGCGCGCCTTCAACGTGGCCTGCATCGAGCAGCTCGGATTCGAGGCCGACGACCTGATCGCCACCTACGCGAAACAAGTGGTCGAAGCCGGCGGCGATGTGACCATCGTCTCGTCCGACAAGGATTTGATGCAGCTGGTACGTCCCGGTGTCGTCATGTGGGACGGCATGAAGAACAAGAAGATCGGCCGCGACGAGGTGTTCGAAAAGTTCGGCGTGGCACCGGAGAAAGTTGTCGATGTGCAGGCGCTCGCCGGCGATTCCACCGACAACGTGCCGGGCGTTCCGGGCATCGGCGTCAAGACTGCGGCGGAGCTGATCACCGAGTACGGCGATCTCGACTCGCTGCTCGCGGGGGCCGGTGCGATCAAGCAGCCGAAGCGGCGCGAAAAGCTGATCGAATTCGCCGAGCAGGCGCGCATCTCGCGCGAGCTGGTGCGGCTCAAGGACGATGTTCCGGTGACGGTACCCGTCGACCAGACCGGCGTGCAGGATCCGAAGGCCGACACGTTGCTCGGCTTCCTGCGGCACATGGAGTTTTCAACGCTGACCAAGCGGATCAGCGACAAGCTCGGCGTTGACGCGCCTTCGACCTCAGCCAGCCCGGCGAACTCAGCTGATACGGGTGGCGTGCGGACGCCGCCAAGCTTCGCCGGCTCCTCCTCACAAGGAGCGAGTGAAGGGACGAGAGACGCGCACGGTCCCGGCACACCGGCGGCGGGTGCCGCGATCCGTTCGGCCAAGATCGCCAAGGAACCTTTCGATCGCGCCGCTTATGAAACCGTCGTCACGCTCGACCGGCTCGCATGGTGGATCGCCGCCGCGCGCGAAGCTGGACGCTTCGCATTCGACACCGAGACCACGTCACTCGATTGCATGACATGCGATCTGGTCGGGTTCTCGCTCGCCGTTGCGCCGGGCAAGGCGTGCTATGTGCCCGTCGGCCATCGGGCCGCGGCGGGCGGCTTCGATTTCGGCGACGGCGATGGCGTCACGCAGGCCCCGCTCCGCGACTCCCTCGCGCTGATGAAGCCGCTGCTCGAAGATGCCGGCGTGCTCAAGATCGGGCAGAACATCAAGTTCGACTGCCGCGTGATGCGCCGCTACGGCATCGACGTTACGGCCATCGACGACACGCTGCTGATTTCCTACGTACTCGACGCCGGACGCGGCGGGCATGGCATGGACGATCTCGCGCAACGCCATCTCGGCCATACCTGCATCTCGTTCGACAAGGTGCTGGAGCTGGCGCCCGGCAAGAAGGGCGAGAAGAACTTCGCGCAGGTTCCGATCGAGAAGGCGGCCGAATACGCGGCGGAAGATGCCGACGTGACGCTGCGGCTTTGGCACAAGCTCAAGCCCCGGCTTGCGGCTGAGCGTCTTGCGACCGTGTATGAAACACTGGAGCGTCCGCTGGTCCCGGTGATCGCGGGCATGGAGCACGCGGGCATTCTGGTGGACCGCAGCGTGCTGTCGCGGCTCTCGTCCACGTTCGCGCAGTCACTCGCGCGGCTCGAGGAGGAAATCAACGGGCTCGTCGGGCACAAGTTCAATCTCGGCTCGCCCAAACAGCTCGGCGAACTCCTGTTCGACCGGCTGCAACTCCCGGGCGGCAAGCGAACAAAAAGCGGGCAGTGGGAAACGCGGGCCGGACTGCTCGACGACCTGGCTGCCAACGAAGATGTGCCGGAAGACGCGCGCGGGCTCATCAACAAGATGCTCGAATGGCGCCAGCTCTCGAAGCTGCGCTCGACCTATACAGACGCGCTGCCGGTGTTTATCCACGGCGAGACGGGGCGCATTCACACGAGCTACGCGATGGCCTCGACGACGACGGGCCGGCTCGCCTCGTCCGATCCGAACCTGCAGAACATTCCCGTCCGCACCAAGGAAGGGCGCGAGATCCGCACCGCGTTCATCGCGGACAAGGGCAACACGCTGGTCTCGGCGGATTACTCGCAGATCGAGCTGCGCGTGCTCGCGCACATCGCGGACATTCCGCAGTTGAAGCGCGCGTTCGCGGAGGGGCTCGACATTCACGCGATGACGGCGTCCGAGATGTTCGGCGTGCCGGTGAAGGACATGCCCGCAGAAGTGCGGCGGCGCGCGAAGGCAATCAACTTCGGCATCATCTATGGGATCTCGGCGTTCGGGCTCGCCAACCAGCTTGGCATCTCACGCGAGGAAGCCGGGCTCTACATCAAAACGTATTTCGAGCGCTTCCCCGGCATCCGCGATTACATGGACGCCACCAAGAAGCGCGTGCACGAAACCGGCTTCGTCGAGACGATCTTCGGGCGGCGCATTCACTATCCGGAAGTGAACACCAAGAACCCGTCGATGCGCGGCTTCCTCGAGCGCGCCGCGATCAACGCGCCGATCCAGGGCAGTGCGGCCGACGTGATCCGGCGCGCAATGGTGCGGATGGGACCAGCGCTCGCGGACGCCAAGCTCGAAACCGCGCGCATGCTGCTGCAGGTGCATGACGAACTGGTGTTCGAAGTTTCGGAGCGGGAAGCGGACAAGCTGATCCAGGTTGCGAAGCGCGTGATGGAAGGCGCCGCCGCACCGGCCGTGCATTTCAGCGTGCCGATCCAGGTGGACGCGAAAGCGGCGGCGAACTGGGAAGCCGCGCATTAATCGACGACTCAGCTATCATTTCCCCCTTGGAATGAGGCTGACTGCAATGCAGGAAATTCTTGGTTCACGATTCGCGTCGATCAATGGAATTTGGCTTCCAGCCAATCAGGCAATCGTTGAAACGCGGAGGAGCGTCGTATCTTTGCACTCAGTTACGAGTGATGAGAACTGGCCCACACGAAATCTAGGAACTGCTTTTCTTTATCAAACATCGGGAAGACGCTTCTGCGTCTTCACTCGACATCAGATACGAGACGTTCAAAGTCCCCATCACCTCTGCATTCATCTATCGTCGAATAGATCTCGATTGTTTGCAGCGTGTCGTTTCCTCAAATGCGGCGGTACGCGCGAAGAGGACGATCTTTGCGTCCTCGAAATGCCGCTTCTGCCTCCTGAATATGGGCATGACACACCGTTGTGGTTCCAAGATCAGGGCGCTTCTACACAGCGAGATGTGTGTGAGAAATTCTTCACAGTAGGCTACCCTTCCAAGCTGACGGAGCTTTCTGGAGAGTACAAGTGTGAAGGTGTTGCACTGTCTCAAGTCTTGGTATGGGCGGATTCCTTGAGGTTGGCTCCGGAGCAGTTGCCAATGTTGAGTATTTCTCCCGGGCTGGTGATGGTTCCGAGATGTGGTGGCGACTACGACGGCTTTAGCGGTGCGCCAGTATTTGGCCTGAGTGCCCGTGAACGGGTTATCCGGTTTCTGGGCATTGTAGTCAGAGGGGGGCGAGATAGGCTGTTCTTTATTCCAACGCCACACATAGACCACATCTGCGGGGCGGCCTTACAAGAAGTGGGCCTTGCCGCAGCATAAGCAGAATTGATCACTGTGATTTGCCATATCGGGCGGCAAGCCTATGGTGCATTCCTACTGCGTTGTCGCAGGCCCTTCGAGGATCTGGATCAGGCGGTCCTTGATGGTCTGCTGGCGGGTTTCGCTTTCGATCTTCTTCGACGTGAGATCGGTCACATAGAACACGTCGACGGCCTTCTCGCCGAAGGTCGTGATGTGGGCCGACGTGATGTCGAGATAGAGATCTGACAAAGCGTTCGTCAGTTCGTGCAAAAGGCCGGTGCGGTCGCGGCCCGTCACTTCGATCACCGTGTAGGCATCGGACAACGTGTTGTTGATGTAGACCTCCGGCGGCACCTTGAACGCCTCGACGCGCGCAGGCGTGGGGCGGCGCTTCTCCAGCAACTGGCGCACCCAGGTGTCGCCACGCAGCAAGCGCTCGATGGTTTCCTCGATGCGCTTTGCGCGGCGCAGCTCATCCTCGTCCTCGCCAAGCTCGCGAGCCAAGAGGAACGTGTCGAGCGCATAGCCGTCGCGCGTGGTCGTCACGTGTGCGCCGACGATGTTGGCGCCGTTTGCCGCGCAAGCGCCCGCGAGAAGAGACAGCAAACGCGGATGGTTCGGCGCGAACACCGTCAGCTCGGTGACGGCGCGGAAGGCATCCGTCTGTTGGCCGGCGGCAAACGTCTTGCCCTCCCGCTCGGCCTCGCGCAACAGGCGCGCATGATAAACGCGCCGGGTGGGCTCGGTACGAAGCCAATAGTCCGGATAGTGGCGGTTGATGAAGTGATCGACCTCCTCGGACGGCCAATCGTTCAACGCGGTGCGCAGCTCGGCCTGGGCTTCCGCAACCATCGTGCTGCGCGGGATCTGGGTATGGCCGCCCGAAAGCAACGGCTCGGTTTCGTAATAGAGATTGCGCAACAGCTGGCCTTTCCAGCCGTTCCAGACGCCAGGGCCAACGGCGCGGATATCCGCCACCGATAGCAAAAGAAGCAGCTTCAAGCGTTCCGGGCTCTGCACGATGTCGGCAAAATCGCGGACTGTTTTCGGATCGGAGATGTCGCGGCTCTGCGCGACGTTGCTCATCGTCAGGTGCTGCTCGATCAGCCACACCACCGTGTCTGTCTCGGCGGCAGTGAGCCCGAGGCGTGGACACAGCTTGCGCGCGATGCGGGCGCCGACGATCGAGTGATCCTCGACGCGTCCTTTGCCGATGTCGTGCAGGAAGCAGGCGACGAACAGAACGAGGCGGTTCTGGATGGTCTTGATCAGCTCGGTCGAAAGCGGAAGCTCGCCCGCCGCGCCGCCGCGCTCGATGTCGGTCAGCATGCCGACGGTGCGCAGCAGATGCTCGTCGACAGTGTAGTGATGATACATATTGAACTGCATCATCGCGACGACGCGGCCGAACTCCGGAATGAAGCGGCCGAGGACGCCCGCTTCGTTCATGCGCCTCAGCGTCGCTTCGGGGCTGGCATGGCCGGTCAACAGCTTCAGGAAGATGCGGTTGGCTTCGGGGTCGTTGCGTAGTTTGTCGTCGATCAGCGGATAGGAACGGCGCAGCTCGCGAATGGCGTTGGGGTGCAAGAACGTGCTGGTGTTCTCGGCCTGCGCGAAATAGCGGATGAGGTTCACCGGATCGCGCCGGAAGACCTCGGCATCGGCAATGTTCATGCGGCCGTTGTCGATGCGGAAATCGGTTTTTTCGCGCACCTGGCGGCGGAGCTTCCAGGTCAGAGGATTGCGGAGCGCATCGAAAACCGGCGTGCTCTTCAGCTGCTGCATCTCGAGGGCGGCGCAGAGAATGGTGGTGAGATCACCAACTTCCTTCGCGACCAGGAAGTAGTGCTTCATGAAGCGCTCGACAGCGCGCAGTCCGCTTTTGTCCTTGTAGCCGAGACGATCGGCCAGCATGGGCTGGATCTCGAAGCTCAGAAGCTCCTCGGCGCGGCCGGTGTAGAAATGCAGGTAGCAGCGCACCGTCCATAGGAAGTCTTCGCACTTGCGGAAGGTCGCAACCTCGCGTGCGGTGAAGATGCCCTTCTCGACACTCTCCCTGCCGACATCGTGGCCGAGCAGATACTTCGAAAGCCAATGCAGCGTATGGAGATCGCGCAGGCCGCCCTTGCCGTCCTTGATATTGGGCTCGACCTTGTAGCGGCTTTCGCCGGCGCGGCGATGGCGCTCCGAGCGTTCGGCGAGCTTGGCCTCGATGAAAGCGCGCTCCGATCCCTTGATCACGTCGGTGCGGAAGCGCCGCTCGAGCTCGCCGAACAGCTTCTCGTCGCCCTGGATCAGCCACATGTCGAGCAGCGACGTGCGGATCGTCGTGTCGGAGTTGGCGAGCTTGATGCACTGATCAACGGTGCGCGTCGCGTGGCCGACCTTGAAGCCGAGATCCCACAGCAGATAGAGCATGTATTCGGCAACGCTCTCGCCCCATGGCGTCTGCTTGTAAGGCAGCAGGAACAGAAGATCGATGTCGGAGCCCGGCGCCAGCAGCTCGCGGCCGTAGCCTCCCGTCGCGACGATGGCCATGCGCTCAGCGTCGGAGGGATTGGTGGCGCGATACACGTGCGCAGCGGTGTAATCGTAGATCAGCCGGACCAGCTCGTCCTGGAAGCGGGCGAGGCCCAGCGCGCAACGGCGTCCGTTGCCATCGGATTCGAGCTGAAGGCGCGCGGTGCCGCGGGCTGCTTTCACCAGCAGCTTGAGGCGATCGAGGATCGCGGGGCGTGCCTCGGCGGCGCTGCCGTGCGTATTGAAGAGCGCGGTCAGCGTGTGCCGCAGCTCCTGCGTATCGAAATAGGGGGCAGGCGGTAAACTGTGTGAACTCATTTCTGTGGCTCGTCTGCCCGTATTTGTTTGAGGCGGTATAGCGCATCGAGCGCTGCTTTCGGCGACAACTCGTCGGGATTGAGGGCGTCCAACGCCGCATTGAGCGCGGCGTTCCCAGCACGTTGCGGTTCGCTGGCGGGCCGCGCGGCGGCAAAGAGGGGTAGATCGTCCAAGGGGCCGCTCTGGCCTCGGCGGCGGTCGGACTTTTCAAGCAGAGCCAGAACCTCGCGGGCGCGCGCAATGACGGGCGCGGGCAGGCCGGCGAGCTTGGCGACCTGAATGCCGTAGGAGCGATCGGCTGCACCCGCCTTCACGCGATGCAGAAAGACGATGTCGTCCTGCCATTCCTTGACGTCCATCGTCACGTTGGCGACGGCGGCGAGGCGCCCGGCAAGGGCGGTCAGCTCATGATAGTGCGTCGCGAACAGCACGCGGGCGCGGGTCTGCTCATGAAGAAATTCAACCGCGGCCCACGCGATCGAGAGGCCGTCGAAGGTGGCGGTGCCGCGCCCGATCTCGTCGAGGATGATCAGCGAGCGCGCGGTGGCTTGATTGAGGATCGCGGCCGTCTCGACCATCTCGACCATGAACGTAGAGCGACCGCGCGCGAGATCGTCGGCGGCACCGACGCGGCTGAAGACGCGATCGACGATGCCGATGTGCGCCTCGGCCGCGGGAACAAACGATCCCATCTGGGCGAGGATCGCGATCAGCGCGTTCTGGCGCAGGAAGGTGGACTTGCCGGCCATGTTCGGCCCGGTGACGAGCCAGATGCGGGCATCGGGCACGTCATCGGTGCCCTGGCCGGCTTCGCCCTCCGAGCGGCCGAGGCAGCAATCGTTGGCGACGAACGGCCCGCCCCGCGCGTTCTTCAACGCCTGTTCGACGACGGGATGGCGACCGCCCTGGATTTCGAACGCAGGGCCGTCATCAATGCGCGGGCGAACGTAGCGCTCGTTGTGGGCGAGGTGCGCGAGCGCGGTCGTATGATCCAGCTCGGCGAGGGCCGCCGCGATATCGGTCAGGGTGCGCTCTTCGCTCGCGACGGCGGAGGCCAGCTCACTGAAGATCTCTTGCTCGATCGCGAGCGCGCGATCGGCCGCGGACGCGATACGGCCTTCGATGTCCGAAAGCTCAAGCGTCGTGAAACGAACGGCGTTGGCCATAGTCTGGCGGTGACGGAACGTGTCGGACAGCGGCAGCTCGGTCAGCGGCTTGGCGTTGGCCTGCGTCACCTCGATGAAATAGCCGAGGATGTTGTTGTGGCGAATCTTCAGCGTCTTGACGCCGGACAGCTCGATGTAACGCGCTTCCAGCTCCGCCATCACGCGGCGGCTGTCGTCGCGCAGCTTCTGGGCTTCGTCGAGACTCGCGCGGAACCCAGCGCGCACAAACCCGCCGTCGCGTTTGAGATGGGGTGGCTCATCGACGAGCGCGGCCGACAGCAGCGCCAGCAAGTCCGCGCCTTTTCCGTCGATCCGCTGCAACAGCCGCGCGATGTCGTCCGGGAAACCCACCGCGCGGGCTTTGGCGCCGAGGAGCGTTGCCGCCGCGTGTGCTGCCTCCAGACCCTGGGCAATGCCGACAAGATCGCGTGGACCGCCGCGCCCGAATGCGAGGCGCGAGACGGCGCGCGCGAGATCCGGTGCGCCCTTCAATGCGGCCCGCAGCATTTCGCGCAGGCGCTCATCCTCGACAAAAAAGGCAACCGCATCGAGACGGGCTTCGATGGCGCGCGCATCCGATAGCGGGGCTGCGAGGCGTGCGGCGAGTTCGCGGGCGCCCGCTCCCGTCACCGTGCAATCGATGGCATCGAGAAGGCTGCCGGCCTTCTCGCCCGACGTGGAGCGTACGAGCTCGAGGCTCGAGCGGCTCGCCGCATCGATGATGAGCGTGGCGCCGGCCCCCATGCGCCGCGGCGCACGCACGACTGGCTTCTTGCCGATCTGGGTCAGATCCACATAGCGCAGCAACGCGCCGATGGCGGCCAGCTCGGGGCGCGAAAAGCCGCCGAACGCGCCGAGATCGGCAACGCCGAGGCGGGCTTTCAGCTCCCGCTCTCCGGACAGGCTGTCGAAGGATGCCGCCGGGACCGGCGTCGCGGCCGCTCCCGCACGGCCAATCCACGCCTTCAAATCCGCTTCGGCCAGCAGCGCATCACCCGCTAAGACCTCACCCGGTGCCAGCCGAACCAGCTCGCCCGGAAGATCGCGGCCATTGGTCTCGCCGACCTCGAACTCGCCGGTCGAAATATCGAGAGAGGCGATCGCGACGGTGGCCTCGGTTCCGAGGAGCGGGCCTTCCGCAGGACCGGGCGCGCGGAACAGGGCGGTCAGATAGTTGCGTGAGCGGGCATCGAGAAGCGTCTCTTCGGTCAGCGTTCCCGGTGTGACGAGCCGCACGACGTCGCGACGGACGACGGACTTCGAGCCGCGCTTCTTGGCTTCCGCCGGATCTTCCAGCTGCTCGCAGACGGCTACGCGGAAGCCGCGACGGATCAGGCGCTGCAGATACTCGTCGGCGCGGTGGATCGGGACCCCGCACATCGGGATGTCCTGGCCGAGGTGCTTGCCGCGCTTGGTCAGGACGATGCCGAGGGCCTGGGATGCCACGACCGCGTCGTCGAAGAACAGCTCGTAGAAGTCGCCCATCCGGTACCAGAGGATGCTGTCCGGGTTGGCGGCCTTGATCTCCAAGAATTGCGCCATCGAGGGGGTGGCTTCACCCGGCGCGAACGCCTGGACCGAAGCCGGCTCCGCCTGCGCGGGCTGCAGCTCATCGGCCGCTGGCGCCGGAGCGCTGTCCGGAAGGTCGGCCGCAGCTTCCTCCCCGGAAATCACCTCTTCCCGCCGATGTCGCCTTTGCCCCGCCATTCCGACGTCGCCAATCCTAAAACGTCATTGTCCGGCCAAACGGATAGCCGGTTGACGACAGGATTGGAAACCCCACACGGGGCGGGCTCGGGAATTTAATGGGGAAGCGTGTCCGCCTGACCGGCGCTCGGGGCGGGACTTTCCCGCCCGAAGCGACGTTGGCCCGCCTAAAGTGCCTTAAACTTCAGCGGCGATGCGGCTTTTCAGCTCGTCCGGGGCACCGAAGTGGTCGAAATAGCGCGGGTCGATGTTCTCGACCGGCAGCACGATCAGAACGTCGGTCGTGCCGAACTGGCGATCGATGACCGCGCCGTCGCCGACGAAGGCGCCGAGGCGCAAATATCCCTTGATCAGCGGGGGCAGGGCCTTCAACGCCTGCTTGGTGTCGATCTTCTCGCGCGGGATGCGGTCCATCGGCACATAGAGCCGGTCGTGGGCGCGGCAGCGCCACTCGGGCGGGGCGAGGGCATGGTGATGCAGGAAGCTCAGCGCCATCGCATGGGCCTCGGGGTCGGTGCCCTCGAAGCTTGCACAGCCGATCATCACGTCGACCTTATGCTCGCGGATGTAGGTCCAGAGCCCGTGCCAGAGCAGCTCCACGGAGCGCTTGTTGCGGTAGGGCTGCAGCACGCACGAGCGGCCAAGCTCCATGAAGCGGTAGCGCGGCGAGCGCGCGGCGATCAGCGGCGCGATGTCGTATTCGCTTGCCGTGTAGAAGCCGAGCGAGCGTTGCGCGACCTCCTGGCGGAGCACGCGGTAGGTTCCGACCACATGCGGCTTGCGGCTGCGGGTCCAACCGTCGCTAAAGGCGGTGTCGGTGCTGCGATCTTCGACAAGGAGGTGATCGCAGATGGCATCGTAAGGGTCCTGATCGAGGCGGCGCATTCCTGCGATCCCGGTCGGCGTTGCCGACATTTCCTCGTAGAACACCTCGAAGCGCAGCCGCTGGGCGCGCAGAATATCCTTACGGCCCTGCGCAAGGCGAACGACCAGGTTTCCGATGCGGCCGTAAACCTTGATGGGCGTCTTGCGAACGAACGGCAGCGCCGACGAGCGCGCCTTTTCGTTGAGAGCCCTGAGCGCCAGAAGACCGCGGGGCGCGGCCGTGAGAAGTGGGTTGTCCTGCCAACGTCCGGCAATGCGCTTCGTAATCGTCCGCATTCTTGCCTGTCGTGCGGTGGTCATGGGAATTCCGTCCAAGAACAAAGAGCCGCCGGGGTTGCCGACGGAGGGCACTCAATCACGAATCGGAGACAATTTTGCGACGGTTTCGCCGGTCAACCGGGCGGAGTCGTGCCGGACGTAGCGGTACTTGGGGCCGCCGGCTCATCCAGCGATCTCGCCGCTTCGACCGTCATCAGCGGCACGCCGTGGCGGATCGGGAAGGCCAGATTGGCCTTGGCGCTGATCAGCTCGCGGGCCGCGCGATCGTAGGTGAGGGGCCCTTTGGTGACCGGGCAAACCAGCAGCTCGAGCAGCTTCGGATCAGGCTCTTCGCTCGTCGTCTGGCGGGGGGTGTCTTCGGTCATGGAGGCCTCTACTGGATCGTGCCGCCGGAGCCGCCGCGCATGGCCCGGTCCATCTCGGCCAACGCAACCAGCACCTCGGCGCGCGTCTTGAGATCGCGTGCTTCGAGCAGCGCCTGCTTTTCTTCCGGTCCATAGGGAGACATCACGCACAGCGCGTTGATCAGAAATTCGCTCGGTGCGCGCTCGACCACCGACCAATCGGTCTTGAGATTGTGATCGGAGAGATAGGTGCGGAGCGTTTCGAGCAGGCCTGCGCGATCGATCTGCTCCTCGCCGAGACCGCGGGTCAGATCTCCGGCAAAGCGATCGTAGCTCACGGTCGCGGCGCGGTAGGCTTTTCCGGTTTCGGCTTCGCCCACGATCTCGAACCGCGTCACGCCGGTGACCGCGATCGCGAGGCGTCCGTCGTCCAGCTCCTGGTAGCTCGTCACGCGGCCCGCTCCGCCGACGCGGCGCAGCTCGATGTTTTTGCCGGCCGGGCTTTCCTCCGACGACGATCCCGCCGGTTGCACCATGCCGAGCATGCGCGGGCCGCTCATCACGTCCTCGATCATTTCGAGATAGCGCGGCTCGAAAATGCTGAGTGGCAGCGTCGATCCGGGCAGCAAGATGGCTCCGCGCAACGGAAACAGCGGAAGGCGCGACGGCAAGTCCGCAGGGCGACGGTATTTGTCGGCAAATGCCACGAAAGGCTCCTCACCTTCGATGAAACCGATGATTCAAGCTTGGTTCAGCGGAACAGGATCGACGAAAGACGGCGGCGGCCATCCAACGTGCTCTCGTCTTTCGGGCCCCAGGCATCGAACAGCTGGACGAGCTGCTTGCGGGCGGCCTCCTCGTTCCAATTGCGATCGCGACGCACGAGTTCCAAAAGATGATCGAGCGCCTCCTCCTTCTTGCCACGCGCGGCGAGCGCGACGGCAAGATCGAACCGCGTCTGGTGGTCGGCCGGGTCGGCCGCAAGGCGCTGCTCGAGCTCGGCGCTGTTGTCGGACTTGTCCGCAAGCTTTGCCAGATCGAGCGCGGCCCGCGCGCTTTGCACCGGCGCACTCGACAGCTTGTCGGGTGGCACGAGGCCCAGCGTCTGCTCGGCCCGTTCCACATCGCCGCTCTTCAAGTAGCAGCGAGCGAGACCAGCGATGGCTTGAACGTTCTCCGGGTCGGCTTGCAGGATCGCGGCGAAGGCTTCGGCGGCTCCCTGCAGATCGCCGGCCTCGAGGGCGGCTTCCGCGGCCTCGATGACGGCGGCGAGATCGGCTTCCTCGTCGGCGCCGAGCAAACGCTCGATGAACTGGCGCACGGCACTTTCGGGCTGCGCACCCATGAAGCCGTCGAGCGGGCGGCCGTCACGGAAGGCATAGACAGTCGGCAACGACTGGATGCGAAGCTGACCGGCAATCGCCGGATGCTCGTCGGTGTTGATTTTGACGAGCCGGACCTTGCCGTTGTAGCTCTTCACCACCTTCTCGATGATCGGCGTGAGCTGCTTGCAGGGGCCGCACCAGGCCGCCCAGAAATCGACCAGCACGAGGGCCTGCCGGGACGCCTCGATGACGTCCTTGCTGAAGCTCGCGGACGTGCCATCCTTGATGATGTCGCCTGCCGCTGCGGCGTTTCCGGGCTTCAGTGCTCCCAAATCCATTCCTTCGCTCCTCGCAATCCCGTGTCAGCCGCTCGATTCGCCCGCTCGGCGCCGCCAGTCCAAATATGGTAAGCACCCTCGCAAGTTGCGAGCCTGCTTCGTCCCTGTTCGGAGCGAACTCAACCGCAATCGGGCCTTCGGCGCAATGCGGAACACCGCGAATGGGGCAAGTCCCCGCGTCCCATCTGCCCAAAATAGGCCCTCGGAGGCCAATCGACGGAAGACGCTTGCAAAGGCGCTGCGGTTGGGCAATAAGACCGGGCGCGTCGCTTCGCGGCGCGCATTACCCTATTTCCGGACGCGGGCGTAGCTCAGGGGTAGAGCATCACGTTGCCAACGTGAGGGTCGTGAGTTCGAATCTCATCGCCCGCTCCAATTCTTCAAAAATCTCAGAACTAAAAAGCCTGCCTGGCTTGAGGTCGGCGACGCAACCTGACGCGTCAGCCGACGGGGGCCGAGATCGGTCCGTCCGGCGTGCCCGGCTGGGGGATCGCCGGCGGCTTCGACGGCTGCGAGGTGGTTCCGCTCGGCAGCCCCATGCGGGTCAGCAGCTCCTCGCAGAGCTGACGCAGCGACTTTCCGGTCTCGCCCGGGTACTTCGCAAAGTATGAGCGATCGGGCGCATGGAAGCGCGCGGCCTCCTGCAGCGCCACGGCGCGCGGTACCACCTGGTTGAAACAACGGTTGTCCGGATTGGTCAGAAGCCAGTTGTGGTAGTCTTCCTCGGTCGGCGAATTCAGATCCTTCATGTTGATCAGAACGCCCATGTTCTCGGCGAAGCCCATCTCCGGATTGAGCGTCTTGAAGCGGCGAAACACTTCGAGCCCGCACACCGAGACATAGTCTGCTTTCGTCGGCGAGATGTGATAGTCGGCCTCGCGCAGCCAGCTTTCCGTCAGAACGGACAAGCCGGGCGGGCAATCGATGAAAATGATGTCGAACACCTTGCGCGCTTCGTTGAGCAACGCGCCGATCACCGCCCGCAGGCGGGCATGCAGGCTTTCCTTCGACACCTCGCGCTCGAACAGCGTGAGCTGCATATCGCTCGGGATCAGAAACACGCTTCTCGCGTCATCGACGTCCGAAACGTTGCGGACAATGAAACGAAGCCAATCGGCCGGCTGATCCTGCAGCACGCGCGCGACCAGAAAGTCGACCATCGTCAGCCCGTTCTGCTGCAGACGATGCAGATTGGGAATCGTCATCAGCATGCTTGAGACGGAAGCCTGGGAGTCGCTGTCGATCACCAGCACGTTCTTGCCGTGATAGGCCGACAAGGTTTCGGCCAATGCCAACACGAGCGTGGACTTGCCCACGCCACCCTTCGTGTTCATCACAGCGATCGTATTGCGCATGACGATGTGAGGCCTCCCCTGCCTCAAGTGGTCGTCGACATTCCCCTGACCCATGTGCGTCGGGAATGTGGCGGTCTCGCGAAGCTGCGCGGTTTTTCTCTGTCGCACCCCCGGGCAAGGCCAGCGCGACAGCACACGCTGTGATCCCAAACGCGGGGCGCAGCCGTCAAGCGGAGATCGCTGGTGCCAACGTGAATGACGCTGCTACCAGCCATATCCGGCATATGTGCCGGTGCGGACCCAGGCCGTGCCGCCGCGGCGGACCAGAACGCGAGCCCGTTCGCGCGCGACGACGGGCGGATAGTCCATCACAACGCGGCGAGCAGGCTTCACCGCAACGACGCGCTCGCGCACGCCGTAGACAGGTGGCGTGACGACGCGCACGCGCCGACCGGGCGCAACGAACACCTCGCGCGGAACCACCTTCACCTCGGCGGGAACCGGAACCTTGCAACGGCGCTCGCCGTACGGGCCATAGGTCGTTTCCCAGCGATATCCAGCGGGACGCACGACGATTTCCTGAAACACGGTGCGCGTGACCGGCGGTGTCATCTCGTAGCCGACGCGGCGCGGCTCGATCAGCACCCGTTCCGGCCGGACAACGACGGTGGGCTCGGTCTCGACAACCTCGCGATAGCCGGGGCGCACGACCACCTGCCGGTCGACCGTTTCATAAACATCCGGCAGCCGCACCTTGTCGTAGCATTCACCGCCACGACAGGCCCAAGCGGGCGCAGCCATGGATGTCATGGAAAGAACGGCGGCGAGGGCCGCGAGACGGCAGGTGGACATCGGGAAGGGCTCCAGGGCAGGTGCGCCTATTCTAGCGCTTGCCGGCTCGCTCCGGTTTTGGGAAGCCCGCGGTTGGTTAAGTTCAACATCCTCAAACCTCAGCAGTTTTAATCAGTTTGAAGCGATCGTTTCACAGCAGTCGATTTCCTGCCGACGCGCAAAGTGCTAAACCCTCGTCGTGATCCTGTACGTTCACCCCCTACGAGGTTCCCTGCCATGACCCCCGCCCTTGCCTCCCGCGCCATCCGGCCGCTTCATTTGCTGGCACTCGCCCTCGCAGCGCTGTCGCTCGGCGGCTGCGGCGTCAACAACATCCCCACCTACGAGCAGAGCGCGAAGGCCGCCTGGTCCGAGGTGTTGAACCAGTACAAGCGGCGCAGCGATCTCATTCCGAACCTCGTCGAAAGCGTGAAAGGTTTCGCCGAGCAGGAGCGCAAGGTGCTGACGGACGTCACCGAGGCGCGCGCCAAGGCGGTCAGCGTTCAGGTGCCGGCGGACATCCTGACCAATCCGGACGCGATGAAGCAATTCCAGGACGCTCAGAACACGCTCGGCGGTGCGCTGCGCCAGCTGCTCGCGGTCGTCGAGCGCTATCCGGATATCAAGTCCGGCCAGAACTTCCTGGCTTTGCAGAGCCAGATCGAAGGCACCGAGAACCGTATCTCGATCGCGCGGCGCGACTACATCCAGGCCGTGCGACAGTACAATACGGAGATCACGACGTTCCCGGGCCGCCTGTGGAAGTCGTTCCTCTATCCGTCGGCCGCCGTGATGGCGACGTTCGATATCCCGGCGGAAGAGCAGAAAGCACCTAAGGTCGATTTCGGCACGAGCAAGTGATCTTCAGGACTGACCGGCATTCGATTGCGCAAATCGCGGCGGCTTTCTCAGCGATCGCCGTCGCGATTTTTCTTGCGTGCGCGGCTGCCAACGCGGCACCGACATTCCCGCAGCTCACGGGGCAGATCGTCGACGACGCAGGGTTGCTCACACCCGAAGATCGCAGCGCCATCGAAAGCGAGCTCAAGTCGCTCGAGGAGAAGTCGACCGACCAGCTCGTCGTCGTGACGGTGCCCTCGCTCCAAGGCTACGAAATCGAGGAGTACGGCTATCAGCTCGGCCGTCACTGGGGCATCGGCCAGAAGGGCAAGGACAATGGCGTCCTGCTGATCGTCGCACCCAACGAGCGCAAGGTCCGCATCGAGGTGGGACGCGGGCTTGAGCCGCTCGTGACCGACCTGATGAGCAAGATCATCATCGAGAACGCGATCCTGCCAGAGTTCCGCAAAGGCAACTTCAGCGCGGGCATTCGTGCCGGCGTGCGCGACGTCAAGGATACGCTGCTCGGCGATGCCGAGGAGGTGAAGGCGCGGGCGCGCGGCCTCGATAAAGGCGACGGCCCCGACTGGATCGCGCTGCTTTTGATCGCGTTCTGGGTCGGGATTTTCATCTACATCATCTACGTGCAAACGCGATACGCCGCGCAGGCGCCGCAAACGCTCGGGCGCGACCAGCGCCGCCGGGCAAATCGCGGGCGCAACGGTGGGCTCGTGGTGTTTCCCCCGGGCGGCGGGTCCGACAGCTGGGGCGGTGGCGGTTGGTCCGGTGGCGGAGGCGGGGGCTGGTCCGGTGGCGGTGGCGATTTCGGCGGCGGCGGCGGATCGGGAAGCTGGTAATCTTGCGGAAGCACTCTAAGGACAACGCCATGGGACTGTTTTCAGACTCCGAAGAGCACCGCATCGCGGAAGCCATCACGCGCGCCGAACAAGCGACATCCGGCGAGATCGTCGCTGTGGTCGCGTCCGAGAGCAGCACGTATCTCTACGCGCCGTTCCTGTGGGCTTCGGTGGTCGCGCTTCTGGTGCCGTGGCCGCTGATCCTCTGGACCTGGTGGCCGGCGGCCTGGATCTATCTCGCGCAAGTCGCCGCGTTCGGCCTCGTGCTGGCAGCGACGCTGCCGCGGCCAGTCCGCTACTGGCTGGTGCCGCGGCGGATCAAGCGGCTGCGCGCGCACCGGCGGGCGATGGAGCAGTTCGTTTCGCAGAACCTGCATACGACCGAGGGGCGCACCGGCGTGCTGATTTTCATCTCCGTCGCCGAGCGGCACGCCGAGATCGTCGCGGACTCGGGGATCGAAGCGCGCGTTCCAAAGGGAACCTGGCAGGAGATCGTCGAACGGCTCACCACAGCGTTCGGCGCCAAGCAACACACCGAAGGCTTCATCGCAGCGATCGGCGAAGTCGGCGGGCATCTTGCCACGCATTTTCCGCCGGGATCGTGTGAAGCCAACGTGCTGCCCGATCACCTCATCGTGCTCGACGCAAGCTGACCCTGAAAACGCGATGGGCTGTTACGCGCCTAGCGTCAGCACGATCTTGCCGGCGGCTTCGCGACGGTCGAGCACGCCAATGGCTTCGCGGATTTCAGCCAGCGGATAGGTCGCCTGAATACGCGGGTCGAGTTTCCCGTCCGCAACCCAGCCCAGCACCTCGATCATGTTGGTGCGATGACGCTCCGGATTGCGGCGTACGGCTTCGCCCCAGAACACGCCGACAGCATCCGCGCCCTTGAGCAGCAGGAGATTGAGCGGAAGCTTCGGGATATCTCCCGCGGCAAAGCCGACGACCAGGAAGCGACCTTCCCAAGCGAGCGCCCGCACGGCCGGCTCGGCATACTTGCCGCCGACGCAATCGTAGACGACATCGACGCCGCGCCCGTCGGTCAGATCCTTCAGCGCTTGCTTCAGATCGACCGCGTCGTAGTTCACGACTTCGTCGGCGCCGAGCGATTTGCAGATCGCAAGCTTCTCGTCGGATGAACCGGCCGCGATGACGCGCGCGCCAAGAAGCTTCGCGACCTCGACGGCAGCCTGGCCTGCACCCCCGGTGGCCCCCAGGATGGCGACGGTCTCGCCCGGCTTCACGTGGCCGCGATCCTTCAAACCATGAATGGCGGTGCCGAAGGTGACGCTGACGGCCGAGGCCACCGCATCCGAGACGCCATCCGGGATCGGGATCAGGCCCTCGGCGGCAATCGCAATCTTTTCCCGGGCGCCGCCGTAGCCGACCGCAGCCGCGACACGATCGCCGACCTTAACCCCCGCGACGCCGGTGCCGAGGCTTTCCACCACGCCCGCAATTTCGCCCGACGGCGAAAACGGGAGCGCGGGCTTGGTTTGGTATTTGCCGCGTGTAATCAACGTGTCGAAGAAGTTGAGCGCAGCCGCCTGCACGCGCACGACAACTTCGCCCGGCCCGGCCACCGGATCCGCAATCTCCTCGACCACTACGGCCTCGGGACCGTCGAGGGTCTTGCAAAGGGCCGCCTTCATGTGTGACCTCCCGGTACGAAATTCCTGAGTTCTCCTAACCGGAGACTTGTTTCCATGCGAGCCCCTTCATGACCTCACCAGCCTGGCCCCCCAAATCCCGCGGCTATTTCGCAATCGGTGCCGAAAGATCGTCCAAGGCCTTGAATCTCGGGAACCTGATGCGATCGGCGCATGCCTTCGGCGCCAGCTTCACCTTTACCATCGGCGCTCAATACCAGGCCCTCGAAGCGCGCGCCGATACGTCCAAGGGGCATTGGCACCTGCCCCACTACAACTGGATCACCCCGGACGAGATGGTGCTGCCCAAAGGCTGCAAGCTCGTCGGGATTGAGCTTCTGGACGAAGCCGTTGCGTTGCCGAGCTTCCGTCATCCGCTACAAGCCGCCTATGTGCTCGGGCCGGAACGGGGATCGCTTTCGGACGCGTTGCTCGAACGTTGCGACTTCACCGTCAAGATCCCGACGAGCTTTTGCGTCAACGTCGCAATGGCGGGCGCAATCGTCATGTACGATCGCGTCAAAAGTCTCGCTCCGTTTGCGGAGCGGCCGATTTCGGAGGGCGGCCCGGCCAATACCTCAGGATCGGTTCGTGCGGATGGCCACCGTAAAGGCCGGACGGGCGGGTGACAGAGGGGCGCCCCGCCTCGTATAAGAAAGGCCAGATTCGCCGGAGTAGAGGGGCTCGCGATCTTCGCATGACATCATTCCGCATGATTCCATTCGTTCGATTTGGTGCTCGATCCGGCCCGCTTGCTCTCGCTGGTGTGCTGTTGCTCGGAAGCGCGCCTCTCGCCGCGCAAACGACAGAGCAGGCCGCACTCGAAACCGGCAAGTTCGGCAACTGGATCGTTCATCAGAATGCCGGCGAAGGCCCGAAGATCTGCTTCGCCGCAGCGCAGCCAACGATCAAGGAACCGGCGGGCGCCAATCGCGCCAAGGTGGTGTTCTATGTTTCCGCTTGGCCGAAAGAGGGCGTCAAGTCGGAGGTCTCGGTCAAGCTCGGCTACAAGGCCAAACCCGACACTCCGATCTCCGTAGCGGTCGGAGACGAGGCTTTCCAGCTGTTCGGGCAGGACGATCGCGCCTATGTCGCGGACGCCACCGAAGAGCTGAAGTTGATCGAAGCCATGAAGAAGGGCTCGAAGCTCGTGGTGCAGGCAACCTCGACGCGCGGCACCCAAACCACCGACACCTACTCTCTGAGCGGGCTCGGGCAAGCGCTCCAAGCTGTCGCGACCGCCTGCCCGTAAGGTTCTGGCTAGGCCCAGGCCCCTAGCTAGCGAACGCGGCCGGGGTTGCGGAGCTGAATGTAAATCGCGCCTTCGCCGCCGTGCGAGATCGCGGCCGTCGTGTAGCTGACGACGATGGTGCGCAGCTCAGGCTCGGCCAGCCAGACCGGAACATTCCGCCTTAAAATGCCGCGCTCCGGCGTGCTGTAGCCGACATCCTCGTCCTCTCGCGGGCGCCGCGGACCGCCCTTGCCGGTGATGACGAGAACCCAGCGCAAACCCTTGCCGAACGACGAATGCAGAAAGCGCCTCAGCGCCATGTGCGCCTCGTGCTGGCGCATGCCGTGAAGATCGATGCGGGCTTCGATCTCGACCTGGCCTTGGCGTAGGCGCCGCGCGGCCTTGCGGTCGAAGTCGGCGAGCGCGGGAGGCGCGACGGAGGGGATCGGCGGCGGCACAGCGGGATGGGCTGCTTTTTTGCTTCCGTGCCCGGCCGGCGCGTGGGTCTCGGATTTCTTTCCGGCGGATGCTTTTGCAGTGAACGGCGGCACCGCGTCCGGATCGAACTCCGCCGTATCGGCGACGTGCCGTTGCTTCTTGCCCTTGATCGGCTCGAGGGTCTCGGCCGTGTGCTCCCAAAGAGCCTCGTCCTCTTTCGAGAGATGGCGCCGGCGCGAAGGAGGCGTCGGCTTCTTCATGGCGCACTCTGCTCACGCGGCAGCAGCACGAAAAATCTGCCGGCATGCTTGGTCGTGCCCGCCAGCTGGCCGGCCTCGTCGCCGGATCCAAAATAGATGTCGCCCCGCTCGGGGCCGCGGATCGCCGAGCCGACATCTTGCGCGATCATCAACCGCGCGAAGCTCTCTCCCGTGGCCCAAGGTTCGAGCGTCGGCGCGCTCACGTAGATCGGCGTTCCGATGGCGTGATAGGCGGTGTCGACGGCGAGGCTGCGTCCGCTCGAGAGCGGGATTTCGAGCGCGCCAAGTGGGCCGTCGTCCTCGTTCTCGATCTCGCGGAAGAAAATGAAGGAGCGGTTCTCCTGCATGACGCGGCGGCCGCGCTCCGGATCGGCCGCGAGCCAGATCTTGAGCGCGTCGAGCGTCATGTCGTTGGCGGCAAACAGGCCGGCGTCGATCAGGTAACGGCCGATCGACGTGTAGGGATGTCCGTTCTTGCCGTCATAGGTAATGCGGATCGTTTCGCCATCCGGGAAGCGGATGCGGCCCGAGCCCTGGATGTGCATGAAGAACGTGTCGACCGGGTCAGCCAGCCAGAGCAGTTCCAGGCCCTGGCCTTCGAGTGCGCCGCCCTCGATTTCGGCGCGTGTCGCGTAGGGTTCAGTTCCCAGCGCGGTTTTGCGGGCGTGCGTCAAGCCATCGGCCAACGCACCGCGCTCGGCTTCGCCGACGAGGTTCACGAGGTCCGGAGGGCGCCGATAGACCGGAAAGCGGAACTCGGCGGTCGATGTGCGCGAACCCGCAAGCACCGGCTCGTAGTACCCGGTGAGAAGCCCTTCCGCGCCCTGGTGGACGACGCGATGCGGCGTGAAGGTGGCCTCGAAGAATTCCCTAGCGGCATTTGCCGTCGAAATCGCAGCTGCGCGTTCAGCGGCGGATTGCGCCGCCGCGACGAGAGCATTACTTGCTACCCTGGTTTTGCCGGACGCAGAGCTTGCGGCCAGCTCAATTGCCCGCGCCGAACGGATAAAGGCTCTGAAGGACGCGAGGTGATCGTTCTCGGCCCAGCCGGGGAGGTCCGAAAACGGCACGGGTTCGAAAGTCAGCTCAGGCTTTGCCAACTCAGATGATGGGGCTCCAAGCGGCATGGCACGCAGTTCGCTGTCACGTCGTTCCGGGGGATGGCGGGCTTAGTTCGGCGCCTGGGTGCCGACCAGCTTCCAGTTGAGATTCCGGCGGGCCTCCTTGGAGGAGATGTCGCGCGAGAACGTCCAGATGTCGGTGACGTCCTTGATACGGGTGTCGTCGCCGTCGACCACGTTGCCGGCCTTGTCGCGGGTCGCGCTGATCAGCTGGCTCACGAAGCGCACGGTAATGCTCGCGATACCCTTGGAGCTCACCTCGGCTTCCAGGATATCGGCCTTGTTGATGCCGACGAAGCTCTGGTCGATGACCTGGCCGCGCTGCTCGCGCTCGGCGATGGCCCGGCTGAAGCTATCCAGCACATCCGCGCTTAAGAGGTCGCGCAGCGTGCGGCGGTTGCCTTCGGCAAAGGCGGTCACGATCATTTCATAGGCCTGGCGGGCACCGCGCAGGAACTGGTCCGGATCAAAGCGGGTGTCGAGCTTCAGGATATCCATGAGCCGTGTCGCGAGAGCGGTGTCTTCTCCGGCGAACGATTTGATCTTGGCCTCGACCTCGGCAACCGACACGCCGGTTTCGGCGGGTTCGACATCGCGGTCGCGCCGGGGCAGCGCCACAACCTTGTCCGACGCCTGAGAGGGGGTCGCAGTGCGCTGGGCGCTTGCTTCGCGGCGGCGCTTCTCGATGCGCTCGTCGTCGTCGCCAGTCTTACGGCCGAGAACGCTCCTGAGCTTCAGGATCGCGATGATCGCGACGATGAGAGACAGAAGCGTCAGAAGATTGATTTCGCCATTCATTATCGGCAGCTTCCCGGCATGGCCCACTCGAACGGGGCGGATGCCCTGATGTAAGGTCGCGATTGAAATTCGTCCAGGCACAGCTTCTCTCTGCCGGGCTTGCCACGGCAGGAAGCGCGCTGATCATGTCCTTCAACTTAGGCCACAAAGTGGGAGAAGCCAATATTCTTGCGGGGCCGGCCGCACGAAGACCCCAACTTCGGGACATTGGGCGATTGCGACGGCGCCTTCACCATGATAGCCACCTTGCCGTCCTTCCAACCTCGCCCCGGACAGATCCGCCGACCGGCCGGCCGCCGAGGTCTCTCCCGCAACGACAATCGAGAGCTTTCCAAGATGGCAGACAAGAACAAGCCCAGCCCCGAAGACACGGACGGCGAGGCGCTGGGGGCGCAAAAGCCGATCGAAGCTCAGGTGGTCGCGCAGTTCATCAAGGATCTGTCGTTCGAGAACCCGAGCGTCGGCAAACTGCTCGAAGGCCCGAGCGATACGCCGAACATCAAGCTCGAGATCAATGTCGGCGCCAAGCGCCTGCAACCGGAGCTGTTCGAGAGCGCCATCGACTTCAAGGCCGTCGCATCCAGCAAGGACGGCACGATCTACGACCTCGAGATCGTCTATGCCGGGTTGTTCCGTTTGAAAAACATTCCAGAGCAGGCGCTTGAGCCGTTCCTGCTGATCAATTGCCCGACGCTGATCTTCCCGTTCCTGCGGCGCATCGTGGCCGACATCACGCGGGAAGGCGGGTTCCCGCCGCTGCTGCTCGACCCGATCGACTTCGCTCAGCTGTTCGTGCGCCGCAAGCAGGAGCTGGCGTCGGTTTCCGGCAAGCCGAACTAAGAATTCAATTTGTTCCCTCGGGTGCGAAGAAGCGCTTCCAAAGCGCCTTCGGCCCGAGCGTTTCGACAAAAGCGCGGTGAGCAGCGACCATATCCGCCGTCAGCCTCGGCTCCAGCGGAACTGGTCGCGGACCTCTCGTCGCGACGCTGCCGGCCCGCTGGTCGCGTCCGCCACGCGATCGCTCGGTTTGCAGGACGAGACTGGCCTGCCGCTCGCCCAACAGCTCCACATACACGTCCGCCAGCAGGATCGAGTCCATCAAGGCGCCGTGCTTGATGCGCTTCGAGTTATCGATGCCGTAGCGTTTGCAAAGGGCGTCGAGGCTGTTGGGGCCGGCTGGATGCTTGCGGCGCGCGAGCTGCAGCGTGTCGACGACCCGGCTCATGGCGATGGCCGGATGCTTCAGACGCTCGAGCTCCATGTTCAAGAAGCCGACGTCGAAGGTCGCGTTATGAATGACGAGCGTGTCGCCGGCGATGAACTTCAAGAAGTCGTCCGCCACGCTAGAAAACAGCGGCTTGTCGAGCAAAAATTGCGTCGAGAGACCATGCACGGCCTCGGCTTCAGCCGGAACGTTTCGCTCGGGATTGATGAAGCGGTGAAATTCGTTCCCGGTCGGGATTCGATTGACCAGCTCGACGCAGCCGATTTCGATCAACCGGTCGCCCTTGCGGGGATCGAGGCCGGTGGTTTCGGTATCGAGGACGATCTCGCGCAGCATCGAACAGCCTTCGGTTGGCGCCTGTCATTGCTATGAATGGGTGACGCTGGACAAGACGAACGCTTGGGAAACTTCCGTCGAAGGGAGGCTAAGCTTTTGCTCTAGGTGTGTCGCCAATGACGCGCATAGGCGTGGGCAGGCCGCTTCCCCAACTCGGCGAGGATAGCATCGACCTGGGCAATGGTGTCGGTGAACTCCCCCCCGGTATCCACAACGAAATCGGCCTTCGCCCGCTTTTCGGCATCGACCATCTGACGCGCCAGCAACGCGTCGAGGCGGGCTTCCGTCATACCGGGCCGCTCCAAAACGCGGGCGCGCTGTTGATCGGCGGGCGCCGACACCACGACGACCACATCGACCTGCGCATCAAGTCCGGCTTCGAGCAGAAGTGGAATTTCGAGCACGGCCGCACGATCTCCGCGCCGGCTTGCGCCTTCAAGGAACTGGATTTCGCCGTCGCGCACCATTGGGTGGACGATGCGCTCCAGCGTCCGGAACTTCGCGGCATCGGTGCCGAGCACCGCAGCGAGGCGAGGCCTGTCGACCTTTCCGTCTGCGGTGGTTCCGGGAAAGGCGGCCTCGATCAGGGGAACGGCTTCACCCGCATAGAGCCGATGCACCTCCTGATCGGCGTCGAAAACCGCAAGCCCGCGCGCGCGGAGTAAGTTCGCGATCGTCGATTTGCCCATGCCGATCGATCCGGTGAGGCCAATGATCAGCATTACGCGGCCTCGATGTCGGCGGCGATGCGATCGTAAAGTTCATCCGTTACCTCGGGGCGAACTCCGAACCATTTCTCAAAACCCGGCACGGCCTGATGCAACAACATGCCGAGACCATCGACCGTGCGCAAACCGTGGCGGCGTGCCTCGCGGATCAGCCCGGTTTCGAGCGGCACATAGACGATGTCGGACACGATGCTATCGGGGTGGAAGTCGGTGAAATCCATGTCGAGCGAGCCCGCACCCTTGAGTCCGACGGAGGTCGTGTTGACCAGAACGGCTGCTTCGGTCGAGGCGCGGGATCGCTGCTCCCACGGGAGAACCTTGACGCGGGGTCCGAAGTCGCGCGCGATCGCTTCGGCGCGCTCGGTCGAACGATTGAAAATGCGAACCTCGGCAACGCCGGCTTCCAGAAACCCATAAACGATGGCGCGCGCCGCACCGCCGGCGCCGAGAATCGAAACCGGCGCGTCGCGGCGGTCCCAGCCTTCGGCTTCGAGGGCGAGGTAGCTCATGTAGCCATAGGTATCTGTGTTGGCCGCGCAGAGCCGGCCGTTTTCGAGCCAAAGCGTATTGGCGGCGCCAACTGCGGTCGCGGACGGCGCACGTTCTACAGCGGCCCGGAACGCGGCTTCCTTATGCGGGATGGTGACGTTGCATCCGGCGAGGCCCTCGGCGCCCAGCGCCGCGAGAAACGCACTAATCTCGTCCGGCGGCACAGCGCGCTTCGTATAGGTGCCGGCAATTTTGTAGTGCTCAAGCCAATATCCATGGATTGCCGGCGAGCGCGAATGCTCGATTGGCCAGCCGATGACGCACGCATTCTTTGAGGGAGCCTGGTTCATGAGACAAGCACCTCGCGGCGGCGGAGTTCGGCGAGAAGCGGCAGAAGCGGCAGGCCCAGAATCGTGCTGTGGTCGCCTTCGACGGTTTCGAACAGCTGAATGGCCGGCCCCTCGATCTGGTAGGCGCCGACCGAGGTCAGCACCACCGGGCCCACCTGTTCGAGATAACGATCAAGCGCCGCATCGCTGAAGTTCCGCAGGGTCAGACGGGCGGTCTCGACGCCGCGCCAAACAACGGTTCCGCCTTGGGCCAGAGCCGTTGCCGAGTGCAATGCATGGGATTTACCGCGCAGCGCGCCGAGGCAGGCACGGGCTTCCGCCATATCCTTTGCCTTTTCGAACAGGCGGCCCTCGAACGACAGCACCTGGTCTGCGCCGATGACGAGGGCATCCGCCTGTTCGGCGCTGACGGACCTGGCCTTTTCCTCGGCCAGGACCAAGGCGATCGATTCATGTGAAACAGAAGGCTCGCCAGTGAGCAGGCGATCACGGATGGCCGCTTCGTCGACATCCGCCGCGTGGATTTCCACGGCAACGCCCGCTGCTTCGAGCAACGCGCGGCGCGTCTTGCTGCCGGAAGCGAGCACCAGTCTCGTCGCGTCAGACGCCATGACTTGACCCCGGGCCAGATCCCGTACCCGGCCCCGCTCCGGCCGCCGCTTCTTCCGGCTCCCCTTCGCCTTCGCCGGCTTTCGAATCGGCCATCAGACGAATGATCGTTGCGGCGGTTTCCTCGACCGACCGGCGCGTGACATCGATGACCGGCCAACCGTGCTTGGCGCAGAGCTTGCGCGTATAGGTGATCTCGGCCGCAATCCGGCTTCTGTCGACGTAATCCTCGAGGTCGCGGTCGCCGATCAGCAGGGCCCGGTTGCGGCGAATCTCCGCAATACGGTCCGGGCTTGCGATCAGGCAGACGACGAAAGCGGAATGATTGCTGGCGATCTCTTCCGGGAACGGCAGCGACGGCACGAGCGGCACATTGGCTGTCTTGTAGCCGCGCTGGGCGAGATAAATGCTGGTCGGCGTTTTGGACGTCCGCGAGATGCCGAGCAGAATGATGTCGGCCTCGTTCAGATCCGTAGGCAGACGGCCATCATCGTGCGCCATTGTGAAATTCAGCGCGTCGATGCGGCGGAAGTAGTCTGCGTCGAGAACATGCTGGCCGGCGACCGTCGGGGTCTGCGGCGCACCTAGATACGATTCGAACACCTGCATGATCGGCTGAAGCACCGCGAGGCACGGTACCTTAAGCTCTTTGCAGCGCTGTTCGAGCTCCGCGATCAGGGTCAGGTTGACGATCGTATAAAGCACGATGCCCGGCGCCTGCTCGATCTCCTGCAGCACACGCTTCAACTGCCGCGCATTCCGCACCAACGGGTGGACATGCTCGATCGGGCGGATCTGCGCATACTGCACCGCCGCCGCCTTAGCGATCGTGGTCAGTGTTTCGCCGGTCGAATCCGAGACGAGATGGAGATGGAAGTAGCTCGGCTGGCTGTTGGCCATCTGTGGATCAAGAGCCTTCTTGTTCGGGATGCGGGAGGTCGGTCCCGGAGGGGGTGTGCAAGACGGGCGAGTTATCCACCGGGATACCCCGATTACGCCCGATGTGAAGTGTTTTTCTCAAGCGGAAGCCGTCCCTGTTGATTGACGATCTCTCAACGGTCTCTTGCGGACAATCAACATGGTTTCCCCAGATCCAAGGCAAACCGAACGCGACACAAGTGGTTGACTCTCATGGCCTCGGCCGGGCCTAGTGGCGCGCGCTGCACAGGGACGCAAGCAGTAGCGTCGTGCGTTCTTCAGAGGGTAAAAGGCGCGGGAAAAGCGTGGGACAGGACCGACATCCCCGAAACTCACGGCCCTAATAACAATAATAACAACTAGAAGACTCTTAGTATTTATTGAAGGGAAGGTTATGGCCGAGAGTGCGGAGCGCAAACCGACAGCGACTGCCAAGCGGCGGTTTCTCGAACCGTTCAGGGGGGAGGCGCTCGACGTTCCCCCGATCTGGCTGATGCGCCAGGCTGGCCGCTATCTGCCGGAGTACCGCGCGACGCGGGCGGACGCGGGTGATTTTCTCACGCTTTGCTACACGCCGAAGCTCGCCGCCGAAGTAACCCTGCAGCCGATCCGGCGCTATGGGTTCGATGCTGCGATCCTGTTTTCGGATATCCTGGTCGTGCCGGATGCGCTGGGGCAAACGGTGCGGTTCGTCGAGGGAGAGGGACCGCGGCTCGATCCGATCCGGGCTGTCGGGGATCTCGGCCAGCTCGATCCGGCGAAGACGGCCACGAAATTCGGTCTCGTTTCGGAAACGGTTGCCCGGTTGCGGCAGGATCTGCCGGCGGAAACGGCGCTGATCGGTTTCTGCGGCGCGCCGTGGACGGTCGCGACCTACATGGTTCAGGGGCAAGGCTCGGCGGATCAGGCGGAAGCGCGGCTGTGGGCTTATCGCGATCCGGACGGCTTCGAGAAGCTGATCGACGTTCTGGTCGAGACGTCGATTGATTATCTCGATCAGCAGGTTAAGGCGGGGGCGGATTGCCTCCAGATTTTCGATACCTGGGCCGGATCGTTGCCGGACGACGAATTCGATCGCTGGGTGGTATCACCGACGCGGACCATCCGGGAGGCGATCCGGGATCTGCATCCGGATGTTCCGGTGATCGGGTTTCCGCGCGGGGCCGGTGCGGCCGCGGTCTGGTACGTGTCGGAGACGGGCGTCAACGGCATCGGCTGTGATACGGCGACCCCGCCGTTCGTCATGAGCGAGGCCTTCGACGACGAGGACGTGGTGGTTCAGGGCAATCTCGATCCGCTGTTGCTGGTTGCGGGCGGCAGCCACCTCGACGAGCGTGTGGATGAGATCCTCGATCTGATGCGCGGCAAAAGATTCATATTCAACCTGGGGCATGGAATCGTGCCACAAACGCCGCCGGAGAACGTGGCGCGGCTGGTCGAGCGGGTTCGCTCGAAGGGCTAAATTTAAAGCGGATCAAATGGTTGCTGTTTCTTGGCCTGATCAAAAGCGCGACCGTCGCGGATTTTCGCCGCTGAGCGAGGTGTTCGGCGCTGCGGGCAGGCTCGGGGTGGTCCGTGGTTGAGGTGCGCTCGGAAGCGTCGCCCGCCGTGCGGGCCGGGATCGCACTGGTCGTCACGGGCATTGCGTGCCTTGGCGCGATGGTGCTTTTCGGGGCTGCGGCCTATCCGTGGCTCAAGGCCGTCCATGTGATCGCGGTCATTTCGTGGATGGCCGGGATGCTCTACCTGCCGCGGCTTTTTATCTATCACTGCGACGCCCGGCCGGGCTCGGAGATGAGCGAAACGTTCAAGGTCATGGAACGGCGCCTGCTCAGGATCATCATCAATCCGGCGATGATCGTGACGTGGGTGATCGGGCTCTGGCTCGCCTGGCAGGGGGGGTATTTTACCGCTGGCTGGTTTCACGCCAAGTTGGCGCTGGTGCTGGGACTTTCCGGCGTGCACGGGTTCTTTTCGGCGTCGGTGCGGCGTTTTGGCGAGGATCGCAACACGATCTCCGCCCGGCATTGGCGGATGTGGAACGAAGCGCCGACCGTGCTGATGATCGGCATCGTCATTCTCGTGATCGTGAAACCGTTTTAGGGTTGCCGCGTTTGCGCAGAGACGCTTCCTCTCATCGAATTCGTTTGCTATAAGGGGATTAGATCGAATCGGCTCCTGGCCTCTCCGGCCAGTGAGTTGGCAATACAGCGCCTTGCGCTGTCGCCAAACGGTACGGCTTTCCCAGCCACATACCCCTCATATTCCCCACCCCAGGCCCGGCACATTTTCCCCTCCCACCCTATCTGCCGTGGCCGTCATGGAGCGGTTTCATGACCGAAATGAAGCTCGAGGACCTCAAGCTTAAGTCCCCCACCGAGCTATTGAGCTTTGCCGAAGAAGTCGGCGTCGAGAATGCCAGCACGATGCGCAAGCAGGAGCTGATGTTCGCGACGTTGAAGCAGCTTGCGGCCAAGGACATCGAAATTACCGGCGTCGGCGTCGTCGAAGTGCTGCAGGACGGCTTCGGCTTCCTGCGCTCGCCGGACGCGAACTATCTGCCGGGCCCGGACGATATCTATATCTCGCCCTCGCAGATCCGCCGTTTTGCTCTTCGGACCGGTGATACGGTCGAGGGACAGATCAGAAGCCCGAAGGAAGGTGAGCGTTACTTCGCTCTTCTCAAGGTCAACCGGATCAACTTCGAGGACCCCGAGAAGGTCAAGCACAAGATCCACTTCGACAACTTGACGCCACTCTATCCTACCTCGTGGCTCAAGATGGAAATCGAAGATCCAACCATCAGAGATCTTTCGGCGCGCGTGATCGATATCGTCGTGCCGCTCGGCAAAGGCCAGCGCGCCCTGATCGTCGCGCCGCCGCGCACCGGTAAGACGGTGCTGCTCCAGAACATCGCCCACTCGATCACGGCCAATCATCCCGAGTGCTATCTGATCGTGCTGCTCATCGACGAGCGTCCGGAAGAAGTCACGGACATGCAGCGGTCGGTGAAGGGTGAGGTCATCTCGTCCACCTTCGACGAGCCGGCTTCGCGTCACGTCCAGGTTTCCGAGATGGTCATCGAAAAGGCCAAGCGGCTGGTCGAGCACAAGCGCGACGTCGTTATCCTGCTCGACAGCATCACGCGCCTCGGCCGCGCCTATAACACCGTGGTTCCTTCTTCCGGCAAGGTGCTGACGGGCGGTGTCGACTCGAACGCACTGCAGCGTCCGAAGCGCTTCTTCGGTGCAGCCCGCAACATCGAAGAAGGTGGTTCGCTGACGATCATCGCGACCGCCCTGATCGATACCGGCAGCCGCATGGACGAAGTCATCTTCGAAGAGTTCAAGGGCACCGGTAACTCGGAAATCATTCTCGACCGCAAGGTCTCCGACAAGCGCGTGTTCCCGTCGATCGACGTTGCGCGCTCCGGTACCCGCAAGGAAGATCTCTTGGTGCCGAAGGATCAGCTCAAGAAGGTCTACGTGCTGCGGCGCATTCTCAACCCGATGGGTACGATGGATGCCATCGAGTTCCTCATCGACAAGCTGCGCTCGACCAAGACCAACGGCGAGTTCTTCCAGTCGATGAATACCTGACGCGTACTTTGCATTGTCGGCCTAAACAAAAACGCGCCGGATCCTTCGATCCGGCGCGTTTCTCGTTTGTGGCGTCCGTATAGAGCGCTTCGTGATCAGGCGATCAGTGCGTGGGAGGCTTCTCTCACCTTTTGCGTCGAAACGTTGGCGCTCTGGGCCGACGACGAGATGCGGCGCATGTTCTCCGAGATCTCGTGCACGCCCTGGGATGCGGTCTGCATATTGGACGAGATATCCTGGGTTACGGCGCCTTGTTCCTCGACCGCTGCGGCAATGCCTTGCGAGATGTCGTTGATGGTTTCGATGATGCCGGTGATGTCCTTGATGGCTGCCACCGCGTCGTAAGTTCCGCTTTGGACCGTCGCGATCTGGTTCGAGATCTCGGCGGTGGCTCTCGCGGTTTGATTGGCGAGCGCTTTGACCTCCTGGGCGACGACCGCGAAGCCCTTGCCGGCATCGCCGGCGCGCGCGGCTTCGATGGTGGCGTTGAGGGCCAGCAGGTTGGTCTGGGAAGCAATGGTGTTGATCAGCTCCACCACCTGGCCGATGCGATCGGTTGCGGTCGAGAGCCCGGTAACGACGTCGTTGGCGCGGGTGCTCTGCTTTACGGCGCGGTTGGAGATCTGTGAGGCTTCATTGACGCGCCGGCTGATTTCCTGAACCGACGCAACGAGCTCTTCAGCGGCGGAAGCGACTGCCTGGACGTTGGTGGCGGTCTGGAACGAGGAGTTTTCAGCCGATTGCGCGTCCTGGGACGTGCGCTGGATCGCGGTGGTGATTTCCGAAAGGTCAGAATCGATCTGGACGAGCGTTTTGTCCTTTTGCTGCCGGTCGTGGACCATCTTGGTGATGTCCGTGCAGAACTTGACAACCTTGTAGGGCTGGCCGGACGGGGAGAAAATCGGATTGTAGGTGGCCTGCAGCCAGACTTCCTTGCCACCTTTTCCGACGCGCTTGTATTCGGCGGCCTGGAACTCCCCGCGATTGAGAGCTGCCCAGAACTGTTGGTAGGCCGGGGAGTGGCGTTCGCTTTCCGTCACGAACATCCGGTGATGTTTGCCCTTGATCTCGTCGAAGGTGTAGCCGGTGGCGGCGAGAAAATTGGAGTTGGCGGTGATGACGGTGCCGTCGAGGTTGAATTGAATGACTGCCTGGCTCTTGTCGATTGCCGACAGCTGGCCTTCGTAGTCGGCGGTGCGCAGCTTTCTTGCGGTCACGTCGGTGCAGAATTTCACGACCTTGAATGGCTTGCCGTTCGAACCGATGATCGGGTTGTAGGTGGCTTGCAGCCAGACTTCCTTGCCGCCTTTGCCGATGCGCTTGTATTCGGCGGCCTGGAACTCCCCGCGATTGAGAGCTGCCCAAAACTGTTGGTAGGCCGCGCTATCGCGCTCGTTTTCCGTCACGAACATTCGGTGGTGCTGGCCCTTGATCTCGTCCAGCTTGTAGCCCGTTGCGGCCAGGAAGTTAGCGTTGGCCTTGAGAACTCTCCCGTCCATATCGAACTCGATGACAGCCTGAGACCGATCGATGGCGGAAAGTTGAGCATCGAGATCTGACGATTTTGCCGAAAACATGAGGGCTCCATTGCTTCTTATTGAGCACAGCTGGGCATTCCCTGGGCGCAGCGCGCTGGGGTGGGGAATTCATTGCGTTTGGGGAAATGACTTCACTCTATTGAACGGAGAAATATCATTCATATGATGAATGAATTATTACTCGGAGCGCTCTAGACGAAACTAGACGCGCCCATTTCCGGCATTTCTGATCTAAATCATCTATTTCGTCAGTACTCTGTTTCATCACGCAAACGAGTACTTCGGTATCGCAAGTAAAAGGGCCGCCAAACGGCGACCCTCTTGCAGCGAAGTCAATGGTTTGATTGTGCGGTCCGCGTCCGCTATTCGGCGGCGTCGTGGATGGCGCGGGCCTTGGCCGCCGCCGTCGGCGATTGGGCCGGCTTGCGACTCAGATCCTGCACACCCTGGCCAGGCTTGTAGCGCCACGGCAGGGTGACTTGCTCAAGGTAGCCTTTCGGGAACTGCGGGATCTCGTCGATCCCCATGTCGCCGGCTGTGATCGGACGCGGCGGCTCGGGATGGAACGTGCCGAGCATGCGGTCCCAGATATTGAAGAACAGGCCGAAGTTGCAGTCGCCTTCGGTGCCCCAGTTGACGTGGTGCAGGTGGTGGATCTGTCCGATCGCAAGGTGATTGCGCAGCGGTCCCAAGGCATAGGCCACATTCGAGTGCTGCACGATGAGCTGAATAGAAATCACGAAACCGAGCAGAAGAGCGACTTGCATCGGCATGCCGGCGATCGCCAATGGTCCGGTTGCCAGGATCATGTCGATGGCTTGGTGGAGGGGATGGCGTACGAGGCCGTTAAAGCCGTACAGCCGGTCGACGCCGTGATGGACCGCATGCAGGCGCCAAAGCATCGGAAAGCGGTGGCTCAGGTAGTGAAGGTACATCAGGCCGAAATCGGCGAGAACAACGGCCAAGGCCAACTGGCCAAGCACGGGCCAATCGCGGGGCCAGATGCCGGCATTAAGGCCGCCGGAGAACAGCCACCCGAGCAGCGGAATCGCGAGCACGCCGTTCGCGCTTTGAATTTCGTAGACCAGAACGTGGATGAGGTTGGTTTTGTCGTCGCCGTGCGGGTCATTCCATTCGGCGTACCAGGGCAACACGCGCTCGGCGAAGAACGCGGTGCTGAAAGCAACGATCAATAGCGCGACGATAGTGGCGGCGATCGCGATGTGCGACTGGAAGGTCGTTACGGCGTAATAAGCCGCGCCGTTCAATCCGATCAGCATGAAAGGTAGATAGCCGAAGCGGACCGCGTTGCGCAGAAGTCCCGACGTCATGAACACCTCGATCTTGAAACTTTCGATGTTTTCATACGCTTGGAGCACCTAGTGATGCTTGTGTGAAGTCTAGCTTTGGTAAACTCGGATTTCACAGCATTTTTTATTACTTCGTCGGTAAGGAAGCTTGATCTCACTCAACGACGCGGAAATTGGAGACAAGGCGCCGCAGCTCCGCTGCAACCGTGACGGGCAGGGCGCACTGAGGACCGAGGCAGGCGTATACCGCTGATTTTCCGTCGACTGTCGATTTTCCACGCACCGCCGGCGGACCTGCCTCGTCTACGCGTCCGTTAACTTGTATCTCCACGGCTCCCGGCACCGAAAGTCCGTGCAGCACACTTTGCAAATCAGTTTCATGTTCGTCCTTACCCCTTACTAGTACAAGGAGTTGCGGCGACAAGAGATCTATTGCCGCGGACAGAAGTCCGGTGTGCCCTGCGAGATTGCGGGCAATATCTCCCGAGAAAGCCCGCATAATTTCTTCAGCGCGTTGGGCGTAACGCGCGTCTCCGCTGAGGGTTCCCAGAACGCAGAGGTTGGACATCATCGTTGCGTTCGCCGACGGGGTGGCGTCGTCGTGCGCGGACTTCAAGCGCACGATCACGTCGCGGGTGTCGTCGGCCGCCGTGAAGTAACCGCCTGATGACGATCCCGCCCAGTAGTGTGCATCGAGCACGCTCTCCCAGGTGACGGCCTGGTTCAGGTACGCGATTTCACCGGTCGCCTGATAGAGACGGAGGGCTGCCCAGATCATGTTCGCGTAATCGGTGGCGGTGCCGGGTGAGTGACCGGTGCCATTACGTACCGAGTGAATGAGCCGACCGGAGACGGTCATCTTTTGCTCGACGAAGGTGAAGGCTCGACGTGCCATCGTCACCCAGGATGCATGATCGAACACGCTGCCTGCACGGGCGAGCGCTCCGATCATCAACCCGTTCCAATCGGCGAGCACCTTGTCGTCCCAGCCGGGGCGGACGCGTCTGGCGCGTGCTTTCAGCAGCTTGGCCCTGAGCCCTGCAAGGCGGGTTTCGTCCTCGGCAGGCGGGAGACCGTCCCACTTGAGCCGGTTCAGAATGGTGTGGCCTTCCCAGTTTCCGTCTGGGCTCACGTCGTAAGCCGCGTTGAAGAAGGCCGCGTCCTCCGCGCCGAGGACGGAGGCGATTTCACCCGCAGTCCAGACGTAGAACTTGCCTTCCTCGCCTTCGGAATCCGCATCGAGCGCAGAGGCAAAGCCCCCGCCATCCACGATCATCTCGCGGGCGAGCCAGTCGACGGTTTCGGCAACGCGGGCCTTGAGCAGCGGGCTTTGCGTTTCGCGGAACACTTCCGTCATGAGGTCGATCAACAGCGCGTTGTCGTAGAGCATCTTCTCGAAGTGGGGGACGAGCCAAAGCTCGTCGACCGAGTAGCGTGCGAATCCGCCGCCGAGGTGATCGTAGATGCCGCCTTGCGCGATCCGCTCGAGGGTTTTGATGACGGCCGTCTTGGCCGGCTCGTTGCGGTAGCGGATGGCGCCGCGCCACAGGAGCCAGAAGAAGCTCCATTGCGGAAACTTGGGTGCACCGGTGATCCCGCCGTGAATGGGATCGATCACCTGCGCCAAGCGCTGGGTGACCTCGTGCAGTATTTGATCCGTCACCGCCGGGCCGTCGCCGTCACCCGGTTTCGGCGTGATCGCGTCGACGAGGGCTTCGGCGTTGCCCGTCACCTTGTCAGGCTCGTTGCGATAGATGTCGGAGATCTTGAGCAGCACGTCGGCGAAGCCCGGGCGTCCGTACATCGGGTGCTTCGGAAAATAGGTGCCGCCCCAGAACGGGCGCGCATCGCTGTCGAGGAACATCGTCAACGGCCACCCGCCCTGCTGGCCGAGGCGGTGAAGGGCGCTCATATAGATGGCGTCGATATCGGGCCGCTCCTCGCGGTCGACCTTGATGTTCACGAAGTGATCGTTCATCACGCCTGCCGTCACCTCGTCCTCGAAGCTCTCGTGCGCCATCACGTGGCACCAGTGGCAGGCGGAATAGCCGACCGAGAGAAGGATCGGCTTGCCAGTACGCTTGGCTTCGGCCAGCGCTTCGGGTCCCCAGGCCCACCAGTGGACAGGGTTGTCGGCGTGTTGGAGAAGATAGGGGCTGCTCTCTTCGGCAAGGCGGTTGCGGGTCATGGCTCAGGTCCTCATGCTCGCGGTCTCGTTTCTTTGTCAGCTCCCGCTGCGCGAAGATGTTCCGATTCAACATTCGTGGTTCCGAGTCTAGTCATGGCCCATCCCCCAGAGCCAACCATTTTCGCGCTGGCGAGCGCGCCCGGACGGGCGGGCGTTGCGGTGGTGCGCGTCTCGGGCGAGGGCGCCAGCCGGGTGATCGACTACATGGCGGGGCCAAGGCCGGATCCGCGCCGGGCCGTCGGCCGGTTCATCCGTCACCCCGAGAGCGGGGAGAAGATCGACCGGGGCGTGGTGCTCTGGTTTCCGAAACCGGCGAGCTTCACCGGCGAGGATGTCGTCGAGCTTCACCTGCATGGCGGACGCGCGGTGGTGCAGGCGGTGCTTTCGGCGCTCACCCTGATGCCGGGGCTGCGCATGGCGGAGCCTGGCGAGTTCGCGCGGCGGGCGTTCGAAGCCGGCAAGATCGATCTCGCGGAAGTGGAGGGCCTCGCGGATCTTATCGATGCGGAGACGGAAGGGCAGCGGCGACAGGCGCTGGCGCAGGCGTCGGGTGTGCTGTCGGATCTCTATGACGGATGGCGCGCGAGCCTCGTCGAAGCGCTGGGCCTGATCGAAGCGGGCATCGATTTCGCCGATGAAGGCGATATCGGTCTCAAGACCTTCACCGATGCGCGATCGATCATCCAGGTGCTGGTGTGCGCGGTGACCCATCACCTCGAAGACGGTCATCGCGGCGAGATCCTGCGCGAGGGGTTTCGGGTAGCGCTCGTCGGTCCGCCGAACGCAGGCAAGTCGAGCCTGCTCAATGCGCTCGCGCGACGTGACGTTGCCATCGTCTCGGCCGAGGCCGGAACTACACGCGACGTGGTGGAAGCGCGGCTGGATCTCGGCGGGCTCCCTGTGATCGTGTCGGATACGGCTGGGTTCCGCGAGACGGAAGGCGCCATCGAACGCGAAGGTATGCGGCGCAGCCAGGCTACGGCGGAGGCGGCGGATCTGGTGCTGTGGCTTACCGATGCGACCGAGCCGCAGACGGTGCTGCCGGCCGAACTCGCGCCGCTCGCGGATCGGACGCTCCTGGTGATGAACAAGACCGATCTTCTGCCGGGCGGAGACGCACCGGTGCTTCCGGACGATATCGTTCCCTTGTCGGTGGAGACGGGGGCGGGGCTGGGTGACCTCATCAAGCGGCTTACGGTGATCGCTTCCGAGCGGATCGGTCACCACGGGGAACCCGCTCTCACGCAGGTCCGTCACCGGCGGCTGGTGGAAGCGTGCCGTGATGGTCTCGAGGCGTTTCTCTCGGGACCGACGGATGAGGTGGAGCTGCGCGCCGAGGATCTACGCGGGGCGGCGGATGCGCTCGGCCGCATCACCGGCCGGGTGGACGTGGAAGACGTGCTCGATCACATCTTCGGCCGCTTCTGCATCGGGAAGTAGCTTTCGGGTGTGCAGGACCGGCACGGGATGTTTCACGTGAATCCGTTTCGGGGTGGTCCGAGGCATCACGTGTTTCACGTGAATCGATTGAGCGGTTGCCGGGAGACCGGCCCGTAGACGATAGTTCGCCATGGATTTCGCTTGCAGTGCAGGTTGAACGTCATGGCTTCCGCGACAACGCCCGTTCTGTTTCCGACGCTCGGCGATGCGCGATGGGCCTACACAAATCTCGCGGCCGAGGCGAGGAGCGATCCGGAGGTTTCCGATCTCTCACCCAATCCGCTCAACGACCCCGACTTCTGCCGGAGGTGGGTGGAGGCCGATGCCCGGCGCAAAGGGGTCGATTTCACGTATGGGGGATACATGGAGCCCCGCGATCATCTTTGGCGTGGGCACTACCATCATCCTGATCTGATGCGTCACACGGCGGTGGATTACAATGTCCCGGCAGGCACCCCGGTGACGGCTCCGGCGAAGGGCAGGGTCCTCTGGGTCGTGCGCGATCCGTCGTTTGGCGGCTGGGGCGGGTGTGTCTTCATCGCGCTCGCCAACCCCTACCTGGGTGCAGACTACTACCTGATGGCGCATCTCGCGCACGCAGGCCTTCCGTCAGCCGGTGACATTCTTCCGCGCGGAAGCCAGCTGGGTTTCATCGGAGAGCCGCACGAGAATGGCGTCTGGTTTCCGCATCTGCATCTGCAGTGCTTCGACCAGACGATCTATGATCGATATGCGCCGACTCTCGACGACATGGACGGCTACGGGCCGAACCAAGAAGTGATCAATTCACATATGCCCGATCCGACCGCATTGGGTGCGGGGCTGCATCGGTAGTTTCCAATGCTTCGGTATGAAATGTTTCACGTGAATCCAGCTTCGGAGATGTCCGCGAGACGCGTTTGCTTCGTTCGTCGCGTACGCTCGAAGTGGCACACCCCGTTTCATGTGAATCCATTTCAGGTACGGGTTTTCGCATCGGCGACGTTCAGCCGGGCTTTCTGGCCCACGCGCCGAAAACCATCTCCCATATGCACGTCCGGTTCGTTTCGTGCCGCTCCGCGCTCAGCCTGGCGTCAAGTGTTTCGACGTCAATCTCTTCAGCCGTCGCGACATCGGCGGCACCAATGCGCCCAAGCATCGCGCGGACGATCGCTGCAATGGGATGCGACTGGTCCGGCGTCAGGATCGTCGCTTCAGCGCGTACGTGCTCGACCTCGAAGCCCGCACGCACCAATGCCGGAGCGAGGTGCAGGCCCATGTGAATATCGGCCCCCTCGCGCTCAACCGTATCCCATATCCAGCGACTGACGCGTTCGTGGAGCGGCATCTCCGGCGCGCAGATCGGCATCGAGGTGGAGTCGTGCTCTTGGAGTACGATGAGACCTCCAGGCTTCAAGACATCGGTAACGTGCATCAAGGCTGCGACAGCATCGGGTTGATACATGAGAACGCGCCGCCCGATTACGGCATCGAAAGCGCCAAGTTCGGTCGGAAGCGAGCTCAGGTCGGCTCGCTCGAAGCTGACGTTCGCCAAGCCGAGATTGGAAACGCGTGCGCGGCCGGCTTCAAGTGGTGCCTGCTCACGATCGATGCCGACTACCTGTCCTCTCATGCCGACAAGCTGCGCGGCGAGTATGCTCACGTCACCGCGCCCGCAGCCTATGTCCAATACGCGCATGCCTTCTTGGAGACCTGCGTCGAGCAATAGCCGACGGGTCTGGTCTTCAGCGCGATCCTTCATCAAGTCTTTCTTTTGAGTGTCTGTCCTACGGAGGGCGTCGGCATAAAATGTTTCACGTGAATCGAGTTTAAGAAGCTATTTGGCATCCGTTGTTTCACGTGAATCCGAAATGGAGGGACATCGGCGCTTTGAGCTAGCGTTATTGTTTGCTTCAATTGGCAATGGATTTTGGGTCTCTTTGTTTCACGTGAATCCTCCAGCCGCATCGATCGCGGCGCCGGGTCAACCGGCACGAGATGTTTCACGTGAATCAGCTGTGTCGCATCGGGATTCAAGCGCAATCACCCTGTTCGATGACGTGCCTGGATCCCGGCCTGCGCCGGGATGGCGTCTAATTGTGGGTGTTTAGGCGGCGTTAGCGCGCAACGAGGCTCGCGGCGATTTCGGCGTTCGACGCGAACGACGACAGCAGGGGTTCGGACATTTCCGGCGCGGGTTCCGGCGCGCGCGCGACCTGGTTCTTCGGCTGGCACCGGTCCTTTGCCATGGCGAGCAGATATTCGTTTCTCTGAGAAAGTGCCCTGCTTTCTTTGCCGGCGGCATCCTGGAAGTCGAGGCCGATCCAAGCGGGCCAGATCACGAAGCCCGCAACGCCCGCGACGACGTTCTGGCCGAGTTTCAAGCTCTGTTCCGTCGCCAGAGCGGAAATGCGCTCGTTATTGATTTTCGTTTCGGCAGAGATCTGGTTGCAATCAAGCCTGTGGTCGGACGCCTGGATCAGAGGCGAGATCTGAGGCGCACGACCAGCGCAGCCACCAAGGGCAATCAGCGCAACGCAACCTGCAGCGAACTTCAACATCGGGCCGACCCCCCGGCTTTTTCGACAAGGCCAGCTTAGGTGCCCTAAAAAGGCACCGAAAAGTTCGGGTGACAGGAAGCTGTGCGTATACGGCTGCTATCCACATGAAACACGCGCGGAGCGGGTCACTATCAATGCCATGCACGGCGGACGCTGGTTTGGCCTGCTTTGACCCGGGGGCGGGGCTCCTGTATCTCTCCGCGATCAAGTGAGCAGAGATGGACGGATGGTCGGCGAAATGACCTCGCGGACTTTCGATGTGATTGTCGTTGGTGGTGGACATGCGGGCGTGGAAGCGGCCGCAGCGGCGGCCCGCATGGGTGCGTCTGTCGCGCTCGTCACGCATCGCTTCGAGACCATCGGCGAAATGAGCTGCAATCCGGCGATCGGGGGGCTCGGGAAGGGCCATCTGGTGCGCGAGATCGATGCGCTGGATGGGCTCATGGGCCGGGTCGCCGATGCGGCGGGCATTCAGTTTCGGCTGCTCAATCGCTCCAAGGGGCCGGCCGTGCAGGGTCCGCGGGCCCAGGCTGACCGCGCGCTTTACCGGGCTGCTATGCAGCAAGCGATCCGGGAGACCCAAGGGCTTACGGTCATCGAAGGGGCGGTCGAGGATCTGATCGTCGACGGTGACGAGGTGGGCGGGATCATCACCCAGGCCGGTGAGCGATTTTCGGCCGGATCCGTGGTTTTGACGACTGGTACTTTTCTCAATGGTCTCATCCATTTAGGTGATTTTACTCAACCGGCAGGACGGGTCGGCGACGCGCCCGCGCTAAAGCTTTCCGAACGGCTTTATGGGCTCGGCCTCGCGATGGGTCGGCTCAAGACCGGAACGCCCGCGCGGCTTGCCAAGAGTTCGATCGATTGGGATTCGCTCGAACAACAGGCGGCGGACGCGGAGCCGGTGCCGTTCTCGTTCCTGACCGAGAAGATCACCAACCCGCAGGTGACGTGCGCAATCACGGCCACCAGCGAGGCGACGCACGCGATCATCCGCGCCAATCTCGCGCGCTCGCCGATGTATTCGGGGCAGATCGCCTCGCGCGGTCCGCGGTATTGCCCGTCGATCGAGGACAAGGTGGTGCGCTTTGCCGACAGGAGCGCGCATCAGGTGTTCCTGGAGCCCGAGGGGCTCGACGACGACACGGTTTATCCGAATGGTGTCTCGACCTCGCTTCCGGCTGATGTTCAAGAAGCTTTTCTCAAGACACTTCCGGGACTTGAGCGTGTTGTCTTAAAGCGGCCCGGCTATGCGATCGAGTACGATTACGTCGATCCGCGGGAGCTGCTGCCGACGCTCGAGACCAAGCGGCTGAAGCGGCTATTCCTCGCCGGCCAGATCAACGGCACCACGGGCTACGAGGAAGCGGGCGCGCAGGGGCTCGCGGCCGGGATCAATGCGGCGCTTAGGGCGTCCGGAGGGGCACGAACCTTCGTGCTGTCGCGGGCGGATGCCTATCTCGGCGTCATGATCGACGATCTGGTGTCGCGCGGGGTGACCGAACCCTATCGTATGTTCACGTCGCGGGCCGAGTTTCGGTTGCGTTTGCGGGCAGACAATGCGGATCAGCGTTTGACGCCTTTGGGCAGTGAAATCGGCTGTGTGAGCCCGGTTCGTTCACGGTCCTATCTAAATAAAAACAATGAGTTATCTCGTGTAGTTGAAGCTCTTTCTCAAAAAACGCTTACACCGTCAAAAGCGGAACGAAACGGAATCGAAATCAACAAGGATGGAAGGCGGCGAACGGCGTTCGAGCTTCTATCCTATCCGGACATGAACTTCGGCCGCTTGGCTGAGATCTGGCCTGAGCTTTCGGCGGTGGCCCCTGCGATCGCTGCGCAAATCGAAATTGACGCTCGCTACGATTCCTATGTCCGGCGGCAGGAGATCGACGTCGCAGCTTTGAAGAAAGACGAGGCGATCTCTATCCCCGCTTCGTTCGACTATGCAACTCTACCGAGCCTCAAAGCCGAGCTTCGCCATAAGCTCGCTCAGCAGCGTCCCTCGACGCTCGCTCAGGCTGGGAAGATCGAAGGCATGACGCCGGCGGCGCTCATGCTCGTGTTGGCGGCAATCAAAAAGCAAACGGGACGGAAACGCGCGTCATGACAACGACTTCGAGGGGGGCGGGGACTTCCGGGCCGGCCGGGGGTGTCGGCCGAATCGAGTCTGCTGAAGCGTTCCAAGAAGCCTTTGGCGTTTCACGTGAAACGCTGGACCGGCTCAGGACATACGAGGGGCTGGTCAAGAGCTGGCAGAAGGCTGTCAACCTGGTTTCGCCGACCACGCTGGACGAAATTTGGCACCGGCATTTCGCTGATTCTGCCCAGCTTTTCGATTTCGCCCCCCAGGGAGGAAAATCCTGGCTGGACCTCGGGTCCGGGGGCGGTTTTCCGGGGCTCGTGCTGGCCATCCTGCTCGCGGAGAAAAATCCGGACGCCCGCATGACGCTGGTCGAGTCGGATTCGCGCAAGGCGGCCTTTCTCGGCGAGGTGGCCCGAAAGACTGGGCTTGCTGTGGAGATTCGCGTCGAGCGGATCGAAAAGTACGCGACTCACGATAAGTCTCAGATAAAAGACGTAATCACTGCGCGTGCCCTTGCGCCGTTGTCCAAGCTTCTGGGGCTCGTTTTGCCGATTTTTTCTCCCCACACCGTGGCTCTTTTTCCGAAGGGCCGGGATGTCGAGGCGGAAATTGTCGAGGCATCGCAGAAGTTTGCGTTCGACTTTACGCAGTTTCCCAGCCTGACGGACGCTCAGGCGCGCATTGTGGCGATGCGAAATTTGGCTGTGAAGACGGAGGGCTAGCCCCGTGACAGGCCTAACTACGAAACTCAGAGCGTTGGCGATTGCCAACCAAAAGGGCGGAGTCGGCAAAACGACGACCGCAATCAATCTTGGAACCGCGCTGGCCGCAATCGGCGAGCGCGTTCTTGTTATCGATCTCGATCCCCAGGGAAATGCCTCGACCGGCCTCGGCGTGCCGCCGGAAGCCAGGTCGCGGACGTCTTATGACGCCGTTTTGGGGACGGTTAGCCTCATGGAGGCGGCCGTGCAGACCGCTATTCCGGGGCTGTTCGTGGTTCCGGCCAACTCGGACCTGGTCGGCCTCGAAGCCGATCTCTCGGCCGACGCGGGTAAGGCGTATAAGCTGCGCGACGCGGTTGCGGCGCTCGCGGCCCAAGCCAAGACCAAGCCGGCGGATCAGGCCTTCAAATACATCCTGATCGACTGCCCGCCGTCGCTCAATATCCTGACGCTCAACGCGCTTGCCGCGGCGGATGCCGTTCTGGTGCCGGTTCAGTGCGAATTCTTCGCGCTGGAAGGGATTTCGCAGCTCAAAGACACGATCGACCAGATCCGTGCGAGCCTCAATCCGAGCCTGGAAATCCAGGGGGTCGTGCTCACCATGCACGACGCGCGGACGACGCTTTCGCGGGAAGTCGCGGACGAAGTCCGGGCTTTCTTCGGTCCCAAGGTCTACGAGTCCGTTATTCCGCGAAATACGCGCGTCGCGGAGGCGCCGTCGCACGGCAAGCCGATCCTGCTTTACGACTACGACTGTGCCGGAAGCCAAGCTTACATCCGGCTCGCGACCGAGATCATCGAGCGCGAGCGTCAGACGAAAGCGGCGTAACGGCTTCAAAAAACTTGCAGAAACGGGTTAGGTCATGAACTCACCGTTACCGAAGAGCCGGCTGGGCCGGGGGTTGGCCTCTCTGATCGGAGAGTCGCCCCAGGCGCAGCCGCGTATGCCTGTCGAGGGTGAGCAGCGCACGCTGCCCTTGGCGCAGATTCGGAGCAGCCGGTTCAATCCGCGCAAGGATTTCCCGGAAGCGGATCTCGCGGAACTTGCGGAATCGATCCGCACCAAGGGTCTGGTTCAGCCTATCGTCGTGCGGCCGCATCCCGAAGATGCGCAGGCCTACGAAATCGTGGCTGGCGAGCGTCGCTGGCGGGCTTCGCAGAAGGCCGGACTCCACAATATTCCGGTGATTGTGCGTGATCTTTCGGACCGCGAAGTCCTCGAACTCGCGATTATCGAGAACGTCCAGCGCGCCGACCTCAACGCTATCGAAGAGGCAAACGGCTATCGTGAGCTGATCGAGCGGTTCGACTATAGCCAGGAGCAGGTTTCGGAGATCATCGGCAAAAGCCGCAGCCATGTCGCCAATACGCTGCGGCTCTTGCGGCTTCCGGATTCGGTTCAGATTTTCGTCCAGGAAGGCAAGCTCACGGCGGGGCATGCACGTGCGCTGGTCGGCCGCGAGGATGCAGAAGCGCTGGCGAAGCAGATCCTCGAACAGGACCTCAATGTCCGCGAGGCGGAAGCCCTCGTTCAGACGGGTGGGCCGATCGGCACGCCGGGTTCGACGGGCGCGCGCAAATTGCGCGACAAGGACGCGGACACCAAGGCTTTCGAGAAAGAGCTGGCGGATTCGCTGGGGCTCAAGGTCGAGGTCAAGCGCGGTTCGGGCGAAAGCGGAAACCTGGTCATCAAGTACGGCAACTTCGACCAGCTTGACTACATCCGGCTGCGTTTGATGGGCGCGAATGGCGGCTGACGCCTCGTTCCGCTTGTGTGGCCGTTAATCTCGGCGGATCTGCCTGCTGGACATAGCCTGTCCGCACGCTTAAGGGCATGGCCTTCTCCGCGCGGATGCGATGTTCTTCGCGTCCGGCTTCGGCTTGCGGAGGCGAAGCAATGCTCTGCCCCAAGGGGAGAGGCGACGAGGCCAACTTCTCAAAGGTTGCGACATGAGCAACGACGTTATTTCCAGGCTGGCGGCGACGATCCATGCCAGGCGGGCTTCCTCAGCCGACAAGTCCTATACGCGGCAGCTTCTGGAGGCTGGACCTGAGCGCTGCGCCAAGAAGCTCGGCGAGGAAGCGGTCGAGACGGTGATCGCCGGCGTTAGCCAAAGCGACGAAGCTCTTCGTGCGGAAGCGGCGGATTTGCTCTATCATTTGCTGGTGTTGCTTGAGGCGCGTGGGATCGCGATCGACGATGTGCTGGCCGTTCTCGACAGCCGTTCCGGACAATCCGGACTCGCCGAAAAAGCGGCCCGCGGTTCCTAAGATGGTTTTTGCGCTTCCCGGCTCGGACGTAGCCTAAGTTTCACGGAAGCGCTTTGAGGAGAAGCCGGTTGGGGCTTCCTGGTGATCCGCATATGAGTTCTGCGCGGGATACGGCGGCCATGGCGCGCGATAGTGCGCGGCTGAATCTGGTTGGGGACCAAGGCTCGGGCATACAGTTTTCGCTCTACCGCGTTTTCAGCCGCGAAGAGTGGGCGAGGCTTCGTGCCGATACGCCGATGACGCTTGAGGCGGAAGAGCTCGAGCAATTGTCAGGTCTGCTCGAGGAACTCAGCGTCGAAGAGGTCGAGACGATCTATCTTCCGCTGTCGCGCCTGCTCAATCTCTACGTAGCCGCGGCGCAGAAGCTTCATGCCGTCAGCTCGACGTTCCTTGGCCGGATGGACTGCAAAGTGCCGTTCATCATCGGTGTGGCGGGGTCAGTCGCAGTCGGTAAGAGTACGACAGCCCGCGTGTTGCGCGCGCTGCTCGCGCGGTGGCCGGATCATCCGCGTGTCGATCTGATTACGACAGACGGTTTCCTGCATCCCAACAAGGAACTCGAAGCGCGCGGGCTGATGAACCGCAAAGGCTTTCCGGAGAGCTTCGATACGGCGCGGCTTCTGAAGTTTCTTGCGGACGTAAAAAGCGGCAAAGAGCGGATCGAAGCGCCGGTCTATTCGCATTTCCACTACGACATTATTCCGGGGCAAACGACGCTCATCGAGCGGCCGGATATTCTGATTGTCGAAGGGCTCAATGTTCTGCAGCCCGCCAATCTCGAGCGCGGCACGGATGCGGGTCCGTTCGTTTCGGATTTCATCGATTTCTCGATTTTCATCGATGCCGACGAAGAGCTGATCGAGGACTGGTATCTCGAGCGCTTCATGCGGCTCAGGAGCACGGCGTTCCGCGATCCGGCGTCGTTCTTCCATCGCTACATCACGCTGACGCACGACAACGCCGTTGCGCGGGCGCTCGATCTGTGGCGCACGATCAATCTCAAAAACCTCCAAGAGAACATTCTCCCGACGCGGCCGCGTGCACGCCTGATCCTGCGCAAGGCGAAGGATCACAGCGTGAGTACGGTGGCACTGAGGAAACTTTGATTCGGGCACTTTTCCCTGCAACGACGACGTGTGTCGTGCCTAGGATTTAGGCGGTGCTTGGTTCCAGCCCGCGTTTCGTGGAAAAAATATCCACGTCCACCCGCGAGTTGAGCATTCCCGACCAAAATCGGGAAGTTTTCCCTCTAGACTTGCTGCGCCGCAGCAACGAAATAAGGGAAAGTTTCTCGCTTTCAAACTCATAGGGAGATCACATCATGAAGCGCATTTTGGCCGCCGCCGCCGTTTTGGCATTCTGCTCGGGTGCCGCATTCGCCGACGACAAGCCGACCGACGACGAGGCTGCCAAGATCAAGGCTGCTGTCGCCGCTTGGGGCTGCGAGGGCGGCTCGTACGAGAAGGAAACTGAGGGCTCGGGCGTTTTCGAGGCCGAGGACGTCAAGTGCAAGTCCGGTCAGTATGACTTCCGTCTCGACAAGGACTTCAAGGTGTTCGTGATCACCAAGGACTAATTTCGTCCTACCGAAAGAATTAAGGCGCCTCTTCTTCTCGAAGAGGCGCCTTTTTATTTGAAAGCAGTTCGAGAGATCGAAGGTCAGGCGACGAGCTTTTCGAGCTTGCCGAGAATTGCGCCGCCCATCTCGGAGGTGCCGACCTGGTTCATACCGGTCTGCATGATGTCGCCGGTGCGGTAGCCGTCGGAGAGCACGTCCGAGATCGCCTTGTCGATGAGATCGGCTTCTGCGCTCATGCCGAGCGAATAGCGGAGCGCCATGCCGAAGCTCGCGATCGTCGCGATCGGGTTTGCGAGGCCTTTGCCGGCAATGTCGGGTGCGGAGCCGTGGACAGGCTCATAGAGCGACAGGCGCTTGCCGGTCTTCTCATCGGCAGCGCCGAGCGACGCGGAGGGCAGCATGCCGAGCGAGCCCGTCGCCATCGCGGCCTCATCCGACAACACGTCGCCGAACAGATTGTCGGTGACGATCACGTCGAACTGCTTCGGGTTGCGGACGAGCTGCATGGCGCAGTTGTCGGCGAGAATGTGCTCGAGCTTTACGTCGGGCGCGTAAGCCTTGTGGGTGGCGGTCACGACCTCGTTCCAGAGAACGCCGGTCTTCATGACGTTGCGCTTCTCCGCCGAGTGCACCTTGTTGCCGCGCTTGCGGGCCAGATCGAAGGCGACCTTGGCGATGCGTTCGATTTCTCGCGTCGTGTAGATCTGGGTGTCGATCGCGCGCTTCTGGCCGTCCTCCAGGATGACGATCTCTTTCGGTTCGCCGAAATAGACGCCGCCGGTCAGCTCGCGCACGATCATGATGTCGAGGCCTTCGACCAGCTCGCGCTTCAACGAAGAGGCGTCTGCGAGGGCGGGATAGCAGATCGCGGGGCGAAGGTTGGCGAAGAGATCGAGATCCTTGCGCAGGCGAAGCAGGCCCGCTTCGGGGCGTACCGCGTAAGGAACCTTGTCCCACTTGGGTCCGCCGACGGCGCCAAATATGACGGCGTCCGCAGCCTTGGCTTTGGCGACGCAGTCGTCGGTGACGGCAACGCCATGCTTGTCATAGGCCGCGCCGCCGACCAGGTCGCTCTCGGTCTCGAACTTGTGCTTGCTGCTCTTCTTGTTGAAGAACGCGATGATGCGCTCGACCTCGGCCATGGTCTCTTGGCCGATGCCGTCGCCCGGGAGCAGGAGCAGCTTGTGCGTCGTCATGATGAAATGGGTCCGTCAAACGAGGATTGTTGGCGCGGTACTAGCGCGGCGGCGGGCCAGCGGCAAGCTTATGCTGTCGGCGAAGACGGCGGCGGCGGACCAGCCTTCCACGCATCTGCAGCCCGGCCTCCGCCGGGATGACGGCGTGTGGGCCAGCAAGCCGCACCGGCGTTAACCGATGAAGGGGATGTTCAGGAACAGCGTGAAGCCGTTGATCGTCATCAGGGCACCGAGGACGCCCATGATGGCGCTGCCGATAAGAAGCATCGAGCCCGTGGATATGAGTGCGACGCCGCCCAATACGATGGCGATCTGCAGCAGCGCCTCGCCATAGTCGAAATAGGGATCCTGGCGCATGGCGATATCGCGCTCGGCTTCAAGGGCTTTGCCGCGGGTGAACAGCTCGTCGAGGCCTTCGTTCGTCTTGGGATTCGAGGTCAGCTCGGTGTCGAGCTTCTTGTAATCCGCGATCTTGGCTTCGACCGCGGTCCGCGCTTCCGGCGTCAGGGTCTGGTTGCTCAGGACGGTGAGCTCGAGCTCATCGACCTCGAGGCGCAGGACGTGGCGGCGCATGTTCTTCGCCTGGAAAAACCCCCAGACGTTGGTCGCCTCGATGTTCTTGAGGGTCGCTTCCTTGGACGCGTTACCGCCGCCCATGGAGCAGATGGCGAGAATTACCGCGAGCACGCCGATATAGACGCCGATCCAACGATCACGGTCGCGCTGATTGTCGTCGCTGGCGTCGCGGCCCAGCTCATCCCATACCACTGTCGCGGCCCTCCGATCGTACAAGCTCCCGGTATTCTGCGACGACGCCACTTTCATCCAGGCGATAAACCTGTGGCGCTGCCGTTGCGAGCTCGCGATCGAGGATCTGCGTTTCGCTCAGTTGCTCAAGATACATGATGAGCGCGCGCAGAGAGTTGCCGTGCGCAGCGATAATGACGTTTTTGCCGGCCGCAACGTGCGGCCAGATGTTCTTGATGTAGTAAGGCTGCACGCGTGCTGCCGTGTCCTTCAGGCTTTCGCCGCCCGGAGGCGGAATCTCGTAGCTGCGCCGCCAGGTCAGAACCTGCTCCTCGCCCCAGCGTGCGCGCGCTTCTTCCTTGTTGAGGCCGGAAAGCTCGCCGTAGTCGCGCTCGTTCAAGGCTGCATCCTCGAACACGGCCGGGGTCTCGCCGCCGATCTCGCCGAGGATGATATCGAGCGTGTGCTGGGCGCGCTTCAGCTTGCTCGTGAATGCGATGTCGAAATGAAGCCCTTCACCCTTGAGAACGCGTCCGGCCCAGACAGCCTCGATCACGCCCTTGTCGGTCAGATCCGGATTTCGGATGCCGGTGAAAATGTTCTTCTTGTTCCATTCGCTTTCGCCATGGCGCACGAGCACAAGTCGGTTCGTCATGGACTCAATCCGTTTTGTTCGTTGCAGCGTCGACATTTCGTCTAAAGCCCCAGTACATCGCTCATGTTGAAGAGGCCAGGACCTTTGCCCTGTCCCCATAGCGCCGCCTTGACGGCGCCACGCGCGAAAATGCTCCTATCGGCTGCGCGATGCGTGATCTCGATCCGCTCGCCCTCGCCGGCAAATATCACCGTATGGTCTCCGACGACGGTCCCGCCGCGCAACGTCGCGAAGCCGATATCGCCCCGCCGACGCGGCCCGGTGTGGCCGTCTCTCGATCTGACACTGTTTGACTTGAGATCTATTCCTCGCCCTTCGGCTGCAGCCGCACCAAGCATCAATGCCGTGCCCGACGGAGCGTCCACCTTTTGGCGGTGATGCATCTCGACGATCTCGATGTCGAAATCGGCGTCGAGCGCTTCGGAAATGCGCCGTGTGATGGCGGTCAGCAGATTGACGCCGAGGCTCATGTTGCCCGCCTTGATGACCGTAGCGTGGCGGGCCGCAGCCTGAATTGCGGCTTCATCACTTTCACTGAAACCAGTGGTGCCGATGACGTGCACGATGCGCGCGTTGGCGGCGAGGCCGGCCATCTCGATCGTCGCGGCCGGGATCGTGAAGTCGATCACCGCATCACTTTTGACGACAAGCTCGAGGGGATCAGCGGAAACGGCAAGGCCCAACGGCGGAAGCCCGGCGAGGGTGCCGATGTCGGCGCCGATATGGGGCGATCCAAGCGGTTCGGTTCCGCCGCTCACGATGCACCCTGGGGTGGTGGCGACCACGCGGACGAGCTCGCGGCCCATGCGGCCCGCAACTCCCGTCACGGCGATTCTGATCTCGCTCATTCCAACCTCGAGGGTTCGATTGCGGGCCGATATAGCAACGCCCGGCGCCAAGAGGAAGTGCGGCGCGTGCTCCGGACGCGGTTTCTCAACCGCGGTAAGGGCTCATACACCAAAATTGCCGTGTCGCGCGAAGTCAGTTGGGCCTCGGATTTTGGTCAAGAACGCGTGTAGAAGACGTGGGATCGGGATTTATCGGCCCCGTATTCGGCATTGGGGGTGAGATGGCCGGGCGTCTGGCTCGCTTAACCGTTGCTCTCGTCGTACTTTCGTACGGCGCGGCGGAAGCTATCCAGCAGGTCAAAAGCCTCTACACCGCAATCGATCTCGACGCGTGCAAGGCCGTCGGGGGCAGCCGGGATGGCCAAGCCCGTCTTTGCAAGGGGCTGCCGGGCTATCCGGTCTATCTGTCGGAGGGACAATCCGGCACCTACCTCAGTGTCGGCCCGAACGCGGCCGGGCGGCAGGCCGCGCAGCAAACATTGAAAGCTTTCAACACGCTGTTCGACAAGTCCGGGCGCCGCTCGACGATCGAATGGCGGTTCGTCGTGCGCGATCAGCGACCGGTGCCCTACGCGACGATCGTGCGATATTTCACGCAGGCCGCGTCCGGGGCCGGCGAGGTGCTGGTGGTGACGCGGGTGACCGACCGCGAGGCCTGCCATGTGGCCTACATCGATGCGCTCGCCAATGCCGATGCGATCGTGCTGGCGCGGAAGGTCGCCGATACGATGGCGCGCTCGAAGGAGTGTCCGCAGGAGCCTTCGGTCGAGGGCGCTCAAGGGCGCAGCCCGATGTAGGCTCTAGGCACCACGCAATCGCGCGGCCGCTTCGGCGGGGACGACGATGGGAAATGCGTGGAAGGTCTTGCGGATCAGGAGAACGCGGATCACGAGGACCAGGCGAAAGCGATCTTCTCAAGCTTTTGATCGCCGATCGTCTCGAAGGCTTGTTTGACGGGACGGCCGCCGCGGCGCCAGTAGAAGTCCGTCGCGGTGGTGTTCTCGGCAAGCGCCCACACGATCAGGCCCTTGAGGCGCCGCTGGTCGAGACCATGGCGGCAGGCCTCGAACAAATGCTCGCCGAGACCGAGGCCTTGGTGCACGGGGGCGACGTAAAGTTCGTAGATCTCGCCCTGATAGGGGCCGCGCGTGCGCGAGAAGCCGAGTGTTGCGTAGCCGACGATGGCGCCGGCCTTTTCCAACACAATGAGGCTATCGCCGCTGCGGATGACGCTCATCCACCATTCGGGGCCGCGACGGCGGATCATGTTTTCGAGATGGAAGTGAGGAATGATGCCGCGATAAGCCTGCAGCCAGGATTGGCGAAACGTCTCGGCGACGGAGCTTGCGTCGGCGAGCTTTCCCTTTCGGATCTTGATATCGGAACGCGACCCTAACATTGCTTCACTATAGCGCGGATTTCGGAGCGCGAAAGGCTCAGCGATGGGCCTCGATGAAAAATATTACGTCGGTGTCGCGCTGCTTCGAACGGCTCCAAGTGCATTGGTTGCAATTGGGCTTCTTTCTGGTCGGCGGACGATAATTCTCTGACCGGGATCTGCCATAGCAAAACGCCCGTCGATCTCATCGACGGGCGTTCCGATTGTCGTGCGGACCTGCAACTCTCGGTGCGGATCAGCCGGTCTTCTTGATCTGGTCGAAGGTCTTGGTGGCGGCAGCGTTCAGGCTCTCGAACGTCTGCTGTGCAACCTTGGTCGACAACTCGAACAGCTCCTTCGACTGTGCGCCGGCAGCGGTGAACTGCTGCTGCACGAAAGCGGTCTGAAGGCGGAGCAGCTCGGGGAGCGTCTTGGCGCGTGCGATTGCCTGGGCGGCATCGAACACGGCTTCGGTGTTGCTCTCGGTGTTCTTGAGAACCTTGTCGCCAATCGACTTGGCGCCGGCGAAGGCAGTGACGGTTGCTTCCTCGAACGCCTTGGCGCCATCCTTGGCGACGGTGTTGAACTTGCCGTAGGTCTCGCGGGCCTTGCTGACGCTGTCTTCAGCGATGGCCTGAACCTGCTCGGGGATGCGGGCGTCCTTGGCGGCGGCGAAGAAATCCTGGGTCTGGCGGGCGAAGTCGTTCACGGGTTGGCTCCTGTGGGTGAGTTGGCTGGCTTTCAAGAAAGGGCGTGGCCGTGCAGGACCCGGAAATAAATGGATGCTGCCCGGTGCCGTCCGAACTTTCTGAATGGACCTTAGCATAGAAATATTGCAGTGCAACATGAAAGATTGTTGCTCCGCAGTATCGTCGTTTGAGCCAGATCAATAGGCTCATTGGCGACATAATCCGCGGTCGGATTTGGTTGCCGCAGCGTTAATCATTTCGCACTTGCGAAATCTCGAAGGCGCTTCATCGATTTAGGGTGCGAGACTGGGGAAGAGGTCGCGGTAGCCGAGCGCGCTGCGGTCGAACAAAATATCGCGAGGTTCGAGCTTTCGGGCCAGCGCCAGACCCTCCATCGACCGGCACCGCGACAAAGCGACATAGGCCTGGCCGTGCGCGAAGGTCCCACGGCCGAGGTCGATGTAGACGTTGTCGAGGGTGAGACCCTGGGCTTTGTGGATGGTGAGGGCCCAGGCCAGGCGCACCGGGAACTGCTTGAACGTGCCGGCGACGGTGCCGACGATCTTCTCCTGGTCCTTGTCGAAGGCGTAGCGGCGCTGCTCCCAGCTTGCGGGCTCGAGCTCGTGCTCGCGGGCGGCCACCTCGATGAAGACCTTTTTCTCCTCGAGCCGGGAGATGCGCGCGATGGTGCCGTTCACCCAGCGTTTGTCGGGATCGTTGCGGAGGAGAATGATCTTGGCGCCGGGCTTCAAGATCAGCGCGCTGTCGGTGGGTTGGGAACCCTGTGTGAAATCTCCCGTGATTCCAGCTTCATAGGTGTAAGAACGGCCGGGAAGCGCATCGAGATAAGCGGTGTTGATGCGCTGGGCGGCGGCGTTGGTCGGGGTCAGGATGACGAATTTTTCTCCCTCCGACAGGGTGCGGATCGGGCTTACCCGCTGGTTCAGCTCAGCTAGGTCGTCCTCGTCGGCTTCGCCGTCCCGGATGCGATTGAGCACGGAGATCAATGTTTCGTCGCTCTGGCGGAACACATGGGTCAGCTCGAGACGCGTGGTGCCTGCTCCCTCCATCAAGGCGGGGACGGAGAAGAAGAACGGACCGCCGAATTCGGATTCGAGATGGCCTGCGACTTCGGCCTCCTGCACGACGGGCGGGAGCTGATGCAAGTCGCCGAACAATACGAGGCGTACGCCTCCGAACGGCTCGCGCGGGCGGCCGCGGTTGATGCGCAGAGACTGGTCGATGGCCCACATCAGGTCGGAACGGACCATCGAGACCTCGTCGATGACGAGGAATTTGAGCTTCCGCATGACCTGGCCGTTGCGGCTACGGCGGATATCGTCGAGCCTCAGAAGCCGGGGCGGCAAGCCGAAAAACGAATGGATGGTCTGTCCGCCGACGTTGACCGCGGCCAAGCCGGTCGGTGCCACGACCACCATCTCGGAATCGACGGCGTTGCGAAGCGCGCGCAGAAGGGTGGATTTGCCGGTTCCCGCACGGCCGGTGACGAACAGATGCCCGTCGTCTTCGCGTACGTATGAAAGCGCGGTCCGGTATTCGTCGGTCGGCACGATGCCGTCGGGCCAGACGGTCGTATCGGTCGGATCGGAGACCAGGGCTGTCGTGGGGGGTGTCGGCAAGGGTGGATGGCCTTTCCGTCGGATTGGGATCACGACCTAAAGTGAAGCGGCCTCGCCTGTCAAAGCAGTGGCGGGCGGCGGCAAGACCGGTCGAGGGGCGATGCGGCGTCGCGCCGGGCTCGTCATGGACGAATTGGTCCTTGAAAGGAGGGGCCGGCGCGCGTAAGTCAACGCCGCCTAGGAAAAATCCTTTCGTGACCGAATTTTCAAGGTTCTTCCTAGCTTCTCAGCTGCACGTGGCAGGCGAGATTTTCAAAGGAACTAGAGACCATGGGCTACAAAGTCGCTGTCGTGGGTGCGACCGGAAACGTCGGGCGCGAGATGATGAACGTGCTCGTCGACCGCAAGTTTCCCGCCGACGAAGTGTTTGCGATCGCTTCACGCCGCTCGCTCGGCACCGAAGTTTCGTACGGCGACAAGACACTCAAATGCCAGGATCTCGAACAGTTCGATTTCTCCAAGGTCGATATCTGCCTGATGTCGGCCGGCTCCGCCGTGTCGAAAGCGTGGAGCCCCAAGATCGGCGCTCAAGGTTGCGTGGTGATCGATAACTCCTCGCACTGGCGTTACGATCAGGACGTGCCTTTGATCGTGCCGGAAGTGAACGCGGATGCCATCTCGGGCTTTGCGAAGAAGAACATCATCGCAAATCCCAACTGCTCGACCGCGCAGATGGTGGTCGTGCTGAAGCCGCTGCACGACGCGGCGAAGATCAAGCGCGTCATCGTTTCGACCTACCAATCCGTGTCAGGCGCCGGCAAGGACGCCATGGACGAGCTGTGGGCGCAGACCAAGGCCAAGTATGTTCCGGGCCAAGAGGTCGAGCCCGCGAAGTTTCCGAAGCAGATCGCGTTCAACTGCATTCCTCACATCGACGTCTTCATGGAAGACGGCTACACGAAAGAGGAATGGAAGATGCTGGCCGAGACCAAGAAGATCCTCGACCCGAAGATCAAGCTTACGGCCACGTGCGTGCGCGTGCCGGTGTTCGTCGGCCATTCGGAGTCGCTCAACATCGAGTTCGAGCGTCCGATTACCGTCGAAGAAGCGCGCGAGATCCTGCGCGATGCGCCGGGCGTGAGTGTCGTCGACAAGCGGGAGCCCGGCGGCTATGTCACGCCGGTAGAAGCTGCGGGCGAGTATGAGACTTATGTTTCGCGTGTCCGCGAGGATTCGACTGTCGAGAACGGCCTCGCGCTGTGGATCGTGTCCGACAATCTTCTGAAGGGTGCAGCGCTCAACGCGGTGCAGATCGCGGAGACGTTGATCAGCCGAAATCTCCTGAAGGCCGCTGCGTAACGCTCGCGGTTGCGATCAAACGAAAAGGGACGCGCTCGGATACCGGCGCGTCCCTTTTTGTTTTCGTGGTTTCGTGTCCGAAGGGCTCGTTATTCGGAATCAGCTTCTTTGTTGAGGCTGTGGCGCTGCAAGAGGCCGACCTGCGAGATGGCGAAGGCCATGGTGATCGGCATGATCGCGAACACCTTGAAGCTCACCCAGGCGTCCGTCGAGAGCAGGCGCCAGGCAAACTCGTTCAGGATGGCGAGAAACACGAAGAAGCAGGCCCAACGGAACGTCAGCTTCTTCCAGCCTTCCTCGGTCAACGCAAAGACGTCGCCGAAGAGATACTTGAGCAGCGAATGTCCAAACAGCAGCCCGCCGAACAGGATGCTCGCGAAGATGCTGTTCACGATGGTCGGCTTCAGCTTGATGAACAGCTCGTCCTGCAGATAGAGCGTCAGGCCGCCGAAGATCAGGACGACGGCGCCGGACACCAACGGCATTATCGCGACGTGGCGGAACAGGATGCGCGAGGCGACGAGCGAAATCGCGGTGGCGACGATGAAGCAGCCCGTTCCCCAGAAAATCCCGGCGCGGGCGTTGACCAGAAAAAAGACGACCAGCGGGCCCAGCTCGACGAGAAACTTCAAGAGCTGCTGAGAGCCGCTTTCCTGAGTCGGGCCGCTTTTGGTTTCCGTCTGGCTCATATTTTTCTTCTTCCGGTTGGGGGCTCGAGCTCAGGCGTATCCAGATCCCGATCTGCGCTGGCGGTGACTCCGCGTCGTTGACGCTATTTTATCGGCTGTAAGCCCATTCGCACATTACAGATGATGCTTGCTCATCCATTTGGTCAGCAGCCAAGCGTAAAGGCCGCTTATCGGCAAGACGATGAACAGCTTGAAGGCGATCCAGATATCGACGCCGTTCATGGCGTGCCCCAGGATCGTATAGGTGTGGTCATCCTTGAACGAGAGCCGGACGACTTCGTTCAGTACGGCTGTGAAGAGAAAGAACCAGGCGAAGCTGCGCGTGAACTGGTCCCAGCCTTCCTTCGTGTAGTGGAACGTCTTCTCGAAGACGTACTGGAAGAAGTTTCTGTTGGTCCATAGGCCGACGAACAGGAACAGCGCGAACAGCGCGTTGAAGATCGTGACCTTGATCTGCACCCACATCGGGTCGTGGGTGATCAGCGTCAGCGCGCCGAAGACGATGGTGACGGTCGAGGCGATCAGCGGAAAAACCGGTGGCCGGCGGAACATGTAGATCATCGCGACGATCGCGAGCAGCGTGGTGAGGATCAAAGCCCACGTGCCGGCATTGATGCCGTAGAGCGCGTTGACGATGAACATCGTCACCAGCGGGCCGAATTCGCTCAGGATGTTGACGGTCTGCTCGGCGTTGAACGGGTAAAGGCGGTGACGGCTCATAGGGCTTCGTGACCTTCGATTGTGGTGGTGAAACAGCCCGATGCGCACTTGGCGCACGAGCTCCACACCTTCGTCGTTAAATTTCGGCGATAGCGCGTGCATAGTCCTTGGCAGAGAAAGATTGCAGATCGTCGACGCTTTCGCCGACGCCGATGGCATGGACCGGCAAACCATGGCGCGCCGCGATGGCGACCAGGATGCCGCCGCGGGCGGTGCCGTCGAGCTTGGTCATGACGAGGCCGGTGACGCCGGCGCGCTCCCGAAATACCTCGACTTGCTGCATAGCGTTCTGGCCGGTGGTGGCGTCGAGCACGAGAAGCACGTCGTGGGGCGCGGTCGCATCGACCTTGCGCATGACGCGCACGACTTTCTCGAGCTCGGCCATCAGGCCTTCCTTGTTCTGAAGACGTCCGGCGGTATCGACGAGCAGGACGTCGTAGCCGCCTTCCTGGGCCTGCTTGATAGCGTCGAAGGCGAGGCCGGAGGCGTCCGATCCGACATCGCGCGCCAGTACCGGCACGCCGGTGCGTTCGCCCCAGACTTTGAGCTGGTCGATGGCGGCGGCGCGGAAGGTGTCGCCGGCTGCCAGCATGACGCGGCGACCTTCACGCGAGAGCTTCGCGGAGAGCTTGCCGATCGTCGTGGTTTTGCCGCTGCCGTTGACGCCGAGGACGAGCACGACATGGGGCTTGCGCGTTTCGTCGATCACGAGGGGCTTGGCAACCGGCTCGAGCACGCGCGCGACTTCCTCGGCCAGGATCTCGCGGACCTCATTGGCAGCGATGGTTTTTTCGAAGCGGCCTTTAGCGATGGCGGCGGTGATGCGCTCGGAGGTTTCGATGCCGAGGTCGGCTGCGAGCAGCACTTCCTCCAGCTCGTCGAGCGTGTCCTGGTCGAGCTTCCGCTTGGTGACGAGGCCGGTGATGCTTTCGGTGAGGCGCGTGGATGTTTTCGAGAGCCCGGACTTCAGGCGTTCGAACCAGCCTTTGCGTGCCGGTTCGGCGGGCGCGGGTGCGGCAGCGTCCGGTGCAGGTGGTTCGGGTTCGGCGGTCGGCTGGGACTCGACGGTCTCTTCCGGTGTTGCCGGCGAGGCGGTTGCTTCAGCCGGGATCGGCTCGACAGGTTCAGCTGGCGTGACGGGGGCGATCTCTTCGGATGCTGGTGCCGTTGAGGTGGGGTCTTCCAAGGGCGCAGGCTCGGACGTGCCCAGCCAACGGCTCAGAAAGCCCTTCTTTTTGGGTTCGGTTCCGGTCACGCGGCCACCATCCCATTCAACCGGCGGCCATCGTTGTGGCCGAGGGTTGCCCATTGGAACGTGCCGATCGGCGCCTTGCGATCGACGCGAACCTCAGCGTACTGCGGGGTGCGTCCCGTATCTTCGCGTTCCATCAGAAGCTCGATCCGCTCGCCCTGCTGGCGATCGAGGAAGCGCTCATAAACGCGGCTGCCTGCTTCGCGCAAACGAGCGGCTCTTTCCTTGATGGCGGCGTGTGCCACCTGCGGCATGCGCGCGGCCGGCGTTCCCTTGCGCGGCGAGAACGGAAAGACGTGGAGGTAGGTCAAGCCGCAGCGCTCGACGATATCCAGCGTGTTTTCGAACATCTCGTCGGTCTCGGTCGGGAAGCCGGCGATGAGATCGGCGCCGAATACGACCTCGGGCCGCAACTTGCGCACGGTCTCGCAAAAGCGGATGGCGTCGTCGCGCAGGTGGCGGCGCTTCATGCGCTTCAGGATCATATCGTCGCCGGCCTGCAGCGAGAGATGGAGATGCGGCATCAGGCGGGGCTCGGTGGCGATGGCCTCAAGAAGATGCGCGTCGGCTTCGACCTGGTCGATCGAGGAAAGCCGCAGGCGGCGCAGCTCCGGAACGTGTGTCAGCACCTGTTTCACGAGACGGCCGAGGGAAGCGGTGCCCGGCAGGTCGGTGCCATAGGACGTGATGTCGACGCCGGTCAGCACGATCTCGGGGTAGCCGGCTTCGATCAACTTCCTAACCTGAGCGACGACTTCGCCGGCCGGTACCGAGCGCGAAGGTCCGCGGCCGAGCGGAATGGTGCAGAAGGTGCAGCGATGATCGCAGCCGTTCTGAATCTGGACGAAGGCGTGGGCGCGCGTGCCGAAACTGTCGATCATGTGCAGCGCCGTTTCCTTGACGCTCATGATGTCGTCGACTGCAACGCGGGCGAGGCTTTCGGTCGAGAGAGCGTGGAAGGTTGCGGGCTCGAGCTTCTCGGCGTTGCCGATCACATGATCCACGCCCTCGATCTCTGCGAAGCGCTCGGGTTCGAGTTGGGCGGCGCAGCCGGTCACGATGAGGCGCGCCGAGGGGCGCTCACGGCGCAGCTTGCGAATGGTCTGCTTGGCCTGGCTCACGGCCTCGCCTGTCACGGCGCACGTGTTCACGATCACGCAATCGCCGAGTCCGGCGGCGACGGCATGGCTTCGCATCACCTCGGACTCGTAGGCGTTGAGGCGGCAGCCGAGCGTTACGATCAGGGGTTCGGACGACATCACGTTATGGGAATTCGGCAAAAGAGTTCACCGGGCTGATTAGGGCAAACGGCCCGGTGGGACAAGGCAGGGTTGCTCCTTAGAGCATGCTCGCGATGGCTTGAATTGGGTCATTCGATGCAAACGCGCTCTATGTGTTTGTGGGGGCAGATTAATTCACGCGCGAAATCAACACGTTCCGGCGCATTCATGACTTGGCCGCGGCTGCAAGCTCGGTTTCCAGAGTGCCCTCGTGCTCCATTTCCACCGGGCCGGTCATGAGAATGCGGTTGCTCGCCGTCCATTCTATGGCAAGCGGGCCGCCAGGCAGAGTTACAGTTACCTTACGATCGGTGAGCCTCTTGCGCATGGCCGAGACGGCGGTCGCACAGGCGGCGGTGCCGCACGCCCGCGTCAGGCCGGCGCCGCGTTCCCAGGTACGAATCTTGATGGACGTGCGCGAGGTTACGTCCGCGATGGTGACGTTGACGCGCTCCGGAAACAACGGATGGTTCTCGATCAGCGGGCCGAAACGGCCGAGGTCGTAGCTTTCGACAGGCTTGTCGACCCAGAATACCACGTGGGGATTGCCGACGTTCACCACCGACGGGGAATGCAGCACGGGATTGTCGATCGGGCCGATCTGCAGCTCGATGGCGCGGGTGTCGTGGAACGGTTCCGACAGCGGGATCTCGGCCCAGCCGAAATGCGGCTCGCCCATGTCAACGGTGATGGCGGACATATCCTGCACCGCGACCGGCAGAATTCCGGCGCGGGTTTCGAAGCGCAGGTCGCTCTTGCCGGTGTGCTCGCGTTCGAGCCAGCCGATGCAGCGCGTTCCGTTGCCGCAGGCGGCCGATTCCGATCCGTCGGTGTTGAAGATCAGAACGAAAGCTTCAGTGCCAGGCGTGCGCGGCGGGTGCAGCACCATCATCTGATCGAATGCGGTCTTTGGGTTTTCGGCTACCGCCTTGATTTCATCCGTCTTTAGGCTTCGCTCTCCGCCACGGAGATCGAGCACGACGATCTCGTTGCCGAGGCCGTTCATCTTTACATAGCGGTGGGAGGCGGGTGCGGTCATGGGGCGACTATATGGGCGAAGCAGCGCGAAAAGACAATTGAGCGAGCCGATCTACCGAGGGGCCGAAAAAGGGTGTGGCCCCCTCGGAAATCGGTTTCGAGGACCTACATGGGGTTCGAAGGATCGGAACCCAGGAAATGAGGTTTTCATGAGCTATCGACTGTCCGTCTCCGCACCACTTCTGTTCTTAATGAGCGCCGCGCCAGCCTTAGCGGTGCAGACGAATGCTCCCGAACTGTCGAAGACTGCGATCAAGCTCACGACGGTGGCCAAAGGGCTCGAAAATCCGTGGGCGCTCGAATTCCTGCCGGACGGCCGCATGCTCGTCACAGAGAAACCGGGCCGGCTCCGGGTGGTCGAGAAAGACGGCAAAGTCGGCAAACCGATCGTGGGTGTGCCGGATGTCGTCGACAGGGGCCAAGGCGGTCTGCTCGACGTGGCGCTGGCCAACGACTTCGCGACCAGCGGGCAAATCTATCTTTCCTATTCGGAGCCGCGCGACGGCGGCAAGAATGGCACCAGCGTAGCCAGTGCCAAGCTCGTTCTCGATGGCGAGGGCGGAGCGCTTCAGGATCTCAAGGTCATTTTCCGCCAGCAGCCGGCCTACAACGGAAGCCTGCATTTCGGGTCGCGCATCGTCGTCCTGCCGGACGGAAACCTATTCGTGACGGTGGGTGAGCGGAGCGACGCCGGCATCAGAGGTGAGGCCCAGAATCCGAAGAACACCCTCGGCAAGATCATCTACATCAAAGCCGACGGCACGCCGGCCGCTTCGAAGCCGGCGCAAGACGGCTGGGATCCCGTGATCTGGTCGATCGGTCACCGGAATGTGCAGGGCGCTGCGCTGGACACCGCGACGAACAAACTCTGGACGCTGGAGCACGGGCCGCAAGGCGGCGACGAGCTCAATCAGCCGGAAACCGGCAAGAACTACGGCTGGCCGGTCATTACGTACGGCATCGAGTACTCGGGTGGCGCTGTCGGTGAGGGCATCACGGAGAAGCCGGGGCTAGAGCAGCCCGTGTACTACTGGAAGCCGTCGATCGCGACCTCGTCGCTGCTGATCTACACCGGCGATCTCTTTCCGGAGTGGAAGGGCAACTTTCTGGTCGGCAGCCTCAAGTACATGCAGGTCCAGCGGCTCGTCTTGAAGGACGGTGCCGTGGTTGGACACGAAGTGCTGGCCGAAGACATCGGAGATCGCGTGCGCGACGTGAAGCAAGGTCCGGACGGCGCCGTCTATCTCGTCACCGACGATGCGAACGGGCGCATCGTCAAGATGGAGCCGAAGTAGCCGGGCTGATTGCAGCCGTTATCGGCTGTTGTTGGGGCCGCGTCCGGTGGTATCGGGGGCGGTCTCCTTGGCCTTTTCCTTGTCGACGCCGCGGACCTGGACCTGCTCGGTACGATCGATCTGGCAGTCCTGGTTGCGGTCGAGCAGCTTGAACGCGACATTCGGTTTGCCGGTCAACTCATCCAGGGTTACGCGCCCATCGCCGTTGGCGTCGTAGTACGAGAGGTTGGCGACCTCGAACAGGCGATCGCCCTTGACCAGCGCTTTCCATTCTTCTGCGTCGAGGGCGCCGTCGCCGTTAGCATCGGCCTCGCGGAACGAGGTGGAGATGTACTGGGTCCACTCATCGCAGGTCACGGTTCCGTTCTTGTCGAGGTCCCAGGTCTGCGCCGCGCTGATGAAGGTGCGGTCGAAATCGTTGGATTTGGCGAAGGGGTTCACACCCGCCGTCGAGCAGCCACCGACGGCAAACGCCGATGTCAAAGCCCAGCCGGACACCACCATGCGGGTGCGCTTGCGAAACATTAATGTCCTCCCCTGTTCCCCCGGCCCCTGTTCCCTGGGCTCAGAACCGTGCGGAATTATGGTTCCCGGGGGTCGTCTCTTGCAATTGTATCCGCGCCTGATGCCCACATTTTTGGGCGTTTTCCCTGTGATGCCCCCAGGACAAGGCGTCGCGCCGGCCTTTGTGAGCCGTTCAGCGGGGGGAGACGTTGACACCGGCCGGCTGATCGGTGATGGTGCGCGCAAATTCCGATGGCCCTGATTATCAGAGCCGCCGCCCTGTACAAGGCTTCTTAACGGTAGCCGGGAGACAGGGGGGTCCACATCCGACAGCGCGTTGCGCCCTCGGGTGCGTTTCGCGTTACGCAAAAGGGTTTCGATGTTTCAATCGCTCTCCGATCGTCTGGGCCAGGTTTTCGAGAAGCTCACCAAGCGTGGTGCGCTCTCGGAAAGCGACGTGTCCGAGGCCATGCGGGAGGTGCGCCGGTCACTGATCGAGGCCGACGTCGCGCTCGATGTGGTTCGCGACTTCATCGATCGCGTCAAGGCGAAGGCGATCGGCCAAGAGGTGCTGCGGTCGGTCACGCCCGGCCAGATGGTCGTCAAGATCGTCAACGACGAACTGGTCCGCACGCTCGGCTCCGAAGCCGAGCCGATCAATCTTCATGCGAGCCCGCCGGTCGCGATCCTGATGGCCGGTCTGCAAGGCTCCGGTAAAACGACGACGACAGCCAAGATCGCCTGGCGTCTCAAGACGCGCGACAAGAAGAAAGTGCTGATGGCGTCGCTCGACACGCGCCGTCCCGCCGCGCAGGAGCAGCTTCGCGTGCTCGGTGAGCAGACCGAAGTTGCGACGCTGCCGATCATCGCCGGGCAGACGCCGGTGCAGATCGCCAAGCGTGCCATCGAGGCCGCGCGGCTCGGCGGATACGACGTCGTGATGCTCGATACGGCTGGCCGCATCACGCTCGACGAAGAGCTGATGGCGGAGGTCGCCGAGGTCAAGGCCGTGACGCAGCCGCACGAGATCCTGCTCGTGCTCGACAGCCTCACCGGCCAGGACGCCGTCAACACGGCAAAGGCGTTCGACGGCCGGCTCGGCATCACGGGAACGGTGCTGACGCGTGCCGACGGCGATGGCCGCGGCGGTGCCGCGCTCTCGATGCGCGCCGTCACCGGCAAGCCGATCAAGCTTCTCGGTACCGGCGAGAAATGGGACGCGCTCGAGGATTTCGATCCGCAGCGCGTCGCGGGCCGCATCCTCGGCATGGGCGACATCGTCGGCCTCGTCGAGAAGGCCGCGCAGACGATCGACGTCGAGAAGGCGAAGTCGATCGCCCAGAAGATGAAGAAGGGCGAGTTCGACCTCGAGGATCTCGGCGAGCAGCTCGCGCAAATGGAGAAGATCGGGGGCATGGGCGGCGTGCTCGGCATGCTGCCGGGCGTCGGCAAGATCAAGCAGCAGCTCAATGCCGCGAACCTCGACGACCGCATCGTCAAGCGGCAGCGTGCGATCATCTCGTCGATGACGCCCAAGGAGCGGCGCGTACCGAAAATTCTCGATGCCAAGCGCAAGCGGCGCATCGCCGCCGGTTCCGGCACCAAGGTCGAGGACATCAACAAGCTCATCAAGATGCATCGCCAGATGGCCGACATGATGCGCGCCATGGGCAAGAACCGCGGCATGATGTCGAAGATGTTCGGCATGGGCGGCGGTGGCGGACCGAGCGAAGCCGAGATGGCGCAGATGCAGAGCGAGCTTGCAAAGCTCGATCCCAAGGCGCTCGAACAGCTTCCTTCCGATTTGAAGGACGTACTTCCGAAAGGTTTGCCGGGGCTCGGTGGCGGCGGAGTTCCGCGCTTGCCGGGTCTTGGTGGTGGCGGTCTGCCCGGTCTTCCCGGACTGGGCGGAGGGCTCCCGAAGTTTCCCGGACTTCCGGGGAAGAAAAAATAGCGAACCCGGCGGCGAAGCTCATCGCGGGTTCTCAAGGCCCGAGGCGAAACGATCCGTCGAACTCTCACATCAACGCAGACAACAAAGACTCAAGAAGAAAGGACTTTCACTATGGCAGCCAAGATCCGTCTTTCGCGCGGTGGCGCAAAGAAGCGGCCCTACTACTACGTTGTCGTCGCGCACAGCGCTTCGCCGCGTGACGGCCGCTACATCGAGCAGATCGGAACCTTCGATCCGATGCTCAAGAAGGACAACCCCGAGCGCGTGAAGCTCAACCTCGACCGTTGCAAGCACTGGATCTCGGTTGGCGCACAGCCGACGGATCGCGTCGCTCGCCTGCTCGACGGCGCCGGCGTTCTGAAGCGCGAGGTCCGCAACAATCCTCAGAAGTCGCAGCCGAAGAAGAAGGCTCAGGAGCGCGCGGCCGCCAAGGCCAAGGCCGCCGAGGAAGCCGCCGCTGCTGCCGCTGGCGGCGACGCATAAGCGCCTGTTCGCGGTTCAGCGCTGTTTGTTCATCGCAATGGGTACCCAGCCGCTTCGGTTGGGTGCCCATTGCCTTTTTGAAGGGCGTTTTTGTTCCAAAGTGGCGGCAAAAGACTCGGAGCGCTGCAAATTTGCATCACGATTCCGGCTGGATGCGACAGTTGGCTGCTTGCGATCTCGAACACCCCTGCGAATTGTCATATCTTCGAGAACAAGCCGTCCCGTTGTTGGGGGGTGACGGCTGAATGCGGCGTAGGCTCTTGGGGGCAGGGGCAGCCATTTGGCCGGCCAGATCCGGTCACTGGGTGTCTCTGCGGGACATTCGGGGGACGACGGCAATGACATTGAGATCCAATCTCAGTGAATCCGAGGCGGCGCTCTGGGACCGCCGCAACGAGGTGCTGGTTCAAGGCACCACGCTCATGAACGAAAAGCCTGACATGGAAGACTGGACCGACCAGGAACGGCGGCTCTGGCTTTATGCGATTGCCATCGGCAACAGGCTCGAGCGGCTGCAATAGCCGATCCGATTGCCGGGTCGGATCTTTGGGGCCGAGACGTTGCGCGCGAGCCTTGCAGGACGCTTCGTGGCTGTCCTCGGCGGCTCGGTCGGCCCCAGCCCGTTTTAATCATGCGATGAGGCGAAATCGCGCAGCGCTGCAATCTATGGTAGCGTTTTCAATCCCACGTCGGGTGCGGCGGATTCTTGTCGGGTCTTGGCGGGGATGACATGGCCTGGGCCCGTAGTAACGGTGACGGGCTCGACAGCACGCGGCGGTGCCCATGCTCGATGACGGCGTTTATGGGTTGAGCTTCGAGAGCCGGTCGTCCGAGGACGGCGGCGATTTTCGCGGCGAAGGACTGGCGGTGCTGCGCGGAGGCGTGATCCTCGGATCCGACCCGCACGGGGGTGTTTTCCGGGGTCGTTATGCGTATGATGCCGCGCGCGACGACATCATGGTCGAGGTGCGGCTCGTCATTCCTCCAAACGGCGTTCTATTGACGGGGCTCGAAGCCGGGCCGGATGGCGCGTTGGTGGATGTGTCGGGCCGCTTCCGGAAACCGAAGCCGGTGTCGTCGGCGGTCGTCGATGTTGCGGGAGCTCCGATAACGGTCGAGCTTCGTTATGTCGGGGCCTTCAAGAGCTAGCTGATAAAACGGTTTCAGTGATGACGCAGGATGGCGGCTCCCACGGGGGCGGGTCGGAGCAGCGTGTGCTGCTCGGTCATATTCTTGGTGCGCACGGCATTCGCGGCGCGGTGCTGGTGCGGAGCTATACGGCTGAGCCGGAGGCGATCGCCGACTATGGGCCGCTCGAGGACGAGCCGGGACGTGCCAGCTATGTGTTGAGCGTCGAGGGGGTGACCGCGAAAGGGCTCATCTGCCGGATCGAAGGGGTCGGCGACCGCACGCAGGCGGAAAAACTCAAGGGCGTGGCGCTGCATGTGGCGCGTGACCGGCTGCCGCCGCCGGAAGAGGGCGAATATTACCATGCGGATCTGATCGGCCTGTCGGCGGTGACAGAAGAGGGGGCGGCGCTGGGTGCGGTGATCTCGGTTCTGAACTACGGGGCGGGCGACATTCTGGAGGTGCGCGCCGAGGGCGCGAAACGCACCGCGCTTTATCCGATGACTGGCGACGTCGTGCTGCGCGTGGACATCGCGGGCGGTGTCATCGTGCTCGCGCCGCCAGAAGAAGTTGAGGCGGGGGATACGCCAGGCGGCGACGAGGCTGCGGACGACGCGTAAGTCTGTGTGCTGGATGCGGGACGTTAAAGCGGTTCGGATTTGAAGAGGCGCGGGAGATCGCCGGTGAGGCCTGCGGCTTCGGAGACGAGACGGCTCTTCAGCGCCGGCAGGCGATCCACCAATCCGAGGCCGAAATCGCGCGCGGCGCGGACTAACAGCGCATCGTTCGAAAAGAGTTTGTTGAGGCCGTCGAATGCGGCGGCCGAAACCGCAGAGTCGAAACGCCGCCAGCGCTCATAGCGGCCAAGTCCTTCCAGGCTGCCCGGATCGAGGCCAAGCCGCAGGGTGTCGACCACGATCTCGCTCAGCGCCGCGACATCGCGGAAGGCGAGGTTCACGCCCTGGCCCGCGATCGGGTGGACACCATGGGCGGCGTCGCCGATCAGCGCGAAGCGTGGGGCGACATAGGCACGCGCCAGATGCATTTCGAGCGGCCACGACTGGCGCGGACCGGCAAGCTCGACGCGGCCGAGTCGGCCGGCAACGCGGGTTTCGACCTCGGCGAGGAAGCCTGCGTCGTCGAGGGCGAGGATGCGTTTAGCTTCGATCTCGTCCTCGGTCCAGGTCAGGCAGGCACGATTGCCGGGAAGCGGCAAAATCGCAAACGGGCCGTTGGGCAGGAAATGCTGGATGGCGCGGCCGTCATGGGCGCGCTCGTGGGCAATCAGAACGACAATGGCGGTCTGTCCGTAGCGCCAGCCGACGGTCTTGATGCCGGCGCTTTCGCGCGACGCGGAGCGGCGACCTTCGGCGCCGACGAGAAGCGAAGCTTCGATCTCGGAGCCGTCGCGCAGCGTAATGGCCACGGCGCTTCCGGTGTCGGCAAAGCGGGCGATCTCGGCGGGAACGATGAAGCTGATGCCGGGGCTTGTCGCGACCGAGCGATAGAGCGCCTGCTCCAGTTCTGCGGCGGGCACGATGTAGCTCGCGGGCTCGTCGGTCGTTTCGTTGCCGGCGTCTGGGGTAAGGCGATTGTCGTATTTGAGCAGCACCGGGCGGATGCCGGCTTCGAGGCTCGAGTCCGTGATCTCGATCTCGGTCACGGCCTGCGACAGCGGCGCGACCTCGTCCCAAACGCCCAGCGTTTCGAGCATGCGGCGGGCGCCCGCCGACAGTGCGAACGCCCGCGATTCCGGGGCGGGCGAGGCTGAGCGCTGGGTGCGGTCGATCAAGGCGATGCGAAGGTCGCTGCCAAGGGCCGTGTGCAGGGCCCGGGCGAAGGCGAGCCCTGCGAAGCTCGCGCCCGCGATCACAATGTCAAAGCGTCGCGTTGAGTGTGTGTCAGGCATGGAGCACCGATAGTTACGGGGGCACCGATGGAAGTCTTGTCAGGGCAAATTATGCCGTTGCCAACTTAAGATGGGTCGCTTGACCGCCGTTGCGGCCGGGCCCATCGTTTCGGTCCCGTCGATAGCATCTTTTGAGAGAGACCTCCATGTCCGCTGGCCCTGAGCAAACCTGTCGCGCGCTGGCGGGGCTGCTCGACGTTCTCGATCTCGAACCGCTCGAACTCAATCTGTTCAGGGGCACGACCCCGCAGGTGGGCTGGCAGCGCGTGTACGGCGGGCAGGTGCTCGGCCAGGCGCTGGTTGCGGCCGGGCGGACAGTCGACGAGCCGAGGGCCGTGCATTCGCTGCATGGCGATTTCCTGCTCGCGGGCGATCCGGCCCATCCCATCCTCTACGAGGTCGAGCGCACGCGCGACGGCGGCAGTTTCACCACACGGCGGGTGAAGGCGATCCAGCGTGGCCAAGCGATCTTCACCATGAGCGTCTCGTTCCACAAGCACGAGGAAGGCTTCGAGCACGCACTCGAAATGCCCGAGGTGCCGCCGCCCGAGGAATTACCGTCGGCGGGCGAATTGATGGTGCGGCTGATCGATACGCTGCCCAAGAACATGCAGAGCTACTGGAAGCGCGAAAACCCCATCGAGCTTAGGCCGGTGGATGTGTCGCGCTATCTCGGCCGCGAGCCGCATCCGCCGCGCCAGAACATCTGGCTCAGGGCCAACGGGCCGCTGCCGGACGATTTCCGGCTGCATCAATGCGTGCTCGCTTACGCCTCCGATTTCACGCTACTCGATACGGCGCTGATCGCGCACGGCAAGCTGTTGTTCGACGCGGACATTCAGCTCGCGAGTCTCGATCACGCAATCTGGTTTCACCGGCCGTTCCGGGCGGACGAATGGCTGTTGTATTCGCAGGATAGTCCCAACGCTTCCGGCGCGCGCGGGTTCTGCCGCGGCTCGTTTTTCACGCGGGATGGAGAGCTCGTGGCCTCGACCGCACAAGAGGGGCTGATCCGCAAACGTGAAACCGCGTTTCTGATCAAATAGCGGGCAATGGCCATTTTCTGCCTAATTGCTAGGCATTCACTAAGTGCAATTGCGTAGGGTCGATGCATAGCTAAAATTCAATAAAAACAAAGGCTAAGCCAATAGCTGAGTTGGCACGTCTTTTGACTATCCCCTTCTGGATTGTTGCTGGTTTTTCGCCAGTGGCAACTCGGAGGTCTCTCGCGCCGATGTTCAAAGCGAGACCAAAACAAGGGGGTGCTGCTCATGAAACTCATCACTGCCATCATCAAGCCTTTCAAGCTCGAGGAGGTGCGGTCGAATCTGACCGACATCGGTCTCCAGGGCATGACCGTTACCGAAGTCAAAGGTTACGGCCGCCAGAAGGGTCACACCGAGGTCTATCGCGGCGCCGAATACGCCGTGAGCTTCCTGCCCAAAATCAAAATCGAAGTCGTTGTTTCCGGGGCCCTTGTCGACAAGGCCGTCGAAGCAATCGTGAAGGCTGCGAAAACCGGCCAGATCGGTGACGGAAAGATTTTCGTCTCCTCGATCGAGCACACCCTGCGTATCCGCACGGGTGAGGCCAACGACGCGGCGCTTTGAGATGCGGCTTAATGGTCATCACCAAGGAGTTTTGGAAATGAATCTTGGACTATTCTCGCGGGTGGCGAGCGCGCTTGGCGGCGCTGCGGCGCTCTCGCTCCTACCCATCGCGACGGCGTTTGCCCAGGAGGTGGCTCCGGCTGCCGAGGCTGCGCCGACGCTCGACTCGGGCGACACCGCCTGGTTGCTGGTTTCGACGGTCATCGTGCTTATGATGAGCATCCCGGGCCTCGCGCTCTTCTACGGCGGCATGGTTCGCAAGAAGAACGTGCTGAACACCACTGCAATGGTGTTCGTCTCGGTCGCCGTTCTCTCGGTGGTCTGGATGCTCGTCGGCTACTCGCTGGCGTTTACCGATGGCGGCGATCTGCAGCCCTACATCGGCGGCCTGGAGAAAGCGCTGCTGGCCGGCGTAACCAAGGACGCGCTCTCGGGAACAATCCCGGAAACGCTCTTCGTCGTCTTCCAGATGACCTTCTTCGCAATCACCCCGGCGCTCATCGTGGGCTCGGTCGTCGAGCGCATGAAGTTCTCCAGCCTGATCGTCTTTCTCGTCCTGTGGAGTTTGATCGTGTACGCACCGGTCTGCCACTGGGTGTGGGGCGGCGGCTTCCTGTCCAAGGACGGCGTGCTCGACTTCGCCGGCGGCACCGTGGTGCACATCAACGCCGGTGTCGCGGGTCTCGTGGCTGCGATCGTTCTCGGCAAGCGCAAAGGCTATGGGACCGAGAACCTCGCTCCGCACAACCTCGTGCTGACGCTGATCGGTGCCTCGCTGCTCTGGGTGGGCTGGTTCGGCTTCAACGCTGGCTCGGCCGCAGCAGCTAACGCCTCGGCTGCCAACGCTGCCCTCGTTACGCAGGTCTGCACTGCGGCTGCCGTCATCGGCTGGCTCGTGGTCGAGTGGATCGTGCATCGCAAGCCGACCGTGCTCGGTGCCACGTCCGGCGCGATCGCCGGTCTCGTCGCCATCACGCCGGCCGCCGGCTTCGTCGATGCGACGGGTGCTCTCATCATCGGCCTGGTTGCCGGTGTGGTCTGCTACATCTTCGCAACGGGCGTGAAGCGCGCGTTGGGTTACGACGACAGCCTCGACGTGTGGGGTGTCCACGGCGTCGGCGGCATCGTCGGTGCGATCCTCACGGGCGTGTTCGCTCGCGAGGCGATCGGTGGCACGGCCGGTGCGATCGAGGGCAACGTGGCCCAGGTGTGGACCCAGATCTACGGCGTGCTCGCCACCGTTGCCTGGTGCGCGATCGCGACGTTCGTCATCCTCATGGTGATCAAGGTCGTGATGGGCCTGCGCGTGACGGAAGCCGAGGAGCTCGAAGGCCTCGACATCAACCAGCACGGCGAGGTCGTGCAGTAAGACCATTCGGCTGGCGGCAGAAGCCGCCAGCCGTTTCCCGGACGGTTGCAGCCGCGTCTCCGAAGCGTGTTCGCTTTGGAGACGCGGCTTTTTTGCTTAATGGATGAGCATAAGGCGATTCTTGCCTAGAAATTGTGCGTGGTGAGTAGGCAGATATGGCTAATTTGCGACCACTCGTTTCCAAACAGTGAATAGTATCAAGCCCCTACGTGGAACCCCTTATTCTGGCACAGGTCTTGACTCTCCTTCCGTCGATTGTTGCCCGCAGTGTCGCTGGCGACAAGTCGGAGACCTGTCTCGCGCCTGCGAACCGAGCGGGGGACTAAACTCAAGGGGTGCTCTCCATGAAACTGATCACTGCCATCATCAAACCCTTCAAGCTGGAGGAGGTCCGGTCGAACCTGACCGATATCGGCCTTCAGGGCATGACCGTTACCGAAGTCAAAGGTTACGGTCGCCAGAAGGGGCATACCGAGGTCTACCGCGGCGCTGAATACGCGGTGAGCTTCCTGCCTAAAATCAAGCTCGAGGTCGTCGTTGCTGGAGCCCTGGTCGACAAGGCTGTCGAGGCGATCGTGAAGGCTGCGAAAACCGGCCAGATCGGTGACGGAAAAATCTTTGTGTCCTCGATCGAACACACCCTGCGCATCCGCACGGGTGAGTCCGACGATGCGGCGCTCTGAGGTTCCGGATCGCTTACAGGTTGTTTGACAGGGGAGTTAAGAAATGAAGCCTAGCCTACTTACCCGCGCATCCGGGGCCCTCGCGGCCACCGCTGCGCTCTCTATGATGTTTGCCCTTCCGGCGCTCGCGCAAGGCGCTGCGCCTACTCCGGACAAAGCCGATACCGGCTTCATGTTTCTCGCGACGATCATCGTTCTTCTGATGACGATCCCGGGTCTCGCGCTGTTCTACGGCGGTCTGGTTCGCACCAAGAACATGCTTTCGCTGCTCATGCAGGTGCTGGCGATCGTCTGCGTCGTCGCGCTGATCTGGGTCACTTACGGCTACAGCATGGCGTTCACCAACGGCGGCGCTCTCAACGACTACGTCGGCGGCTTCTCGAAGCTGTTCCTTGCTGGCGTCACGCCGGCTTCGCTCGCCGCCACGTTCTCCAACGGCGTCTACATCCCGGAACTCTCGTTCATCGCCTTCCAGATGACGTTCGCCTGCATCACGCCGGCGCTCATCGTCGGTGCGGTCGCCGAGCGCATGAAGTTCTCGGCTGTCCTGCTGTTCGTGGTTCTCTGGGTGACGTTCGTCTACTTCCCGATGGCCCACATGGTCTGGTACTGGGGCGGTCCCGACGTCATGGCGGAAGCTGCCAAGGCAGGCGGCGCTGCGCTCGACGCAGCTTCGGCTGACGCAGGCCTCCTGTTCAAGTGGGGTGCTCTCGACTTCGCAGGCGGTACGGTCGTCCACATCAACGCCGGCGTCGCCGGCCTGGTTGGCGCCCTCATCGTCGGCAAGCGCGTCGGTTACGGCCGCGAGCACATGGCTCCGCACTCGCTCACGCTGACGATGGTCGGCGCTGCGCTGCTGTGGTTCGGCTGGTTCGGCTTCAACTGCGGCTCGAACCTCGAGATCAGCGTCACCGCCGTCATCGCCATGATCAACACCTTCGTGGCTACGGCCGCGGCAGGCGTTGCGTGGATGGTTGCGGAGTGGCTGATCAAGGGCAAGCCCTCGCTGCTCGGCCTTGCTTCGGGCGTCGTCGCCGGCCTCGTTGCCGTCACGCCGGCCGCTGGCTTCGCAGGCACCATGGGTTCGATCGCGCTCGGCCTCGTCGCCGGCGTGATCTGCTTCATCGCCTGCACCGGCATCAAGAATGCCTTCGGCTACGATGACAGCCTCGACGTCTTCGGCGTTCACGCCGTGGGCGGCATCGTCGGCGCCATCGGCACTGGCATCCTCGTCAACCCGGACTTCGGTGGATCGGGCACGGCCGACTACACGTCGAAGCCGGGCGAGCTGGTTGCCGGTTCGTACGACATGATCACCCAGGTGATCATCCAGGCGAAGGCCGTCGGCTTCACGATCCTCTGGACGGGCATCATCTCCGCGATCCTGTTCCTGCTCGTCAAACTTCTCATCGGTCTTCGTCCGACCCAGGAGCAGGAGCGCGAGGGTCTCGATATCTCGGATCACGGCGAGCGCGCTTACAACCTGTAAGCCTTGCGAAAACAAAACCCGGCGCATGTCGCGCCGGGTCCTTCTCAGGCGGCCCCGGTATCGATCGATACCGGGGCCGTTTTCATTCGGCCAACGGTCGCAAAAGACGCCTGCCAACAAGTAGCTCAAAATATGGGCGGCATCAGAAATCTGCTCGAATGTTGAGCGCGTCCGTTTGAGCCGCTGCCGAGGGCTGGGGCATCCCCCTTGAGAACGCGTTGAGGTTTCAATTGGTTGCGGCGTTCGCGCCGATTGGCACGAGTTTTGATACCTGCTTCGCCGGTATCGAACCTCCGGGGGTGAAATACCGGGGCGCGGGGCAGGGCGCTTTTCATTTCCTTCATAGACGAGGCCGTCCGGCAGGCGTGGGCCCTGCTCACGAGGCGAGACGGCCACCCGGGGCACGTACGTACGACGGAAACACTCCAACTACGGGCACGGTGCTCACGTGCCGCTTAACGGGTCAACACGAGGGAGTTTGGGACGATGACAACAAGACTGATCAAGCGCGTGGGAGGCTCGCTCGGAGCCGCCGCGCTGCTGACTTTGGGGACAGCCGGGGCGGCATGGGCGCAGGCGGCGCCGACCGTCGACAAGGGCGACGCGGCGTTCATGTTTCTCGCGACGATCGTCGTGCTTTTGATGACGGTGCCGGGTCTCGCGCTGTTCTACGGCGGTCTCGTGCGTTCCAAGAACATGCTCTCGATCCTGATGCAGGTGTTCGCCATCACCTGCATGGTGTCGATCATCTGGGTCACCTACGGCTACAGCCTGGCGTTCACCAACGGTGGCGCTCTCAACGACTACGTCGGCGGCTTCTCAAAGATGTTCCTCGCTGGCGTCACGCCGTCGTCGCTTGCCGCCACGTTCTCCAATGGCGTCTACATTCCCGAGCTCGCCTTCGTTGCGTTCCAGATGACTTTCGCCTGCATCACGCCGGCGCTCATCGTCGGCTCGCTGGCCGAGCGTATGAAGTTTTCCGCAGTCATGCTGTTCGTCGCGCTGTGGGTGACGTTCGTCTATTTCCCGATGGCCCACATGGTCTGGTACTGGGGCGGCCCCGACGTTTTCGCGGAAGCAGCCAAGGCGGGTGAGCCGAAGCTCTCCGAGACGCTTGCCGATGCCGGCCTCCTCTTCAAGTGGGGCGCGCTCGACTTTGCCGGCGGAACGGTCGTGCACATAAACGCCGGTATCGCAGGCCTCGTCGGCGCTCTCATCGTCGGCAGGCGCGTCGGTTTCGGCCGCGAGCAGATGGCTCCTCACTCGCTGACGCTGACGATGGTCGGCGCGGCGCTGCTGTGGTTCGGCTGGTTTGGCTTCAACTGCGGTTCGAACCTCGAGGTCAGCGCTACGGCCTTCGTTGCGATGATCAACACGTTCGTCGCCACGGCTGCCGCCGGTCTTTCGTGGATCGCCGTCGAGTGGCTGGTCAAGGGCCGTCCGTCGCTGCTCGGTCTTGCCTCGGGCGTCGTCGCCGGCCTCGTGGCCGTCACGCCGGCCGCAGGCTTTGCCGGTCCGATGGGTGCCATCGTTCTCGGTCTCGTTGCGGGCGCGCTCTGCTTCATCGCCTGCACCGGCATCAAGAACCTGTTCCGCTATGACGACAGCCTCGACGTGTTCGGCGTGCACGGCATCGGCGGCATCATCGGTGCGATTGCCACGGGCATCCTCGTCAATCCGGATTTCGGTGGGTCGGGTCTTGCCGACTACACGTCGAAGCCGGGCGAGCTGGTTGCCGGTTCGTACGACATGGTCACCCAGGTGATGATCCAGGCGAAGGCCGTCGGCTTCACCATTCTCTGGACCGGCATCCTGTCGGCCATCCTGTTCAAGATCGTCGACATCCTGGTCGGTCTGCGTCCGGCATCGGACAACGAGCGCCAGGGTCTCGACCTCGTCGATCACGGTGAGCGCGCCTACAACCACTAAGGCTCGCAATCGGGGCCTGCCCTCTTCGGGCGGGTCCCGGATACCGAAAACCTCCCGAGCACGCGTCTCCCCTAGACGTGCTCCAAACTCGACCCGGGGCTTCGTGCTCCGGGTTTTTTTTGGCTATAACGATCCCGGCACTGCGGTCAGACGACCACGAGGCGCGTCCTCGTGCCGATGCGGGCGATGACCTTCAACAGGTCGCGGCGGGCCAGCGCCACGCAGCCTTCTGTCGGTCGCAAGCCCTTCTCCGCCACGTGCATGAAAATGGCGCTGCCGGCTGCGCGGCGGCGGGGTCTGCGATTGTAGCCGACGACGACAACAACGTCGTAAAGGCCATCGCGGCGCCAGAGATGCTCCGCACTCGCCGGATAAGGGTGGGTGACGCGGCGGTTGTAGTTGCGATCTTCTGTTGCGTCGCACCATCCGTCATTTGCCTGGGTGGCCAATACGGAGAGGCCGGTCGCAGGGCGGTGCAGGCGGTCGCGCCGGTAAAATGCGCTTTCGATCCGGAATATGCCTCGCGGCGTTGCGCCGTCTCCCTCGCGCTTCGCGGAGCGTATGCCGCTGCGGCCCAGGGCGCAGCGCAAGGTAAGATTGCCGCAGGTAAGCAGGCCCGTGGTGCTGCGGGGGCTCAAGCTTCTCACGATGATTTTACGGGCGGTGATGACGAGACCCCTTTTCCACCGGTTTGCCGGTTCGATAACCCTCCAGGCCACGGCACCCTACCTCAGGGCATTGGCAAATGCTAAGAGGGTGCCTCACGCCACAAGCCAAGATCGGAGTTCTCCATCATGAGTGCTGCACGCAAGATCCTTCTTGTCGATGACGACGAGGATCTCCGCGGGTCGCTCCAAGACCAGCTGGCCCTCCATGACGAGTTCGACGTATCGGTGGCGGGGACGGCGGGTAAGGGAATCGAAGCCGCCAAGGTGGGTCACCACGATCTCGTCGTGTTCGACGTCGGATTGCCGGACATGGATGGGCGCGAAGCAGTGCGGCTTCTGCGCAAGGGCGGCTTCAAAAGCCCGATCATCATGCTGACCGCCAACGACAGCGATGCGGATCAGATTCTCGGGCTCGATGCCGGAGCCAACGACTACGTGACGAAGCCGTTCAAGTTCGCGGTGCTGTTGGCGCGTATCCGTGCGCAGCTTCGCCAGCACGAGCAGAGCGAAGATGCGGTTTTCCAGATCGGGCCGTACACGTTCAAGCCGGCCTCCAAGCTTCTGCTCGACGAGAAGGGCGGCAAGATCCGCCTCACCGAAAAAGAAACCGCCATTCTCAAGTACCTCTATCGCACCGGCGACAAGGTGGTTTCACGCGAGACGCTGCTGCACGAAGTGTGGGGCTACAATGCCGGCGTGACGACGCATACGCTCGAGACGCACATCTATCGTCTTCGCCAGAAGATCGAGAAGGATCCCTCTAACGCGGAGATCCTCGTCACCGAAACCGGCGGCTACAAACTGACCGCATAAACAAGTTATTCCCGCCTCATCAACAGGCGCGCGAGCGGCCCTGGACCCGATAGGCCGAATCGCCCGAGCCTTGGTCTCGCGCCGAACACAAGCAGCCAAGTCGTTTCGCGACATTGCTGGCGCTTTCGGTTCGGGCGCTCGGCATTGCGTGCGGCATGCCGATTTCATGTTTGCGGGGTTTTCATCATGGCTATCGATGCGCTGGTTCTTCCTCTTCTCAACGTACCGCTGTTTCAGGGGCTGAAGCCGCTGCAGATCTCCGAGATCGCGCGCAGGGCGGATCGGATCGTCTACAAGCCGGGCGATGTGATCGTGACCGCGCATGCGGATCCGGATGCGGCGGTGCTCGTCGTATCGGGCGAAGCCGTGCGCACCGAGGGACCCGGCCTCACCGAGGGTGTCGAAGCCGTGCCGCCGGGCGCGCTCATTTCGGAAATGACGATGCTGATCGAGACCGAGTGCAGCTCGACGGTGGTCGCGCGCACGGCGGTCCGGGCGCTGCGCATCACGCGTGCGGAAATGCTCGCGCACATGACTGCCGATCCGACGCTCGCCGACCATTTCATCGAGAAGATTTCAGGGCGGTTGTCGAGCTTCGTCGCGGGATTGCAGCAGATCGACCAGTCGCTTGCGCAGGTCGGTGGCGCGCCGCCGGCGGCGGTGATTGCGGAGGGCGCGAAGACGACTGTCGCGAGCGCTCCGGTTCTTCACTGAGACGCGATAAAGAGATAAGCCCGAGGCTTGCGCCCCGGGCTTTATTGTTTGTGCCTGAATTTGAGTTCGGCGCTTTCCTAGCTATGATCAGCGGACGCGGCGCGGGTTCATGTAGAGGTCGGCTTCCTGACGGTCGAGCTGCGGCTTGACCTTGCCTCCCATTACACCCTTGTACAGCCGCTTCATGTGACGGCGGCAATCGCCGTTGAAGACCATCATCGAACCGAACAGCTTCATCACCGTCATCAGCCGCTTGTCGGCGCCTTGGCGGATCTGGCCCTTCCATTTGCCGCCGATCGAAAACACCTTGCCGTCGAGATAGCCGACGACCTCGCCCTGCTGATTGATCAGCGAGTAGTCGCCGCCGAGATTGATGAAGGCGCGCTTCAGCCGGTAAAACTCGGGATTGCCCTTGCTGTCGATGATGAAGAACGAGAAGTGCTCGGGCATGAACGGCCATTTGTTGGCCGAGCGTTCGAGATAGATGATGTAGTTGTCGTCGTCGGTGTTGATCGAATAGGTCATCACCGGAAGCCCGCGCGCGCCGAGGGTCTGCTGCAGCGAGCGGCCGATCATCAGATCCATGGTCGCGCGCCAGCCAAGGTTCGGCGTGAACAGCTTGAAGACGAGCCGCTTGTCCATGCCCTGGGCTTTCTTCCAGAGCTCTTCGCGGTAGCCGAAGAGGCCCGTGCGCTCACCGTTCTCGATGATCTCGCCGAAGATATCCATGTCGGACGTGAACTGGCGCGACTTGGCGCGGTTGCGGGTGCGCTTGTAGATGCCGAACTCAGTGAAGTTCAGATCGGTGATCCAGATGTCGACGAGGAATCGGTCCCAGCCGTCGGAGGCGCGCTTCGGCGCCTTCTTGCCGCTGGTCTTCTTCGTCTTGGCTTCGGCGGCCGCTTGCTTGATGGCCTCGGCGCGTGCGTCGCGGGCCGCATCGGCGGCCGCGGCGTCCGCATGGGCGTCGGCCACCTTGAGGGCTGCTGCTGTCATGCCGGTCTCCCTGCTTTCTGACTGGTCCGTGAATCCGCGGCGGACAGGTAAGTTCCGCGGCAAGTACGGCCTCTACGAATCACTGCATAGGCAAGACGCTAGCACCGCCGCTTGCGACGCGAGCTGCGGGGGGCTGCAAAAGCTGTGGGTAGCCAGGGAGAGATTTGCGCGTCGGCGGAACTAGCGCGCGCCAAAAATGGCCGATCCGACGCGCACATAGGTGGCGCCGAAGTTGGCGGCGGTCTCGAAGTCACCGCTCATGCCCATGCTGAGTTCGGAAAGGCCCAGGTCGCGTGCCAGCTTGGCGAGAAAGGCGAAGTGCACGGCCGGTTCCTCGTCGACGGGCGGAATGCACATAAGGCCCGCGATCTCGAGGCCGAGGTCGTCCCGGCAATGGGCGAGGAAGGCGGCGGCTTCCTTCGGCATCACGCCGGCCTTTTGCGACTCCTCGCCAGTGTTGACCTCGATGAAGAGCTTCAAGCGCTTGCCCTGGCGGGTCTGCTCGTCGGCGATGGCCTTGGCGATTTTCGGGCGGTCGACGGTGTGGATCGCATCGAACAGCTCGACGGCTTCGCGCGTCTTGTTCGATTGCAGGGGGCCGATGAGATGCAGCTCGACGCCGGGATAGCGGGCGCGCAGCTCCGGCCATTTGGTTTTGGCCTCCTGGACGCGGTTCTCGCCGAACTGGCGGTGGCCAGCTTCCAGCACCGGCAGGATCGCGTCGGCCCCGAACGTTTTCGACACGGCGATCAGGTGGATGGCGGACGGGTCATGGCCGGCCTCGCGCGCGGCGTCGGCGAGGCGAGCTTTGACGTCGGCAAGGGCCGTGGGTGCGGAGTGTGTAGGCGCGTGGTCGGACATGGCTTGGAATGTTGATTATATGCACTAAAAATCTGCAAATTAGTGCATGATTTGTGGATGTGCACTATAGCAGGGCTTGCTGATCTCTACGTGCACTGTTTTCTGTTTATTTAGTGCATTTCTGTCTCGACATGCCTCTAGTGAGTGCATATGGTGATGATGTGCACTAAAAACAGAATAATTAGGGTGAAAATGGCATTCAATCCCAGCATCCCCTATAACAATCTTCCCGACTTGCCGCCAGCTCAGGATATTGAATCAAAAGCCGTTTTGAGGAAATGCATCGATGCGACCCGGAAACTCGAAGGGCTACGGCAAGCGGCGCGGCTGATCCCGAACCAGGCCGTCCTGATCAATTCGATCCCGCTGCGAGAGGCGCAGGACAGCTCGGAAATCGAAAACATCGTCACGACGAACGACCGTCTTTATCGGTTCGCCAACACCGATGGGGAACACGCCGATCCGGCGACGCGGGAGATCCTTCGCTATCGGACGGCCCTGCGGAACGGGTTCGACAACCTCAAGGCACGGCCGCTGACCGTGCAGACGGCGATTGCGCTGTGCCGGACGATCAAGGACTACGATCTCGATGTGCGGGCGTTGCCCGGTACCACCATTACCAATCGCTCTAGCGGACAGGTCGTCTACACGCCGCCCGAAGGCGCCGATGTCATCCGCGCCAAGCTTTCAAACTGGGAGCAGTATCTGCATTCGGATGACGGGGTTGATCCAATCATCCGCATGGCGGTCGGCCATTATCAGTTCGAAGCCATCCATCCGTTTCCGGATGGAAATGGCCGCACCGGCCGCGCCCTCAACATTCTGTATCTGATCGACCAGAAGCTGCTCGACCTGCCTATTCTCTATCTAAGTCAGTATATTAACGGGAACAGGGAGAGCTATTACAAGCTGTTAAGCCGGGTGACGAGTGAACAGGCCTGGGAGCCCTGGATTTTGTTCATGCTCGATGCCGTCGAGCAGACGGCGCAGTGGACGACGGACAAGATCGAGGCCCTCAAGGCGCTGATGGACGACACGGTTCACTACGTGAAGGCAGCGCAATCCAAGATCTACAGTCGCGAGCTTGTTGAACTGATCTTTACGCAGCCGTACTGCAGGGTGGCCGATCTGGTTGGCGCCAATATCGCGAGCCGCAACATAGCAGCCAAATACTTGAAGGAGCTGGCGGCGGCGGGGGTGCTGGAACAGCGAAAGGAGGGGCGTGAAGTTCTCTACCTCAACACGCGGTTCCTGGATCTGCTCAAGAGCAACCAGAATGATTTCAGGCCATATCCAAACGGCAGCGTCAAAGCGCCAACGAAAGCCGAGGCATAGTTGCGATATGCCGGGATATGTCGACAAACTGCGCTTTCGGCGACATATGAGGGTAAAGATTGTCGACGGCTTCGACACGTTACGCCGGATGTGTCGCAAATTTGAGAAGCGCACGACATATCTGGCTCCCTTGACCGTACCCTCCCCTTGGGGCTCATTACCCCGCAAATTCCATTCCGAGACTTAAGAGCCCCATGGCCACCGAACGCTACAACGCGCCCGCACGAGAGAAGCACTGGCAGAAGACTTGGGAGGACGGTGAGATCTTCCGGGCCTCCGACGACCTGTCGAAGCCGAAGAGCTACGTGCTCGAGATGTTTCCGTATCCCTCCGGGCGCATCCACATGGGGCATGTGCGCAACTACGCGATGGGCGATGTGGTGGCGCGCTTCAAGCGGGCCAAGGGGTTCAACGTTCTGCATCCGATGGGGTGGGATGCATTCGGCATGCCGGCCGAAAACGCCGCCATCGAGCGCAAGACGCATCCGGCGACGTGGACTTACGCCAACATCGAGGCGATGAAGACCCAGCTCAAATCCATGGGTCTCTCGCTCGATTGGAGCCGCGAGATCGCGACCTGCAGCCCGGACTACTACCAGCACCAGCAGAAGCTGTTTCTTGATCTTTACAAGAAGGGTCTCGCCTACCGGAAGTCCTCGAAGGTCAACTGGGACCCGGTCGATCACACCGTGCTCGCCAACGAGCAGGTGATCGACGGGCGCGGCTGGCGCTCTGGCGCTCTGGTCGAGCAGCGTGAGCTGACGCAGTGGTTCTTCAAGATCACGCAATATTCGGACGAGCTGCTCGAAGCGCTCGGCACGCTCGACAAGTGGCCGGAGAAGGTGCGCCTGATGCAGGCGAACTGGATCGGCCGGTCCGAAGGCATGCTGGTGCGCTGGGCGCTGGACAAGGCGACGGCGCCGGCCGGGCATGACGAACTCGAGATCTACACGACGCGGCCGGATACGTTGTTCGGCGCGTCGTTCATGGCGATCGCGCCGGATCATCCGCTGGCGAGGGCGGCTGCCGAGAAGAACACCGAGCTGGCCGCGTTCTCCGATGAATGCCGTCGCATGGGCACGTCCGTCGCCGATCTCGAAACGGCCGAGAAGCGCGGCTTCGATACCGGCATCCGCGCCGTGCATCCGTTCGACAAGGATTGGACGATCCCGGTCTATGTCGCGAACTTCGTTCTGATGGACTACGGCACGGGTGCGATTTTCGGGTGCCCGGCCGGCGACCAGCGCGACCTCGATTTCGCGCGCAAGTACGAGCTGCCCGTCATCCCGGTGATCCTGCCGCCGGGGGCGAATGCCGATGGCTTTACGATCGGCGATACGGCCGTCGATGGCGACGGCACGATGATCAATTCCCGCTTCCTGGACGGGCTGTCGACGGACGCCGCATTCGAGGAGGCGGCCAAACGGCTCGAGGCCGCGAAGCTCGGCAAGCAGCCCGTCGGCACCCGCAAGGTGAACTACCGGTTGCGCGACTGGGGCATCTCGCGCCAGCGCTACTGGGGCTGCCCGATTCCGGTCATTCATTGCGACGACTGCGGAATCGTGCCGGTGCCGGCCAAGGATCTGCCGGTCCGGTTGCCGGACGACGCGACCTTCGACAAGCCGGGTAACCCGCTCGACCGGCATCCGACGTGGAAGCACGTCAACTGTCCGAAGTGCGCCAAGCCCGCGCGGCGCGAAACCGACACGATGGACACCTTCGTCGACAGCTCGTGGTATTTCGTGCGCTTCACGGCCCCCCACGCCGACCAGCCGGTGGATGTGGACGCCGCGAACTACTGGCTGCCGGTCGATCAATACATCGGCGGCATCGAGCACGCGATTCTGCACCTGCTCTATTCACGCTTCTTCTATCGCGCGATCTCCGATTCCGGACACGGGACCAAGAACTTGCGCGAGCCGTTCGCGGCGCTGTTCACGCAGGGCATGGTGACGCACGAGACCTACAAGTCCGAGGCGGGCACCTGGCTGCTTCCGACCGAGATCCGGTTCGAGGGCGAAGGCGACGGGCGGCGGGCGGTCGAGCTCGCTACCGGCCAGCCGGCGGTGATCGGCTCGATCGAGAAGATGTCGAAGTCCAAGAAGAACTTGGTCGATCCGGATGACATCATCGAAGGCTGGGGCGCCGATTGCGCGCGCTGGTTCATGCTGTCCGACAGCCCACCCGAGCGTGACGTGGTGTGGACGGAAGCCGGCATCCAGGGTGCCGGGCGCTTCATCCAACGCGCCTGGCGTGTGATCGACGATCTGGCCGACAAGGCGGCACCGCGCGGGACCAAGCAGCCGGCCGAGCTTTCCTCGGAAGCCGTGGACGTTCGGCGGGCGGCCCACAAGGCGACCCACGCGGTGGCGCAGAGCATCGAGGCGCTCCGGTTCAATGTCGCCGTGGCGCAGATTTACGAGTTTACCAATGTCTTGTCGGCGGCCCTCGCCAAATTCGGGGCGACCGGCAAGACCAGCGAAGACTTCGCGTGGGTGTTCCGCGAGGCCGGCGAACTATTCGTGCAGATAATCGGCCCTATGATGCCTCACCTGGGCGAGGAATGCTGGGCGCGGCTTGGATACAACACTTTGTTGGCCAATCAGCCTTGGCCGGCGGTCGAGGCGGCGTTGCTCGTTGACGATAAGATCACCATTGCCGTACAGGTGAATGGCAAGCGCCGCGACGAGCTTTTGATCGCCCGCGACGCTGCGGAAGACGAGGTCAAGGCGGCCGCCCTGAAACTCGAGCCCGTCGTACGGGCCCTCGAGGGGCGGCAACCCACGAAAATCATCGTCGTGCCGCAAAGAATTGTGAATGTCGTGGCCTAGCGCGCAATTGCGCTCTGGGTTCTTGAAGAGACCGATGATCGTGTTTCGGAGTTACGGGGTCCGAAACATTCGGGGGTCGAGAGCAGGCGGGATCATGCGTTCGAGCGTCGAGACTGGGAGCGCTTTGAACCGGGGGGCTTGCCGTCGTAAAGACGGTTGGCGTTCCGTGTCTCGGCTGTTGCTGGCTGCCGTAATCGTGGCTCCGCTGGTCGCAGGTTGCGGCAATGGCGGTTTCCGCCCGCTGTACGGTTCGACCGGGCTCGGTGGCGCGGCTGCCGATCAGAAGCTCGCGAAGGTTGCCGTCGGCACCATCCCTGGCCGCGTCGGTCAGCAGATCCGCAACGAACTCATCTTCCAGGCGACGGGCGGCGGCGGCGAAGTCCAGCAGCCGGAAATGCGTCTCGAAGTTGCCATCCGTGAAAGCGTGACCTCTACACTGGTCGCGTTGGACGGCGATTCCAGCGGCCAGGTGTTCAGCGTCGAAGCGAAATTCCAGCTCGTCCGGCTGTCGGACAAGTCTGTGGTGCTCTCCGGAATTAGCTACGGCCGAGCCAGCTTCGAACGCAACAAGTCGATCTTCTCGAACGTTCGCGCGCGTGAAGATGCCGAGGATCGCGCTGCCAAGACCGTGGGCGACGATCTCAAGGCGCGCCTCTCGGCGTACCTCGGCGGGCAGGCGTAAGCGCTATTTCCCACGCCGCATTCGGCGGGTACGTTTCTTCGCAAGCTCGGGATGCCGTTTTTCCGCTAAGTTCGCTGCGGTTTTCTGACTTGCGGCGCTCCGCGCCCGATCACGCGCTGCGGTCCTTGTAATCGTGGAAGCCCTTCAAGGCGGCTCAGATGGTTGCCATCAAAGCGCATCAAGCACAGAGCTTTCTCGCCTCTCCGGATCCCAAGATCCGCGCAGTTCTCTTTTTCGGCTCGGACTTGGGACTCGTCAGCGAGCGTGCGCAGGCGCTGGCCAAGGCCGCCGCGTTGCGCTTCGACCCCACCGGCGAACTGATCCGCCTCGACGACACGGACCTCGATAACGATCCCGACCGGCTTGCGGTCGAACTCGGCACGGTACCGATGTTCGGCGGCCCCAAGATCATCCGGACGGTGGCGAGCCGGCGCGTCAACACGGCGGCCCTGAAGTCGATCGTCGAAGGGGGCGCGCTTGAAGGCGTGCTGGTGGTGGAAGCCGGAAACCTGAAGCCGGACGACAGCCTGCGAGCGCTGTTCGAAAAGTCTCCGTTGGCGGCTGCCATTGCCTGCTATGCGGACGCAGCGCAGGACCTCGACGCGCTGGTGCGAGACATGGTTCGGGACGCAGGCGCCAAGATTTCGGCGGACGCGCGCCAGGCGCTGGTAGACCGGCTGGGCGCCGACCGGGCGCTTTCACGCGGTGAGATCGAGAAGCTTTTGCTCTATGTCGGAGCTGGCGCCGAGATCGGCGTCGAGGATGTCGAGGCGGTGGTCGGCGACGTTTCGGAGCTGGCGCTGGAGCGCATCACGTTCGCGACGGCGGCCGGGCAGGTCCAGAAGGCCGTGACGGAGTGCGGGCGGGCGGTTTCGTCCGGCGAAAGCGCTCAATCCGTCATCGCGGCCATCCAGCGGCATTTCCAGCGCCTGCATCGCGTCAGAGCGTCGATCGACCGGGGCGCAACCCTGGACGACGCCTTGCGGCAGATGCGCCCGCCTTTGCATTTCAAGCAAAAGGACGCGTTTTCGGCTCAGTGCCGGATGTGGACCACAGCCCGCTTGTCGGACGCCTTGGCGCGGATTGCCACGGCGGCCAAGGCGGCGCGGCTCGCAGGCTCGCTCGAGGAGGCCTTTTCGGAGCGCCTCGTCATGGGGCTCGCGATGATGGTGCGGGACGGCGGGGCTGCTGGCGGACGGGGTCGCTAGGTTCTTGATAAGACCGACGGTTCACGCTTCAGCCTTTTCCAGCGCTGCCGATTCACGCCGCGCCCGATAGGGGACGCGACGATCGGAGCGCGGGGCTGAAGCGATCATGGCCACTTTAGTGAGACCGATGATTCACGCTTCGGACTGGTAGGGTCCGAAGCGATCATGGTGGTCTTTTAGTGAGACCAATGATTCACGCTTCGGGCGGATAGGGCCCGAAGCGATCATGGTCTGGACTTTTGGATGAGTGCCGGTCTCGTGCGGAGCGCGTTGCGCGGCCGGTTGCGACGACTATAGTGCGCGCATTCTCGAGGTGTTCCGCTTTGAGCGGGATCTGCGGAACACCTCTAGTTCTTTGTCTTTTCGTGCTTCTTGTCGAAAAACCGGTTCCCACTTTTCCGGAAGCATTCTGACACACGGGGGAGAGTTAACATGCCAGGCACGCAATTCGATGTGGTCGCGATCGGCAATGCGATCGTCGATATCATCGGCCGCTGCGACGATGCCTTCCTCGAGCGTCACGGCGCGCCCAAGGGGCACATGCGGCTCGTGGATACCGCCACCATCGGCTCGATCTACGGGTCGATGGGGCCTGCCATCGAGATTTCGGGCGGATCCGCGGCGAATACCGCCGCCGGGATCGCATCGCTCGGCGGCCGGGGCGCCTTCATCGGTAAAGTGGCCGAGGACGAGTTCGGACGCATTTTCCGCCACGACATCCGCGCAGCGGGCGTCGCGTTCAATACCCCTGCGGTGGCGGACAGCAGCCAAGGAACCTCGCGCTCGCTGATCCTGGTGACGCCTGACGGCCAGCGGACGATGAACACGTTCCTCGGCATCAGCACCGACCTCGATCAGGGCGAGGTCGACCCAGCCGTCATTCAGGCGGCAAACATTGTTTATCTCGAGGGCTACCTGTTCGACCGCGACGAGGCGAAGGCGGCGTTCCGCCAGGCGGTCGATATCGCCAACAAGGCCGGTCGGCAGGTGGCGCTGACGCTTTCCGACTCCTTCTGCGTGAACCGGCACCGGGACGAGTTCCTGGCGCTGATCCGGTCTGGTATCGGCATTCTGTTTGCCAACGAGGGCGAGATTCTTTCGCTCTATGAGACGACCAGCTTCGACGAGGCAGTGAAGCGCGTGGGCCAGGATACGCGGCTCGCGGTGTTGACCCGGAGCGAGAAGGGCTCGGTGATCGTGTCCGAGGGGGAGAGCATCACGGTTGCAGCGGATCCGGTGCGGAAGGTCATCGATACGACGGGCGCGGGCGATCTCTATGCGGCGGGCTTCCTGTTCGGGGTGGCGCGCGGCTACGACCTTTCGGTGGCTGGGCAACTCGGCAGCTTCGCGGCTGCGGAAATCATCGGACAGATGGGCGCCAGGCCGGAAGTGAAGCTCTCGCATCTGGCGCGTATGCGCGGGCTCATCGGGTGAAATTCGAAAAAGCCGAAGCTCAAACTTCGGTTTTGAGCACTACCTGTTTCGTTCTATTGATATGCAAGTTATGGAATCATTTTCGCAACAATTGTAAGCGGAACGCTGCTTATCATTGGAACGGCTTGATTATTCTTCTTGGCAAATCGGGCGGATGATCCGCAAGATTCCATCCATCGAATCGTAGATGGATGGATCGCCCGCATGCCTTCCGACTATGCCCGCCGCGGCCGACCCAGAGGGAGCGGCCTCGACGACCGAGGTCAGCTTCGCCGGATCGTCGAGCTGCTCGAGGCCGACCCCAATCTCAAACCGACGACCGCGATCAAGGCGATCGGTGTTTCCGATCCGTCGACCATCCGCCGTCTCAGGGACAAACTCAAATCTCCGGAGCATATGGTCGGGCCTAGTCCGGGCGCCGACCGGGGCTCCGCGTTCCAGCCCTCGCCGCTCCTGGTCGAGGCTCTCTCTTCGGCTCCGGCTTCAAAGCCTTCAGCCCGCCGGCAGGATCTGCCGTCGGCTGGTTTCGGCGAGGTTGCCTTGGCCGAGGTTCCTTCGCGTGTTGCGTCCGATGCTCAGTTTTCCTGGTTTGCACGGTGGTGCGCACTTGGCCTTTCCGCGATGTCGACGACTGTCGAAGCGCAGATGGCCCTCATGGACGAGCTACTCCGGGTTCCTCAGGTTGAGTCTGCGTTGCGTCATCAGCTCAAGTGCAACGAAGTGGCGAAAGCGTTCTGTCCCAAGCGTTCGGATATCCGAAACACTCTTCACTGATCATTGCCTAGAACCAACACGAACTTCAGGCCGCACCCCAAGCGGCCTTTTTTCATGCCTAAAGGCCTACGAGCACGTGGCCCGCGAGATCAGGCTTCTGCCCAATCGGCGAGCCGGCCGAGGAAGGCGACGCAGCGTTCGATTTCGGTGATGGCGATCCACTCGTCGGCGGTGTGGGCTTGGGCGATATCGCCGGGGCCGCAGACGACGGCGGGGACGCCGGCGCCCTGGAACAGGCCCGCTTCAGTGGCGTAGGAAACGGCGCCGGTTTCGTTCTGCCCCGCGAGCTTCAGCGCCAGCGAGACAACCTCGGATGTTTTGTCGGCGCCGAAGGGCGGGACGCGATTTCCCTGCCGGATCACGATGTCGGCTTCGGGCGCCAAGCGGCGCATCTCCGGCAGGCACTCGCTTTCGGCGAAGGCGGCGAGGCGCTTTTCGATGGCATCGACATCGAGCCCTGGCATGGCGCGCACTTCGAAGCCGAAGTTCACAATTGCAGGCACGATGTTGGCTGCAATGCCGCCCTCGATCTCCGTCACCTGCAGCGTCGGATAGGGTGGCGTAAAACGCGGATCAGGCGGCAGGCGTGACAGCTCGGCTTCGATAGCGCCAAGCTCGCCGATGAGGCGCGCGGCAACCGAGATCGCATTGACGCCAAGATGCGCCATGCTCGAATGGGCGGCGCGGCCGGTGATCTCGACATGCCAGCGCACCGGGCCCTTGTGAGCATCGACGACGGTCATCGATGTCGGTTCGCCGACGATGACCGCGCGCGGTTTCGCAAGGCGGTCGCCGAGTTCTGCGATCATCGGGCGGACGCCCGTGCATCCGGTTTCCTCGTCGTACGAGAAGACGATGTGGACGGGGACTTTGAGGGTGCGGCGCTTGAATTCCGGAACCGTCGCCAGAACGCAGGCGAGGTAGCCTTTCATGTCGGCGGTGCCGCGTCCGTAAAGCCGGCCGTTCTCCTCGCGCACCGTGAAGGGATCGCTGGTCCAGGCTGCGGGATCGGAGGGCACGACATCGGTGTGCCCTGACAGGCCGATGCCGGGCACGTCTTCAGGTCCGATGGTTGCGAACAGTGAGGCCTTCAGGCCGTCCTCGGTCGGGACCAGTTGCGAGGTGATGCCGTGACCGGCGAGGTAAGCCTCGACGAAGCTGATGAGCTCGCGGTTGGATTTGTGGCTCGTGGTATCGAACGAGACGAGCTGGCGCAAAAGGTCGATCGCGGATGTGGTGGCTTGGGCTTTCGGCATAGCGGGTGTTTGCGCTTTCAGTTCACGCTGCGCGTCGCGTAGGGGCTATCGAGCGAGAAGGCGGGAATGGCGACGTCGAACAGTCTCCCGCTCTCGTCGGTCATCTGGTAGCTGCCGACCATGATGCCCGACGGGGTCGAGAGCGGGCAGCCGGAGGAGTAGGTGAACGACTGGCCGGGCGGAATGACCGGTGTCTGGCCGACGACGCCGGGGCCGCGGACCTCATCGGTTTTTCCGCGGGCGTCGGTGATGCGCCAAACCCGGGTTTTGAGCTGGATCGTGTGTTCGCTCTCGTTGGCGATCTCGATCGTGTAGATCCAGAAGAAATAGCCTTCGTCGGGGGTCGACTGATCGTCCGAATATTCCGGCGTCACCCGTATCCGAATGCTATCCGTCACCTGCTCGTATGGTACTTCGTCAGTCACAAGACGACCTGTGTTCCGTTTCGGCTCTGCCATACCACGGCCGGGCGCGCCGTCTCAATAATATGACACCTGCGCCGGCTCGCGTCTTCGGTGCAGGTGTCTTCTCTTGCAACCCGATTGCTCAGGCTTTGGCTGCCGCGACGGCGATTTCGAGGTCGGCCGCAAGGTCGTCGGCGTTCTCGAGCCCGACAGAAAGACGCAACATGCCGTCGGTAATGCCGAGCTCGGCGCGTGCCTCCGGTCCGATGCGATAGTGGGTGGTCGTCGCGGGGTGGGTGATGATGCTCTTCGCGTCACCTAAGTTGTTGGAGATCTTTATGATCTTGAGCGCGTTCTGAAGGCGGAACGCAGCTTCCTTGCCGCCCTCGACCTCGAACGCGATCATCTGGCCGCCGCCGGTCATCTGCTTCTTTACGATCGCGGCCTGGGGGTGGTCGGCGCGTCCGCAGTAGATCACGCGGGAGACGCCGGGCAATCCCGCGAGATGGTCGGCGAGCCTGGCCGCCGTCGCGCTCTGCGCGTTGACGCGGAGCGGAAGCGTTTCGAGACCCTTGAGCATGACCCACGCGTTGAACGGCGAGAGTGACGGGCCGGTCTGGCGGATGAAGTCCTGCAGGTGGTCGGTCAGGAACTTGTTCGAGCACAGCACCGCGCCGCCGAGGCAGCGACCCTGGCCATCGATATGCTTGGTGGCGGAGTAGACGACAACATCGGCGCCGTGCTTCAGCGGACGCTGCAGCATCGGGGTTGCGAACACGTTGTCGACGACGGTGGTGATGCCGTGTTTCTTGCCGATGTCGGTGACGGCCTTGATGTCGACGAGGTCGAGGGTCGGATTGGCGGGCGTCTCGAAAAAGAATGCCTTGGTGTTGGGTTTGACCGCGGCCTTCCAGGCTTCGATATCGCGGCCGTCAATCAGCGTCATCGCGATGCCGAAGCGCGGGCACAGCGTCTCGACGATGTAGCGGCAGGAGCCGAACATGGCGCGGGCGGCAACGATGTGATCGCCGGCCTTCAGGAACGACAAGAGGCCGGCGGTGACGGCGGCCATACCGGTTGCGGTGGCGCGGGCGACCTCGGCGCCTTCGAGCAGGCGAATACGCTCCTCGAACATCGCGACGGTGGGGTTTGCAAAGCGCGAATACTGGAAGCCTGGGTCTTCGTTCTTGAAGCGGGCCTCGGCCTGCTCGGCGGAATGATAGACAAAGCCCTGGGTCAGAAAGAGGGCTTCGGAGGTCTCGCCGAATTGCGAGCGCAGCACGCCGCCGTGGACGAGCTGCGTTTCTGGGCTCCAGCTCTCGGGATCGGCGGAGATGGTCGTCTTCTGTTTAGCCGTCTTCTCTTTAGACATTGGGGAGTCCTTCGCGCGTCGCGAGCCCGGGTCAGCTCGCCGAAAACAAGAAACCCGGCCGTCTGCCCCGCTGCCATGAGCCAGGGCGGACCAGTTGCCGGGTCGCGCGCATGGGCCCTTTTTAGCGAGTTATTTAACGTGGCTGCAAGCCGGCCGGCCAAATCACCACGATCGCGAACCCCATTGAAGCCTGCGATAAGACCGGGATTAGACCCTCCGGGCTCTTGGCGTCAAGGGGCGCTTCGTCTAGAGCGTGCGTGACGCACGCTCTATGTTTCGGCTTTAGACCGATGATTCACGCGCCGGATTGATGGGATCCGGCGCGATCATGGTCTAGAGCGTGCGTTGGACAGGAGTTAACGCGATGCCGCAAGACCAGCAAAACGCAGGGTTGGAACCGGATTCGCCGCTCGGCGTGGGGATGCCCGAGGGCATCTTTCCGGTGCAGGCGATCCGTGCGCTGGTTTCGGCGGGCGGGCTCAAGGCCTCCGAAGCGTTCGGGCCAGGGCAAATTCAGCCGGCGAGCGTCGATCTTCGGTTGGGGCCGCGCGCCTATCGGGTGCGGGCGAGCTTTCTGCCGGGGCCAGGCGGGACGGTTGCCGAGCGGCTTGCTGATCTCAAGCTGCACGAGTTCGACATCGCGGGCGGCGCTGTGCTTGAAACCGGCTGCGTCTACGTGGTGCCGCTGCTTGAAAGCCTGGCGCTGCCGGATGCCATCGCGGCGTCGGCCAATCCCAAAAGCTCGACCGGACGGCTCGACGTGTTCACACGCGTGATCGCGGATGGCGTTTCGGCGTTCGATCTCATTCCGGCGGGATACAAAGGCCCGCTCTACGCCGAGATCTGTCCGCAAACATTCCCGATCGTCGTGCGCAAGGGCTCGAAGCTCTCGCAGTTGCGCTTCCGGCATGGCGATCCGCGCGAGACGGACGACGGATTGGTGCGGTTGCAGGCGGCGGAGACGCTGGTTTCTGGCGCCACGGCGGACATCCGCGACGGCATCGCGCTTTCGGTCGATCTCGCAGGGGATGCCTCGGGGCTGGTCGGTTATCGCGCGAAGAAGCACACGGGCGTGGTCGACGTCGATGCGCCGGGCGCGTGCGCCGTTGCGGATTACTGGGAGCCGGTGCGGGCCGACAGCAAGCGGCGGCTCATTCTCGATCCCGACCAGTTCTACATTCTGGCCTCTAAGGAGGCCGTACACATCCCGCCGACGCACGCGGCTGAGATGATGCCGTTCAATCCGCTGGTCGGCGAATTCCGCGTGCACTACGCGGGGTTCATGGATCCCGGCTTCGGGCATTCGGCGGCGGGCGGCAGCGGCTCGCGCGTGGTGCTCGAAGTGCGTTCGCACACTGTGCCGTTCATTCTAGAGGACGGGCAGATTGTCGGGCGGCTCGTCTACGAGCGCATGATGGAAGTACCTGAGGTGCTTTACGGGCGCGAGCTCGGCAGCAATTACCAGGCCCAGGGGCTGAAGCTCTCGAAGCATTTCAAGTAAGGCTTCATCTCAGCGCGTCGGGTTGTTTCTAGCCGCCGCGTTTTGCGGCGTCAGGGCATTCGAGTGGCTTGGCGGCTTTCAGGATCGTCGAGACCACGCCCGGAAACTTCGCCTCGATCTCGTCCAGGCGCAGTACGTTCACGACCTCGGTGCCGCGGCGCTCGGAGTGCACGAGCCCCGCTTCCCGCAAAATCTGAAAATGATGGGACTGCGTCGACTTCGGCAGATGCGCGGGGGCGGCCGTCGAGCAGTTCAGCGGGCAATCTCCGGTCGCCAGGCGTCGCACGATCTCGAGGCGCACGGGGTCGGCGAGCGCGTAGAGGATGCTCTCCAGACGCAGCGTCTCGGACGGGGGATGTAAGAATGGTCTCTGCACGCCAAGGAATATGGCGCGCACTCCTTAAAATTCAATAGTTCAATAGTCTTGAACTTCGGAATCTCCGTTCTTATCTGCCCGTCAGCCGGGGCCAAGGTGGTGGTCGGCGCTACCGGGGTTGCTGACTATGCAGATGAAAAATACGGAGAAATCCCAATGGCACGTCCCCTTGAAGGCAAGATTGCGCTGGTTACGGGTGGCAGCCGCGGCATTGGCCGGGCGATCGCGGAACGTTTGGCCGCTGACGGCGCGCTGGTCGCGGTCCACTACGGAAAGAACAAGTCTTCGGCCGAAGAGGTCGTTTCGGCGATCACCACAGCGGGTGGCAATGCGTTCGCCGTCGGGGCAGACCTCGCCGCCAAGGATGGCGTGAGGACGCTTTACGCCGCCTTCGACAAGGAGCTTCAGGCCCGTACTGGCGCGACCAAGTTCGACATCCTCGTCAACAACGCCGGCATCGCGCCGTTCGTCAGCTTCGCCGAGACGACGGAGGAGGTGATCGACGAGATCTATGCGGTGAACGTGAGGGCGCCATTTTTTGCTTCGCAGGAGGCCGCCAAACGTCTCCGCGATGACGGTCGCATCGTGTTCATTTCGAGTGGTGTCGTCCGCACGCCGCTTCCGGACGTGGCCGCTTACTCCGCGCTCAAGGCGCCGATCGACAATCTCGTCAAGACGCTGGGTGTCGTGCTCGGGCCGCGTGCAATTACGGTCAATGCGGTAGCACCTGGCGTCATCGAAACAGACATGGCGTCGTTCGTGCGTGATCCCAATGCTGCCGAAGGCATCAAGGCCAAACAGGCGTTGAAGCGGATCGGCCAGGCCAAGGACATCGCGGACGTTGTGGGATTCCTTGCCAGTTCCGACTCGCGCTGGGTGACGGGTCAGGTGGTCGAGGCTTCGGGCGGATCGGCGCTGACGTTCTAGTTTTAGCGTCCCGGTTTCCTTTCCGGGGTGACGGAATGAAAGCGGCTTGCCATCGCCCCCCTGTCACAGGCGAGCTGCCAAATAGACCAATGAGAAACGCCTCGGACTGGTGAGGTCCGAGGCGATCATGGTCTCTCCCTGCAATCCGTCACCCCGGCTTTTTTAAATAGTCGGTGAGGAAGCGTTCGTAGATCGCAGTCAGCTTTTCGAGGTCGGCGAGTGAGACATGCTCGTCGATAGCGTGGATGGTCTTGTTGACGAGGCCGAACTCCACCACCGGGCAGAGATCCTTGATGAAACGCGCGTCCGACGTGCCGCCGCCGGTGGTGAGCGCGGGCGTGCGGCCGGTTTCCGCTTCGATCGCTGCCGTGAGTGTTTCGACGAGCGCGCTTGATCCCGTGAGAGATGGACTGGTCAGGAAGACATCGCCGGTCCCGGCAAATTCGAGATCGTAACGCGCGCCGATGGTGGCGGCCGCGGCGGCGCACTGCTCGCGCACCCAGGCTTCGATGGTCGGGCGGCGCCAGGTGTCGTTGTAGCGAATGTTGAACGTGGCGCGGGCTTCGGCCGGAATGACATTGGCCGCGCGGTTCGGCACCGACAGCACGGTCACTTGCAAATTCGAGGCTTCGAAGTGCTCGGTACCGCGGTCGATCTCGGTCGAGGAGAGGCGATCAAGGATGCGCGCGAGCTTCGGCACCGGATTGTCGGCTTTCTGCGGATAGGCGGCGTGGCCCTGCTTGCCGTGGACGACGATCTCGGCGGTCAGCGAACCGCGACGGCCGATCTTGATCTCGTCGCCGAGTGCGTTCGGGTTCGAGGGCTCGCCGACAATGCAGGCGCTGACCTTCTCCCCGCGAGCGCGCAGCCAATCGAGCACCTTCATGGTGCCGTTGATGGAAGGGCCTTCTTCGTCGCCGGTGATCAGGAACGAGATCGATCCGTTCAGCTTGCCGTCGGCGCTTGCGAGATTGCGGAGCGCGGCTGAAGCGAAGCAGGCAACACCGCCCTTCATGTCGACGGCGCCGCGGCCATAGAGAATGCCGTCGCGGATCTCGCCGCCGAACGGCGGAAAGCTCCAGGCTTCGAGATTGCCGGGCGGGACGACATCGGTATGGCCCGCGAAACAGATGTGCGGCTCGCCGACGCCGATGCGTGCGTAAAGGTTTTCGACGTCGGGCGTGCCCGGCTCGCTGAATGTCATGCGGTAGCACGTGAAACCGGCCGGTCCGAGCACGCTTTCGAGCAGCGTCAGCGCGCCGCCTTCGTCGGGTGTCACGCTCTCGCAGCGGATCAGCGCCTGGGTCAGCGCGACGGGGTTTTTCGGATCGAGGGTCATGGGGTCGCTTTCGGTCCAAGAGCATCGCTCGCGGGGCGCGTCGGCATGCGCTCCTGGATCAGCTCGATCTTCTGCCAGATCTTCTGGCTCAAGTGTGCGGTCAGCCGCTCGATGTCGCCCACGGCATCGACGATCGCGAGGTCGTGGATCTTGTCGGCGTAGAGGGCAGCGACCTTGCTCGCGAGCGACAACAGCTCCGAACTGTAGCCGAGGTAGCGCAACAGCTCGTGGGGCGTCATGCGCCGGTCGGGCGACGAGGTCGTGCGCGGCGCCCCGAAGGCCGAAGGGTCCTTGGTGAGCTGGTGCATGTCGATGACGTGAATGATCGAGCGCAGCTCATGCAGGCCTTTCATGGCGCGGTCGCGCCGCCAGCGGCCTTCGAACGTCGACAGATAGAGAGCGCCGCCGCCCAGCACGATCAGAAGGCTCGTGGCCGAGTCGATGCCCTGCATTATGTTGGTCAGCTCGGTCGAGGTCTCGAGATCGTGTGCGAGCCAGACCAGCCAAGCGAGAAACGCCACGCCGCTGAAGAGGATCAGCGCGATGATCGAGCGCAAGGTGTAGTTGGGTTTGGTCAAGGCGTCGGCGCGTGCCGAGGTCAGGCGCGCGACCTCGGTCAGCTGGTGGCCGACTTTCTCAAGGCCCGAATTCGGAAAGCGTTCGTGGATACGGCGCACGAGCGTTTCCAACGTGGCGATGATCTTATCGGGATCGAGGCTGTGGAACATGGCGGGGACGGTGCTACGCGTTTGTGGCCGGTTCGGGTCGACCGGAAACCAGACGTGAGGCGCCAACGCCGAGATCGACGATCGCCCACACCAGCAGTCCGTAACCAACGATGTAGCATAGAAGCGTGGGGAGGCCTTGCCCATTCGAGACCAGATCCCCGGTCCGGATGATGGCCGGCGGAACGACGAGGTACGGTAGCGCCAGCCAGGGCGGTCGGCCGCGGTCCCGCAGGCGCTTGCGCGCCAACAGAAGCGCGCCGGCGATGAAAGTCACGCCGGCGACGTAGAACAGGGCGAGCTCAAGCGAGGTGGCGCCCTGAGTGCGCAACATGCCACTCGCGCCGATCAGCAACGGCACGACGACGGCCAGGAGGCAGGCCACTCCGATCCAGAACTGGCGCCGATCGATCGGCGCCGTCATGTGGAGCAGAGGCCCTGCGCTCGGCATGGATCAATCCCGGAGCAACTCGTTGATCGAGGTCTTGGAGCGGGTTTTCTCGTCGACGCGCTTGACGATCACTGCGCAGTAAAGGTTCGGGCCCGGCTCGCCGTTCGGAAGCGGCTTTCCAGGCATCGAGCCCGAAACGACGACGGAATAGGGCGGCACCTTGCCGAAGTGCTTTTCGCCGGTGGCGCGGTCGATGATGGTCGTCGAGGCGCCGAGGTAGACGCCCATCGACAGCACCGAGCCTTCGCCTACGAGCACGCCTTCAGCCACTTCGGCGCGGGCGCCGATGAAGCAGTTGTCCTCGATGATGACGGGGCCGGCCTGCAACGGCTCCAGCACGCCGCCGATGCCGGCGCCGCCCGAGATGTGGCAGTTCTTGCCGATCTGCGCGCAACTGCCGACGGTGGCCCAGGTGTCGACCATGGTGCCGCTCTCGACGCGGGCGCCGAGGTTCACGAACGACGGCAGCAGAACGACGCCGGGGGCGATGTAGGCCGAGCGGCGCACGACGGCACCCGGCAGCACGCGGAAGCCGCCCTTCTTGAAATCGTCTTCGGTCCAGCCCTCGAACTTGGGCGGCACCTTGTCCCAATAGAATGAGCCTGCCGGGCCGCCGGCGATCAGGCCCATATCGGACAGCCGGAACGACAGCAGAACGGCCTTCTTGAGCCACTGGTTGACGACCCACTCGCCGCCCTGCTTCTCGGCAACGCGGGCTTCGCCCTTGTCGAGGAGGTTGAGCGCGGTTTCGACGGCGTCGCGAACCGAACCCTTGGTTGCGGCGGTCACGCTGTCGCGGGTTTCCCAGGCGGCTTCGATCGTCTTCTGCAGGTCGCTCATGCTCGTTCTTGCCCCATTTCTTGGCGTCTCGCGGGCGTTCATGGGCGCTTCACCGGGGGTCTGTCAATGCCGGAGCAGCCTCCGCATTTTTCCCTACCGGCGGCCATCGCGGCAAACTCGGTGTTAACGCAAATGCGCTAATTTTAAAGAACGGCGGCGCCCGAACGATGTGGCAGGCGCTCCGTGCACGTGCGTTGTGTGTAATGCGTATGCGGGAGGTTCGGCGTGCTTGGAACCCAGGAACTCGGCGCTAAAGGCGCGGGTAACGTTGTGACGGCTGGTCCGTGGTTGGCGCGCGACAGCTATGTAGCCGAAACGGCGGTGTTGCTGGACAGGCTGTCCGCGAAGATCGAGCGGCTCGAGCGCCGGGAAGAGGCGCTGCATGCCAAGGTCGCGGATCTGATCGAGCATACCCAGCAGAGCGGCCGGTTGCAGGCTCTCGCGGAAAGCCTCAGAAATTCAAGAGATTACAAGCTGGATGAAACGGTCCGGTTGATAAAGGAGCTGCGCGGCCGGATCGACGCCATCGAAGGCCCGCGCTCGGACTATGCAGTTCTTACGCATCGCTCGTTCGTCGCGATCGACCGGAAATTCGCCGAACTTGCGGCCCAGCAAGCGAAGCCGTTCCGGATCGCGGGATGGCAGCGGTTCGCAGGCTGCGTTGCGGTTGCGTGCGCCGTCGGCGTGCTCGCCACCATGACGTTGCGCTTCATTTGAGACCAGAGCGTTGGCTGTCCCTGGGGCCGCCGACGCGACAATCGAGAGTTTAGATATGCCGGTTGACGGAGTTACGGTCGTGCGCGCCGCGCCGGAAGCGACGGATCAAGACTATCAAGTCTTCATCGAGGATCTGGTGCGCGACGCGCGGTTCGACGCACCGGTCAACACCGACCTGTCTCCGGAAAGCGTCATGCTGCGCGCGGTGCTGGTGCAGGAGAAATTGGGCCAGCAGCCGCTCAATGTCGCCAACTCGCGGCCGTCGGTTCTTCGCCGTCTCGAAGACCAAGACTAGAGCGCGACCGGATAGCCCATCATTGGGTCGTCGAAGGCGCACCTGCGTCGGGGCCAGACGCGCCGAGCGCCTCCTTGATGAGGCTTTTTGCAGCCTCCGAATCCCATTCCGCCGGGCCCGGCAGTCGGCCGATCTCGCGGCCTTCGGCGTCGATCAAGATCGTCGTCGGCATGCCGACAGCCTTCAAGGCCGAGCCGCTGCGGGTGGTCGGGTCAGCGTAGAGCTTGAGGGCCTTCACCCCGATATCGTTCAGGAATTTCCTGGCGGCTTCGGCTCCGGTGCGGTCTACGGCCAAGGCTACGACCTCGAACTTGTCGGAGCCCAGCTCGGCCTGCAGGCGGTCCAAGGACGGCATTTCGTGGCGGCAGGGCGCGCACCAGGTCGCCCAAAGGTTAAGAAGGATGGTCTTGCCGTGGAAGTCCTTAAGGGTTCGGGCGGTGCCGGTTTCATCGGTGAAGTTCACCTCGCCCAAGGGTTCGGGGGTCTTCTTGAAGACGAAGGCTGGCAGGCCCGGGGCCTGGCGCCTGGAGGCAGCTTCGGCATTTTCCGCCGGCGCAGCCCCGGTTTGGGTCATGCCGTTGTTGTCAGGCTGGCCTAGCGTGCCGTATACCGCCGCAAAGCCGACAACGGCCGCGAGGGCGGCCAGGGCAGTGACGGCCGCGTAGCTTTTCCGAGGTGCGCCGGGCGGGTTGCCGTCGTTCATGACCATTTCTTCCGATCCTCAGGGTCTTGCGGAGGGCCCGTTCCGTGACAGAGAAAAACGCCAACAAGATGTGGGGCGGCCGCTTTGCCGCTTCGCCCGCCGAGATCATGGAGGAGATAAATGTCTCCATCTCCTTCGACAAGGCTTTGGCGCCTCAAGATATCCGTGGCTCGAAAGCGCATGCGGCCATGCTCGGCGAGACCGGCATCATCACCAAGAGCGATGCGCGCGAGATCCTGCGCGGGCTAGACCAGGTGGCGGCCGAGATCGAGGGCGGCGATTTCGAGTTCTCGCGCGCGCTCGAAGACGTTCACATGAACGTCGAGAGCCGCCTCAAGGAGCTCATCGGTGTCCCGGCGGGGCGGCTGCATACGGCACGCTCGCGCAACGACCAGGTGGCGACGGATTTCCGGCTGTTCGTACGGGACGCGACCGACGGCATCATCGCGGCGATCGGCGGACTGCAGGCGGTACTCGTCGAAAAGGCGGAAGCCCACGCAGCGACCGTGATGCCGGGCTTCACTCATCTTCAGCCGGCGCAGCCGGTAACGTTCGGCCATCATCTCCTGGCCTATGTCGAGATGCTGGGCCGCGACCGGGGCCGCTTCATCGACGCGCGCCGCCGGCTCAACGAATGCCCGCTCGGCTCGGCGGCGCTGGCCGGAACCTCGTTCCCGATCGACCGCAACAAGACAGCGGAAGTGCTCGGCTTCGACAGGCCGATGGCCAATTCGCTCGACGGCGTGGCGGACCGCGATTTCGCGCTCGAAGTGCTGGCGGCGGCTTCGATCACGGCCGTGCATCTCTCGCGTTTTGCCGAGGAGATCGTGATCTGGATGACGCCCCAGTTCGGCTTCATCACGCTGTCCGACCGCTTCACCACCGGCTCCTCGATCATGCCGCAGAAGCGCAACCCGGATGCGGCGGAGCTGGTGCGGGCCAAGGTCGGGCGGATAGCCGGGTCATTCCAGGGCCTCCTGATGGTCATGAAGGGGCTGCCGCTCGCCTATTCCAAGGACATGCAGGAGGACAAGGAGGCGACGTTCGATGCGCTCGCCTCGCTGCGCCTCGCGCTTGCCGCCATGACGGGGATGGTCGGGGACCTGGAGCCGGTCAAGGAAGCCATGCGGGCGGCCGCCGGACGGGGCTATTCCACGGCTACCGACCTTGCCGACTGGCTGGTGCGGGAGCTCAAGATGCCGTTCCGGGACGCCCACCACGTCACGGGATCGATCGTCAAGGCGGCCGAGGACCGGGGCTTGGAGCTCGAAAAAGTGCCGCTGGAGGTCATGCAGGCTATCGAGCCGCGCATCTCGAACGGCGTTTATTCTGTCCTTTCGGTGGAGAATTCCGTAAAGTCTCGCAAGAGCTATGGGGGAACTTCGCCACAGAACGTCGCGAAAATGGCGCGGGCATGGGCTCGGCGCTTGGAAAAGGATGGCGGGGGGCGCTAAAATCCGCCCGCATATGCCACTAATCCTTTCGCGGTGCGGCGCAGTCGTCGCACGCGGGACCGAATGGGCGGGATCGAGATGATGAGTTGGGTTCGCGCTTTTCTGGCTGTTTCCGCCTTGGCGTTCGCGCTGAGCGGATGCGGTTTGCGCGGCGGTCTCGAAACGCCTCCTGAGGCGAAAGCCGATGCCACGGCCGAGGCGCAGTCCGGCCAGGGCAAGCCCGAGGGCGCCGCTCCCAAGCCGCACAAGAGTTCGGTTCTCGACGGACTGATCCGTTAGTCCGCTCCGATAGCGGGGGCATTCTCGCCGGGATGACCTGTTCCCTCTTCCGCTGAAGCCTTCTCTACCGTTATAGCTCCGGTCGAAATTTCCATTTCGGGCGCCTGAAGCGTATTCAGGAGCTGAACTCTCCGGACGCAACGGCTCCCATGCACCACTTCAGCTACAAAGGCGGCGTGCTTCACGCCGAGGACGTCAGCCTCGCCCGGCTCGCCTCCGAGGTCGGCACGCCGTTCTATTGCTATTCGACCGCAACCCTCGAACGGCACTATCGTGTGCTCGATCAGGCTTTCGCGGGGCAGGATGCCGTCATCTGCTTTGCGGTGAAGGCCAATTCCAACCAGGCCGTGCTGGCGACGCTCGCGCGGCTGGGTGCGGGCATGGACGTGGTGTCGGAGGGTGAACTGCGCCGCGCGCGGGCGGCAGGCGTTGCGGCCGACAAGATCATTTTCGCTGGCGTCGGCAAGTCGCGCGAGGAGATGGCTTACGCGCTCCGCGAGGGCATTTTCAGCTTCAATGTCGAGAGCGAGCCCGAGCTGGCGGCGCTTTCCGAAGTGGCGGCGGGGCTCGGCGTGCGGGCGCGGGTCGCAGTGCGCGTCAATCCGGACGTGGATGCCAAGACGCACGCCAAGATCTCGACGGGTAAGTCCGAGAACAAGTTCGGCGTTCCCTATCTCAAGGCGGTTGAGCTCTACGGAGAGGCGCGCCGCCTGCCTGCCCTCGATATCCAGGGCATCCATATGCACATCGGCAGCCAGATCACGGATCTGAAGCCGTTCCGCGACGCGTTCCGGTTGTTGCGCGATCTCGCCCTCGAACTCAGGCGCGAGGGCCACGCGATCCATCATCTCGATATCGGGGGCGGTCTCGGCGTGCCGTATCGCGGCTCCAACGAGATGCCGCCGCACCCGGACGAGTACGCCGCGCTGGTCAAGGCGAGCTTGGGCGATCTCGACGCGAAGATCTACCTGGAGCCGGGCCGCATGATCTCAGGCAATGCCGGGATCCTCGTTACCCGCGCGCTCTACGTGAAAGAGGGGGCGGGCAAGCGCTTCACGATCGTCGACGGGGCGATGAACGATCTCATCCGGCCTACCCTTTACGAGGCCTATCACGAGGTGTGGCCGGTGGAGGAAGCGCGCGGCGCGGAGCCAACGGTTTTGCAGGATATCGTGGGACCGGTCTGTGAGACCGGCGATTATCTCGCCTTGGAGCGCAAGCTGCCGCCGTTCGAGCCGGGCGATCTCATGGCGGTGATGACGGCCGGCGCCTATGGCGCGGTGATGTCGTCGACTTACAACACGCGCTTGCTGGTGCCGGAAGTTCTCGTCAACGGAGACACTTACGCCGTTGTGCGGCCGCGGCCGAGCTACGACGAGCTGATCGGCCTCGACAAGTTGCCGCCGTGGCTCGAACCCCAGGGTTGAGCTTTCGGCTGTTCCCGCGGTTTGCCTCACGCCGCTCTGCTGCATTGGAAGACCAGGAGAGCCGTTGAACGTTAGCGCTTTTTAATGAAGCGCTTCCGGGCCTCGTGCTAGGTTTTGGGCCATGGAGATGGACCAAGGTTCCCGGGCAGCAGACGGCTTGTTCGAGCGCAAGATCTGGCGCGCGCGATTGGCTGCCGTTTTCGAGCAGATCTGGCTCAAGCTTTGGCTCGTGCTGGCGGTCGTCGCCGCGTTTCTGATCGTCTCCTATGCCGGTATCTGGCCGCATCTGCCGACCGCGCTTCACATTGTGCTGCTTGCAGGATTTGGCGTCGCGTTGCTGGCCGCGCTGGGTACTCTCGCGCGTATCACGTGGCCTTCGCGCGAAGACGCCATCCGGCGCATCGAGCGGGCGTCGGGCGTGCCGCACCGCCCCGCAACATCTTATGAAGACACGCTAAGTGCACCGTCGTCCGATCCGGCGACGCTGGCCATCTGGCAGGCGCATCGCTCGCGCATGGCAGCCTTGCTCGCGAAATTGCGCCCTGGAAAGCCGCAGCCGAGAACCGATCGCTTCGATCCGTTGGCGCTGCGCGCGGCACTGCTTCTCGGCATCGTCGGTGTCACGGCGTTGCTCGGCAATACGGCGGCCGAACGGGTGCGCGCGGCGTTCGCGATCGGCGTCGGGTCGGCACTCTCGAATGCGCGGCTCGATGCCTGGCTGACACCGCCGACTTACACGGGACGGCCGCCGGTCATGCTGGCAGATGGGGCCGGCGGCGCAAAGGCGCCTGCGTCCGGCGACGCAAACGCAGCCAGTCGCGAAGTTCCGGCCAAGAGCGTTCTGATCGTGCGTGTCGGCGGAATGGGATCGGCATCGCTCGCGATCGAGGTCACGCCGACGCTGGCGCCGGGAGAAAAGGTCGAGATCGAGCGGATCGACGCCAAAACCGAAGAGACCACCGGCGATCTCAAGGAAGTGCGCTACGAGATGAAGCGCTCGGCAACGGTGCGCGCGTTGGCGGGGCGCAGCGAGCTTGCGAGCTGGCAGATCTCGGTGACACCCGATGCGCTGCCCAAGATCTCGCTTTCGCGGCCGCCGGAGCTGACGCCGCGCGGCTCACTCAAGCTCACCTACAAGGCGGAGGATGACTACGGCGTCTCGTCTGCCGGGGTGAAGCTCAAAAAGCTGCAGGACCCGCCGGCCGATTCGAAGCGGGCCTGGGCGCAGCCGGAAAAGCCCAGCGGACCGCGTCCGCCGCTTTCGCGTCCGCCGAAGCTCGAGCTACGCCTGCCGAAAGCCAATGCCACGTCGCAGGAGGCGCACACCTATTTCGAGATGGCTTCGCATCCGTGGGCAGGGCGCAAGGTGATCATGACGCTCGAAGCGCGTGACGTCGCCGGACAGATCGGCCGCAGCCCCGGGTTCGAGATGATCCTGCCGGAGCGGAATTTCACGAAGCCGCTCGCCCGCGCCGTCGTCGAGCAGCGCAAGAAGCTGCTGGAGGATCCGCGCTACCGCGCTGTGGTGGCAAAGGCGCTCGATGCGCTGACGATGGAACCCGAGGGCTTCATCGACGATCCGAAAATCTATCTCGGTTTGCGCACGACCTATCATCGCCTCAACAACGACCGCACGCGCGCCGGTTTCAACAGCGTCGTCGATCAGATGTGGCAGATCGCGCTCCGCATAGAAGACGGCAACCTTTCGGATGCGGAACGCGCGCTCAAGGATGCGCAGGACAAGCTCGCTAAGGCGCTGGAGAACGGCGCTTCCGAGGAAGAGATCAAGCAGCTGATGCAGGAGCTGCGGCAGGCGCTCAACGAGTTCATGAAGCAGCTTGCGCAGCAGAACCAAGACGGGCAGCCGCAGGAGGGCCAGAACCAGGATCAGGAGACGCTGGCCCAGCAGGATCTCGAGCAGATGATGCGCAATCTCGAGGAGATGGCGAAGAACGGCTCGCGCGAGCAGGCGCAGCAGATGCTCTCCGAAATGCAGGATCTCATGGAACGTCTTCAGTCGGGCCGGCAGGACAAGGCCCAGGCTCAGAAGAACCAAGAGATGATGAAAATGATGGAAGAGCTGGGCGACATGGTCGGCGACCAGCAGAAGCTCATGGACGATACGTTCGGCGAGCGCCGCGAGGATGGCGCCCAGGACAGTGGACGAGGCAAGCAAAAGCCGCCGCCCGGCATGAAGGGCATGGGAGGCGATGGGCAGGAGGGCGATGTCGGCGCGCCTCCAGGTCAATCGGATCAGGCGCAGCGTGGACGCGGACAACGCGGACAGCAGAAAGGCGGCCAGGGTCAGCAGGGCCAGCAAGGTCAGGGCGATCAGCTCGGACAAGGCAACAACGAGCAGGGCGGGCTCGACAGCCTTACCGAGCGGCAGCGCCAGCTACGCGACCGTCTCGGGCAATTGCAGAAGGACATGCGCGGCAAGGGCGCGCCATCGAGCCAGCAGCTCAAGGACGCGGAAAGCGCGATGGAGTCTGCCCAAGACGCGCTCGAGCGCGGCGATCTCGAGGAGGCGACCGAGCAGCAGTCGCGTGCGCTCGACCAGATGCGCCAGGGCGCACAGTCGATGGCGCAGGAAATGATGCGGAACATGCCGCAGCGCTATGGGCAATCCGGCGACACGCCGCGCGATCCGCTGGGACGGCCGCAGCGCTCGCAGGGGCCGGATCTCGGAACCTCGGTCAAGGTTCCGGACCAGATCGATATTCAGCGGGCGCGTGAAATTCTGGACGAATTGCGCCGCAGGCAGGGTGAAGCAACCCGCGCGCCTGTCGAGCTCGATTATCTCGAACGTCTGCTCAGGCGGTTCTGATCGGCTGGATCAGATGCTTGGGTTTGATCGAGTGGATCTGTCCTGATTTCCGCGCCGCGAAGTGCGTGAATGGCCGGGGTCGAAACACCTCGATCGCATCGGTAAGCGAGCGCTATGGCGCGGCTGCTGCGGGGGCGGTGCGGATGCCGATGCCGCCGACGACCTGATGGCTCACGAGATCCGTAGTGAGGCGGCCGCCGGGCGGCTCTTCTCCGGACAGCCAATCCTTGAACTGAAGCCAGAGATCGTAGAACAGGATGCTGCCGTCGCGTTCCGAAAGCGGCATTTCGTATGGCGCGAAGGTGAACTTGTATTCGAAGAAGTACGAGACGCGCGCGGTGCGGAACTCGATGCCGAAGAGCGCTTGTCCGACGAGGCCGGCGACCTGGTACTCATAGGTGCGCTTGTCGTTTTTCGCCATCTGCACTTCGGAGTGGGGTAGCGAGACGCCGGCTCCGAGCCCGATGTAGGGCTGCACGCGCAGGCCCAGGCTCGGCAAGCGCAGGAGGCCATTCAGCGTCAACATGTTGTGGCCGTGGCTGGCTTCGAGCTTCTTGAAGATGCTGCGAAGGGCGGCGCGCTCCGGTGCCGGGGCGCCGTTGATGGTGCCGGTGAACTCGACCTCATCGTCCAGCTTCGAGAGTGTCTTCGAATGCGTGAAGTCGAGCATCGTGCCGGTGCGGCCGTCGCCGAGCCAGCGCACGATGCGGGCGCCGTAGTAGATCGGATTGACGAAGGGCTTTCCTTCCCAGTCGATGTTCTTGGCGGTGAAATCATGCACGCCGGATTTCTTGACGTGGACATCGCTCGCGTAGGTGAACGGGACGCCGGAGTAGCCGGCGAACATCGTCTCGCCGCCGACGGGCGCATAGGCCGGGCTTGGCGTGGAGGTTGCCGCCGCGCGGTCTGAGCCGGTGCCCTCGGTCGTCTGCTCGATGATCATCGGGGCGGCGACAACTGCGAGCGCAACCATGGCGAACAGGCTCGACAGAGTTTCGAAATGGCGGACGCGGTTGGCTGGCCGGGCGTGACGCTGGCGACCCAACGCCCAAGTGCCTGTTGCTGCTCGCATCCAATTCCCCCTGGTGGCCTCGGCCCCTACATCCTCCGGTTCAAGTACCGGATACCGGCTGTCCGCTCAATACCTAGGGGGCTTACAAATGCGGGGCTTGATCAGAGATAGCGGAGAGCGAGACAACCGGTCACGGGCGGGGCTGGCCCAGGTGTTCCAACATCTTGTAGACCGCGTCGATTTGGGGGGCATCGCGGGTCAGGTAGTCGTGGCCGGTGTAGCCCCACCAGTCCCAGCATCCCTGCGGATTGACGGGTGAGGATGCGGCTTGCGGGAACAGCACGACGAAAGCGTTGCTGTCGGCCCAGTTGGCGTAGCCGGAGTCGCGGATGAACTGCTCGCCGGTGTTCTCGCGGTTCTGGGCACAGCCGTGGAAAGCGATGTGCACGCGGCAGGTGGTGGAGGCGGCACACGATTTCGGGATGTAGGCGACGCCGCGGTTTTCCATGCCGTGGTTGGATTTTCCGGCAAGGAACGGACGCTGATCGAATTCGATGAAGGTGCCCGATGGTGTGGCGACACGGGGGGCAAGATCGCCGTAGACGTGTTTCAGCACGTTGCCGGCCTGGTCGTAGTCGCAATCGACCACGTAAGGATTGCCCGTGCTTTCGCAGGCGAGGCCCAGATCGGCGGTTACGAACGCGTGTCCTGCGGGCAGGTTGGAGACGTAGGTCAGCTGGTTCTCGGGGATCCCGAGGCGCTTATAGAACTCGTAGGCCGCCGCGACGATGGCGGGCACCACTGTGCGGTCGTTGGAGCCGGAGAACAGATAGACGCGATCGTCGAGCAGGTTTTCGATCGGATCGATGCGTCCGGACGCGGCGAGCTTCCTGGTTTTTTCGGCGAGTGCTTCGACATCGGGCACGCCCCAGATCGCGAGCGCGTTCAGCATGCAGCCGTTGATGGCCTTCGACAGGTTCAGGAAGGCCGCGCCGGGGCCAAGCATCATGTCCGAGAAAGCACTTTCGGCGCATCCGTAGGGCCCGCCTGCGATGATGGCCGCGCCGACAACTGTCTTGGAATGGGCGATCTGAAATTGACCGGCCATATAAGCGCCCGACGAAATTCCCGACACGGAGGTCTCGGTCGTGTTGGCGGCGAGGGACGGCAGCGGAGCGGCAGCCTCGTCGGCACGAGCGGCATTGCCAGCGACTACGATGGCGAGGAAACCGAAGACGCCGTATTTCGCGGCCGTGCGTATATCCAATGTGCTCACCATGGGGCCAAGCTTGCAGTGTGTGAGTGCGGGGCGGCGCTGTTCGACGCAGATGCTTTGAACCCTAAGTCCGAAGCGATCATAGTCTAGGCACGACAGGTGACAGTAGCGTGCGAAACCGCACACCGCCATCGTCTCGGTGCGGGCATAGTTCCCAGCTTATCCGCGGCTATTTCGTTCAGCGCAGGCGGACGGTCACGCGGTCGACGTTTCCTTTCGCGTCGATCACCGTGAGCTTGGCGAAACCGCGCCCTTCGGGCTGCCACTCGATATCGCGGCGGAAGGGATCGGACGTCACGGGAGTGCCGTCGATCAGCCAGGTCAGCGGAAGCGCGCCGCCCTCGGCCTTGATGATCAGCGGTTCGGCTTCGCGCTCCTCGACATCCAGCTCGGAGCGATCCGGCGGGAATGAGATCAGCACAGGCGGCTCGAGGAACGGGCCGGTGGCGATGGTGTTGTCGCCGGGCTCGCGGAAGCGCTTCAGCGGCGGTGGCAACGTCGCGCCGGTTGCCTTGATCACGCCCGACGGAGCCGAACGGAACGGCGCGGTGCGCTCCGAGATGCGTGCGAAGGTGTCGAACAGGATCGGCGCGGCCGAGAGGCGTCCCATCAAGCCCGGCGTCGAAGCGGCGTCGGGACGGCCGACCCAGACCGCAACGACGTGGCGGCCGTCGTAGCCGACGGCCCAGGCGTCGCGATAGCCGTAGGACGTTCCGGTTTTATAGGCGATGGCGCCGCCTTTGACGTTCGGCGGGGGTGGCGCATCCTTCAGAATGTCCGTCACGTACCAGGAGGCGACCGGCGACAGCAGGCGCTTGCGATCTGCGGCCGTGCTCTTCTGCTGGGCCTTGTCGTCACGATGCCAGGAAAGCGCGACAGGCTCGCCGCCGCGGGCGAGGCCGCTGTAGAGGGCGGCAAGATCCTTCAGCGTCATGCCGAGGCCGCCAAGGGCAATGGCGAGTGAGGGCTGGGTGTCGCGCGGGAGAGCGGGCGTGATGCCGGCGCGGCGGAAGCGGCCCATCAGGCGGCCGGGTCCAACGGCGGCGAGCACTTTTACGGCGGGGACGTTGAGCGAGTTGCCGAGCGCTTCGCGGATGGTCACGGTGCCGTAGAAGTCTTCGTCGAAGTTCTCGGGCTTGTAGGTCCCGAAACGGGTCGGGCGATCCTCGATCAGCGTTTCGGGATGCGCGAGACCGTTTTCAAAAGCCAAGCCATAGATGAAGGGCTTCAGCGTGGAGCCTGGCGAGCGGATCGCATCCGTCATGTCGATCGCGCCCTGGCGATCCTTGTCGAGATAGTCTGCCGATCCGACATGGGCCAGCACGTCGCCTGTCGCGTGATCGACGACCAGCACGGCGGCGGAGAGCTTGGGGCCGAGAAGCTTGGTCTGCTCGGTTGCGAGCTTCTCGACGGCGGCTTGCATGTTGCGGTCGAGCGTCAAGCGGTGAATGAGCTTGGTGGGGCTGGCGGCGACTTCGGATTCCGAGAGATGCGGGGCGAGCTTCAGGAATTCGAGGCGGCGCGTCGGAATGCGCTCGCCCTTGGCGCGCTCGGCCTCGGCCTTCGGCAGTACGCCTTCTTCCACGGCGCGATCAAGCACGCGGTCGCGGGCACGGCGGGCGCGCTCGCTGTAGCGATCGGGGCGGCGGGATTCCGGCGATTGCGGGAGCGCGACGAGAAGGGCGGCCTCGCCAGCTGAAAGGTGACGCGGCTCCTTGCCGAAATAAGCGAGAGATGCGGCGCGAACGCCCTCGATGTTGCCGCCGAACGGCGCGAGCCGCAGATAGAGCCGCAGGATCTCGTCTTTCGACAGGCGCTCTTCGAGCTGTAGCGCGCGTGCAATCTGGCGCAGCTTGCCGGCGCCGGTACGTTCATGCTTGCCTTCGAGCAGGCGGGCAACCTGCATGGTCAGCGTCGAGCCGCCGGATTTGATCTGGCCGTGGCGCACCAGAAGATAGCCGGCGCGCAGAAAGGCGAGCATGTCGATGCCGCCGTGGGTGTAATAGCGCTTGTCCTCGAACGCCATCAGGATGGCGAGGTAGCGGGGGTCGACGTCCGCCACGTCGACGGGCAGGCGCCAGCGGCCATCTTTCGTGGTGAAGGCACGCAGCAGGCGGTTCTCGCGATCGAGCACGGTGACGGAGGTCGCGTTGGCGGCTTCGAGCGGCAGCGGGCCGATCTGACGCTTTACGACTTCGATGGTCGCGCTCGCGGCGACGGCCAAGGAGGCCGCCGCCGCGAGAGAGAAGACGGCGAGCCGCAGAGGGCGTGGGAGTGGCTTTGTCCATCGCGATGCGCGATTGGGGATCGTGGACAAGTCCGCCTCCGCGGCGCGCCGTTTGGATGGGAACGGAAAGCGCATATCCGTTCCCTAGTTCTTCTTGGCCGTGACGACGAGGGTACCGGCGCCCGAGCGCGCATAGCGCTCCGGACGGTACATGTCCTCGATGGTCGCGGCCGGGTGGATGAACGAGCCGGGCGTTACGGCGCGGACGATGTAGGCGACGGTTGCCTGCGAGGCCGGAGCCTTGGTGGTGTCGGGACCGCTGCCGTTGCCGTCGTCGTCGCTGCCGCCCTCGTCGTCACCGCCGTCTCCGTCGCCGCCGTTGCTGGACGAGGAGGAAGACGAGGTGCCCCAGAGGTTGAACGCCGCTACGAAACGATCATCGCGGAATTCCGTGTGATCGGGGCGCAGCGTGGTCTTCAGCCAGTCGAGCGTTTTGATGTCGCCGCTGTCTACGAGGCGCGGGTTTTCGATCTCGAGGCCAGCCGGCAGGCGATCGACAAGCAGTACGCGTCCGGCGGCTTCGTCGCTCGTGATCTTGAGCACGGTGACGAGGCGATCGTTCTGCGCGAGTTCGCTCTTGCCGCCGTTGGCACTAGCAAGATCGACCTCCTTGCCATCGAGCGTGTAGTACTTGCGCTCGATGTTGAAGCCCTTCGAGATGGCGGGCTCCGTCGTCAGGCTGGCGCCGATGACGGTGACGACTGCGTCGGTTGCGGTGTCTCCGTCGTTGGTAATGACGAGGTCTTCCTCAAGATCCCCCGGCGCGATCGTGCGGAGCAGCGTGCCGGTGATCGGCGAACCGTCAAGGGTGAGCTTGGTGGACTTGGTCTGCTCGCCGAGGGCGTGGGCTGCGAGCAGCATCCATGCCTGCTCCTGTGTGGATGTGTAGTTGCGTGCTCCGTAAGCCTTGGCGATCACGTTGACGAGGCGCGGTGTCTCCGACTTCACGATGCCGGTCTCGGACGCGAGCGTCACGAGGGCGGCGCCGTCGCGGATGTCGGAGCCGTAGTCGGAGCGAGCGAGCTTCAGCTTGTCCTGTTCGGAGAAGCTATCGAGGGCGGCCTTGAAGGCCGTCTCGGCGCGTTCCTTGTCACCGACCATGGCGAGGGCAGCACCAAGCTGCGCCTTGCCGAGGGGCGTCGTAAACTTGTCGAGCTTGGTGTCGACGTAGTAGCGCAGCTCGCCGACCGGCGCGCGGCTGTTGCGAGCCAGTACGTAGAGGGCGTAAGCGCGGGCTTCGCCGCCTTCCGAGAAGTCTTCGCCGTTGAGTGCGAAGTTCTGCAGGCGGTCGAGAGCCTGGTTGAAGGGAAGCTGGCGCACATCGTAGCCGGCTTCGCGAGCGCGGGTCAGGAAGTCGGTGACGTAGCTCGTAAGCCAGAGGTCGCCGTTGCCGGGGCCCCAGCTTCCGAACGCGCCGGAGCTGTCCTGCATGTCGAAGACGCGGGCGACGGCGCCCTGAACGCGCTCCTTCAGTGCCTTGTCGGTGCCGATGCCGATGTTGGCGGCAACGGCGTTGGCGTAGAGCAAGGGAAGGGCCCGTGACACCGTCTGCTCGGCGCAGCCGTAGGGGTAGCGATCGAGCTGGGTCAGCAAGCCGGGCACGTCCATGGTTGCGGCCGGGCCGACCGAGACGTTGACCTTGGTGCGGCTCTTGATCAGGCCGGCCAGCAGATCCTTCGACAGCGTGAGCTTGCCGCCGGGCGCGAGTGAGCTGACGGTGGTGCGGCGGATGTCGCCTGCGGGCGGCTTGATGTCGAGCGTAAGGCGACGCGAGATCGCGATGCCGTTCGGACCCGAAACGCGCACGTCGTAGAGGCGCTGGCCGACTTCGGCTGGCTTGAACGTCACCTGCTGCGATTTACGCTCGCCGCTCTTGAGAGCGACGGTCTCTTCGGCAAGGGCGGTCTCGCCTTCGGTCTGGTCGACGATCTTGGCGTTATAAGAGCCCGCCGGGCCGTCAACGTTGTGCAGTGAGAGATCGACGATGGCTTCGTCACCGAGCGTCAGGAAGCGCGGCGCGGATGCCGTAAGGGCAACTTCGTCGCGGACAATGACGTCGCTCGTGCCGTGGCCGAGCTTGGTCTTGGTCCAGGCGACAGCCATCACGCGTACGGTGCCGTTGAAGCTCGGAAGCGCGAAGGTGACGTTGGCGGTGCCGTCCGGTCCCACGGTTACGATGCCGGAGTAGTAGGAGACAGTCTCCTCGACGGGCGGGGTGCCCTGGAGGCCGGAACCTTCCATGCCGTCACCGCCGGAGCGCAGCTTGCCGCGCTCGGCGCGCATGCCGTCGATCAGGCGGCCGTAGAAGTCACGCAGCTCGAGGGCGAGCTTGCGCTGCGCATAGAAGTGCAGCTCAGGCGCAGGCACCTGATAGCGGGTGAGGTTCAGGATGCCGACGTCAACGGCCGCGACCGTGACGCGCGCTTCCTCACCGGCTTCGAGGCCTTCGATCTTGACCGGGATCGTGAGCTCGGACGCGCCCTTGACCTTGGCTTCGGTGGGAACCGCGACCTTGAGCGTACGCTTGGCCTGGTCGACGCCGATCCAGCGGACGCCGATGGCGCGGCTCGGCATGCGCTTCGCGACTTCGTCCATCGGGCGATAGAGGAGGGCCGTGGCGTAGGCGCCCGGACCCCAATTGTCGCCGACGGTCAATTCCACGTCGCCGCCACCCTTGGAGATTTCGACTTCCTTGGCGGAGAGCAAGCCGTTGCCGAGCACGGCGACAAGTGCCTTGCCGCCCTGCTTGGAGGCGATGCGGAGCTTCGCCGTCTCGCCGGGCTGGTAGGTTTCCTTGTCGAGCGCGACGTCGAGCATCTCGGGGCTGTCGGCGGTCTCACCGGCGTTATACCAGCCGGCATTGAAGACGACGCTCGACAGCGTACCGGCTGTCGCCGAAGAGCTTACCTCAAGGCGATAGCGTCCATAGTCGACGTCGGCAGAGATGGTTGCGGGCGTCGTGCCGTTGGCGTCGAGCTTGCCGCTTGCGATCTTGCGGGTGATGGTCTGGCTCTCGTAGCCCCAGGAGCCGTCGCGGCGATACCACTGCCACGAGGTGTCGAGGCGGACGAGCTGCCAGTCGAGGTTGGCGGCGACGGGCTTGTTGTCGCCGTCGAGCAGAACGACCTCGAAGTTGGCTTTCTCACCTTCGCCGAGGGCGCTGGTCGAGAACAGCGGCTTGATGCCGATGCGAGGATCGCCAAGGTTTACCGGCAGCGTGATCGAGCGCTCGATCGAGCGACCGCCGCTTTCGCGCAGGCGGACGATGACGTTGGCCTCAAGCGGGCGCGCGGTCTTGGTGACGGCCGGCAGCTTGACGCTGAGCGCCGCGTTGCCCTGCTGGTCGGTCTCGGAGATTTCCTCCAAAGGCTGGCGGACCGGGCTCACGGTTTCGTCAGCCTCGCCGAAGCGATAGCCCGCGAAGCCTTCGAGATCCTTGGTGGATGCCTTGACGACGATGTCGCCTTCGACATCGAGGCCAGCGGCCGGGGGGCCGTATAGGTAGCGGCCGGCGACGTCGATGGTCTTGGTTTCCTCGGGCGCGAGCTTGCCGGCGCCGTCCTTCAGCGTGAGATCCAGGCGCTCGGGAACGTAATCCTCGACGAGGAACGAGACCTGGGTAATGGCATCGGCGTTGGGATCGGCGTGCAGACGCGCGCGCCAGGTACCGGTCATCGCGCCGCCGCCAAGCGTCAGGCGCAGCGAGCGGGCGCCGATCTGCTGATCGGTCAGCGTGTAGCGGCCGTGCTCGACGCCGTCGGGACGGACGACGATCAAGGTGGTTGGGAGCGAAGCCGCGGCGCCGTTGTTGTCGCGAACGATGGCGGTGACGTTCACCTCCTCGCCCGGGCGATAGACGCCGCGTTCGGTGTAGAGGTAGCCATCGAGGGGGCCGGGAGCGTCGCGCCCCTTCACGCCGCGATCAGATAGATCGAATGCGTTCGAGGTGAGATCGAGGAAGGCGTATTCGCCGGCACCGTTTTCAGCGACGAGAATGGCAGGCGCATCGCCGCCTTCGCCCTTGGACTGGCCGGACGCGAAGCGGACGTAGCCATTGGCGTCGGTGGTGGCGGTGGCGAGAACCTCGTTGTTGCGGGCAACCAGGCGCACGCTGGCTTTCGAGACCGGATCGGCGCTGGCGAGCGAACGGACGAACGCATGGATGCCGTCGTCGCCGGACACCGCCGTAAGGCCGAGGTCGGAGACGATGAACCACTGGGTGGCCTGCTCGCGCCAGCTGTCCTGGGTGAGATCTGCCGGGCGCGCGACCATCGCGTAGGCGCCGGGTTTCAGCTCGCCGATGGCTTCGCTGACCGGGAAAGCCGCAGTGACCTCAGAGTTGAGCTTGGTCGGGACGTCCAGCTCGCCCTTGTAGACGAGACTGCCGGTGCTGCTCTTGATGGTCTCGAGCTCGTAGCCCTGTAGCTGGCGATCGAGATTGCCGTTGGAGAGAGCGTTGGCGAGGTTGCGATCACCGATGCGGTAGACTTCGACCTGAACCATGCCGGTGTTGATCGCGACGAGCGGGATGCCCTGCTGGCCGCGGCTCGGCAGGACATAGCTCTTGCCGGTGAAGTGCACGCTCGGTTTGCGGTCCGGAACGTAGACGGCGAGCGTCACCTGCTTCGGAAGCGGCTCGTTGACGTCGGACGGCAGGCCAGAGCGGATCTGGATCTCGTAGCGCTGGCCGTGCTCGACGCCGTCGATGCAGAGCTGGCTGCCTTCGGCGGCGACCGATTGGGGATCGCGCCCGTTGACAGAGACGAACTTGGCGAAGTCGGTCTGCGCGCGCGACAGGTTCTCAGAGAACTGGATGCAGACGCGAGGCGTGGCGGCGTCGCTGTCGGTCGAATAGTCGGTCATGCGGAAGCCGTGCTCGGCGCGCAGCTTTTCGTAAGCTTCGCGGACGTTGGCGGCTTCGACCAGAGACAGGCTCGATTTCAGAGATTCGATTGCGGGGCGCCAGTAGGAGCGGCGCTGCATCGCGTCGCCGAGAACCGCGAGGGCGCGGGCCTTGACGGCTTTGTCGGTTGCCAGCGTATAGGCGCGGTAGGCGGCACCCGAGGCATTGACGGGAAGATCGTATGACTCCGAACCCTTGTCGTCGGGCTTGATGGCGAGCAGCGCCTTGGCAAGGCCGATCCAGTTTTCCGGGTTCTTGTCGTCGCTGGCGACGGCGATCGCGAACGTGCGCGAGGCTGCGCGCGGGTCGGGGCCGAGCAGGCGCTCGGCAGCGAGTTTCAGATCGCCGGGTTTGCGTCCGTCGGGCTTCCAGGTGTCTTTGATGTACGTTTCGTAGCGCTCGGCATCCTTGGCCACGCCCTTGTGGGCGAACGGCCGTTCCTGGGCGCTCGCGGTCGCGAGACCTGCCAGAACCAACACACACATCAGCATGCTTTGAAAAAAGCGCATCGCACTGTCACCTTCGGATCACTTACCTACCGCGCCCCTTAGCGGATGACCGGAAACGATCGCTGTTTCCTAAGGAACAGCCGTCCGGGGGACGCTCGTGACGAACCTGGCCAAAGCCAAAATTTCGTAAGCTGACAATAGCATTGGCTCGTGGCGCAGCGTCAGACCATCAGACGCGAATGATCAAACGTTGGCGGCAAGAGTGAATTTACCGGCAAGTTCCGCTCAATGCGGAACATTGACCCCGTCGGATCCCCAAAACGAAGAAGCCGGCTTCCGCGAGGGAGGCCGGCTTTCTTGAAATGCCTGGTTTCGGGTGGCGCGGGATCAGTGCCGCAGCAACGCCGGCAGGGGAGCGGCTTCGGCACCGGCAAGCAGCGACGGGTCGAACAGGCTCGGCTGGCGAGGGCCGCTCCATTTGCGCTCGGAGGTCAAGCTGCCGGACGGACCGGCGGCGCGCCAGATCTGCGCGAACGAGCGTATGGCACGGGTCGCGGTCGCGGGGCAGGCCTCGGAATAGAGCTCATAGGAGTCGCGGCGCAGGGGATCGCGGCGCATGCAGTCGCCGATCCAAACGGTGGTCGCGTCGAGGACGAGCTGCTCGTGGGCGTCGAGAAGGCGAATGTCGGTTACGAAACGGCAGTCGGTCGTCGCTGGCATTGCGGTGGACGAGCGGCGAACGAGGAGCGCTTCGACCTTGATGCCGGCGGCGGACAGCTCGGGTGCGAGCTTGTCGAGCGCACTGGCGGCGGGGCTTTCGGCAGAGAGAGCCAGCAAGCGATAGGTGATGTCCGTGGCGGGGGCGCCAAGGGCGCGCTGCGCTTCGATGTGACGAGCAATGAATGCTCTCAGCCGTTCTTCCTTGTCTTCCTTGGTTACGACATTCATGCGAGCTTTTGGACTGAAGCGCATTCGTTTTGTCCTTATTTGGGATCGAACGGAGTTCGAAGGTCCCGTCGTGTTGTCGTGCAGCTCATTTGGCGCCAAGACGGTTAATCAAGTGTTTCGTGACGGCGCGCGTAAGGCGCTAGAATTTTTCCCACTCACGCTTTGGCGATCACAGGACGCAAGCGTCCGGCGATCGTCGCCGCGTCAGACGTTGAGGGATCGGTTGAGATATCTGACGCAACCGATTCAATCGGCTCGGATTCGTCATTGTGTCTCTCTTGGTGTGTTGACCAAGGGGTACCGATCGAACGGAGTTCATTGGTCGCAGCCTCGGACGAAAGCGTAAGCTCGGAAAAATTTTTGGGCTCGGGTGCGATCTCGTTCAGAGCCTGGCCCAGGCGGCCGATCAGACCGCCGCTTTCGCCCGCAGTCTCGAGCGGAAGCGTCACGGTGGCGGTCTCGCGCTTCAGAATGACGTCGACGTGCGTACGCGGTGCAGCCGGTTCGGCGCCGCGCGGCGTCTGCTCGGATTTGGGCGGCAGCACGTCCGCCTGGCGGCTCGGCGCGGTGTTGGAATTGGCCGGCTCCTGGATGCTCTCGTCGTCGTCGAACGCGCCGGCTGCGTTCAATTCAGCTTCCGCGCTCATGGCGTAGGGACCGAACACTTCGGAAGGGATGTGCGAGGCGGGCCTGCGGGACGGCGCGCGCGGCTGCGGGCGTTGTTCACTCCGGGTCGGCTCGGGCCGGGTGAACGCCGGCTCGGGGCGCGGCCGGATGGTCTGGAACGGGCTCGTTTCGCGTACGAGCGGTTCGAAGGCCGGTTCGGCGAATGTCGGACCGGCGAACGGCGCCATCGCCGGGCGGAAGGTCGGCTCGGCCGGGCGCAGGAGATCGCGCTCGATGCGCCGGCGGTTTGCTTCCGCCTCCGCGCGCCGCGCGGCCCCCATGACGGCGCCGAGAATGAACTCGGACCAGGCGCCGTCGCGGAACTTATAGATGCGGAAGGCCTCAGAACCCGCAAACTTCGAGCCTTGCCTGGCGAGCTTCCTACGGACGACGCCGGGGAAGGGCGTCCAAGTGCGGCGGAAGATCTTGTCCTTCTCGAAGCTGGTGAACAGGTTGGCGAGAAGCTGGGCCTCCGTGCGCAGCTCCTCGCGCTCGGTCAAGCCGGCGTGGGGCGGTGCGTCGAGCGGGACGGCCACGTAATAGGCGCCGTGGACATCGAACACGACGTGGCGGAACAACTCGAAGTTCTCGCGGATCTCGGGATCGCGATGGATGTCGTTGAAACGGGAGAGGATTTCGATCACGGGGCCGCGTTCGGCTTCGCGCATCTTGGGCACCAGCCCGTGCAGGCGGTGGGGGCTGCGGCCGATCGAGACCAGGAAGAGGCAAATGTCGACGAAGATGGCGACGGCGAGAGGCACATAATCTCGTTTCGAGAGCCCGCCTTCCTCGGTGGCGATGGCGGAGGGACCGGCCTCGACCGACTGCATCGCCTTCTTCTGCAGCTCGCGCAGCTCGTCGGCCGAGGGCGGAAGCTTGAATGCGAGAAGCCCATAGAAGGTCGTGGTGAGGCGGCGGAACGCCTCGATGGTGGCTTCCGATCCTTCGACGGCGGCGATCGTCGGCTTTTCGAGAACCGGCAGCTCGGCGATGGCGCGACCCGCCCCGCGGAGGGCCTGGCTCAGCTCGGCGTCCGGGCAGACGAAGCCGCCGTTCTTGGGGTCGCCAAAGGTCGTGCGGTTGGCGCGGTCCTCCAGATCCTGGCGCATCTGCTTCAACTGGGGATCAGTGCGCAGCGCGTTGAAGCTCGACACCGTCATGTCGAGCTTGCGGCTCAACGCCTTCATGAACTCGTTGCGGGTGCCGGACTTGGGATCGACGATCGAGGCATCCTTGCTCGCGATCTTTGCGAGGTCGCCGTCGAGGGCCGCCATGTCGGCTTTGACGGCGGCGACGCGGCCGGCAACGAACTCGGAAGCGAAGCCGAAGCGGGCGGCGTCCTCGTCGCGCATGCGGCGGCGGGGGCCGTCGCCGGGTTTGCTGTTGGGGCAGGAGGTTCCCTTGGTACGCTCGGTCTCGGCCTTGTTGTGCGAGACGGCAGCGAGCTGGAGGAGGGTGGCGTTGAGCTGCTCGAGGCGCGTGGAGGCGCCGTTGAGCGAGCTTTGCACCGCTGTGACGGCCGATTCCGCCGAGCGTGAGCTTTCGGCGCGGCTTTCGAGCACCTTCCAGTAGAAGCCAAAGCCGAAACCGACCGAGATGATGCTGAGGAAGAGGTAGCCCGCGATGTAGGCGAGGCGCGTCAGGGTGCCGACGGGCGTGAACATCTGGTCGAGCAGCCAGACGATCATGGTCATCAGCATGGCGACCGAGAAGCCGATGATCAGCTTATGGATCAGCGGCAGGTCGCCCATGTTGGCTTCGATCAGCTCGAGCATGCCGACGTAGGTTGCGACCCACGAGAGCGTGCCAAGTCCGATGATCAGGACGAGCTTCTTGAGATCGCGTCCGGGTAATGGATCGGCTTCGCCATTGGCGGCGTCCGGGAGAAGCCCGAGCTTAAATGAGCGCGCGAAGAATTCGCGCGCGCGCCCCGTTTCCGGCGCGTACTCCATGGGTGTCGACCTATTCCAGAGGCTTGCGGGGAGTTTGCTGAGACCTGTTCTTCACGCTTCGGACGGATGTCGTCCGAGGCGGGAGCGGTCTCTAGAGCCCTCTTTGCAAGCGCAATACGCGATAGTGCCGATCAACCCCCGGCCTGTCGTGATCCAGGATCTTCAGTAAGGGTAGTTTTTGTCGCGAGTGCGGCTGAGACGTGTTGCAGCGTGGGCAACAGGCAGCGGGCAACGGGCAGGAAGTGGCAATCGGACCTGCCGGATTTGGCGTGTCTGGACACCGGCCTTCGCCGGTGTGACGAACAAGAGGATGCGATCGGCTGCCCAATACCAACGTCATCCCGACGAAGGTCGGGATCCAGACATGTTCGTAAGGGGCGCGGCAGTGAAGTGGAGCTGCCCTGCTGCTTTGTCCGGGGTTGCGTGTCGCTTGCCGGCTCAGGCGCCGTTGCGTTCGCCGAACACGTAGCCGGAGCCGCGAACGGTGCGGATCGGATCGCGTTCCTTGCCACGGATGAGCGCCTTGCGCAGGCGGCCGACGTGCACATCTACCGTGCGTTCGTCGACGTAGGCATCGCGACCCCAGACGCCGTCGAGAAGCTGGGAGCGCGACAGGACCCGGCCCGGGCTTTCCATCAGGAATTCCAGAAGGCGGAATTCGGTCGGGCCGAGATGCACCTCGCGCAGGCCGCGGGTGACCTTGTGGGCCGGTCGGTCGAGTTCGATGTCGGCAAAGCGGAGGACGTCGGCGAGGCGGTCCGGTGAAGACCGGCGCAGGATCGCCTTGACGCGTGCCATCAGCTCGGGAAGCGAGAACGGCTTCACGACATAGTCGTCCGCGCCGGTCGAGAGACCGCGAATGCGGTCTCCCTCTTCGCCGCGGGCGGTCAGCATGACGATCGGAATGGACTTGGTTTCCATCCGGGCGCGCATGCGCCGGCAGATCTCGATGCCGGATACGCCGGGAAGCATCCAATCGAGCACCAAAAGGTCGGGCTTCTCCTCGGCGACGAGGATCTCGGCTTCTTCGCCATTCTCAGCGTGGGCGACACGGAATCCCTCCGCCTCGAGATTGTATCGCAACATCTCGGCGAGGGGCGCTTCGTCCTCAATCAGAAGAATTTTAGCCGTCATCTTTTCATGCTCATTTCAAAAAACGCGCGCACTCAGCTTTTCGAGAACAGAGTGGAGCTGGTGTCGTCGCCCTTCGGGCGATCGTCAGTGATGTTGACGCCACGCACCAGGAAGTGAACCGTCTCGGCGATGTTGGTGGTGTGATCGCCGACGCGCTCGATGTTCTTGGCGCCGAACAGGAGGTGCGTGGACAGGCCGATGTTGCGCGGGTCTTCCATCATGTAGGTCAGAAGCTCGCGGAACAGCGAATTGTACATGGAGTCGATGTTCTCATCGTCGCGCCAGACGGCGAGCGCGCGATCGGCGTCGCGGGCGGCGTAGGCGTCGAGAACCTGCTTAAGCTGGGCCAACGCCAGTTCGCCCATGTGGCGCATGCCGGTCATTAAGGGCTTCGGGTGCGATTCATGAGCGATCGCGAGTGCGCGCTTGGCGATGTTCTTGGCGAGATCGCCGATGCGCTCGAGGTCGCCGGTGATGCGCAGCGCCGCCATCACGTGACGAAGGTCGTTGGCGAGCGGCTGGCGGCGGGCGATCATCGAGATCACCTGCTCTTCGATTTCGCGCTCGAGCTGGTCGATCTGCTTGTCGTTGCGAACAACCTGTTCGGCGAGCTTCGGGTCGCGGCGTTCGAGGGCGTCGAAAGCGTGGCCGAGGATGTGCTCGGCAAGGCCGCCCATCTGCGCGATCTTCTTGTCGAGGAGGGCAAGCTCTTCCTCGTAGGATTTTACGATATGCTCGTTCATAGGGTCTCCTTTGGGCCTTGCGGCCGGGGCAGCGGTAGACGCAGTCACAGGCACTTCCCGACGCGGGGAAAGCCACGGCATGAAGCCGGTCAGTAGCGACTTTCGCGCGGTGGTCATTGTGTGCGTTCCTAGCGTGTGTGACGCATCAGCCGAAGCGGCCGGTGATGTAATCCTGGGTGCGCTGATCGTTCGGGTTGGTGAAGATGTCGTTGGTCGCGCCTTCTTCCACAAGGACACCGAGGTGGAAGAACGCGGTCCGCTGGGATACGCGCGCGGCCTGCTGCATCGAGTGAGTGACGATGATGATGCAGAAGTTCTGCTTCAGCTCGTCGATCAGTTCTTCGACCTTCGCCGTTGCGATCGGATCCAAAGCCGAGCAGGGCTCGTCCATCAGGATGACTTCCGGGCTCACGGCGACGGCGCGGGCAATGCAAAGGCGCTGCTGCTGACCGCCGGAGAGGCCGGTGCCGGGATCGTTCAAGCGATCCTTCACTTCCTTCCAGAGCGCGGCTCTCTGAAGGCTGGTCTCGACGATGTGATCGAGTTCGGCCTTCGAGCCCGCAAGGCCGTGAATGCGCGGGCCGTAAGCGACGTTCTCGTAGATGGACTTCGGGAACGGGTTCGGCTTCTGGAACACCATGCCGACGCGCGCGCGGAGCTGCACGACGTCGAGGGACGGATCGTAGATGTCCTCGTCCTCGATGGTGATCTTGCCGGTGACGCGGCAGATCGGGATGGTGTCATTCATGCGGTTGATGCAGCGCAGGAACGTGGACTTTCCGCAGCCGGACGGGCCGATGAACGCCATGACGCCGCGATCGGGAATGTTGACGGTCACGTCGAACAGCGCGCGCTTCTCGCCGTAATAGACGCTGACATCCTTGGCGGCGACCTTGTGGGGGTTCAATGCGCCCCCGAGCTTGGTCGCGCCCTGTTGCAACTCGTTGGTTTGTACGTTCAGCATTTCAGGCTCCAACTTTGAAAGGGGTGCTACCAGCGACGCTCGTAACGGCGACGCAGAATGACGGCGGTGACGTTCATGCACACGAGGAAGGCCAGCAGGATCAGCGTGGCGCCGGCCGTGCGCTCGACGAAGCCGCGTTCGGCGGCCGTGGCCCACATGTAGATCTGAACCGGAAGCGCGGTTGCCGAGTCGAGCGGGGTGGTCGGGAAGTCGACGACGAAGGCGACCATGCCGATCATCAAGAGAGGCGCGGTTTCACCCAAGGCCTTGGCTAGGCCGATGATGGTGCCGGTGAGGATGCCGGGAACCGCCAACGGCAGGACGTGGTGGGTGATCGACTGCATCTTCGAGGCGCCGACGCCGAGGGCCGCTTCGCGGATCGACGGAGGAACAGCGGCAACGGCCGCGCGCGTCGCGATGATGATCGTGGGCAGCGTCATGAGCGCCAGCACCAAGCCGCCGACAAGAGCGGCCGAGCGCGGGATGCCCATGAAGTTGATGAAGATCGCGAGGCCAAGGAGACCGAACACGATCGACGGGACGGCCGCGAGGTTGTTGATGTTGACCTCGATGGTGTCCGTCAGCAGGTTCTTCGGTGCGAACTCTTCGAGATAGACGGCCGCGGCGACGCCGAGCGGGACGGCAATCAGAAGAACGATCGCCATCATGTAGAGCGAGCCGACGAGCGCGACGCCGACGCCAGCGGATTCAGGCTTGCTCGATGCGCCATACGTGAAGAGACCGGTGTTGAAGTGCTTGCCGAGAAGGCCGGCTTCGGCGGCCTTGTCGAGCCAGCCGAGCTGCTTGTCCGAGAGCTGCCGGCGATTTTCGGGAACGGAGCGGTCGAAGTGGCCCTTCATCAGGGTATCGACGTTGCCGTGCGCGAGAAGGCTCAGCTGAACCGACTTGCCGATGACTGTGGGATCGGCTTCGACGGTCTTGCGGATCTGGACGTCGGCATTCTGCGACAGCAGCTGAGAGGCGGCGCGCGCGTCAGCCTTGTTGGCAGGATCGACGCCAAGCGCCTGGAACAACGCGCGGTTGGCAAGCTTGGTATAATCCGCCATCCGGATATCGGTTTCCGACGGAGGTGTCGTCGATCCGAAGGCGCTCGGGTCCAGATGGACGTCGAGCGTGAACGCCGACTGAAGGAACGCGGAGTAGCCACGCACCATGATCGTCGAGAAGAGCGCCACGAGAAACGTCAAGCCGAACAGGATCGCGGCAACGCCATAAGCGCGGAAGCGTCGTTCAGCGGCGTAACGGCGTGCAATACGCGCCTTCATGGCTTGCTTCGAGCGGGGAGAGTCCAGGGCTTCAGTTGCCATAGGGGCTGTGTCCACAGTCATTATTCGTACTGCTCCCTATACTTGCGCACGATGTAGAGCGCGTAAATGTTGAGTGCGAGCGTGAAGACGAAGAGCGTGAGGCCGAGCGCGAAGGCGACGAGCGTCTGAGGCGAGTTGAACTCGAGGTCGCCGGTCAGCTGGCTCACGATTTTCACGGTGATGGTGGTCACCGGCTCGAACGGGTTGAGCGTCAGGTTGGGTGCGATGCCCGCCGCGAGAACGACGATCATCGTTTCGCCGATGGCACGTGAAGCGGCGAGAAGGATCGCGCCGACGATGCCCGGCAGCGCGGCTGGAAGAATAACGCGCTTGATGGTTTCGGATTGCGTCGCGCCGAGCCCGTAAGAGCCCTCCCGCAACGATTGCGGCACCGCGTTGATGATGTCGTCGGAGAGCGACGACACGAACGGGATCAGCATTACGCCCATGATCAGGCCAGCGGTCAGCACGCTCGTTGCCGAGATCGAGAGGCCGACGTGGGCGCCGAGATCGCGGAGCAGCGGACCGAAGGTGATCAGCGCGAAGAAGCCGTAGACGATGGTCGGGATGCCGGCCAGAATTTCGAGAAGCGGCTTGGCCGTCATGCGGACGCCTCTCGAAGCGTACTCCGACATGTAGACGGCGCTGAAAAGGCCAACGGGGACCGCAACCAGGAGCGCGACGATCGAGATGTAGAGCGTGCCCCAGAGTAGAGGAAGCAAGCCGAACTCGCCGCCTCCGCCGCTGCCGGAGCCGGCGGACGAGAAGCGCGGATCCCAGACGGTGCCAAACAGGAAGTTCTGGATCGGCACGATCGAGAAGAAGTGGATGCTCTCGAACAGCATCGAAAGCACGATGCCGAGCGTGGTCAGGATCGCAACCATCGAGCAGCCAAGCAGGCCGGCGAGGGCGACCGTTTCGACGGCGTTGCGAGAGCGCAGCTTGGGGCTCACCTGGAAAAGAGCGAAGGCGAGGCCAAGCGCGGCCAGGCCGATCGATGACAGGGTGAGCAGGAGCTGGCTCGAATTCTTGAGGGTCAGCTGATAGCGGGCGGCGTCGACTGCGAAAGGCTCGGGGGTGACGGCAAGCGGAGCGCCCTTGCTCATCAGCAGCGCCTTGACGTCGGTCGCCGGGTCGGCGGTTTTGTCGAGGTCCTCAGGAGACAGCTTCGAGAGGCCGTTCTCGATCATGCGCACCGTCGACATGGTCAGCGCGCGAGCCTGTTCGGGACCGTTCTGAATATTTTCCGGGAGTTTTGCGGTGACCAAGGAAGAAACCGCGATCGGGGACAGCACGTTCCAGACGATGATCAGGAACACCGCAGGGAGCGTCGTCCACAGAAGGACGTAAGCGCCGTAGTAGCCGGGCCGGGAATGAAGGGCGGAGGTCTTTCCGCCAACGGATGCGCGTGCGCGCCAGTTGCCCAAAAACCACCCGACGATGCCGAGGGCGATCACGATTAAAAACAAGAGAGACGTCGACACGGGGTTTTTTCCTCGCTCGCAACGGCGGTTTGGTCGGTTCCTTCGGCTCTTTCGGCGGTTCACCGGGATCCGAAAGATAACGAAGAGGGAGAGCGGCAAAACGTGGCCGGCTCCCCCTCCTCAACTCCTGTAGCGTCAGCAACTCAGAGCATCAAAGGCGAGGCTGGCGCCTTACTTTGCTGCGGTCGCCAGCGTCTTGCCGGACTTCACGAGCTCCTGGACTTCCTTGCGCTCTGCGTCGGGGAGCGGCACGAGGCCGTATTCGACGAGCGGGCCGTCAGCCGAGAGAACCTTGTCGCTGGTGAAGAATTCCACGTACTCCTTGAGGCCGGGAACCACGCCGAGATGAGCCTTCTTCACATAGAAGAAGAGCGGACGGGAAACCGGATACTTGCCGGAGGCAACGGTCTCGAGCGAGGGCTCGACGCCGCTGATGCTGGCAACCTTCAGCTTGTCCTTGTTGTTCTCGTAGAACGAGAGACCGAACACGCCGACGCCCTGCTTGTTGCTCTCGATGCGAGCCAGCGTCTCGGTGTAGTCGCCGTCGATGTCAACTGCAGCGCCGTCCTTGCGGACCTTGACGGCAGCCTTGTCGGCGTTCTTCTTCTTCTCGGCGTCGTCCTTACCTTCGGCCTTGGCGAGGAGCAGCTTGTCAGCGCCCGTTGCCTTGGCACCGGCGTGCAGGATCTTCTCCTCGAAGACTTCGCGCGTGCCGTGCTTCTCGCCCGGGATGAAGGCGACGATCGGCCACTCGGGGAGAGCCGGGTTCACTTCCTTCCAGGTCTTCGCCGTGTTGGCGACGAGTGCGCCGTCCTTCGGCACTTCAGCGGCGAGAGCCAGGTAGAGATCCTTGGGCTCGATCTTCCATTCGCCGGCGCCAGCGTCAACGGCGAACACGATGCCGTCGTAGCCGAACTTCACTTCGACTATGTCGTTCACGCCGTTCTTGGCGCAATCGGCAATTTCGGTGTCCTTGATCTTGCGCGAGGAGTTGGCGACGTCGATCTTGTCCTCGCCCACGCCGGCGCAGAACTGCTTGATGCCAGCGCCCGAACCGCCCGACTCGATGATCGGGGTCTTGAGGTTGCCGAAGGCCTTGCCGAACTGCTCGGCAACGATGTTGGCGTAAGGCAGAACCGTCGAGGATCCTGCAACCTTGACCTGGTCGCGTGCCAAAGCCGCACAGGCAAACGCGCCCATACCGACGGCGGTAGCCGCGGTGATGGCGATGAACTTGCTGTTCACGCTAATCTCCATTGTCTCGTGGACGATGCAACGAGCGTGGCCCTCTGCCTGCGCTCTGCTCCCGGGCCTAGTGGCCGGGCGACTTCGTTCTAATGGCCGGACGCTGTGGATTTATGACAGCATATCCATATGAAATACAATGCCAAAAAGTGCTTCATTCATTTCGAGCAGAAGCGTGGCCCCGGAGAATTTGTCGCTGCGGCGCATCTGCAACCGTGTCAGTGCCCACAGGGCGGGAAAAGACGCATACGGACACGGAACTAAAGTCTAGGCTGGCAAAGGACCGCATGCGACGAGGCGGGCAAGGCGTTGACAGTGCCCGATCCGGGTTTCATGAGAAGGGGATATCGCTTTTTTACCTTCTTTTGTTCGACCACGAGGCTCGCACTCCATGGTTCAACTTACGCTTCCCAAAAATTCCAAGATCAAGACGGGTAAAACGTGGAATGCGCCCGATGCCGAAGGGAAGTGGCGGGAGTTCCGGATTTATCGCTGGAGCCCGGACGACGAGGAAAACCCTCGCATCGACAGCTATTGGATCAACGAGGAGCAGTGCGGGCCGATGGTGCTCGACGCGCTCATCAAGATCAAAAACGAGATCGATCCGACCCTGACCTTCCGCCGCTCGTGCCGCGAGGGCATCTGTGGGTCGTGCGCCATGAACATCGACGGAACCAACGATCTGGCCTGTCTCAAGGGGCTGGACGAGGTCAAGGGCGCGGTCAAAGTGTACCCGCTGCCGCATATGAAGGTGGTCAAGGACCTGGTTCCGGATTTGACGAACTTCTATGCGCAGCACCGCTCGATCGAACCCTGGCTCAAAACCGATACGGCGGCGCCGCCCAAGGAGTGGAAGCAGTCCCGAGACGATCGCGAGAAGCTCGACGGGCTCTACGAATGCATTCTTTGCGCGTGCTGCTCGACGTCGTGCCCCAGCTATTGGTGGAATTCAGACCGCTATCTCGGGCCGGCCGCGTTGCTGCAGGCCTATCGCTGGGTCATCGACAGCCGCGATGAAGCAACCGGCGAACGGCTCGACAACCTCGAGGATCCGTTCCGGCTCTATCGCTGCCATACGATCATGAACTGCGCCAAGGCTTGCCCCAAGGGCCTGAGCCCGGCCAAGGCGATCGCCGAGCTCAAGAAGCTCATGGTGCAGCGGCGCGTTTAAGATTCAGGTCAGGCCGGATCGGTTTAGCGTCCTCGTCGCCTCGCTGGAGGACGGGGCCTAGACACGTCTGCTAGTGGAGACCGATGATTCACGCTTCGGACTGATGGGGTCCGAAGCGATCATGGTCATTTTAGCGAGACCTATGATTCACGCTTCGGACTAATAGGGTCCGAAGCGATCATGGTCTAGGATCGACGCCCTCCGTTCGGTTGCTCTCCAACAGAAAGGGATCCGCGTGCTGGACCATATCGGTTTGCCCGTTTCGGACTTTGCGAAGTCGAAGGCCTTCTACACCACGGTGCTGGCGTCACTCGGCCTGCAACTGCTCAAGGAGGTCGACCTTTCGGACGAGGGCGGTCCTGCCGGCTACGCCGGTTTCGGTGCGCAGCGGCCTCAGTTCTGGATTGGGACGGGGAAGCCGTTCACGGGACGGCTGCATGTGGCGTTTGCCGCCAAGGACCGGGCCCAGGTGCGGGCGTTCTACGAGGCGGCGCTTGCTTCGGGCGCGAAAGACAACGGGGCGCCGGGCTTGAGGCCGCATTATCACGCCAATTATTACGGGGCTTTCGTTATCGATCCCGACGGCCACAATATCGAAGCCGTCAGCCATGTGCCCGAGTCCGATTGAATTTCGGAGCCGAGAAAGCGCGTTTCCCGCGTATTGCGCCGATCACGGTGTATTCGTGATTCGGATTTCGTTTTCGAAGGCGTTTCGTTTCGGGTTCTAGAAACAACAAGACCGATGGCGCGTCTCGCTGCCACCGGTCTTCAGTTTGGAAAATGTGCCCCGAGAGGCACCCGCCAGCACCCGCCCTGTTGCCCAGACAGAGGCGGGGGTCGGCGGTCCCGCCTTAGGCGGCCTTCCGCTTCTTTGCAGCAGGCTTTGCAGCCTTGCGAGCGGCCGGCTTCTTGACAGCCTTGCGTGCAGCAGGCTTTGCAGCCTTGCGAGCAGCCGGCTTCTTTGCAGCGGGCTTACGAGCAGTGGTCTTCTTAACAGCAGCTTTAGCCATAGTAGTCTCTCCCTCTAGAGTTCGAATCATTTCGAACAAAAAAATCATGAGCAAATTCGATGATTTTGTTGACACGTAAAGTGGATTCAGCCTGCAGATTTCTCCGCAATCGACCAAAAGTGTTGCGTGAATTCAACAAAAACGTCGATATTCTAAGTCGCTAAGTCGTCGCTCTCGACTCCGTGTGAGCTGCGAGGTGCAGAAAACGGAATCGAAAACGAGTTCTCGCAGTCTCGAAAATGACTCTTGATGTTTAAAAATTTGAGTCGCGCGCGTTTTTCTACGCAGCTTTGACGACGCGACGCTGCAGATCGAGCACCGCCATCATGAAGCCCATGCGGTCTTCGACAGCCTCTGCGAGGAGCGAGAAGTAGTTCGGCTCCTGAGGTACGATCTCGCCGATCACCTCGCCCATTTCGAACCGCAGATCGGCTTCATGCTTACGGGCGATGGCCTGCATCTTTGCATTGGATGCGAGGCAGCTCATGTAAATCAGGTGGACACCACGGTTGCGGGCGGCGCGGATTACCCGGCCCATCAGTTCGGTGCCGAGGCCCTTCTCTTGGAACGCCACCTCCACCGAAAGCGCGGCCTCGGCCTCCCGGCCCCAGGTCTCGCCCAGCTTCTTCAGTTCGGATGCGGCGCGGACCTCGCCATCCTCGATGTAGGCGAAGATGGTCGATCCGGCGTCCGTCATGTGAGCGGCGTAGTCCTCGATGAAGCTATCCGAGACGCCGTGCGCGAAGCGCATCGTGCGGCTGGTCTTGTCGAGGCGCAGAAGATGGTCGCGGAACTTCGCCTGTTCCTGCGGCCAGAGCTTGCGGACAATCCCGTTCGAACGCGCATGATCACTCATTGCGTCAATCCCTCCAGACTGAATCGCGGCCGGGATGATCCTCGATCGTGCGCTAAACAAGGCAGCGCCCACATCCGGCGGCGATTCGGCGCGGCAAGCGATTTCGCCGCGCGATTAAGCCATATAGGTTTTGTTGTGCGATGCACAATGCGCCAAATAAGTGGCGAAAGACGCGATGTTTCGTCGTTTTCCCGCGACTGTGGGCATTTGGCTTCGCTGCACCGCAAAAACCGCTTGGCTGCGTTGCGTGTCTCGCAGATCCCAGGCGGGTGCCGCGAAGATGCGCGCGTTTTGTGGGGCGGGGCGTTGTCTTGGCCGCGGGCTACTTTCGTCGCGCTGCTCCGCGCCTGCGATCGGCTGCTTGCTATCAAGCGACCTCTCGCTGCTTGTCCGGACGCGCCCGGTTTCGGATAAGTGCATTCGGCAGGGCAAATCGGGGCACCCATGGCAGGACGACTTCTCGAGCAGTACGAGCGGCGGGTTGCGCTCGGGGAGATCGAGCCGGACGGGGCGCAGCGGGAGGCGGTGCTCCGGCTCGATGCGTTGGCTTCGGCGCTCGAGGACTGGCAGGCCAACGGACGGGGCGGGTTTTTCTCCTCGTTGTTCCGGCCGCGCTCCGCGCCACCGCGGGGGCTCTATCTTCACGGCGCGGTCGGGCGCGGCAAAACCATGCTCATGGACCTGTTCTTCGAGGCGGTGACCTTCACGCCGAAGCGCCGGCTGCACTTTCATGAGTTCATGAGCGAGGTGCACGACCGCATCCAGCGCGGTCGGGCGACGACGGACGGCGATCCGATCCCGTTCGTTGCAGCCGAGATCGCGGCGGAGGCCGGACTATTGTGCTTCGACGAACTGACCATCACCGACATCGCCGATGCGATGATCCTCGCGCGCTTGTTCAAGGCGCTGTTCGCGCGCGGACTGGTGGTGGTGGCAACTTCCAACGCGCCTCCCGACCGGCTCTATTGGAACGGGCTCAACCGACAACTGTTCGTGCCGTTCATCGCGCTGCTCGAAGATACCGTGGAGGTGTTCGAGCTCAAGAGCGCAAAGGATTTCCGCCTCGATAAGCTGGCGGGGCGGAAGCTCTATTTCTCGCCCTTGGATGCTCAGGCCAAAGCCGGCGTGGAGGAGCATTGGGTCCGGTTGACGGGAAATCATCCCGGCGCGCCGACTTCGGTCGATGTCAAAGGGCGGCACGTTCAGGTGCCAATGGCCTCGATGGGGGTCGCCAGGTTCGGGTTCGCGGATCTTTGCGAAAAGCCGCTCGGTGCTCTCGACTATCTCCACATCGCCCACTCTTTCCATACCCTCGTCGTCGAGGGTATCCCGATGCTGACTCCGGCGCGCCGCAACGAAGCGAGGCGGCTCATCCACCTGATCGATACGCTCTACGACAACCGCAACTGCCTCATCGTTTCCGCGGAGGCCGAGCCGGATCGGCTTTACCCCGAGGGGGACGGCGCGCAGCTTTTCGAGCGGACGGCGTCGCGCCTCATGGAAATGCGAAGTGAAGCCTACCTTGCGCGCAGTGTCCGACCGGGGGCTGGGGGCTAGTCACCGATGTGCTTCGGCTTCCGATGAGGCTTATGAATCAGGCGTTGGGCCGGCCGGTTCGGAAGTGCTTTTGGTCCAAAATTTATGCATGGTGTCGGGCGGGTGATGAAGCGCTACGCTGCTTTCGTCTAAAGAACCTGTTTGAGGTGCGGACGGGCTTGAGCGCCCCCTCTTTTCGTCCTACGAAGACCGAAGTTTCACATAAGCCGGATGTGGGCCGGTCCAAGATTTCATCGGGACGCACACCCACTTCATCAACCTAGGGCCCCAGGGAAGGGCTCAAGCCTCCAGGGAGAATGGAAGAAATGGCGCGGACCAAGATCGCGTTGATCGGCGGTGGAATGATCGGTGGAACACTCGCTCACCTGATCGGTCTCAAGGAGCTGGGCGATGTCGTGATTTTCGACATTGCGGAGGGGCTGCCGCAGGGTAAGGCCCTGGATATCGCGCAGTCCGGTGCCGTGGAAGGTTTCGATTGCAACCTCAAGGGCACCAACGCCTACGCCGACATCGAAGGCGCGAGCGTCTGCATCGTCACCGCGGGCGTGCCGCGCAAGCCGGGCATGAGCCGCGACGATCTGATCGGAATCAACCTCAAGGTCATGGAGCAGGTCGGCGCCGGTATCCGTAAGTATGCGCCGAACGCGTTCGTGATCTGCATCACCAACCCGCTCGACGCCATGGTGTGGGCGCTGCAGAAGTCTTCCGGACTTCCGCGCAACATGGTGGTCGGCATGGCCGGCGTGCTCGATACGGCGCGCTTCCGCCACTTCCTTTCGGAAGAGTTCCACGTTTCGGTCGAGGATGTCTCGGCGTTCGTGCTGGGCGGGCATGGCGACGACATGGTGCCGCTGGTCCGCTACTCCAGCGTCGGCGGTATTCCCTTGCCGGACCTCGTGAAAATGGGATGGATCCGGCAGGAGCGGCTGGATCAGATCGTCGATCGCACGCGCAAGGGCGGCGGCGAGATCGTGGCTCTGCTCAAGACCGGATCGGCTTACTACGCACCTGCGGCTTCCGCGATCGCGATGGCCGAAAGCTTCCTCAAGGACAAGAAGCGCGTGCTGCCTTGCGCCGCGTACCTGAACGGGGAATACGGTGTTAAAGGGCTTTATATTGGTGTGCCGTCGATCATCGGCGCGGGCGGAACGGAGCGGGTGGTCGAGATCGACCTCAACTCTGCCGAACGCTCGATGCTCATGAAGTCGATCGAATCCGTGAAGGGTCTGGTCGATGCGTGCATCAAGATCAACCCGCAGCTCGGGGCCTGATACGCGCCGGTGCGGGATCCGGATGGGACCTAGAGGTGGCGGGGTGAGGAAACCCCGCTTCCGGTTCCCCTCGGTTTTTTGCTTGCCAGCTTATAGCCCTGCTCCAGGGTTCTTGAATTCTCAATGCCCTGAGTTTTTCGATCGATCGTGCTTCTCGCCGGACTGTTTCCATCCGGTTGTCCCTGCGGAGCATGCGGCCGTCATGACGCCGGAATAAGCCTTCCGGCACGCATCAAGAGGACCTACGCGCAGCCATGAATATTCACGAGCATCAGGCCAAGGAGCTTCTCCGTCAGTATGGGGTGCCGACTTCGGGTGGCGGCGCTGCTTTCACGCCAGAGGAGGCCGAGAAGATTGCAGCCGGCATCCAGACAGAGGTCCGGGTCGTCAAGGCGCAGATCCATGCGGGTGGTCGCGGCAAGGGCCATTTCAAAGAGAAGGAAGCGGGCGAGAAGGGCGGCGTTCGGTTCGCCAAGACGCCGGCGGAAGCGCGTGACCTCGCCGCGCAGATGCTGGGCAAAACTCTCGTCACCATTCAGACCGGCCCGGCCGGTCGCATCGTTCGGCGCATCTATATCTCGGACGCCGCAAACATCGGTCGTGAGCTTTATCTTTCGGCCCTCGTCGATCGCGCCAGCTCGCGCGTGGCGTTCATCGCCTCGACCGAAGGCGGCATGGACATCGAGAAGGTGGCCCATGACACGCCGGAGAAGATCCTGACGCTCACGGTGGATCCTGCGAGCGGCCTGCAGCCGTTCCACAGCCGCAAGATCGCATTCGCGCTGGGCCTCAAGGGCGACCAGATCAAGCAGTGCGCGAAGATGATCGAAGGGCTCTACAAGCTGGTTCTCGAAAAGGATCTGAGCCTACTTGAGATCAACCCGCTGGTGGTGACCAAGGAAGGCGATCTCACGGCGCTCGACGCCAAGATGAGCTTCGACAGCAACGCGCTGTTCCGTCATCCCGATATCGTTGCGCTGCGCGACGAGACGGAAGAAGACCCGATGGAGATCGAGGCGGCGAAGCACGAGCTTTCGTATGTGAAGCTCGACGGCTCGATCGGCTGCATGGTGAACGGCGCCGGTCTTGCCATGGCGACGATGGACATCATCAAGCTCTATGGCGCGGAGCCCGCCAACTTCCTCGACGTGGGCGGTGGTGCTTCCAAGGAGAAGGTGAAGTCCGCGTTCCAGATCATCCTGTCCGATCCTTCGGTGAAGGGCATCCTGGTCAACATCTTCGGTGGCATCATGCGTTGCGACATCATCGCGGAAGGCATCGTGGCGGCTGCGCGCGAGATGGCAATCAATGTGCCGCTGGTCGTCCGGCTCGAAGGCACCAACGTGGAGCTCGGCAAGGAGATCCTCGCCAAGAGCGGGCTCAAGATCGTGCCGGCAGATGATCTTGCCGATGCGGCCGCGAAAATCACCTCTGCTATCAAAACCGCAGCCTAGGGAGCGGCGCCTTTCGGCGACGCATCCCCGAACTTCTCCGACAAGAGAGACGACAATTTAGAGAGACGACATGGCCATTCTCGTCGACAAGTCCACGATCACCATCTGCCAGGGCCTCACCGGCGCTCAAGGCACGTTCCACACCAAGCAGGCGCGTAGCTACGGCTCCAAGGTCGGCGGCGGCGTCACGCCCGGCAAGGGCGGGTCGAAGCATCCGGATCCCGAACTGGCGGATCTGCCGCTGTTCAACACGGTGCACGAAGCCAAGGTCAAGACCGGCGCTACAGCCACCGCGATCTACGTTCCGCCACCGTTCGCGGCCGACGCCATTCTCGAGGCGATCGATGCGGAGATGCCGCTGATCGTCTGCATCACCGAGGGCATTCCGGTGCTCGACATGGTCAAGGTGAAGCGGGCTCTCTCTGGGTCGAAGTCGCGCCTGATCGGACCCAACTGCCCCGGCGTTCTGACGCCGAATGCCTGCAAGATCGGCATCATGCCGGGCAGCATCTTTCGTAAAGGGACGGTCGGCATCGTCTCGCGGTCCGGCACGCTCACCTATGAAGCGGTGAAGCAGACGACGGACGCGGGGCTCGGCCAGTCGACGGCGGTCGGTATCGGCGGCGATCCGGTGAAGGGGACCGAGCACATCGACGTGCTGGATCTGTTCCTTTCCGATCCCGACACCCACTCCATCATCATGATCGGTGAAATCGGCGGATCGGCTGAAGAAGAAGCAGCCGAATATCTGATCAGGGAAGCCAAGAAGGGCCGCAAAAAGCCGATGGCCGGATTCATCGCCGGTGTAACGGCACCTCCCGGACGGCGGATGGGACACGCGGGTGCGATTATCTCCGGCGGACAGGGGCGCGCCGAAGACAAAGTGGAAGCTATGCGTCGCGCTGGGATCGCCATCGCCGACAGCCCGGCTTCGCTCGGCACCACTTTGACCAAAGTTCTAAAAGGATAAAGGCGACTACACTATATAGAGTGTCACGGACAGCGCCGAGAATCGCCTGATTTCGGGGGCGAGATGGTCACCTCATCTCCGGCGCATGCCGGAAGAAATGGCGGGGATTCGCATGTCACGGCAACCACTCAACGACAAGTTCAATCGGACGTCGTTTCTCAATGGCGTCAACGCTCCTTACATCGAGGAGCTGCAAAGCCAGTATGAGAAGAATCCGGGCTCGGTCTCGGACGAGTGGCGTCTCTTCTTCGAGAGCGTCGGTGACGAGCAGACCCGGAACCTGGAAACAGCTCGCGACGGTGGCGGCGGAAGCCGCGAACCGTCGTGGGGCTATCCGCTCTCGCAACTCCACGACGCGCCGAGCGAACTCGTCTCGGCGCTGACCGGCGACTACGGCGAGGTGGAGCGCGGGCTTCGCGACAAGCTGCAGGCCAAGGCGTTCGGCCAGGGCTACGAGATCTCGCCCGCGGCTTCGTTCCGCGCCATCCAGGATAGCGTGCGCGCGATCATGATGATCCGCGCCTATCGCGTGATGGGGCATCTCGCGGCGGATCTCGATCCCTTGGGGCTTGCGGAGCGCAAGGTTCACAAGGAACTCAAGCCCGAGACGTATGGCTTTACGGACGCCGATCTCGACCGGCCGATCTTCATCGATCGCTACCTGGGGCTCGATACCGCTTCGATCCGTCAGGTGATGCGCATCCTGCGGCGCACCTACTGCCGCAAGATCGGCTACCAGTTCATGCACATCACGTCGCCGGCGCAGAAATCGTGGATCCAGCACCGGATCGAAGGCGACGAGAAGGACATCCGTTTCACGGAGATGGGCAAGAAGGCCATTCTCCGCAAGCTGATCGAAGCCGAGCTGTTCGAACGTTTCGCCGACATCAAGTACACCGGTACCAAGCGCTTCGGCCTCGATGGCGGCGAAGCCATGATCCCGGCGCTCGAGCAGATCATCAAACGCGGCGGGCAGCTCGGCGTCAAAGAGATCGTGATCGGCATGGCGCACCGCGGGCGTCTCAACGTGCTGTCGAACGTGATGGCGAAGCCGTTCCGCGCGATCTTCAACGAGTTCAAGGGCGGCTCGTGGAAGCCGGACGACGTCGAGGGCTCGGGCGACGTCAAATACCATCTCGGCGCGTCTTCCGATCGCCAGTTCGACGGCAACAACGTGCATCTGTCGTTGACCGCCAACCCGTCGCATCTCGAAATCGTCGATCCGGTCGTGCTCGGCAAGGTGCGTGCGAAGCAGGATCAATTGCATAGTGATCCGGGCGATCGCACGGGCGTGCTGCCGCTGCTGCTCCATGGCGATGCGGCGTTCGCCGGCCAGGGTGTGGTCGCCGAATGCTTTGGGCTTTCGGGCCTCAAGGGGCATCGCACCGGCGGATCGATCCACTTCATCATTAACAATCAGATCGGCTTCACCACCAATCCGCGTCATTCGCGTTCGTCGCCCTATTGCTCGGACGTTGCGCGCATGATCGAGGCGCCGATCTTCCATGTGAACGGCGATGATCCGGAAGCGGTGGTGCATGTCGCCAAGATCGCGACCGAGTTCCGGCAGAAGTTCCAGAAGCCGGTCGTCATCGACATGTTCTGCTATCGCCGGTTCGGCCACAACGAAACGGATGAACCCGCGTTCACCCAGCCGTTGATGTACGACCGGATCCGCAAGCATCCGAGCGTCGTGCAACTCTACAGCAACGATCTCGTCGAGGAAGGCGTGGTAACGGCCGAAGAGGCCGACGGCATGAAGAACGAGTTCCGCTCGTTCCTCGAAACCGAACTCGCAGCTGCCGACGCGTTCAAGCCGAACAAGGCCGACTGGCTCGACGGCCGCTGGAGCGGTGTCGGTCTTGCCGACGGCGACGAGCGGCGCGGGAATACCGGCGTGTCGCTAGAAACCCTGCGCGAAGTCGGCAAGCGCATCACCACGATGCCGTCAGACTTTCACGCCCACAAGACGATCGCCAAGCTGCTCGAACGGCGCCGCGAGATGGTGTCGAAGGGCGAGGGGATCGATTGGGCGATGGCCGAGCACCTCGCATACGGAACGCTGGTCAGCGAAGGGTTTCCGGTGCGTCTCTCGGGCCAGGACTGCGAGCGCGGAACCTTCTCGCAGCGCCACTCGGTGCTGATCGACCAGGAGACCGAGCGTCGGTATACGCCGCTCAGGCACATCTCGCCGACGCAGGCGCGGTTCGAGGTCATCAACTCGATGCTTTCGGAAGAGGCTGTTCTCGGCTTCGAGTACGGATATTCGCTGGCAGAGCCCAATGCGCTCGTCGCGTGGGAAGCTCAGTTCGGCGATTTCGCGAACGGCGCGCAGGTGGTGTTCGACCAGTTCATTTCATCGGGCGAGCGCAAGTGGCTGCGCATGTCGGGGCTCGTCTGCCTGCTTCCGCACGGCTACGAGGGGCAGGGGCCGGAGCATTCCTCGGCGCGCCTCGAGCGGTTCCTGCAGCTTTGCGCGGAGGACAATTGGCAGGTCGCGAACTGCACGACGCCGGCCAATTACTTCCACATTCTGCGGCGCCAGCTTCATCGCTCGTTCCGCAAGCCGCTCATTCTCATGACGCCGAAGTCGCTGCTCCGGCACAAGCGGGTGGTTTCGCGGCTCGACGAGCTTGGCCCTGGAACGACGTTCCATCGGGTTCTCTGGGACGATACGTTCCGGAAGTCCGAGGCCGAGATCAAGCGGGTCGTCCTGTGCTCGGGCAAGGTCTACTATGATCTTGCGGATGCGCGCGATGCTGAAGAATTGTACGACACCTACATCATGCGCCTTGAACAGCTTTATCCGTTCCCGGCGCGCGCGCTGATCACGGAATTGGGGCGGTTCCCGAACGCCGAGATCGTCTGGTGTCAGGAAGAGCCTAAGAACATGGGCGGCTGGACCTTTGTCGAGCCGAATATCAATTGGGTTCTCGATCGTGTTAATCCTGCCGGGCGGCGCGTGCGCTATGCCGGCCGCGCGGCCTCCGCCTCGACGGCGACGGGCTTGATGAGCAAGCATATCCACGAGCAGAAGGCGCTCGTGGCCGATGCCTTGAAGGGTTGAAAAATCCTACGGGGACCACGCGAGAAATTGAAAGAGCGGAAAGCCGGGCGCCTCGGCGCCCGGTCCAGCAAGGGGCTAGACCATTATGACGATTGAGATCCGTGTGCCGACACTCGGTGAATCGGTCTCCGAGGCGACGGTCGGGAAATGGCTGAAACGGCAGGGCGAGGCGGTCAAGGCGGACGAGCCGCTGGTCGAACTCGAAACCGACAAAGTGACGGTCGAGGTTCCTGCGCCGGCGGCCGGGCTCCTTTCTGAAATTCTCGTGGCGGAAGGCTCGACGGTTGCGATCGGCGCGGTGCTCGGCGCGCTTGCCGAAGGTGGTGGTGCCGCGCAATCGGCGCCGAAAGCCGCACCCGCCGCTACTCAGCCGAAAAGCGAAGCGCCGGCCGCGGCCGCTTCTTCGCGTGCGCCGCCAAGCCCCGCAGCCCGCAAACATCTCGAGGAAGCGGGTCTCAATCCGGGGGATTTGGCCGGATCCGGCCGGCGCGGCCAGGTGCTCAAGGAAGATGTCGTAGCGGCGGTCGCGAAGGCCGCCCAGCAGGCGAAGCCGCAACCCGAAGCCAGGCGTGAAGAGCCGGCTCCGGCGCCTCCCGCACGTGTTCCCGCAACGCAGAGCGCGCGCGAAATTTCCGCACCGGACGTGCGCGCGCCCACGGCAATCAACGAAGGTGCGCGCGAAGAGCGCGTGCGTATGACGCGACTGCGCCAGACTATCGCGTTGCGGCTCAAGGATGCCCAGAACACGGCGGCGATGCTGACGACGTTCAACGACGTCGACATGTCGGCCGTCATCGCGATGCGCGCGCAATACAAGGATCTGTTCGAGAAGCGCCATGGCGTGAAGCTCGGCTTCATGGGCTTCTTCGTGAAGGCCTGCATTCAGGCGCTGCGTGAGATTCCGGCGGTCAACGCCGAGATCGACGGCGAAGATATCGTCTTCAAGAATTACTATCACATCGGCGTTGCCGTCGGCACTGACCGCGGACTTGTGGTTCCGGTGCTGCGCGAAGCCGATCGCATGTCGATCGCGGAGATCGAGGCCAAGATCAGCGAGTTCGGAAAGCGCGCTCGCGAGGGCAAGCTTTCGATCGCCGAGATGCAGGGCGGCACGTTCACGATCTCGAACGGTGGCGTCTATGGCTCGATGCTTTCGACGCCAATCCTCAACGCGCCGCAGGCCGGCATTCTCGGCATGCATCGCATCGAGGAGCGGCCGGTGGTCAAGAACGGCGCGATCGTCGCGCGCCCGATGATGTATCTGGCGCTCTCCTACGACCACCGCCTCGTGGACGGCAAGGAGGCCGTGACGTTCCTCGTGCGCGTGAAGGAATGCCTGGAAGATCCGCAGCGGTTTATCCTGGAGCTCTAGGCTCTCTCTTCCGCATGAGCGCCGGGTGTTACCCACTCGTCCAAGACCCAAGCAAAGGCTTTCGTGATGGCTGAACCGTACGATCTCATCGTGATTGGCAGCGGGCCGGGTGGCTATGTGTGCGCGATCCGCGCCGCCCAGCTCGGCCTCAAGACGGCCATTGTCGAAAAGCGCGCAACGCACGGCGGCACCTGCCTCAACGTCGGCTGCATTCCTTCCAAGGCTCTCTTGCATGCGTCGGAGCTTTACGAGGAAGCCGGGCACGGGTTTGGCCGGATGGGCATCAAGGTTTCGCCCGAACTCGATCTCAAGCGGATGCTCGCGTTCAAGGACGAGGGCGTGAAGGGCAACGTCGACGGCGTCGCGTTCCTGCTCAAGAAGAACAAGATCGATGCGTTTCACGGGACGGGACGCATCCTGAAGGCGGGCGCCGTGGAGGTGACCTCGTCGGATGGGCAGCGCCAGACGATCGAGGCGCGCTCGATCGTTATCGCGACCGGATCGGACGTGGCGCGCCTGCCCGGCATCGAGATCGATGAAACGGAGATCGTGTCCTCGACGGGTGCGCTGTCGCTCGCCAAAGTGCCGGAGCGGTTGCTCGTCGTCGGCGCGGGCGTGATCGGGCTCGAGCTCGGCTCGGTGTGGCGGCGCCTCGGATCGAGCGTGACGGTGGTCGAATATCTCGACCGGATCCTGCCGGGCATGGACGGCGATGTCGCGAAGTCGCTCGAACGCATCTTCTCGAAGCAGGGTATCTCGTTCCGTCTCGGAACCAAGGTGGTTGCGGTGGGACGGACGGAGAGCGGGCTCGAGGTCACGCTCGAGCCGTCGCACGGTGGCGTGCAGGATCGCATCGAGACGGATGTCGTGCTGGTTTCAATCGGCCGCGTGCCCTACACGGAGGGGCTTGGCCTCGACGATGTCGGTGTGGTGCGGGATCAACGCAAACGCATCGTCGTCAACGGACAGTTTCAGACCAACGTCACCGGTATCTACGCTATCGGCGACGTGATCGCGGGGCCGATGCTTGCGCACAAGGCCGAGGACGAAGGTATTGCGGTCGCCGAAATTCTTGCGGGCCAAGCCGGGCACGTCAATCACGACGTCATTCCGAACGTGATCTACACGACGCCGGAAGTTGCTTCCGTTGGCAAGACGGAAGAGGAGCTGAAGGCCGCAGGCATCGCCTACACCGTCGGCAAGTTCCCGTTCCTCGCCAACGGCCGCGCCAAGGTCAACAAGACGACCGATGGCTTCGTCAAAGTGCTGGCAGACGCCGAGACCGATCGCATTCTCGGCGTTCACATCATCGGCGCCAACGCGAGCGAGCTGATCGCGGAAGCGGCTGTGATCATGGAATTCAGCGGCTCGGCCGAGGATCTGGCGCGCACCTGCCATGCGCATCCGACGCTCTCGGAAGCCGTGAAGGAAGCCGCGCTCGCCGTTGCGAAGCGCGCGATCCATATGTGATCGAGCGCTGCTCTCTCTCGGTAAATCAATCTCTGTAGATCAATCGGCAGGTATCACGAGCGCGGATGGGCGCGGTCATAGACCGCGAGGATGCGTTCGCGATCGACCTCGGTGTAAACCTGCGTCGTCGAGAGCGAGGCGTGTCCGAGCAGCTCCTGGATCTGGCGCAGGTCGGCTCCCGCCGCGAGCAGATGCGTCGCGAACGAGTGGCGCAAGGCGTGTGGCGTCGCTGTTTCCGGAAGCGTCAGCGCATCGCGCATGCGGGCGATGGCGAGCTGGATCAGGCGCGGTGACAGAGGTCCGCCTTTCGCGCCGAGGAACAAGGCGCCGTCTGGCTCCAGTGGGTAAGGGCAGAGCGCGATATAGTGCGCAACAGCGCGTTGGGTCACGGGCAGGATCGGAACGAGGCGTTCCTTGCCGCCTTTGCCAACGATGCGGATGACGTCGCGCCCGGGGAGAGGCGCGTCGCGGCGCGTGAGGCCGAGCGCTTCGGAAATGCGCAGGCCCGCGCCATAAAGCAGCAGCAGCACGGCGATATCGCGCGCGTTGATCCAATCGTCGCCGATGCTCTCGCCTTCGACGAGGGCGGCGGCTTTCTCGACAGTCAGTGGTTTCGGCAACGTGTGCGGAATGCGCGGCATCGCGACTTGCGCCAGCGCGCGGTTGGCGACGAGGCCGGTGTTCTCGAGCCATCGATAGAATGTTCGAAGTGCGGAGACGGTGCGCGAGAGCGAACGGCTGGCTGCGCCATCACGGCGGCGGGCGGATAGGAAACGGCGCACTGTCTTTATATCAATGCGCGCGAGATCTCCGAGACAGGGTGGATGTCCGAGATCGCGCTTCAAAAAGCCAATAAACTGGCGCAAATCGCGCTCATACGAGGCGAGCGTTGCGGGTGAGCATCCGCGCTCGTGCTCAAGGAATGTGAGCCAGCCGGAGGTCGCGCGGAGAAGATCGTCTGCCAGGGGCAGCTCTCCATCCGTCACCAGAACATCGTCGATCTTTGCGCGAGTCATGCGACGAGCATTCCCTGCAATGCTTGATGCATCGTAAATGATTTGCGGTGCGGCGTGGGAGCTAGACGGCCGAGCCGGAGCAGCTATTTCCGGGCTATTTCGCGCGCTAATAATGCGCAGCTCAAGATTGCGGCGGATTTCGGAACTGCATCCTGCGCCGGATGTCGAGAGCTTCGCGATGTGCGAATCAGTCGATCGGTTGATTCGCGCGATTGCACGATAAAGCCCGTAGATGCTATGCAACTGCGAGGTCTGCAGCACTCTTCGCACGCTTGAAACGCGTCCAAGTGCGCAATTTCGACCTCCGTTGCGCGTGCAAGCGTGACCGAAACTCCAATCTAAGGCAAAAAATCGCAGTCTTTTTAAATCCATAGCCGCGGAAACTAATTCTTATTGTATGTTTTCGCGGTCATTGATTCCATTTCTGGGGAAACTCTCATGGCTAAAGCCGCCACCAAAACCGCCGTCAAAACCAAAGCTGCTCCGAAGCCCGCCGCCAAGGCTGCCAGCAAAACTGCCAGCAAGGCTGCAGTGAGCACCGTCACGCTGCGCCACATCGGTGTCGCGCTGTCGGAAACGCACGATCTTCCGAAGAAGCAGGCTAACGCCGTTCTCGAAGACTTCGTTGCGCTCGTCACGAAGCATCTCAAGAAGGGCGACCGTATCCGCATCGGCGGCCTCGGCATCCTTCAGGTCCGCAAGCGTCCGGCCCGCCTCGGCCGCAACCCGGCAACGGGCGAGCAGATCAAGATCAAGGCCAGCAAGAAGGTTGCCTTCCGCGCTGCCAAGGATCTCAAGGAGCAGATCTAACGCTTTGCGTTAGCGGACAAGGACGGGGGCCGGATTTCGGCCTCCCGCCTTACGCTAAGGTGCGGCTTGAAGGTTGCTCGGGAAATTGCGGCCGGTCTCTGACGGCCGCTTTTTTTCGTTTTAGAGCGTCGTTGCGCCCGGTTTGGTGCGTTTTCCGATCTGAAATCAGATCGTCTGGCCGGTCTTCTTCCAGTCGGACACGAACGTCGCGAGACCCGAGTCGGTCAGCGGATGCTTGACCAACGCCTTCAAAATCGCGGGCGGGATGGTCGCTACGTCGGCTCCGATCAGGGCGGCTTCCTTTACATGGTTCACCGTGCGGATCGACGCCGCGAGGATGTCGGTCTCCAAATCCTGATAGTTGTCGTAGATGGCGCGGATCTCGCGGATCAGATCCATGCCGTTCAAGCCGATGTCGTCGAGCCGGCCGATGAACGGAGAGACGAAGGTGGCACCGGCCTTCGCGGCCAGAAGCGCCTGGTTTGCCGAGAAGCACAGCGTCACGTTGACCATCGTTCCGTCCGAGGTCAGTGCTTTGCAGGCCTTGAGGCCGTCGAGCGTCAGCGGAACCTTGATGGTCACGTTTTTCGCGATTTTGCGCAGGATTTCCGCTTCCCGCATCATGCCGTCGTAGTCGGTTGCGGCCACTTCGGCCGAGACGGGGCCTGGCACCACGGCGCAGATCTCGGCGATTGTCTGCTTGAAGTCGCGGCCGGATTTTGCAATCAGCGACGGGTTCGTGGTCACGCCATCGAGGAGTCCGGTTGCGGCTAGCTCCTTGATCTCACTCACATCGGCGGTATCGACGAAAAACTTCATTCTCGGTCCTTTGCGCTGCCCCCGCATGGGGCCATCCCTAATATCGTGGAGATCGGGTCTCGTTGATCGTACTTATTGTCGAAGAAGCGTCACACTCGGGATCGAGATCCGGGTGGATTTCCGGACGTACGATCGCCGTCAGCTCGCCCTATCTCTCCGCCTAAGCTCGCCTCTTCTGTTCTTGCTCGTGCTTCCCATCGGAAAACCGCTTTAACACGTTTCCGGAGGCACTTGCCTGTTTGGTAGCTTCTAATCCGGTCGCGGGACACTTGGATAGCCTTCTTGGGATTAATGAAAAGGGTGAAGGCGCGGCACGGGCTCTGGCTCCGGTGCTGATGCCGGGGGCGCCGCTCGACCAAACCTACGACTACCTGGTGCCGGAGGGGCTGGCGATCGAACCGGGGGCCTTCGTTCTGGTCCCGTTCGGCCCGCAGACGCGCATCGGCGTGGTCTGGGATGCTCCGCTCGGCGGCTCCGACCGCCCGCTCGACCCCAAGAAAATGAAGGCTCTGACCGAGCGCCTCGACGTGCCGGCACTGCCGCTGTCGTCGCTGCGGTTCGCGGAATGGATTTCGAACTATACGCTCGCGCCACTCGGCATGGTGGTGCGCATGATGATGAGCGCCCAGGCCGCGTTCGAGCCCGTGAAGCCGCGGTTCGGTGTCCGGCATGTGCCGGATGCGGCCGATCCGCCGCGCATGACCCCGGCCCGCAAGCGCGCGCTGGATCTTGCGCGTGACGGCTTGATCCGCGCCAAATCGGCGCTCGCGACCGAGGCGGCTTGCAGCACGGGCGTGGTGGACGGGCTGGTCGCGTCCGGAAACCTCGTCGAGGTTGTGATCCCGGAGCGGCGTTATCCGGTGCCGAACGCGGATCACCGGGTGACGGATTTCACGCGAGAGCAGGCCGAGGCTGTCCACGCGCTTGTTTCTGCCGTCGATGGCGGCGGGTTTTCCGTCTCGCTGCTCGACGGTGTGACCGGATCGGGCAAAACGGAGGTCTACTACGAGGCCGTTGCCGAAACGCTCCGCAAAGGGCAGCAAGCGCTGATCATGCTGCCGGAAATCGCGCTCACCGGACAATTCATGAACCGGTTCGTGGCGCGGTTCGGCTGTCTGCCGGCGGAATGGCATTCGGCGCTGTCGCCTGCAGAGCGCGGGCGCGTGTGGCGGGCGGCGGCAACGGGTGAAGCGCGTGTGGTTGTGGGCGCGCGCTCGGGGCTGTTCCTGCCGTACAGCGATCTCGGTCTGATCATCGTTGACGAAGAGCACGACGCGGGCTTCAAGCAGGACGACCGCGTCCATTATCAAGCCCGCGACATGAGCGTCGTGCGCGGAAGCCTCGGTAAGTTTCCGGTGGTGCTGGCGTCCGCGACGCCTTCGATCGAGAGCCACGTCAATGCGCGGACAGGGCGCTATCGCCATATCATTCTACCTGGACGCTTCACCGGCGCGGAGCTGCCCGAGGTCAAGCCGATCGACATGCGCACGCATCCACCCGAGAAGGGGCAATGGCTGTCGCCGGTGCTGGTGGACGCGGTGGCTGCAACCCTTGCGGATCGGCAGCAGTCGCTGCTGTTTCTCAATCGCAGGGGCTATGCGCCGCTGACGTTGTGCCGGAGCTGCGGTCATCGGTTCGAATGTCCGCAATGCACGGCGTGGCTTGTCGAGCATCGCTTCCGGCGCCGCCTCAACTGCCATCACTGCGGGTTCTCGTTGCCGATCCCGGAAACGTGCCCGAAGTGCGGGGAAGAGGGCTCGCTGGTTGCCTGCGGCCCCGGTGTCGAGCGCGTTGCGGAGGAGGTGCGCGAGCGCTTTCCGGAGGCGCGGGTGGCGCTTCTCTCCTCGGACCTCATTCCGGGGCTCGAGGAAATGCGCCGGATCATCGGCTCGATCGAGAGCGGCGAGGTCGACATCATCATCGGCACGCAGATCGTTGCCAAGGGACACAACTTTCCGCTGCTTGCGACAGTGGGGATCGTCGATGGCGATCTCGGGCTCTCGATGGGTGCCGATCCGCGTGCAGGCGAGCGCACGTTTCAGCTCTTGCATCAGGTGACGGGGCGCGCTGGGCGTGCGCTCACCAAAGGGCGCGGCTTTATTCAAACGCACATGCCGGAGCATCCGGTGATGGAAGCAATCATCTCGGGCGATCGCGAGATGTTTCTCGATCGCGAGATCGATATGCGCCGGCGCGGCGTGCTGCCGCCGTTCGGACGGCTCGCCGCGCTTGTCATCTCGGCACGCGACAAGGATCTCGCGGAGACCTTTGCGCGGGAGGTGGCGCGGCGTGCGCCGCGTGTCGATCAGATCGAGGTGCTGGGGCCGGCGGAAGCGCCGATCTCGATCGTGCGTGGGCGGCATCGCTGGCGGCTTCTGGTGAAGGCGCCCCGCGACAAGAATATTCAGGGCTTTCTCCGGGCTTGGGGCGAAGCGCTTCCCAAGATCGGGGGAGATCTGCGCCTCACCGTCGACATCGACCCCTACAACTTCCTCTAGATCGTTGATTGCTTTTCTTTGGATCGCAATCCCGCTCTAGGTTTTTGATGAGGGCGATGATTCACGCTTCGGACTTTTCCTGCGCTGCCGATTCACGCCGCGTCCGATAGGGGACGCGACGATCGGAGCGCGTGAGTAGCGAATAATAGCGCGTGGCCTGCAGTCGCCTGCAAGCCACGCGCGAAGGTGTCGGTCAATGCTCTAGCGGTTGTGGGCGATGATCGAGCCGACGGCGAGGATGCCGAGGCCGATGGCTAGGCCTTTCGCGATGTCTCTGCCGTCGTTGTGACGGTGGCGCTTGTAGGCGTAACGATCACGCGGGCCGTAGCCTTGATAATAGCGCGGGCCATCGTAACGACGCGGGCTGTCGTAGTTGCGCGAATAGCCGCGATCATAACCGTTGTTCCAGCGTTCGTGGGCGCTGGCAGCGGTGGCGAGCGGGCCGAGGTTCGCGGCGAGAAGGCCGGCGATCACAGCAGCGGAGGTGGTGAATTTCTTGAACGACATGGCTCAATCCCCTTCAATCCGATCCTGGTGCCGGGCTGACCCTGGCACGTTGATGGAATTGATAGCGGGGGCGCGCTGAACTCACCTTGAACGAGCCGTGCAGCTTCCGTTCACATTCATTTAAATCTCATAAAAGCCGCGCCGGTCAGCCTTTTTCGGCTGCCGGCGCGTCTTGATCGTCTTGGGTTTGGCCCCTTTGCTCCGCTATCTGAGATACGGGCAAAGCTTGCGCGTTCCGTTCGTGCTCAGGAACGTGCCTGTTCTGCGATCGAACGAGCGATAACGCGCTTCGCAACGCGCAACGCCGTCATTCGCCTGCGAATAGACGACCACATCGTCATCGTCGTCGTCGAAGTAGTCGTCGTAATAGTAGGAGTTATAGAAGTACGGCGCGCCGTAACCGTAGAAGCGCGGCCGGAAATGGTGGTGATGGCCGTGGCCATGACCTCCTTGCCAATGACCCGGGGGGCGGCCGCCGGGCCAATGGCCCGGTCCGCGACCAGGGCCACCCCGGAAGGCCATGCGCGGTCCACCGGGACCTCCGTGGCCGAATCTCGGGCCTCCTCCTCCTCCGCTAAACTTCGGGCCGCCGCCGCCGCCACCGACGCGCATCCCGCCTCCGCCTCCGGGCCCGTTGCGGCCGATGTTGATGATCGGTGCCGCGGTATCCGCCTTCGATATCGCGCGCGCGGCATCTGGAATGGCCGGTGCGGCGGCCGCCGCTCCAACTCCGAACGGCAAAGCCGCCAGAGCCGCGACAGCCAACAATCGTCTTGCTCTCATACCTAATTGCTCCGTTTTTGGACTTTTCTTCCCGGGCGCGCCGCGTAGAGGCTTTTCATGCCCTTGTTAGCCATGTGGGGTCGCAACCGACGGAATCCCACTGACGGTGAACGAGGTTTCGACTTTTTTCGGAGTGTGCGGCGAAAAGGGCGGACCGGGCGCGTAAAAGCCGCATTGCAAGCGCGTCAGGCAGGTTGATGCGCCGTGACGCACATGATACAGAACCGCGGGCTTCGGACGGGGTATGGCGCAACTCAGCAGTGCGTTTTTTCTCGTCTGCAACGCCCCCTTCATAAAAAGGGCTGTGGCTTCGGCCGCGGGGCTCCTCCAACCCCTTGAGCGCGCGAGATTTCTTGACGTGGCGACAGAAGAACCAATCGTAGCCGGTGTGGCGGGACGTTACGCGGCAGCTCTGTTCGACCTCGCAGTCGAGCAGAACAATGTGGCCGAGGTCGAACAGGATCTCGCAAAATTTCAGCAGCTTTATGATTTGAGCCCCGATCTCGTTCGGCTCGTCAAAAGCCCGGTCATCGCGGGTGAGGATCAAGCCCGCGCGCTCGGCTCGGTGCTGGATAAGGCCGGCGTCGGCGGCCTTACCCGCAATTTCTTCAATCTCGTTGCCCGCAATCGGCGCCTGTTCGCAGCGCCCGACATGGCGCGCGCTTTTCGTGCGCTCGCCGCCAAGTCGCGCGGCGAGGTGACGGCGGAAATCGTGAGTGCATACCCGCTCACCGATGCGCAGGCCGAAGCGCTCAAGGCATCGCTCAAGGACACCGTCGGCAAGGACGTGACGCTCGCAACGAAGGTCGATCCGTCGCTGATCGGCGGTCTCGTCGTGAAGCTCGGCAGCCGCATGGTCGATTCGTCGCTCAAGACGAAGCTCGCCAATCTCAGTCTTTCGCTCAAGGGAGGCCACTGACGCCGGGCCTCAGCCTGACGCCGAGAAGCCTCTCGTGAATGCAGAATGCCAAGGGCGCGCCGGAAGGCTCGCCCAAACGATCAAAACATATAGAGAAAACGCCCCAAGAGACGAGGTCAAGTGATGGACATCCGGGCTGCAGAGATCACCTCGATCCTGAAAGATCAGATCAAGAATTTCGGTAAGGAAGCCGAGGTTTCCGAGATCGGACAAGTGCTGTCGGTCGGCGACGGTATCGCGCGCGTTTACGGTCTCGACAACGTCCAGGCGGGCGAGATGGTCGAGTTCCCGGGCGGCATTCGCGGCATGGCGCTGAACCTCGAAGCCGACAACGTCGGCGTCGTTATCTTCGGCGACGATCGCACCATCAAGGAAGGCGACACCGTCAAGCGGACCGGCGCCATCGTGGAAGTTCCGGTTGGCAAGGGCCTGCTTGGCCGCGTGGTCGACGGTCTCGGCAACCCGATCGACGGCAAGGGCCCGATCAAGTCCGACACCAAGAAGCGCGTCGACGTCAAGGCGCCCGGTATTCTGCCCCGCAAGTCGGTGCACGAGCCGATGGCAACGGGTCTCAAGGCCGTTGACGCCCTGATCCCGGTCGGCCGCGGCCAGCGCGAGCTGATCATCGGCGACCGCCAGACCGGCAAGACCGCCATCATTCTCGACACCTTCCTCAACCAGAAGCCGGTCAACGCCGGCACCGACGAGAGCGCCAAGCTCTACTGCGTGTATGTCGCCGTCGGCCAGAAGCGCTCCACCGTCGCTCAGTTCGTCAAGGTTCTCGAAGAGCGCGGCGCCCTCGAATACTCCATCGTCATCGCCGCCACGGCGTCCGATCCGGCTCCGATGCAGTACCTCGCTCCGTTCACGGGCTGCACGATGGGCGAATACTTCCGCGATAACGGCATGCACGCCGTGATCGCTTATGACGACCTCTCCAAGCAGGCCGTCGCTTATCGCCAGATGTCGCTTCTGCTTCGCCGTCCGCCGGGCCGCGAAGCTTATCCGGGCGACGTGTTCTATCTTCACTCTCGTCTGCTCGAGCGCGCCGCGAAGCTCGGCGACGCCGCCGGCAAGGGTTCGCTCACCGCGCTCCCGGTCATCGAGACGCAGGCCAACGACGTTTCGGCCTACATTCCGACCAACGTGATCTCGATCACCGACGGCCAGATCTTCCTTGAAACCGACCTCTTCTTCTCGGGCATCCGTCCGGCCGTGAACGTCGGCCTGTCGGTGTCGCGCGTCGGCTCGTCGGCACAGACCAAGGCGATGAAGCAGGTTGCCGGCAAGATCAAAGGCGAGCTCGCGCAGTACCGCGAAATGGCGGCGTTCGCGCAGTTCGGCTCGGATCTCGACGCGGCCACGCAGAAGCTACTCGCACGCGGCGCACGCCTCACCGAGCTTCTGAAGCAGCCGCAGTTCTCGCCGCTCAAGATGGAAGAGCAGGTTGCGGTGATCTTCGCGGGTACGCGCGGCTATCTCGACCCGCTGCCGGTTTCGGCCGTCGGCAAGTTCGAGCAGAACCTGCTCGCCGCTCTTCGCGACGAGAAGACCATTCTTGCTGCCGTTTCGGCGGAGAAGGCGCTCTCGGCCGAGTCCGAGAAGAAGCTTGTCGATCTGCTCGACAGCTTCTCCAAGACCTTCGTCGCCTAGCACTAAGCGTCATCCCGGACGTGCGTCAGCACGATCCGGGACCCAGGCTTGTCCTGGGAGACTGTTGCCCCTGGGTCCCGGCTGTTCGCGGCGTCGCCGCTTCGCCGGGATGACAGGGAGGGGAGCCGGATAAAGCAAGGAAGCTGAGGCGCCATGCCGAGCTTAAAAGATCTCAGAAACCGCATCGCCTCCGTCAAGGCGACGCGTAAGATCACCAAGGCCATGCAGATGGTGGCCGCGGCCAAGCTGCGCCGCGCGCAGGAGGCTGCAACGGCTGCCCGTCCCTATGCCGAGCGCATGGACGGCGTGCTTGCCGCTCTCAACCAGCGCGCCAGCCGCGAAGGCGCTTCGCCGCTCTTGGTCGGTACGGGCCGCGATCAGACGCACCTGCTCATCGTTCTGACGGCCGAGCGCGGTCTTTGCGGCGGTTTCAACTCAAACATCGCGAAGCTCGCGCGTGCGGATGCTCAAAAGCTTCTGGCCGCCGGCAAGACGGTGAAGATCCTGACGGTGGGCCGCAAAGGCGCGGACAACCTGCGCCGCGATCTCGGCCGCAACATCATCGAGCGCCTGGATCTGCGCGGTGTGCGCCAGATCGGGTTCTCGAACGCGGAAGACGTCGCGAACAAGGTGCTCGCGATGTTCGAGGCGGGCGAGTTCGACGTCGCGACGCTCTATTTCTCCGAGTTCAAGAGCGTGATCGCGCAGAAGCCGACCGCGCTTCAGCTGATCCCGGCGAAGCTGCCGGAAACGACGGATGCCGCGCCGGCAGGCACGGGACAGTCGGTCGTCGATTACGAACCCGACGAGGATGCGATCCTCGGCTACCTGCTGACGCGCAACGTGTCGACGCAGATCTTCCGCGGGCTTCTCGAGAACGCGGCCTCCGAACAGGGCGCGCGCATGAGTGCCATGGACAGCGCGACGCGCAACGCAGGCGAAATGATCAACAAGCTGACGGTGAAGTACAACCGCCAGCGTCAGGCGAACATCACGAAGGAACTCATCGAGATCATCTCGGGTGCGGAAGCCCTCTAAATCAGGGTTTCGGCGCCGGTTTGGCGTGAGGAGTAGAGATCATGGCCTACAAGACGACAGCAACGACGAAAGGCGGCCGCGACGGCCGCTCGAGCCTCGCTGACGGCAAGCTCGCTCTTGCCATGTCGCTGCCGAAGGAGCTTGGCGGGTCGGGCGAAGGCCACAACCCGGAACAGCTGTTCGCGCTCGGCTATTCGGCCTGCTTCGGTCAGGCGATCCTGGTGCTTGCGAAGAAGCACGGGCTCGACGGCCAGGCTGCCAAGGTGACGGCCGACGTGACGCTCAACACCACGGACGGCTTCTCGCTGGCCGTCGATCTCAAGGTTTCGCTTCCCGGTGCCGATCCGGCCGCGCTTCAGGCGCTGGTCGAGGAAGCCCATACGATTTGCCCGTATTCAAAGGCGACGCGCGGCAACATTCCCGTGACGCTCGCGATCGCCTAAGCATTCTGACTGGAGAGGAAAATGGCTAGCAAGGTTGGTAAGGTTCGCCAGGTTATGGGCGCTGTCGTCGACGTGCAGTTCGACGACCATCTGCCGGAAATTCTGAACGCGCTCGAGACCCAGAACCAGGGCAACCGCCTCGTTCTCGAAGTCGCACAGCATCTCGGCGAGAACACCGTGCGCACGATCGCCATGGATAGCTCCGAGGGTCTCGTTCGTGGCCAGGCCGTAACCGATACGGGCGCTCCGATCTCGGTGCCGGTCGGCGAAGAGACGCTGGGCCGCATCATCAACGTCATCGGCGAGCCGGTGGACGAAGCAGGCCCGGTTGCCACAAAGGCGCGTCGCGGCATCCATCAGCCCGCGCCTTCGTTTGCCGACCAGGCGACGGAAGCGCAGATCCTGGTGACGGGCATCAAGGTCGTCGACCTGCTCGCACCCTACGCCAAGGGCGGCAAGATCGGTCTGTTCGGTGGCGCCGGCGTCGGCAAGACCGTTCTCATCATGGAGCTCATCAACAACATCGCGAAGGCCCACGGCGGCTACTCGGTGTTCGCCGGTGTCGGCGAGCGTACGCGCGAGGGCAACGATCTCTATCACGAGATGATCGAATCGAACGTCAACATCGATCCGAAGAAGAACAACGGTTCGACCAAGGGCTCCAAGTGCGCCCTGGTGTACGGCCAGATGAACGAGCCGCCGGGCGCTCGCATGCGCGTTGCTCTCTCGGGCCTCACGGTTGCCGAAGACTTCCGCGACAAGGGCCAGGACGTGCTGTTCTTCGTCGACAACATCTTCCGCTTCACGCAGGCAGGCTCGGAAGTGTCGGCACTGCTCGGACGTATTCCTTCGGCGGTGGGCTATCAGCCGACGCTCGCGACCGACATGGGTGCTCTCCAGGAGCGCATCACCACCACGCAGAAGGGCTCGATCACTTCGGTGCAGGCGATCTACGTGCCGGCCGACGACTTGACCGACCCCGCACCTGCCGCTTCGTTCGCTCACTTGGACGCAACGACGGTGCTTTCGCGTACGATCGCTGAAAAGGGCATCTACCCGGCCGTCGATCCGCTCGACTCGACGTCGCGCATGCTCGACCCGCGCATCGTCGGCGAAGAGCATTACGCCGTCGCACGCCGCGTGCAGTCGATCCTGCAGCGCTACAAGGCGCTCCAGGACATCATCGCAATTCTCGGCATGGACGAGCTTTCGGAAGAGGACAAGCTGGCAGTCGCGCGCGCCCGCAAGATCGAGCGCTTCATGTCTCAGCCGTTCACGGTCGCCGAAGTGTTCACCGGCTCGCCCGGCAAGCTGGTTTCGCTCGCCGATACGATCAAGGGCTTCAAGGGCCTCTGCGACGGCGATTACGACCATCTGCCGGAGCCGGCGTTCTACATGGTCGGTTCGATCGACGAAGCGATCGCCAAGGCCGAGAAGCTGGCTGAAGCGGCCTAAACTTTCTAAAATGACCGCTCGTTCGTGGAACGGGCGGTCATGTATTTGCGTCTGTATAGAAGCATTGACGACGTCCGTTGTTGGGCAACGGAGCGAGGGGATCAGATGGCTGGTAGCGACGCAACTCAGTTTGGATCGTGCTGTGACGAGCTTAAGGATGCGATGAGCGGCGAGGAGTTCGAGCCGCTGATCACCGTGGGCGACGACGGCGTGCTCTACATGTCGGTCGGGCTGGTTGAGCTCGAAGATGACGAGCCCGGCATGGTCGATCACCCGGTTTTCTTCTGCCCGTTCTGCGGCAAGGGCGTGCAGACGCCGGAAGATGTCCGGGCTAAGACCGGCGACGACGAGGACGGCGACGCGTAAGGCTGCAAAGCCTGCGACCCGTTTAGGGTTCGCGCACGCTCATACTGCTTAGGATTGAGGAAGACAGGTCAATGGCTCAGACGTTCACATTCGAGCTGGTCAGCCCCGAGAAGGTGCTTCTTTCGGGCGAAGCCGAGCAGGTTCAGCTGCCGGGCGCCGAAGGCGACATGACCATTCTTCCCGGCCATTCGCCGCTGATCTCTACGCTGCGTCCGGGCGTGATCGACGTGGTGTTCGCGGGATCAAAGTCGCGCGTGTTCGTGCGGCAGGCCTTTGCGCAGGTCGAACCCGACAGGCTGACCGTGCTTGCCGAGAAGGCCTACGATGTCGCCGAGCTCAATGCTTCGGCGATCTCGGCCGAGCTGACGGCTGCGGAAACCGAACTTTCGCAGGCCAAGACCGATGAGCAGCGACTTGTCGCCAACCAGGCGATCGCAGCGCTTTCGGGTCTCAAGGCTTGATCCGCTAGCCCCAATCATTTTCAGAAATGAAAAAGCGCCCGGTTCACGGGCGCTTTTTTGTTGTTCGATTATGTGCCCACGTTGGGGAAGTTTACTTCTGCTCGGCGAGATCGAGCTTGCGGCTCATGCGGCGAAGGAGCTGGCCAACGTTGGCGATCAGATTGTGCTCGATCGCGAAATAGATGCGCTCGCCCTTGAACTTCTTCTTGATGGGGTCCCACGGAAACAGCAGCACGACGTCGAACTCGATCGGCTGTCCGGTGGACGGCAGGCCAAGGAGATCGCCGTTGTGGACTCCGTTGAAGTGGGCTTCCTCTACAACGCCCTGAGGACCGACGAAGACATTGGTTACGGAGAAGCAGTTCTCCGGGAAGCCGGTCAGAAAGCCTTCGTAGAACTTCGCCGCTCCCTCGTGTCCGTGCCACACTTTGCCGTTGTTCAGCATCGTGTAGACGCAGTCTTCGGTGAGGGTCGCGAGAAGCCCCGGGATATCGCCGCGATGCTCGGCTGCGATGTGGTCAAGCCAGAGCTCTTTGATGCGATCGTACTCTTCCTGATCGAACTTTTGGCCGGACTGATAGTCCGCGCCATCGCTGAACGGTGGGAGAGTTCTGGTCAGGGTGCGTGTCGACATGTGAGCGGGCTCGCCGGAGTGAACGTTGGGATGGGTGGGATAGGGAGGTGCAGGAGAGAAATGCCGCGACGAAGCGGTTGGTTCACTCCCATGACATTGAAAACCATCAGGCTTTCAACCTCATGTAGACACCCAACCTCGCGGTCGACTTGATCGTGATCAGATCAGACCGCGGTGCTTCTCGGTCTCTTTCTTTTCAGCTTTGTGAGAGATAGGCAAATCTCTCGACGACGGTTTGGTAAATGGGGCGCTTGAACGAGACGATGAGATCGGGCAGTTCCGACATGTCGCGCCAACGCCAGCGATCGAACTCGGCCTTGCCGCTGCGCGGGCGAATGTTGATCTCGCTATCGTCGCCCCAGAACCGCATGGCAAACCAGCGCTGCCGCTGGCCGCGATACTTGCCTTTGAGCGCAACGCCAAGCAGTTGGTCCGGCAGATCGTAAGTCAGCCACTGCGGAATCTCGGCGATGATCTCGGCGCTCGTGACTCCCGTTTCCTCGCGCAATTCGCGGATGGCGGCCTCGACCGGATCCTCGCCCTTGTCGATCCCACCTTGCGGCATCTGCCAGATGTGGGCGGATTGATCGCCCGTCCATTTGGCCAAGCGGCGTCCTGTCCAGACGCGGCCCTCCTTGTTCAGGAGCATGATTCCGACGCACGGCCTGTAAGGCAGGTTTTGGGAGGTGGAGATCTCTGTCAGCTCTGTGTGCTTCATGGTGAACCGTAGGATTCGTGCGACCGGCAACGCGAGCAAGAGCGTGGTGGCGTCGACTTTGGGTTGTCTGACGCGGGCTCTACGATTTCGAGCTGCGATTCGCCGTTCGAGTCAAACGACATCTTACGGAAAAAGTTAGCGGGTTTTTGTCAGCCCGTCTGTTTCGTGTGGAATATCCGGCGTTAGTGGCTGCGCGTTTCAGCGCGGGGCGGCGGAGGCCAGGATCGGTCCGAAAATGCGCAACACCTCGAGATAGACGTCGCGCTTGAACGGTACGATGGAGGCAGGCAGTTGCTCCGGGGGTGACCAACGCCAGGCCACGAATTCGGGGTGCGGGCCTTCCGGCGAGTTGAGATCGATGTCGGAATCGGCACCTACGAAACGCACGGCGAACCATTTCTGCTTCTGGCCGCGATAGCGGCCGCCCCAGGCTACGCCGATCAGGTGGGGGGGCAGATCGTAGGTCAGCCAATCCGGCGTTTCTGCAATAATTTCAACGTCTTTTTCTTTGATCGAGGTTTCCTCGCGCAATTCACGCAGGGCAGCCTGGCGGGGATCCTCGTTCTTGTCGATGCCCCCTTGGGGCATTTGCCACCACGTGCCTGCTCCCTCGGCGTCGCCTGGCATGTCGGCGCGCTGGCCGACCCAGACGTGGCCAGCCTGGTTCAGCACCATGATGCCGACGCAGGGGCGGTAGCCCAGGCCAGCGGAGTCGGGGGCGGCAGTGCTCATGGGGCGGCAAACTCGTGTTTTTGCGGATGGTTCGGCTTCAAAAGGATATGGGCGCTACTTGGCGCCCATATCTCGTGGTGTCGGTCATTTTGTCGCAGTCCTGTCCGGATGGTCCGGAAGGGCCGGGTTCGGAAACCCGTCAGTTCGGAACTGCGCTCTTTTCTGCCGGGTTTGCCGGGTTGGCCGGGGGCTGAGCCGGCTTGGCAACGGTTTCTCCAGTTGCCGTGCCGCGCAGGAAGCTCAGCGCGTACTGGAGCTGCGTGTCCTTCTCGGGCTCCTTGGGCACGTAGGCGGACGAACCGGATTCTTCCTTCGGCTCTTCCTTCGGTGTCTCGGTGCCCTCGGGAACGGCTGCCTTTTCCTTTTCAGCCTTTTCCTTCTCAGCCTTTTCTTTTTCTGCCTGCTCGGCCTTCAGAGCATCCTCGCCCTTGAGATGGCCGCGGAGGCTTGCTTCGCCGCGCGGCTTCTCGGCAGAGGCTTTGCTCTTCAGCTCTTCGGGAAGCTCCTGCTCGATCACAATGTCCGGATCGATGCCCTTGGCCTGGATCGACCGGTTCGACGGCGTGTAGTAGCGCGCCGTCGTTAGGCGGATCGCGCCGTTGGCGCCGAGCGGGATGATCGTCTGGACCGAGCCCTTGCCGAACGAGCGTGTGCCGATGATGGTCGCGCGCTTGTGGTCCTTGAGTGCGCCGGCGACGATTTCGGAAGCCGAAGCGGAGCCGCCGTTGATCAGCACGACGATGGGCTTGCCGTCGGCGGTGTCACCGGGGCGGGCCTGGGCGCGCTGCGTTTCCTCGTTGTTGCGGCCCTTGGTCAGCACGATGGCGCCACGCTCGAGGAAGTCGTCAGAGACAGCGATGGCCTGGTCGAGAAGACCGCCGGGGTTGTTGCGCAGATCGATGACGAAGCCGCGCAGCTTGGGGCCGATTTCCTTCTTCAAGGCATCCATCGACTTCACGAGGTTGGCGTGCGTCTGCTCGTTGAAGGTGGTCACCTTGATGTAAGCGATGTCGTTCTCGGCACGGGCCTTGACCGCGTTGATGCGGATGAAGTCGCGAACGATCTTCACATCGAACGGCTCTTCCTTGCCCTTGCGAACGACGGTGAGCGTGATCGGCGTGTTGACCGGACCGCGCATCTTCTCGACGGCCTGTTCAAGCGTGAGGCCGGAGATCTGATCGTTGTCGAGGTGGGTGATGAGGTCGTTTGCCTGGATGCCGGCCTTGGACGCGGGCGTGTCGTCGATCGGCGAGACGACCTTGATGACGCCATTCTCCATCGTGACCTCGATGCCGAGACCGCCGAACTCGCCGCGGGTCTGGACCTGCATGTCGCGATAGTTCTTCGGGCTCATGTACGAGGAGTGAGGATCGAGCGCCGCGAGCATGCCGTTGATCGCGGATTCGATCAGGACGGTGTCGTCAGGCTTCTCGACGTAATCCGATCTAACCCGCTCGAACACGTCGCCGAACAGATCGAGCTGCCGATAAAGCTCGGAGTTGGGGGAATTGGCGGAATAGGTTTGCGAGACGTTGAACACCGTCGTGGCGCCGGCGAGACCCGTCATCGTCAAAAACGTCCAGAACACGAGGTCGGTCTTGCGCATTATTCCTGTACCTTCTGGTTCGAGGCGACCCACCAAGGGGCCGAGTCTATCGGTTGCCCGTCCTTGCGGAATTCAATGTAGAGCACCGGCGCGCTGGTTTGCGGGGCGGATTGAGCCATCCCCGTGCGTTCGGTAGCCAACTGTGCTGTGCGAGGCGCGCCACTCATGGTCCCGATCGGCTCCGCGGCCAATACGAACTGTCCTGGCCCAACGTCCATCTGCGACAGCCCAGCCACGAGAACATGATACCCGCCGCCGGCGTTTATGATCAAGAGTTGCCCGTAACTTCTGAATTCTCCAGCGTAGACAACCCATCCGTCGCAGGGTGAGGTGACGCGGGCGCTGAAGCGGGTTTCGATTACGAGGCCCTTCGACGTCCCTCCATATTTGGTTTTTTCGCCGTATGCCAAGGCCCTGCGACCACGGGCTGGCATCGGAAGCTTGCCTTTTGCCAGCTGGAACGGGATGGCCGGCGTGATCCGGTCCGGCTTGCCGGGCATCAGGGAGGTCGCGGCCGGAGCCAGCTCGACGATGGAAGGAGGCGTTGTCCGGGCGTTCGGAGGGGTAAGCAAAGCCACCTCCTCCGTCCTCTGCGGGGTGACGATCGGGGCCGCATCGACGGCTGTGTCGCGCGCCAGAGTGCGGGCGGCGGGGATGGGCGGTTCGTCCGCTGAGGGCGGCGACGCTTCGGCCGGCGGCAGCATGGCCACGGTTTCCTGACCGCCGTTCGGCTGGGGCTGCGGTTCGGGTGCGGCCGGAGTAGGAGGCGTCGCGACCTGCTGGCTCAGCTTGGCGATCAGCTCGCTCAAGTCGGTTACGCTTTTCGAGATCTCGGCGGTGGCTTGCCGGACCTGCCGCAGCTCGGTCTGACGCTCGGTGAGCGACTGCTTCTTGGTTTCGAGCAGGCTCGCGAGGCGAGTCTGCGTGGTGTTCAGCCGATCCCGCTCGGCGCGCAGGTTGTCGCCTTCCCGGCGAATGCTGGTCATGATCGCCACCAGCTCATTGAGCTTGGTGGTGAGCTGGGCGGCCTCCTGCTTGAGGCCAGGAAAAGCAACGCCGAGCAGCATGGCGCTACGCACCATTTCGAGGGCGTCCTCGCGACGGGTGATGATGACGGGCGGCGGGTTGCGGCCCATGCGCTGGAGCGCGGCCAGGATGCCCGACATCTTGCCGTGCTCCTTGGCGAGCGATGCGCGGATTTCCTTTTCCTGCTTCTCGAAACCGGTGAGGCGGTTTTCGATGGCGGTCATCTGCTCTTCGCTTTTTTGCACGAGCGCGGCCGTTTCGACGAGGCGCGCGTTGATCTCGCGGCTGTCGACGCCGAGGGTGGTGAGATCTTTCTGGATTTCGCGGTCGCGGGCTTCCTTGGCTTCGAGCTCGTTACGCTGAAGCTCCAGCTTCTTGGCGGCGTCGTCGGCGTTTTTGGGGGTCGTGGCACCGGGCGATTGGGCCAGAGCAACAGGCAGCGCAGGTCCGGATGCCGTTGCGGCAAGCGTCAACGCCGCCGCCAGGAGGCGCGCGCGCTGTTGGTTCCGAGAGGTCGTTGTTCTGGTTCGGCTCACACCCTAGCCCATCTGGCCCGACTGTTGTGACCACTGCCGGACGCCGCACCACCGACCCGGGTCTGCACACATCCCAATTTATCCTTCGTTCGACAGAGCCTCGGCTCCACGATCCCTTCTGCGTTCCGGCATCTCCGAGAGGAGTGGGAGGCCCGATCCCCGACGCGTCCGTCCGTCTTTAGCAAATCGCTCTTTAGACTACGTTCGCGTCGGCTCCAAACGCTCTCCAAACGCTTCGGCGCGTTCATCCCCGCTTCCGCCGATGTCGCGATATTCGTTCACCGTGTACCACGCCTTCTGAAGTGGTTAGAATTAGGGCACGGTGGTTACTAAAGAGCGTCGGGACTGGTATTTGGGCCGGCCAAGTCTTACGATAATGTAACAAGACTCCCCCGGTTTCGAGGCACGCGGCTTATGCAATCTTTGATGTATTATCTGTCGACCGCGGCGGTGTTTGCGGTCCTTGCCGTGCTCCTGATGGGACTTTGGGTGATGACACGCGGCGAGAGCCCCAATCTCAGCCAGAAGCTCATGCGGTGGCGCGTGGGCCTGCAGTTTGCGGCCGTCGTGATGATCGTCGCCTATGTCCTCGTTCGCCAGCACATGTGAGCGGGGACGGCCAAGCCGGGTTCTCCATCGAGACGCTGGTCTCAATCACGACTTTTTTGCACGGTCCCGCCATGACCAGTTTCCACTTTTCCGGAAGCACTCTAGTGTGGCGCCGGGCGAGGGATTTACTGCGCAATGGTCAAACTCAATAAGATCTATACGAAAACCGGCGATGCCGGCACGACGGGGCTGGGCACCGGCGAGCGCGTGCGCAAAGACGCGCTGCGTATCGCAGCTTACGGAACGGTGGACGAAACGAACGCCACCATCGGCGTGGTGCGCATTCACCTGGCCGGGCATCAGGGCCTCGACGCCAAGCTCGGCCGCATACAGAACGATCTCTTCGATCTCGGAGCTGATCTCTGTGTTCCCGACCGCGGCAAGAAGCCCGACTGGGAGGTGCTGCGCGTCTCGGACGATCAGGTGACGCGCCTCGAAGCCGAGATCGACGAAATGAATTCCGAGCTCAAGCCGCTGAAATCTTTCGTTCTTCCGGGCGGATCGCCGGCATCTGCGGCGCTTCACGTGGCGCGCACGGTGAGCAGAAGGGCGGAACGGGAGATGGTGGCGCTCGCGGCGCTTCCAGACGAGCCGGTCAGCGCAGCAGCGCTCAAGTATATCAATAGATTATCTGACTTTCTGTTCGTCGCCGGGCGCTACGTCAATGATCGTGGCCGCAGCGATGTTCTTTGGGTTCCGGGGCAGAACCGCTGATTTCTTCCATTTTACTCTGTCGGATCGAAGCGAAGGACTGAACGATGTTTGTTCCGCTGCATGATGAGAACAGCCTGAAGTCGATCCGGTTCCAGTATGTTACGTTAACTCTGATCCTGATCAACATCGTCGTCTATCTGTTCGAGGTGTCTCGCCTCGAGGATGTGGCGATTGCAGGATTTGCCATCATTCCGAGAGAGTTGTTCGACACCAGCCTGCTGCCGATCCCGACCGAGACGGTGGGCCCCGCGGTTCCCGAGCGGCTGACACTCCTGACCTACATGTTCTTCCACGGCGACCTCCTTCATCTTGCCGGTAACATGCTGTTTCTCTGGGTGTTCGGCGACAATGTCGAAGACGCCATGGGGCATCTCAAGTTCCTGCTTTTCTACCTTGCCTGCGGCGTTGCCGGTGGGCTGATGCATGCGTGGATCGAACCTTCCTCGGAAAGCCCGCTGATCGGCGCCAGCGGCGCGGTGGCAGGTGTCATCGCGGCCTATCTCATGTTGCACCCAAGGGTGCGCGTCTGGGTGCTGGCGCTCAAGGCGATCCCGCTCCGGATCTCGGCGGCCTTCGCGCTGGGGCTATGGATCCTCATCCAGATCGCCATGGTGCTGCTGCCGCAGGTCGGCCCCGTGGCTTGGTGGGCCCATATCGGCGGATTGATCGCGGGGGCGGTCCTGGTGGTGATCCTGCGTCGCCCGGGGGTACCCCTGTTCGACAAGGGGCTCGGCTACGTACGCTGAGAGGTGTTCAACGGGGCCGACAGGGCGTTAGAACTCTCTCTGTTGGCCGCATTGACTTGCATTGAGACGGCTCGTAACTTTGCCTCTCGCACTTGCGAAGGGCTCGGAAAATCGCAGGTCACTCGGTGTGAGCCATGGGTTGGGCTCTGGTGACATCAAAGGGAGACGGGCGGCCTCGTTCGACGGCAGCATCATCCTTCTGCGGACAGAAATCGGTAACTAAAAAAACCAGGAAAGCAATGATCAAAACAAGGCAGTGCGCCGGGGAGCGCCGCGCATCATGAAGATACTCGTCGCGGTGAAGCGAGTTGTCGATTACGCAGTCAAGATCCGCGTTAAAGCGGATGGATCAGGGATCGAGCTGGCCAACGTAAAAATGTCGATGAACCCGTTCGACGAGATTGCCGTCGAAGAAGCGGTTCGCATCAAGGAAAAAGACCCGTCGACCGAAGTCGTCGTGGTTTCGATCGGAACGACGAAATCCCAAGAGACGTTGCGCACGGCGCTCGCGATCGGCGCGGATCGCGCGATCCTCATCGAAACGGCGGACGATACGCCGGTCGAGCCGCTCGCCGTCGCCAAGCTCCTGAAGGCCGTCGCAGAGCAAGAGAAGCCGGATCTCGTCGTTCTCGGCAAGCAGGCCATCGACGACGACAGCAATCAGACGGGTCAGATGCTGGCCGCGCTGCTCGGTTGGCCGCAGGGAACGTTCGCTTCCAAGGTTGTTGCGGAAGCCGGTGCCGTGCAGGTGACGCGCGAAGTCGACGGCGGTCTCGAGACCGTGAAGCTCAATCTTCCTGCGATCGTGACGACGGATCTCCGTTTGAACGAACCGCGCTATCCTTCGCTGCCGAACATCATGAAAGCGAAGAAGAAGCCGCTCGACGTCAAGAAGCCCGCTGACTTCGGCGTCGAAACCGCTCCGCGTCTCAAGGTGCTCAAGACAAGCGAGCCGCCGGTACGCAAGGGTGGTGTGAAAGTGGCTGACGTGGCGGAGCTCGTGCGCCGTCTCAAGACCGAGGCGGGGGTTATCTAATGGCTATTCTCGTTGTTGCCGATCATTCAAATTCGGCGCTGGGCGGGGCAACCGCCAAGGCAGTCACGGCCGCGACCGCGATCGGCGGAGACGTACACGTTCTGATCGCGGGACATTCCGCGCAGGCCGCCGCAGAAGCCGCTGCCAAGATCGAAGGCGTTGCGAAGGTTCTGGTCGCGGACGCGCCGCACCTTGCCAACGGTCTTGCCGAGGAAGTTGCGGCGACGGTCGTGTCGCTGGCTGGCGGCTATGACGTGATCATCGCGGCGGCGACGGCTTCCGGGAAGAACGTTCTTCCGCGTGTCGCTGCGCTGCTCGACGTGATGCAGATCTCGGACATCATCAAGGTCGTTTCGCCCGATACGTTCGAGCGCCCGATCTATGCAGGCAATGCGATCCAGACCGTGCAGTCGACCGAAGCCAAGAAGGTCATCACGGTGCGCACCGCGGCGTTCGCTGCGGCTGGCGAGGGCGGATCGGCTGCGATCGAAAGCGTTTCCGCGGCTCCGTCAGTTGGCATCTCCTCGTTCGTCGGCGCGGAGCTTACGAAGTCGGATCGTCCGGAACTCACGGCGGCCAAGATTGTCATCTCCGGCGGTCGCGGCATGGGCAACGGTGAGAACTTCAAGAAGTACATCGAGCCGGTTGCCGAGCGTCTGGGCGCGGCGATGGGTGCGTCGCGTGCGGCGGTCGATGCGGGCTTTGTTCCGAACGATCTCCAGGTCGGCCAGACCGGCAAGGTGGTGGCGCCGGAGCTTTATGTGGCCGTCGGTATCTCGGGCGCGATCCAGCATCTCGCCGGCATGAAGGATTCCAAGGTCATCGTCGCCATCAACAAGGATGCCGAAGCCCCGATCTTCCAGGTTGCCGACTACGGTCTCGTCGCTGATCTCTTCCAGGCTTTGCCCGAACTCGAAGCCGAGCTCGGCAAGGCCGGCCTGTGATGGCGGTACGCTGATGGCGACTGGCACCGAGACAAAAAGGACATTCAACATGGATGTTGCAGTCAAAGCCGAAGGTAAAGCCAAGCCGGACGCAAGACCGGTCCCGGTGATCAAGCAGGTCGGCGTGATCGGAGCTGGCCAGATGGGCAGCGGCATCACCCATGTGATCGCGCTCGGGAAGTACGAGGTGCTGCTCTCGGACATACGCAAGGAGGCGGTCGACAACGCGATTGCCACCATCGAGAAGAACATGGGGCGGCAGGTTGCGAAGGGCGTCGTCAAGGAAGCCGACATGAAGGCGGCGCTCGGCCGCATCAAGTTCGCGCCCGACCTCGACGCGCTCGGCACTTGCGACATGGTCATCGAAGCGGCGACCGAAGACGAAAGCGTCAAACGGCGGATCTTCCAGGAGCTCTGTCCCAAGCTCAAGCCTTCGGCGCTGATCGCAACGAATACCTCCTCGCTTTCCATCACCCGGCTTGCGTCCACGACGGACCGGCCGGAGCATTTTATCGGCATGCACTTCATGAATCCGGTGCCGCTGATGGAGCTCGTCGAGCTCATTCGCGGCATCGCGACCGAGGACGAAGTGTTCGGTGTCGCGCGGGTGTTCGTCGAGAGCCTCGGCAAGACGACTGCCGTCTCCGAGGATTTCCCGGCCTTCATCGTCAACCGCATCCTGCTGCCGATGATCAACGAGGCCGTCTATACGCTCTATGAGGGCGTCGGCACGGTGGAGGGGATCGACAAGGCGATGCGGCTTGGCGCGCATCATCCGATGGGGCCGCTCGAGCTTGCGGATTTCATCGGTCTCGATACCTGCCTTGCCGTCATGCAGGTGCTTTACGAGGGGCTGTCGGATTCCAAATACCGGCCGTGCCCGCTGCTGGTGAAGTATGTCGAGGCAGGTTGGCTTGGCCGCAAGACCAACCGCGGTTTCTACGACTATCGAGGCGAGAAGCCGGTTCCGACGCGCTGATCCGATCGACGGATCGCCGAGATGACGCAAACGGAAAAAGTAGCCGTCATAACCGGTGCCGGAAGCGGCATCGGACGGGCCGTCGCGATCGCGCTGTTCGATGCGGGCTTCGACGTTGTGCTCGCGGGGCGGCGGCAATCGGCGCTTGAAGAGACGGCGGACGGCTGCACAACCTGCCCCGGCCGCATTCTCGCGGTCCCGACCGACGTTGCGGATGAAGCCCAGGTGGCGCATCTGTTCGAGACCACCGAAAAGACGTTCGGGCGCGTCGATGTTCTGTTCAACAACGCGGGCCTTTCGGCGCCGGCCGTTACCATCGACGAGCTTCCGGTCGAAAAGTGGAAGGCGGTGGTCGACGTCAATCTGACGGGCGCGTTTCTGTGCGCGCAGGCGGCGTTCCGGCTGATGCGGCGGCAGACGCCGATGGGCGGGCGGATCATCAACAACGGATCGATCTCAGCTGCCGTGCCACGGCCTTTCTCGGCGCCTTATACGGCAACGAAACACGCCATCACGGGGCTCACGAAATCTCTGTCGCTCGATGGGCGCGCCTTCGATATTGCCTGCTCGCAGATCGACATCGGAAATGCCGAAACGGAGATGACCGAGCCGATGGCGCGGGGCGTCTATCAGGCCGACGGCAGCATCAGACCGGAGCCGCGGATGGATGTGGCGCACGTCGCCGATGCCGTCGTGTACATGGCCACGCTGCCGCTTAATGCCAACGTTCAATTCATGACGCTGATGGCCACAAAGATGCCCTTTATCGGAAGAGGATGATGGTCGGGGCGGTGCGTATCGGCGAACCGGTTGCGCACGCGTGGCGGTTCAAATAGTTTTCCAGTCGTTTGTAATCTATATCGCTCGTGCCGGCTTGGGGTTTGGGCTCGATGCTGTCGGATGTTTGCAGGGGGTGGCGAGGGCCAGTCGTTTGCGCGGCGTTTGCGGCGCTCGGCGGCTGCGCGTCGATGCAGGACATGGCCGGCGTTCCACGTGCCGGTTATTTGTCCAACGGCACTTATGTGGTCAGTGCCGAAGAGGAAAAGCTGCCCTGCCGGCAGATCAAGGACCGGCTCGATCTTCTGAGCGGCCAGATCAAAGCCTTGCCGGCGCGTGCCGCCCTCGAGGAGAGCAGTGAGCCTTCGACGGTTGGGTCCGCTCTCGGGCGCATGTTCGGTGGCCCTGGCGACGGGCTCAAGGCTACGGCGGATTTTCAACGCGCGACCGCCGAAAGCGAAGCCCTGAACGAGCTTCTCGTGAAGAAGCAGTGCACGTGACGCTTTCGCGTTTTCTTTCTTATCCAGAAAAAAAACGGGCGATCCTGCCGGATCGGCCCGCTTTTCTAGTCACACCAAATCTTGGTTCGGCGCCAGTGTGAGAGAGGTCTAGTCGAGTTCGCGCTTGATGATGCGGCCGCCGCGGATGTCGATGTCGTATACGCGGCCGTTGGCGTGGCGGGCGTTGTCGACCTCGAACTTCCGATCGTCGCGATCGTATTCGATCTTGCCCCAGGATGCGTATCCGGCTGCCTTCAGAACGGCGCCGACGTTCGCGCGCTCGGCCGACGTGGCGGGGCGATCATCGGCTGCGGCGAGGCCTGCAAACGATACGGCTGCGACGGCGGACAGGCCGAGGGCGAAAAGGGCTTTCTGCATTGATCGATCTCTCTTCTGTTTTGTGAAATGAAATGGAGCCGTGAGGCGTGGATCGGGCGATCGGGTCGCCCACGGCGTTTTCGACGAGGGCCACTTTGACCTGTGGGCGCTGACAGGCCCCTGATGGGCGATGTCAGGCAATTGTCAGCCGCGCGGCGGCGTTTTCGAACGGCTGCCGTCGAAGGTCAGGGTCGCGGTGAGGCCAGGGTTTGCATTGGTTAGAGCAAGCGTTCCGCCCCAGGATTCGACGACGTCCGTCACGATGGCGAGGCCAAGCCCGGCGCCTGAGCCGCGCTCGTCGAGGCGTCCGCCGCGGCGCAGGGCTTCGGCAAGGCGGGCCTCGGGGATGCCTGGGCCGTCGTCCGATATGGACAGCGAAACAGATGCGCCGCTCTGTGCGGCGGTGATGGTGATGGCGTGACGCGCGTGGCGAGCCGCATTCTCGATGAGGTTGCCGAGCGCTTCCGAAAGATCGTCAGGGTCGATGGGGGCGGCGAAATCGGCCGGCACTTCGACGATCCAATCCAGCCGTTCGCCGTCCGGCGTTCGCTGCACCACCCGGACCACCTGCTCGACGGCAGACAAGATGTTCGCCTTCGCATCGCGCAGCGGGGAGGAAAGGCGTACGCGGGCCAGCTCACGTTCCACGGTTCGCTGCATGGTGCGCGTCACCGTCGAGAGATTGAGGGCGAGCGTGGTGTGGCCTTCCTTGGCAAGCTTCTCGATCTCTGATTGCAGCACTTGCAACGGCGTTCTGATGCCGTGAGCGAGATCGCCGGCGCGGGTTTTGGCGCGCGCCAGCTCTGCGTCTCGGGCTGCGATGAGATCGTCGATCTCCTGCGCCAGGGGGCGGACCTCGTCCGGAAAGCTCGATCCGAGTGTGCTGCTCTTGCCGGATCTGATGGCAGCCAAGCGCGTGCGAATGGTGGAGAGGGGCTTCAGCCCGATGGTGACCTGGACCCAGGCGGCTGCGGTGAGCAACACTCCGATGAGGGCAAGGAGCGGCGTCAGATCGAACGCGAATTCGCGCACCGCGTTGGCGATCTCGGCGGTGTTCCAAGCCACTGCGATGCGGGCAGTTCCGCCGCCGATGCGCGCGGGGAGCTCGACGCGCCGCTGCAGCAGGTAAAGCTCGGTGTTGGCGGGGCCGGGTATGCGATGGTGATGGATCTGATCGTCGACGGTGCTCTCGGCTGGAAGAGCCAGATCGGCATCCCACAGCGAGCGCGAGCGAAGCACGGTCCCCTTCTGCTCGTGGATGATCTGCCAGTAGAGGCCCGACAACGGCACTTCGAAGCGCGGATCCGCGGGCTGGGCGGAGAGCGCGATCGTGTCGTTGCCGGAGGGCTCGAGATGCGCGGTGAGCTGGTTCAGGTAGACGCTCAACTCCGCATCGATGCGCCGCTCGACGTGCCGTTCGAACAGCAGGGTCAAGCCGTAGGCGGCGATGGCAAGGGCGACGATCGTGGAGACAATGCCCGCGAGCAGAAGCCGAAGGCGGAGGGAGCCGAGTGTCATTCGGAACCTTCTGCCACCGTGTAGCCGAAGCCGCGGCGCGTCTGGATCACGTCGGCGCCGAGCTTCTTGCGCAGACGCGTGACGACGGCCTCGAGCGCATTGGCGTCGCGGGCGTCGTCGTCGCCGTAAAGATGCTCGATCAATTCGCCGGGCGATACGACGCGGCCTTTGTGATGAAGCAGATAGGCAACGAGACGATACTCGAGCGGAGAAATAGCGACGTTGGCTCCATTGACCATGACGCGCATCTGGCGCGTGTCGATCGAGATGGGGCCGGCTTCGATGACTGGAGAGCCGTGACCGGCGGAGCGGCGGATCAGCGCGCGGACGCGTGCCATCAACTCCTCGATTTGGAATGGCTTGGCGAGATAATCGTCGGCGCCGGCGTCAATGCCTTCGACACGTTCGGGCCAGGCTCCACGGGCCGTGAGGATCAAAACCGGCATCTGGCGCCCGGCGGAGCGCCACCGCTTCAGAACCGCGAGGCCGTCCATTTTCGGCAGGCCGAGATCGAGGATCACGAGATCGAAATCCTCGGTGTCACCCGCGAACCAGGCGTCCTCGCCGTCCACCGCGGTGCTGGTCTGATAGCCGGATGCCGTAAGCGCGGCCGTAATGGCGGCCGCGATAGCAGGCTCATCCTCGACGACGAGAATGCGCATCAGTCGTCGTCCTCTATGCTCAGGATCTCGCCGGTTGCGGCATCGACGTCGACCTCCATGAGCTTGCCCGACGTGTCGATGACGTCGAACTCATAGACGATGCGGCCGTCATCCTCCACGTCGATCTCGACCGCGAGGATGTTGCCGGGCAGCTTCGGCTTCACCTTCTCGGTGATCTCGGCCAGGGACTTTATGCGCCCTTCCTGCAGGGCTTTGCGGGCGAAGGCCTGATCGCGTGCGTCGTCGTCGGCAAAAGAGGCCGTTGCGGCCAACAAGCCCGCGAGCGCGGCGAAGGTCACGGCCAGATATGTCGAGGGTCGCTTCATCATCTTCGAATGGGTGCACTTTTTTCGCTGACAATCCGCTGACGGGTGCCATCAGCGAGCGATCAGGGGGCTTGGGGCAAGAAAGGCTCATCCCGGGCGAACTCGCGTCCGGTCATCTACAACATATCCGGAGATGATCCCATGAAGAAGATCTTGGCTGCCTCAGTCCTTTCGTTTGCGTTCGTTGCCCCGGCTTTTGCAGGCGACGATTATGTCGGCCGGCTCAATGTGCCGCGCGACCAGTGGCTCTCGGTTCCCGACGTGATCCAGAAGATCGAGGCGCAGGGTTACAAGGTTCACGAGATCGAGGCCGACGATGGGGCCTACGAATTCGAAGGCACCACGGCAGCGGGCGTGCGCGTGGAAGCGCATGTTCACCCGGCGACCGGCGAATTGCTCAAGGGCTACGACGACTGATCGTGCAGCTGATAACGCATCAAACTCTCCGGCGGTCGTTTGCCGCCGGAGTTTCACTTTCTTGCCTCTCTTCACTCTGCTTCAAAGATTATTCAGGCGCGGCGCTTGCGTGTGGCGGCGGCCTTCTTTGCGGAGGCGGAGCGCGCTGAAGCTGGGCGTGACGCCGATGCCCGGCCGCCGATCTTGCCGCCCTTGTGTGCTGCAGGATTTCCGGTTGAACGGCCGCGGCCGGATCCGCCTGGTGCCTTGCCGCCTCCGTCATCCTTGTTGACGGTCGCCCAAGCGCGACGTTCGGCTTCCTTCGTTCCGACACCTCGCTTCTCGTAGCCTTCGGCGATGTGATCTGCCTTGCGTTCCTGCTTGGCGGTGTATTTGCTTTTCTCTCCTCGCGGCATTGTACTCTCCTCGTGCGTTCTCCTTGTCGTTTTCAACTCCATTATCTTTTGTGAACGAATGCTTCCGAATTGCCGGACCGTTCGACTTTTGGTCAACATCGTGCCGGCCGATCGGTTCCTTTTCGCGGAACATCGTCACGATGGATCGACACTCGATGCTTTGGTCTAGAATGGCTCATTTAATGTTGCTCTCGGCGCGCTAGACAGCCAAACCTAGCGCCGCGGTTTCCATCGTCTGCGATTGTATTTTTTTCATTTCCTGAAACGAGGCCAAAAGGAATGACCGAGAGATTTCGCGTGCTCGTCGCCGATCCTATCCACGATGACGGGCGCAAGCTGCTCGAGAGCAACGGCGCTCTCGCGGTCGATGTCAAAACCGGGCTCGATGAAGCGGGCCTGATCGCGTGCATCGGCGTTTACGACGGCCTCATCGTGCGTTCGAAGACGCGGGTCACGGCGCCCGTCATCGCGGCGGCGCGTTCGCTCAAAGCGATCGGGCGCGCCGGAATTGGTGTCGACAACATCGATGTTCCGGCCGCGACTGAGCGCGGGATCGTGGTGTTCAATACGCCGGATGCCAACGCGACGACGACGGCCGAACTGACGATCGCGCATCTGCTCTCGCTCAGCCGCCATCTGCCGCAGGCAGACCGCTCGGTGCGCAGCGGCGCGTGGCAGCCGACCCGGTATGTGGGCTCCGAGCTTGCCGGAAAAACTGTCGGCATCATCGGCTTTGGAACCATCGGCCGTCTGGTGGCCGTGCGCTGCGCGGGGCTGAAGATGCACGTGTGGGCGCATGATCCGTTCGTGTCGCCCGAGATCATGGCGCAATCTGCGGCGGAGCCGCAGGAGCTCGATGCGCTCATTGCGGGTTCCGACTATGTCACGCTGCATTGCCCGCTCATCGACAAAACGCGCAATCTGATCGACGCGGCCCGCATCGCGAAGATGAAGCCGGGCGCGCGCCTCATCAATTGCGCGCGTGGCGGTCTCATCGACGAGGACGCGTTGGTCGCCGCGCTCACGAGTGGGCACCTGGCCGGTGCGGCGCTCGATGTGTATGTCAAGGAACCGCCGAAGGACTCGCCGCTGCTTGGTCTCGACAACGTCGTTTTGACGCCGCATCTTGGAGCCTCCACCGAAGAAGCACAGCAGGCCGTGAGTGTGCAAATCGCCGAGGATCTCGTCCACTTTCTCACCACCGGTGCGGCGGAGGCGGCCGTCAATCTGCCGCGTATTTCGAGCGAGCAGTTGAACCGTACGCGGCCTTACCAGGAGCTGGCCCTCGCGCTCGGGCGGCTGGTCGGATCATTGACTGATGGCCCGATCAGCGAATTGGTGGTGCGGCTGTTCGGAAGCGTGGCGGAGCTCGATGCGCGCCCGATCACGGCGGAGGCGCTCGTGGGGCTTTTGAACAAGCGGCTCGCGGGGCCGGTCAACCGGGTCAACGCGGCCCATCTCGCGCGGGCGCAAGGCATCGAGGTTCGAGAGTCTCGCTCGGAGCACGCACGCGACTACGTTTCGTTGATCGAGGTGAGCGCGGTTACGAAGACATCGACGACGACGGTTGCGGGTACGCTGCTTGGCGGGCGGTTGCCGCGGCTCGTGCGCATCGATTCCTATGATGTCGAAGCGGTGCCGAAAGGGCATTTCCTGTTCACTCGCCATTCGGATCAGCCGGGTGTCGTGGGGGCGCTCGGTGGTATTCTCGCGCGCGAGCGTATCAACATCTCGCGCATGCACGTCGGCATCGACGCGAACGGCGGGGCGGATCAGGCAATTGCCTTGATCAGCATCGCCGCTCCTTTGTCGGAGACGGCGCTTTCAGAGATTCAGGCGCTGCCGCCGATCCAGCAGGTGGTATCGTTCGAACTTTGATTTCGCCAAGCGCTCCATTCACGAAGACGGAAACGACATGACAACGCCTGCCAAGCCCGCCCGCCGTCCGATCAATCCGCGCTTTTCGTCGGGGCCGTGCGCGAAGAGGCCGGGATGGAGCCCGGATGCGCTCGGTGATGCGTTTCTCGGTCGCTCTCACCGTGCGAAGGAGGGCAAGGCGCGCCTCAAGCTCGCGATCAGCAAGACGCGCGCGTTGCTCGGCTTGCCAGAAGGCTTTCATGTCGGGATCCTGCCGGGGTCGGATACCGGCGCGTTCGAGGCTGCGATGTGGTCGCTGCTCGGCGAGCGCGGGATTGACGTGCTGGCCTGGGAGAGCTTCGGCAAGGGGTGGGTCACGGATATCGTGAAGCATCTCAAGATCGCCGACGTGCGCGTGCTCGAAGCCGACTATGGGGCGTTGCCAAATCTCGCGGCAGTCGATTTCTCGCGCGACGTGGTGTTCACCTGGAACGGCACCACTTCGGGCGTGCGGGTGCCGGATGGACGCTGGATTCCCGACGACCGCGAGGGGCTAACGCTGGTCGACGCGACGAGCGCGATCTTCGCGCAGCCGATCGATTGGTCGAAGGCGGACGTCGTCACCTACTCGTGGCAGAAGGTGCTGGGCGGCGAAGGGGCGCATGGGATGCTCATTCTCAGTCCGCGCGCCGTTGCCAGGCTCGAACGCTATACGCCGGCGTGGCCGCTGCCGAAGCTGTTCCGCCTCACCAAGAAGGGGAAGCTCGACGCGGCGATCTTCGAGGGCGAGACGATCAACACGCCTTCGATGCTGTGCGTCGAGGATTATCTCGATGCGCTGACGTGGGCGGAAGGCGTGGGCGGGCTTTCGGGCCTGATGGCGCGGGCGAACGCGAATGCGCGCGTGCTGTTCGATTGGATCGACCGCACCCCCTGGATCTGCAACCTGGCGCTCGTGCCCGAGACGCGCTCTAACACGTCTGTCTGTCTCAAGGTCGTCGATGCCGATGTTCTGGCACTTCCGGAGGCTGGACAGGCCGCTTTCGTGAAGGGGATCGCGCAGCGCCTCGAGGCTGAAGGCGCGGCGTTCGATATCGGCTCCTATCGCGATGCGCCGGCGGGGCTTCGAATCTGGACCGGCGCGACAGTCGAAGCCAGCGATCTCGAAGCGCTGACGCCGTGGCTCGATTGGGCGTTCGCCGAGGCCAAGGCGGCACTCAGGATTTAGGCCCGCCTCAGAACGTCACTTCCATGCTGAGCTTCAAGGTCGTGGAAGGCGTGTTGCTGTTGAGGCCGAACAGGGCGCCGACGCCGAGGCTGACCTCGGTGCTTTCGTCCTCTTCGCCGCTTCCACGAGAGATGCCGAACGAGGGCTCGAAGTTCCAGTAGACGACCGGCCCTAAGCGATGTTGGTCGAAATCGCCGAACAGAGCCGCCTCCTCGCTTTTGCCACCGCGACCGCAGACACGATCGATGGTGCCGTAAGCTTCAAGCGCAAGGTCTATGTGCTCCGACCAGCGATATTTGAGCTGGTTGGCGTAGGCAAAATCGATTTTCTCGTCTTTCTGTCCGGCGTCATTGCGCTCGCCGCCGAAGAACTGGACTAGGGTCGGGTTGAGGCTCAGCAGCCATGGGCCGCTCGCCCATTCGAAGATCGGGCCGGCAACGAGCGTGCGTGCGCCACCGCTTTCGGCGGGGATTTCATACTCGACGACAACGCCAAGCCCCACGCCGTCGCCTTTGCGCGGCACGGCGATCCAGATCACCTCGGCGGCGTATTCGTCCAGTTTCAGATCGTCGTAGCCTTGGGCGCTATGCGGTGTTGTTGGATCCTCACGGCGCTCCTTCTCGTATTCGATGCCGATCCGGGTCTTGAGGTTGGGGGTGATGCCGAACTCAAGCTCCAGCGCGTTGCGGGCTTTGGCGATGGAGTTGTCGTCGGCTTCGAGGTCGCCGCCGTTGCTGATGGTTTTGCGGCGAGGGTTTCCAAACGAGTAGGCGTTCTGGCTTTGGAACTCGATCTCACCGGGTTCAGATTCAAGGGTTTTGACCTCGAATTGCCCGATCGCGGGTCCAGCGATGGCGTGGCCGCCGCTCAGGACCGTCAGGCCGCCGAATAGGCCCATGGCACACGCGGCGATTCCGCCTTGTCGTGGTGCTCCCCTCAGCATCATCCCCTCCAGGACTTTTTCCCAATTAAGCGGGATATCCTGGCAATACCAAGAGAATTCTGACAACGCGCTGACAGCGCAGTGCAAACGCCGAAAAATGCGGTGCTTGGCTTATGTTCGGCGAGTCAGCGGAGGGCGAGGATGTAGGCCGCTGTCGCCGCCAGCGAAGCTGCCGTGCGGACGTGGTTCCACCAGGTCCATTCGGTCAGGTAGCGTTTCCAGATGACGGCGCTTTCGGGCCGGTCCGCGTCGCAGGCCGCGAGTGCGTCGTTCAACGGCACGTTGCGCCGGATGGTCAGTAGGAAGGTGCCGACGACGTACAGGGCGCCGCCTGCAAGCCACCAGATCGCGCGCGGGTCGTCGACTTTGAAGATCGCCATCAACGCAAGAAACGCCGACGTTGCCGCCGTGCCGACGAAAACCGCGATGAACGGCGATTGCACGACGACGACGTTGATGGACTGCATCGCGGCGATGCCTTCCGGTATGGGCCGACGGGCCAGCGCCGACATGATGAAGGTCGAGAACGCGAAGAACGTGCCCGCGATCAGCGCGGCGCCGAGGGTGGAAATCCAGGTCAGGACCGCGAGCAGGCCTTCCATCGTCCGGTCTCCCATCGGGGCGCTTGGGATGCGTGATGGCTTACTATACGCCGATGCCGTGACGGCGTCTTCGCCTCACGATTTCCTTTCCTTGTCGAGCAACGCGCGCTTGCGTTCGACGCCCCAGCGATAGCCGGAGAGTGACCCGTCCGTGCGTACGACACGGTGGCAGGGAATGGCAATGGCGATGGTATTCGCTGCGCACGCCGATGCCACGGCGCGAACCGCGCTTGGCTTCCCGATGCGCTCAGCGAGCTCGGAGTAGCTCACAGTCGTGCCAGGCGGGATCTGCTGCAGCGCTTGCCACACGCGATGCTGGAACGCTGTGCCCTGTACGTCGAGCGGGAGGTTCAATCCCTTGCCCGGGGCCTCCACGAAGCTCACGACCTTGGCGACGATTTCCGCGAAAGATTTGTCGCCTCCGACGAGTTTGGCGTTGGGAAACTGATCCCTGAGGTCGCGTTCCAGATCTGTCGGGTCGTTGCCGAGCAGGATCGCGGCGACGCCCCTTTCGCTCGCGGCGACGAGGATGGCGCCAAGCGAGCATTCGCCGATCGCGAAACGCAACTCGGCGTTGTTGCCGCCTTTGCGGAAATCGGAAGGGATCATTCCCAGAACCTCGTCGGAGCAGGCGTAGAAGCGGCCGCTCGAATTGAACCCGGACTCGTGAATGGCTTCGGTCACCGAGCCGCTTTGCTTGAGATTGTGGCGGACGCGCGCGTGACGGTGGGCGACGGCGTAGGCCTTGGGCGTCACGCCCGTACTCGCCTTGAAGACGCGATGAAAATGAAAGGGGCTCAAGCCGCTCGCTCCGGCGAGATCGGCAAGTGTGGGAAGCTCGTCGGCCTGCTCGATCAAGCGGCAGGCCGCGGCGACGATCGCGGCGTGGGTCTCGTCGAGCGATGCCGCGTTCGGCTTGCAGCGCTTGCAGGGACGAAAGCCTGCGGTCTCGGCTTCCTCGCACGTTGTATGGAAGCGGACATTCTCGCGGTTGGCGAGGCGCGCCGAACAGGAGGGGCGGCAGTAGACGCCGGTGCTGGCGACCGAATAGTAGAAGATGCCGTCCTGCGTCTTGTCGCGCGCGACAACGGCCTTCCAGAGCTGCTGGTCGCTGTCAGCAGCTGTTGGACGCAGGCGTTTTTCGCGGGTTTCTGTCATCGATCTGGTCCTCGTCGCTCGATTCCCCGGACGATAGAGCGGCTGCTACTTGACGGCACTCCGATCCTTGCTCTGAAATCGAGACGCGAGCGTACCTATATCTGGCGCTTGTGCCAGGCTATACGCAAGAGGCTGATATGACTTCTATTTCCGTGCGCAAAGAAACGTCGCTCAAAGGCGGGCGGTATGTCGCGAAGGTGGACGGCGCCGAGGGCGAAGCGGAGCTCGTGTTCTCCATACGGTCGCCCGTTTTGATCAGCGCCGATCATACCGGTGCGCCGGACAGCCTGCGCGGGACGGGTGCTGCGGGGGCGCTGGTCGAATACATGGTCAACGATGCGCGCAGCAACGGTTTCAAGATCATCCCGCTGTGCCCTTATGTGCTGGCTCAGTACAAGCGGCATCCGGAGTGGGAGGACGTCATGACGCCCGGGCCATGAGCGGGGGCGTTGCGGGCCATCTGCTTTCTCAGTTTCCAAGCCGGGATACGTAGTCGCCGGTCGAGGCGGCGACGGCAAGGCTGGTTTCTCCGGCGCCGCGTGTGCGCCCGTCCATGCGCCAAAGCAGGGAGCCATCCTCGATGCTGAGTGCGAACACAGTGCCCATGCACCCTGCAAGTACGATCTCGTCGGAGATGGCGACGCTGACGGGTTGTCCCTCACAGGCGGAAGCGCCCGTCAGCGTGGCGAGCGCCTGGGTCCATAGCTTCCGACCCGTTGCGGCTTCGAGCAGATAAACTTGTCCGGCATGTCCTACGGCGACGCTGGCGCCGGCGCGCGCCCGCGCAAACGGAATTTCGATGTCACTGACGGTGGTCATGGCCATGGGGCGCATCCTCCAATGCAACGAAAATCAGAACGATGCCGAACGATGCGGCGAAGCGGAACGCGGCCTCTTGCCCATTCCAGGTCTGTGATTGCCACATCTGGAACCATTCGCCGCCGATGACGAGAAAGCCGAAGAAATAGAACCCGAAACCTGCTGCGAGACCGGCAATCGCCAGGCCTTTGGCGGCATTGAACTCGGCAGGTGCCGCGAGACGGCGCGCGAAAAGGCGCCATGCGCCGGCCACGCAGAGCAGGCCCACTCCGATTTCAGAGGCAATGAGCAGCGCATAGGCGACGTGATGGATGGAGTCGCTCGTGATCGCTCGCCACAGGAGGGCGTTGTTGGGAAAGGTCGTGTCCATCGACAGGACGTGGCGGACGAACTCGAAGTTCGTTCCGTAGTCGAGGATGTTGTCGATGCCGACCAGCAGTCCGAAAAGACCGAGGAAGAGCGTCAGGGCGGCTTTCGATATGCGAACGATCATGCTCGGGCCATGAGTTAGACGCGCGCCGGTTGGTCAGAATGACTGCACCAACGTACTCCGTGCGCCGATGCCCGACAACGGAGGGCTCGCCCGTATCAACGGCCGTTGGCTTTTGCTTCCGCGAGCTTCTGCTCCAGCAGGGGAACGAGCATCTCGATCGCCTGGTGCCGGAAACCTGCATAGATCCCGTTCTCGCGATCGCGGTTGGAAAAGATCGACGACGTTCCTTCGATCACCGCGCCGAGGACATAGAGGCTGTCGCGCAAGCCGCGTGCGCTCGGTGCATCGGGCTCGACGCCGAGCGACTTCATGCACACGTCCACGGCGCCATCGTAAAGCTGGGTAAGTCCGGCCGCCACGTGCGGATTGTGCGTCGCCATGGCCCACAGCTCGAGAAAAAGGGGCGCGGTTTCGGGCGAGACCGCGTCGTCCACCAGCCAGGTCACCAAGGCGCGGATCGGACCATCCTCGTGGGCCTCTATCGAGGCCACAAGCTCGTCGAAACGGGCACGGTAACGCTCCAGGATGGCGTCGAGCATCGCCTCCACGAGCTTGTCGCGCGTGGCGTAGTGATGGGTGACGTTGCCGTAGAATACGCCGGCGCTATCTGCAACCGATTGCAGTGTGAAGCCGGAGAAGCCCTTCTCCGCGAGCACGGCGATCGCCGCGTCGAGAATCTTGGTGCGGGTAGCCGCCCCCATGCGGTTGGGCTTGCCCGGCGGTTGCGATGTTGGAGCCATGGCGGATGTATTCCTGAAGTCGCCGCACGGGGCAAGCGTACCCGCTCACCTCGGGGCGGGAAGTCGTGGGCTCCGTAAATGAACGCTTATCACTGTCCTATCCCGGTCCTGCCGATGCTCGGATAAAAGTTTGGTACCGGAACCAAACTTACGTTGACTGCTAAAAATACCAATCCTAGGTATTTATAGCTGTAAATGCGTGATTCGGCCGATTCCCGGGCTTTTGCCCGGCCTGTGCGGGGGCGTGGCCGGCTGCTTCCGGGTGTATCGGAGGACAAACTCCAGATTTTGAGAACCGACCGATCTGCGAACAGAGGTGTTTGCGGAAACGGGAGAAGTTTGTCTGCGGTGCGCGCGACGCGCAGCCGAGAGCGATGCCGGGGGGCACATGATTGGGCGGAGTCTGAAGGCTATTTGGGGTGCGTTGTTCGCAATTGCTGCGATGGCTCAATTGAGCGCTTCGGCCCAGGCGGCTACGTCCACGGCGTGCAACTCGGTGAACACTTACTGGGGTAGCGGTGTAACAGCCACAGGCAGCACCGATAACAAATCCTATTCCAACTTTACCGTCGGAGAACGGCTTTCCTACACCATCACCGCTACGGATGGCGGGATGAATCAGTTCGACATAAATGGCGCTGTCAGCCCAGTGCTGAGTGGGTATCAGCTCAACGGCACTGGCACGACAACGGTTTCGGGCACCGGATCTGTTTACGTAAAAAACCTCGCAAACGGGACAATGACGGTTCGTGTCCAATGTCTCGCTGCTGCCTCGAACAACGCCAATTTGTCCGGATTTTCCATCAGTCGGGGCACGTTGAGCCCATCGTTCTCGTCGGGAACCATAAGCTACACGGCGTCCGTCGCGTACTCCGTCTCGTCGATGACCGTCACGCCGACGCTGTGGGATTCGAACGCAACGGTGACCGTAAACGGTAACACGGTGAACTCCGGGGCTGCTTCTGGCTCGCTTTCGCTCAACGAAGGCGCCAACACGATCACCACCGTTGTGACTGCCGAGAATGGCACAACAACAAAAACCTATACTTTGACGGTCACCCGTGCGCCGGCGCCCAACCCAAATCTTTCGGCGCTTAGTTTAAGCCAGGGAACGCTGTCTCCTACCTTCTCCGGCAGCACGACCAGCTATTCGGCGTCGGTGGCAAATGCTGTGGACTCCTTGAGGGTGACGCCCACACTCGCAGACAGCAACGCGACAGTGACGGTCAACGGTCATGCCGTGACATCAGGCGCGCAGTCATCAGACATCGCCCTCGCCGTCGGAAACAATACCATCACAGTTCTGGTCACGGCCTACGACGGCACGACGACGAAAAGCTACGAAATATCCGTTCGACGACTCTCGAATGATGCCAGCCTGTCCTCACTCGTTGCAAGCGAGGGCACGCTGTCACCGGCATTTTCCGGTGGCACCACCAGCTATACCCTGTCCGTCGCCAACCCCGTAACGTCCGTCACGTTCACTCCGACCGTCAACGAATCGCATGCGACGGTGACGGTGAATGGAAATACCGTCACGTCAGGACAGGCCTCCGGGTCGATTTCGCTTAGTGTCGGGTCAAACAGTGTTTCCATCGTCGTGACGGCCGAGGATGCCAGCACCACGACCTACACTGTGAGCGCGAACCGCGCGCCGCCGCTGATCGCGGGTACGCTGAACGAGACCGTCCTGCAGAACTCTTCGAGCAACACGTTCACGCCGACCATCACCGGCGGCACCGCGACCTCACTCGCCATCGACAGCGGGCCAAGCCACGGTACGGCCAGCGTCTCGGGAATGACGCTCACCTACACACCGGGCGTCGGCTACACAGGCTCGGACAGCTTCACGTATACCGCGAGCAACGACGACGGATCCTCCCAGCCCGGTACCGTCACGATCACCGTCGAAGCCGTGCCGACGCTCTTCACGCCCGCGAGCGGTGCGCTGCCTCAGGCGATGGCCGGCGAGGCCTATACGGGCGGTATCACAACCACCGCCAACCCCGACAATACGCCGATCTTTTCGGTCTCGGCAGGTGCATTGCCACCCGGCATGATCCTCAACGTTTCGACCGGCGAGCTGTCGGGGCCGTTGGCGGCGAACAGCGAAGGCAACTACAGCTTCACGATCTCGGTCGAGGATTCGCTCGGCTTCGAGGGATCGGCTGCGTACACGCTGGAGGTCATCGAGCGCGCCATCACGGTGTCCGACAAGACAGAAAGCGTGCCGGCCGGCGAGGCCCCGCCCTCCGTATACCTGAATAACGGCGCGACTGGCGGCCCATTCGACGATTCCGAGCTGGTCTCAGTCGAGCCGGCGGATGCCGGCACCGCCAAGATCATTCGCGGCGAGCTGGCGCAAACTGTCGTGACGGGTCCGTTTGGTTTCTATCTCAAGTTCACGCCCAATCACGGGTTCAAGGGACAGGCCAAGGTCGGCTTCAAGCTGATCAGCGCGCTCGGCACCTCGAATATGGGTGTCGTGACCTACAACGTGGCGTTCGACCCTGAAGGCACGGCCGCCGATATCGATCGGCGTGTTCACGGCTTCGTCCAGGCACGGCAGAACCTGATCGCCTCCAACGTCAAGACGCCGGGGCTCATCGAGCGCCGCCGTATGGCAAAAGCAACCGAAGCGGGTGAGACGCGCGTTTCACCAAACGGCGACGGCGTGACCCTTGGTGTCTCGACGAGTCTCGCCGAGATGCGCGCGGCGAAGAACGGCGGTAAAGGCGGCGGTGCCGTGCAGCCGTTCAACGTCTGGGTGGACGGCACGCTGATGGCACATCGCCGTGATGAGAGCGACGACAACTGGGGCAGCTTCGGCTTAGTGTCTGTTGGTGCCGACTACCTCTTGTCTCCCCGCGCGCTGGTCGGCGTTTCGCTGCATGTCGATCGGATGACCGATCCGACGGATCAGGAAGCCGAACTGGTCGGAACGGGTTGGCTGGCTGGCCCCTATGCCTCGTTCGAGATCGGCGAAGGCGTGTTCTTCGATACCAACCTGCTTTACGGCGGATCTTCGAACGACATCGACACGTTGTTCTTCGATGGGTCGTTCGATACCAGCCGCTGGATGTGGACGGCCAAGATCGCGGGGCAATGGAACCTCGACGACGTTACGATCACGCCGCGGCTCAAGGCCGTCTATCTCAGCGAGGAAGTCGACGACTACACGGTCGGCAACGACAACGGCGATAAACTGATCTTGCCCGGATTCACGACGGAGCAGTTCCGGATCAGTGTCGGCGCCGACCTGGAGAAGCAGGTTCTGCTCGAGAGCGGCCTCGTGCTCAAGCCGAGCCTTGGCTTCACGGCCGGTGCTGCCTCTCTCGACAACGAGGGCCTCTTCGGCGCGCTGACGACGGGACTTGCTCTCTCGGACAACATGAGCTGGGAGATCGACGCGAAGCTTCTGTTCAATCTCGAAACCGAAGGACAGGTTGGGGTCGGCGGCAAGCTTGGCGGCAATTTACGCTTCTGACAGGCCTCATGATTTGGTTCGAGGGTCGACTAGTGGATCGGTGTATTTTCAAGTGAAGCGTTTGGTTTCAAAGTCATACTCTTCTCCGTGAATATGTTGCGGAGGATATGGCCCTGGCAGAGATGCCGGGGCCTTTTTCGTCGTTGCGTCCACCAATGGGGCATTGCCGCGAGGGGCGCGCGCCCATCTTTATGTTTCCCTTATGCGGGAGACGGATTTTCCCAATCGAGATTTGATACGTGCCTCCCCATTCTGCTCATCACACAACAGGAGCAGAACCATGCTTGATCTTTTCTACCTTGCGCTCGGCCTTGGCGGTTTCGGCCTGATGGCCGGATATGCCGCGGCGTGCAACCGGCTGTGAGGCGTCCATGAGCGATCCCGTCATCGGTCTCGCCGTCGCCATCGGGCTCGGCGTCTATCTTGTCTACACGCTGGTTCGTCCGGAGAAATTCTAGCGAGAAGCGAACTGCCGCTCGCGCGTCATCTGCTTTTGTTCTGACGCCGCGACAGCGGTCCGAAGGCCTTGGAGGGGCCGTTCAATGAATTTGATGGGTTGGTTGGAGATCGCGCTGGTGCTCGGCGCGGTTCTCGTCGTTGCGTGGCCGCTCGGCGCCTACATGGCGCGCGTGTTCGCGGGCGAGCACACGGTGCTTGGGGCTGTTTTTTCGCCGGTTGAGCGGCGGGTCTATGCGGCGGCGGGCGTGAAGGCCGATGCCGAGCAGAGCTGGATTTCCTATACGCTTTCGATGCTGGCGTTCAACGCGGTGGGCTTTCTCGTTCTTTATGGCCTGTTGCGTCTTCAGGGCGCTCTGCCGCTCAATCCGCAAGGCTTCGCGGGCGTTGCGCCCGATCTTGCCTTCAATACCGCCGTCAGCTTCGTCACCAATACGAACTGGCAGTCCTACGGCGGGGAAACGACGATGAGCCATCTTGTGCAGATGGCGGGCCTTACCGTGCAGAATTTCGTCTCGGCTGCGACGGGCATTGCGCTCGCCGTCGCCGTGTCGCGCGCGTTTGCGCGAAGCGGTGCCAAGTCGCTCGGCAATTTCTGGGTCGATCTCACGCGGGCGACGCTTTACGTGCTGTTGCCAATCTCGGTCGTCGTCGCGATCGCCTATGCGGCATCGGGCGTGCCGCAGACGCTGTTGGCTAGTGTCGATGCCACGACGCTCGAAGGCGCGAAGCAGACGATCGCGCTCGGGCCGGTGGCGAGCCAGGAGGCGATCAAGCAACTCGGCACCAACGGTGGCGGCTTCTTCAACGTCAACGCCGCGCATCCGTTCGAGAACCCCAACGCGTGGTCCAACATCCTCTCGATCTGGAGCATGCTGCTTATTCCGACGGCGCTGACGTTCACGTTCGGTCACATGGTTTCGGACCGGCGCCAGGGCTACGCGCTGCTGGCTGCCATGTGGGTGCTGCTGATAGCGGGCACAGCCATCGTCTATGCGTCGGAAACGGCGGGTAATCCGCTGCTCGTGGCCGCCGGTGTCGATGGTTCGGCCGGTAATCTCGAAGGCAAGGAAGTTCGCTTCGGGCAAGCTCTTTCGGCACTCTACATCGTTGCGACGACGGGCCTCTCGTGCGGCGCCGTTAACGCGATGCATGGTTCGCTAACGCCGCTCGGCGGGCTCGTTCCGCTGTTCATGATGCAGCTCGGCGAGATTTTGCCGGGCGGTGTCGGCTCGGGCCTTTATGGCATGCTGGTGATGGCGCTACTGTCGGTGTTCGTCGCGGGGCTCATGGTCGGCCGCACGCCGGAGTATCTCGGCAAGAAGGTCGAGGCGCGCGAAATGAAGCTCGCGGTGCTGGCACTACTGATCCTCCCGTTCGCGATCCTGGGGTTCACGGCGGTATCGGCGATGTTGCCGGTCGCGCTCGCGAGCCTCGCGAACGGCGGCCCGCGCGGACTGACCGAGATCCTTTACGCCTATTCGTCGGCGGCGGGTAACAACGGGTCTGCCTTCGCAGGGCTCAGCGCAAATACGCCCTGGTACAACACCACGCTCGGGTTTGCGATGCTGCTCGGCCGCTTCGCCTACGTCGTTCCCGTAATGGCTATCGCCGGCTCGCTCGCCGCCAAGACAAAAGCGCCGGCGTCGGCGGGCACGTTCCCGACGCACGGCGGCTTGTTCGTCGGGCTTCTGATCGGCGTGATCCTGATCCTCGGTGGATTGCAATATTTCCCGGCGCTCGCGCTCGGCCCCATCGTCGAGCACTTCCTGATGCTGTCGGGTAAGACCTTCTAAGGAGACTAAAATGACCAAGCACTCTACGCTCGCGCTGCTGGACAGGTCGATTATCCGGCAAGCGGCATACGACGCGGTGTTGAAGCTCGCGCCGCAGAAACTCATCCGCAATCCCGTCATGTTCGTCACTGGCGTGGTCGCGGCTCTCGTGACGGCGATCTTCGTTCGCGACCTCGCGTTCGGCGCCGACGACCTCGCCTTCACCGGCCAGATCGCGGTGTGGCTATGGTTCACGGTGCTGTTCGCCAACTTCGCGGAAGCAGTGGCGGAGGGGCGGGGCAAGGCGCAGGCGGATGCGTTGCGCCGTACGCGCAGCGACACCACGGCCAAGCTTCTGCTGCATGCGGACGACTCGAAAGACGATCCGTGGGAGCCGAGGTCGGCGCACGATCTCGCGGAAGGTGACGTGGTGCTGGTCGAGGCCGGCGATACGATCCCGGCCGACGGTGAGGTGACCGAGGGCATCGCGTCGGTGAACGAATCCGCCATCACCGGCGAGTCGGCGCCCGTCATTCGCGAGTCGGGCGGCGATCGATCGGCGGTGACCGGCGGCACCGTCGTGCTGTCGGATTGGATCAAAGTGCGCGTGACGGCGGCTCCCGGCTCGTCGTTCCTCGACCGGATGATTGCGCTCGTCGAAGGTGCGGAGCGGCAGAAAACGCCGAACGAGCTCGCGCTTTCCATCCTGCTATCGGGCCTGACGCTCATTCTCCTGATTGCGGTCGTGACGCTCTGGGGGCTGGCCGGATATTCGGGCACAGTGCTGTCGGTGACGGTTCTGGTCGCGCTGCTCGTGACGCTCATTCCGACGACCATCGGCGGTCTGCTCTCGGCGATCGGTATCGCAGGCATGGACCGGCTCGTGCGTTTCAACGTGGTGGCGACATCGGGACGTGCGGTCGAGGCAGCGGGCGACGTCGACACGCTGCTGCTCGACAAGACCGGCACCATCACCTACGGCAACCGTCTCGCGACTGCGTTCGTGCCTGTGCCTGGCGCGACGGAACGTGACGTGGCGGAAGCGGCGCTGCTTGCCTCTCTCTCGGACGAGACGCCGGAAGGCCGCTCGATCGTGGCGTTGGCCCGTGGAGAGTTCGGTCTTTTCGCGCCTGCGGCCGGCACAGCGGCGGCGACCTCCATTCCGTTCTCCGCGCAGACGCGCATATCCGGTATCGATATAAACGGCCGCAGTATCCGCAAGGGTGCGGTCGATGCGGTCCTCGCTTTTGCGGGTGAGACGCTGGAGCGCGCTGCGCCAATTTTCCGGGAAACCGTGCAGTCCATCGCCCGGTCGGGTGGCACACCGCTGGCGGTGGCGGACGGTTCGCGCCTGATCGGCGTCATCCATCTCAAGGACGTGGTGAAGCCCGATATCAAGGCGCGTTTTGCTTCGCTGCGGAAGATGGGCATCAAGACGGTGATGGTGACCGGCGACAATCCGGTGACTGCGGCGGCAATCGCGTCGGAAGCTGGCGTTGACGATTACATCGCCGAAGCAACCCCGCAGGATAAACTCGCCTACATCAAAGGCGAGCAGATGCGAGGTCGCCTTATCGCGATGTGCGGCGACGGCACCAACGATGCGCCCGCGCTCGCGCAGGCCGATGTCGGCGTGGCGATGCAGACCGGTACCCAGGCGGCACGCGAAGCCGGCAACATGGTGGATCTCGACAGCGATCCCACGAAGCTCATCGAGATCACCGAGATCGGCAAGCAACTTCTGATGACGCGCGGCTCGCTGACGACGTTTTCGATCGCCAACGACGTCGCCAAATACTTCGCGATCATTCCGGCGCTGTTCGTTGCCACGTACCCCGAGCTCGGAGCCTTGAACATCATGGGGCTCGCGACACCCGAGAGCGCCATTCTCTCGGCGGTCATCTTCAATGCGTTGATCATCATCGCGTTGATCCCGCTTGCACTCAAAGGCATCGCCTATCGTCCGATGGGTGCGGGTGAGCTTCTGCGTAGAAATCTGCTGGTCTATGGCCTCGGCGGTCTCGTCGTGCCGTTCATCGGCATCAAGGTTGTCGACCTCGCCGTCTCCGGCCTCGGTCTCGCCTAAGGAGTGCCAATCATGACCTCTTATTTTCGTCCCGCGTTCGTTCTCGTCGCGATTTTTACAGTGCTCACGGGGCTTGCCTATCCGCTCGCCATGACGGGGCTTGCGAACATCGCGTTTCCGACCTCAGCTGGCGGTAGCCTGATCGTTCGCGACGGAACGGTAGCCGGCTCGCGTCTGATCGGGCAGGTCTTCGCCTCCGAGCGCTATTTTCATGGTCGCCCGTCGGCCGCGGGGCAGGCCGGTTACGATGCGGCAGCTTCGTCGGGGTCTAATCTTGGACCGTTGTCCAAGAAGCTGCTCGACCGAGTTGCCGCCGATGTTGCCAGCCTGCGAGAGCCGGGCGGAGGTCCGGTTCCGGCGGATGCCGTTACGACGTCCGCCAGCGGGCTCGATCCGCATATCAGCCCGGCTTATGCCGAGCTTCAGGTGGAGCGCGTGGCCAAGGCCCGGGGCGTCAGCCCGGATCGCGTCCGCGCCATCGTGGCGCAGAACCTCGACAAGCCGGACTTCGGGCTGATCGGCGAGGAGCGCATTAACGTTGTGCTGCTCAATCTGGCTCTTGACGCCGCCTTCGCCCCAGCCTCCGGATAGGACATGGCCGATACGACACACACCGGGGAGAAGCGCCGCCCGTCGCCGAAGGCGCTTCTTGAGCTTGCCGCGAAGGAGCAGCGCGGCAAGCTCAAGGTGTTTCTCGGCATGGCGCCGGGCGTTGGCAAAACCTATGCGATGCTCGCGGGCGCGCGCGCGCTCAAGGCTGAGGGGATGGATGTCGTCGTCGGCGTGGTGGAAACCCACGGCCGGTCGGAGACGGCCGCGTTGCTGGACGGGCTCGAGGTGCTGCCCCGGCGAACCGTTCCCTATCGCAACCGCACCCTGATGGAATTCGACGTCGATGCCGCCATCGCGCGGCGGCCCGAGCTGCTTCTCGTCGATGAATTCGCGCACTCGAACGCGCCGGACCTTGTGCATCCCAAGCGCTACCAGGACGTCGATGGCGTTCTGCAGGCCGGCATCAACGTCTGGACGACGCTCAACATCCAGCACCTCGAAAGCTTGACTGATGTCGTCCAGCGGATCGCAGGCATTACGGTGCGCGAGACGGTGCCCGACAGAGTGCTCGAGCGGGCCGATGAAATCGTCATGGTCGATCTGCCGCCGGAGGAGCTGATCCAGCGTCTCAAGGACGGCAAGGTCTACTTGCCCGAGAATGCACGCCGGGCGATCGACAAGTTCTTCCAGCCGAGCAACCTGACGGCGCTGCGCGAGCTCGCGCTCCGGCGAACCGCTGATCGCGTCGACGAGCAGATGCTGTCGGAATTGCGCCGGCAGGGGATCGAAGGTCCATGGCCGACAGCCGAGAGGTTGCTCGTCTGCGTTGGCGGGGACGAGCGGAGCGAAGTTGTGGTGCGGGCGGCGGCGCGCATGGCTTCCGCGCTCAAGTCCGAATGGATCGCCGTTCACCTCGTGCAGAGCGACCGGGAAAGTACGGATCGAGGGGCGGTGCGGCGTATGGAGAAAGCCATGCGTCTCGCGGACCGGCTCGGGGCGACGACGGTCCGTCTCAGCGGCAAGGATCTCGCGGCTGAAGTGCTCGCCTACGCCAAGCGCAACAACATAACGCAGATCGTCGTCGGGCGGTCGCGACCGAGTTTCCTCAATAGCTTGTTTGGCCGTTCGCTATCGTCCGCGCTGATGTCTGCGGCCGCGGGTTTGTCGGTAACGGTGGTTGCTTCGGACGATGTGCGCCCGAGGTCGCTGTGGCCTCAGTTACCGGATGCACGGGCGGCTTGGACCGGCGGGATCGCGGCCCTGATCGCGGTGGGGCTTGGCGTTGCGGCGGGTCAGCTCTTGGAGCAGGTTACGCAGCTCCCCAACCTTTCGATGGTGTTTCTGTTCGCGGTGCTGCTGTGCGCGTTGCGGTTCGGAATTTTCTCGGCTGTGGTGGCGGCGGCGCTCTCGTTTGTTGCCTACAACTTTTTCTTCATCGAGCCGCGGACCACGCTCACGATCGCGTCTCCACACGAGCTTTTTGCGCTGCTCATTTTTCTCGTCGTGGCGATTACGACGGGTGGCCTGGCCGGGCGGCTCAGAGAGCAGGCCACCGCCACGCGCGAGCGCGCCGAGGCAACCCAGGCGCTGTACGACTTTTCGAGAAAGCTGTCGGGGGCTCCGAAAATCGACGATGTGGTCTGGCTGCTGGCGGCGCAATCGGCGGCGGTGGTGAAAGGAAAGTCGGTCATTCTTCTGGAGCGCTCGGGCGAACTCGTGCTCGAAGGTGGCTGGCCGCCCGAGGACACGCTCTCGACGGCCGATTGGGCTGCGGCCCGATGGGCGTACGAAAAGCGTGAGCCAGCGGGCCATTTCACCGGCACGTTGCCGTCAGCGCTCTATCATTTCCGCCCGTTGATTTCGTCCGGGGGCGCCGTTGGCGTCCTGGGTATTGCTTCTGAGGACGAGGAGGACGTGTTGCCTTCCGCCACCGTCAGCGCGCTGCAATCCTTCGCCGATCAGGCTGCCACCGCGATCGAGCGTACGTACCTCGTGGAACAGGCGGCCAATGCGGCAACGGCTGCCGAGAGCGAGCGCCTGCGCGGCGCGCTTCTATCCTCGATCTCGCACGATCTCAGAACGCCGCTTGCCTCTATCCTCGGCTCGGCGACGAGCTTGCGCCAGCTCGGCGAGCGGATGCCGAGCCAGGATCGGGCGGACCTTCTCGCGACGATCGAGGAGGAGGCTAGCCGGCTGTCGGCGTTCGTATCAAACCTCCTCGACATGACGCGGCTCGAGGCTGGCGCGCTCGATATCCGGCGCGACTGGGTTGATGTGGGGGATGCCGTGCGGGGCGCCGTTGCGCGGGCGGCCAAGAGCTTTCCGAAACGGCAAACGCAGACGTCTATCGACGCGGATCTTCCGTTGGTGCGTGGCGATGCGGCGCTCTTGGAGCAGGTTCTGTTCAATCTGCTTGATAACGCCGACAAGTATAGTCCGCCGAACTCTGTGACGCGGATCGCGGCTCTGACCCTTGCCGGTGAGGGTGGGGTTCGAATTACAGTTGCGGATGACGGCATCGGAATTCCCGCAGAGGCGCTTTCAAAAATCTTCGACAAGTTCTATCGGGTGGCGGGCGGAGACGGCCGGGCACCCGGTACCGGGCTCGGTCTTTCAATTTCGGCGGCTCTCGTCGCGGCGATGGGTGGGACGATCACGGCGCGGAGCCCGGCTGCAAACGGCAAGGGCAGCGAGCTCGAGATCGTGCTGCCAGCAGGGCAAAGCGAAGCCGGCTCTTCAAGTGCTTCGAAGGAGGACGCATGAGCAGCGAACGCGTTCTCATCATCGACGACGAACCGCAGATCGTCCGCTTCCTGAGGCCGAGCCTTACGGCGGCCGGCTATGAGGTGGTGGTGGCTGTGACCGGCGGCGAAGCGCTGAAGGCCGCTGCAACCCAATCGCCCGATGTGATCGTGCTCGATCTTGGCCTGCCGGACATGGACGGAAAGGACGTGATCCGGGAACTTCGGAGCTGGAGCAAAATTCCGATCGTCGTGCTTTCGGCGCGGGATCGGGAGGCGGAGAAAATCGCGGCGCTGGATCTCGGCGCCGACGACTACATAAACAAGCCGTTCGGCATTGGCGAGCTGACGGCGCGCCTGCGGACAGCGCTCCGGCATGCGGCGCAGAAGTCGGGCGAGCAGACACGGCTCAAGGCCGGCGCACTCGATGTGGATGTTCTCGGCCATGCGGTGACGCTCGCGGGAAAGCCGGTCAAGCTCACGCCGAAGGAGTTCGAGCTGCTCGCGGTTCTGGTTCGCAACAGCGGGCGGGTTCTCACCCACCGGCAGATTCTCACGGCGGTCTGGGGGCCGGCCCATACCGAGGACCTGCAGTATCTGCGCGTGTTCATCGGCCAGCTTCGCCAGAAGCTCAAGCCATCTGCGCAGGCGCCCGACTATATTCTCACCGAGCCCGGCATCGGCTATCGGTTCAATGCCGAGATCGGGTAAGCTGTCGTTTTGTGGCCACCGCAGTCAGGACACTTTCAATGGACGAGACGGCAATCGATCGGGCTGCAATGGGCCGGCTGGCCAAGGCACTCGCTTTCATTTGTGGCCCCGCGCATCCGACGACAATTGCCCTCCAGGCCGCGTCTGACAGCGGCTCCGAGCGAGATATCAAGGCAGCGCGATTGCTGTTTCTCAAGTTGAAACCGTCGGATCGCCGGTCCGCGCTGGCAATGCTCGACGATGCCTAGTTTGGGTGAACTGAGTTTGCCGTTGCGGTTGGATGGAGCAGATCGTTTGAGCGAACCAGTCGTCATGACTGATGAGACTGCCTCGCCTTGCACCGCGTGCGGGGCATGCTGCGCTTATTCTCGCGAGTGGCCGCGCTTCACGACCGAGAGCGATGAGGCGCTCGATCGCATTCCGAGCAAGTTCGTTGCCGAGAACCTTTCCGGCATGCGTTGCGAGGAGGAGCGCTGCACCGCCCTGGTCGGACGCATCGGCGTTGAGACCTCTTGCGCGATCTATGCGGACAGGCCTGATGTCTGCCGGGCGTGTCTGCCGGGCGACGATGCCTGTCAGATGGCCCGCGAAAGGCACGGTCTCCCGCTCATTCTTGCGGCTTCGTCTGGTTCTTGAGACCGGCGATCTGGATCAGGCTGCGCAGAAAGCCTTCGAAGTTGTTGGCGGTCCAGTCTCGCTTTGGAGAGTCACTGACAAGAGAGAAGCTTTTCTCCTCTCCGATCAGGCGAGCTTCGATGGTGAACGTCGTGGTGCCGTCGGACCACTCGACCTCGCGGCTGATCTGTAGCACGCGCACGCCGTCGAGCGTGCGGGCTTTGGGTTCGGTGATGCGCGCATCGCGAATGCGCCCCGAGCCTTTGTTGTTTTCGGCGAGGCGGCGATGATGCTTCTCGAACTCTTCGAGCGTCAGCGCCGTTCTGTGGGGTTGCGCCTTGTAGCTGACGACGGATCCTGCCGCGCAGATCTCGCTCGCGCATCGGTAATAGACGATGCCGTCCCGGCCTTCCTGCTGTTGCCATCCCTCGATCGCAAGCGCGACGGTCTCCTGCGCGGCGGCAGACCCGCACAGCAAAAGGATCGCAATCAGCGCGTACAAGCTTTTCATCGCGGTCAATCCGTCGAACGATAGGGCTCGATCTTCAGTGCCAGCTCGTTCGCGTCTCGGCAAGGCTAGCCGGAGCAGAGGCTCCGTGCGGGTGTTGGTTTAAGCCGTATATCGCCGCTTTCCCTTACCGCAGCTTGAAGCGGACGGTCGTCCGGCGGCCCTGCGCGCCCTGTGGCGAGGGCTTGAAGCGCCATTTCTGGACAGCGGCAATCGTGGCGCTGTTGAAGATGCCGGGCGGGCTTGCCGAGACGACGCGCACGTTCGACACTGCGCCGGACGCGGAGACCGAATAGGCAACGACCACGTTGCCCTCGATCTTCTGGGCGCGCGCCCCAGTTGGGTAGGCGGGGCTCGCGCGATAGACCGGATTGGGGTCGAATTTTCCCTTAGACGATGCAGCTGCCTGTTGCTGTTGCTTGCTGTTGGACTTTTGAGCGGACTTGGCGACTGCGTCCTTCTCGTTGGCCTTATCCGCGATTTTCTGCTTCGGCTTGGCGGGTTTCGCTTCGGGTTCGGGCGTCGCTTTCTTGGGAAGCGTGACCTCGGGTTCAGGCGCTAGCGGGGCCTCCTCGATATCAGGCATCTCGGGTAGAGGCTCGGGAGTGGGTGCGGCCGTCGGCGACGCGTCCGGTATTTCGGCCACCTTCTCGGGCGTTGGCTCCGGCTCAGGCTGCGCTTCGGCGGCCCGACTAGCTTCGGGAGGTGTCTCCTCGGCGATATCGGCGGGCGACGGGGGTGGTGCCGCCATCTGGAATTGAGGCTGTTCGGACAGCTCCTGCTGGTCGGACGGGGATTCGGCGGCTAGCGATGGCAGATCCATCATGACCGCGCCGGACGGCTCGTTGGTTTTCGGCTCGGCGGTGGGCCACGACATGAGCGCCACGACGCCAGCTGCCACATGCAGCGCTACGACCATGCTTGCCGCGCTGCTCCATCGCGTCAGGCGGTGGGTGGCCGGTTCGAAATAGGCTTCGGCGTGCATCATCATGGCCGTTCGGATGCTCCTCCGCCTTGGATGGGTGCGCTTGCCACATCCTCCAAGCCGACCAGTGCGACCTTGAGATAGCCGGCCGCGCGTAGCAGGTTCATCGCCCGCATCAGCTCCCCATAGGGAACGGTCTTGTCGGCGCGGAGGAAAATCCGCTGGGTTCGATCTCCCTTCGTTGCGCCGTCGAGAGCCTGTGCGAGCGCCCCGCTCGGGATCGCGTCGTTGCCGATGGTGAGTGAGAGATCGGCTTTGACGGTGACGAAGACGGGTTTGTCCGGCCGGGGTTGCGGCTTTGTGCTTGCGACCGGCAGATCGACGGGTACATCGACCGTGGAAAGTGGCGCTGCCACCATGAAGATGATCAGCAGCACGAGCATCACGTCGATAAACGGCGTGACGTTGATCTCGTGGTTTTCGGCCAAGTCGTCATTGTCGGATTTGTTGAGCCCGCCTGCCATCGGTCTCTACTCCGCCGCCTGCGACAGCGGGATCTTGTTTCCGCGATCGAGATCGCGAGAGACGAGCCGCAGAACCTCGGCGGCAGCTTCCGCCACCGACGCCTTGTAGGATGAGATCGACCGCGCAAACTGATTGTAGATGATGACCGCCGGGATTGCCGCGACGAGGCCGATAGCGGTGGCGAGCAAAGCTTCGGCGATACCCGGCGCAACGACGGCGAGGTTGGTCGTCTGGGATTCGGAAATGCCGATGAAGCTGTTCATGATGCCCCAGACGGTACCAAACAAGCCGACGAACGGCGCCGTAGAGCCGATGGTGGCGAGCACGCCAGTGCCGCTGTTCATGTTGCGCCCGGCGGCGAGCGTTAGCCCGTCGAGACGCGACGCAACGCGCTCCTTGATGCCGGCCTTGTCGCCAATTCCGCTCGAGAGCGTCAGCTCGGTCGTTGCCATGGCGAGCAGGCCCTGCAAGACGCCGCGCTTGTCACCGACAGCCTGTCTGGCATCCGAAAGCGAGGTCGCGGCGGTCATAGCGCGCGATGCTTTTGCGAGTGACCGCTTGGCCCAAGCCAGTTCGATGCTTTTCGCTAGCCACACCGTCCAGGTGACCATGGATGCGAATGCGAGGCCGATCATCACGGCTTTGACGATGATATCGGCCGACATGAACATGTTCCACGGCGACAGATCGTGAGGGAGTTGCGCGGGGCTGATATGACCTGTCGGCACAGGAGCATCGGCCGGGGTATCGCGGATGTCGGTTTGGGAGTGGGTTTCGGTCGGCGCGATTGAGGCGGGGGCTTGCTCTTGCGGGGCGGTGACGGGTGCGGTCTCCTGCGGTGCCGCAGGTGTTACGGCCTGCGGCTCGGGTGCTGGCGCTGTGGTTGTGGGCGCGGATGGAGCGGTTTCAACTGGCGGCTGCAGTGCGGGGTCGCTGGTCTGAGCGGTGGCGAACGGCGATGCGGAGCAGGCAACGACCGCCAATGCGAGGACTGACATCGCAAGCCGGATGAAGTGGGAAGGACGAGAGCGACAGTTCAATCGCGATGCGGTCATGGAGCTTGGTCCGTCTCTAAGGCGAAGGGATGAACGAACAAGCTGACCACCGGCGTGGGCCGGTGATCAGCGAAAGGTTCAGTCGTTGCTCAAACGGTTTGCGAGGCTTGCAAGAGCCTCGCAGCCGTTAGAATGCCTGCCGTACCGTCATCAGGAACAGACGGCCGCTGCGCTCACGCTCGACTTCGATCTCTTCCAGGGACTCGGTCCGGTCGAGCTCGTAGATTCTCTTGTTCTCGACCTTTTCCGCATCCAGCAGATTGGCGCCGGTGAAGCGGATGACCGTGGAGTTGGACAGGCGCGTTTCCCAGAAGGCTTCTAGGTTGCCCTCGTAGCTGAGCTTCTCGATCTCGTCGTATTCATAGGTCTCGGACTCGCCACGCTTCTGATAGGTGACGCCGAAGGTCGATTTCCACGACGGGAGGTTCTGGATCAGGCCGATGTTGTAGACGTAGTTCGGCTGGTCGCGGAAACGGCGCTTTTGGCCGGGGAAAAGCGGATCGTCGACCTCGGAACGCAGCCAGGTGTAGTTGGCGGAGATGCTGGTATCCGGCAGACCGAGCGCGGTGAGCGGCAGGTCCACATCGACCTCGATACCCCAAGCGCGCGCATCGCCGACATTCTTGTAGGTCAGCAGCTTGCACTCGCTGCCGTCGCAATCGCTGCCCGGAAGATCGGTTCCGTCGCCGATCAGCTCGATCTTGTCCTTGATTGCGCGGTTGAAGAAGTTGAATCCGAGGATGCCGCGGTCGCCGATCTTCTGGTCGAAGCCGACGTCGATGCCCCAGGCGGTTTCCTGATCGAGGTTGGGATTGCCCGCCGTGGCATACTTGTCGGTGGGCTCTTCCTCGAGAGTTGCCGGTGTGAGCATGTCGAAGCTCGGGCGCAGAACGGTGCGCGCGACAGAGAAGCGCAACATCGTCGTGTCGGTCAGAGCGTAGCGGACATGAGCCGACGGATTGAACTCGTCGGATGTCTTCTCGCCGGTGAAGTCCTCGCTCGAGAAGTCGCGCTCAGTGTGCTCATAACGAAGGCCGGTTTCGATCGTGAGGCCGGGCAGGAACGTCCACGTCGCCTTGACGTAAGGATCGATGCGGCGCTCCTCGATGTCGAAGAGGCCGTTATCGGCGATGTCGCCGTCCTCGGTTTGGCGGAAGTCGCGCGTCTTGATGCGTCCGTCCGTGCCGACCTTGACGGATACGATCTCGTTGAAGCGCGCGGTGTAAGCGAGCGTTCCGAACCAATCCTGGTCCAGCGTGTCCACGGTTTCCGTTGCGTCGAGATCGAACGGATCCGGCGGCTCGCTGACGTATTCCTTGGTTCCGAGGTTGTCGACGAAGCGGTTGTAGCCGACGATCACCTGGGCCTCGTCTTTCCCGACCGGAACGGTGTAATCGCCGACGATGCTCATGTTCTGCTGCACGATGCCTTCGTGCTGCTTGGCGATCTCGACCAGCGGGAATGCGCCGCCATCTTCTTCGTAAGTGGGCGTCAGCTCTTTTTCGTCGCGGTCGGTCAGGACATAGAAGCCGTAAAGCCGAAGGAGGCCGTCGCCGATCTTCTGTGCCACCTCGCCGTTGAAGGCATAATCGGTTCCGTCTCGGGTGTCTTCCTGGGTCGAGAACTCCTTGAGATCGCCGCTGGCAGCGTCGAATATCTTGGTGTCCTTGAATTTCGGATTGCGGCGCTGCTGGACGTCAATGGACATCAGGTAAGATGTCTCACCGATGGTGTCGCCGTAGCCGACGGAGCCCGCGCCACGCAGTTCGTCGTCTTCGATGCCGAAACCGCTGCCGCGTACCCAGCCGCCCTTGATCTGACCGGCGCGCTTGAGCTTCGCGTTGACGGTGCCGCCGATGCCTTCCGAGGACATATCTGCCGACGGGCTGCGGATGACCTCGATGCCGTCGATCAATTCGGCCGGGATGCGGTCGACCATGAATACGCGGTCGTTGCCAGCACCCGTCATGTTCTGGCCGTTGACCTGAACCTGCGCGTAGTTCGACGGCAGGCCGCGCAGCTGTACCTGATCGTATTCGAGCACGTCGCTCGAGAAGCTGACGCCGGGCAAGCGCTTCAGCGCGTCACCGGCGGAAATCGGTTCGAAACGCTGAAAGTATTCGAGATCGTAAGAGAGCGTCGGCGAGACGGATTCGGTGCGATTGCGGGTGACGACGGTGCCGTACACGATCAGCTCGTCGGAGGTTTGAACGCCCGATGCATCCTGGGCATGGGCTGCGCCAACAGCCGTCAACGAGCCAAGCGCCGTCGTCAGCAGCAGAGAGGCTCTGCTGCACGCAATTTTCTTCCACATACTGATATCACTCCCGCGCGAGGCTCGGCCTCGCAGTCCCCCAAAAGTACGCCCTTACTCAATCTCCGGAGTCGAATGCGGAAGCGATCGGTCGATCGCGCCTCGATTGCGAGCTCGTTCGAATGTCGATCCCGCTTAGACGGCTTAGGTGACAGCGAATTAACAGGGACGTGACACCCGAGGTATGCGCGACGCGTGTTGCGTGTCGGTCTCCCTACGTAGAGACGGCTCGTGTTCCTCGCGCGATGCGAGCCCCGAATGTCATCGTGTTGTTAAGCTTCGCGACGAGTGTGCGGCACCTTGCAGCCATTGGCGCGGCGCTCGAAGTGTCGTTCCGGACGTCCTCATTGATCGAGCGTTCGGCTGCCTTCTCCTCATCCTCCTCAGGGCTTTTCTGACATGATCCGTGATTTTCGCATTCTCTTGGCTTGTGCGGTGGCTGGCATCGCGTTGCCGGTTTGTGGCGGCACAGCCGTCGCGCAGTCCGTGCCGGTGTTCGAGGTTCCGGCCGCAGCGGAGAGCGTGGCCGCACAGGATGCCGGCGACGCCGCAGACGACGCCGAGATCTGGCGCAATCCGCGCGATCCGCAGGCGAGCCGCGTTTTCGCGACGGACAAGAAAACGGGCTTGTTCGTTCTCGATCTCAAAGGCGAAAAGGTTTCTTTCTTTCCCGTCGGCCGGATGAACAACGTCGACCTTCACGACGGATGGACGGTCAACGGCAAGGACCACGTGCTCGTCGTCGCGAGCGATAGAACGCTCGTCGGCATGACGTTCTTCACGCTCGATCCCGAAACACTCGCCGTCACGCATCTCAAGGAGTCGTTCGTTGCGGCGGATGTCGGCGATCCGTACGGCCTTTGCCTTTACCGCAGCCGCAAGACGTCAAACCTCTACGCGTTCGTCACCGGCAAGAGCGGCGAGGTTCGCCAGTTTGCGCTCAAGCCGGACGCAGCGGGCAAGGTCGAAGCAACGCTGGTGCGAAGCTTCGCGGTGGGTTCGATTGCGGAAGGGTGCGTTGCGGACGCGCGGACCGGGGTGCTTTACATCGCTGAAGAGACTGTCGGGATCTGGCGCTATGGCGCCGAGCCGGACGCGGGAGCCGATCGAGTCATGATCGCGCCGGTCGACGGCAAGGATATCGTGGCGGATATCGAGGGGCTGACGCTTGCCCCCGCGGGTGAGAACGGCGGCTATCTCGTCGCGTCGATCCAGGGCAACAACACGTTCGCGTTGTTCTCGCTGCTGAACGAAAAGCTTGTGGCGCGCTTCCACATCGCTGAGAATCCGGCGCTCGGGATCGACGCGGTAACGGGAACCGATGGCGTGGCGGTGGCGACGGGTGATTTCGGGCCTGATTACCCGAAAGGCGTGCTCGTGGCGCAGGACGATGAGAACGCGGGCGGGACGGCGCAGAATTTCAAGATCGTTTCTTGGGGCGCGGTGCTGGACAAGCTGCCGACACAGTAGCTCTCGGCGCGAACGGATGCCGCGGCGCAATCAAGAATCTCGGTCTGTGAGAGGTAATGGAGGGGCCGTTTTGCGGCCCCTTCGCATTTTGCCGTCAGCAGCCGTGGCGGATCATGCAGCGGCGGAAGCGCCACCCCCAGCCCCAGCGAATGCGACACTCTCGATACCAGCGGCGGCAGGACCTGGATTGGACGGTTTCTACGTTGCTGGTTGCGGACGATAGCGCCTTGCCGATCGGTGCGACCGGCGCGGCGTTGGGGGAAGAGGCACTTAAACAAAGCAGTGCGCTGGCGGCGACAGCCGTAACGGTCAAGCTGCGCATTGAGCGGTCTCCTTCGGTTTAACCCCGGACTCTCGCTGAATGCGCAGGGAGCCGCCGGTGTTCCGGGGTATGCGAAAGCTTGGTGGTTAGTAAGGAGTGGAAGGGCGGAGAGGGAGTGGCGCCAGGTGTGGGGTCGCGCCCGGCTCAATTGGCGGCCAGCCGTTCCGAGGCGTCGGGGATGGTGAGCATGGTCAAAGCGTGCTCACACCGAAGGTTGCGCGCCAAACCCGACCGTGAAGGGCTTGAGAATTTCGAGCAATACCCTTCTGTGGACCGCGGATCGGTTCGCGGGCCTTCTCGGCGAGCATTGGCTTCGCTGTCTGGTTCACGTGAAATTTGTGGAAAAAACGCCTTTCTGTTTGTTCGCGGATTGTTGTTCGGCATCATTTCAAGATGAGCGAAGCAGAATCGACATCTCCCTACTTTGCGTTCCCCACATCGGAAGGGACATCCAGAATCTTCGACAGCCTGGAGGACGTTCGTTCGTGGGTTCAGGGCGAATTAGAGTATTGGGCTTGGCTCGAAAAAATTAGAGCTGATAAATTGGGGTTGGCTGAAGATCAGAGAAACAGGTTCTTCAAGCACTTGAGAGCTGCAAGAGATGCGCTCGGCTCTAACCCTCCAACTCCCGATAATTTGGCTGTGGCTAGGACATCGCTAAACAGTTATGCGAGTCTTGGTTTGTTATCTGAAACCGCACCGGCAGCATACATTGAGAGTTTTCGCGCCCGGTTTGGCGATGTGGCAGGTGCGGCCGCAGCTTCAGAATATTTGAGATCAGCTTGGGGTCCCGATCAGATCACGCCTTATGAGAATCGTTACAGCGTTAGTCTCGGACGGTTAGCCATTCTTTTATCTGAGCTGGGTCTCGGTAAGGGCGTCAACCATGCAGCCCGATCTAGTTTCGACAAACTAGTCGCGCAATTTAATACGAGCGCAGCGCAACTAATTGCAGACTTCAAATCCGAAATCCAGTTGGCCAAAGCCGAGCGGGTCCAGTCTTCGCTAGATAGAGACGGCTGGAGGTCACAGAGCGAGATTTCTTGGAGCGAAATGCTTGATCGCGTCAATAATGAAGCGAACGCTGCGATCGAACAAATTCATAATACCGATAAGGCCTTTAAGGAGCAGATGAAGCTTCGATCTTCGGTTCAATATTGGAATACTCAAGCTAAGAAGCATCGCGACCGGGCGAATTGGCAGAAGGCCGTGATCATCTTGTACGGGTCCGTGATATACTTTGTCGGATTTTACACGGTTCCGGCGTTTTTGAACTTCGCCAAGACAACGGCGACAGCGCTTATGGGCGTGTCATCCGTGCCTCTGCTCATCCTTGCGGGCGTCGGCGTGTTCGTGGTCAGCGTCGTGCTTTGGGTCGCACGTATCCTGGTCAGGGTTTACATGGAAGAACGGCATAGAGGGCTTGATGCTGGGGAGCGAGCGGTGATGGCAGAGACCTATAGCGCCCTCACAAGTGAGGGGCTGGTGTCTGAAGCAGAACGTGTACTTGTGCTATCAACCCTGTTTCGCCCGGCTGGCGAAGGTTCACCTAAGGAAGAAGGGCCTGAGACCTTGCAACATGCGATCCTGGCAAAGTTGCTAGATGTTCGACCAACCCCACAGCGGTAACAGCCGCAACGTCGAAACGGACCCGATCGGAACCCCAAACATTCTGATGTTTGTTAAAGTGGCGCGCCCGAAAGGATTCGAACCTCTGACCCCCAGATTCGTAGTCTGGTGCTCTATCCAGCTGAGCTACGGGCGCGTTTTTGCCGATTTCGTGCCGGGCAAGCCGGCGAGGACCGTGGGGCGCTGCCAAGCGGCGCCTGCGGTCCGGCAAGGCCGCCACTACTAATCGGACTGCCGGCCAAGTGCAAGTGTCTTCGGTGACGCCGGGCGGCGTTTCCGGCCATGGGGGTTACCACCCCGGAAATTGGGGCTTCCGAAGGCATTCCCGTGCGATGGGAGGCTGCTTCTGTGCCCCCGCCGCGCCGGGTCGGTTTTCGCTGCCACTCTGGCCGGACCGGCGATTCGCCGTTCAGCGGACGGTGCGATCGGGGAGCTCGATCAGGAACGTGGCGCCGAGGCCGGTGTCCAAAAGCTCCAGCTTGCCGCCGTGAACGCCCACCAGCTCGGACGCGATGGCGAGCCCCAGGCCGGAGCCGTCTTTGCGGGTCGAGGCCTGGAACGCGCGGAAGAGATTTTCGCGGGCGTGCTCGGGAACGCCCGGTCCGTTGTCGGACATCTGGACGAAAACCTTGCGTCCGTCCCGCCAAGCCTTGACCTGGATCTCGCCGCGATCGGTGTCACCCTGGCTTTCGATCGCCTGCACGGCGTTGCGCGTCAGGTTGCTCAAAACGCGGAACAGATGCTCGTGGTCGGCGTCGATCAGAAGCTGATCGTCGAGATCGAGCTTCCAGGCGATCTTGCCTTCGCGCGGAAGACCGAGGCCTTCGGCGACTTCTTCCAGCAGCGGCTTCAGGCGCATCAGCTCTCGGCGCGGTTCGGCTTCCTCGGCGCGTCCGAAGCGCAGCGAGCTGTTGCAGAAGTTGATGGCGCGATCGAGCGAGGCGATCAGCTTGGGGGCGAATTGCTGGACGGTCGGATCGGGGATCGCCGTCAGACGGTCCGATATCAGCTGGGCATTGGCCAGCATGTTGCGCAGGTCGTGGCTGATCTTGCTGACGGCGAGGCCGAGCTGGGCCAGCCGGTTCTTTTGAATGAGGGCTTGCGTCAGCTGGCGCTGCATATGCGCGAGCTCGCGCTCGGCAGTGCCGATCTCGTCGGCGCGTCCCGAAGGCGTGATGATGCGGCTCGCGTCCTCCGGGTTTTCACCGAAGCGCAGCATGTTGCGCGAGATGCGCATCATCGGACGCACGAGCAGCGCGCTGATCGCGAAATAGACGAGCGCTGCCGTCATCAGCGAGATGATGATCGACAGATAGACGATATTCATGCCGTAGCGGACCATCGCCCGCTTCAAAGGCTCCTCGGGCAGCACCACCTCGATGACGTCGTCTTGGCGCGGGCCGAGAAAACCGACGATGCGGATCAAGCGATCTTCGGGTGCGAAGAAGACTTTGATGGCGTCCTGGATCTGCGACAAGCGGAGCGCGATATCCTGCCCGATGGTGAGATCCGGCGGCTGGCGCAGATCGAAATGCTCGTCGATGGAAATCTCCGCTACGGGCGGTAGCACAAGCCGGCGGGCACCGCCGCGGCGGATGGCGACGGCGCGGACGAGGGCCGTGCGAACAAGCTCGTTTCGGAGTGCGGGCGGCACCGTGCGGCCGGGCACGGCTTCGGCGGCGAGGGCTGCGACGTTGGCGGCGGTCAGGCGATCGTTCAGCCAGCCGATGCGATAGTTCGCGATCGACGGCAGGAAGATCAGGATTTCCGCCAGCATGACGAACACCGCCGTCATCAGCAGCAGTTTTGCGGGAAGGCCGATGCGGAGCCAGCCGCGCTTGATCGCAGCGGCGCGCTCGCGCAGCCACGGCCAGACGGCCAGGGAGTGTTTCTCCGTCGTTTCGATCACACGCTCGTTCATATCGAGGGGCATGGTCACGCATCCCGCCTCTGGTCCCGCTCTGCTCGGCTTTGGGCGGACTTTTCAGGCCAGCTCCACAGCGTCGCGCCCCGCGAGACGAGGCTTGGCGGGATTCTGGCACTTCGCGCCGCGCATGTCACCCACGGTGGGAGCCTACAGCCTATCGATCCCGCGACATGGTCAAGCGGCAGGATCGGGTTGCTGTCGAGATTTCTTCCCTGAAGATATGGGGCGATAAGAGCAGCTAACCAAGCCTAGCAAGAAAATCTATGACCTTCCGGACGCTGCGCTTCGCGGGCAGGGTGGCGTACTGACGGAAAGCTGCCTGCCTTCCGATTTCGCCAAGCGTCGGATAGGGCGCGACGTAGCTGGTCATGGCCTTGATATGGAGGCGCTGGGCGATTGCCAGCGCCCAGATCTGGATCAGCTCGCTGGCGTTGGGACCGACGATGGTCGCGCCGAGGATGTAGCCCTTGGACGAGGTGACGACCTTGATGTGTCCGATCGTGTCGCGCTCGGCCTTGGCCCGATCGTTCTCCGCGAACGACGCACGCAGCACGTTCACCCTGTGCTTGGCGGCGCGGGCCTGATCCTCGGTCAGGCCGACCTGGGCAAGCTCGGGATCGGTGAAGGTGATCCAGGGAATGATCGAGGGATCGACCTTGGCCGGCTGCCAGAAGAGTGCGCGGCGCAGAACGATTTCGGCCTGGTAGCTCGAGACGTGGCTGAAGTGGGGGCCGCCGGCAACGTCGCCGATGGCGAAGACGCGGCTGTTCGTGGTTTTGAGCCCGCGATTGACGACGATTCCCTGCCTTCCGTACTTCACGCCGGCGGCTTCGAGGTTCAGCCCCGACAGGTTGGGCGTTCGCCCAGCGGCGACCAGCAGGTGTGAACCGTCGATGGCCTGGCTGCCGTGTGGGCCCGACACATGTGCGCGGACGTAGCCGCTCATGATCTCGACGCGCTCGACCCGCGTGCCTTCGCGAATGTCGATGCCTTCGGCGCGGAGTGCGTTGAGTGTGATGGCGGCGGCCTCGGGATCATCGCGGCCGAGCGCGCGGGCCTGCTCCAAGACCGTCACGCGGCTGCCGAGACGAAGGTGGGCCTGAGCGAGTTCCAGGCCGACCGGGCCGGCACCGATCACGATGAGATGGGGAATTTTACGGTCGACTTCGAAGATCGTTTCGTTGGTGAGGTAGCCGCCGGACTCAAAGCCGGGGATGGCGGGAATTTCGGGCGACGACCCCGTCGCGATGACAAAGCGGCGGGCGGTGATGCGATAGTCGCCGGCCAGCACGGTGCGTTTGTCGAGGAAGCGGGCGGCTCCCAGGATGACCTTCACGCCGAGCCCGGTGAGCCGTTCGACAGAGTCGTTCGGCGCGATGGCCGAGATCACGCTTTTGACGTGTTGCTGAACCGCGCGATGGTCGATCTGCGGCTCGACGGACGCGATGCCGAAGGGGGCTGCCGATCGCATGGCGGCGGCTCGCTTTGCGGTGGCGAGGAGCGCTTTTGAAGGAATGCTGCCGACGTTGAGGCCGCTGCCTCCCATCCGGTGGCGTTCGACAAGTACGACCTTGCGTCCGAAGGCGGCTGCCGCGATGGCGAGGGCTAGGCCACCGGAGCCGGCGCCGATCACGCAGATGTCGGTTGCGAGCGGCTCGCCCGCGATGGCGGCCGTATCCTGATTTCGGGCGGACAGGCTCGGGGCAGCCGGGGTGTTTTCGGCGGGCGAAGAGACAGAACTCGATTGGGACATTATGAGTGCTCCAGATGTGCGTCTTCGCCGGGGCGCGCGTCGGATCGGCTTGGCGGGGGCTCGAAACGGATGTGCGGTGCCGTTAACGATGTTGGGTCAGGAGGATTCCCTGGTCTCGCCTGTCTTTGCAAGGTATTCGAGGTATATGACCGATCGCGGCGAACAAACTTCACGCGGTTGCGTGCGCAAGGCGAGGCGCCGATTTTCCTTTTTCCGTGCGGCGCTTGCGGGTGAAGGTGACGACCGGCGCGGGGCTTCGCGGCTGGTTGACGTTATCGCCGCCATCTCAATTGACTTCGACCCTCGTGCAACTTATAAGCCCGTCCATCCCATCACGATCAGCTTAGGATGGCGCTTTTTGCTGCCGGCCGGCTGTTTCGCATTCGATATCGACTGGAGTTAAGCCCGTGAAACGGACCTATCAACCGAGCAAGCTCGTTCGCAAGCGCCGCCACGGTTTTCGCGCCCGCATGCAGACCGCCGGTGGCGTCAAGGTAATCGCTCGCCGTCGTGCAAAGGGCCGCAAGCGTCTTTCGGCCTAGTCCGCAGCGTGCTCGCGCGCGGCGCGGCGGTTTGCCCCTACGTTTGAGGCGTCGTCGTGGCGGTCGAAACGCTCAAGAAAAGAGCGGAATTTCTGAGACTTAGAGGGGGCGCGCGGTTTGCGACGCCCTCTTTCGTTCTGGAAACGCGGCCTCGTGTCGCCGCGACGAGCCGATCGCGAACAGCCGGCGAAGGCGATGGCGCCCGGTTCGGTTTTACCGTCACCAAGAAGCTCGGCGGCGCTGTCATTCGCAATCGGATCCGCCGCAGGCTCAAGGCCGCGGTCGGTCTGGTAGCTCCCGAGCTTGCGCTTTCCAACCACGATTACGTGGTGGTGGCGCGCCTTGCAGCGCTCGATCGGGAATTTGCCGAGGTCAAGAAAGACCTTGAACGGGCCCTCCATCGCGTGCATCACCCTGCGGCGGCTCCGCGCCAAGGGAAACGGCCGTAGGGATTTTTTGCGCGACCGCGCTCAAATCGCCCATATCCACAAGCGTCACGCGGGTTGTAAGAGAGCCAGTCTGAAATTTGCGGGCCGCCGCCCGTCGGCGTTCAGGGCGGCACCGCGGCATCCGAGGTCTTCATGAGCCAGCGCCCCGACGATCAAAAGAACCTTCTCATCGCCGTCATATTGTCGGTGGCGGTGATGCTTGGCTGGCAGTTCTTCTATGCCGGGCCGGCGATGAAGGCGCAGCAGGAGAAGGCGCAACGCGAGCGGGCGGCCCAACAGGCCGAAGCCGAGAAGGCTGCCGGCGCAGCACCCGCGGCGAATGCTCCCGCAACCACTCCCGGGGCCCCGGCACTTCCAGGCGCACAGCCGAGCCAGACGTTGTCGGCCGCGCTTTCGGGCACGCGGCCCGAGGTGCTTGCCAAGTCTCAGCGCGTGCCGATCGAAACGCCGTCGCTCAAGGGCTCGATCTCGCTCAAGGGCGGCCTCGTCGACGACCTCGTGCTCGTCAATTATCACGAGACGGTCGATCCCAAGAGCCCGAATGTCGTTCTGTTCTCGCCGCTCGGCGCGCCGAACGCCTATTTCGCGGAGTTCGGCTGGCAGGCCGCGGCCCGCTCGCAGGCACCCGTTCCCGATAGCGAAACTATCTGGCAGGCGGGTGCCAATGCGAAGCTCACGCCTTCGACGCCGGTCACATTGACGTGGGACAACGGGCAGGGGCTCAAATTCCTGCGCACGCTCGCGATCGACGAGCACTACATGATCACCGTCACCGACGAGGTTCAGAACACGACGTCGGGCGACATCGTTCTCACACCCTACGGCCGCCTTTACCGGTTCGGCCTGCCGCATACCTCCGGCTACGCGGTGCTGCACGAAGGTTTGATCGGCGTGCCGGGCGATGCCGGCCTGCAGGAAATTGCCTACTCGAAAGTACTCGAGGATGGCGGCGCCAAGACGTTCGACGGCAAGACCGGCGGCTGGCTCGGCATCACCGACAAGTACTGGGCGGCGGCGCTTATTCCCGATCAGAAAGCCACCTACGCCGCAAACTTCCGCGGGCAGCCGAAGCGCGGCAATTCTCCAGACATGTTCTGGACCGACTACAGCGTCAGCGGCCTTGTCGTGCCGGCCGGTTCCGATGTGAAGTCGGAAGCGCGCCTCTATGCCGGCGCTAAGCAGGTCAAGCTCATCGAGGATTACGAGGCGAAGCTCGGCATCACGAAATTCGAGCTGATGATCGACTGGGGCTGGTTCTACTTCATCACCAAGCCGCTCTATTACCTGCTCGATTGGCTCTACGGCATTCTCGGCAACTTCGGCCTCGCCATTCTGGCCGTGACGGTCATCGTCAAGGCGCTGTTCTTCCCGCTCGCCAACAAGAGCTACGAGAGCATGGCCAAGATGAAGAAGCTGCAGCCGCAAATGGAGCAGCTGCGCGAGCGCTACAAGGACGACAAGGCCAAGCAGCAGCAGGAGCTGATGGCGCTCTACCAGAAGGAAAAGATCAATCCTCTGGCGGGCTGCTTGCCGATCCTGGTGCAGATCCCGGTGTTCTTCGCGCTCTACAAGGTGCTGTTCGTCTCGATCGACATGCGGCACGCGCCGTTCTTCGGATGGATCCGCGATCTCTCGGCGGCGGATCCGACGTCGATCTTCAATCTGTTCGGCCTGCTGCCGTATGCGGTGCCGGAGTTCCTGCACATCGGTGTCTGGCCGATCATCATGGGTCTCACGATGTGGGTCCAGATGCAGCTCAACCCGCCGCAGCCGGATCCGATCCAGCAGCAGATCTTCTCGTACATGCCGATCCTGTTCACGTTCCTGCTCGCGGCGTTCCCGGCAGGCCTCGTGATCTACTGGGCGTGGAACAACATCCTGTCGATCGCGCAGCAGTGGTACATCTCTGTCAAGCAGGGCGCGGAGATCCATCTCGTGGACAATTTGAAGCGAACGTTTGCGCCCATAGGGCGATTGTTCGGCCGAAAAACCGAATCCAAGGGATAGCTCGGGATGAAGGACGCGGGGCTCTTCACGCCCGAGGATATCGAGGCTGGAGAGCGTCTCGTTCAAACGCCGTGGCAATTCGTCAAAGGCGTGGTGGCGCTCGACGGCTTGCCCGACGACGGCTGGCTGGAGGTTGCCTTCGCCGGTCGGTCGAACGTGGGCAAGTCGAGCCTCATCAATGCGACGGTGCGTAAGCAGGGACTGGCGCGGACCTCCAATACCCCGGGGCGCACGCAGGAGCTGAACTTCTTCATTCCTCAGGAAGCGCCGCTCTATCTCGTGGATATGCCTGGCTACGGCTATGCCAAGGCGCCGAAGGAAAAGGTCGCGACGTGGACGGCGCTCATCCGCGCCTATCTCAGCGGCCGGCCGACGTTGCGGCGCGTGTTTCTCCTGGTCGACAGCCGGCACGGCATCAAGCCGCCGGATCGCGAGATCATGGAGATGCTCGATGCGACTGCGGTTCCCTATCAGGTCATTCTGACCAAGGGCGACAAGATCAAGCCGCATGAACTCGATGCGGTGAAGGCTGCGACGGAGAAGGAGCTTTCCTCCCATCCGGCCGCCTTTCCGTTCGTGCTTGCTACCTCTTCGGAGAAGGGCTGGGGGCTCGAGGAGCTGCGCGCGACGATGGCCGCGATTCTGCGCGACTAGGCCGTCTAGAGTTCCAGCGCGGCGCGCCAGAGCGCGATCTTGCGCGCGAGGCTCATGCCGGCGTGAGCTGGGCTCGTCGATGGCAGCTGCGCGAAGCGCACTTCGCCCGGACAATGCGGGGCCGCGTATTTCCGGAAGCACGCTGCTGCCTTGCCGCCGTTGAGGCCGATCACCGCGATGCCGCGATGGGCGGCGAAGAAACCTGCGAAATCGTTCGGGTGTTCTTCGGTGATGTCGGAGTCGAGGCTGCCCGGGCGAATGCAGCTTTGCAGAACATCCCAGACGGCAATGTCGCGGTCGTTCAGGAGGCGCGTGCGGGTTTCGTACGGCTTGTCGGGGCCTGCACCTGCCAGCTCGCCCATGATGGGCCAGAACGCGTTGCGCGGATGGGCGTAGTACTGACCCGCCGCGAGTGAAGCCGCGCCGGGCATGCTGCCCAGGATCAGGATACGCGCCTTGGGTGTCGCTATCGGCGCAAAGCTCTGTACCGGCACCAGCTTCATGCGCGTCCGCGTTGCTTTCGTTGCCTGGCGGATCGCGCTCAAATGCCGAGGTACTTGGCGGCAAGCAGCCGCAGGATCAAGAAGCCGGTCTCGCCGAATTTGGCCAAGAGGCCGCCGACGACGGCAGCGAGGATCCAGCCCGTCCATTTGCCGAGCGTCCGCGCGTAGTTGACGGCGACCTTCACGTCGACGAGCTGATCGGGCAGCGCGGTTTCGGCCGTCATGCCATCGGAACCGACGGTGCGCGCGGAGACGATGAGCTGAAGCTGTCGGCGCCCGCGCGTGCGCGGGGTGACGGTCCAGCGCCAGCTTGCGAAATCGTCGCTGCCGAGACCCAGCACGTTCTCGATCCACTGCGTCTCGGGCGAGCGGTTCTCGACCGAGAAGCCGCCATCCGGCGCGCGCAGGCGGACCGACATGGCCTTGGTGACAACGACCTCGTGGCGGAACGCGGCACCGCCACCCTGAAGACCTTCGGCGAGCGCTTTGACGTCGGCACGGGCGATGCGGGCTTCGACGACGACCGGAATGCCGACGCGCATGCGACGCGGGATGTTCTCGACCAGCTGGCCGGCCTCAATGAGAGGCCAGGAGCCGACGAAGGGCCCGGAGCCTGCGCGGCGACGTTCCGCTGCTGGGGATGGCCCAGTTCGCGGGACGTCCTGCGGGGCAGATGGGCGGCCGCGCGCGCCGCCGAAGCGTGCGCTTGCCGGGATTTGGGCAGGTGCAGGTGGCGCCTCCGGCTCGGGCACATTCGGGTAAGGGCCTGGTGGCGGGATCGGCGCCTCCCAGTCTCCTTCGTCGAGGGTTTCGGAGGCTCCGGCGCGCTTGCGGATGTGGTCGGGGATGTCGCTATCGTGGCCGGCGCCGGGGCGCTCGCTGCCGAACGACGGCAGCTCCGGTTCATAGTCGTGAGCCGACGGCGCAGGCGCGGGCATCGGCGCAGGAGCCGCGACAGGGCGTGTCGGCGGACCACCGAGGTCGGGATAATTTGCGCGAGGAAGCGGTGCCGGAGGGGCCGGTTGCTGAACAGGAGCGGGGTGCGGTGCTGGTGCGGGCTCCAAGGCGGGCCCGGGCGGAGAGCGGCTCTGCAGGCGCTCACGCGCGGAGGCCAGAATTTCCTCGGTCGTCGCGGGTGTGGCGGGTGCGTTGTTGGGCGTGGCCGGCCGGGTCAGATCCGGTTTGGGCGGCTCGCCGAAATCAACAGGTGGCTGGTGGTGGTGCGACGGCTGAGGTTGCGGTTGCGGCGATGGCGCAGGAGCTTGGGCGGGCGTCGGCGCGGGTTGGGGCGTCGCGCGCTGAAGGGCGCGGATTGCCTCCTCGAACGTCAGGCCCTGTACGCGCAGAAGATTGGCGGCTGTGCTCTTGCCGTCTCCGACGATGGCAGCGAGCACGATGGCGCCGTTGATCTCGCGGCGGCGGCCCTGGCGCGCGGCTGCGGCGGCGGCTTCGAGGATGCGTCTCAGATCCGCCGAGATAGCGATCGGCTGGCCGCTCGTCGGCTCGATGCGGTCGTCGGAGCGGCCGAGGTAATCGGACACCTCGGCCGTCAGGCGGGTCAGATCGACGCTCGAGGATTTGAGGACGACGGTGGCTTCCGGGTCCTCGGCGAGGGCCAACAGCAAATGTTCGAGCGTCACTTCGCGGTGCGACTGAGCGGTTGCGTAGTCGGCGGCGCGCGTCAACGTCGCCGTCAGGTACGGCGACATGGGAATTCTACCGAGATCGTCGACGATCATGGTCGTCATTCAGGCTTCCTCTCGGGGGATGGCCCCCCAGCCGATGGCGCGGCGCTGAGGCCCGATCTTTCCGGGCCGAGCCGCTCGAGCGCCTCTCGGGGCGAATCTATCATGCAGGATATGACGTTATGATGCGAATGCGGGCAAGGTTGGACCTCAACGCCCGATAACTCAACGCGTAATCTTGGCGCGCGAATGTGTGGGAATTCCGTTGAGGCGGGCCCTCCACAGGTTATATGTGCTCGCCGTGGCGGCATGGTGGCCGAGCCGCCCGCCGCCTAGGGCGATTTGCGTCTTTTGACCAAATGCTCCGGCATCATAGATATCTCGGCCGATTGTGGTTGTTGGCAGGCAAAACGCTTTAGCGGCAGGGGTCCAGAGGGACGATGGCGAAGGTGACCGATACTCCGGGTGCGACGCATTCTCCGGCAGCAAACCAGGGCAGCTTCAATCCGAAAGAGATTTCGGCGCATGTCCAGGCGCGTATTCTGGCGGAAGCGCTGCCCAATATGCTGCGCTACGACGAGCAGACCGTCGTCGTCAAATTCGGCGGCCATGCGATGGGTGACCAGGCGCTGTCGGATGCGTTCGCCAAGGATATCGTCTATCTCAAGCAATCGGGCGTGAACCCCATCGTCGTGCACGGCGGCGGTCCGCAGATCGCGACCATGCTGAAGAAGCTCGATATCACCTCCGAGTTCGTGCATGGCCTCCGGGTGACCGACAAGCCGACGGTCGAGGTCGTCGAGATGGTGCTGGCCGGGCGCATCAACAAGGATATCGTCTCCGCGATCAACAAACAGGGCGGCAAGGCCGTCGGCATCTGCGGCAAGGATGCCAACCTGATGATCGCGCGCAAGATTACGCAGATGGCCGATCCGGCGAGCAGCGAGATGAAGGATGTCGACATCGGCTTCGTCGGCGATCCCTTGCACGTCAATCCGCATATCGTCGACGTGATCTCGAAGTCCGATCTCATTCCGGTCATCGCGCCGATCGGCATTTCTCCCGCGGGCGAGACGCTCAACATCAATGCCGACACCTTCGCTTCGGCGCTTGCAGCGCGCATGCAGGCCAAGCGTCTTCTGCTGCTGACGGATGTCGAGGGCGTGCTCGACAAGGAAGGCAATCTGATCGCCGATCTCACGATCGCAGAAGCCCAGGAGCTGATCCGTAACGGTACCATTACCGGCGGCATGATCCCCAAGATCGAGGGCTGCATCGAGGTCGTGGAAGCGGGCGTCGAGGCCGTCGTCATCATCAACGGCAAGGTTCCACACAGCGTGCTGCTCGAGCTTCTGACCGATCACGGCGCGGGAACGCTCGTCGGGCGGCGCAAGCCGAAAGCGAAGACCTGAGATGGGTGCGGCGGAGCTTAAAGTCCTGATGCCGAGGCTGGGGGCGGAGCCCCGCGGCTTCGCGCACACCGCCACCTGGATCTTCGACCTCGACAACACGCTCTATCCGGCGGAATGCAATCTGTTCGCGCAGGTGGATCACCGGATGGGTGAGTTCATCGCGCATTATCTCGGCGTGCCCTACGCACATGCCCGGCATCTGCAGAAGGCCTACTATCGCCAGTTCGGCACGACGCTCGCCGGGCTGATGACTATTCACAAGCTCGATCCGACGGAGTTCCTCGCCTACGTGCACGACATCGATCTCTCGGTGGTGCCGCAGTCGCCGGCGCTCAGGGCGCAGATCGAAGCTCTGCCGGGGCGGCGGCTCATTTTCACGAACGGCTCCGAACGCCATGCGGAGCGGGTGGCCGAGAAGCTCGGCGTGCTCGATCTGTTCGAAGGTATCTGCGATATCGCAGCGTGCGGTTATGTGCCGAAGCCCGAGGCCGAGGCGTTCGACCGCATGATCCGACGGCATGGAATCCGGGCGGGCGAGGCGGCGATGTTCGAGGACATGCCGATGAATCTCGTGGCGCCGCACGATCTCGGCATGACGACTGTGCTCGTGCATTCGAGCTATGTCGATCACCCGGTGCAGGAAAAAATGAAGGCGTGGACCGAGCTGCCGGACCACATCCATCACATGACGCTGGATCTGACGGGGTTCCTGAAGGGGGCAACGGGCAGCAGGCAACCGGCAGGCGAAAGCGATCGGTAAGGTCAGCCCTGCTTTTCCCAGCGGCCGTTTTCCGATTGGCGCCAGTAGGTCACGGCGCATCCGGCGGCGCGGGCTTCTTTCCATTGCGTGCGGGCGCGTGCGGTCGCTTCCGAATCCTGTCCGTCGAAGATGCAGACGATGCGCACGAACTCGTTGAAGCCCGTCATCTCAGCTCCATCCACCAGAAAGCGCACGCCGGCGCCGTTCGGGGTTTCGTTGCTGGTCGTGAGATAGATCGGCTGGCGGGAGGGATCTCCGTCGCGCGCGGTGCCGTGAGGCAGGAAGCTTGCGTCCGAGTAGGTCCAGAGCGCGAGATCGAGCGCTTCCAGGCGTTCGGCACTTCCGGATTGGACGACGGCACGCCAGCCGCGCTCGAGTGTGCGCTCGAGCAACGAGGGCAGCACGCGTTCGAGAGGCGCGCGCTCAAGGTGATAGAAAAGAACTTCCGCCGCTTCCGCCATTACGCCCTTAAGTGTCCGTTCGGGTGTCGGTGAACGAAGCTAACTCTAATTTATCGAAACTTGCGATCGGAAAGCCTCAGGCGGCCTATTCCCGTGCAATCCGACACTTATCAAAAATGGGGCCTTGATGTTGGGGGCCGCGTCCCCTATCTGTCTCCGTCCGGTGCGGCGCCATCTAGGGTGACGCCCGTGCGGGCGGTGAGGCTCGGCAGCATCTTCGGGTTCGCTGCCTTGCCCCCGCCCGCTGCGCTTCTAAACCTCTTCTTCAATTGTGCATCGCGCGGACGATTTGATGCCGCTATCGACGCCGCTTCGGCGCGAACGGGTTGTCGCCGCCGCGCAGGTTCAAGCGAATCGGCACGCCCGGCAGATCGAAGGTCTCGCGCAGGCTGTTGGTCAGGTAGCGCTGATAGGTTTTCGGCAGTGCGTCAGGCCGCGTGCAGAAGGCAACGAAAGTGGGCGGACGCGTCGACGGCTGCGTGATGTAGCGAATCTTGAGCCGGCGTCCCGAGGGAGCGGGCGGCGCGTGGCGCGCGAGCGCTTCTCCGAGCCAGCGGTTGAGCTGCGGGGTTGAGACACGGCGGTTCCAGACTTCCGCAGCCTTCACGACGGCGCGCAGCAGTTTATCGAGGCCCTTTTCGCTCGCGGCCGAAAGCGGGATGACAGCAACGCCTGGAACCTGCGCCAGGCCTTCGCCGATCTTGTCGAATAGCCCGTTCAAGACCTTCTGCTTGTCTTCGATCAGATCCCACTTGTTGACGGCGATCACCAGTGCGCGACCTTCCTCGGTCGCGAGCTCGCCGATGGTGAGATCCTGGTGCTCGAGGCCGCGGTCCGCATCGATCAGCAACACCACGACTTCCGCGAAGCGGATGGCGCGCACGGTATCGCTGGTGGAAAGCTTCTCGGCGAGATCCGTCACCTTCGCCTTGCGGCGAAGCCCTGCCGTGTCGAACAGCTTGATGGTTTGACCGTTCCAGGTGATGTCGCTCGACACCGTATCGCGCGTCAGGCCGGGCTCAGGGCCGGTGATCATGCGGTCTTCGCCGAGCAGCGCGTTCACGAGGGTCGATTTTCCGGCGTTGGGGCGGCCGACGATGGCAACGCGCAACGGCTTCTTTGGCGCGTCCGCCTCATCTTCGGCGTCGCTGTCGCCATCCTCGCGCTTCTTCCTCGGCTTGGGCTTCATGCCGAGAGCGGCAAGCGCGTCGCGTTCCAGGTCTCCGAGGCCGAGCCCATGCTCCGCCGAGATTGCGACCGGCTCGCCGAGGCCGAGCTTGAACGCCTCATAGAAGCCTTCGTCCGAGGTGCGCCCTTCGCACTTGTTGGCAATCAGCACGACGGGACGGCCGGACGCGCGCACCGTGCGGGCGAAGGTTTCGTCGGTGGCGGTGACGCCGTCGCGCGCGTCGATCACGAACAGGACGAGATCGGCCAGCGAAATGGCGGCTTCGGTCTGCTGGCGCATGCGATCGGCGATGGAGCCGCGGCTCGCGACTTCAAGGCCGGCGGTGTCGATGATCGTGATGGGGTGGCCGCCGAGCTCGGCGTCGCCTTCCTTGCGGTCGCGCGTGAGGCCCGGAAGATCGGAGACGAGTGCGTCTCGCGTGCCGGTCAAGCGATTGAACAGGGTCGACTTGCCGACGTTGGGCCGGCCGACGATGGCGATCTTGGGGATCATGATTTGGGGCGTTTCCGCTTTCAACTAATCAGGCTCTATGGCCTGAAACCGCGGGAAATGCAAAGCGTCGATGCGCGCACGCGGCAATCGGAGCCGAATGCTCCTTTCGGATGGTAAACGGCGTGTTCGGTGCCGTCACTCGTTCGGGGCGTCGTACTCGTTGGAGCCGTCCGAGCAGAAGTGCGTGATCAACTCGCAGTTCTTGCCGCCCTCGTTGCCACAGGCTTCGGTGGCGAGCGTCTTGGCCTGTTCGAGATCGGCATCGGTGGCCCAGCCAGACGCCCAATCGTTCTTGCGCTTTTCTCCGGCGTAAATCGCGAAGCACTGCTCCTTGAACGATGCGTAGTGCTCACAGCCGCCGGCTTCCGATTTCGACACGCAGATCGCCATCGCCTGCTGCTTGGCATCCGCCTCGGTGCCATAGACCATCGAGCGCCAGAGCATCGCGTTCGAATCCTTTGCAACGGCGCCCCAGTCGTCGATCCAGTAGAGGATGCCTGTGCCGCATTCGGCGGCCATGGCGCGATAGGCCGTCTCGAAGCCTTCGGTCGGGAAAGAGAGCTTCAGCGTGCCGCCATAAGCAGACGTTCCGGAGACGACAACCTCACCTTCGTGGTGCCGCAGCTGGCGGGTGGCGTCGCGCAACGGGTAGCCGTCGGCGTTGTCGCCCATAATGACGTCGTCCTTGTCGAATTTCAGCATTTGATGGCTAGTGCCGGCGGTCAGGCTGATGGGACTGCCGGTGTCGAACAGCTCGGATTTGCTCAGCGAGATGTCGATGGTGTCGCCGGTCGTGTCATCGGGATAGCTGCGCTTGCGGCCGATTTCCATGATCGGGCGGCTGATGAGACTCGAGCGGCCTTCGATGCGCGTCGCGCCTGTCGAGATCCGACACCCCTCCTGGCTTTGCTCGAAGAACCAGCGTCCGTTGGCGACCGAGCCCGGTACCGTATAGGGAGGAAGTTCGACGGTTTCCTCAAGCAGGCGATTGAGGGTTTCCTGATTGAGAGAGCCGCTCTTCGGCTGGCCGATGGCGCCTTGATAATCCTTCAGCGCCGTGCGGATGTCGGAGATGGACGCGGTTCCGGTGCCACGCAGGTGGCCAAGGCGGCGCAACACCAGCTCGACCCGGTTCCAGACAGCATCCGGGTTCTGCGCTAGGGCTGCGAGTTTCCGCTCGTCGGCGTTGCTTTCGACCACCGTCTCGGGTGTGGAGGTTCCGGGCGATTTCTCGTCGCCTGCGAAATAGCGGATGAGAAAAACGGCGGCCATTACGAGGGCCGCGCCGCGCAACACGTAGTCCGGCCACCTGAGGCCGCTGCTGGTAGGTTTCGGCGTGGGCTTGGCGGTGTCATCCTTGCCGAAGAAGCGGGTGGCGAGTGTCTGGATGCCGCGTGCGGGCTCGAATTTCGTCGCAACGGTTTCAGCGCGGCCAGAGGGGTTCGGGAGAAGTTTGCGGCGCCATTCGCGGATCGTCACTGGGCGCTGATCGGGGTCCGGCTCAAGGGCCCAGTCGACGGCGTTCAGGAAGTCGCTGCGGTAGGCGCCACGCGCGGCTTCTTTCGCGGATACGTAAGAGTCGTTGCGCATGCGTGTCAGCGCGTCGGGTGGCGGGCCGCCTGCGATCACGCTGTAGATGGTGGCGCCCAGCGAATAGATGTCGGACCAGGCGCCCTGCTGGCGGGTTTCGCGATCGTATTGCTCGATCGGCGAATAGCCGGGCTTGACGATGGCGGCGACGGTTTGTGTGCGCCGTGCCATGGCCTGGCGGCTCGCGCCGAAGTCGATCAGCACGGGGCTGCCGTCGTCGCGGATCAGGACGTTGTCGGGGGAGATGTCGCGATGATAGATGCCGCCGGCGTGGAGAGCTTCGAGTGCGTTCAAAAGCGGGGCGAGCAGCTCGTCGAGATCGCGCTGGGCCGGTGGCTTCGAGAAATAGTTTTCGAGGGTTTTTCCTTCCTCGAACGTCATGACGAAGTAGCCGGTGTCGTTCTCCTCGAAGTAGCGCATGCAGCGCACGATGTTCGGGTGCTGCAGACGGGCGAGGCGGCGGGCTTCGTCGATGAATTGCGAGAGGCCCCACTGGAACTGCTCGGCTTCGCCGCGGGTGCGCGGGCGCACGGTGACGGTGTTCGAGCGGCTCGCGAAGTCGCGCGGGAAGTACTCCTTGATGGCGACATCGATATCGAGTTTGACGTCGTGCGCCCGGTAGGTGATGCCGAACCCGCCCGCGCCCAGGATGCCGTCGATGCGATATTCGTCCGCGAGGAGCGTGCCGATGGGAAGAGCGAATTCGTGTTCCGAGTCCATGCGGCGTCCTGACGAGAAAAATCCGGCGGTTCAGCTTGCGGGAGACAACTGTTTTCTACGCACTTCGACCCAAATGGAACGTGTAGCCAACGGCGCCGAAGCGAACCCGCTGACCGGCTGGAACGGCTGCTTTCTTGATGCGTTCGGAGCCGACGAAGGTGCCGGCGCTCGAACCCAAATCCTCGATCCACAGCATCCCGGATTTGTCGAGCCACATGCGGGCGTGACGGCGGCTCACGCTTTCATGAGAGAGGACGACGTCACAGCTTCTTGAACGCCCAATGACAAGCGACTGGCCGTTGTCGAGCTTGTCGCGGTCGATGACGAACTCGGGGCCGGAGGCGCTCGGCATGAAGGTGAGTGCTTTCTCGCGGCGCTGGGGCGGCGGGGCGAGAGATTCTCGCTTTGCGCCGTCGCTTTGGCCGAAGCCAGCGCCGGCCGCGACGCGGCTGACGCGGTTTGCGACTGCAGTGAGCGGCTTGACGACAGCGGGGACGTCGCGGCGATAGGCGATCCAGAGTGAAGCTCCAGCCAGCAGCAGGCTCGCGAGAAACATCGGGACCACAAAGCCGGAGGAGGAGGCCGCGGTTATGGTGCAGGTACCTGAAACCACAGTCGGCGTGAAGCTCGCCACTTCGAGGAAGCGGGTGATTTCCTTCGGATGGATCGCATAGAACACGCCCTGCGGATCGCCCTCGACGGCGCGAATGGTGTTGACGCCGAGCACGCGGCCGCAACTGTCGATCAGTGGACCGCCGCTGTTGCCTTGGTTGATGGCGGCGGAGTGCTGCAGGGCCGGGCCATCGATGCTGCGGAAGTAGGTCAAGTTTCGCGAAGCGACGCCTTCGGTCCAGGTCGGGCGGTAGAAGTCCTCGTCCTCGATGCCGAAGCGGACCTGTTTCATCTCGCCGGTGCTTTTGTCGGCGAAGATGGCGAGGTCGGCGGTGCCGGGGAAGCCGATGGCGATAACGCGCGTCGTGGCTTTGGTTTCATAGCCGGCGAGGGGAAGCGCGCTGCCGGGGAGGTCACTCACGGCTTCCAGCACCGCGAGATCCTTTTCCGGCGAGCGGCGCAAAAGCTTGGCCTCGACGATCTTGGGCTTGCCATCGACGATCATCGCGAGATGGAAGCTTACGCCGCCTTCGACGACGTGATTGTTGGTTACGACGATCCGGTGGCCGTGAACGATCCAGCCGGTACCCATGCTGAAGCTGTTGGGGTCGCTTTGCGGGGCGATGACGCGGACGACGCTGGCTTCAATCGCCGACGTGTTGAAGGCTTCGGCTGCATACGAGGCCCCTCCCCACAGCACTGAAAGGGCAACGAGAAGCGCCGCAATCGGATTCAAGCCCAGGGCTCTCGCTGCGGCCGTGGTGGCCATGATGTGCCTCTCACTCGTGCGCGTCCCGAATTCCGGCGCGACATCCCAACATCGAAGACGATGCTGCGTGCCTCTTCTCGGAACGTTGGTTCGGGAAGCACTTCGGGAGGTCGCCCGAAAGTGAGTATAAATACAGAATCGTCGGAGCGGCTAGCGAGAGCGCACCATCCCGGCCGGATAAAACTCAAAAGAGATGAATGCCGGGGCCGGTCAGGCGTGCGCCGGTGAGAGCTTGGGATGTGCCCGAGAGGTATGGCGCCCGGCTGTTCGCGTCGCCTAGTTGAAGGCCACCAGCTTGGCGTCGTCGGTCAGTACATACATCTTGCCCTCGGCGACGACGGGCGAAATGTAAACGGCGCCGCCGACGCTCATCTGGCCGGTGACGCGGCCGGTCGCGGCCTCGACGCCCGCAAGCTGGCCTTCCTTCGAAGCAAGCCACAGGATCCCGTTGGCCAGGACTGGGCCGGACCATGCGTTGGAGCCGGGAAGCTTGGTCGACCACTGGACCTTGCCGTCGCGCCGGTGGATGGCCATCAGCTGGCCGGTGGTGTCGACGACGAAGACGCTGTCGCCGGCGACGTACGGCGGTTGCGTGCCCGGGACGCTCAACGACCACAGGCGCTCGCCGGTCTTGGCTACGGTTGCGACCATGCGGCCGCCGTGGCCCACCGCGAAAACGGTGCCGTTGTCGATGGCGGGGCGGGCAGCGTCGCTCATCGAGGCAAGCTGCGACGTAGTGCGGTTGCGCGACAGGCTTTCGGACCAGAGGCCGCTGCCGTCTGCCGTGCGGAGCGCGACGAGATCTCCCGAAGCGTAGGGCACGACGACAGTCTCGCCGTCTACGGCAGGGCTGGCATTGAGGCCGAGGCTCGCCTGCTGCGGCAGGCCACGCACGACCCACAGCTCGGTGCCGTCGGCGGTCGACAGGCAATAGAGCTTGCCCTCGACGGTGAGGACGTAGACGCGATCCATCAAGGTGGTGGGGGCGGCACGGATCGGAACGCCGATGGCCTTCTCCCAGATGCGCTTGCCGGTCGAAGGATCGAGCGCGATCACGGCGCCGAAGCCGCTTGCGGCATAGATGCGTCCGCCATCGGCAGCGATGCCGCCGCCGTAGCCGCCGCCATCGGCAGCGGTGAGGTTCATGATGTTCGACGTGATTGCCGAGAAGCCCGGACCTGACTTGTCGGTCGTGGGCTCCAGGGTGGCACGCCAAAGGGCCGATCCGCCCGAGGTCGAGAACGCGCTGACGGCGCCTTCCGAATCGAGGGCGTAGATGCGGCCTTCATAGACGATGGGGCTGGCGGTGACGCGGCCGACCTTCGAGGTGCCCTTGCCGGCGCTGGCGGTCCAGGCCTGCTTCAGCGTGCTCGCCGAGAGGGCGAGATGGCCGGGGGCGTTGTTCGGCTCGCCGCCGGGTTGCGCCCAAGCCACGTTGAGACGGGGCGGCGGCAGAACGATCGGCGCGCTGGCATCGGCAAGCTCGCCGACGCCCTTTTCCTGAGCGGGAATCACGGGGATGCGCTTGCCCGGAAGCGGGGGTGTGGTTTCCTTGAAGGGATTGAGCTCGCTCACCTTCGGCAAGCTCGGCAGGCTGTCAGAGCAGCCGCCAACAAGCAGGCCCGCCATAAGGGGCATAGCCCCCAGCGTTGCCAGCTTGCTCAAGCGATAGCGCATCATTTCCGAGCCTCCGGGACCGGGATCAGCCGTTAGGGAGCCGATGCGGGTTTCTCTGCCTCTGTCGTGGCACCGTCTTGGGCCGGAACTGTGCCTGATTTGGGTTGGGCCGCCAGCTCTGCGGTGGCGATCTCACCCATCAACCTGTTGATACGTTCGGAAGCGGCCTGGGAGAGCCCCGGTGTGGCGAGCAAAGGGCTGAGCGCGGCGCGGGCTTCATCGAGCTTTCCGGCCTTCAAGGCGGCGGTGCCGAGCAGTTCGCGCGCGGTAAAGCGCCAGGAGCTGTTGTCGCCCGTCAGGGGGGCGAGGCGGGTTTGAATCTCGGCGAAATCCGCTTCGCCCAGGCGCAGAGACGCGGCCTGCAGGCGCGCATAGTTCGCGAGCATCGGATCGGCGGAGGCGTTGGCCGCAAGCTTGTCGAAAACGGCCAAGGCTTCCGGGCGCTTGTCGAGCTTCAGGTAGGCGCCGGCCTGAGACAGCAGGGCGAGGGCGGCATAGCCCTTCGGCCCGGAGGCAGCGATGGCTTCGAAGGCCTTGGCGGCGTCTTCGGGCTTGCCGGATACGGCGAGCTTCGTCGCGGCTTCGAATTCCGCGCCGGCAGCCTGGGAGGCTGCAAGATGCCGGCTCTCCCAGATCTTGGAGCCCGCGACCACGGCGACGATCGCGACCGCCAGGCCGATGAAATAAATTCCGTAACGCTGCCAGAGCCTTGCGAACTGCTCCCGGCGCATTTCTTCTTCAACTTCGCGGAACAGCGCGTCGTTATTGTCGACCATAGAGCCCCGTGCCCCAATCTGTGTTTTGCGGGGTTCCGGCCGATCCGAAATTCTCGGTCCGGCGTCCCCCGTTGTGTCTCGTTCGATCCGGCCGGATGGTGGCTGGCCGGATGTTTGGTCCCACGGTTCCTGGCCGAGCCAAGAGCCGTTAGGCTCCGCTTGATAGCGCGGGAGCCCCGATCAGGGCAAATGGCGTGAACGAGGCAGCCCCCTAGGTGCCTCGCCGGGTCTGGAGGTTACCGCGTCCGCCGAGGCGTTGCGCCTCGGACCCTGCTTTCGCAGCTTTCTCCAAAGACCTTCTATGTGCTTAGCTTTTTCGGCTTTTTCGTGGCCTGAGGCGTGACGGTCAGCTGGCCGGTCGCCTCCTCCTTCATGCCATAGGAGTGTTCCTCGGCCGGAAAGCGGCGATCGCGGACGTCGTCGGCATAGGATTTGATGGCGTCTTCGATGGCGGTGGCGATGGCGCCGAACTTCTTGACGAACTTCGGTACGCGCGGGGACAGGCCCAGCATGTCTTCCATCACCAGGATCTGGCCGTCGCAGTTCGACGAAGCGCCGATGCCGATGGTCGGAACGGGAATCGCATCGGTGATGCGGGCCGCGAGGGGAGCCGGTACGGCTTCGACGACGATGGCGAAGGCGCCGGCTTCAGCGAGGGCGCGTGCGTCCTCCTCGATGGCGATCCATTCCTCGTGCGTGCGGCCTTGGGTTTTGAAGCCGCCGATCACGTTGATCGATTGGGGCGTGAGGCCGATGTGGCCCATTACCGGGATGCCACGTTCGACCAGATAGCGCGTGGTTTCGGCCATGCGCCGGCCGCCTTCGAGCTTCACAGCCCCGCAATCTGTTTCCTTCATGACGCGGGAGGCGTTGCGGAACGCAACCGACGGGCTCTCCTCGTAGGTTCCGAACGGCATGTCGATCACGACGAGCGCGCGCTTGGCGCCGCGCACGACGGCGCGTCCATGCACGATCATCATATCGAGGGTGACCGGCACCGTGGTCTCGAAGCCGTGCATGACCATGCCGAGGCTGTCGCCGACGAGCAGGAAATCACAGTACTTGTCGGCGATCGCTGCTGTGTGGGCGTGATACGACGTGAGCGAGATGACCGGCTTCACGCGCTTCATGGCGGTGATGTCGGGGGCCATCAAGCGGCGGGTCATCGGGTGCAGGGACATCGGGTTCCGGGCATCTGGTTTCGAGCCATTCCAAGCGACCCTAAACCCCGCAATGCGCGTGCGCCACTTGTCCTTTGATCGAGGGTCAATAGGAAGCGGTGCCCAATGTCAGAGCACGAGCTATCGGTCGCCGTTGATCCTGGGCCACACCGCCAAGTGAGATCACCAACTCGACGTGTCGCGAAATGGCTTTCGTGACTTTCGTCTGATAACCTTATTGCTCCGCTAACCGCGTGTTAGGCCAGCGTCGCTATTCCTTGTTGCAGCTATATATTTTTTAATCAAACCGCAGGGATGGTTGTATCGTGCCTCGATTGACCGGGACCCTTTTTGGCAAATCCTTGCCGTCGGCAGGGCTTCGCGCCACCAGTTTAGCTATGCTCGTTACCGTTTTTACGACGGGCGGGATCGCATTCAAGGTTCCTGACGCCGGGGCGCAGGGCGCGTACGGGTTCTGGGACTCGCCGCCGGCGCCCAAGATCCGCAAGGTCAAGCGTCCGCCGCCGTCAGTTACGGACGAGGCGCCGGAAAAGGTCTCCGGCAAGAAATCGAAGAATGAGGTTGTCGCCGACCGGCCGGTTTCCGGGCCGATGGTGATCAACGTCTCGCTCAGCCGCCAGCGGCTGGTTGCCTACGACGGGACGGAGCGGATCGCTGAATCGCCGGTGTCGTCGGGTCGCGTCGGGTATTCGACGCCGATGGGCGTGTTCTCGGTGCTCGAAAAGAAGCGGATGCACCATTCCAATCTCTACCAGAACGCGCCGATGCCGAACATGCAGCGCCTGACCTGGTCGGGCGTCGCGATGCACGCCGGCGCTCTGCCCGGGTTTCCGGCCTCGCATGGCTGCGTGCGACTGCCCCACGGTTTTTCCAAGAAGCTGTTCGGGATGACGAAGGCGGGCACGCGGGTGATCATTTCACGTGACCCGGTGGCGCCGATTTCGTTTGCGCACGAGCGGCTGTTCGCGGCCTACCCGCCCGAGGACGAACTCGTCACGGGCAGCGCGGGCGTGAAGCTCGCCGATGCTTCGAAAGCCGCGAGCGAGCCGCGCGGGAGCGCGGTTTCGGAAGCGCTGGGCGTGACCACCGCCGCCGCGGCCGGTGTCGAGGATTTGGCGCACCCAGGGGTTCGTCCGAGCTACCGTGAGCGTCGTCGGGCGGAAACCGAAAAGCTGACCGCCGAGATCCGAGCGGCCGGATACGAGAAGGCCGACAAGGCGGCCATTCTCGCTCCGTTGCAGGACGCGGCGCAGAAGGCCAAGGAGCCGCTGGTCGCGGCCCGGGCCGAAGCCGAACGCGCGGACGAAACACTGCGCAAGCTCGAAGGTGCGCGGGCCAAGGCCGAGCGCGAGATTGCGGTGTTGCAGGCGCCCGAGCCCGAAGAGACGGGGAAGAAAAAGCGCAAAAACAAAAAGGCCATGGATCCGGCCAAGCGCGAGGCGCGCGTTGCCGAATTGACTGAGGAGCTTGCGGAGCTGCCGACCGAGACTGCGGCCGCACGTGTGGCGTCCGAGGCCGCGAATGCGCGCCTCGCCGAGGTTCTCGAGGTCGCCAAGGAAGCTGAAGCCAAACGCCGTGCGGCGATGACGGAGCTGATGCAAGCCAACTCCGAATTGGCCAAGCTTCAGGAGCAGGAGCGCGCCGCGAAGCGGCTGGAAGCCAAGCGCAGTCTGCCGATAACCGTGTTCATCAGCCGCTCCAAGCAGCGCCTCTATGCGCGCCAAGGCTATGAGACGATTTTCGAGGTCGAAGTGAGCTTCGATCGTCCGGACGAACCGGTCGGCACGCACGTGTTCACGGCGCTGGATTACACGGACGCGAAGACGGCGATGAAGTGGAGCGCGGTGTCGATCCCCTATGATCCGTCGCGGTCTGCCAGGAAGAAGGACAAGTCGAGCAAGGCCAAGCAGCCGGAGCAGTCGGTCGCGGTCGATCTCAGTAAGCAGACGCCTGGGGCAGCGCTCGACCGCATTACGATCCCCGAAGATGCGCGCGAGCGGATCGTCGACGTGATGAAGCCTGGATCCTCGTTGATCATTTCGGATCTCGGGGTCAGCAATGAAACGGGCGAGTATACGGACTTGATCGCGTCGATCCGTTGATCCCCAGTCGGCTGGGACGTGTCCGCTAGGGTAGGCGGATCACGTGCTCGGGCGGCGCGTGCAGAACTTCGACGTCGTCGCCGATCTTCACGTCTCCGCTTTCTAGAACCCGGCAGGTTACGCCGCCGCGCCAGTCCGGATGCAGGGCCTTCAGCAAGCCAGGGAAGGCGTCTTCCATACGGCGGCAGGGTTGGGTCTGATCGGTCACCTCGAGCCTGATCGGGCCGATGCGCAGAATGGCGCCGCGGGCCTTGGGCAGCCCAATCCCTTCGACGAGAAGATTGGCTCGGCGCGTGGTCCACGGAAGCCGAACGGGCTCGCCGCCCGCATCCTTCAGCTGAGACAAGGCTTGCTCCCAGGCCTCTCGCGCCAGCACGGTGATCTGCCGGCGCGGAAACTTGGGCCCTTTGTGGTCGCCTTCGAGCCCCTGCTCGATCGAAATCCGGCCGGCGTCGATCTCCTGCATGGGTGCGCGTACGGCGTTGCGCCATGCGATCCCAATCAGACGTCCGGCCAAATGATCGGTCATGAAGCCGTGCTCATCGTCACGGCGCGAAGCTCGTCGAGACGATAGGGACGCCGATCAAGGCGCCGTGTCCCCAGAACATGATCAAGGCGTAGAGAGCGACGCCGCCGACAACGACGAGGATGTCGTTGACCGGGCTGGTCGGTGCAGCAGGCTGAGCAGTGCCGGGGCGGCGCTTGACGGAAATCCGGTCGTAGACGCCGAACGCCAGGAAGCTTCCGAACAGCAGTAGCGAGCCCGCGTCGCCGTTTACCAGAAGGTGGGCGAGCGCCCAAAACTTGATGGCGGCGAGCAGCGGGTGTTTGGCTTTGGTGCGGATGCGGGAGGGGATAAACGCGGCGACCAGCAGAATAATTGCCGGCAGCATCAGCAGGAACGCGATGTGGCGCGTCCAGGACGGCGGATCCCACAGCACCGGGTTCTTGCCCGGCATGAGCTGGAGCTTGTGGTAGCCGACGACGATCAGCACCAGGCCGATCAAGGCCAGCGCCGAATAGGCGATTTTGTAGGCCGGGGCGCCGAAGCGCTCAACAAGGCCGTCGCGCAGGCTGGGGGACGTCGGCACGAGGTGGACGGCAAAGAAGAGGAGGAGGCCGAGCGTTAACGGAAGCATGCGATGATCCTTGTCTCACGGTTGGCTGGCGGCTGCTGGCGAACGGGATGAAACCTCGGCGCGCATGCAATTTTTGCAGTGCAACCGACATTGACCCGATAGCGGGGTTTTTAGCATAATCACGGGCGGGCGGAACGCGTACATCAGTGAGGCCCCAATGGCGTCGAGCGAAGGCTGGACAGAGAAGAAGAACATTCGGGGTGGACGGGGCGCATCCGCGGCTCGCGCGCGTTCGCGGTCGTTGAAGGATGCGTTGTCGGCTGCAGGTCTCGACGAGGCCGAGCGGATCGAGACCGAGCGCCCGGCCGGCCGATTGGCGGATGTGTTGCCGGCATCGCCAAATCCCCTCATGACGCCACGCCTTGCTTTCTTCGATGAGGCCGACGAGGCGCTTCCGCGCGTGCTTTCGACCGCGCATCGTGTCTCGTCCGGTGTCGTCTCACCGGCGCCCTGGCAACGGGCCGCAAGCCGTGGACGCAGACGGACGTTGCTGCAGAATACCTTCGGTTGGGTGATGACGCTCGTGGTGGCGGGCACCATCATTGGTTTGGCGGGACGCTATCTCGCGGTTCCGCCCCATCTTCAGACCATGCAGCAGGCACGCCAATAATGCTCATTTCCGCGATGAAGCGCGACGCGTGATCCTGCTCCCACTGTCACCGGCAGGGCGCGGTGGGGGAAACGCGAATCAGATAATCGAAATCTCTTAATCGATTTTCGATCGTCCATTCTGCGGGATCTCGTAAGCCTATGATGCCTGCCGCCGAAATGCAGAGGGCGCCCGTTCGCGTCGCGACGCAGCAACCTCAGCCGCTGCACGATGGAATAGAGACCGGCAGCCGGATGCGCTTGTCGGTGGTGCCGCCGGATACGCGAGCGGCCGATCAGCTCGCCCACACGATGCGTCTCGTCAAAGCTGCCCGCTTCAATGCGGCGACGCGGCTCGAGCGGAAAGAGGCGGTATCGCTGTTCACGCAATCGATGGTGGCGCTCTATTTCGTCGGGCTCGCGGTGTGGCAGGCGGTCTATGTCGGGCAGATCGACGACGCGACCAACCGCCTGATGACGTTCGTGCAGCTGGTTTCGTCGGTGTTCACGCTGATCCTCGGACTGCTCGAGGCGATGAACGACTACAAGATGAAGGCGCACCATCTGCAGAACTGCGCACTGGCGGTTTCGGAGCTGGCGCAGGAGCTGATGATCGCGCGTCCCTCGACGCCGCAAGAGGTGCAGGAGTACCGGCGGCGCTACAACGAGGCGTTGCGCGCTTGCCCGGTCAATCACGCCCGCATCGATTTCCTCTGCGCCAAGCTGGACGATGGCAATGCGAGCCAGCTCCAGCGCTTCCTGCTCGGTGCGCGCTACGTGCTCGACGTCTACGGCCTTTACGCGCTGTTCCTCGCGGTGCCGCCGCTCATTTGGTGGCTGCACCAGTAGAGGCAGGAGAGGGCTCCGCCTTGGCGGGCGTTGCCGTCTCGTTAGGCTTTGAAGCGGGAGCCGGTTCCGGAACTGTCGCCGCTACGGGCGGAGCTGCAGGCGTCGGCGTAGGCGGCGTCTTGGGAACGGCCGTCGTGACGCACGCTTCGCGGATCTTTGCTTCCGCCAGCTCCTTGGTTTTTAGGAACTCTCCGGTGAACGGAATGAACGTGAGCCGCGTGAGCTTATAGAGCTCATTGGTGAAGGTGGCGCCGCAGTCGAGAACGAACTGGTGCAACTCGGCCATGCGGCAGGTTTCGAGAAGGGCCTTCGCATCCTGATTGAGGATGCGTGCGTCGTAGGCTTTGGTGATGCAGCGATCGACGTCGGCCATGGCGGCGATGAGGTGATCCTCGAATATCGGCTCCAGCGCCGAGAACTTGAGATCGCCGGCCGCTTCGCGGATGGCGAACAGGTTCAGCAACACGTTCTTGTTCCAGTCGACATAGGCTTCGTCATAGGCCTGCTTGCGATGGCGGACCTCTTCGACATCCGCATTGCGGCGAATGGCCGAGGCGACCATGCCGGCGCGGGTGCGGCGCTCATAGACCAGGTGGGCGATGGTCTCGATGGCCTGGCGGCGGCTTTGATAGGCGGAGTAGGTTTGGGCGAGCCAGGCGCCGACACTGGCGGTGATGATGCCGTTGATGGCGGCGGAGGCAAGCGCGAAGGTGATCAACTGGCGGCGCGTCAAGCGGGCCTGGCGCAACAGTGCTCTCGACATGGCGACCCCTCCCCGGACCGATCGCCAGCTCTATAGCATTTTTGGGACGAGAGAGGTGCGCCCGACGGGTGACATGGATGTCGGGAATCCTAAGTGCCGGGAATGACGCCAAAACGCGGATCGGAGAACGAGGTCAGCCGCCGGTCACGCTCATATGGCGCGCGACAGCCGGGCGCTGGCGGCGGCGGTCGATGACGAAATCGTGACCCTTCGGCTTGCGGGCGATGGCGTCGTCGATGGCTTCGAACAGGAGCCCGTTGTCGGGGCTCGCGCGCAGCGGCGCTCTCAGGTCGGCCGCATCCTCCTGGCCCAGGCACATGTAGAGGGTGCCGGTGCAGGTGACGCGCACGCGGTTGCAGCTTTCGCAGAAATTGTGGGTCATCGGCGTGATGAAGCCCAGACGTCCGCCGGTCTCCTTGATGCGCACATAGCGCGCGGGGCCGCCGGTGCGGAACGGAATGTCTTCCAGGGTCCAGCGGTCGAGCAGGCGCGCGCGCACGATCGAAAGCGGCAGGTACTGATCGGTGCGGTCGCCCTCGATATCGCCGAGCGGCATGGTTTCGATCAGCGTCAGGTCGCAGCCTTCGCCATGGGAAAAACGGATCAGGTCGTCGATCTCGTCCTCGTTGACGCCCTTCAAGGCGACGGCGTTGATCTTGACGGACAGGCCGGCGCGCTGGGCAGCCTTCACGCCGTCGAGGACGATCGCGAGGTCGCCCCAGCGGGTGATGGTCTTGAACTTCGCGGGATCAAGCGTGTCGATCGAGACATTGATGCGCTCGACGCCGGAGGCTTTCAGGTTGCCCGCGTATTTCGCGAGCTGGCTGCCGTTGGTGGTCAGCGTCAGCTCTTCGAGGCGCCCGCTTTCGCGGTGGCGCGAGAGCGATTTGAATAGCGACATGATGTTCTTGCGCACGAGCGGCTCGCCGCCAGTTATGCGCAATTTCTTGACGCCCTTGGCAACGAAAGCGGAGCAGAGTCGATCGAGCTCTTCGAGTGTCAGCAGGTCCTTCTTGGGAAGGAAGGACATGTTCTCGCTCATGCAATAGACGCAGCGGAAATCGCAGCGGTCTGTCACAGAGACGCGCAAGTAGCTGACATGGCGACCGAACGGATCCACCAAGCCGGCCGCGGGGGACGGGTGCTCGTCGCCAAACGATGTCGGTGTCGTGAAGTCCATGCGTCAGTCCCGGATCGCGGTGACACGGCGTGCTCTGCCATCGGATGATGTCGCGCGCCGCACCATAAACATCGACGGATCTTAACCCATTAAATGAGCGAGGCTACCGCCAACATCAAGTCCACCTCTGACTTGTGTCATAAGCTTGCGCAAGATACTGCTAAGCCAAAATCCCCGCCAGAAAGGGGAACAACGACCTCTTTGGGGGAGGAAATATCATGGCCAGCGCAAATGGCACGTCAAATGGGGCGTTGACGCAGCCCGGGTGGCTCGATCGCGAGGCTATTGTCGCGTCTCCGGGGTTCAACCGATGGATGGTTCCGCCGGCTGCGCTCTGCATTCATCTCTGTATCGGCATGGCCTACGGCTTCTCGGTGTTCTGGAAGCCGCTTCAAGGCGCCCTCCTCGGTGCCGATGGAAAGGCCCTACCCGAATGCTCGGCCGGCGCGGTGACGTTCGCCGAGAAGGCGGCCGGCACATTGCGCGCGCTGACCGCGACGGACTGCAACTGGAGCCAGTTCGATCTCGGCTGGATGTATACCTTCTTCTTCGTGCTGCTCGGCGTATCCGCTGCCATATGGGGCGGCTGGCTCGAGCGCGCTGGTCCGCGCAAAGCGGGGCTGGTCTCGACACTCTGCTGGTGCGGTGGTCTCCTGATCGCAGCGTTCGGCGTTTACACGCATCAGCTTTGGCTGATGTGGCTCGGCTCGGGCGTCATCGGCGGCATCGGGCTCGGTCTCGGTTACATCTCTCCGGTCTCGACGTTGATCAAATGGTTTCCTGACCGGCGCGGCATGGCGACCGGAATGGCAATCATGGGCTTCGGCGGCGGCGCGATGATCGGCTCGCCGCTCGCGACGCTGCTGATGGATCATGTGTTCAAGACTCCGACGGAACCCGGTGTCTGGCAGACATTCGTTGCGATGGCCGCGATCTACACCGTGTTTATGCTAATCGGCTCGTTCCGCTATCGGTTGCCGCCCGCGGGCTGGAAGCCCGAAGGCTGGAAGCCGCCGACGAACAACCACGCAATGATCACCTCCAACCACGTGCACCTCGACAACGCGCACAAGACGCCTCAGTTCTGGCTGCTGTGGACCGTGCTGTGCATGAACGTTTCGGCCGGCATCGGCATCATCGGCGCGGCCTCGCCGATGCTGCAGGAAACCTTCGCCGGTGCGCTGGTGGGGCAGGATGCGCTGGGCTACCTCGACCTCAAGAAGGACGCGGCACTCGCGGCGGCAGCGGCGGCCGTGGGCGCCGGCTTCGTCGGGTTGATCTCGCTCTTCAATATTTTCGGCCGGTTCGCGTGGGCGTCGTCCTCGGACAAGCTCGGCCGCAAACTCACTTATTTCATCTTCTTCGTTCTCGGAGCGGTGCTTTATGTGCTCGCGTCGCAGGCTGCGGACTGGAAGGTGCTTGGCCTATTCGTGCTGTGCTTCTGCATCATTGCGTCGATGTACGGTGGCGGCTTCGCGACCATTCCCGCCTATCTCGCCGACATCTTCGGCACGCAGTTCGTGGGCGCGATCCATGGCCGTCTTCTGACGGCATGGTCGACAGCGGGCATCCTGGGGCCGGTGGTCGTCAACTATCTTCACGACACACGTCTTGCCGAGGGGATCGCACCGGACAAGCTTTACGGCCACATCTTCTTCATTCTGGCGGGCATGTTGGTGGTCGGTTTTATCGCGAACCTTTTGGTGCGGCCGGTCGATCCGAAATGGCACATGAGCGACGCCGAAGTCGCGGCCGAGCAGGCGAAACTCAAAACAGTGTCCGGTTCTGAATCGGGCGGCTCGTTCGGGATCGGCAAAGGCGGCCTCGATGCGAAGGCAGCCCTGTTCTGGGCCCTGGTTGGCGTGCCGCTTGCTTGGGGTGTCTGGCAGACTTTCGTGAAGGCGCTCGTATTCTTCCAATGAGCGGCTTCGCTCAATGGGGCTGGCCGGCATGACGTGGTGCACGAGAGGTATGGTTTGTGGGAGCGGGGCGGCGATGACCGCCGCGCTTCTCCTAATCGGCCCCGGAGACGAATTAGCGACGAGCGGAACGGACAGGGGCGAGGCGGTGGCGAGACATGCCGTGGCCCCGGCGCCCTCGCCGCAACGCGCGCGTCTCGTTCGCCTGCAAAAGCCGGAGCCTGAGACCGAAACTGTGCGGGATGCTCCGGGTACCGAGGCCTTCCGGACTCTGCTTACGCTTCTAGGGTTGGCCGGTCTTCTTGCCGCTGCCGGATTCGCAGGCCGAGGGCTTCGCATCGCCCGAACGCGTACTCACTTCGAGGCGGTCTAGAAACGCTCGCTTCTTGTCTGCGCCGTTCTCTCCCCCGAGATCTCCGGCACCGCATCCGAGGGCGTGGGCGATGTTCTCCGCCGCAGCGTGCTGTCGATCCTTGGCGTCGAGCAGAACGAGGTTCGGAACGGATGCGCTTTTCTTTTGTTCGTCCGCGGTTGGCGCGGGCAGCGACGTCACGAACAAGATGCCGCTGAACTTCTGGGCGGCGGCTACGAGCACGTCGATCTCGATGCGCGCCTTGTCGGAAAGCGGGGCGAGCACGATGCGGGCCGGGGTTCCCGCCGCAAACGCGATGGCCTGGGCCAGCGATGCGCGATTTCCTTCTTCGGTGCGGATGGGAACGACGCGCACCCCGCCGCGCGCCGCGGCCGCGAGAGTGATTTCGGTGCCGCTTCCGCTCTTCGCGAAAGGCCGACGGTCGCCGTCCAACGTATCCCAGGCGATCGCTTCTCCTTCGCCGTCGCGGGCAAGCACACTTGCGATCTCGGGACGTGTGTAGTCGAAGCCATCGATGATAATGGCGATGGCCGTGCCGGAGGGGTCGCGCCCCGATTTGAGCGGCGGATCGGAGGCGCGGGCTGCACCAGAGATCGGCGCGGTGGACATCATCGCGGCGATGGCGATGAGAGCGAAACAAGCGCGTATGGGCTTGGTCTTCAGCATCGCCGGATCATTTGGCCGGAATGCCGGATTTCGAGAGGATCAACGCGGCAAGTCCCTCGGTATCGTTGAGATCGAAAACGGGCACGTCTGTTTGCTCGGTCGCATGATCGGCAGCGACGGCGATGACGAGCGGATCCGTTCCGGCGAGTGCGGGACCCGGATTTTGCTCACGCCGGCGTACTTCGATCTTGCAGATCGGTTCGTGCTTATAGCCTTCGACGAGCACGATCTCCGTCTGGGGAAGGCGCTCGATGATGTCTTCAAGTGCCGGCTCCGGTTCGTCGCGCAGCTCGTGGACCAGACCCCAGCGTCGCGGTGACACCACGACGACATCTGCCGCGCCGGCGTTGCGATGGCGTGCGCTGTCGGTCTCGGGGGCATCGAGCTCGACGTCGTGATGACTGTGCTTGACCGTCGAGACGCGATAGCCGCGACGGGTCAACTCCTTGACCAGCCTTACGACGAGGGTCGTCTTGCCGGAATTTTTCCATCCGGCGATGCCGACGACGAATGGCGCAAGGCCGGTCATGGCGCGTTCTCCTGCTCGGCCGAGGTCGTCATGATTGTCTCCGCGAAGGCGAGGTCGTCGGGCGTATTGATGTTGAAGAACGGGTCGATCCCGCGGCCGGCTGCATCGAAATCGGGGAATGGGACGGCCACCGCGCCGAGGCGGTCGACGATGGCTTCGACCCTTCTTTCTCCACGTGTAAGCGCGGCTTCAATCGCACCGGTGCATTCCAGCGACCAGAGCGCGATGACGTGATGGCGGCGTCCGTGCGACTGGGCGACGGAGACGGGGGTGGGTGTGTTTGTCGGAAGCGCGTTTGCGAGGCGTGCCACTAGGTCGAGAGGCACGAATGGCGCGTCCGCCGAGACGCTCACGACCGCGCGTGCCGTCGGGGTTTCGCGGGCGTGCCAGCGGAGTGCGGCCAGAACGCCTGCCAGTGGCCCCGGATAGTCCGGGAGATCATCCGGCACCACCGGAAGGGCCAGCGCCTTGAAGCGGGACGGATCTCCGTTGGCATTGATGACCAGCGACGAGACTTGGGGGGCGAGCCGCTTTGCAGCCTGCGCGATCAGCGTCTGTCCGCCGAGCGGCAGCAGGGCTTTGTCGCCGCCGCCCATGCGCCGGCTCAAGCCCCCGGCCAGAAGCACGCCCGCTACGTTGCCGCTTTCGGCCATCTGATGCCTTCAGTTCGTTCGTTGAGCGCGGTCGTGTCGTTCCGCGCTCGTCTTCAGTCATTCGCCAGGCGTTCGCATGCGGCTTTGGTCTTGGTGAAGACAAACACGCGACCGATGTCGCCTTCGCAGTTGACCATCACGGCTTCGAGATCGAGCGAAGGCGTTTCCTCCATCAGCTTGCATTCGGGAAAGCGCTTCAGCAACTCATCGGGTGTCAGCACGGCGCCGTCGGCTTCGATGGGAGGGCCGCATTCCCGTCCGGCCTCGGTCTGTTGCAACATCCACCAGTCGGCCGCGCCAGCCGGGGCCGAGACGAAGAAACAGACAGCGCTCACGAGGCCCGCCAGGCCGCAACCCGATATTCTCTGCATTCGCCCAGTCCTTATCTTGCGCGTGGAGCGCTGCTCAACCTACCCATCGGAAACAGCAGCGCAACCGGGTCTCATTCCGGGTCCGGTGGCGACTGTCATCCAACAGTAAGCCCGTCTATAGTCCGCGCGAAAGTGGGGGAGCCATTCAAGATGAAAAATGTCAATCGCCGGAAATTCCTCAAGATTGCCGGGGCAGGCGGAGCGGCCGCGACGGTTGCCGCCTGTGGTGAGCAGCCAGCTGCGCCGGCGATCGTGGAAGCCAGCCCCAGGCTGTCGTGGCGCCTGACCTCGAGCTTCCCCAAGTCTCTGGATACCATCTATGGCACGGCGGAAGTGTTTGCCCGGACCATCCGCGAAGCCTCGGACGGCCGGTTTACAATCCAGGTGCTCGCGGCGGGTGAGATTGTCGGCCCGCTGCAGGCCGCGGATGCGGTTTCGGACGGGACCGTGGAGGCGGCGCATACGGCCTCCTATTACTACTGGGGCAAGGACCCGACCTTCGCGCTGGGTACCTGCGTCCCGTTCGGTCTCAACAGCCGCATGCAGAACGCCTGGATGTACGAAGGCGGCGGCATCGATCTCATGAACGAGTTCTACCAGCGCTACAACATCTTTGGCCTCCCGGGAGGGAACACTGGGGCGCAGATGGGGGGATGGTATCGCAAGGAGATCAACACGCCGGAAGACTGGAAGGGGCTCAAGATTCGCATCGGCGGTTTCGGTGGTGCGATCATGTCCCGGCTCGGCGCGGTGCCGCAGCAGATCGCCGGCGGCGATATCTACCCTTCGCTTGAAAAGGGAACCATCGACGCGGCGGAGTGGGTTGGTCCCTACGACGACGAGAAGCTCGGCTTCTATCGGGTCGCGCCGCACTACTACTATCCGGGCTGGTGGGAAGGGCAGGCCATGCTGCACTTCTTCATCAACCTTCAAAAGTGGAACGAGCTGCCAAAATCCTATCAGGCGATCGTTCGCAGCGCGGCGCAGACGGCCAACACCGTCATGATGGCACGCTACGACATGCTCAATCCCGGCGCGTTGCGCAGGCTGGTCAAGGCCGGTGCCATCCTGAAGCCGTTCTCGGAAAGCGTTCTGGACGCTTGCTTCAAGGCGTCGAACGATGCCTACGCGGAGATTTCCGCGGCCAACCCCCAGTTCAAGAAAACCTATGAAGCCATGACGGCGGTGCGGGCCGAGGAGTATCTCTGGTTCCAGCTCTCGGAACACACGAGCGACACTTACATGATGATCCAGCAGCGCAAGAACGCGCTCTAGTTTTTGTCAGGCCCCGCGTTTCAGCGTTGTCCTATCCTGTACACGTAGCTGGACCCCGGCCTGCGCCGGGGTGACATTTCAATTGAATCGGATCGATTGCCTCAAGCTCTCCGTCATCCCGATGAAGATCGGGATCCAGACACATAGGCACGGTGGTGCATCACGACTGCGCTTGCTTCATCCTCCCAACGCGAAACTACGCGAGGAGCGTGCGGATGGCGGCGCGGATCTGATCCAGTGTGAAGGGTTTCAGGATCACGCCGAGATGCGGCGATTTGAGCCCCTGCGCGCGTTCGAGCTCTTCGGCGAACCCGGACATTAAGAGAAGCTTCACGCGTGGTGCGATCTCGATGGCGCGCCGCGCGAGATCGATGCCGTCCATGCCGGGCATGTGTACATCCGAAACCAGCAGGTCGATGTCGGTCGGGGATGCGGTCAGCTTTTCGAGGGCTTCGGTGCCGTCCTGCGTGAGGTCGACCTTGTGGCCGTCGATTTCGAGCGCCCGCTTGACGAGATCGCGGGTCGCCTTGTCGTCGTCGGCCAGAAGAATTTGAGCCATGGCAGTGTCTCCCCCGATCGCGGCCTCGTCCGAGGCGCTGTTTCGTCAGTCCTTGCTCATGCGCCCGACGAACGGAAGCTCGCGGTAGCGGTGGGCCACGTCCATGCCGTATCCGACGACGAACTCGTCGCCGCCTTCGAACGCGCTGAAGTCGGCCGATACGTCAACGGCGCGCGAAACCTTCTTGTCGATCAGCACGCAGGTCAGGATGTTCTTGGCGCCGCGGGCGGCGATGAGATCCTTGGCGAACACCAGCGTGCGGCCGGAATCGAGAACGTCGTCGATCAGCAGCACGTTGCGGCCCTCGACGCCGAGGTCGAGGTCGCGCAGGATCTCGACCTTGCCGGACGAGGTCTTGCTTTTGCGGTAGCTCGACAGCGTCAGAAAATCGACTTCGGGCTCGAGGCCGATGCGATGCAGGGCGCGGATCAAGTCGGCGGCGAACACGAAGCTGCCCTTGAGCACGGCGACGATCAGCAGTCGATCCAGCTTGCGGGCCGATATCTCCTGCGCCAACTCCTCCATGCGGGCGGCGATGGCTTCCGCGGAGTAGATGACCTCGGGCTCGGATTGCGCGCCGGATGTCCGTTCCGTCATTCTAAGTTCCTTGTCCGTGGTTCAGGGTGCGATCGTTTTTCCATCAACGAGATGGGGCGCGAATCTCACCCGAAATCATACGTTTAGTTCCTCATCCTTGCACGAGACCAGCCAGATGCAAGGGTGGTATCGATTTAACGCCGTAAACCTATCAGGCGATCTTGGGCCGGGTGCAAGGCGGGGGACACAATCGTCGTGAATGCCGCGGCCGGCCGATTGTACATGCCGCCGCCATATTCGTAACAGATTGATACTGCCCTCGCCTTCCCGCATATAGGCGCTCGACTATCATCCACTATACTGGGTCACCCTGGAGCGAAGCGACCGTGATACGGTTGACGAATGTCGGTCTCAAATACGATCGCGGGCCTGAAATCCTGTCAGAGGTCAATTTCCACCTCCGGCCGGGGTCGTTCCACTTTTTGACCGGTCCTTCGGGTGCGGGCAAAACCTCGCTTTTGCGTCTCCTTTTCATGTCGCAGCATCCGACGCGGGGGCAGATCCAGCTTTTCGGCCAGGACGTGAGCCGGATTACGACGAGCAAACGCGCGCCTCTGCGGCGCCGGATCGGAATCGTGTTCCAGGATTTCCGTCTGCTCGAGCATCTGACCACCTGGGAGAACGTGGCGCTGCCGCTGAGGGTCGTCGGCAAGCGGCTCGACGATTACAAGGAAGATGTGACGGATCTTCTGCAGTGGGTCGGCCTCGGGGACCGCATGCATGGCTATCCTTCGGTACTGTCGGGCGGTGAGAAGCAGCGCGCGGCCATCGCGCGCGCGGTGATCGGCAAGCCCGAGCTTCTGCTCGCGGACGAACCTACCGGTAACGTCGACCCGCAGATGGCGCGCCGTCTGCTCAGACTTTTCATCGAACTCAACAGGCTCGGTACATCGGTTCTGATCGCGACCCACGATCATCAGCTGATGAGACAGTTCAAAGCCCCTCGACTGGAGATCCACGACGGCAATGTCCGGATCGTATGACAGACCCGACCGACCCCCGCTCAGGGGCCTCGATCCCCACCGCGTGCCCGAGTACGACCCCTACGACGACGGGGGGCTCGTGACGCAGGGCGGACGCGTGACCACCCAATCGCGCGATCCCATGAACTATGAGCGATCGCAGTACGAGACCGATCCGGGCCTGAGCGGAGAAGGCACGCTCAGGAGCGACTACGAGCGGGTGTCGCGTCCCGATGCCTATTCGCCGCCGGTGCGGGATTCCCGGAAGGCGCAGTCGCTCACGGCGCCGATCGTGCCGGCGGGTTCGGTGACGGGCCGGTCGCTTACCCTCGTCATCACCATCATGTGCTTCCTGGCCTGCCTGACGGCGGGCGCGGTCTACATGATCCGCCAGTCCGCCAATGCCTGGCTCAAGGATATCGCGAGCGAGGTGACGGTTCAGGTCCAGGCGAAGGACGGCGTCGATACCGAAAAAGTGACTCAGGATGTCGCGGCCTATCTCGGCAAGCAGGCTGGGATCAGCAAGGTCACCGTGCTATCGGCGGCCGAATCCGGCGCGCTGCTCGAGCCGTGGCTCGGTCCGATCGACGACCTCAACGCGCTTCCGCTGCCGCGGCTGATCGCGCTCGAACTCGACCGGGCCGGAACGCCGAACGTCGATGCGGTCAGAACCGGACTCGAAAGCCGTTTTCCCGGCGTGACGCTTGACGACCACCGCCGGTGGCAGCGGCAGATCATGACGATCACGCACAGCTTCTCGCTCGGCGGGCTTGCCATTCTGGCGCTGGTCGCGATGGCGACGACGGCGATCATCGTTTCGGCCACGAAAAGCTCGATGGCCTCCAACCGCGAAATCGTCGAGGTTCTGCATTTCGTCGGTGCGACCGACCGCTTCATCGCGCGCGAATTCGAGAAGCACTTCCTGCGGCTCGGGGTGCGTGCGGGGCTGGTCGGGGCAGGCCTCGCGCTTGCCGTGTTCCTGCTGATGCCGACGCTCGTGCAGATCCTGGGCGGCGGCTCAATGACGCTGTCGGAGCTGCACCGGCTGGTCGGGTCGGGTGCGCTCGACATGGCCGGCTACGTGCTGATGGGCATCGTGGTGGTGGTGGTGGCGGCGCTTTGCATGCTGACCTCTCGCTTCGGCGTGTTCCGGATCCTCAACAGCAAGCATTAACGGGCGTTTCGGCCGCTTCGGGGGTTGATCAATTTCCTTTGATTAATCAATACCAAAGCCGGCGAGAGCACGACTTGTCACAACGGAGACCAAATCAGATAGTCTCCTGAGGGGATGGGTGGCTTGCGCGGGTTCAAAGGTCTGCGCGCGGCGCTCTTCGTTTCATCGTGCTTCTTATCAGAAGTGGGTTCCTGCTGGCGTCGCCGCACTGTACTTGCCCGGCCGCCATGACCCGGTTCCCATTTTTCCGGAAGCACTCTAGCCTGTTCCAGGGCTGGATGGGCAGTTATGACTCCGAGACGCTTCGTAATTGGCTTTGTGGGTTGCGCGCTATCGCTGGTCGCGTTCGGATTCGTGCTGTTCGCCAACGCGGTGATGCGCGAGCCGGAGGTCCAGAACGTGCAGGCCGATGCGATCGTCGTCCTGACCGGCGGGCAGACGCGCATCACGGAAGCCGCGCGCCTCCTGGAAGACGGACGCGGACAGCGCCTTCTCATTTCCGGCGTCAATCAGAAGATCGGCCGCTCTTCGCTGATGAAGATCTCCGGGCTCGACGAGAAGATCTTCACCTGCTGCGTCGATCTCGGCTATGCGGCGCTGAATACGGTCGGCAACGCCGACGAGACACGGCGCTGGGCGGATGCGCTCGGTTATGACCGGCTCATCGTCGTGACGGCGAGCTATCACATGCCGCGCAGCCTAGCGGAGCTTCAGCGGGCGATGCCGAACATCGAGCTTGTTCCGCACCCGGTGGCGCCGGACGGTCTCAAGCGCAAGGTGTGGTGGCTGGATTCGTCTGCGATGCGGCTGCTCGCATCGGAATATATCAAGTTTCTGCCGGCTGCTTTCCGGTTGGTGGTTGCGCGCGGCGTCTCTCCCTGGCAGGGAACGGTGACGGCTTCCTCCGGCGCTCAGCGCAAATCCTGAACCTGATCCCGCCATGCTGCTTGTTCGCTCGCTTCTCTTCGCCCTCGCCTTCTACGTGACGACGGCCCTGTTCCTGGTGCTCGGCTCGTGGCTCTTGCTCGCGCCTCGAAGCTGGGCGATGGCCGGCCTCAAGACGCATGCGATCGTGTCGGTGTGGCTGCTGCGCGTGATCGCCGGCACGAAGCTCGAGGTGCGCGGGCAGGAGAAGCTCGCCAAGGGGGCGGTGCTCGTCGTCTCCAAGCACCAATCGGCGTGGGACACGTTCGGGCTGGTGCCGCTGTTTCGCGATCCGGCGATCGTGCTGAAGGACGAGCTCAAGTGGATCCCGTTCTACGGCTGGTTCTGCGTCAAGTTCGAGCACATCCTGGTCAAGCGCGACAAGGCGGCGAAGGCGCTGAAGGCGATGATCGCGGACGCGCAGATCCGCAAGGCCCAAGGCCGTGAGATCGTGATCTTCCCCGAAGGCACACGGCAGGCGCCCGGCGCGCCGCCCGACTACAAGCCGGGCTATGTGGCGCTCTACGAGGCGCTCGAAATTCCGTGCGTGCCGCTCGCCCTCAATTCGGGGCTGTTCTGGCCGCGTCGCCAGCTCATCCGTCATCCCGGCACGATTGTCGTCGAGTTTCTGGATCCGATCCCGCCGGGGCTTCCCCGCAAGGAGTTCCGCGCCGTGCTCGAAGCGCGTCTCGAAGAGGCGGCGCAGCGGCTGGTTGCGGAAGGGCGTCGAAACCTTGAAGAGAACAAATAAGAACACAAAGAGAACATTTTATTGACGAAAGCGCGATAAGCGCTTATATATCGGCGGACTGAGAGGGTTCGCCGCGTATGACAGACACCCCCACATTCCTGGCTCCGATTTCCGAGGAGATCTGGCGCTCCAAGTATCGCTTCGCCGGCGATGGGGCGTCGCCGGATGGGCAGGGCGAGTCACTGGCCGATACGTTCCGCCGCGTCGCTGAAGCCGGTGCGGCCGCCGAGAAAGGCGGCAAGCGGGTGCGCGCGCGTTGGGCGGCACGCTTTTACGATGCGATCGCGGATTTCGGCTTTCTGCCGGCGGGGCGCATTTTCGCGGGTGCAGGCACCGGGCGCAGCGTCACGCTTTTCAACTGCTTCGTCATGGGCCGCATCGCCGACGATCTCGGCGCTATCTTCGAGAACGTCAAGGAAGCTGCCCTCACCATGCAGCAGGGTGGCGGCATCGGCCACGACTTCTCGACGCTTCGGCCAAAGGGAGCGCCGGTCAAGAGCATCGGCGCGGACGCCTCGGGGCCGGTCAGCTTCATGGACGTGTGGGACGCCATGTGCCGGACGATCATGTCGGCAGGCGCGCGGCGCGGGGCGATGATGGGCGTGCTTCGCTGCGACCATCCCGATATCGAAGCGTTCGTAGATGCCAAAGCCGACGCGGCGCGGCTTCGGAATTTCAATCTTTCGGTGCTGGTTTCAGATGCCTTCATCGCCGCGGTGCGCGAAGACAAGCCGTGGGATCTCGTGTTCGAAGGTACGGTCTACAAGACGGTGCAAGCGCGCGTGCTGTGGGAGCGCATCATGCGCGCGGCCTACGATTACGCCGAGCCGGGCGTAATCTTCATCGATCGCGTCAATGCGATGAACAATCTCTCCTATTGCGAAGAAATCCGCGCCACGAATCCCTGCGGTGAGCAGCCGCTGCCACCTTATGGCGCGTGTCTGCTCGGCTCGGTCAATCTTGCCGAGCTGGTGTCGCAGCCGTTTGCTGCGGGCGCTGCCGTCGACACAGCCAAGCTCGAAGAGCGGGTGCGGGTCGCGGTGCGCTTCCTCGACAACATGATCGACGTATCCGGTTATCCGCTGCCGGCGCAGCGGCAGGAAGCACAGGCGAAGCGTCGGATCGGGCTCGGCGTCACCGGGCTTGCGGACGCGCTGATCGCAGTGGGTATGCGTTACGGGACGCCGGAGGCCGAGCATCTTGCTCAGTCGTGGATGGCTGCGATCGAGCGCGCGGCTTATCTCGCGAGTGCCGATCTCGCGGCCGAAAAAGGAGTTTTTCCGCTCTACGACGCCGATAAGTTTCTTGCTTCTCCCAGCGTCGCGCGGTTGCCTTCCGAGGTGCGCGAGAAGATTGCGAAGTCCGGCATTCGTAACGGTTGCCTGACCTCGATTGCGCCGACCGGGACCATCTCGCTGTTCGCCGGCAATGTGTCGTCTGGTGTCGAGCCGGTGTTCGATTTTCGCTACACTCGGCGTGTGCTCGAGCGAAGCGGAGCGACGCGCGTCGAGGAGGTGGAGGATCTGGCTCATGCTCGCTTCCGGCGTCAGTTCGGGGCCAAGGAGCCGCTTGGGCACGCGTTCGTGACGGCGGGGGAGCTTTCACCGCGCGAACATCTCGTGATGCAGGCGGCACTTCAGCGCCATGTCGATAGCTCGATCTCGAAGACCATCAATTGTCCGGCCGATATTTCGTTCGAGGCCTTCAAGTCGATCTATCTCGACGCTTTCGATCTGGGGCTCAAGGGCTGCACGGTTTATCGGCCGAATGCGGTGACGGGTGCGGTGTTGGCTGCCGTCGAAGCGCCTTCGCAAGCAGTGACTTCGAACAGCGATCAAGCCGGTGAGCAGCCGAGGGAGCGGCGCCGCGATGCAATCGCGGTCACGCCAGCGGCGTCGGTTCCGGCTGAGGTCGGTTCGGGGCGGCACGGCGATGTCGTTTACATGTCGCAGCCGCTCGATCGCGATCCCGTGCTTGCTGGCTATACCTACAAACTCAAGTGGCCGGAGAGCGATCACGCGATCTATGTGACGATCAACGACATCGAGCATGGCGGCAGGCGCCGTCCGTTCGAGATCTTCATCAACACGCGCAATCTCGAGCACTACGCGTGGACGGTCGCGCTCACTCGCATGATCAGCGCCGTGTTCCGCCGCGGTGGCGACGTGGCGTTCGTCGCGGAAGAGCTCAAGGCGGTGTTCGATCCGCAGGGTGGGCGCTGGATCAGCGGCCGATATGTGCCGAGCCTGCTCGCAGCCATCGGCGAGGTCATCGAGACCCACATGCGGCGGATCGGTTTTCTCACCCCTGCGGACGGGCCTGTTCAGCTTCCGATCGCGGAACCTATGGCCGTCGCGGAGGGGGATAATGTTTCGGGGCTTAGGAGTGGGCCGGGTCCGATTGTCGGGGATGGCGGTTTCGCCGTCCGTCCGTCGGGCCGGAGCTGTCCCAAGTGCGCCTCTCTCAGCTACGTGAAAGAGAGCGGATGCTGGGTCTGCCGGTCGTGCGGATTCTCGCGCTGCGAATAGCGGGCGCGTGTTTGGCCCTCGCCAAGGTGAGCCGGCTGAAGGGTGTCGTGGAAGCGCGGGCGCGCGTTTTGGGAGAGTTCGGCCGGACGGGAGGGATAGGCAACTTCAGTGTATGAGGCTCTGGTTGGGCGATGGTCGGACCAGGTGAAGCCGGGAAGCGGATCAGGAGGCGCGCGAACGGGAACGCTTCAAACGTGACAGATCCGTGGCGGATCGTAGCCGGCCGTTTGGGGGGAGTCCGTGAGGGCTAACTTCATGAATCATAAAGCACGTTCCCTACGGAACAACCCAGGACTCCGGTTTTCGGTTAAGCTCACCTCAAGTGGGAAATGCCCAGAAATGACTGAGATCGAGCCATATTTCGGCTGGAAACGCTCAGCACTCTCAGGGTCAGGTTCAGTAGCGTCAAGGCCGCGTAAACGGCAAAGGATCCTCGTCATGGGAGCGCGTGTCATTCAACTCGCAGAAGTCAGAGCCCGCCGCTCGGCTCCGAAGCCCATCTCGGCCCTGGACAGCACCTCCGAGCTCAACGACCACTTCCATTTCTGGAGTGGAGCTTCGGGCAAGCGCTACGTTCATTCGGTCTACGATCTTTTCGATTGCCCGGAAGTGCCGGCAGCGAACTTCCTGCTGGTGCGCCGCGATGGCGTCGGCCGTCGCTCGGTGCTCGCAATCGGCTACCTCACCCATGACGCCGCCTCGCTCAACCTGGCGGAGATCCGTCATCGCGCTGCGCGGCTCGGTGCCAACGAGGTCCACGTCCATCTTCTCGCGTCCACACCGCAGCAGCGTCGCGGCATCGAGCTCGATCTTCGGGCTGCCCAGATCGACCGCAACGATAGCGAAGAGCGGATCTCGGGTACGCGCCACTAAATTCTCACGTTGATACTCTCGCTCGCGTTCTCGCGCCGGATCCAACCATCCGGCGCGTTTTGTTTTTTCTGGTTTCCCGCGTTTGGTTCTGCTCGCTCCCGTCAGGCGAGCATGGCGCGTGTGGCCCACAGGCCGAGGAAGAGGCCGAGGACAGAAAGCGCGACGCTGCCAGCCACATAGACGAGAGCCGAGAGGGTCTCGCCGCGCTCGATCAGAAGCGCGGTATCGAGCGAAAAGGCGGAGAAGGTCGTGAAGCCGCCGAGAATGCCGGTCGCCAGGAACAGCCGCAGCTCAGGGGCGCCAGAGCTCCGGAAGGCCAGCCAGCCTGCCACCAGACCCATCGCAGTCGATCCGAGTACGTTGATCGTGAGAATGCCGTAGGGAAAGCTGCTGTTGGCGTTAGCCGTGACCCACAGGTTGAGGAAATGGCGTGCGAGCCCGCCGAGGCCTGCGCCGATAAACACCAGCAAAGACGAGTTCATTCCTTCTGCTCCTCCGCATCGTGTGCCGGCCGGGAGCGGGGGACGATCAAGACCAGCTCCCGCCCGCGCCTTTTGATGAGACCGACGTTTCACGCTTCGGATTGCCAGCACCCGAAGCGATGACGGTCTCGCGCTTGGCAGGAGCTAAAACCGTTCCGCTCTTCCACCAAGACCGGATCGGTTCTAGCTCTTTATTTCATCGTGCTTCTTATCGGACACTTTTAGTTGCACGGCTTCGCCATGACCGGAAGCACTCTAACAGCCTTTCGGCGGTTGTCGGGAAGCTCCATTCCCATCCCACGTGACCGAGTATGCGCAAGGCCGCCACGCCCGGCAAGTCAGACCAGCTTGGCCCGATAGCCGAAGCGGTTGTCGCGCACCATCGGCGGCGACGAGTGAGGCTTCCAGGCCCAACTCCGCGCCAGAGACTTGGCGCCATTCGGGCATCGTCCGGCGATCGGACCGAGCAACGTCGCCAGCCGATCGAGCGCGGGCTCGCGGATCCCGAAATCCACGAGGTGACGGCGGGTATTGAGCGCATAGTCGAGGTTGGTTCCTCCTCGCCCGGCGGCTCCACGGATCATGTGTGCCTGGCGGGCGAGCGGCAGGGCTCCGGCGTAGGCGGGATGCGCGCGCTCGGCGATGTAGGTGACGCCCCAGACGGTGCGATCCGGTTCACTTTCGGCGAGGTTTGCGATGTCGAGCGGCACCAGGGCTTCGCGATAGACGCCGTAGATCAACTCGCGGCGGCGCAGGTAGGTCAGCGTGCGCTCGCGGGCGTCCGGTCGAATTCGAAACGCGATGCCGTCGCAGACGCCGCCGCGGTCGAGCCCCAACACCAGGCCCGGACGGCGCGTCGTGCCGCGGTAGTGAATAGAATAGACGCAGAAGGCGCGATGATAGCCGGTGAGGCGCGCGGGGCGGGCTTCCTCGAACGGAAAGCCCGGGTTCCACATCAGCGACCCGTAGCCGAAGACCCATGTGTCGGCTGGTTCCACGGGCATGCCGATTGCGGTCTCCCTCAGGTTGGCTTGGTCTTGGACGTGGCCGACGGAGATCGGCCGAAGTTCGGCGCGGCGGTATCCTGGCCGGCCTGGATGATGTTGCGCCGGACGGCACGTGCGTCAGTAAAGAGGCGGTGCAGCTTGTCACCGTCGCCGAAGCGGATTGCGCGCTGAAGCTCGGTCAAGTCCTCGGTGAAGCGGCCGAGCATGTCGAGCACGGCGTCCTTGTTGTTGAGGAACACGTCGCGCCACATGGTCGGATCGGAGGCGGCAATGCGGGTGAAATCGCGGAAGCCGCCGGCCGAGAACTTGATGACCTCGCTGTCGGTCACGCGCTCGAGGTGGGCGGCGGTGTTGACGATGTTGTAGGCGATGAGGTGGGGCACGTGGCTCGTGATCGCGAGCACGAGATCATGGTGCTCGGGCGTCATGATCTCGACCTTGGAGCCGAGCGCTTCCCAGAATTTGCGCAGCTTCTCGACGGCCTTTTCGTCGGCGGTGGGTTCCGGCGTCAGGATGCACCAGCGGCCGTCGAACAGCTCGGCGAAGCCCGACTCGGGACCGGATTGCTCGGTGCCTGCGATCGGATGGCCGGCGATGAAGTGAACGCCCTCGGGAACGTGCGGCGCGACGTCCTTGACGATGGCGGCTTTGACGGAACCGACGTCGGTCAGGATGGCGCCCGGCTTCAGGCTGCGCGAGATTTCCTTGGCGATGGGGCCGCAGAGGCCGACCGGCGTGCAGAGGATGACCAAGTCGGCTTCCTCCACCGCTTCGGACGCCGAAACGAAGCCCTGCTCGATGAGGCCGAGGTGCATGGCGGTCTCGACCGTCGCGGGGGTGCGGGCCGAGCCCACGATTTCACCCGCAAGGCCGGCGCGGCGCGCGGCGTGGCTGATCGACGAGCCGATCAGCCCGATGCCGATCAGCGCGATGCGCTCGAACATCGGCTGGGTCTTGGGTTTGACTTCGGGCGAGGTTGCCGGCGTTTTCGGGGCCTTGCTCATCGGCGCTCCTCGACGAAGGCGGCGAGGGCGTCGCGCACCTTCCTATTCTCGTCCTCGGTGCCAACGGTAAGGCGCAAGGCGCCCGGCAAGCCATAGCCGGCGACGCGACGCAGGATGATGCCGCGCTGTTTCAGGAACGCGTCACAGGCGGCGGCATCCTTGTTCGGTGCGTCGGGGAAGTGGATCAGGATGAAATTGGCGACGCTCGGCGTTACCGAAAGCCCCAGCTTTTCGATTTCGGTCGTGAGCCAGGGGATCCACTGCTCGTTGTGGTGCACCGCCGCTTCGATGTGAGCCCAGTCGTCCATGGCGGCAGCACCGGCAGCGATGGAAGGCGCGGAGAGATTGAAGGGGCCGCGGATGCGATTGAGCGCATCGGCGACGGCAGCCGGGCAGTAGGCCCAGCCGATGCGCAGCCCCGCGAGGCCGAAGATCTTCGAGAAGGTTCGCGTCATCACCGTGTTCTCGGTGGTAGCGACCAGCTCGAGGCCGGCTTCATAGTCGTTACGGCGCACGTACTCGGCGTAGGCGGCATCGAGCACGAGCAGCACGTTGGCGGGAAGCGCGGCGCGCAGCCGGCGCACTTCGTCGATGCCGAGATAGGTGCCGGTCGGGTTGTTCGGATTGGCGAGGAACACGATCTTGGTACGCGGCGTTACGCGCGCGAGGATCGCGTCGACATCTGCCTTGAGGCCGGTCTCCGGCGCGACGACCGGCGTGGCGCCAGCCGCGAGAATGACGATGCGGTAGAGGAGAAAGCCGTGTTCGGTGAAGAGGCCTTCGTCGCCAGGGCCGAGATAGGCGTGCGCGATCAGGCTGATCAGCTCGTCGGAGCCGGCGCCGCAGACGATGCGATCGGCGTTGAGACCGAAGCGGCGCGCGATGGCCTGGCGGAGCGCCGTTGCCTGACCGTCCGGATAGCGCTCGAGCGCGCCGCCAGCTTGCGTGAAGGCTTGAACGGCCTTCGGGCTCGGTCCCAGCGGCGTTTCGTTCGAAGAGAGCTTGATCGGCTTCAGCCCACCCGGAACATGGCTTTCGCCCGGAACATAAGCCTCGATATCGAGGACTCCGGGGCGCGGTGTCGGTGCGGCAGGGGCCATGGTTCAGCTTCCGGGAGGTGGTTGCTTTCTGCGGATCGGACGGATCGCCCGCGGTTTTCCGGGGCGGGCCCCGTGATACCGAGCGCGCCGCGAAAGCGCAAAGGTTTAAGCGTGAAAGGAGCGCTGGATCGAGTTGTCTTCTTGAGGCTCCGGCGAGGGTGGTTCGTTTCGCACTTTCAAGCTTATCGGCGGGTGCCGGCCCGTTAGCATTTTTCCCACGTAGCTTTACCAACTTTTAGTCGCATCGGAACGGGCCTCAATTTTGGGTTGATCTGGTGAGGCGGGGTGTCTGGGTTCGGCCATGCTGCCTTGAGACGCACGGCTCATAAGCATGGTGCGCTGATTTTGGTCGTAATTACCTGCGTCTGCTTGCCCCAACCAATGCCCCTGCCGGTTAGAGGTAGGGTTGGATTCGGCGCGATTTCCATCGCCAACGGCTTTCAGGAATGACCACGTACACCGACTATCTCAGAGACAGGGTTCTGGCTGCATCCGTCAGCGATCAGGGGCAGCTCGAACAGCTGATCCATGCCGAGCGGAATATCTTCTGGCAGCGGCTGGTAACTAACCCCGCGTACGACGAGCGCGGCCGCCTGACCGCGCTGGCTGCCTTCGACGAGGCGGCTGGCGTCGTGTTCGCCGAGCAGACAGCCCGTTTCAGCAGGACTTTATCTCACGGGTCTCTCAACAGCGGGCCGCCCGGTAACGGGCAGCCGCGCCATCTCCATCCCCACAATGGCCCTCTCCAGGGCGCGGGGGCTGGGCAGACCCTGCGGCCGCATGCAGCCGCGCCAGCTGGCGAGCCCGAAACATACTCGGAGCCAGAGCCCGGCCGCGGGCGATCATTCCTGCGGGATCTCGTGTTTCTGCTGATCGGAATTCTGATCGGATTCGTCGCGGCCTACTTCGTGCTGGGCGGGCTCACGCGCGTGTTCGCTGGCGGCTCAACCGCCACTCCGGCCGTGGACGGCCTTACGGCCTCCCAGAAGTCGTTCAAGTTTGTGAAGAGCAACCCGAGCGACCTCGTAGGTGAGGTCAAGGTGGACTATGCGAGTGGTGCGCGGCCGAAAGGCTACAAGTGCAAAGTTGAAGCAACCAACAAGCAGATCCTGGAATACGTGCAGTTCGACAGCGCCTGCCAGACGGTGTCGTTCAAGTTTCTGCCGCTGCCGACGCTTTGGGATAACTTCAATTATCTAGAAGGCTATATGGTCTTCTCGACCACCATAACATCCGCCGCGGGCAAGTCCTGGGAAGGGTCCGCCAGCGTCTATTTCAAGATTGATGGAACGGCATAGAAAAACGGCAGCGCCGATTTCGGAACTGCCGCCTGGGTCTTGCTAATGGATCCTAGGTCAGATCGACGAGAATCTGACGTGGCCATGGTCACTGCATGTAAGGGCTATCGCCGCCGTGCGGTGCGTTCGGCGACGAGAAGAAGAAGCCGCTGTCGAACGGGCCTGCCCGAGTTTGCTCGGTGTAAGTCGGATCGGTGAATTTGCGCGTGTTCGTGCCCTGCAGGTACTTGTAGGAGTACCCGCCGCGCTTCGGCGCCGGACGCACGACACCGCGCAAAGCCTTTTCCTTCGCCCCGGATTGCTGGGCGAGAACCGTGCTCGGTGTAGCGGGAAGCGCAAGCGCTGCCGCGACAGCCATGATTTTGAAGAGAGCGAGTTTTTTCATGGCGCTAACTTAACCCAGGTTGGGGGTGCATGTCGATGTGGGGCGTGCTGCAGACAGGCTTTCGATTGCCGAGTGTGGCTTTCAAATCCTCGGCTTGACCAGGATGATGCTTCTGCCCACCGAGGATCGGTGATTGGGCGTTGAGGAGCCGTTAACGCGGGTGCAATCTCCTCTGTTCCATGATGGTCGCGTCCGTGATGATCGCCAGGATCGGAACTCTTTGTTCTGGCTCGTGGCCTTGACCATTGGCGTTCTGCTCCGATATTGAGGGCACGTCTTTGACCGTGGTGATTTGGCCGGCCGGCTTGCAGCCACGTTAAATAAGTCGCTAAATGGGCCGTCGCGCACCCGAAACATATATCGGATGAGCCGGCCCCAATTCAGGGCCGGTGTCGAGAGCCCGCGAAAATGCGGGTCGGGAGCACGCGAGGCATGGGCACGTTTTCTGCGTCGTCCGAGGGGCTGGACCGTAACGGGGAGCCTAAAAACGAGCCGTGGCTGTCCGAGGTGAGCCGGCCGTCGAGCGCGATCGTGACCTTTCCCGAGGCCGCGCCGCTCAAGCTCGAATCTGGCCAGCTTCTGGCGCCGCTCTCAATCGCCTACCAGACCTACGGCACGCTCAATTCCGCGAAATCGAACGCCATCCTGATCTGCCATGCGCTTACCGGCGATCAGCACGTGGCGAACGCCCATCCCATCACCGGCAAGCCGGGGTGGTGGGAAACTCTGGTGGGCCCCGGCAAGCCCATCGATACGGACCGCTTCTTCGTCATCTGCTCGAACATTCTCGGCGGCTGCATGGGCTCGACGGGACCTGCGTCCCTCAATCCGAAAACCGGCAAACCCTACGGGCTCGATTTTCCCGTCATCACCATCGGCGACATGGTCGACGCGCAGGTGCGCCTCATTGATCATCTCGGCATCGACCAGCTGTTCTCGGTGGTCGGCGGATCGATGGGCGGCATGCAGGTGCTCGAGTGGGTTGCGCGACAGCGTGCGCGCGTCGCGACTGCGATTCCGATCGCGGCCGCGCCCTGGCATTCGGCCCAGAACATCGCGTTTCACGAGGTCGGCCGGCAGGCAGTGATGGCGGACCCCGATTGGCGCGGCGGCAACTATTACGAGTTCGGCGTCGTGCCGAAGAACGGCCTCGCGGTCGCGCGGATGGCGGCTCATATCACCTACCTTTCCGAGAAGGCGCTGCAAGGCAAGTTCGGCCGCAACCTTCAGGATCGCGCGGCGCGCTCGTTCTCGTTCGACGCGGATTTCAAGATCGAGAGCTATCTTCGGTATCAGGGTTCGACGTTCGTCGATCGGTTCGACGCCAACAGCTACCTCTACATCACGCGGGCGATGGATTATTTCGATCTCGAAAACGCGCACGGCGGCAAGCTCGCCAACGCGTTCGTCGGAAGCGAGACGCAGTTCTGCGTGGTGTCGTTCACCAGCGACTGGCTCTATCCAACGCGCGACAGCAAGGCGATCGTCAAGGCGCTCAACGCTGTGGCGGCGAACGTATCTTTCGTCGAGATCGAGAGCGACAAAGGGCACGATGCCTTTCTGCTCGAGGAGCCCGAGTTCCACGCGACCGTGCGCGGGTTTCTCTCGGCGGCGGCTGCCAAACGCGGGCTTCACCTCGCGGGAAGGGCATCCTGATGCAAAAAGCCGTTCCGTTTACCGGACAGCAGCGGGCCGATCATCTGCTCATTGCCGAAATGGTGGCGCCCGGATCGCGGGTGCTCGACGTCGGTTGCGGCGACGGGGCGCTGCTGCAGCTGCTTGCTGAAACGAAGGGCGTCGATGGGCGCGGGGTCGAGCTTTCGCGCGAGAAGGTCAATCTGTGCGTGAAGCGCGGGCTTTCGGTGATCCAAGGCGACGCCGATCGGGATCTGGCCGACTATCCGGATCGGGCCTTCGACTATGCGGTGCTGTCGCTCACCATCCAGGCAACGCGCGATCCCAAAACGGTGCTCGCGAACCTGTTGCGCATCGGCGAGCGTGCGATCGTTTCGTTCCCGAACTTCGGGCATTGGCTGATCCGCGCGCAGCTTTTGTTCACTGGGCGCATGCCGATGACGCCGAACCTGCCGGAGCCTTGGTACACGACGGCGGATGCGCACCTCTGCACGATCAAGGATTTCGTCGATCTCGTCGCGCTGGTCGATGCGGAGGTGGAGGAGGCGGTGGCCTTCAACGCCAAGGGGCAGCGGCTTCCGATCCGGCGGTCGCTTTCGCTGCAGAACCTGCTCGGCGAGAAGGCCGTGTTCAAGCTCAAGCGGCGGGCGTAGCGCGCTCAACGACCGTCACGCGCGTTTCTGTCTTCTTTCCGCCCGCGCGGCGAAGCTGCGTCAGCGAATGGTCACCAGGTCGCGCAGGGCCTTGGCGCGGGCGGGCTTGCCGCCGACAGGAGCCATCATCTCCTTGCTGGCCTCGACCATCAGCACACCGCCGAAGCCGGGACACAGACGCGCGCCGACGCGCTCCCAGGCGGTGGCAGAGCGCACGAGAATGCCGCGATCGAACGGCGGCAGAAAGAGCGCCGTCGACCAGTTTTGCGGTGTGAACAGAGATTGACGCAGCAGGTCGTCGAGCTGGGAACGGCTGTAGGGGCGGCCGTAGCCGAAGGGGGTCGTGTCGACGTGAGCCCATAGGCCTCGCCGGTTCGGGACGACGACGAGCAAGCGCCCCTCGGGTTTCAGAACACGCCACAGCTCACGCAAAAGCGGCGTGACCTGCTCGGCAACCTCCAGGCAATGGACGACGAGCAGCCGATCGACCGAATTGTCCCGGAGCGGGAGCGAGCCCTCTTCGACTAACGTCGAAAGCACCGGCGAGGAGGACGGCCAGACCAGCGCGCCCTGGCTTTCGGGCATCAAGGCCGTGACGGACGCTGCTTCGTTTCGGTAGGCGCCGAGGAATGGCGTGCCGAAACCGAGGCTGGCGATGGTTGCGCCGGTTGCGGGCTCCCATTGCGCGCGGATGCGGACGGCAAGAAGCCTCCGCGCGATCTGGCCCAGCGGCGTCGCGTAGAAGTCTCTCAGAGCTGCAACATCGAGATGCATTCGTCTCCGCGGATCCGGATTCGCGCTCTCTTTTCACCCGATCGGGGCCGAAATGACAAGGCGATGAGCAGGGTCGCCTCGTTTGCGTGTTCTCGCCAGCTCTTTGTTTTGTGGTCTCGCCGACCGGAAAACCGCTTTACACCATCGCCTTTGGGGGCACATGCTTTTCCGGACGCGCTCTGTGGCGCCATTCGATCCTATGGTTCGGATGGAATGCGCCGGTCGATGTAAACGCGCTCAACGGTCTAGACGTACCCTAAGTTGCCGCCCGGACCAACGGGTGGGCCAAGGAAACATGACTCAGCTCGAAATTCATCAATTCCCCTGTCTCAAGGACAATTATGGCGTTCTCGTCCATGACGGGGCGAGCGGCGTTACGCTGTCGATCGATGCGCCAGAGGCAGACGCCGTCCGCCGGGCCCTCGATGAGCGAGGCTGGCAGCTCACGCACATTCTCGTCACGCACCATCATGCCGACCATACGGCAGGCATCGCGCCGCTCAAGGCGGAGACGGGATGCCTGGTGATCGGGCCGCGCGACGAGGCGCAGCGTGTTCCCAACCTCGACCGGACCGTCGCCGAGCCGGATGTGCTTTCGCTCGGTGGGATCGAGATCAAGGTGCTGGATACTCCAGGGCATACCCTGGGCCACGTTACGTATTGGCTCGAGACGGCGAAGGTCGCGTTCGTCGGCGATACGTTGTTCGCGATGGGGTGCGGGCGCATCCTCGAGGGGACGCCCGAAATGATGTGGCAGTCGCTCAAGAAGATCGCGGCTCTGCCGCGCGACACGCTTCTCTATTGCGGGCACGAATATACGGTGGCGAACGCCAAGTTCGGCGTTTCGATCGAGCCGGACAACGCCGCGCTTCGAGAGCGGCTGGCCGAGGCGGAGGCCAAGCGGGCGGACGGGCTCGCTACGGTTCCGACGCGCGTGGATCTCGAACTCGACACGAATGTTTTCCTGCGGGTCCAGCGCCAAGAGGTGCGAGAGCGTGTCGGCTTGCCGCTGGCGGGAGACTGCAAGGTGTTTGCGGATTTGCGCGAGCGCAAAAACCGGTTCTGATACCGGCTCAGTTCCGCACGTCTCATTTCAGCAAATCACTTCGGCAAATCTTGGGGGCTGCATGGACGCCGATCAGATCATCGCTGCGCTCGGTCTCGAACCGCATCCCGAGGGTGGATACTTCAAGGAAACATTTCGTGACGGGGAGCCGGAGGGAGCCCGCGCGCATTCGACGGCGATCTATTTTCTACTCAAGGCCGGAGAGGTTTCCCGCTGGCATCGCGTGGATGCTGTCGAGATCTGGCATTGGCACGCCGGTGCGCCGCTCGCGCTCGCCATCGCGGCTCCGGGCGGCGCGAGCGAGACGTTGCGGCTCGGGCCGGCCATTCTCGACGGCGAGCGGCCGCAAGGCGTGGTGCCGAAGGGGCATTGGCAGCAGGCGTGGTCGCTTGGCGCGTGGACGCTCGTCGGCTGCACGGTGGCGCCGGGCTTCGAATTCAGCGGGTTCGAAATGGCTGCGCCGGACTTCACGCCGCTTTAGGCGGTCGATGGATCCCGGAAAAACGAATCAGCCGCGTGCGTTGCGCAACGACGTTTCAAGCTAAACCCGTCCGGGTTTGGGCTGGAGCAGAGTTTTCCACCATTCATTGTGTGAGCTCGCGGACCGCAGAACGTTGTTTTTCTTTTCCTTCAAGCAATTCCTGGGGACCGGCACCCGGCCACGCTTGCCGCTCAAACACGACTCGTAAAGAGTGCGAATCAATTGGGGAATGCGTGCGCGCAGCGGGGGTTACTAAACATGAAGGTGGAGTCCACCGGGGCTGTTCTCAGTACGGTATTTGTCGACTACGACAACATCTACCTGTCGCTGAAGAGGAAGAACGAGGAAGCCGCGAAGCGGTTTGCCAAGGACGCGGCTGTCTGGCTGCGCGAGATCGAGAGCGGGCGCCTGATCACACCGACCAACGGGTCGAATTTCACTGCGCCGCGCCGCATCGTTATGAGCCGCTGCTATGGCAACCCGGTTCCCCGGCGCAATCAGAACGACAATTCGACGGACATGAACTCGTTCCCGTTCGTGCGCCATCACTTCCTGCGCGCCGGGTTCGAAGTGGTCGATTGCCCGCCGCTTACGGCCCAGCTCAAGAATTCCGCAGACATCCGCATGGTCATGGACGTCCGCGACTTCCTCAACCACGAGACGCGCTTCGACGAATTCATCCTGCTTTCGGGGGACGCGGACTTCACGCCGGTTCTGCATCGCCTGCGTGCGCACGCGCGCCGCACGGTTGTGTTCGCCAACGATCACACGGCGCAGCCCTACACGGCGATCAGCGATGGCGAGATCCGCGAGGCTGATCTCATTTCGCTGCTGCTCGATGGCCGTATCAGCGATGACGTCAAGACGGGTGGTGAACTGCGTGCGCCGACGGCTGCAGAGCTCGAAGGCGTGCGCAAGTCGATCGTTGCGGAGGTCGTGGACACGGTTCGCGGCGCGCAGCAGCCGGTGGCGCTCGAAACGCTTGCGGATCGGGCCGTACGCGCGCTCGGACACGACAAGACGGTGGGCTGGGGCTGGGGTGGCGCAGGCGGGTTCCGCGAGCTGCTCACCCGGGCCCTTCCCAAGGACATCAAGCTGACGGATCAGCCGCCGTACTTCGCTTACGAGCCGAGCCGGCAGATCGCGCGCGATATCGAGACGCGCGCCGAACCGCAGGTGCCGCGCGAGCGCGCCCCAGAATTGCCGGAAGCTCGTTACGAGCCACGGCTGGAAGCTCCGCAGGCGCGGCGTCCGGAAGCCCGCCCCGAGGCTGCCAAGGTTGCCCGGCCGGATCCCCGCTTCGATGCGCCGAGCGTCGAGCCGCGTCAGCAGTTCGACCGCGAGCCGCGCGCGCCGGAGGCCAGGTTGGAGCCGCGCTACGACGAAGCGCGATATGCTTCGCCGCGTGACGCGCGCAACGACTTCGGGGTGCCGCAGCGGGAGCCCTTGCAGGCGCCGGTCGATCGTCGGATCGAGGCGCCGCTTCCGCGTGCCGATCGCGCTCCGGCGCCGAGCCGGGCCGATGCTGTGCCGCCGCCCTACAGCTCTTCGTCGTTCTTTGCGCCTCCGCCGGATCGCACGCAGCTCGGTGCCCCGCAGGCTCCGCAATCCGCGCCGCGCGCACCCATTGCGGAGAGCGATGCGCCGCACCAGCAGGCCCCGGCTGGCTACGGTTCCCGTCTTGCTGCCCCTCAAGCTCCGGCGAATATGGAGCCGGTAGGTGTGCCTCAGCAGGCCGCTCCCGCGCGGCCGCCGGCAAAGACCGTCGATCAGGCTTCGCAGATCCAGCAGTCGATCGCGCGTATTCACGAGGCTTGCCAGGCCCCGCCGTTGTCGCCGCCGGAGTATCGCGTGCTGTTCGAGGTGATGGCCGAGGAAATCACGGCCAACAACCTTTCCGGCCAGCAGACGTTGATCAACATCGTGCAGCGCGCCCGCGAGATGGGTCTCGAGGTTCGTCGCGACGACGTTCGCTTCGTGCTCGAAGTCGTGAGCGAAGCCGATCCGTGGTTCGAGCAGGGCGCTTCGGCAAACCTGTTCGCCAGCCGGTTCCGCAATTTCGTGGTGGCGCGTTGCCGCTCGCAGAACCTCAACCTGTCGGCTGACGAGATCGATCTGATCGATGCGTGGTTCGGCGGTGCGCCGGCTTCGCAGCGCACGGCCGCTCCGGCTCAATCGCAGGCGCCTCAGCGCGCCCCGGCTCCGCAGAGCTATGTGCCGCCGCCGGCTCCTCCCGGTGGTGATCGCTGGCAGGCTCAGGATAGCCGCACGTTGCCGGGTGGACCGCAATCGGCGTCCGCATTCGGCAGCGAGCCGGACGACGAGTTCCCAAGGATCGTGCGCTCGCGGCTGCGCGGATAAGCGCGCTTCGGATGCATTAGAACAAAAGCCGGCGGTTCCGAGAAGGAGCCGCCGGCTTTTTCTTTGGCGATCGCAAGATCGATTGCGGCGCAAACAAAAAAAGGCCGCGAAGGGGTTTCCTTCGCGGCCTTTCGATTTCGAAGCGTGACGTGCGATTAGACGGCGATGTAGTGGCCGCCGTTGACGTCGAGGCAAGCGCCGGTGATGAAGCCGGCTTCGTCAGCAGCGAGGAAGGCAACTGCGCGCGCGATTTCCTCTACGGTGCCGAGACGGCCAACCGGGATCTGCGGTAGGATCTTGGTTTCGAGAACTTCCTTCGGCACGGCGGCGACCATCTCGGTGTTGATGTAGCCCGGCGCGATGGTGTTCACGGTGATGCCCTTGGAAGCACCTTCGAAGGCCAGCGCCTTGGTGAAGCCGTGCATGCCGGCCTTGGCGGCGGAGTAGTTGGTCTGGCCCATCTGGCCCTTACGGCCGTTGATCGACGAGATGTTGATGATGCGGCCGAAGCTGCGGGCGCGCATGCTGTCGATGACGTTGCGGCTCATGTTGAAGACCGAGTCGAGGTCGACGTTGACCACTTCGCGCCACTGCTCGGGCGTCATCTTGTGGAGCATCGCGTCGCGGGTGATGCCGGCGTTGTTGACGACGATGTCGATGGGGCCGAGGGCCTTGGTGATTTCGGCAACGCCTTTAGCGCACTCGTCGAAATTGCCGACGTTCCACTTATAAACGGGGATGCCCGTCTCGACCTGGAACTGCTGAGCTGCCGTATCGTTGCCTGCGTAGTTCGCGGCGACACGATAGCCTTTGTTCTTGAGTGCGATGGAGATGGCGTGGCCAATGCCACGTGTGCCACCGGTTACAACAGCGACGCGCGTCATGAGTGAAGTCTCCCTAGAGCAAGCTTCTGATTGATTGCGGGTAGCGGTGAATAACCTCACTGCTCACGGAGCGTGAAGCGAACAAAATGAAGCAGGGTTTACGGGCGGGATCGGGCGGCGTTGAACGGGTAGGCGAGGGCTCCCCCTGACGGGTAGGAAAGAGCCCTCGGGCTGTACCTTAGTCGCGCGCCACGCTCATTCCTAATCGCGTTCGACGCAGAGTGCGACGCCCATGCCGCCGCCGATGCAAAGCGTCGCGAGGCCCTTCTTGGCGTCGCGGCGCTGCATTTCATAGAGCAGCGTCACGAGAACGCGGGCGCCGGACGCACCGATCGGATGGCCGATGGCGATGGCGCCACCATTGACGTTTACCTTGTCGGTATCCCAGCCGAGGCCCTTGTTGACCGCGATGGCCTGGGCGGCGAAGGCCTCGTTGGCCTCGATGAGATCGAGGTCATTGATGGTCCAGCCGGCCTTTTCCAGCGCCTTCTTCGAAGCGGGAATGGGGCCGGTGCCCATGATCGACGGATCGACGCCGGCGTGAGCCCAGGAGACGATGCGGGCGAGCGGCTTCACGCTGCGCTTCTTGGCTTCCTCGGCGGTCATCAGAACCACGACGGCGGCACCATCGTTGATGCCGGAGGCGTTGGCCGCGGTGACGCTGCCTTCCTTCGGATCGAAGGCGGGGCGCAGTTTGGCGATGCCGTCGATCGTCACGCCGTCCTTGATGTACTCGTCGGTGTCGACGACGACGTCACCCTTCTTGCCCTTGATGGTGACGGGCGCGATCTCGTCCTTGAACTTGCCGGCCTTGCGGGCGGCTTCGGCCTTGTTCTGCGAAGCGACGGCGAACGCGTCCTGCTCGGCGCGCGTGATCTGCCACTGCTTGGCGACGTTCTCGGCCGTGGTGCCCATGTGATAGTTATTGAAGGCGTCCCACAGGCCGTCCTTGATCATGGTGTCGACGAACTTGACGTCGCCCATCTTGGTGCCGTCGCGCATGTGAGCGGCGTGCTTCGCCTGGCTCATGCTTTCCTGGCCGCCGGCGACGACGATCGAGGAGGCGCCGGTCTGAATCTGCTGGAGGCCGAGGGCGACGGCGCGCAGGCCCGAGCCGCAAATCTGGTTCATGCCCCAAGCCGGTGCGTCGACCGGAATGCCTGCCGCGATCGAAGCCTGGCGTGCGGGGTTCTGCCCCTGACCGGCCGTCAAAATCTGCCCGAGAATGACTTCAGAAACTTCGCCCGGAGCGGTCTTGGCTCGCTCGAGGGCAGCGGAAATTGCGACCTTTCCGAGCTCGTGGGCCTGAAGGGACGAGAGCGATCCGTTGAACGAACCGACCGGCGTTCTCGCTGCACCGGCAATGACGATTGTGGTGTTATCCGCACTCATGAGTGCTTCCTCCTCGGGGGGTAATCAGGGCGTTTCTTGGAGTTAGAGTGAACAAGTCGTCTTTGACATGCATCAAGGAAATGACGACCCGTCTGCACGATAGCAGCAGCGCGTCCTTGCCCGCAATTACGTCTTTGCGGCAAAACTTTGCTTGGCAGGTATGCAGTTAGGTCTGGATGCTCGTCTCAGGACTGTGCTACGATGACGCACCGCAAAGAGGTACAAGTTGATGGCCCAGCCGATGCTCAACAAATCTGAAGCCCTGCCAGAGAAAAAAGAGTCGGTCGTCATCAAGAAGTATGCGAACCGGCGCCTCTACAATACCGAAACCAGCACCTACGTGACGCTGGAAGATCTGGCGCAGATGGTGCGCAACGACAAGGATTTCGTCGTCTACGACGCAAAGTCGGGCGACGATCTGACCCACGCGGTTCTCACGCAAATCATCGTCGAGCAGGAAAGCCGGCAAGGCGGGCAGACGCTGCTTCCGATCCCGTTCCTGCGCCAGCTCATCCGCTTCTATGACGACAATATCGGTTCGATGGTGCCGAGCTATCTGCAGTTCAGCCTCGAGAACCTCGTCAAGGAGCAGGAGAAGTTCCGCACGATGTTCGCGAGTGCGTTCTCGAACCCGGCGGCTGCGTTCGAGGCCTATCAGGACCAGGCTCGCAAGAACATGGCGATGTTCGAGCAGGCCATGAGCATGTGGACGTCGTTCGGCGGAGCCGCCAATTTTCCGGGCAAGATGAGCGAGCTGCTCAACGAGGAGGCGGCTAAGGCTGCTGCCGCTGCGTCGTCGGAGGCGCCCAAGGGCGAGATCGACGAACTCAAGGCGCAGCTCAGCGCCATGCAGCAGCGTATCGAGCGGCTGGCCAAAGACCGCGACTGAAGGCGCTTTACGTCAGTTCCGAAACCGAGATGGGCATCCCGTGAAGATAGCCCTGCAGGTATTTGATGCCCGCAGCGCGTAGGATGTTCGCCGTTTCCTCGTCGCGCACCCATTCGGCAACGGTTTCCAGACCGAAAGCGTCGGCGATGTCGATGATTGATTTGACCAGGGCGCGGTTCTGGTGGTCGCGTGGCAGGCCGGACATGAACATGCCGTCGATCTTCAGCATGTCCACCTTCAATGTCTTGAGATGGCGGAAAGACGTGTAGCCGGCGCCGAAGTCGTCGATCGCGACCTTGCACCCGAGCGCATGCAATTGACCGACGAAGATCGCGATCCTGTCGATGTCGTGGATCATCGCGGTCTCGGTGATCTCGACCGTGAGACGGGAGGCGAGGTTCGCGGTATCGGCGGCGGCGCGTTGGAGTGCCGCGAGCCAGCTTTTGTCGCCGGCTGTCTGGCTAGAAATGTTGAGCGACAGTTTGAGCGAGGGGTGGTTGCCTAGCACGGCGAGCGCGAGATCAAGCGCCCTGCGGTCGAGCAAGCGCGCGAGCCCGAGCTTTTCGGCGTCCTCGATGAATTCGACGGCCGCGACGAGCGTGCCGTCGCGCTTTTCCATGCGCAGGAGCACCTCGTAGAGAGCGGGCTTTCCGCTCGAAGCTTCGACGATCGGCTGCAGCACGATCCGAAACCGGTTTTCCTCCAGCGCGGACAGGATATCGCTCGATACGGATCTCTCGTGCCCGGCGCTTTTTTTGGCATCGTGTTCCGCATGGTGCGCGACGAAGCTGCCCGGTAGGCGTTTGGCGTCATCGAGCGCGGCGAGCGCGTGAGATACGGCTTCGCCAACGGCTGTCGCTCGAGCGGGGATCGCGACGCCGCCGATCGATACGGTCGCCCTAAACGGGGCAGCGGAGATTTGAAACGTCGTGTCGCCGACGGCCGCGATCAGGCGTTCGGCAATGCTTTCGATATCTGCTTCTGCGCAATCGTCGATGAGGACTGCGAAGGTGTTCGAGCCGTAGCGCCAGATAGAGGCGCCTTGTTCGAGTTTCGATTTCAGGAGATGGCCAACTGCGGCGATCAGTTCGTCTCCGGCATCGAAGCCGATCTCGACGTTGATGGCGTCGATTGCGTTGGCTGCGATCATCAGGAGGGCAAAGGGGCGGCGCGTCGGCTCGGCGCGACCCAGCAGGGCGCCGACCGCCTCGAACACACGTGCCCGCTGAATACCCGCCGCGTCATCGCCGGAATAGGATTTCAGCAGGCGCTGGTCTTCGAGATCGTTCGCCGCTTCAAGAAGATGCGATGAGGCGCCCGGCGGGATATCGGAATTGGAGGCGCCGTTCACGAATGCAATCCATGACCATCATCGGACGGCTGGTCCGATGGTGCGCACATGCGGTGGGACACTGGATTGCCCGTCAAATCGATATCGGTTGTCGCCACGTGGGTGGTCCGAGCTGGAACCAAATCAACGGTTCGAACGGTAGCTCTATCTTGCCGATCCCACAATGAACAACGTGTGCGAATCCCGATGGGGACCGCACACGCTGAAATCCAGGCGGGTGATCGAGGCTGGCTTAGTCGGCGCTGCCGAAGCCGATGTCACGGCGGGCGACGCGGATGCCGATGGTGAAGCCAGCGATGACGTCGATGAGGAGCGCAACCAGGAACAGGAAGAACACCGAGGTGCCGGCCTGCGGAACGACGATGAACTCGATCAGGGCGGCAACGAACACGATCATCGACAGGCCATGGTCGACCAGCGAGGAGGTGGACGTATAGGTGGCTTTCAGGATCTCGATAAAGAGAATGATGAGCGTGAGGATGAGGATCAGGTCGCCCCAGGTGAAGAACCAGCGAGCGCCGCTGATCATCGGGAGGCTGAACAGCTCGGTCGCGAGAAGTGCGCGCGCGGCCGCTGCGCCATCGCTTGCGACTTCCGGCGCAGGCGCGCCGGAAAACAGAACGATGAGGTTATAGAGAATGAAGGGGATGATCGTGACTGGGATGGCGCGCAGCGACATGGTTCTCTCCTGATGGCCTACGACGACGATAGGCTGTGGCCTATCCTCTGAAAGTTTTCGAGGGACCTCAAGATAAACGACGACGCCCGTTTGGTAGCAGGCTCACCCCGTAGCCCCCGCCCGGGGCGCTTCCGATCCATTGGCTGGTTGTCGGACGTCCCGGGTTATGCTCGCTGCGATCTTCGCCGACGTCTACGACAATCTGGTGTCCGCTTTGCAGCACCAGGATGTCGGACTCAGACGTCCGACTTCGGCGCCAGGATCTGGCGGCCGTTGTACTTGCCGGTCTTGAGATCGATATGGTGGGGACGGCGACGCTCGCCGCTCTCCTTGTCCTCGACATAGGCGGGAGCAGTGAGCGCATCGTGCGACTGGCGCTGACCCTTCTTCATCGGGGTCGTCTTTTTCCTAGGAACAGCCATCGGTTAACTCCGGTCATCTCGGCGCCTGTGGGCGCAAATTCGATCTTTGCAGGTGGTTACGTTGGATGGAGCCTTAGACTTGTTCGTTCCGGCTCGCCCGCAACAGATGCCAGGATCCGAAACGATGGTAGCTTGCCGCCAAAACAAACGCGACGTCCAATCGAATTGACCGGGCGCCGCAGGCTCCAAATCCAAATATTGCGGGCCTTATACCGATAATCCCGGGCTTGCGCTAGTGTGATTCAGAGCGTGGACCTGGCGACGCAAGGGCGCCGCTGAATGCGTCGCAGGCTCGATTGGTCCGCGCTATATCATTGAAACTGATATAAAATAATCGTTAGTTTCCGAAATTCAGGATTGGCGCCCAGTCGTCCACCTTCTTCTTGGGCGGCGGCGTGCGCCGTGGTTGGGCGCGAAGGGGCTGGGGCTTGCGAATGTTCGGCGTTTTGGCCGTCGCCGGGGTGGCGGCCGATGAGGGCGCGACCACGCAGGACGCCACGGCACCGTAGGCCTTCACGCGGGACTGGATGACGCGCGCTTTCCGCGAGGTCTGCGAACCGGGGGCACCGGCGACGCGAACGATCGGGTTCGGAAGCACGGCCGCCAGCAACGCCGCCTCGCGCTCGTCGAGGCGTGCGGCGGATTTGTTGAAGTGGTGACGGGCGGCCGCTTCGGCGCCGAACACGCCCGGCCCCCACTCGGCGATGTTGAGATACACCTCGAGCACGCGCTGCTTGGGCCAGAGCAGCTCCATGATCAGCGTCAGCGGGATTTCGATGACCTTGCGGAGGTAGCTTTTCGCGTTCCAAAGGAAGAGGTTCTTGGTCACCTGCATCGAGATGGTGCTGGCTCCGCGTGGGGCGCCGCCCGCTGCGCGCTCGATGGCTTCCTTCATGGCCTGGGTGTCGATGCCGCCGTGCTCGCAGAAGCGTCCGTCCTCCGAGACGATGACGGCGCGGACCAGGGCGGGGGAAATCTCGTCGAAGGAAGCCCAGGTGCGGTCGATCGAGGTGCCGGTGAGAAGCTGCGTCAGCATCAGCATCGAGCCGGGCGGATTGACAAAGCGGAACAGGACGATCAGCACCAAAACCAGCGCCAGATAGCCCGCAACGGCGAGCCCTGCGTAGCGCGCGATCGTGTAGAGGCGGCTCTTCCACGTTGGTTTTACGGCGGTTTCGGTTTTCGGCTCGATGACCGGTGCCGTGGGGCGTGGAATGCGCAGAGACGGATCGAGCCTGCGGCCGAGGGTAACGAGATGGGTCTCATCGCCCGGGCCGCTTGCGGGGGGCCGGAACAGCCCTTCGGCGGCATCGGTAAAGGCCGTGGCGACAGCTTCTTCATGCGATGGTGCGGCCGGTTCGCCCAGCGTGGGCTCGGGTGCCGGAGCGGCGGCCTCGTCCCAAGTCGCCTTGTCCGCGGTCGGCTCGGCGACGGCTTGTGGAGGCTGCTGCTCTGCCAGCTCATTTGCCGGAGCGGCTTCCGTGGTTTCGGGCTGCGTCAGAGCTTCGGCGATAGCGGCGTGCCAAGGCTTTTCGTCTGGAGGCGACAAGGCCTCAGGCTGTGATTCGGCTGACTGTTCCGGAGTGCCGGGTGCGAGATCGCTTGCCGGTGTCTCTCCCAAACGGCGCGGACGGGTGGTGTCAGGCTCTTCCGGCAGCTCCAAGGCGCGAGATGCGGGGCCGCCTTCCGTGCGTGGGGCATCGGGCAGAGACAGCGGATCGCTGCGCGCTTCCAAGTCGTAACGGGTGTCGTTGTCCGCCACGGATGCTATATCCCGCGCCACTCGTGGTTTCCCTCAGTCAAATTCGGGTGTATCGGCCGCTTTTGAGAGCGACCCAATCCCCGGGATCTTTGACTGCACCTGCTCCTCATCGGAAAGTCGGTTCCGTCCCGTTCCCTCATCATGCAGAGCCGGTCCTTGCCATGGTGCCCGGACATAGGCGCTCAGCACTGCTTCTAGGTACTTCGTCTATGACCTTCACGCAAAGGCTCGATCGGATCGCAGGGCTAACGGACGTTCGCCTCGCAGCGTTAATCGGCTCAAAAATCGAGCAATCTGAAGGGGCCACCCCCGTTCCAGCCCGCCTGCTCGATGCCCTTCGTCATGCGACGCTCGGGGGCGGCAAAAGGTTCCGGCCCTTTCTTGTCATCGAGAGTGCGGCTCTTTTCGGGCTTAGCGAAACCCAGGCTTTGGATACCGCGGCGGCGCTCGAGTGCGTGCATTGCTATTCGCTGGTGCACGACGACCTGCCGGCCATGGATAACGACGCGGTGCGGCGGGGGCTGCCTACGGTGTGGAAGGCGTTCGACGAATGGACCGCGATCCTGGCCGGGGACGCGCTGCTGACGCTGGCCTTCGAGATTCTGAGCAGGGTAGAGACGCATCACGACCCTGAAACGCGGCTCGCGCTGATTTCCGGGCTGGCCAAGGCGGCTGGAGGGGCGGGGATGGTCGGCGGGCAGGCGCTGGATCTCGAGGCTGAACGGCGGCCGGGTGGCGCGCCGCTTTCACTTCCCGAGGTGCTTCACCTGCAGAGCCTCAAGACTGGTGCGTTGATCCGGTTCGCATGCGAAGCGGGCGCCGTTCTCGGGGGGGCGACGGCCGATCAGCGCGATGCGCTTCTGCGCTATGGCGCGCACGTCGGCCTCGCGTTCCAAATCGCGGACGACCTGCTCGATGCGGAAGGCGATGCGGCGACTGTCGGCAAAGCGGTCAGCAAGGATGCGGCGGCCGGCAAGGCGACGCTGGTTTCATTGATGGGGCTCGAAGCCGCGCGGGCCGAGCTGCGCCGTGTCGAGGCAGCGGCCATCGAGGCTTTGGCGTTGTTCGGCGCGAAGGCTGAGCCCTTGATCGAGGCGGCGCGATTCGTTGCGCGGCGGGACCGCTAGAAAGTCCTGTCGTGATAGGAGACCTGCGCTGGATTCCGGCTCTGCGCTCGGCGTCTTAGTAGAGGCCGTCGCTTGGCCGGAATGACAGCGTAGGCTCAGCGGGCGCGGAATTCGTTGGTCGAGCGCGCCTTGACGATGGTGTTGGCTGGAACCGAGCTCGTTAGCGTGGTGCCGGAGGCGATGATGCAGCGGTCGCCGATGGTCAGATACGGCTCGATGCCGACATGCATGCCGAAGCGGATCGAATTGCCGATCGTTACGCGGCCGCAAGCGGTGCAGCGGGGTCCGAAGGCGTTGTGATCGCCGACCTTCGAGTGATGCTCGATGACGTTGTGGCTGGCGAAGAAATTGTTGTTTCCGATCTCGACGCTGTGGGCAATGAAGCCGTTCGACATGATGGCGTTTCCGACGCCCATTTTCACGTCGGTGCGGATCTGCACCGACGGGTCGATGACATTGGTCATGCGGACGCCGGCCGCGACGAGGCTGTTGAACAGCTCGGTGCGGTCGTCGATGTCGTCGGTGAAAAGGATGATGGCGCCGTCGAACTGGCCGTCTTTCCAGAGCGCGGGGATGGATGTGCGGTCGCCGAGCACCGGCACGCCGTGGATGATCTGGCCGTGGGTTTTGGGGTTGGTGTCGATGATGCCGCCTGGGCGCTGGTGAGAGGTGCGCAGGATCGCTTCGACGGCGAGGGCACCGGCGCCGCTGGCGCCACCGATCAGTAGAATGCGCTCGAAGTGCTGGCCGAATGCGAGGCGAGGAGCGGTTGCCGGTTGAGGCGCGAGTGAAACGGGGACCGGGGCCGCGGTTGCGGCGGCTGGAGAAGGTTGCGGGGCGCCGCTCTGGGCGGCCAGCACGTCAGCTTCGGTCAGCGTAACGCCGGGCTTCGATTTGGCGAGCGCGTCGATGTCGATGCCGAGGCGGCGAGCGACGATCGCGGCTTTCTTGGTCCAGCGCTTCTCGGCCTCCGATTTTCCGGCGCCGGCTTCACCGGCCAGGGCGGCGGCGTGATCCAAATCGAGGCTGGCTTTGATCACGGCGATCGGAACGCCGACCGATTGGCTGGCACCGGCGGGCGCGAGGGGAACTAGAAAGCCATCGGCTTCGGCCTCGACCTCGACTGCGCTTTTTGTGGTCTCGATCTCGCAGACAAGCTGGCCCTTCTTGACCGGTGCGCCTTCGTCGACGATCCAGCGCACCAGCATGGCGCTGTCCTCGTTGGCGTTGACGCCGGGCATGCGCATCACATGGATCATTTAGGCAAGCTCCTCGTAGACGGCAGCCTCGATGTCGTCGGCGCTGATCAGGGTGGCGGTTTCGCCGTCCTTCGACGTCGGAATGATCTGAGGCTTGGAGGCGAGGCGGCGCACGGGGCGGTCGAGCTTTCCGAACAGCGTCTCGTGCAAGCGGGCCGCGACCTCGGCACCCCAGTCGAAACCCTGCATGCCTTCCTCGACGACGAGCGCGCGGCGGGCACGGGCAACTTCTTTCGCGATCGGTGCGATATCGAGCGGGGAGATGACAGCCGGCAGCACGATGGAGACGCTAATCTCCTCCTCGGCCAGCTTCTCGGCGACTTCGAGCATGAGAGGTGCGACGCCGCCGTAGCCGATGAGCACGGCATCGGGTTCGCCGGTCTCGAAGTTGCGAACGATGCGGGTGGCGTAGGGATCGGCGGAGGTCGCCTCGACGCTCAGCAGTTCGTTGCCGTTGAACAGCGGTAGCGGATAGAGGCTTTTGTATTCGATGAAGAGCACGGGTTGCGTTTCGTTCGCGATGGCCGTACCGAGCAGATCACCCACGCCATGAACGTGGGACGGTGAGATGACCTTTAAGCCCGGGATGCCGAAGAAGTGCTTTTCGATGCTCTGACTGTGGGTGGGGCCGTAGCCGCGGCGTCCGCCCATCGGCGTGCGGATCACCATCGGAACCGCGATCTCGGTTCCGTACATCGTGCCGAACTTCACGGCGTGGTTCATGATCTGGTCGAAGGTCAGCGTCAGGAAGTCGCCGAACATGATCTCGACGACCGGTTTCAGGCCGCGCAGCGCCATGCCGCTTGCGAGGCCGGTGATCATGCCTTCGGAGATCGGGGTGGTGTGAACGCGCTCGGGGAAGCGGGTCGAGAGACCGGCCGAAACCTTAAAGGCGCCGCCGTATGGATCGAGCACGTCCTCGCCGGCGAAGTGGACGCGCTCATCAGCGGCCATGGCGGCGTGGAGGCCGCGGTTCAAGCTTTGCAGGTAGGTCGAGGGCGGTGAGGTTTCAGGGGTCATGTGAGCGCTTCGATGATGTCGCGGACATGGGCGGCGACGGCCGCGTCGACGGCGTCGCAGAAATCGGGGGCGAGCTTGGCGCGGGCGTTTACGAGCGGCTCGCGCGTCCAGGCTTCGGCAATCTCGGCTTTGTCGCGGATGTCGTCGCCCTTGGAATGAGGCGCGAGGCGGTAGGTCGTGCAGTAGAGAACGCCGGGGCCATTGCCTGATCTGATGTGCTCGGCGAGCGTCTCGGCGGCTTCGTGGACGGCTTCCGCGTCGTTGCCGTCAGCTTCGATCACGCGAATGCCGAAGGGCTTGGCGCGATCGGCGAGGCGGCCTGCCTGCTCGAGCGCCTTCGGCGTGCTCTGGGCGTAGCCGTTGTCTTCGACGACGAGCATGTACGGCAGCTTCCAGAGCGCGGCCATGTTGAAGGCTTCGTAGAACGCGCCTTCGGCGAGCGCGCCGTCGCCAGCGAACTGGACGACGATGGCGCCGGATTTCCGGGTTTTCTCGGCCATGGCCATGCCGACGGAAACGGGCGCCATGCCGCCGAGGATGCCGTTCGAATAGAAGTTTTTCTTGTGAAGGTGCTGGCTGCCGCCGACGCCTTTGCAGACGCCGTCGGCGCGGCCCATGATTTCGGCGATGAGGCCGCGGGCGTCGCCGCAGTAGGCGAGGTAGTGGCCGTGGCCGCGGTGGTTCGAGCAGAGGACGTCGCGGTCCGGATCGAGGGCGGCGACGACGCCGGCGGCGATGGCTTCCTGGCCGATGCCAGTATGCACCGTGCCGCGCAGCTTGCCCTTGCTGAAGAGATCAAGAAGGCTGGTCTCGACGGCGCGGATCAGGGCCATCGTCTCGTACATGGCTCGAAGTGAGCCTCGTGGGGTGAGGGCTTTCTGCATCCTTGCGCGCTCGTCCGTCGATGCAACTCGTGTCGTGCACACAGGCGTAGGACGCTGAGCTTTCAGGGAGCTTACGTAGGGATCAGCAACTCGATTGACGGAGTTTTTCGTCGGGCCGCGTCAGACCGCTTCGCGCTTCTGGCCGACGCCGAAGCGGCGCTCGATGTAGTCCTCGACGAGAGTCTTGAAGTCGGCGGCGATGTTTGGGCCGCGTAGCGTCATCGCCTTCTTGCCGTCGATGAAGACGGGGGCGGCCGGGCTCTCGCCGGTGCCGGGCAGCGAGATGCCGATGTCGGCGTGTTTCGATTCTCCCGGCCCGTTGACGATGCATCCCATGACCGCGAAGTTCAGCGTCTCGACGCCCGGATAGCGGGTTTTCCAATCGGGCATCCGATCGCGAATCATATTCTCGACGTCGCGGGCCAGTTCCTGGAACACGGTGGAGGTGGTGCGGCCGCAGCCGGGGCACGCCGCGACGACGGGCACAAACGAGCGGAAGCCCATCGTCTGCAGGATTTCCTGGCCGACTTTCACTTCGAGCGAGCGGTCGCCGCCCGGCTCGGGCGTCAGCGAGATGCGGATGGTGTCGCCGATGCCGTCCTGCAGCAGGATGCCGAGCGCGGCGGTCGAAGCGACGATGCCCTTCGAGCCCATACCGGCTTCGGTGAGCCCGAGATGCAGCGCGTAGCGGCAGCGGGCGGCCAGCATGCGGTAGACGGCGATTAGATCCTGAACGGACGAGACCTTCGCCGAGAGGATGATCTTGTCGGCACCCATGCCGAGCTTCTCGGCCTGCTCGGCCGAGATGAGCGCCGATTGCACGATGGCTTCGTGCATGACCTGGCGCGCGTCCTTGGGATTGGGCGAAACGGCATTCTCGTCCATCAGGCGCGTCAAGAGATCCTGGTCGAGCGAGCCCCAGTTAACGCCGATGCGCACCGGCTTGTCGTGCTTCAGGGCAATCTCGATGATGTCGGCGAACTGCTTGTCCTTTTTGTCCTTGAAGCCGACGTTGCCGGGGTTGATGCGGTATTTGTCGAGCGCTTCGGCGCAGGCGGGATTTTCCGCGAGCAGCTTGTGGCCGATGTAGTGGAAGTCGCCGACGAGCGGTACGTGCACGCCGCGCTTCAGAAGCTGCTCTTTGATGTGGGGCACGGCCTTCGCGGCTTCGTCGCGATCGACGGTGATGCGCACCAGCTCGCTGCCGGCGCGGGCGAGGGCTGCCACCTGGGCGACCGTCGCGGCGATATCGGCCGTGTCGGTGTTGGTCATGGACTGAACGACGACCGGGGTCGATCCGCCGACCACGACGCCGCCGACGTCAACCGGGATCGACCATCGGCGCGGGACAATCGAATTTTCGTCGATATCTATCATTGGTGCTTTGGGTGTCGTCAGAGGGCTTCCGCGCCCTTCATTTAATAGAGGTTGGCCGGTTCGGCCAGCGGGGTGCGCTCAAGAGCGCCTCGCGAATGCCGCCGAGGCGACCGAAATGCCGGCAATCAGCGCCATGAACAGGACGATCGAGGGCCCCCCCGGCACGTCGAAGTTCAGGGAGAGGGCTATTCCGAGTATGACGCTCAATACCGCAATGGCGGCGGCCAGCAGGGCCATGCGCTCGGGTGTCGAGGACAGTGGGCGGGCAGCCACGGCCGGGACGATCAGGAAGGCGATCACGAGCAGCGCGCCGACGATCTTGATGGCAATGGCGATGGTAAGCGACAGAAGGACAATGAAAGCGGCCTTCACAAGGTCCCGGTTGACGCCCTCGGCGGAGGCCAGCTCCTCATGTACGGCGAGGCGCAGCATGGGCTGCCAGAGCCAGGCCAGGACGCCGAGCACCACGGCACCGCCGCCGTAGATCCAGTAGAGGTCGGTGGTGGTGACGGCAAAGATGTCGCCGAAGAGGTAGCCCATCAGATCGACGGCCGGGCCGCGCAGGCTCAAGGTGGCGATGACGCCGAGCGCCAAGGCGCCGTGGTGCATGAGGCCCAGGATGGCATCGAGCGGCACGACCTTCTGGCGCGAGAGCAGGATCAGGAGCCCGGCGACGACGAGGGTCACGAAAATGACCGGGGCGGTGATGTCGGTGCCGAGGGCGAGACCTAGCGCGATGCCGATGAGGCTCGCCTGCGAGATGGTCTCGCCGAAGTAGGCCATGCGGTTCCAGATGACGAGCGAGCCGAGCGGGGCGGCGACGATGGCGAGCGCGAGCGAAGCTGCGAGCGCGCGCAGAAGAAACGGCTCGAGGGTGCTCACTTTTGCTCGCCTCCGGCAAGACCACTCTGCGCACGTCCCGCAGGTCCACCGAGCCTGCCTTCAGCAGGGGCCGTCTCGCCGCTCAGATCGTGGCGATGATCGTGGTGGTGCTGGTATACGGCGAACGTGCGCGCCTCCTCGGGGCCGAACAGGCGCGTATACTCCGGGTGCTGGGCGACGGTTTCCGGAATGCCGGAGCAGCAGACATGCCGATTGATGCAAACCACGCGGTCGCTCTGCGCCATGACGATGTGAAGGTCGTGGGAGATGAGGAGCACGCCGAAGCCGTGGCTGTCGCGCAGGCTGCCGATCAGCCCATAAAGCTCCGCTTCGCCGACGTAGTCGACGCCGCTCACCGGTTCATCGAGCACCAGCAGCGCGGGATCGTTCAGGAGCGCACGCGCGAGCACCACGCGCTGCAACTCACCGCCGGATAGCTCGCTCAATTGCTGATGAATGACGTGGGAGGCGCCGACCTCATCCAGCACGCGGGCGATCCGGTTTTTTCGTGCGCCCGCGCCGAGGGACAGGAAGCGCTCGACCGTCATCGGAAGTGTGCGGTCGATGTCGAAGCGTTGGGGAACGTAGCCGATCGACAGGCCGGGGCGACGGGCGACGATACCGCCGTCCGGGCGTTCGAGGCCGAGCAGGGCGCGAACGAGGGTCGTTTTGCCAGCGCCGTTCGGGCCGATGAGGGTCACGATCTCGCGCGGGTGAATGTCGAGGTCGATGTCGGACAGGATGGTGCGGTCCGAGCGGACGATCTTGAGGCCGCGGGCGCTGATGAGAGCGGTGGCATCGAGGGGGCGGGCCGCGGGCGCGCCATGACTATGGCCGGAGCAGCACGAGCCATCCAGTTTATGGACGTGTGTGGTGTGAGAGGAGGCGTGGGGTGGCGCCGGAGCGACGCCCGCAGGCCCCGCCGTTTCTCCGGGTCGCTCGGTCATGCGAGAACCAGCCTAATCTTCTTTTTTCTCGTCCGCGGCGCAGCGCGGGCAGAGGCCCTGAACTTCGACGAACTTAACACGGGCGACGAATTTCGCGCTATTCGCCGCTTCGCCGATCAGGTCGAAGATGTGCTGGCCGTCCACTTCGCCGACGGCCCCGCATTTCTCACAGGAGAGGAACAGCGGGCGGCGGCCAGTCCGGTGATCCATCCGGCGGCAGGCGAAGAAGGCGTTCTTGCTTTCGAGGCGGTGGATGACGCCGGCTTCGAGCAGGGCGTCGATGGCGCGATAGATCGAGATGGGGGCGACGCGTGTGCCTTTGTCGGCGAGGCGGGCCAGGATTTCATAGGCGCCGATCGAGGCGTAGGTGGCCGCGATCTCCTCGTAGACCATCTGGCGCAATTTGGTGAAGCGCAGGTTCTTGGCCGCGAACTCCTCTCCCGCGCGCTCGACGGCCTTGGCCAAGCGCTTGCCATTGGATTTGTCCGGTGGGGGAAACGCGGTGCGATTTGCGACGTCAGACATCGGGACCTTTGTTCGTTTCTTTTGTCCGTTTGCAACAGAATATCATGACGCTTCCTCCTGCCTAGAGAAATCGCCGCAGCTGGTTTTCCGTCCGCTGAATTGATTGTGATGTGACATGTAAAGGTACAGCGGACATCGGCAGTTGGCGTGTATAGTAACAGTATTACACTTACCCGGTTTTTGCCATGTTTCTGTAGTTACTAGCGCCCATCGCTAGACCCGCATGCGTTTCGGTTGGGTTGCGTTTCTTCTTGCGGACAGCATTTCTCGTCTATGCCTTTCTCGTCCACCTACATCATCGCGGCCAGGCGTTCAGCTCTCGGCAGAATTGGCGGCTTGCATCGAAGCCGGCGGATCGCTGACCTCGCTGCCCCGGTCATCCTCGCCGCGCTCAAGGATAGCGGCTTGCAGCCGGCCGACGTCGACGAGCTGATTGTCGGAAACGCGTCAGAAGGTGGCAATCCCGCGAGGCTGATCTCGCTGGCCTCGGGGCTTCCAGAGACGGTTGCCTCCCATTCCATCGACCGGCAGTGCGCTTCGGGGCTCGATGCGATCATCGCGGCGGTGCGCGTCGTCCAGGCGGGCGAAGCGGACGTGGTGGTCGCGGGAGGGGCGGATTCGCTGTCGACGGCGCCGTGGCGCGTCGCCAAACCCAAGAGCCTCTATCAGCTTCCACATTTCCTGCGGGTCGAGCCGGCAGGCGACGAGACCTTCGACGACGCGACCCCGTTCGAGATTTCCGAGCTCTTGCCGCGCCGTCTCGGGATCACGCGCGCTCGGCAGGATATGGTTGCGATGCAGTCCCATCTCAAGGCGGAGGCGGCTCGCGTGGCGCGCCGGTTCGCCGGCGAGATCGTGCCGATGCGCGCCAATGCCGAGGAGAACCGCGACCAGAGCGCGGTCGAACCTCAAATGGACGACCTTGAGGAGATGCAGCCGTTTGCGCCGCCGCATGGAACGCTAACGCCCGGCAATACCAGCGCTCTGCATGATGGCGCCGCGTTCGTTGTCGTCGTCAGCGAGCGGATCTGGCGGGAGAAGGGGAAGCCGGCTGCCATGCGGCTCGTCTCGGCGGCCGCGCAAGGCGTTGCGCACGACAACGACGGCGAGGCGCCGATCGAGGCAATGCAGAAACTTTACAGTCGCCTCAACGGTTTCAAGCGCGACGAGATCGGCGTGTTCGAATTGAGCGAAAGCTCGGCGGCGCAAGTGATTGCGCTGTCTGAACTCTTGAACATAGACCTTGCCAAAATCAATCCCGATGGCGGCGCTGTCGCGCGCGGGCACCCACTTGGGGCGGCTGGTGCCGTGCTGGTGGTTCGCTTGTTCTCGACCCTGGTGCGCGCCGCCGGCCCTGAGAAGTCGAAATACGGTGTCGCGACGCTCGGCGCGATCGGCGGTCTCGGGCTCGCGGCGCTGTTTGAAGCCGTGCGGTGAGGGGGCAGCGGGCGACGGAACCAAAGCGCCGCTTACGTTTTCAGCAGACATTAAATAGCCTTCATGTGCTCCGATCGCCGTAATCCCGCCGCGTTAAAGCCCGGGAATGGTAAGGAATGCGCATAAGGATTCTGCGCGAAGGCACGATACTTGTGCCGCCTGCGCTCCGGGCTGGAGCGTGAGATAGGATTTGAGAGTATGGGCTGGGACGTCAAGGCTACGGCGGACGGAGTCGTTCAGTCACTTCCGTCATTTCCCAATGTCGGTCAGGACCTCTCGCTGCCGCAGGCGGCGAACTGGATCATCATGGGGCTTCTGGTGCTGGCGGTCGCAAGCGCGCTGGTGCGGTTGCTTCCGAAGCTCTGGACGGCCATCGAACAGACGCTGTTCACCAACTGGCGGCTCGCTCTCATCGGCGGCTCGGCGCTGTTGCTCTCGCTCGCTGGCGGCTGGACGACGTGGGACGGCATGCGGAACTTCACCGGGGAATCGGTGCTCTCCGCAATGTTCACGTTCGGCATTCACGGCGTGATGCTGATCGTCGCGTGGCTGATCGGCGAGAGCTTCGCGACCGGAATGAACCAGGTGCGCGGCAAGTCAGGCCGGAGCGTGAGCCCGCCGCTGGTGGCGCTTTCGGTTCTGGGCGGCGGGTTTGTGCTTGCGGCCATCACAATCGCGATCGTCCATGCCGGGGTTTCGAGCGATCAGCTGCTTTATGGATTTGCTGCTGCTGGTGCGGTGCTGCTCGCCGTTTCGGCGGTGATGATGTTCTCGACGAGCGATGTCGTGCAACCTTACGCGCAGGGCATCCGCATCGTCGCCAAGAACGCGATGCTGTGGGTGATGTTCATCGCCTGCATGGCGACGAGCGTGTTCTTCTCGTTCGACAGCCGCTTCAACGTCATCTTCCCGAAGGACCAGCGCGAGCGCGCGGCCGAGATCCGCACCAAGAACCAGGTGGCGGGCGTGGTCGCCGATATCGGCGAGACTATTTCCAGCCGCCGGATGACGGAAGCCGAGCACCTGTTCCAGAGCGAAGGCTGGAACGCCTATGAAACGCAGCTCGCAAATCTCTCGAAGGCCTCGGAAGGGGCCGAGTCGGAGATCGAGACGCATTTCACGAAGCAGATGGAGGCGCATCGCTCGTCTATTGCCGTGCAGCAGGAGCGGATCGCGACCGCGACCAGCGGACAGGCCGGGCTTGCAAACAAGAAGAACGTGCTCACGGATGAGCTGTCGCGGCTCAAGGCCGACCGGCCCGGGCTTGCGGCTGATCTTTCGGGCAAGAAGTCCGAGCTCGACACGCGCGCCAAGGAGGTCGATGCGAAGCGCGTCGAAGCCATGGCCGAAGACAAGGGCGTCGAAGGCACGCTCAAGGAAGGCAAGGGTCCAATCTATCGCCAGCGCGTGGCGGAGATGGGCAAACTCAAAGAGTACTACAAGATCGGCGAGGAGCGCGTGCGCGATGCGCAGAAGCGGCTAGATGCCGTCGATACGCGCGTGGCGCAGATCGAGCGCGAGCTTGCCGGCGTGGACGGCGAACTTGCCAAGCTCAAGGGCGAGGCAGTGACGGCCGAACAGCGTATTCAGGCGGCGGAATCTTCGCAGCTTGGCCAGGAAGGCCAGAAGGTGGATCCGGCGCGCGTGCGCGCGGCGTTCGAGCGGGCCCGCGCAGATTTCCGGCAGCAGCCCAATGCGGAGCAGCTGGCTTCGCTGCATCAACATTGCACGCAGCTCTATGATGCGATGATCAGCACGGCGGCGACCAAGGATCGCGTGCGCAACATCGATTGCGATCCCAAGCAGGCGGTGGAAGCGGCAGCGACGATTTTCGCGCTCAACGCCGGTCTCAAGGCATACGAGACGAACTGCGCGGGCGGCGACAAGGTGCCGACAACGGGCGGTGTCGATCCGCTGCTGCAGTTCGGGCGCAAGTGCCTGCAGGATTCCGGTTTGCCGAGCGGCGATTCCTCGGTAATGGGCGCCAAACTCTCGGCAATCGACCTCAATCGCGACGACAAGGCCCACAACTTCGTGGTGTCGCTCAACGCGTTCCAGGACGGCAACAGGCTTGCCTATCTCGCGCTCGCCATCGCAATCGGCATCGACAGCCTGATCTTCATGACGGGCCTGTTCGGCGCCAACGCCGTGCGCTCGCCGCTGTCGGACGTGCCGAGCATGAAGGCGCGCAACTCTCAGGAGCTAAACGCGATGATCGAGACGGCGCTGCTGCCGGACATGTTCCGCAAGGCGCGGCTCGTGTCGCAGTCGATGCATCCGATCGAGAACGTGGAAGGCTTCTCCAACGAGGTGCGGCTCGACGAACTCGATCCGGAAACCGCCGTGCAGGTGCGCGAAGTGCTGAACGCGGGCGCGATCATCGGTGCGGTGCGGCGCGGCGAGCGGCCGAGCCATTATCTCGTGCGTTCTGAGCTTTTGGAATTCCTGAATACCGTCATCAAGCGCGAACTCGAGACCAACCGCGAGAAGGCCGAGCGCGGTTTGACGCTCGATCAGCTCGAAGATCAGGTGGTCGTCGCGCTCTTGCCGGAGGTGGCGGCCAATTGCGAGGCCGTGCTTGCCGAACTGGTGCCCATCGACGATCCGAAGCAGACCGGCTTTACCTCGGTCGTTGCCCTCGACGAGGTGATGGACGAAGCCCGCGCACCTATTCTCAACGTGTTGAACACCGGTGCGACGTTCTCGGTCGTGCAGCGCGAGAAGGGCACGGACAGCTACTTCGTGCACAAGGATCTCTACAAGACGCTGGCGCGTATCCGGGCCCGCGAAGTGGCGCGGGGCGGCTATCGGCTCGAAGGCCCGGCTGCGGGGCGGCGGCGCATTGCAGCTTCGGCTGCCGGGAAAGCCGGCTATGGCGGTTCGCTCACGCCGGCAAACCCGGCGCTGACCGATCAGACCCGCAAGGACAAGCCGGCGCCCGCGCTTTCGGCCGAGCCGACGGCGGGATATCTCGAGCCGCTGCTCGGGGCGCTCGGCGTTCAGCCCGACGACTTCATGACGCTCGAAGGCATTGCGTTCGAAGCCGCGTTGCAGGCGGCGGAAACGCTTTCGAACCTGCGCCACAACAACCGGCTTCTGAATCAGTCCCTCTCGGATCGCGACGAGGAGGAGCATGCGCGCGTCACGCGGGCGTTCGAAGCGCTCGACAAGATGCTGGCTCCGGAAGACGATCTGAGGCGCCAGCATCTGGTTGCCGCCTCGGAGGAGATCTCGCAGAACTGGCAGCTGATCATGCTGTTGCCGAAAGGGCCGTACGAGCGCGAGCTTGGCGAGCTGGTCGAAGATCTCGAACCGCAGAACGGATCGGGCTCGCTCCGGAACGAGGAGCAGGCGCTGATGATCGTGGCGCGGCGGGTTTTGGGTGATCTTGCAGCCAATCCGCGCCGGACTGACAAGGACTGGATGCATCTCGATTCGAAGTTCCAGCAGCTGCTGCTCGGTTCTCAGCAGCAGGCGGCCGTTCGCGACGCCAAGCGCGCCTTGAACTAGCTACCTACCTTTCCTGAGATACGAGGCCCGTGCCGGTTCAGCCGCACGGGCCTTTTCTTTTTTTTGACACTGCTCCTGCGCCGTTCCGTCACCAGTTTCGCGTTATTCCGCCCGCGGGCGATTTTATTCTGCGTGCTCATTTTGATGAGGAGAATTTCATGTCGCCTGTGCGCACGCTTTCTTCCTTGTTTGGTTCGGCTTCCCTTTTCAGTCTGGCCGCGTTGTGCGGCGCTTTCCTTTCCCCTGGCTCCGAAGCCCGCGCCGCCGACGTTCAGATCGGCGCCGAGCTTGGCCATTCCGTGATCGATACGAAGAGCTCCGATCGCGTTTACCTGCGGCTTTCGCTCAAGACGCTCGCGGCCAAGGCGCGGAAGGATCGCGCGCCGATCAACGTTGCGATCGTCGTCGATCGCTCAGGTTCCATGAGCGGAGATCGGCTTGCGGCGGCGAAGAAGGGCGCGCAGGTGGCGCTCGACCGGCTCGGGTCCGACGATGTCGTTTCACTGGTGTCCTACAATCATGAGGTGGAGGTGCTGCGCGAAGCGGGCAAGGTCGGAAGCGATCGCAGCAAGCTTGAGCGCGCGATCGAATCCCTCAGTGCGAGCGGGACGACGGCGCTCTATGCAGGCGTCAAGGAAGGCGGCGAGCAGGTCAAGACGTTCCGCTCCGATCTTCAGGTCAATCGCGTCGTGCTGCTGTCGGATGGGCTTGCGAACGTCGGGCCGAGCACGCCGGGCGAGCTGGCGAACCTCGGCCGGGAGCTTGCGGCAAAGGGCATTACGGTTTCAACCATCGGCCTCGGGCTCGAATACAACGAGGACCTAATGCAGCGCCTGGCGGCGGCCAGCGACGGCAACCACGTGTTCGTCGAGCGGCCGAGCGATCTTGCAGAGATCTTCGATCGCGAGTTCGGAGATGCGCTTTCGATCGCGGCGCGCGACATCATCATCAACATCGAGTGCAAGGACGGCTTCAAGCCGAAGCGCGTGCTCGGACGCGAAGGGGACATTTCCGGAAGCCGCATCACGCTGAAGCTCAACCAGCTTCAGGTCGAGAACGAGCGTTATGTCGTGGTGGAGCTGGAGGCGCCGACCGGCCGTTCCACCAGCGCGAGCGACGGGGACGTCGCGAACGTCGAGGTCGACTATCTCAATCTCGAAAGCGGGACGCGTGCGTCTGCCAAGACCAACGTCCGCGCGCGGTTCTCGGATGATGCCAAGGAGGCCGAGGCGAGCGTCAACAAGGGCGTCATGAGCCAGGTTACGGAGCAGGTCGCGACCGAGAACAGCGAACGGGCGGTGGAGTTGCGCGACAAGGGTGACGTGGCGGCGGCCAAGAAGGCGCTCGAAGAGAATGCCTCCTATCTCAACCGGCAGAAGGATGTGCTGGGCTCGGGCGCGGCGGCGGCTCCCAAGGCTTCGATCTCGACGCTCGACAAGCTCGAGGAAAAGAGCCGGGAGGCGGCCGCGAGCCTCGAAGGCGAGAACTGGGAGAAGACGCGCAAGGTCATGCGCCAGGACCAGCACAAGTCGAAGGTCCAGCAGGCCTATTGATCCCGTTGGGTATTGTTCGGCGAAACCTGTCTGAACGACGGCGGAGCGGCAATGCCGCTCCGTTTTTTCAATTGGGATGTCGGATATGGGCCAAGAGCGGACGTCGACCGTGGAGCTCGCCCCCAGGGACGAGCAAAGTGTCCAAAAGAGCACACCGAGAGCGGAGCTCCCTAAGGCAACCTTAAGATTGCGTGTTCAAACTTGATCAACGCTAACCAGGACTGGCATCAAACGGGGATCACTCTTGTCAGATAGATCGACAATGCCGCTATCAACTGTACTGCGTGTGAGGCTTCCCGGGACTATAGCGATAGCGGCTGTATGCGCGCTGATGGCGCTGAGTGTCGACGCCAGCGCAAAGGCCGCACGCCCCGTCGAGGAGACGGCGCCACGCGATGCCGGCGAACCGATCATGGCGATCGTGTCGATCAAGTCGCAACAAGTCACGTTCTATGATGCCGACGGCTGGATCGTAAAAGCACCGGTTTCGACCGGCACCAAGGGACGCGAAACGCCGGCCGGCGTCTTCGCTATTCTCCAGAAGAATGCCGACCATCGCTCGAACCTCTACGACGATGCGCACATGCCGCACATGCAGCGTCTCACCTGGAACGGTATCGCGCTCCATGGCGGCCCACTGCCTGGGTATGCCGCCTCCCATGGCTGCGTGCGGATGCCGTACGGCTTCGCGGAGAAGCTGTTCGATATGACGCGTATCGGGATGCGCGTGATTGTTTCCCCCTACGACGCGACGCCGGAAGCGTTCTCTCACCCGGCGCTGCCGGTGCCGAACGCGGAGGCTGTCTCTGCCGCTCCGGAGCGTGCTGACCAGCTTGCACTCGAAGCTGCCGAGGCCGCCAAAGCCGCTGATGTTTCAAAGAAGGCGGCTGCCAAAGCTGCGCGCGAGGCGTCATCGTCCAAGGCGGCGCTGCGCAAGTCGGAAGGCGTCAAGTCTGCGGCCGACGGCGCGCTTGCCCGCGCCGAAAAGACGCTCGCTGCCGCGAAGACCGACCAGGCCAAGGCAAGTGCCGAGGAGCAGAAGCTCAAAGCCGCGACCAAGGCCGCCGAAGCGGCAGCGAAACTCGAAGCCGCTCAAGCCGATGCGACGGCAAAGATCGACGCGGCAGCCAGCGCGCAGGAGGCTGCCAAGGACGCGGCCACTCGGAAGCCCGAGACTGCCAAAGCTGCGACAGAAGCGAAGCTCGCGCTCGAGCCGGTCTCGATCTACATCAGCCGCGCTACGCAAAAGCTCTACGTGCGGCGGAACACGCGCAAGCCGTGGCCGGATGGGGGCGAGGTTTTCGATGCGACCATCGAGGCTCCGGTCACGATCCGCGATCCTGACCTGCCCATCGGTACGCATGTGTTCACTGCGATGGCGTCCGACGGCGCCGGTCTTCGTTGGAGCGCGGTCTCGATCGACGCTGGTGACGATGCTAAAAATGCCCTCGATCGCATCAGCATTCCGAGCGAAGTGCTGGATCGCATCGCCCCGACGGCGCTGCCGCGATCCTCGATCATCGTCTCCGACGAGCCTTTGAGTAAAGAAACCAACTATCGGACCGAGTTCGTTGCGGTGTTGAGCAACCAGCCTCAGGGCGGCTTCAAAACGCGCAAGCCGACACCCCCTCCCGTCGTCAAGCCCTGGGAAGGCGGCGGCTTCTTCAGCTTCTTTGGTCCGCCGCCTCCGCCACCGGACGCCAAACGCGGGCGCACAAGACAGGTGCAATCAAAGTGGGCTTGGTAGCCCGGCCCACGCCGACGATCGGCTACCTTGTCGCCGCGTCGAGGGGGAATGGGCGGCTTGCCGGAAATTCCGTACGGTTTTGATGTTCCGTCTTTGGCATGTCCGCTAAGGGTCAGAAATAGACATCGGTCTTGGGGCTTGATTGACCCACAAAATGAAAACGGCAGCGCTTGGCGCTGCCGTTTAATCGGTATCAGGACTGGTGCGCGGCCTTACTTCGGTGCGAGCACCATCACCATCTGACGGCCTTCGAAGCGCGGCTCGGATTCCACCTTCGCGATCGGCTCGACGTCGGTCTTGACGCGAACCAGCACGGCCATGCCGAGCTGCTGATGCGCCATTTCACGGCCGCGGAAGCGCAGCGTGACCTTGACCTTGTCGCCTTCCTCGAAGAAGCGCTTGATGGCGCGCATTTTCACGTCGTAGTCGTGATCATCGATGCCGGGTCGCATCTTGATCTCTTTGATCTCGACGATTTTCTGATGTTTGCGGGCTTCGGCAGCTTTTTTCTGTTCTTGGTATTTGTACTTACCGAAGTCGAGAATCTTGCAGACCGGCGGCTCGGCGTCAGGGGAAACCTCGACCAGATCCAGTCCGGCCGCTTCAGCCCGCGCAAGCGCATCTACTTTCGATACAACACCGACATTCTGTCCGGTTTCATCAATGAGCCGCACATCGCGGGACCGGATCGCATCGTTGATCTTCGGGCCGGTGGGCTCGCGCTCGGCGGCGCCTCGCATAGGTTTGCGGATGTTCAATCTCCATCAATTGTTTCGGTCGGTCCGGCAATAGCTACGGCAGCTTCCCTCAGAAAACAACGGCCTCGCCCCAAAAAGGGCGTGCCGTTCCGTGGACTGCCGGACCATTTGGCCGGAGAATTGAGAAGAACGGGCCCCAAGTCAAGTCGCGTTGGGTTGATGCAACGCAGAGCCATGGGGATGAGTTAAGAAATTCTGGGGTAGGACGCCTGCAGGCGCGTGCCCAGTAACTTGTCGTAAACGCCGAGTGTTTCAAGGCGCATGGTGTCGAGGCTGTAGTTGCCGAGCACCCGGGCCCGTGCGCGGGTCCCGAGCGCCTTTCGGGCCTCCGGGACGAGGTTCAGGGCTTCCGCCATGGCTTCAGCCAGTTTTACGGCGTTGCCCGGGGGAACTAGCCAGCCGGTGGCGTCCTGTGGCGCGGCGTACGGCGGGGCGGCAATCGTTTCGGGCGGAGCGCCGAGGTCGGTCGCGATGACGGGGCAGCCCATGACCTGGGCTTCGGTCGCCACCCGGCCGAAGGCTTCGGGCTCGGTCGAGGCGACGACGGCGAGATGAGCGATGGCGAGGGCGGCCGGGACGTCCTCGACGTGACCGGGCAGGATCACCTTGCCGGTGAGGCCTGCGTCACGGATCTCGGTTTCGAGCTTTTCCCGGTACGCGTCGCGGCCCTGGGCGTCGCCTGCTAGCACGATCAGCGTCGGGCCGAGGCGGCCTTCGGTTTCGAGGAGCCGGGCAGCCTCGATCACCGTGCTTTGGCCCTTCCAGGCGGTGAGGCGGGCGAGCTGGAGAACGATGCGCGTATCGGGGGCGGCTTTCCACTGCGCTCTCAGCGCCGCCTTGCGTTCCGCCGATATGGCCGCCGGATCGAACTTGGTGCCGTCGACGCCGCGATAGATGACGCGAATTTTGCCTGGCTCGGTTCCGTAGCGCTGCTCGATGAGCTGTTTCGTGTAGCGGGAGTTGGCGATAACGACATCGCCCTTGGCCATGACGGCATTATAGGCGCGCTTGAGGCTCGTTTTTTCATTGTAGGCGCCGTGGTAGGTCGTGACGAAGGGCTTGCCGGCTCTGCGGGCCGCAATCATGGCGCTCCAGGCCGGGGCGCGGCTGCGGGCATGGACGAGATCGACGCCCTCACGCTCGATCATGCGGCGAATGACGCGCGCGTTCCAAAGCAGGCGAATGGGGTTCTTGGTGGCGGCCGGAAAGGGGACGAACTCTCCGCCGGCAGCGGCGATGCGTGGCGCCAATCGTCCGCCCTCGGATAAAACCAGGGCGCGCCCTCCCGCACGGACGATGGCATCCGCGATCTCGACCGCTGAAAGCTCGGCCCCGCCGGTGTCGAGCTCCGGGATGATCTGAAGTATGGTGGGGCGCTTTTGGGCCAAGCCGGCCTCCGATCCATTGGCGCACTGGAGCGTGATTGCTCGATTAGTATCAATCACGCTCCGGCTTTTTGATGAGACCGATGATTCACGCTTCAGACTGATAGGGTCTGAAGCGATCATGGCGATCTTTAGTGAGACCGATGATTCACGCTTCAGGCTGATAAGGCCTGAAGCGATCATGGTCTAGAGAGCAGGATAGGTTTCATAGGATGGGCGAGAGCGATCCGCAATTCATCACGGTGGGCAGCGGCGCGAAGGCCCGCAGAATTGCCTCTCTCGCGCGGGCTCCCGACGCCGAGGGCAAGCCGGGGCTGCTGTGGCTGATCGGTCTCAAGTCCGATATGGGCTCGACCAAGGCGGAGGCGCTCGCGGCCTGGACGGCGGAGCGCGGCCTCGGTTTTACGCGGTTCGACTATTCGGGGCATGGGCGTTCTGAGGGGCGCTTCGAAGATACGACGATCAGCGATTGGCTGGAAGAAAGCGCGGCAGTGTTCCGGACGTCGACGCGCGGGCCACAGATCCTGGTCGGATCGAGCACGGGGGCGCACCTCGCCCTCATTCTGCTACGCCACCTGATGGAGACCGCACCGGAGGAAGCAAAGCGTGTGCTCGGTCTCGTGCTGATCGCGCCGGCCTGGGACCTCACCGAAGAGCTTATGTGGAACCAGTTCTCCGACGAGATCAAACGCGAGATTGCCGAAACCGGGCGCTGGGTGCGGCCTTCGGACTACGATCCCGCAGGATACGTCATCACGAAAAACTTCATCGAGGATGGGCAGCGGCACCTTCTCAAGGGCGCGGGGTTCGATCCGAAGCGACCCGTGCTGGTGCTGCAGGGGGCCGAGGACCGCGACGTTCCGATCAGCCATGCGCGGGCGCTGCAAACGGTGCTGGCGGGCGACTGGGTGAGGATCACCGAAGTGCCGGACGGCGAGCATCGGCTGTCGCGGCCGCAGGATCTTGCGAAGCTGTACGCGCTTATCGAAGAACTGCTCTAGGCTGTGAACTCACTATGGCTGGTGCATTCTCGTCATCCCGGCCAAGCGATGGTCTCCTCTAGGAGGCCGAGCGCCGAGCCGGGATCCAGCGAAAGGCTCCTATCGCTTTGGGTCTTTTGTGTCTTCGACGACTTTTGTGCTGGGTTCCGGTTCTCGTGCGCTGCGCTTACTTCGCCCGGAATGACAAAGAGGGGGGATCGCTCTCAGATCTGTGGCGTGGCGGGTGAAGGCGATGCCTCAAGCCATAGGGCGCTTGATGTTGGCCAGGATGAAGAGGTTCAGGCCTTCGAGGCGGCGGGCGGCGTACCAGTTGAAGGCCGAGGCCGCGGTAACGGCGCTTGCGGTCGCGATCGCGGCGCCGGCAACGCTCCAGAGCGGAATCAGGATCAGGTTCAGCGTGACACACAGCGTGGCCGCCAGCGCGATCGAAAGGGCGCTCGCGCGCTGGTGGCCGAGCATGTTGAGGATCGTGTCGGCCGGTCCGGTGGCGGATTTGGCGAGAATGCCGATCGACAGGATGAACATCAGCGGATAGGCGTCGGTGAAGCCCGCGCCGAAGCTCGCGAGAACCGGATATCCGACCAGTAGAATGCCGACCGTGACCGCGGCCGAGGGAATGAAGGTCCAGCGCACGGCGTTGCCGACGAGGTGCCTGACGGCAGCGTCATCTCCGAGCGCGCGCGCGGCGGCAATGCGACCCGCGTAAGCGGACCCCACGGCATAGTGCACGAACAGCGCGAGGCCGGCCGTTTTGGCGGCGGCGTAATAGATGCCAATCTCGCTCGAAGGGCGGAAGAGGTTCAGCATCAGGACGTCAGCGTTCTGGATGACGAGATCGCAGATGCCCCCGGCCAGCAGCGGCAGCGAGATCTTGAGCCACTTCGAGAAATCGTAGGTCGGCGCGATCGCGGGGACCGACTTTTCGACGCGCCGTTCGATCAGGACGGTTTGCACCACAGCGGCGGTCAGGGTCGCCGTGAGTGCGATGGTCATGCCGGTGACGGCGTTGGCCGCGTAGCCCGCCATCGAGACGAGGCCGACGAGGAGCAGCAACACGAGTGGCCGCGCAATGTACGGCGGTCCGATGGCTTCCACGGTCCAGCCCTGGCCGCGGCCGAGGCCATCCTGCACGTCGGTCAAGGCGTAGAGCGGTAGGCACAGAAGCGCCAAAGCCATCGGGACGGCGAGGGCGGAGCCGCTTTGGCTGCTCGCGATCCAGAGGCCGGCGAGGCCGATCCCGGCGATGGTCGCCGCCGAGGCGATGGCGATAAGGCGTCCGCCGTTGAGCAGGCCGCGGAAGGCCGCATAGTCTGCGTTGGCGTGGTATTGCGGCGCGAGGCGCATCATGGCGACGTTGAAGCCCAGATGCGAGATGCCACCGACGACAAGCACACAGGTCCAGGCCGAAACGTAGAGGCCGAATTCGGACGCGCCCATCCAGCGGGCCAGCACAATCTGCGTCAGGAACAAGAGGCCGGCGCTCGCCGCGCGAATGGCGAACACGCCGATGGCGCTCCAGCTCTCGGAATGGCTCGTGCGGCTGTTCCACAAGGTATCGAGCGCGTTCTTGATGACGCGTGTGAGGTCGCTTTGGGGCGCGCTCCTGGCTTCAATCATTGCGGCGCCTTTCTGTATTCGGTTTAGGCGTTTCCGCGTCGACGAGGCCCCAGATCAAGGCCATCAGAATGAAGAAGTGGCGCCAGTGGTCGGTGTCGATGACGAAGCCTTCGAAGGCGAGGCCCGCGAACGAAGCTGTGGCGATAATGATCGGTCCCTGCAGTGCGCTTCGTCTGCGGATGGCGTAGAAGCCCGCAGCGAGCGTAAGGGCGACCGAGAGCGCATAGAGCGTTCCGCCGATCCAGCCCGCGTTCATGAACTGGCTCAGGTAGACGTTGTGGGCTTCCTCGTGATGGTAGGTGTCGCGGAAGCTGTGGGTGCCGATACCGAACGGGTTTTCGAGAATGAGCGCGACGGCCTTGGCCTGGCCGCCGAAGCGGCCTTCGGGGCCTTCGTCGTAGGATTGGTCGAGGTTGGCGCGCTCCTTGAACAGATCCTGGACGGCTTCGAGTTGGATCGCGGTGCCGAGAGTGGCGACGAGCGCGAACGTGCCCAGTGCCGCGACCGCGATGAAGCGGCGATAGTCTGTTGCGCGGCGCGTCGTGACGAGGGCGAGCCAGACGGTGATGAGCAACGAAAGGGCGGTCGAGATCCAGGCGCCGCGCGAGAACGTGAGCAATAGCGCCATGAACAGGGGCAAAGCCACGGCGGCGGCGATGGCGGCTTGCTTGAGCGGCGCGCGCAGCGTCACCCAAACCGTGGCGACGATCGCAGGGGCAAGCGCTGCGCCAAGAACGTTCGGATCCTTGAAGGTGCCGCGTGCGCGGCCGTAGTTGGTGAAGAGATCATAGGCTTGCGGGATGATGCGGAAGTAGCCGGCGAAGGCTGCCGCCGCCGCGATCAGGCAGCCCACCACATAGAAGATCATGACGAGCTTGAAGCGCGGCTCCGGATCGGCCGAGATGTATCCGGCCAGGATGAAGGCGCCGAGTGCCAGGAACAGCGTCACGAATTGATGGGTGAGGGCGGTGTCCATCGTCGTCGCCATTGCGCAGCCGGCGAGGGCGAGGGCGACGTAGACGAGCCACATCGAGAAATTGAGAAGCGCGGCGTTGCCGAAGCGGGTGACGCCGAGCAGCGGCAGCCCGACGATGACGGCACCCATCAGAACGTCGGCGATGGCGGGCTCGGAGAAGACGATCGAGCTTGTTCCCATCGCGCCTGCGACGGCGATGGCGGCGAGGAGTGCGACCGAGACCTTCCAGCCGGACGCGGACGTTCCGGCGGCATCCAGGGTGGGCGCACGCAAAGGAAGAGCCGGCCGGCGATTGCCGATCGACCCTCCTTTCGCAGGCCACGATGAAAGCGAAACGCTCGACACGGTTTCGTGCTCCGCTAGTACGCGTTCTTGCCGGAAAGCAGAGCGAATGGGGTCGCGGCGATGATGTAGAGATCGAGCAGCAGCGACCAGTTGTCGATGTAGTGAAGATCGGCATCGACGCGGCGCTGGATCTTTTCGTGTGTGTCGGTCTCGCCGCGCCAGCCGTTGATCTGAGCCCAGCCGGTAACGCCGGGCTTGACGCGATGGCGCGCGAAATATTCCGCAACGACCGTCTGGTAGAGATCCGAGCTGGCCTTGGCTTCGGTCGCGTGCGGACGTGGGCCCACGAGCGACATCTCGCCCTTGATGACGTTGATGAGCTGGGGCAACTCGTCGAGGCTCGTGCGGCGGATGAAGCGCCCGACCGGGGTGACGCGCGGATCGTCCTTGGTGACGAGCTTGCTCGCGGTGGCGTCGCTCTTGTCGGTGTACATCGAGCGGAACTTGTAGACTTCGATCAGCTCGTTGTTGAAGCCGAAGCGGCGCTGCTTGAACAGGATCGGCCCCTTGCTATCGAGCCGGATGGCGATGGCCGTCGCCGCCATGATCGGGGCGGCGAGAAGAAACAGAAGCAGGCCGATGACGCGGTCTTCCAGGTTCTTGATGACGCGATCCCAATCGGTTAGCGGGCGATCCATCAGCGCGAGCATCGGCACGCGGCCGATGAAGGAATAGGATTTCGTGCTCAGGCGCAGCTTGGAGCTCAATGCCGAGATCTTGATGTCGACGGGCAGCGCGAACAGAAGCTGCAGGATCTGAAGCAGGCGCTTTTCGGCCGTGATCGGCACGGTGACGATCATCAGATCGACGGCCTCCCTGCGGCAGTAGTCCGGAAGCTGGTCGAAGGTGCCGAGCTTCGGGAAGCCCGCGATGCTCGCGGCCGAACGCTCGTCGTAGCGATCGTCGAACACGCCGAGGATCGCCACTTCCTTTCGGCCGTCTTCCATCAGCGCCGAGATCAGCGCTTCGGCATCCGGCCCGCCGCCGACGATGATGGTGCGGCGCACGAGACGTCCGGTATCGGTCAGTTCTTCGAGCAGATGCGCGAGCGGAAACCGCACCGCGGATATCAGCGCGATGGAAGCTGCGAGCCAGACCAGGCCGGTCGTGGAGGTGAAAGGCGGCACGCCGAGGAGATAGCCAGCGCCGGTAGCCGCGCAAAACACGATGAGCACGCTTTTTGCGATCTTGCCGATCTGCTCGACGGGCTGGCGCAAGGCCTGGATCGAGTATGACCAGTTGCGCCGCAGTTCGAGCGTGGTTGCGAGCGCGATGAGGATGCTCCAGACGGCAATCGCGAAGCCGCTCTTCGGCTCTGCGCCGAGCGTCGCGAAGGTCAGAACGCCAGTCGCGATAATGATTGTCGCGTCGAAGAAGCTGGTCGCGAACAGGAGTTTCGGACGCGATACGTTGCGGCGCTTGTCGCTGAACGCGCCGTCGATCACGCGCGAGATGGATGCAAGCCCGCGCGAAAGGGGCGCGCGCGATCGGAAGGAGCCGTATGCACCGGCGTCGCCAGTCAGATCGTCGGGATGCTCGTGAGAGAGGATAGCCATGGCCGTGCTTTCGCCTGCGCAAAATTCCGGCCTCAACCATGAGGAAGCTTTGTCTCAAACCCGTAAAATTCTGCGCGTTCAGGGTGCGCTATCCGCTAAAGGCGCCTTAACTCGGAAGTGATGGTAAAGAAAAGTTTCCGCTGTGTGCCGGGATGAACGGCCAGAATTTGCGGTGGCCATCAGCCAGCGTTCCGCTTTTTCGTTCACTGTTCGCGGGGGCGTTTTCGGCACATGGAAATGCTGCGGATGTCGAACCAAACTTTAAGGGGTTCCGCCGATATTCGTCTTCTTTCTGGCCGCCCTATCGGCAGAAACCTCACGGGAGAGCAGCAAGGTGCTCCATCGCAATAATTTTCTGGTTGGACACGGGCCCGCTCGCGAGCAGGAGCGCGTTGCAGCTCTTGCCGATCTCCAGGTGGTGGACGGCGGTCCCGAAGAAACCTTCGACCGCATCGCGCGGCTTGCGAAGGCGAGCCTCGGATTTCCGCTTGCCTACGTCTCGTTGATCGATCTCGATCGGCAGATCTTGAAAACACACATGGCTGAGCCGGTTTGCGATGGAAGCCGCAACACTGCATTTTGCTCCGTCACCATCGAGACGCAGGACGTTCTCGTCATTCCCGATACGCTCGCGGATGACCGCTTCTCGGGCTTTCCGCAGGTTGTCGGCGAGCCCTACATCCGCTCCTATTGGGGCGTGCCTCTGACGACCCGAATGGGGTTTAATGTCGGAGCCCTTTGCGTGCTCGATCGCGTGCCGCGCGATCCGCGAGATGGAGACCTCTCACTCCTCAAGGAGCTGGGACGACTTACCGTCGAGTGCATGGAGTTGCGCGCTCAGGCGACGACGGACGTGCTGACGGGCGTCCAGTGCCGCCGCTCGTTCTTTGCCGAGGGAGAACGCCTGTTTGCAACCCGTCATCCCGAGCGTGAGCCGCTGAGCTGCGTCGTTCTCGATGTCGATCATTTCAAGCGCATCAATGACGAATTCGGCCATGCCGTAGGAGACGAGGTGCTGCGCACGCTCGGTGACCTGCTGCGCAACGAGCTTCGTCCCGATAGTGTCGCCGGCCGGATTGGTGGCGAGGAGTTCGCGATCCTGCTCCCCGGTGAAGGCATTCAGGCGGCTTTCGCCGTTGGGGAGCGTCTGAGAACCAAGTTTGCCGATCTCGGTGGTCACAGATTGCCGCCTGTTTCGGCGAGCTTCGGGTTGGCGGAGCGATCGGATTCGGATGTTGTGCTGGGCGACCTCGTCCGCCGTGCGGATCAGCAGACCTATTTGGCGAAACGGGCTGGCCGCAACTGCACGTACCCCAAATTGGTCTCGGCTGCCCCGGCGCAAACCGCTGCTCTCTGCCTGGAGATTTCAGAAGTCTCCGACGTGCGATGATCGGTTGCTAAAATCGCGGAGCGATCAGGGCTGCAGACGGGCGCTCGGAGAGGCGCTCGGCTAGGGCGGCCTCAAGGGCGGCGGCGCCCGCCTCCTTGGCCAAAGTTTCCGGCACCACCCAGGCGCGCCAGGAGCGGGCGGTGAATGTCCGCTCACATGTCAGCGCGCCGCTTGCCGACAGCCGGCAGGTGGGGTCGGCTTCGAGCGATAGAGGCTCGCGCCGGTCGTGGCGCATGATGCGCAGATCGATCGGCTGGATGTTGGCCGAGAGCGTTTTCAGATCCACATCACGGAATACGCAGGCGAGATGCTGGTTGCAGGCGGCGGCGCGGCGGCCGAGCGTGTTGCCGGGACCGAGGGCGGTTCCGCGGTTCATCGCGGTGGCGCTGCGCTCGTTGCCGGTGCTGATCCAGCAGGTGGGGCCGGAGCAGATTACCGGATCGGCTGTTTTCCTGCCGTAGCGGCGGATGCCGTTGGTGCCCGATTCCATGGCGAGCAAGATGGTTACGCGGGTTGTCGGCGTCGTGGCCTTGGCAGGAGCGGACGGGCTCGGTAGAGCTGCCGCGGGTTCAGGCGTGGTTAGCCGCTGATGGGTGGGGGCAGGTGCGCCCAGACCCATTGGTGCGTTTTCAGTCAGGCGCTTACGCTCGTTGCGCTGCTGCTCGAGCCTGAGTAAGCGCTCGGTGAGGCGCTGATGCTCGGCTTCCCGCGCGGCGGCGAGCGCTTTTTGCTGCTCGGCGGCAAGTTTTTCCGCGGCGACTATGCGTTGCTCGTCTTCTAGCTTGCGCTGTTCTTCATCGGCGCGCTTCTGCTCCGCCACGCGATTTTCTTCCGCGATGCGGTGTTCTTCGGCTTCCTTTTCGCGCTGCTCCGCAGCCTCCCTCTGGCGCTGCTCCGCGGCTTCCTTTTCGCGCTGCTCCGCAGCGACACGACGTTCTTCGTCGGCTCGCTTCTGTTCGGCGAGGCGATTTTCTTCCGCGATCCGGTGCTCTTCTTCCGCGCGCTTCTGTTCAGCTAAGCGCTTTTCCTCTGCAGGACGTGCCTCTTCAGCGACCCGACGCTCCTCATCCGCGCGCTTTTGCTCGGCAACGCGTTTTTCCGCGGCCTCTTTTTCGCGCTGTTCCTCGGCGACACGGCGTTCGTCGTCAGCGCGTTTCTGTTCAGCGAGGCGTTTCTCCTCAGCTTCCTTTTGGCGCTGCTCCGCAGCTTGTTCTTGGCGCTGCTTCGCAGCGACACGCCGTTCCTCGGCGATGCGACGCTCTTCTTCCTCTCGGCGGGCTTCGAGGGCTTCTTCCTCCGCGCGGGCCTTGTCGGCTGCGGCCTTGCGCTCGTCCGCTTCCGCTCGGGCGCGCGCCAGCATGTCGGTTTCTTCGGCCGCCCGGCGCTTTGCCTCTTCGGCTTTGCGCTGCGCCTGCTCCGCCTTTCGTTTGGCTTCGGCTGCTTTCTTTTTGGCCGCTTCCTGGTCGGCGCCGCCCGCGAACTTCTCGGCGAGCGCGTGTGCGGCCTGGTCGTTCGCGACCGCCATGCCGGCGGTGGTCAGGTAAACCCCCACCATCATCGCCAAAAGCGGGAGGGTTCCTCGGCCTGTCATGGGCGGACCTGCATGGGTGAAAGGGCGCAAACAGCAAACGGTTCAAGATGGGCGATAGATTGCCCCGCCGAACTTGAACGGCAGCTGAATTCGTCTTCCACGATTTCGGCAACAAAGCGGATGGCGGCCGCCCGCTTCCCGCCGAATATCTCTATGTACCGGCGAATATCCCGGCCATGCCTTCGCGGTAGGTCGGAAAGCGGAGCGTCACGCCGAGATCGTCATGGAGACGCCGGTTGCTGACGCGGCGGTTGTCGGCGTAGAAGCTGCGCCCCATCGGCGTCAGCTCTGCCTGTTCGAACGGAATTTCCGGCGGCGGCTCCAACCCCATGAGGTCTGCAGCGTAGGCGATGACATCCTGCGACGGGCTCGGCTCGTCGTCGGTGACGTTATAGATCGTATGCCGGCCGGCGCCGTTGGCGGCTGCAAGGAGAACGGTGGCGATGTCGTCGACGTGGATGCGGTTGAAGACCTGGCCCGGCTTCACGATCCGGCGGGCGGTGCCGTCGCGCAGGTCGTCGATCGCACTGCGACCCGGTCCATAGATGCCGCCGAGGCGGAAGACCTGAACGCGCTTGCCATGAGTCTCGGCAAAAGTGAGCCAATCGGCTTCGGCCTCGAGCCGGCGCTTCGTGCGCTGGACGCCGGGCTTGGGCGTGGCCGTTTCGTCGATCCATTGGCCGTCGGAGTTGCCATAGACGCCGATGGTCGAGAGGTATCCGATCCAGCCGAGACTGGCGGCGTTGGCCAGATCGCCGCCATGCAGCCGAAGCACCGGATCGCCAAGTTCGTCGGGGCTGGCGGATATGAGAACATGAGTGGCGTCGGCGAGGGCGTCGGTCGCTTCGGGCGCGGGCGAGTGGCCGTCGAACCGGATGGCGCCGTAGCCGAGGGCGGCGATGCGTTCGACGCCGTCGTCGCTGCGCGCGGTGCCGGTGATCTGCCATTCGGCCGGAGACAGGCGGCGCGCAAGCGCCTCGGCGCTGTAGCCGAGGCCGAAACAAAACAGCTTCTTCATGAGGATAATCCGGAGTTCCATTCCGCCCGGACGTCGGCGTCGGTTTCGTCCGCGTAGTTTGCCGTACGTGCGGCCGAGACGGCATTGGCCGAAGCCAGGCGCCGAAAGGCCCACACCGCCATGGCCCGTACCATCGGGGAGGCATCGTTCAAAAGCGAAGTGACGTGAGGAAGCAGGCTCGGATCGCGGGCATTGCCGGCGGCGATCAGACAATTGCGGACGACGCGGTCGCGGCCGGTGCGCTTCACAGGCGTGCCGCGAAAGCGCAGCCGGAAGGCGGCGTCATCGAGGGCGAGCAGCTCGGCCAAGGGGGGATTGTCGAGTTCGTGTCTCATTTGCAGGCGCGTCTCACGTGACTGCTCCGCGAACTTGTTCCACGGGCAGACGGCGAGGCAATCGTCGCATCCGAAAATGCGATTGCCGATCGGTTCGCGGAACTCCTCGGGAATGTGGCCTTTGTGCTCGATGGTGAGGTAGGCGATGCAGCGGCGCGCATCGAGCTGATAGGGCGCGGGAAAGGCCTTCGTCGGGCAGGCGTCGAGGCAGCGGGAACAGCTTCCGCAGTGATCGCGCTCAGGCGCATCGGGTTCGAGATCGGCGGCGCTCAGGATGGCGCCGAGGAACAGCCACGAGCCGTCGTCGCGCGAGACGAGATTGGTGTGCTTGCCTTGCCAGCCGATGCCGGCAGCGGCGGCCAGCGGCTTTTCCATCAGGGGGGCGGTGTCGACGAACACTTTGACCGGGGCGCCGCTCTCGCGTTCGAGACCGGATGCCAGTTCCTTCAGCTTGCCCTTCATGACGTCGTGGTAGTCGGCGCGCTTGGCGTAGGTGGAGACGACGCCCCGCATCGGCTCGGCGAGCGCGTGCATCGGGTCTTCATCGGGGGCGTAGCTCATGGCGAGCATGATAACGGAGCGCGCTTCCGGCCAGAGATGACGCGGATCGCGGCGGCGGTCGGCGTTCGCTTCCATCCATCCCATGGTGCCGTGGCGGCCTTCGGCGAGGAAGGTCAGCAGGCGGTCGCCCGCAGCAGGGATCGCCTCGGGGCGCGTGATGCGCATGGTCGCGAAACCCAGAGCGCGGGCGCGCTCCCCGAGCATGGCCTTGAGGGTGCCGCGGCGCGTCTTCGCTTCGCTGGTGTCCTGCTCGATATCCGGGGTGATGACCGACACGTCGCGCGCTCCTCAGAAATCGAGGTTGGCGTAGACCGGCGCGGGCGAGATGCCGGGCATGCGATCGGCCAGCAGGGCGCGGAACGCCGGGCGCGACTTCATGCGCGCGTACCAGGATTTCGCCGACGGATACTCCTCCCAGGGTATCTCACCGAGGTAGTCGATCGAGGAGAGGTGTCCGGCAGCTGCCATGTCGGCAAAGCTCATGTCGTCGCCGGCAAGCCAGCGGCGCTCGTGGGCCAAATGATTCACGTAGCCGAGGTGATAGCGCAGATTGGCGCGAATGGCGCGGAGCGCATCCGGGTCGGGTCCGTGTGAGCGATACGGTGTCAGGTGGCCGTAGACGCGTTCGTAGAGAAGCTCACGCGTCACCTCGCGGTCGAGCTTGCCGTGGAACCAGTCCACCAGCCGGCGCTGTTCGGCCCGTTGCTCGATGCGGCCGGGGAATAGCGGGGCAGGCCGGCCTTCCTTTTCGCGGTCCTGGAGGAGGCTCGCGAAATGTTCCGAGATGGCGTAGGCGCCGCAAAGGATGAGCCCGCCTTCGAGCGCCAGGACTGGAAGCTCGCCGGCAGGATTGAGGGCCAGAAACGTCTCGCGCCATTCCCAGGGACGCTCCTCGGCAAGCTCCGTCTCGACGCCGATCTCCGCGAGCGCGAGGCGGATCGAGCGCGATTTCGGGCAGAGCCTGAAGTGCGTCAGAGTGTTCATGGCGGTCCATGGCCGCAAAGCGGCCAAGCTATCGTTTCAGGTTCCAGTCAGTTTGCTGGTGCAGGGTCTATCGCCGTGATCGGTCTATGTTGTGTCATAGGCCCACAGCAGTGAAACCGTATCCTCGTTCGGGCAAACGTGCTACCGAGCGGCAATCTTAAGGTCCTCCCCTCTTCTGGTCCATTTCTTGGGTCTGACCATCTCACCTCATCTCAAATCGGAGAGCATTCGGCATGGCGGTCTGGCAAGCCATTCTGCTCGGATTCCTGGAAGGACTTACGGAGTTCCTGCCCGTCTCATCGACGGGGCATATCCTTCTGGCCGGACACTTCCTGGGCTTCGATAGCCCCGGCAAGACGTTCGAGGTGCTGATCCAGCTCGGGGCCATTCTGGCCATCGTTTTCGTCTATTTCCAACATCTTTGGCAGATGGTGTGCGCGCTGCCGAGCGATCCGCGGATCCAGCGGTTCGCGGTCGCGCTCGCGGTGGCTTTCCTGCCATCGGCGGCGCTCGGCGCGCTGTTTCACGGCTATATCAAGGGTGTGCTGTTCGAAACCCCGGTGCTGATCTGCGCCATGCTGATCCTCGGCGGGTTCATTCTTCTGGCGGTGGATCGGCTGAAGCTCACTGTCCGTTACGACGAAACGACGGATGTTCCGCCGTCGCGCGCTTTCGGCATCGGTCTGTTTCAATGCCTGGCGCTGATCCCGGGGGTGTCGCGGTCCGGCTCGACGATCGTCGGCGGGTTGTTGCTGGGCGCCGACAAGAGGACGGCTGCTGAGTTCTCGTTTTTTCTCGCCATGCCGACGATGGCCGGCGCATTTGCGCTCGACCTTTACAAGAACTGGGGTCTGCTTTCGGTTGCTGACGCGCTGCCGATCGGGGTCGGTTTCGTGACGGCGTTCCTGACGGCTGTGGTCGTCGTGAAGTTCGCGCTCGAATTCATCGGGCGCCACGGCTTCAGCCTGTTCGCCTGGTGGCGCATCGTGGTGGGGGCGCTGGGGCTCGCGGCGCTGGCGATCTACGGATAGAGCTCGCGGACCCGGTTAAGGGTTTTGGTGCCTCAAACCGAGGCAATATGCTGACTGGCTGCGCGCTAAAAAATTTCAGCCAGTCAATGGCATCAGGGATGTTTCTTTACGTCATAACTGAGCTACCGAGCCGGATCGGCCCGGTATCCTCAGGCGGCGTGCGAGGTTGCCGGAAGCGTCAGCGCGCGCTTCAGCGCGGCCGTGTCCTTGGCAGTCCTCAGGCGCTCCAGGGCGGCCGGCTCGCGTACGAGGCGTGAAATGCGTGCCAGGGCCTTGAGGTGGTCGCCGCCGGCGTGATCCGGGGCCAGAAGCAGGAAGATCAAATCGACCGGCTCGCCATCCTGACTTTCGAAATCGATCGGCTTCGCGAGGCGTGCGAACAGGCAGACAATGCCGGAAATGCCGTTGATTTTGACGTGCGGAACGGCAATGCCGCGGCCGAGGCCAGTGGAGCCCAGGCGCTCGCGCTGAAGCAGCGTGTCGTAGATCACGCGGGCATCGAGGCGGGTGGCCTCAGCCGCCTTGGCGGAGAGGTCGAGAAGCGCCTGCTTCTTACTTGTGGCTTCAAACGCGGGATAGATCCCGCCCGGTGCCAGAAGATCGCCTAAATCCATGTGTCCGGTCCCATCGGGTCAGTGATCGGCACTATTTCTGCCGCCGATCAACGTTGCTTCCTTCATTGCTTGGCTTGCCCGCGACTTCCGTGGGCCCTGCCTCGCGTCTCTCCGCTCAACATTCGATTTGCATCGAATTATGCACCAATCGTGCCGCTCGGCTCGCCGATGCGGCCCAATCGATGCCAGCAGTCAGATCCTCAGAACGCGCTGCCCAACATCAACTCTCAACGGTGCTTGGCTACTCTCTCGCACGCCCGCCCATCAGAGGCTCGAGCCCCTTTCGCGTGTGCGGCTTTCCCCCAGCTCTCAACCACTTCCATTAGCGGTGTATTTTGACAGTTACACCGTTCAACTCGGTCTTGGCGCACGCCTTACCCACCGCCAGTTCGGGCGGCTTCTGTAACAGCGAACTCATGACCCGGTTCCGTTTTCGAGCGATCCAATCTCGTCCGGCCGGTCAGCCGATCATAGCAGTGTTCGCAAGCGGCGTCCTTCGATCATCTCCCGTTCTCTACCGGCAAAAGCGGGCTACTTCCGGGCAGCAAGACGAAGTTGTTTTCTTTAATTATTCCAATTCTTTGCACGGATTGCGCCGGGCGCTGCGCCGTGATTTCGCGCAAGCTAGGCTGGGGCGTTCGGGGTGTCAATCTTGCGGTGCGATCGGGGGGTGGGGGCAGTTCCGTCCCGCGTGAGGATCGGACGAAACGGGTGCCCGCCAATTGGCGCGCGGAGCCATGGGGTTGCGTGGAAGTGTGTACAACTTTTCGCAGCGCATTATCTGCGCCTTGGCGGCGGCGACCGGAGGGGTAAAAAAATTTCTAGAGCGTGTTTGCTTATCGCAATCCCGCTCTAGATTTTTGATGAGACCGATGATTCACGCTTCGGACCCTTCCTGCGCTGCCGATTCACGCCGCGCCCGATAGGGGACGCGACGATCGGAGCTCGTTTCCGGCGCTGCCGATTCACGCCGCGCCCGATAGGGGACGCGACGATCGGAGCGCGTGGGTCCGAAGCGATCATGGTCTAGCGTGCGATGCGCTCGGCGAGCTGCTTTTCGCGGCGGCGCTGCACCGAGGACGGGATGCGCATCGCTTCGCGGTACTTGGCGACCGTGCGGCGTGCGATGTCGATGCCTTCGGCCTTCAACTTCTCGACCAGCTTGTCATCGGACAGGATCGACTTCACGCTTTCGCCGTCGATCATCTGCTTGATGCGATGGCGCACGGCTTCCGAGGAATGGGCTTCGCCTTCGCCGGCCGACTGAATGGCGGACGTGAAGAAGTACTTGAGCTCGAAGATGCCGCGCGGGGTGGCCATGTACTTGTTCGAGGTCACTCGAGAGACGGTCGACTCGTGCATCGAAATGGCGTCGGCGACGGTCTTGAGATTCAAAGGGCGGAGGTGCTGGACGCCGTAGGTGAAGAAGCCATCCTGCTGGCGGACGATCTCTTCGGCAACTTTCAGAATGGTGCGGGCGCGCTGATCGAGGCTTTTGACCAGCCAGTTCGCGGTCTGCAGGCATTCGAGAAGATAGCCTTTGTCCTTTTCGGTGCGGGTCGTCTTGTTGACCTGCGCGAAGTAGGTGCGGTTGACCAGCACGCGGGGCAGCGTGTCGCTGTTGAGTTCGATGAGCCAGCTGCCGTCGGCGGCCTGACGGACGAGCACGTCGGGGACGACGGGCTGCAGCTGAACGGATCCGAACTTCAAACCCGGCTTCGGGTTGAGGTGCTTGATCTCCTCGATCATCTCGGTGATCTCGCTCATGTCGGCGCCGATCGCCTTGCGCAAGGCGGGAAGATTGTGGCTGGCGAGAAGGCCGAGATTGTCGAGAAGTGCCGCAATTTGCGGATCGTAGCGGTTCTGGTCCTTGAGCTGGAGAGCCAGGCATTCCGCAAGCGAGCGCGCAAACACACCGGGTGGATCGAGTGTCTGGAGCGTTTCGAGGACACGCTCGACCATGCCGAGCGGCGCGCCGAGTTTGATGGCGAGCTGCTCAAGATCGGCGTGCAGGTAGCCCGCCTCATCGACCATGTCGATCAGGTGCTGGCCGATCAGCCGCTCTACGTGGTCGTGCACGGCGAGCGGCAACTGTTCGCTCAGGTGATCGCGCAACGACGGCTCGCTCGAAACGAAAGCCTCGGGGTTGATGTCGTCGCCGGAAAACGAATTGGTGCGCTGGCGCACGTTCGCCCAGCCGGAGTCTCCGCCGTCCTGTCCGCTTGGCGTTGCGCCGGTGTCGGGAAAGCCGCCTTCGTATTCGCCGTCGAGGCCACCGTCGGACTCCGCCACCGGCTTGCCGAGGTCGAGCCATTCGTCGTCGCTCGTGCGCTCATTGCGCTCCGAGGGATGTTCCGCTTCCGGCTCGCGTTCAGCTTTGGAATGGGCGTCGGGGGTTTCGTCCATCTCAAGCAGAGGATTGCGCTCAAGCTCGCTTTCCACGAACTGGCCCAGCTCGAGGTTCGAAAGCTGAAGCAGGCGGATGGCCTGCTGCAACTGGGGTGTCATCACCAGTTGCTGGCCTTGCCTCAGCTCGAGCTTTGCGGTTAGCGCCATACTCTAACTTTCAAATCCGGATGGTGCGGAGCGCACGGCCGGCCGTGATCGGTTCGAGGCATCCGACAGCCACGTGACGAACCCATGTGTCAAGCCGGATCGGAGGGGTGTCGTGTGCCACTCGCGATGCTTATGCATCGTGACCTCGCCGAGCGCGAGGGCCCTTTGGTCGATCCAGGATCATGCTGTCCGTTCCACGGTGAGCCTGCGACCCAGGCTATACTCAACGTGTGTTAACGAACATATCCCCCAGATAGACGCGCCGGACATCTTCGTTGGCTATGATTTCCGCGGGCTTACCTTGTGTCAAAACCTGACCATCGTAGATGATGTAGGCACGATCGATAAGGCTGAGTGTCTCACGTACGTTGTGATCCGTGATGAGGACGCCAATCCCGCGGTCCGTCAAGTGGCGAACGAGCTGCTGAATGTCGCCCACGGCGATCGGATCGATACCCGCGAACGGTTCGTCGAGCAGAATGAACGATGGCCGGGAGGCCAGGGCGCGGGCGATTTCGCAGCGCCGCCGCTCGCCGCCGGAAAGCGCCATCGACGGCGATTTCCTGAGCCGGGTGATGTGAAACTCCTCGAGCAGGCTGTCGAGCTGTTCTTTGCGCTTCTTGCGGCTCGGCTCCACGAGTTCGAGCACGGCCATGATGTTCTGCTCGACGGTCAGGCCGCGGAAAATCGAGGCCTCCTGCGGGAGGTATCCGATCCCGAGCCGAGCGCGCCGGTACATGGGGAGACTGGTGATGTCCTGGCCGTCGATGGAGATACGTCCGGCATCGGCCGGGACGAGGCCGGTGATCATGTAGAAGGTGGTGGTTTTGCCGGCGCCGTTGGGGCCGAGCAGCCCGACCGACTCGCCGCGTCCAACCGCAAGGCTGACGCCGCGGACCACCATGCGCTTCTTGTAGCTCTTCTGGATGTTCTCGGCGACGAGCCAGCCCTGGTGGGCGGCCATGTACTGGGCTTCCTCGGCCGAGGAATAGCCATGCATGCCGCCAGCCCCGCTATGCTCTACGTAGGGGTCGGTTTCCTGCTCAGCGCGTGCTCTCAGGGGCCACAGTTTCATGCGGGCAATCTGTCGTGCTCAGGGTGAGGGGAGCGCGTCGCGCGCTCCGGTGCAGGGCATTCGAGCCGGTTTCGAGGGTGCATGTCAATTCGCCGGTGCCCCGGCCGAGCCGGGTGAAGCTGTCGCAGACCAGCCGTCGACCGCGTTTGCGGGCGGCTTCGCCGTCGCTTTTTTGCGTGCGCTCTGGGCTTCCTGTTCCTTCTCGAGATCCTGCGGGAAGAACACGGCGCTGGCGCGGCCTTTGATTTCGGGTGTTGCAGGTTCGGCGGGCGCGGTCGTCGCCCAACCACCGCCGCCCGGGTTGGTGACCGTGTTTTCGGGGGCCGTGTCGATCTTGCTTTCGCCGGTCGTCATGTCGATCAAAAGGCGGGTGCCGCGAACCATGTTTTTGCCGCGCGAGAGCACCACGTTGCCGCCCATCACGACCTTGTTGGTCTTGGTGTCGAAGTCGGCCCAGTCGCCGGTTGCCGTCTGGCCGTCTTTCGAAGTGACGCGGACGTCCTTCCTGGCTTCGATGCGGGTCAGCTCGGTGCTGGTCTTGGGCCCGTTGTTGGCTGGTGCGTTGGAACCAACAGCATCCACGAGGCCGGCTTGTCCTTTGTAGAAGGCGGAAAGCTGGGCGCAGCGGATCTTGAACGTGTCCTGGGTCGCATCGACGTCACCGCGGAAGATAGCCACCTTGCGCTGATCGTTGACGTCTAGAGAGTCGGCCGACACCTCGACGGGGGCCTTGGGATCGGTCTTGAAGCTGGTCAGAGGATTGACTTCCTCTACGGCTGCGGCGACGCCGGTTTTGGCTTTGCCTTGGGGCTGCTTGCCAGGCGTGCGTACGAGACGCGCGCTGATGCGGCCGGGGCCAAACGAGGCTTCGGGCGGCGAGGTCAGCTCGGCCGAGCCGTTCTTGCGATCGATGGCGAGGCGCCCGCCGCGCAGCTCGTTGTCGCCTTGTGCGACGACGACATCGCCGGTGAGCAGAACAGTGCCGGCGGCTTCGTCGATTGCGATGCGTTCGCCGGATGCACGACGATCGGTGCCGGAGGTCATGATGACCTCGCCGGTGAGGAGCGCGGTCTGGGCTTGGGCATCGAACTCAGCGGTGTCGCTGGTTACCACGTCGCCGTTGGCGCGCTTCATGACGACGGGTTTCTTGGCGAGGATGCGGCGTACCTTTCCGGACTGAGACTTCGCTGCTCCGGCGGCGGGTTCGGTCGCAGCCCCGGTTCCTCCCATCATGCCCTCGCCCTCGTAGGAGACTTCGAGCTCAGGCGTGGTGAGATAGGATTCGCCCTGCCGGGCGCGCACGCTGCCGGTAAAGAGCGCGGTCTTGCTGCCGTCGTTGAGATCGAGGCGTTCGGCGTCGATGTTGATCGGGCCGTTCTCGGGCGTGAACAGGGCGCTAGCGTCGGTGCCGTTCGCGGGTTCGGCCGCCGGCTGCTTCTGCTTCTTTTCGTCGGCGGGTGGCGAAAGCTCCACCATCACATCTTCGGTGAAGGTTGCCTCGCGCGCCTTCTGGCGCATCGACATCTGCTTCGCGCGGACGGAGCCATTCGGAAACTCGACAACGACCGGCTCCGGCGAGGTCAGCAGATCTTCCTTGGTGAGGATCGTGGCGCGCGTCAGCTGTGCCTTGAGGCCGCTTTGCGACGTCACGTTGATCTGGTCGTAGAGTTCCAGAATGTTCTTGGTGTGATGAAAATCTCCGCGGGCGGCGGAGATGTCGGTGCGCGTCTTGTCCGCTTGAAAGACTTCGCCGGTGATCGCGTTGAGAACGATCACGTTCGGATCTTTCGGGCTCTGCTGAGCGGTCTTGGCGGTGAACATGTAGCTGCCGCCGTCCTTGGCGAAGCCCTCATAGCGCGGGTTCTTCATCGTGAGGTCTTCGGGGAGAAGCTTGCGGACTGCAAACTCCTTGAGCGCGTCGCTGTTGAGCCCGCCCGCGGTCCGCACGATCATCAGCGCGTAGACGCCAAGCACACCGACTGCCAGTATCGGGAACGCGACCCGCATCAGGCGGACAGCTGTGGTGCGGCGCCGGGCCCTTCGGAATTCACGCGTCCGGTCCACGGCCATCACCAAGCCGTCGCCTGCGCGGCGGCCCGTGGTGACGTTCATGTCTCGGTCGGCAGTCATGACCATCGGAATTCCAGGTCCCCGCACATCACGAAGCTACGCCGCAGGCGAAGCCGTCGGAACCGTTGGGACAAAAGCCGTGTTGCACGTGCGAAGGCTGGCGGACAATTGCCTGAAATTGGGGTGAGATTGGGACTGCGGCAAGCCGGGGTCCGGCAAAAAACCGTGGGACTGTGGCGTTCCGGCTCGTCGGCATGCGCGAACCCCAGTCCCAGCATCAGTGCGCGAAAATGTCGGTCTCGCCGTATCCTGCAAGATCGAGTTTTGCGCGCGTGGGCAGGAATTCGAAGGCGGCCTTGGCATAGGCAACACGGCCCTCGCGCTCCAGCATGGTGTCCAGCTTCGCCTTGAGCGCGTGCAGATGGAGAACGTCGGCGGCGGCATAGGCGAGCTGCTGCTGCGTCAGGGTCGGCGCCGCCCAGTCCGAGCTCTGCTGCTGCTTCGACAGCTCGATGCCCAAAAGCTCTGCGGTGATGTCTTTCAGGCCATGGCGGTCGGTGTAGGTGCGGACCAGCTTGGAGACGATTTTCGTGCAGTAGACGGGCGCAACCGTGACGCCGAGGTACTTTTCGAGGACCGCGAGATCGAAACGGGCGAAGTGGAAGATCTTCACAACCGTAGGGTCCGTGAGCAGCGCCTTGAGGCGCGGGGCGTCGTAGGTTGCGGGATCGGGCTGGATCAGGTGAGCGCTGCCGTCACCGGCGGAAAGCTGCACCAGGCAAAGCCGGTCGCGATGCGGGTTGAGGCCCGCCGTCTCGGTGTCGATGGCGACGCTGCCTTTGAAGGAGAGGCCGGCGGGCAGATCGCCTTTGTGAAGGGTGACGGACGGAGCGGACATGGCGCGGGCCTCAGCGGGATGGCGGCTTTCCCTCTTCGGGTCAACCCATTGAAAATAATCGCGTATTTATCATCTTCTTGATCGCGGGTTTAGCGGTTCTGGCCAGTAAAAGCAAGGGAATGCGGGGTTTTTGTCGCTAAATCCCTGTGTGTGCGCACTTATCCTCCGTGGGATGGGGGCAGCCATAGTGGGATCCAACATCCCTTCGGACGAGCATCCCGCCCCATGGATCAGACCACGAAGCTGAAGCTTCCCTACATTCTCGCGGCACAGTCGCAGAAGCATGTCACGCACAACGAGGCATTGCGCGTTCTCGATGCGCTGGTTCAGCTCGCGGTCGTGGACAAGGATCTCAGTGCTCCGCCTGGGTCGCCCGCCGAAGGGCATTGCTACATCGTCGGAGCGAGCCCGACTGGAGCATGGGCAGGGCACGCCGGCCGCGTCGCGGCATTCCAGGATGGAGCCTGGGCGTTCTATCCGCCGCTGGAAGGGTGGGTCGCCTGGGTGAGCGATGAAGACACCCTCTATGCGTTCAACGGTACGAGTTGGGTCGTGGGCGGATCGGGCGTCAATCCGGTGTCGCTCGTGGGCGTCAACGCCACGGCCGATACGACCAACCGGCTATCGGTGGCGAGCACGGCTTCGCTTTTCAATCACGCAGGCGCGGGCCATCAGCTCAAGATCAACAAGGCGGCGGCAGGCGATACCGGAAGCGTGCTGTTCCAGACGGGCTTCTCGGGGCGGGCGGAGTTCGGGCTCGCAGGCGACGACGACTTCCATGTGAAGGTCAGTGCCGACGGCAGCGCCTGGCACGAGGCGATCGTCATCAACAGATCGAACGGGACTTTGAAAGGCGCCGGCATCCGCGAAAAGCTCGTCGCGAACCGCACCTACTACGTTCGCACCGACGGCAGCGACAGCAATACCGGCCTCGCCAACACGAGCGGCGGCGCTTTCCTTACGATCCAGAAGGCGATCAATACCGTCTCGGCTCTCGATCTTTCGACCTTCAACGTCGAAATCGTCGTCGGGGCCGGCACGTACGGCGCGGGCTTTACGATGAACGGGATGTGGGTCGGCTCCGGAACGGTTCAGCTCACCGGTGACGTGACCACGCCGTCGAATGTGACGATACAGGCGGCTTCAGCCAACCTGTTCCAGGTTACAGCGCGCGCAAAGATCTTCGTGCGGGGTTTCAAGCTGGTCACGACAACGACCGGGTCCCTCATTCGATGCCAGACAGGGCACATCGTGCTCAACGGCAATATGGAATACGGGCAGTCCGGCTTCTATCAGATCGAGGTTCGGGATGGCGGTTTTGTCGAAATCACCGCGAACTACAGCATCACCGGCAACGCCGGTATTGCGCATTGGAATGTGAACACCAATGGAATGCTCTACTGCGTGGCACGCACGATCACGCTTGTCGGCACGCCGGCTTGGACGAGCTCTTTCCTGGATGCCACCCTGGGAGGGGTTGCGGAAGTGCACGCCAACACCTTCTCCGGCAGCGCAACCGGTAAGCGGTACGACATTTCGCGTAACGCGGCCGCTCGCGCCAGCGCCAGCGCAACCTACTTTCCGGGCGATGTTGCGGGCACTACGGCAACCGGGGGGCAGTACGGAGCATGATGGGCTCGTTCAATCCTGTTCGGCAGGTTGGCTCAGCGCTTTGAAGTGTTCGGTTGCGTGCCGAGCGACCGTCCGGCAGGATCGGCAGCGGACGGTCTCAGCTCAAAATTTGGAACGTTTCGCCGAGCTGTGTCCGGCCACAACGCCAACCCGCGCGACAATCGGCACAACACAATGGACGTCCCGCAGTTTACCGAGGAGCAGCGCCGCCGCATCCTTTGCATCGGCGACAGCTATCAGCGGCTGACGGGCCGTCCCCTCGTTTCGGCCGAAGGCGATCGCGTCGCGGCGCTCTGGTCGGCTCCCCTTGCGATCGTGGCGCACGGTACGGAGGCCGATCCGATCTTCTATTTCGGGAACCGTATGGCTTTGACGCTTTTTGAAATGGCGTTCGATGCGTTCACGCGTTTGCCATCGCGTTTCTCGGCCGAGCAACTGGTCCGCGAGGAGCGCGCCCGCCTCCTCGAACGCGTGACGCGGGACGGCATCATCGAGGACTACGCGGGTGTGCGCATCTCCCGGACCGGCAGGCGCTTTCGCATTTCGAATGCGTCGGTGTGGAACCTGGCGGATGCAGACGGCACCGCCGTCGGTCAAGCCGCCGCATTCGCGGAGTGGGTCTACGTAGCCTAGTCTCGTTGCAATGCCTGAACTGGTGGGAGAACTCACTCAACATGTTCGTCGGCATACGCCAATACGACGGCGATTGAAGTGCGTCGAAAGTCTGTTGAGGATAACTTGGGAGTTTATCCTATGGCTGACTATTGGATGTGCCATCCTATGTGCGTACCAATAAGCTCGCTGGGCGATACCGAGACGGCCTCATAAAGCAGTCCGCAAAGTACGGGTCGCAGATGCTTCTGGTGCAGCGAAATAGACATCCGATCGGCGGCTTGTCCAAGCAGCTCAATTACATCGATGGTCTTCGCGCTCTTGCGGTTGCAAGTGTGTTGTTCTACCACGCTGGCTTTAATGTGCCCGGGGGATACGTTGGTGTCGACGTCTTCTTCGTTATTTCTGGGTTCCTGATATCGCGTATCGTCTACGCTCAGATAGATGCAGGCACGTTTTCACTAAGCACTTTCTATATTCGGCGAGTTCGCCGCATTGCGCCGGCATTGATTGCGGTAACCGCAACAACGTCGGTGGCGGCGTCCGTCATTCTACAGCCAGTCGAACTCGTCAATTTTGCAAAGGCTGTGATAGCCACAACACTTCTTCTTCCCAATGTTTTCTATTTCGCTGTTACGGGCGACTATTTTTCGCCGGACGCGGCCGAGCTGCCGTTGCTTCACTACTGGTCGCTGGGGGTCGAAGAGCAGTTCTATGTCCTCTTTCCATTGATCGCCCTTCTCAGTTCGCACCGTCGTTTCGTGGTTGTGCTGGGCGCGTTACTTGGATCGTTGATCGCAGCGCAGATCGCTTTGGCTAGCAACCCATCAGCTGGTTTTTTTCTACCGGGTGCAAGAGCCTGTGAACTGCTGCTTGGGTGCCTCATCTCACTCCATCGAGAGCATTCTCGAATTTATCCTGCGATCGGCGCAATCGCAGCGACGCTTGGGATGGGCTGCATCGTTTGCGCGGTATTTGTCTACAATGACGAAATCCTGTTCCCAGGACTTGCGGCTATGCTGCCTGCGGGAGGCGCAGCACTTGTTTTGTGGGGGTGCCTGCAGCGAGACAACATCGTATCAATAGGGCTCGGCGCATTCCCTCTCGTGTACGTCGGACGTATCTCCTATTCACTCTATCTCGTGCATTGGCCGATTGTGTTTTTCGCCGCTCGTCTATTTCCGGATGCGGACCCGACAACGCGCGGAAGTTTGGTTGTCCTGCTGTCGACCGTGTTGGCCGCCGGTTCCTATGAATTTATCGAGCAGTCGTTCCGTCAGAATTTGAGGCTCTGGACGCCTCCTCGTCTGGTGTTGGCTACCGGCATCAGCGCAATTGCGATTTTTGCGTTCGGCGGCTTCGTGGTCCGTAGCGACGGCTTTTCGAGAGAACTGGAGGGTAGCGCTCAGGCGCTGGAATCCTTCAAGTACGACTACAAACCGCATTTCAGAGAGGGAAGTTGCTTTCTGAAAACGGACCAAAGAGGCAACGAGTTTGACGCTGTGGCTTGCCTGCCTGGATCGAGTGAACGGCCGAAAGCGTTTGTGTGGGGAGACAGCTCGGCGGCAGGCATCTTTTTGGGGATTTCTCGGGTTTTGACCGACGCCGGGTACGTCACAGGCCAACTCACCGCGGCCGGTTGCCCGCCGGTCGTTGATTACTCCTCTGGCAAGCGTCGGTATTGCAGGGAGTTCAACGATATTGCTTTCGCCCGCATCGTTGCCGAGCTGCCGGACCTGGTGATCGTTTCAGCGATGGGTTGGCCCCTAGATGAAGATGGTGAAGCTCTGACGAGGGCGACGCTTGATCGGCTCCGGTCCGTCGGCATCAAGGTGGTGATTCTAGGACCGCCTCCGATGTATCGGAATCCAGTTCCTTCGTTGCTTATCAAGCGTGCTCGAAAAGGCGATGTGTCGCCGCTATCGGGAAGGGATCTCGATCCCAAATGCTCGGTTCTCGATGGCGAACTGAGAACACGGGCGAAGAACTGGGGCGTGAACTATGTGTCGATTATCGATCACTTCTGCAGTTTCGGCCAATGTCCAATGATGATCGACGGTATCCCCGCTGCTTGGGATAAATTCCATTGGACGGCTCCAGCCTCGATCAGTGCTGCGAGAAGTGTAGTTCCTCGTATTCTCGGGGGAGGGAGCTGAAAAGAGCGAACAGCGGGGTTTTTAGCGATAGGAGCGTGCTCAAGGCGCGCTGCTTGTCTTCATGTGAGATCGTGATCGGGCTGCCTAACGAAGCGGTCTGCGGAGTCGAGGGTCTCGACGTGATTTTGTGGTCGGGGCACAGTCGAGGTCGTCGACTGTGCCCCTTCCGCATATTAGGCCGCACGAACTGTCGCGAGGAAGCCGTCAACTTGCGACCGGAGGCTGCGGCTGTCGGAAGACAGCTGCCGAGCCGACGACAACACCTGCGAGGATGCAGTTCCGGTATCGGTTGCCCCCTTGCTCACGTCGGTGATCGAGCAGGCGACCTCGCTGGTGCCCTTGGCCGCTTCCATGACATTGCGGCTGATTTCCTGCGTCGTTGCCGATTGCTCTTCGACCGCTGCCGCAATCGCGCCGGAGATTTCCGACATCTTGCCGATGGTCGTTGAAATCTCGTGGATGGCGGCGACGGCAACTTGCGTTGCAGTCTGCATTCCCGAGACTTGAGAAGCGATTTCGCTGGTCGCTTTCGCTGTTTGCGCGGCCAACGCCTTGACCTCCTGGGCAACCACTGCGAAGCCTTTTCCGGCGTCGCCGGCACGGGCAGCCTCGATCGTGGCATTGAGCGCCAGAAGGTTAGTCTGGGACGCGATCGTGTTGATCAATCCGACCACATCACCAATCCGGTTTGCCGTTTCCGATAGCTGGGAAACCTGATTGTTTGTGGTGCTTGCTTGCTCAACCGCGCGCTGGGCGATGGTATTGCTTTCCTGGACCTGCCTGCCGATCTCGGTCACCGTCGACGCCAGTTCTTCCGACGCCGCTGCGACGCCTTGGACATTGGCCGAGGTTTGCTCGGACGCGGCGGCAACTACGCCAGACCGCTCTTGCGTCGTTTCGGCCGTACGAGTGAGCGAAGTGGCTGCTCCCTCGAGCTGTTCGGACGCCGACGATACGGCATCCACGATTCCGCCTACCGCGCGCTGGAAATCGTCGGCGAGACGGTACATTTCAGCTTTGCGCTGCTCTGCGGCGCGTTTTTCAGCGATCTTTTGCTCTTGCTCAAGTCGGACCTTCTCTTGAGCGTTTGCCTTGAACACCTCGGCCGCCTTGGCGACTTCGCCCACTTCGTCGAGCCGATCTTGACCGACGATCGCGACATTGTAGTCGCCGCCAGCGAGCTTCTGGAGGACTTCCACCATCATCCGGATGGGCTGCGCGATGCCGTACTGCCCGATAACGAAGCCGATCACGAGGCCTACGGTTATTCCGAGGACAGCAACGATGGTCATAAGCCGAGAGGAGCTTTTGTAAGTCTCGGTCGCTTCGGCAGAGATTCGCGACACTTCGTTGTCGAGAGCGTCGGAGATCTCCTTGACTGCATCACGCAGAACACGCGCGGTTTTGCGGCTGGATGACACGGACTCCTGAAGGCGCTTGATCTCTTCACTGGCCGTGTGGTTTTGGATTTGGTCGGCGATACGGATGGTCTCTTCGAGACCCTTCCGGTAGGACGCGAATGCGGTTTCAATCTGCGCAATCTTCTGCGCTTCGGTAGCGCCCGCACTCTGGCGAACCGCATCAAACAAGGTCGTAAACGCGTTTATCTCTTCCTCGACCTTTTTGCGGACTTCAGTTTTCGTTTCGGTGGTTGGGTCGGAGGCGAGGACATATTCTTCGCGATTCAAAGCGACCACAACGCGGTTCATGCGAGCCGAGCTAAGGGCGGCCTTTGCCTTTTCTTCCATCACGTCCGTCGCATCGCTCAGTGATTTAAGCGATGTCGTGCCGAAATACGTGATTGTTATGGCAACTGCTGCCATCACGCCGATCACGGATAGAATTTTAGTGAGTATTCTGAAGTTCGACAGAAATGACATGTTGCCCTCGTGATTTTACGGTTGCGCAGGCAAAACGCTTCGCCCCATCCCGCGCTTAGAACCCAAATCTTGATGGGATGTGATGAAATGTACGTAAATTTACCTAGTGTATTCATCTGATTGTAAGCGTGTGCTCATTTTACACATCGGCTCGATCATGGACGCTTGATGGAAATGCAACTTCATCGCGAATGGGGAGCCCTACCGCGGTTTTGGCCTTAAATTCAGGGGTTTTTCGTTGGTTTCGCGGAACGATGCTTTTCAATCGCGCGGGAGACTTTCGTCCAGCAAAAGATACGTCTAAGGATGGATTTTGAGTCCAGCAATCGAGGTTTTGGGTGCCTTTGCGCTAAATTATTTTTTCGGTCTCTGTCTCTGAATTTTGAAACTTTATTTTTATCTGTTGGGGCGCGAGGTAGTTAGGTTCACCTCCGCGCTGCTTTGCCGGCCTGGCTACGGCTTTTCGCGTCCGCCATGCTGCACGAATTCCCCAAAGGTTCGGCGTTTTCTCATCTCATCGTGTGTGGTGACGAGACAGGCTGGATGTGGGGAGCGGCTGCGACCATCCTGTTCCCACGCGGCTGCAAGTTCCGGACGTGCCCGTCGTGCGACGACCTCGGCGCGAACAGCGCGGATCCTGCCGTACGGCGATGCCTAAGCTTCAGATGATGGTGCGGGGGTCCGTCGACCTGCGCGCGGGGGCTCGAGCGCGTGACGCACGAGATACCAGTAACCGTTGCGATCGATGGGTCCGGATGTTTTAGGCTTGATGGCCCGTCCGAGGGCGCTTGGCGCCAAAATGGACGGATGAAGTGTCGACGGGAACGACGACGAATAAGGCCTGCTTGCTGCCCATTACCCTTCCGTCGTCAGAAAAATCCCGACGGTACAGGGAGCTAAGGCCTTAAGTGATGGTGCCCAGAAGAGGACTCGAACCTCCACGCCTCGCGGCGCTGCTACCTGAAAGCAGTGCGTCTACCAATTCCGCCATCTGGGCAAGCCGTCAAAGCCTGCGGCGCCATGAGTTACGGGGAGTGGCCGCGGTTGTCAATTGAGACAACAGTGCCAGATCAGAAAGACGCGCATTTTGCTTGCGGGGCCGGTTTGGACTCGTCACGCTTCGGGTCCATGGGCTAGACCCTGATTTCATGCGCTGCGTCGCCGGAGTGGGCGGCGCGGGTGTCAATTCTTGGGGTACCACTCTTCTATATATCTATCTCTTGGGCGGGGAGAGAGCGGCATGGCAGGCGGAAGCACGGGGCTTGTGACGATTTTTGGCGGGTCGGGTTTTGTCGGCCGTCATACGGTTCGAGCGCTCGCAAAGGACGGTTTTCGCGTCAGGGCCGCATCCAGGCGCCCCGATCTCGCGGGCTATCTGCAACCCATGGGCAATGTCGGGCAGATCCAGCCCGTGCAGGCCAACCTGCGCTACCCCGATTCGGTACGCCGGGCGGTCGAAGGCGCGAGCGTCGTCATCAATTCGGTCGGCATTCTGGCCGGGTCCGGCGCGCAGACGTTCAAGGCGGTGCATGTCGATGGCGCGCGGGCCGTTGCCAAGGCGGCGCGCGAGGCGGGTGCGACGCGCTTCGTGCATGTCTCGGCAATCGGCGCTTCCCGCTCATCGCCGGCAAACTACGCGCTGACCAAGGCGGCGGGAGAAGCCGCGGTGCTCGAGGAATTTCCGGGCGCCATCATCATCCGGCCTTCGATCGTGTTCGGTCCTGAGGACGAGTTTTTCAACCGGTTTGCGGCGATGGCACGGGTCTCTCCGATCCTGCCGCTGATCGGCGGCGGAAAAACGCGGTTTCAGCCGATCTATGTCGGCGATCTCGCATCGGCGATCTCGTTTGCCGCCTCGGGCGGCGGCAAGCCCGGCGCGATCTACGAGGTCGGCGGACCGGAGGTGCTTTCATTCCGCGAGCTGCTCGAGCGGACACTCGCCTACTCGGGCCGTAAGCGCGTCCTCCTCTCGATGCCGTTCTGGCTCGCCAAGCTGCAGGCGCTGCTAACCTGGCCGCTGCCCAATTCGATACGCCCGCTAACCGTCGATCAGGTGCGCTTGCTTCAGACCGATAACGTCGTGAGCGCGGATGCCCTCAAGGACGGCCGGACGCTGGCGCAGCTCGGCGTGGCGGAGCCGCAATCGATCGGGTCCGTGGTGCCCGGCTATCTCGAGCGCTTCAAGCCCAAGGGGCAGTACTCCCATTACCGCGGATAGCGCCGCTTTCTTCGCGCGCGTACGCGTCGATTGATTGCCGAAGGCATTTTCCAAAAAGCTCATAGGGAGAGATTGCCATGAGCCGATCGCCGGTGTTTGCGAAGCCGATCGATATTCTCAAGTTGAAATCGTTTGGGCCGTTGGTGTTCGCGGGTGTGCTGGCGTTCTACGTGGCGTGGCCTGCATTCTCGGGCTACGAAATCAAGTCATCGCTCGATACGCACAACGTCGAGGGTCTTGTCGCGCGGATTGATTTCCCGAGCGTGCGCGCGTCGCTCAGGCCGGCAGTTGCGGTGAAAGTAGACGAGGTCGTCACCAATGCGCTGCGCAAGGCGGGAACAGGAGGCGGCGCGCTGGCCGATCAGCTCAAGGCGCAGGTGATGCCGCGCATCGTCGACGGCGTTCTCGCGACCTTCGTCACGCCGGAGATGCTGATCCGCATCCACGCCAGCGGCAAAAGCTTCAAGGAAGCGCTCGACGGCATCGTGTTCGAGCGGACGTCGCAGGCGCAGGGTCTCGGCGGTTTCATGATCGCGCCGGAAGGCGAGGCGGGTGGTGCGAAAAGCAAGCTCGACGAGATCGCCGGCAAGTACGGCATCGACGTCGGCAAGGTGCTCGGCGGGGCTGGTGCCAAGGACGCAGGAGCGCCGGCGGGCGATGCAGCGACTTCAGCGCTGCCAGCCAAGAGCGAAAGCGGGCACCGCCCCAAGTATGGGCTCGGCAACATCAAGCATTTCTCGCTGACGGGGCCGCTCGGACTTTCAGTGGGTGTTTCGCGCGATGCCAACGCGCGCAAGCCGGAGGTTACCGCGGAGTTGAACTTCGTCGGTGGCTCGTGGATCGTGACCGCGCTTACACCGGAGCTCTGAGGTTAAAGGAGTCTAAGTTCACGACGTCGCGGCGCGGCATTCCTCGTCGGCGGGCAGCGGATCACAGGCGCTTCGGGTCACGCAAACTTCAAGAGCTTGGCGGACCGCGCGCGTGTAGAGCCCGTCAATGGGGCCCGAGTAGATACCTTGGGCTTCGAGGCCGCACTGGTAGAGCTTGACGAGATGCTCGCCTCCGAAGCGCATGGCCTGCTCGTAGTCACGCAAGGCTGCGGTTCTTTCGCCGAGCGCCTGATGGATGTGGGCGCGCGTATCGTAAGCATGCGGGCTGCCGGGTGCGAGGCGCAGCGAGCGCTCCACGTCGGACATGCTGTCGGACAGCCGATCGAGCTTGTAGAGAACCCAGGCGCGGTTGTTGAGGGCCATCGCCGAGCCGGGGTCGAGCTTGATGGCCATGTCGTAATCGGGAAGCGCCTCGGACAGCGCGCCGTTCAGCGAGAGAGCCAGTGCGCGCATGGCATAGGCGAGGCTTTTGGTGCCTGGATCGAGGCTGGGATTTTGAATGAGGTCGGTGCAACCTGCGATGCGCCGCTCGTTGTTGTCGCTGAAGCATTCCGCAATCGTATTGGAGGACGCGACGGTCGACAGCGGGCATGCGCACAGGATGGCTGCGAGGGCCAATGCGAGCTTGCGGCCATGACCTGCCAGCGGCGGGGGCATCTTCGGTAACCATCGGGTTGCGGCCCCTCGCCAGGCAGGGGCGCATTTATGATAACATCAACAGTAGCATGCCGGCTGGTCGCAATTGCGGCGTGGTTTGGCAGGCGTGAAGAAGGTGCGCGGAAATGCTCGTGCGTCCAGCCCTTCCCACCTAATAGTATCAGGCTTTGTTCGAGGTCGGTTTGGCTCGAAAACCCATGAAACGCGTTCTTCTCATCATCGGCGGCGGCATTGCCGCCTACAAATGCCTCGATCTTATCCGGCGCCTCGCCGAAAAGGGGTATGCGGTTCGCTGCGTCATGACCAAGGCGGCGCAGGAGTTCATCACGCCGCTGGCTGTCGGTGCGATCAGCAACGAACGGGTGGCGACGGAGCTGTTCGATCTCGAAGGCGAGCGGGAGATCGGGCACATCCGGCTCGCGCGGGAGGCGGACATCGTCGTCGTCGCGCCGGCGACCGCGGATCTGCTCGCGCGCATGGCGCAGGGGCATGCCAACGATCTCGCGACGGCCGTGCTGCTCGCGACGCGGAGCATCGTGCTCGCGGCGCCGGCCATGAACCCGGCGATGTGGAACCATCCGGCGACGCAGCGCAACGTGCGCCAGCTCGAAACGGACAGCGTTCGTTTCATCGGCCCCAACGCGGGTGAGATGGCCGAGAAGGGCGAAGCCGGCGTCGGGCGCATGGCGGAGGTCAACGAAATCGTGGGGCGCATCGAGAGCCTGCTCGCGGAAGAAGCCGCTCGCGCGGATAATGGATTTGGCTTTCTTACGGTCTCTGGCACGCGCGGACGTTCTTCTGCGACCTCCGCACCGCTTCTCGCGGGCCGGCATGTGCTGGTGACCAGCGGGCCAACGCACGAGCCGATCGATCCCGTCCGCTACATCGCCAATCGCTCATCGGGCAAGCAGGGCCATGCTATTGCAGCGGCGGCGCGCCGGCTCGGAGCCCGGGTGACGCTCATCACCGGGCCGGTTCAGATCGCCGATCCCGAAGGCGTTGACGTTCGCCACGTCGAGACTGCGCGCGAAATGCTCGCGGCCGTCGAGGAGGCGCTTCCGGCGGATATCGCGGTGTTTGCGGCCGCCGTCGCGGATTGGCGCGTCGCAACGCCCGGGCGCGGCAAGATCAAGAAGCAGGCGAATGCGGAGCCGCCTCAGCTCGAGCTGGTCGAGAACCCGGATATTCTGCGCACCATTGCGAAGCGCGGCGCACGCCGTCCGACGCTTGTCGTCGGCTTTGCCGCGGAGACGAGCACGGTCGTGGAAAATGCGCAGGCCAAGCGCAAGGCGAAGGCCGTCGACTGGATCGTGGCAAATGACGTTTCGGAAGAGTCCGGCGTGTTCGGTGGCGAGCAGAACAAGGTGCATCTCGTCACTGCCGAGGGCACCGAGACGTGGCCCGAGATGAGCAAGGCCGAGGTGGCGGAGACGCTGTTGCAGCGTGCGGCGGGGTTTCTGACCCAGGCCCGCGAGTCCGTTTGAACGACGATAAAAAGAGGGGGACGTAGCGGTGGCTGTGCGCAAGAGGCCTGCGGGGAAACGTGTGCGTGTGGGGGTTGTGGTGCTGCCTCATGCCGAGGGGCTGCCGTTGCCCGCCTACCAATCCGACGAGGCTGCGGGGCTCGATCTTCTAGCGGCGCTGGGGGAGCCGGAGACGGTTGTCCTCAAGCCGCGCGAGCGGGCGTTGATCCCTACCGGGCTTTCGATCGAGCTGCCGCCAGGCTTCGAGGCGCAGGTACGCCCGCGATCGGGGCTCGCGCTGAAACACGGGATCACGGTTCTCAATAGTCCGGGCACGATCGATTCCGACTATCGCGGCGAGGTGAAGATCATCCTCGTCAATCTGGGTGCCGAACCGTTTCCGGTGCGGCGAGGCGAGCGAATCGCTCAAATGGTGATCGCGCCGGTGACGCACGCTGCGCTCGAAATCGTCACGGCGCTCGGTGCGACGGCGCGGGGTGCCGGCGGTTTCGGCTCGACCGCCGGGTCGGCCCGGTTGGCCGGGAAGGGTAAATCGAAACCCGCCGGGAAGAGCGTCAAAAAGGCGCCCGCGAGGAAAAAACCCGCCAAATCCAAGCGTTAGTCTGTTTCTGTTGGTTCTTTGAGCGAGGTGCGCGGATGCGGTGGCACTCACGTAGCCCTTTGGCACGCCAATAAAATGTGCGAAAAGCGGTGCGAGGAAACACCGCAGAGCATTACTGCACTCAACAAGGGCACAGCAAACAGATGACGGACGCGACCGAAATCAAAACTCTCAAAGCCACCAAGAGCTGGGGACGCGGGAAGGTCTATGCCGACATCACCGAAACGATCGGCCATACGCCGCTCGTGCGGCTTTCGCGCCTTGCTAAGCAGTCCGGTGCGATTGCCGACGTGCTCTTGAAGCTCGAGTTCTTCAATCCGCTGTCGTCGGTCAAGGATCGCATCGGCGTTGCGATGATCGACGTGCTCGAAGCCGAAGGCAAGATCACGCCCGGCAAGAGCGTGCTGGTCGAGCCGACGTCGGGCAACACGGGTATCGGCCTCGCGTTCGTCGCGGCAGCACGCGGCTACAAGCTCATTCTGGTGATGCCGGAATCGATGTCGCTCGAGCGCCGTAAGATCCTTGTGCACCTCGGCGCGGAGCTGGTGCTGACGCCGGCCGCGGGGGGCATGCCCGGCGCCATCGACAAGGCCAATCAGATTCTGTCGGAAACGCCCGGCGCGGTTCAGCCGAGCCAGTTCGAGAACCCGGCCAACCCCCTGGTGCACGAGAAGACGACCGCCGAGGAGCTGTGGGCCGATACCAACGGCAACATCGACGTGCTCGTCATCGGCGTCGGCACGGGCGGCACGCTGACGGGTTGCGGGCGAGTTCTGAAGGCGCGCAAGCCCTCGCTCAAGGTGATCGCGGTGGAGCCCGAGGGCAGCCCGATCCTTTCGGGCGGCGCGCGCGGCCCGCACAAGATTCAGGGTATCGGCGCGGGCTTCGTGCCCAAGGTGCTCGATACGTCATTCATTGACGAAGTCGTGCGTGTTTCGAACGAGAAGGCCTTTGAAACGTCGAGATCATTGGCCAAGGTCGAAGGTATTCCAGGTGGTATTTCAACCGGCGCCAACGTTGCTGCGGCGCTGGAAGTTGCAGCGCGCGAGGATCTGCGCGGCAAGACGGTGGTGACGTTCGCGCCTTCGTCTGCCGAGCGTTATTTCTCGAGCGAGCTGTTCGTGGAACCGCCGAAGGCGTGAGTTGTCGTCACTCGTGGTTGGGATAAAGGGGGTAAGGGTGCGGTTGCGGCCGTTTCTCATAGCGGGATCCATTTCGCTGGCGCTTGCCGGCGCGACGGGACACGCGTTTGCGCAAGACAAGGTGCAGCTGGCGCAGCGATGGACACCGTTGACGGGCATTCTCGCTCCGGAAGGCGATGAGCAGGGGAATTCCGACAAGGCAACGCCGCCGCCGAAGGGAACCTCTCCCGTCACCACCAGCGCGGTTCCGACGAAGCCGGTCGCTGTGTCTTCTTCGGGGGTTCAGACGGCCAGGCTTTCGGTGCGTGCGACGCTCAGCACCGTTGCCGCGGACGGGCAGCCTCCCGGCAGCCTCGGGGTTCGCACGACGTCGGTCGATACCGATCTCGCGGGCGCCTTGCGGTTCGGCGCGGATCGCGGTGCTCTCGTTTCCGACGTTTCGGCGCCGCTTGCCGGCGAACTCAGGGTCGGTGACGTGATCCTGAAGCTCGAAGGCCGCGAGATCGCGGGGCCGGATGCGCTTGCCGAAGCGCTGCGTGGTTTCAATCCCGGCAAGGCAATTTCGCTCGACATCTGGCGCGCCGGAGAGGGTGCGGCAGATCTCAAGCGGTTGCTTGTCGACCAGTCCAACGAAGGCGATGTGGAGGCGTCGGCAAGCCTCGGGCGGCTGTTGTCGCTCGGTCTCGCGCTCGGGCCTCGCAATCCCTCCGAGGCGGCGAGCTATTACCTCAAGGCGGCGCAGGCCGGTCACCTGCCCTCGATGACGCGGTATGGTTTGTTCGCGAAGGACGGTATCGGCATCCCGAAGGATGAGGCGCTGGCCGCAAAGTGGTTTCTCGAAGCCGCCAACGGTGGACAGGAAGCCGCGATGACCAATCTCGGCGGACTTTACGAAACCGGGCGCGGCGTGAAGCAGGATTATGCGGAAGCGGCGCGCTGGTATCGACAGGCGGTCGACAAGGGCCATATCTTCGCCATGCACAAACTCGCGCTGCTCTACGAAGCAGGGCGCGGCGTGGGCAAGGACGACCAGGAAGCGGTGAAGCTTCTGCGCCAGGCTTCCGACAGGGGGCTTAGCGAAGCGACCTCTTGGCTCGCCGAGAAGTACGAGCTGGGCCGCGGCATTCCGAAGGACGAGACGGAGGCCTATCGCCTCAACACGCGCGCGGCCGATCAGGTCAGGAAATCGGCGGATCTCGGCAACGCAGTGGCGACCTTCAACCTCGGCATCCTGTACCGCATCGGCAAGGGCGTGAAGCGGAGCGATACGGAGGCGGCCTATTGGGTCGTGCGTTCGCTCAAGCTCGGCGACAAGTATCTGGTGTCGGAGCTGATGCGGAACCCCGACGTGCTGTCGATCGGCGACCGCAAGTGGCTGCAGGAGATTCTGCGCGACGAAGGCGCTTACAAGGGGCCGATCAACGGTACCTTCACCACCGACGTGCGGTCCGCGATGGAGACGCTTGGCGGACGGGCGTGACGGTCAGCGCTTCTTGTTTTCGAGACAAAGAAAAACCCTCGGACTGCGACGCAGTCCGAGGGTTTTCGTTTGAGCCGTCTCAATTGCGAGATCAGGCCGCCTTGGCGGCCGGGATCTTGGCGCTGTCGGCGATGTAGGACATCGCTGCCTGCACGCCGCCCTTCTTGTGAGGGACGCCGGCAACCTCGAGCGCCATCTCGACGCCGGTGAGGGCGCCCAGAACCGTGAGCTCGTTGGTGTCGCCCAGATGCGCGATGCGGAACGCCTTGCCCGCAAGCTTGTTCAGGCCGGTGCCGAGCGACATGTTGAAGGACTCGAGCGCGAGCTTGCGGAAGCTGTCGGCGTTGTGGCCTTCGGGCATGAGCACGGTGGTGACGGCCGGACTGTCGTACTTGGCGTCACGGCAGTTGACCTCGAGACCCCAGGCGCGCACCGCGGTGCGGGTCGCTTCGGCCAAGCGGTTGTGGCGCGCGAAGACGTTCTCGAGACCCTCGCTGTTGATCAGATTGATCGCCTCGTCGAGGCCGTACAGCAGGCTGGTGGCCGGCGTGTACGGGAAGTATCCGTCGCCATTGAACGCCAGCATGTCTTCCCACGAGAAATAGGAGCGCTTGAGCTCGGCAGACTTCGAAGCCGCGATCGCCTTATCGGAAATGGCGGTGAACGAAAGGCCGGGCGGCATCATCAGGCCCTTCTGCGAACCCGCGACGGTGACGTCGATGCGCCATTCGTCGTGGCGCAGGTCGGCGGCGGCGAGGCCCGAGATGCTGTCGGTCATCAGAAGTGCGGGGTGATCGGTCGCGTCGAGCACGCGGCGGACCTCGTCGAGGCGCGTGCGGCAGCCGGTCGACGTTTCGTTGTGCACGACGCAGACGGCCTTGATGGCGCGCGCCTTGTCCTTCTTGAGGTGCACTTCGATCTCTTCGGCATCGGCGCCGATGCGCCAATCCGTTTGAATGACTTCGGCGCGAAGGCCCAGGCGGTCCGCCATCTGCTTCCACAACACGGCGAACTGGCCGGTCTCGACCATCAGCACGCGGTCGCCGGGCGAGAGCGTGTTGGAGAGGGCGGCTTCCCAGGCGCCGGTTCCGGACGACGGATAGATGATGACGTGGCCCTGGGTCTTGAACAGCGTCTTGATGCCGGCGAGGACGCGCTTGCCGAGCTTCTGGAAATCGGGGCCGCGGTGATCGAGGACCTGGCGGTTCATGGCCGCGAGGATCTGCTCGGGAACGGGAGTAGGCCCAGGAATTTGCAGGAAGTGCCGGCCTGGGCGGCGTGGCTCATTCGACATCTCAAACATTCCCCTTCTTCGCTCGCTGCGTAGAGGCCGCTGGCCTGCGGAGGATCTGTTGGATCTCCGAAGGGAAGGGCCTGTCATTTTTTTGGGTCGTGAGCGCGAGCTGGGGGCTCGTATAGGAATTAAAGCAGAAAGGCGTCAAGGCCGATTTGCTCGCACAAGGGGCGAGAACACTTGGTTTTTCCGTGTTTTGGGGTTGTGTGCGCCTATGTCGCGAAAGTGTTTTGCGAGAAGCCCGGCGCGATTAGAAAAAAATGCTGATCAGTTTTTCTCGGGCTATGCCGGCTTCGAGGCGGCCGCGAGGTAGTTCACGTCGGTGTCAGGCGACAGCGACCACTGATCGCGAAGCGGATTGTAAACGAAGCCCTCGAAGCGCGGCGTGCCGAGGCCGGCGGCGGCTATGTAGCGGCCAATCTCTTCAGGGGTGACGAAGCGATCCCATTGATGAGTGCCGCGGGGCAACCAACCGAGCACGTATTCGGCAGCCACGATGGCCAGCGCGTATGCCTTGAGGGTGCGGTTGATGGTCGAGAGGATCAGGAGGCCGCCGGGGCGGACGAGGCTGGCGCAGGTTTGTACGAAGGCCGCAACGTCCGGAACATGCTCGACCACTTCGAGGCAAACCACGGCATCGAACTTGGCGCCTGCCGCAACCAGCTCCTCGGCGGTCGTCACGCGGTAGTCGATGTCGAGGCCCTGCGGGGCGGCGTGGTCGCGGGCGATGGTGATATTCTTTTCGCCGGGATCGATGCCGGTGACGCGGGCGCCGAGGCGGGCCAGAGGCTCGGACATAAGGCCCCCGCCGCAGCCGACGTCCAACACGGTCAGGTTCTTGAACGGACGAAGCCCCGACCCCTCGCGGCCGAAATGGCGCGTAAGCTCATTGCGGATGAAGGTCAGCCGGGCTGGGCCGATCTGGTGCAGCGGGCGGAATTTCCCGACCGGATCCCACCAGGCCTTGGCGAGGTTCTGGAAGCGCGCAATTTCTGCGTCGTCGATGTTGCCGCCGCCGGGGCCAGGGGCTCCGGCTTTCGATGGATCGGCGGCACGTTCCGTGGATTGGGTCATGGCCCGGGAAGGTGACAGGGCGCGCGGCTTTGTCAATGCGCGGAAGTGGGGCAGCGACACGTGGCGCGATGTTGCCAAAACGTTGAGGAACGCGCTTGTTGCGATAACCCAGTGTTCCCGGTAAGAGATCGGCCGAAACGAGGCCAAGTCCTTGGCGTTCGAGGCGTTCGGGCCGGCTCTGATGAGCTGGGCGGGGCGCCTCGCGCGCGTCGCTGATGCAACCTCAAATCCTCACTTGGATCACAAGACTTGGATCAGAAGGCCGCGCAAATTCTGCGCCGGTCCCCAGACAGATAGGCGCCCGCGCGAAGACGGGCATCAGGCGGTTCGAAGCCATGGCTGTTGTCGTGATGAAATTCGGTGGCACCTCGGTGGCCAACGTCGAGCGCATCAGGAATGTTGCGCACCACGTCAAACGCGAGGTCGACGCCGGCAACAAGGTCGCGGTCGTGGTTTCGGCCATGTCGGGCGCAACCAATCAGCTCGTCGCCTGGGTGAACGAGGCCTCACAGCTGCACGACAAGCGCGAATATGATGCCGTCGTCGCGAGCGGTGAGCAGGTGACGGCCGGCCTCACGGCGATCGTGCTGCAATCGCTGGGTATCAAGGCCCGCTCCTGGCAAGGCTGGCAGGTGCCGATCGAGACCAGCACTGCGCACGGCTCGGCGCGCATCACCGGAATCAAAGGCGACGAGCTGCGCCGCTCGCTCGATCAGGGCGAGGTGGCCGTCATCACCGGGTTCCAGGGCGTCGAGCCCAAGAGCAACCGGATCGCGACGCTCGGGCGCGGCGGATCGGACACCAGCGCGGTCGCGATCGCGGTCGCGCTCAAGGCGGACGTCTGCGACATCTATACGGACGTGGACGGCGTTTACACGACCGATCCGCGCATCGTGGCCAAAGCCAAGCGCCTGCCGAAGGTCAGCTACGAGGAAATGCTCGAAATGGCATCCTCGGGCTCCAAGGTGCTGCAGACCCGCTCGGTCGAGCTGGCGATGGTGCACCAAATGAAGACGCGCGTTCTTTCGAGCTTCGTGAAGCCGGAAGACATGGCGCCGGTCAAGGCCGGCAACCTTGAAGACATCGGGACAATCGTTTGCGGCGAGGATGAGATCGTGGAAAGCCAAGTGGTCAGCGGCATCGCCTACGCTCGGGATGAGGCGAAAATCACCATGCTGAAACTCGAGGACAAGCCGGGCATCGCGGCGCGTATTTTCGTGCCGCTGGCTGAAGCCTCGATCAATGTCGACATGATCGTGCAGAACGTTGCCGCGGACGGCCACCACACCGATATGACGTTTACGGTGCAATCAGCTGAGCTGCCGCGCGCGCTGGAAGTTCTGAAGGCCGCCCGCGCCGACATCGGAAACTTCGATCTTCAGAGTTCAGACGATGTGGCCAAGGTCTCGGTGATCGGCATCGGCATGCGCAGCCACGCGGGCGTTGCGGCGCAAATGTTCAAGGCGCTTTCCGAGAAGGGAATCAACATTCTGGCGATCTCAACCTCCGAGATCAAAATCAGTGTGTTGATCGACGCCGCTTACGCAGAACTCGCGGTTCGAACCCTTCATACGATCTACGGCCTCGACGCCGCTTGAGGGCGTTCGGAAAGCGGTTAAGGGCTAGCTATCGCTTTTCCTTCAGCATTTCCGCATTCGCGCTCAAATTGACGTATAACGGCCCATGAGCCCTGCTTAACCGCAGGGGTTTGCGGACCCATTTCAACGGCCTTGCCTTATGCATTCGAGACGCGGCGACGAGCCCCGTGTGATGCCTACCGAGCCGGCGCTGCGTGTCATCATGCGCCGGCTGCGCGACATCATGGCCGAGCCAGCCGACGGCCAGGAGCGGCTGGATAAGATCGTGCGCCAGATCGCGGGCGTCATGGTGGCCGACGTGTGCTCGATCTACCTGCGCCGGCAGGACGGCTCGCTCGAACTGTTCGCGAGTGAAGGCCTCAACGCTACCGCAGTGCACAATACGATGCTGAAGCGAGGCGAGGGCCTCGTTGGGAGGTGTGCCGAGATCGGGGTTCCGATTAATGAGCCCGACGCCTCGAAGCACCCGGCGTTCTCCTACCGGCCCGAGACGGGCGAAGAGATTTACCATTCGCTGCTCGCGGTGCCGATCCAGCGCAGCGGGCAGGTCCTGGGCGTGCTCGTCGTCCAGAACCGCACGGTGAAAGAGTATTCCGACGAAGACGTCGAGGTGATGCAGGCGACGGCGATGGTCGTCGCGGAGCACCTTGTGTCGGGTGCGGTTTCAGGGGTCGGATCGGCGATCGAACTGTCGCGGGCGCTTTCGCGCGTGATCACGGGCGAGCCGATCTCGGACGGCATCGCGCTCGGCCATGTCATGCTGCATGAGCCCAGGATCGTCGTCACCAAGCTGATGGCCGACGATCCGGCGGCCGAGATGCGCCGCCTCGAAGATGCGCTCTTGGAGCTCAAGACGTCGCTCGACGACATGCTGAGCCATGAGCTGCTCTCGGGGGCGGGTGACCACCGCGACGTGCTCGAAGCCTATCGCATGTTCGCGCACGATCGCGGCTGGGAGCGGCGGCTTCGGGAAGCCGTGCAGAGCGGGCTTACGGCCGGGGCGGCCGTCGAGCGCGTCAAGAACGGCACGCGGGCCCGCATGCTCAAGACGCCCGATCCCTTTTGGCGGGAGCGCCAGCGCGACCTCGACGATCTTTCGGATCGTCTGCTCAGAATTCTGGCCGGTGTCGCGACCGGCCTGCTCAATCCGCCCGAGATGCCGACCGACACGATCCTGGTCGCGCGCAACATGGGGCCCGCCGAGCTGATCGACTATGATCGCACGCGGCTGCGTGGGCTCGTTATCGAGGACGGCAGCGGGCAAAGCCACGTGGCGATCGTCGCCAAGGCGCTCGGCATTCCCGCGGTCGGGCAGGCGGAAGGCATTGTCGAGCGCGTGACGGCGGGCGACGCGATCATCGTCGACGGCGTCATCGGCGAAGTGCACGTGCGGCCTTCGACGGAAGTGGTTTCGGCCTACACCGACAAGGTGCGGTTCCGGGCGCGCCGGCAGAAGCAGTACGAGGCGCTGCGGGATCTCCCGGCCGTGACCAAGGACGGCGAGCGGATCGCGCTGCAGATCAACGCCGGCCTTTTGGCGGACATGCCGCACGTCAAGGAATCGGGGAGTGACGGCATTGGGCTGTTCCGCACCGAGCTGATGTTCATGCTCTCGCACAGCCTGCCACGCGTGGACCGGCAGACGCAGGCTTACGAGGCGGTGCTGAACGAGGCCGACGGCAGGCCGGTGGTGTTCCGTTCGCTCGATATCGGCGGCGACAAGGTGCTTCCGTATCTTCCCCATGTGCCGGAGGAAAATCCGGCCATCGGCTGGCGCGCGATCCGCATGTCACTCGACCGGCCGGCCCTGTTCCGCATGCAGGTGCGCGCGCTTCTCCGGGCGGGCGCGGGGCGAGAGCTTCGTATCATGATCCCGATGGTCTCGGTGGCGGCCGAGATGGACGAAATCCGCGAGTTGATCGAGAAGGAGCGGCAGCTCGGTCTCAAGCGCGGGGCGAAGCCGGCGAGCAAGCTTCTGATCGGGGCTATGATCGAGGTGCCAAGCGTGCTGTTCGAGCTCGATGAGCTTTTACAGCGGGTTGATTTCGTGTCGGTCGGCAGCAACGATCTCACGCAGTTCCTGTTTGCGGCCGATCGCTCTAATTCTCGCGTCGCGAACCGGTTCGACTCGCTCTCGGTGGCTTCGCTTCGGGCCTTAAAGCAGCTCGCCAAAGCGTGTCGTCGCCACAAAGTCCCGTTGACGCTTTGCGGTGAAATGGCAGGACGGCCCATCGAAGCGATGTGCTTGATCGGGCTCGGTTTCCGGACGCTTTCGATGGCGCCCGCTTCGATCGGGCCGGTCAAGAGCATGATCCGCTCGCTCGACGCGGCAGCAATTACGCGTCTTCTGGACGAGCTTCTCGTGGGGGGCCGCTCGGGCAGCGTCCGGCGGGAACTCGAGGAGTTTGCGACTGGGCAAGAGGTGGAAACCTAACGGCTTGCTTTGGATCGATAGGATCTAAAGCGATCATGGTCTAGAAGCGCATCGAGCGCCTGAGCTGGCGGATATCCAAGGTTCCTTTCAAGAAAAACCATGAGCGTCATTCCAAAAGAGACACTGGGCCGCCTGATCGAGCGGTACGAGACCATCCAAGCGGAGCTCAATCAGGGGGCCGCGCAGGCCACCTATGTGAAGCTGACCAAGGAGTTCTCGGATCTGACGCCGCTGATCACGGCGGTGCGCGAGCTGGAGGCTGCGGAGATCGAGCAGCAGGATCTCGAAGCGCTGCTCAAGGATCCGTCCCAGGACAAGGACATGGCCGAGATGGCGCGCGAGGAGCTGGCTCAGCTCGGGCCGCGCATCGAGGAGATGGAGCACAAGCTCCGCGTGCTGCTGCTGCCCAAGGATGCCGCTGACGAAAAGAGCGCGATCCTCGAGGTGCGGGCGGGTACGGGCGGCGACGAGGCGGCGCTGTTCGCGGCCGATCTCTTCCGCATGTATCAGCGCTATGCCGACAGCAAGGGATGGTCCACCGAGATCATCTCGATGTCGGAGAACGATCTCGGCGGGTACAAGGAGGTCGTTGCCTCCGTCACCGGTAAGGGTGTGTTCGCGCGGCTCAAATACGAAAGCGGCGTACATCGCGTGCAGCGCATTCCCGCGACCGAAAGCGGCGGACGCATCCATACGTCCGCGGCGACCGTCGCAGTGCTGCCGGAAGCCGAAGACATTGATATCGACATCAAGGACCAAGACATCCGGATCGACACCATGCGCGCGGGCGGTGCGGGTGGCCAGCACGTCAACAAGACGGACAGTGCCGTGCGCATCACGCATTTGCCGACCGGCATCATCGTGGTCTCGGCCGAGAAGAGCCAGCATCAGAACCGGCGGCTCGCCATGCAGGTTCTGCGTTCGCGGCTGTTCGAGCTCGAGCGCGAGCGGGCGGACAGTCAGCGCAGCGAGGCGCGGAAGAGCCAGGTGGGCTCGGGCGATCGCTCGCAGCGCATCCGCACCTACAACTTTCCGCAGGGGCGAGTTACCGATCACCGCATCAACCTGACGCTCCACAATATCGATCGGATCATGGAAGGCATCGGCCTCGACGAGATCGTCGATCAGCTCATCGCCGAAAATCAGGCCGAAGCACTCGCTGCGATGGAAAGCCATGGTGCGTGATCCCAGCGGGGATGCATCGTCATTCGAAGGGTTACAGGCCAGGGATGCCGCCGCGCTGCTCACGCGCGTGTTGACGGAGGCCGGGATCGAGGGCGCGGCGCGGGATGCGCGCCTGCTGGTGCTCGCGGCGCTCGGAATTGACGGGACGGCGCTGGTTCGCGATCCCGATCGAAGGCTCGATGGACGGGATGCGGAGCGGTTGTCGGAATTTGCACGGCGGCGCGCGGCACGGGAGCCGGTATCGCGCATTCTAGGTGAGCGCGGCTTCTACGGACGCACGTTTCGTATCACGCCGGCAACGCTCGATCCCCGCCCCTGCACCGAGACCGTCATCGAAGCGGCGCTCGAAATCGCCGGGCGCGAGGGTTGGAGAGAGCGGCCGATCCGCATTGTCGATATCGGAACCGGTTCCGGTGCACTGTTGCTGACGCTGCTCGCGGAACTACCTCTGGCGAGCGGGATCGGAACCGACATTAGCCCGGATGCACTCGCTGCGGCTCAAGCGAACGCCGTACAGCTTGGTGTCGCCGATCGCGCGGTGTTTCTCGAACGACGCTCTCTCGATGGCATCGACGGCACGTTCGATCTCTTGATCTCGAACCCGCCCTACATTCCGAGCGAAGAGATCGCGTCCCTCGAAGCGGATGTCCGGGCATACGATCCGCTGGGTGCGCTGGACGGGGGCGCGGACGGCCTCGATATCTATCGCGAACTTGCCGCAGGTTTTGCGCGCATCGTGCCGGATGGGTGGGTGTTGCTCGAAATCGGCGCCGGGCAGGCCGACGGGGTTACGGGTATTTTCCGAGACTCGGCCGATGGACGCTGCCTTGGCGATATAAGGCTGTGGCAAGATCTTGGGCAGCATACGCGTTGTGTTGCTATTAAGACACGCCGTTAGGCATGGCGCTAAAATCACTTGGATTCAATGAGCGTCAGGTCTAATGTAACCCTCATGAAGTTTTGCTTCATGCGCACCTCGTGTCTGACAGCGGTCCGTTCGATAAACCAGTTGTCATTATTTCGCGCATGATGAGATGCGAAAAGGCGGATGAGTGCCGTTGCTGGTGCCGCGTAATGCGAGCACACGATGGCAACCTTGAGCGCCAGTCGCATTAAATCCTCCCATTTGGACATGCTGCTGTCGTTCGAGCACGAGATTAAAGACGGATCTGGTCGGCGGGTTTCGGGGACCTGCCAAAGCCAGGGTGCTGCAGGACTTTCGCAGCCTGTTTGGGGGTTTTTGGATTTAGCCGGGCAACCGGTCTAAAGAGCGCGGCCAAAGTGGCCGCGAGGGATGAACTGTATTCAGCTGCTGCGATCGGTGCGGCGGCATCTACTTCCACAACTGTCGAGAATGGAGCCCATGAGGCAGGGACAGCAAAACCGCAGAGGCCGCGGCCGCAGCAACAATAATAATAACAACAATAATAATAACCAGAACCGCAAAGGTCAGAACCCTTTGACGCGTAGCTTCGAAAGTACGGGGCCAGACGTCAAATTGCGCGGCACTCCTGCTCATATCGCCGAGAAGTACATCGCGCTCGCACGTGATGCGCAGTCTTCCGGCGACCCGGTTCTGGCTGAGAACTACCTGCAGCACGCCGAGCATTACAATCGCATCATCATGGCCTTCCGCGAGCAGCAGATAGCCCAGGGCGGCGGAGACCTGCAGAACGGGATGGGGCGTCCGCGTCCGGCCGGGTTCGGCGAGCCCGTCTCCATGAGCGACGATTTCAGCGACGAGGACGGCGAGTACGGCGCCGAGGCGCAGGGCCAGCCTTACGCCCAGCAGCAACCCTCTCGCGGAGAAGGACAGCCGCGCCACAACGACGGTCCGCGCTATGACGACCGGGGTCCGCGCGAAGGCGGCGGACGCCAGTTCCACAATCGCGATCGTCACGGCGATCGGGGTGATCGCGGCGATCGTGGTTATTCCGACCGTCAGGACCGGGGTGATCGGGATCGCGGAGATCGCGATCGCGGGGATCGTTATCAGCGCGATCAGAGGAACAGCGAGCCGCGCGGAGATCGGCCTGAGCGGGTCGAGCGCGTGGAGCGTGCCGATCGTGCGCCGCAGCCCGATATCGGTGTGGATAGTGCCCCGCCGCCCGTTCGCCGCGAGCGGCCGGCTGCGGTTCCGCATCATGAGCAGCCCGAGTTCCTGCGCCGTCCGGTACGCCGTCCGCGCCGCGAGGCCGCTGCTGCCAGCGAAGAGGGTGCTGCCCCCGCTCCGACGCCCGTCGTCGAGGGCAGCGGCGAATAAGGCTCGCTCGAAAGAGATTTATCGGATCAAGGCCGCGGAGCGTTCCGCGGCCTTTTTCGTTTTCTCCGGCGTTGGGTTTGCGGTGACGCGTCTGGACGCCGGCCTGTGCGGGATAACTGCGCGTTCTATGGAGGAGTGAGGGCGTCGCCGAGGGACAGCTCGCCATCGGACGCTATTTTCACGTAGACGCCGAAGTCGATGTGGCCCCATTTGCGGCGAAGGGTGGCCGGGATGTCCATGTCTCGGGCACCGGTTTTGGGATCGACGTTTGTCGCGGCGCAGCGCGCTGCCTTTTCCAGCACGTGGAAAGAGATCGGCCCAATCGAGATCTCTTTGCCGATCCAGTCGAACTCCGCCCAGGGCTCGATGCCATCGACGATGATATTCGGCCGGAAGCGCATCGGATCGATCGGGCGCTCGGCGACCCGTTCGAGTTCGCGCACGGTGGCCAGGTTGACGATGTGGGCGACCTTGTCGCCGGTCTCGATGAAGGTGTGACCAGGTGCGCTCACGATTTTCGGCCGGCCGCGCAAGCTCTCGGCCATGAACGCCGCAAAGAACTGCTCGATGATCTGGCGGCCCGACTGCGACGAGAGAATACCGCTGGCCACCTGCCGGCCGCCACGCAAAAGGGTGAGGCGCTGGGTCTCCTCCTCGAAGCGGGCTTCAATGGCTGCCAAGCGTTCGTCGCGCATCAGGATCAGGAAGCTGATGTCGGGCACGGGTTTTGGATCGGCGGGGTCGAAACGGCTCGGGCCGTTTTCGATGGCCCAAACCCGGTCGAACGGAAACGTTTCGCCGGCCCGGAGCGCGACGCGGGATAGCGGCTCGGCCGAGAGGCCCTTCACGGGGTAGCGGAACAGTCCGGTAACCAAGCCTGGCATTCGTTCCTCTCGCCCCCCGAAATTGCGTTTTCTATACCACGTAAGGGCGCCCCCTTTATACGGCCCGAGCCCGTCCTATATCTCGATCAGGCGGTTGGAGCCGAGTGCCGATATAGGGCTTAGCTTTCTCCGCGGTCACGTATTTGCGACGGCGCTTCAAGACGGGCCTCGACGAGGACGGAGAAGCGCGCTCAGGAGGTACATTCATGGATTTCGAACGGTTTACGGATCGCGCCAAGGGGTTCGTTCAGTCTGCGCAGAGCCTCGCGCTCCGAGAGGGACATCAGCAGTTTTCAGCCGAGCATCTGCTCAAGGTGCTTCTAGAGGACCCGGAAGGCGCGGCCGCGGGGCTGATCGCGCGCGCCGGCGGGCGGCATAAGGATGCGCTCGACGCGGTCGAGCGTCTGCTTCAGCGCAGGCCGAAGGTGAGCGGGGGTGGAGCTGGTCAGCTTTACCTTGCGCCCGACCTCGCCCGCGTTTTCGACAATGCCCAGAAGATTGCCGACAAGGCCGGCGACAAGTTCGTCACGGTCGAGCGGCTTCTGCTTGCGCTTGCGCTCGAGAAAGGCTCGGAGGCCGGAAAAATTCTCGCGGACGCCGGCGTGACGCCGGATCGGCTCAATGCCGCGATCAATGAAATTCGCAAGGGCCGCACGGCCGACACTGCGGGCGCGGAACAATCGTTCGAGGCGCTGAAGCGCTACACGCGCGACTTCACGGAAGCGGCCGCCAACGGCAAGCTCGATCCCGTGATCGGGCGCGACGAGGAAATTCGCCGCACCATTCAGGTGCTGAGCCGCCGGACCAAGAACAACCCTGTGCTGATCGGTGAACCGGGCGTCGGCAAGACGGCGATCGCGGAAGGCCTCGCCTTGCGCATCGTGGCCGGCGACGTGCCCGAGAGCCTCAAGGACAAGAAGCTGCTTGCGCTCGACATGGGCTCGCTGATTGCGGGCGCAAAGTTCCGCGGCGAGTTCGAGGAGCGCCTGAAAAGCGTGCTCAACGAGGTGCAGGCGGAGAACGGGCGCATCATCCTGTTTATCGACGAGCTGCACACGATCGTTGGCGCCGGCAAGGCCGAAGGCGCGATGGACGCCGGCAATCTGTTGAAGCCGGCGCTGGCGCGTGGCGAATTGCATTGCGTCGGCGCGACCACGCTCGACGAGTACAAGAAGCACATCGAGAAGGATGCGGCACTTGCGCGGCGCTTCCAGCCGGTGTTCGTCGAGGAGCCTTCGGTCCAGGATACGATCTCGATCCTGCGCGGCTTGAAGGAGAAGTACGAGCTGCACCACGGCGTCCGCATCACGGATTCGGCGTTGGTTGCGGCCGCGACGCTCTCCAATCGCTACATCACCGACCGCTTCCTGCCCGACAAGGCGATCGATCTCATGGACGAGGCAGCTTCGCGCCTCAGAATGCAGGTCGATAGCAAGCCGGAAGAGCTGGACGCGATCGATCGCGACCTGATGCAGGCCAAGATCGAACGGGAAGCCTTGAAAAAGGAAACCGACGCGGCCTCCAAGGATCGTCTCGAAAAGCTCGAGAAGGTGATCGCGGATCTCGAAGAGAAATCGCAGTCCCTTACCGCGCGCTGGGAATCCGAGAAGAACAAGCTCGGCTCGGCGCAGAAGGTGAAGGAGGAGCTCGACAAGCGGCGTACGGAGCTTTCGCAGTCGCAGCGGAAGGGCGACTATGCGCGGGCTGGCGAACTTGCGCACGCCGTCATTCCCGAACTCGAAGCCAAGCTCAAGGCCATCGAGAGCACCGAAGGAAAGGGCGTGATGCTGGAAGAGGCGGTGACGCCGGATCAGATCGCGGGCGTCGTGTCGCGCTGGACGGGTGTGCCCGTCGACAAGATGCTGGAAGGCGAGCGTGACAAGCTTCTCAAGATGGAAGAGGCGTTGGAGAAGCGTGTCGTCGGCCAGCCCGAGGCCGTGAAAGCGGTTTCGACGGCGGTGCGGCGCGCTCGCGCGGGCCTGCAGGATCCGAACCGGCCGATCGGCTCGTTCATGTTCCTCGGACCTACCGGCGTCGGCAAAACCGAGCTGACGAAGGCGCTGGCTTCGTTCTTGTTCGACGACGAGAGCGCGATGGTGCGTATCGACATGAGCGAGTACATGGAGAAGCATTCCGTGTCGCGGCTCATCGGCGCGCCGCCGGGCTATGTCGGCTACGAGGAAGGTGGCGCTTTGACCGAAGCCGTGCGGCGTCGGCCTTACCAGGTCGTGCTGTTCGACGAGGTCGAGAAGGCGCATCCGGACGTGTTCAACGTGCTTCTGCAGGTGCTCGACGAGGGGCGCCTGACGGATGGTCAGGGCCGCACGGTCGACTTCAAGAATACGCTGATCATCATGACCTCGAACCTCGGTGCGGAATACCTCGCCGATCCGCGCCAGCCCTTGGGCTTCGGTGCGCCGGGCGACAAGGACAAGGTGATGAGCGAGGAGGAAGCGTACGGTCTCGTCATGGATGCCGTGCGCCGTCACTTCCGGCCCGAGTTCATCAATCGTATCGACGAAATAGTCGTGTTTCACCGGCTCAAGCGGGAAGCAATGGCGGCAATCGTCGACATCCAGATCAAGCGTCTGCAGGCGCTCGTGGCGGATCGCAAGATCACGCTCGAACTCGACGATCAGGCGCGGACCTGGCTCGCCAACAAGGGTTACGATCCGATCTACGGGGCGCGGCCTTTGAAGCGGGTGATCCAGAAGCAGGTGCAGGATCCGCTCGCCGAGGAGATCCTGCGCGGCACGGTGAAGGATGGCGATACCGTTCGCGTCTCGGTCCGCGACGGGGCACTGACGCTCAATGGAACGCAAGTGAAGGCTGCTGCGTAAGCTGAAGCTTTTCCAAGTAAAAATCCCCTCCCTGGATTGCTCCAGGGAGGGGATTTTTTTATCCGTAACGAGAGCCTATTTGCTGGCGGTCAGGACCGGCGTACGGCGCATCAACTCGTCGATGCGTATGCGCTCCTTGTGGAAGGCGATGAGGTCCTTGCCTTCGAGCTGGCGCTCGCGTGGCACGTCGATCGACAGCGGATTGACGAACTGGTTGTTGACCAGCACTTCGAAGTGAAGATGCGGGCCTGATGAAAGACCCGTCGAGCCGATGTATCCGATGACCTGGCCTTGGCGCACCTTGACGCCGGGTGCTGCTCCCGGCGCAAAACGCGACATGTGGCTGTAGGCGGTCTGATAGCCGTTGGCATGACGGATGCGCACGTAATTGCCGTTGTAGCCTTTGCGGCCGGCTTCCTCGATGGTTCCGTTGCCGGCGGCGAGAATGGGCGTGCCGGTGGGGGCCGCCCAATCGATTCCGGTGTGCATCTTGTACTCGCCGAGAAGGGGATGGCGGCGCAGACCGAAGCCTGACGTCAGGCGCGTATCGTCGGCGCGCACGGGCTTGCGCATGAGGAACTTTTTCGCGTTGCTGCCCTGCGCGTCGTAGTAGTCAATCTGTCCGTCGGGCGTGCGGAAGCGATAGTAGCGACGCGTTTCGCCGCCCGTCGAAATCGACGTGTAGAGCAATTCGCCAGGGGGGCCGTCGGTGCCGCCTTCATCTTTCAGATCAAAGAACATTTCGCAGGTATCGCCCGCCCGCAAGCGTCTGCGGAAGTCGGTCTCGTAGGCGTGAACCTGCAGGATCTGCTGGATGGTGTCGGTCGGAACGCTCTCCGTGAGCGAGGCGTAGTAGAGGCTCGCGTAGAGGCTCGACGATTGCGGTCCGTTGCTGTCGTTGATGGCGACGCGCATCGCGCTCTCGTCGTCGATCGGCGTTGCGCTTGCGACGAACTCGCCGGCGTTGTTGCGCGAAACAGTGACCTTGTGCGCGTGTCCCTCGTCGTAGATCGAGAAACGCACCGGCTCCATGCGGTTCTGCAGCGTGAGCGAGGGCTGGAGCGCGATGTGGACTTCCTGTCCGGCGACGACGGATTTCTCCGGGAAGATCGGCTTCATGGCCTCGACCATTTCCCGGATCTGCCATGTCGTGGCGCCGGATTCGGCGAGCAGCTGAGACAATTTCTGACCTTCGCGAACAGTCTTCACGGCAGGTCTCAGAACGTCGAGATCGCTCGAGCCGCCGTCGTCCTCCTGCCCCGATTTGGCGAGGACTGTGGTGTTCG